>NZ_FMDN01000017.1:127710-136404 GCF_900090245.1 Micromonospora halophytica
GGGCGGCGCTCGGGGGCGGCGCTCGGGGGCGGCGCTCGGGGGCGGCGCTCGGGGGCGGCGCTCGGGGGCGGCGCTCGGGGGCGGCGCTCGGGGGCAATGGACCAAGGCGGCGGAACAGGGCGGCGGATGAAGGCGCGGCGGGGACCGCGTCCTATGGCAGGCCAGCCGGTGGGCACCCGCCTACCGGCCCCGCTGATCCATCCATGCCATCAGGTCGGTAGTGCCCGAACAGGTCCCTCCGCCCTCCGCACCGCGCTGCCCCACGCTGCCCCGCCCCGCACCGCACCGCACCGCACCGCACCGCACCGCACCGCACCGCACCGACACGATCCTTCCCGGCAAGACCGATCCCGTCGCGGCCCGACCCTGTCGCAAGCCCACCCCCGTCGCGGCCCGACCCCGCGGCAAGCCTGCCCCCGAGGCAAGCCCGCCCCCGCCGCAAGCCCGACCGCGACGCAAGCCCGCCCCCATCGCAAGCCCGCCCCCGACGCGGCCCGAGCACCGGCGGGGCGGCGGCACGAGGGCGGGGCTACCGTGGGGGTCGTGGCGCTCTCCCTGGCGATCTCGCCCTGCCCCAACGACACCTTCGTCTTCCACGCGCTGGTGCACGGCCGGGTGCCCGGCGCACCACCGGTCGAGGTGACCTACGCGGACGTGGACGTCACCAACACGGCCGCCGAGCGCGGCGCGTTCGACCTGGTGAAGGTGAGCTACGCGGCGCTGCCCTGGCTGCTGGAGGACTACCACCTGCTGCCCTGCGGCGGGGCGCTCGGTCGCGGCTGCGGGCCGCTGGTCCTCACCCGGGGTACGGGCGACTCCGACAGCGGGCCGGAGCGGGCCGACCTGACTGGCGCGACCGTCGCCGTGCCGGGCGACCGGACCACGGCGTACCTGCTCTTCCGGCTCTGGTCCGCCGACCGGCCGCCGGCCCGGATCGAGGTGGTGCCGTTCCACGAGATCATGCCCGCCGTGGCCGCCGGGCGGTACGACGCCGGACTGGTCATCCACGAGGCCCGGTTCACCTACCCCCGGCACGGGCTGACCGCGCTGGTCGACCTGGGCGAGTGGTGGGAGGGCGACACCGGCCTGCCGATCCCGCTCGGCGCGATCCTGGCCCGCAAGGGCACGGTCGACCCGGTCGAGGCCGCCGGTTGGATCCGCGAGTCGGTACGGCAGGCCTGGGCCGACCCGGAGGCCAGCCGCGACTACGTGCTCTCCCACGCGCAGGAGATGGAGCCCGACGTGGTGGACCGGCACATCGGCCTCTACGTCAACGAGTTCACCGCAGACCTGGGGAACGCGGGGTTCGCCGCCGTGGAGGCGCTGCTGGGCCGAGCCACCGACGCCGGGCTCGTACCTCAGACCTCCAGCTCGCGCGCCACCGCGTGGACCAGCTGAGCGATCTTCTGCGCGGTCCTGCGGTCGGGGAACCGGCCCCGGCGCAGGTCCGGCTGGACCTTCGCCTCCAACACCTTGATCATGTCCTCGACCAGGCCGTGCAGCTCCTCGGCCGGTCGCCGGCGCAGCTCCGCCACGGAGGGCGGGGCCTCCAGCAGCTTGACCCCCATGGCCTGGGCACCCCGGCGGCTGTCCACCACGCTGAAGTCGACCCGCTGCCCACCTTTGAGGTCGGTGACACCCGCCGGTAGCGCGCCCTTGGGCAGGAACACGTCGCCACCTTCGTCGCTGGTGACGAACCCGTATCCCTTGGCCGCGTCATACCACTTCACTCGACCCGTCGGCACCTGAAGAACCTCTGCTTCGCTCGAGACGTCTACTGCTCCAAGGCTAGCCCGATGATCCGGTCCAGCGCCGCCGGGAATCCGGTGAGATCATCCAGCACCAGGTACGCCCCGGCGTCCCGCAGCGCGTCGCGGTCGCACGGGCCGGTGGCCACGCCGATCCCGGGCACCCCGGCCGTGGCCGCCGCCACCATGTCCGCCACATGGTCGCCCACGTACAGCGTCGCGCCATGGGCACGCAGAGCGGCCGCCTTCTCCTCGGCGAAGAGGTCGCCGGCCAACTCGTCGACGGGCAGCCCGAGGTGGTCCAGGTGCAGCCGGGCCAACCGGCCGATCTTCGAGGTCACCACCATCGTCCGTCCGCCCCGGGCGTGCACCGTGTCCACCGCCTCGCGGGCGCCCGGCAACGGCACCGTCGGCGTGATCGCGTACGCCGGGTAGAGCTCGCGAAAGCTCGTCACCGCCTCTTCCACCTGCTCCGGCGGGAACCAGTGCGCGATCTCGGTGCGCAGCGGCGGGCCGAGCCGGGACACCGCCAGCTCCGCGTCGACCGGCACACCGGTGCGGGCGGTCAGGGCCCGGTAGCAGGCGGCGATGCCGGGGCGCGAGTCGACCAGGGTCATGTCGAGGTCGAAGCCGACCATCAGAGAGGACACCCGGAGAACGTACCCGCCGACCGGAGACCCAGCCGGACGTCCGAGGGGCGGGACCACCCCGCGGCGGGCTAGCGTGGAACGACGATGACCACCTCACTCGCCGACCACCTGCGCGCCCTGCCCGACGAGTCGCTGGCCGCCCTGCTGCAACTGCGGCCCGACCTCGTCGTGCCGGTGCCGGCCGATGTCTCCGCCCTCGCCGTCCGGGCCGAGTCCCGGGTCTCCGCGGCCCGCGCGCTGGACGGGCTGGACCAGTTCACCCTCCAGATCCTCGACGCCGCCCGGCTCACCCGACATCCCGAGGACGGCACCACCTCCACCGAGGCGGTGCTGGCGATGGCCACCGCCGGGCCGCATCCGCCCGCGCCGGCCACCGTCCGGCGCGCGGTGGACAAGCTGCGCGCGCTCTTCCTGCTGTACGGCCCGGAGCACGCGCTGCGCGTCGCCGGCAGCGTGGACGAGGTCTCCCCGTACCCGGCGGGGCTGGGGCGACCGGCCGCGGAGCTGGACCCGCGGGCGGCGGCGCTCTGCGCGGACGCCGCGAAGCTGCGCCGGACGCTGCTCGCCGCTCCCCCGTCGGCCCGTGCCGTCCTGGACCGGCTCGCGGCCGGCCCGCCGGTGGGCAGCGTGCCGCCGGGCGCCCTCCAGGCCCCCGCCGTCGGCACCGAGGACGACCTCCCCCCGGACACCACCAACGGCGGCCCGCCCACCGGCTCCCCGGTGCGCTGGCTGGTCGACGCCCGGCTGCTGGTGCGGGTCTCCACCGGCACCGTGGAACTGCCCCGCGAGGTGGGGCTGCTGCTGCGGCGCGACAGCGGCCCGCTCGGCCCGCTGCGCACCAGCCCGCCGCCGGTGGCCGCCGCGCCCCGCGAGCCGAAGCTGGCCGACTCGGCCGGGGCCGGGCAGACCATGGAGCTGGTACGCCACACCGAGGCGCTGTTGGAGAGCCTGGCCGCCGAGCCGGCGCCGGTGCTCCGCTCGGGCGGCGTCGGGGTGCGTGACCTGCGCCGGCTGGCCCGCACGACCGGGCTCGACGAGGCGAACACCGCGCTGGTCCTCGAGGTGGCGTACGCGGCAGGGCTGGCCGGTGAGGCGGACCTGCCCGGGGCGACCACCGGCCGGTACGGCTCCGACCAGCAGGTGCTGCCCACCGGCGGGTACGAGGTGTGGCGGGCGATGTCACTGGCGCACCGCTGGGAGCAGCTCGCCCGGGCCTGGCTCACCATGAGCCGCCAGGTCGGCCTGGTCGGCCAGCGTGACGACCGGGACCGCCCGATAAGTGTGCTCTCCGCCGAGGCGGAACGGGCCGGCGCGCCGGCCGCCCGCCTGGCGGTGCTCGGGGTGCTGGCCGACCTGGAGCCGGCCACCGCGCCCACCCCGGACGAGGTGCTGGCCCTGCTGGACTGGCGGGCGCCCCGGCGCAGCCGGGGGCGGGAGGCCGCGCACCGGGAGGTGCTGACCGAGGCGGCCCAGCTCGGCGTGACGGGGCTCGGTGCGCTCACCTCGTACGCGCGGCTGCTGCTGGCCGACGTGACCGAGGCCGACGAACGTGGCGGGAACGACCCGTTGGGGCTGCGCTCCGAGGCCGAGAGCGGGGATCCGTCGAGCGCGGTGCGGGCGTTGGACGCCCTGCTGCCCGCCCCGGTCGATCATTTCCTGGTGCAGGCCGACCTGTCCGTGGTGGTGCCCGGCCCGCCGGATCCGACGCTCGCCGCGGAGCTGGACGTGGTGGCCGAGCACGAATCGGCGGGTGGGGCCAGCGTGCACCGGGTCACCACGGCGAGCATCCGGCGGGCCCTGGACGCCGGCTACACCGCCGAGGACCTGCACGCCCTGTTCCGCCGCCGGTCGCGTACCCCGGTCCCGCAGGGGCTCACGTACCTGGTGGACGACGTGGCCCGTCAGCACGGCGGGCTGCGGGTGGGTTCCGCCGGCGGGTACGTGCGCAGTGACGACGAGGCGCTGCTCGCGGAGGTGCTGGCCGACAAGCGGATGGAGCCGTTGGCGTTCCGCCGGCTGGCCCCGACGGTGCTGGTCACCCCGTACCAGGTGCAGCGGATGCTGATCGCGTTGCGCGACGCCGGGTACGCGCCGGTGCCGGAGGACGCCAGCGGCTCGGCGGTGCTCGCCCGGCCGAAGACCCGCCGGGCACCGACCCGTACGCCGGTGGGCACCCGTGTCGACCCACTGTCGACGCCGAAGCTGGCGATGCCGCGCCTGCTCGGGGTGGTGGAGCAGGTCCGGCGGGGCGACGCGGCGGCGCGGGCGGCCCGGCGGGCCCCGGCGGTGGTCCGCGGCGGCGCGGCGCGGGTGGCGGCCGGGCCGATGCCGGCGCACAGCCACAGCGACGCGCTGGCGGTGCTACAACAGGCGCTGCGGGACAAGGCGCTGGTCTGGGTCGGGTACGTCGACGCACACGGGGCGACGGCGTCCCGGCTGGTCCGGCCGGTGTCGATCGGCGCGGGTTACCTGCGCGCCGAGGACGAGCGGACGGAGATGCTGCACACCTTCGCGCTGCACCGGATCACCGCAGCGGTGCGGGAGGACTGACCGGTCACCGCCGGTCGCGGCGGAACGTGCCGATCACCGAGACGGCGAGGAGCAGGCCGAAGGCGGCTCCCGCCGTCTCGCCGACCGAGGCGACGAATCCCTGCCGCTGGACCAGCCATCCGAAGAAGAACCACCCGACCAGGGCGAACGCGGCGGCGGCGTACCCGACGAGGGTGGCCGTCGAGATCTCGTCGGCGGGGCCGTCGTCGTCGGTGACCCGTTCCTGGTCGACGCTCATCCAGCCTCCCCCGCCCGTACGGCCCGTGCCTCCCAGGGTGACACCGGACGGGCGCAGCGCCCAGGGGTTGACACCCTCAGTCGGCCGTGTCGCGGGTCCGCGACGTGCTGGCAGGGGCGCAGGGCGGTGGCTCAGGTGCCGGGGCGGCGCCCGACGAGCACCACCCGGGAGCCGACCGAGCCGAGCTCCCACCAGCGGACCGCGTCGGCGTGCAGCAGGTTGACGCAGCCGTGCGAGCCGATCGACGCGTTGTGCAGGTAGGTGGTGGTCTCGTGGAAGCCGATCCCGCCGTTGAAGCGCTGCCAGTACGGCAGCCAGACCTCGTACGGATCCGACCACTCCTTGAGGTTCCGGAAATTGATCTTGTATGTCCCGGCGGGGGTGGCGTAGCCCGCCATCCCGGTACGCGTCACCGTCGGGCGGGCCACCACCGTGCCGCCCTTCATCACCCAGGTCGTCTGCCGGGTCAGGTCGACGCAGAAGGTGACGCCCGAGCCGGCGTCGCACCGGCTGGTGTCGGTGGTGGCGAGCCGCTTCGCCACGTCGTACGTCAGGGGTCCGGCGCGGCCGGCGGCGGGGCGGATGTCGTACCGCTGCTGGAACTTCTTGATCGCGGCGCAGTCGGCGTCGGTCTGCCGGCCGTCGACGGTGACCGTGCCGAAGCCACCGAGTCGGGCGAGGTACCCCTCGACCTCGCGCTGGTATTCGCCCTGCGCGCAGCGGGTCTTGTTGGCCGGCACGGGGGCGGCGGGGGCCCGCCGCTTCTGCGACGGCGTCGGCGGTGTCTTGGTGCGCGTCGTCGTCGCCGCGGCCTCCTTGCGCGGCGCGGCCGGCTTCGTCGTCGGCGCGGCCGACGTCGGACGGGCCAGCTGGTCGGACGGGGAGACGTCACTCGCCCCCGTTACCTGCTCCGCTTTGCCGACCGGGGCGAGCCCTCCTCCAGTGCCACCCGGGTCGGCCTGCGGATCGAGCGCGCATCCACCCGCACCGACCAGCGTGACCACGGCCAGAGCGGCGATCCGGATGGTGAAGCCCGTGTGTCTCATGTTGCCCTCCCGAATCGGCCGTCCCATTGGTAGACGTGCCGGGGACCGGAAACGTTGCGTCGTTCGGGCAATTTTCTTTACGTACCTGATCTCGTGCAACACTGGATGGTCGGCCTGCGTCGGGTGCCATCTGCGGCGAAGAGGTGGCCGACGACCCGGCCGAGGAGAGGACGCTGGCGTGAGCGGTGGACCACTGATCGTGCAGTCGGACAAGACCCTGCTGCTGGAGATCGACCACCCCGACGCGCAGGCCTGCCGGATGGCGATCGCGCCCTTCGCCGAGCTGGAGCGCTCCCCCGAGCACGTGCACACCTACCGGCTCACCCCGCTCGGGCTGTGGAACGCCCGCGCGGCCGGACACGACGCCGAGGGCGTGGTGGACGCCCTGATCAAGTACTCGCGTTACCCGGTGCCGCACGCCCTGCTGGTCGACGTGGCCGAGACGATGGACCGGTACGGCCGGCTCCAGCTCGCCAACGACCCCGCGTACGGCCTCGTCCTGCGCGGGCTGGACCGGATGGTGCTGATCGAGGTCGCCAAGAGCAAGAAGCTCGCCGGAATGCTCGGCAACAGGATCGACGACGACACCATCCAGGTGCATCCCTCCGAGCGGGGCCGGCTCAAGCAGGCGCTGCTCAAGCTCGGCTGGCCGGCGGAGGACCTGGCCGGGTACGTCGACGGCGAGGCACACCCGATCGAACTGGCCGAGACCGGCAAGGACGGTGGGAAGCCGTGGACGCTGCGGTCGTACCAGCGGGAGGCCGTGGAGGCGTTCTGGGCCGGCGGGTCGGGCGTGGTGGTGCTCCCCTGCGGCGCCGGCAAGACGCTGGTCGGGGCGGCGGCGATGGCCGAGGCGAAGGCGACCACGCTGATCCTGGTCACCAACACCGTCGCCGGCCGGCAGTGGAAACGCGAGCTGATCGCCCGCACCTCGCTGACCGAGGACGAGATCGGCGAGTACTCCGGCGAGCGTAAGGAGATCCGCCCGGTCACCATCGCCACGTACCAGGTGCTCACCGCGCGGCGCGGCGGCGCGTTCACCCACCTGGACCTGTTCTCCGCGCGCGACTGGGGCCTGGTCGTCTACGACGAGGTCCACCTGCTGCCCGCGCCGATCTTCCGATTCACCGCGGACCTGCAGGCCCGCCGCCGGCTCGGCCTGACCGCCACCCTGGTCCGCGAGGACGGCCGGGAGGGCGACGTGTTCAGCCTGATCGGCCCCAAGCGGTACGACGCGCCGTGGAAGGACATCGAGCAGCAGGGCTGGATCGCCCCGGCGTTGTGCACCGAGGTACGGGTCACCCTGACCGACGCGGAGCGGATGTCCTACGCGACGGCGGAGGCCGAGGAACGCTACCGGATGGCGGCGACCGCCCGGACGAAGCTGCCGGTGGTGCGGGCCCTGGTGGAGCGGCACCCGCAGGAGCAGGTGCTGGTGATCGGTGGGTTCCTCGACCAGTTGCACCAGCTCGGCGAGTACCTGGACGCGCCGATCGTGCAGGGCTCGACCACGAACAAGGAGCGGGAGCGGTTGTTCGACGCGTTCCGCTCGGGTGAGCTGCGGACGCTGGTGATCTCCAAGGTCGGGAACTTCTCGATCGACCTGCCGGAGGCGGCGGTGGCAATCCAGGTGTCGGGGACGTTCGGGTCACGGCAGGAGGAGGCGCAGCGGCTGGGCCGGGTGCTGCGGCCGAAGGCCGACGGGCGGCAGGCGCACTTCTACACCGTCGTCTCCCGGGACACCATCGACACGGAGTACGCGGCGCACCGGCAGCGGTTCCTGGCCGAGCAGGGGTACGCGTACACGATCGTGGACGCCGACGACGTCCTGGGACCGTCGCTGCCGTCGTTCGACTGACGCTTCCTTGACCGACTCCATGCCGGCGAGGCCCTTGATCGACTCCATGCCGGCGGCGCCCTTGATCGACTCCATAGCGGCGATGTGGCGGTATCAGGATGGCTCGAACACCGCCACATCGCCGACATGGAGTGGCTCACCGCGCGAGAGCCGGGCTGTCCGCGCCGGGGCAGCCACACTCTCGCACTCGCTACCGACTTGATGGCATAGATGGATCAGCCGCAAGCACCCCGGGCGGACGGTCCGAACTAGGGCGTGTCTCCTGGATCTTGGGGCGTGGCTCGACTATTCATCTCTGTTGTGGGTGGACGGTTTGAGCTGAGCGATGTCGAGTACGCGCGGATCGCGCCGTTGCTGCCGGCGATGACGCCGCAGCGTGGTGGGCGGTGGCGTGATCACCGGCAGGTGATCAACGGGATCGTGTACCGGGTGCGGACCGGGGTGCCGTGGCGTGACGTGCCGGAGCGATACGGATCGTGGAAGACGCTGTACAAGCGGTTCACCCGCTGGCAGGAGGACGGGACCTGGGCGCGGATCGAGGCGATGCTGCAGGCCGACGCGGACACCGCGGGAGATCTGGACTGGCATGGCAATGCCGATTCCA
>NZ_FMDN01000010.1 GCF_900090245.1 Micromonospora halophytica
GGCCCCCAGCTAGACGACTGGGTTGATAGGCCGGAAATGTAAGCCCGGTAACGGGTTCAGTTGACCGGTACTAATAGGCCGAGGACTTGACTACCAAGCTGCTACGCGTCCACTGTGCAACTCCCGACAAACGAACAACACACCATGTGGTGGTGTTGTTTGATATGTCGATAGAGTTACGGCGGTCATGGCGGAGGGGAAACGCCCGGTCACATTCCGAACCCGGAAGCTAAGCCCTCCAGCGCCGATGGTACTGCACTCGGGAGGGTGTGGGAGAGTAGGACACCGCCGGACATCTTTTCAGTCAGGGTCACCCCTTCGAAGGGGTGACCCTGACTGCATTTCAGGGACCCGATCCCGACAGCGCGCAGATTCCGTCGAGCCCGTTCGGTGAATCGGCCCGTTTCCCGACTCCGCCTCGGTACGGTCGGTGCGGGACACGCCCTGGCGGCGCGGCTGCCGCGATGGCGAAAACGTGACGTGGCGTACGCCTCGTCCGCGATCGGGGCGGACCGGTCGGGGTACCTGCTCCCCGTACGACCGGAACTGACCGCCGGAACCGGCGGAGGCAGGAGTGGTCATGAAGATCGGAATCATCGGCTCGGGGCACATCGGCGGAACCCTGACCCGGCGGCTGAGCACGCTGGGGCACGACGTGACCGTGGCGAACTCGCGGGGCCCGCAGAGCCTCACCGACCTGGCACAGGAGGCGGGTGCCACGGCCGGCGACCTGGAGCAGGCGGCGCAGGACGCCGAACTGATGATCGTGGCTGTCCCGCTGCTGGCGGTGCCCGGGCTCCCCGCAGAACTCTTCGACGGCAAGGTGGTCGTCGACGCCAACAACTACTACCCCCAGCGCGACGGCGACATCGCCGAACTGCTCGACCGCAGCCTCAGCTCGAGTCGCTGGACCGCCGAGCACCTCAAGGGCGCCCGCGTGGTGAAGGCCTTCAACAACATCCAGGCCCAGCACCTCATGGACAACGGCCGTCCGGCCGGCACCCCGGACCGGATCGCGCTGCCGGTCGCCGGTGACGACGCCGAGGCCAAGCAGCTCGTGATGCAGCTCGTCGACTCGCTCGGCTTCGACCCGGTGGACGCGGGCACGCTGGACGAGAGCTGGCGGCAGCAGCCCGACACCCCGGTGTACGGCACCGACCGCGACGCGGACGGCGTACGGCAGGGGCTGGCCGAGGCGCGGCCCTGAGGGCGTACGACAGCAGGAAGCCCCGCCGGCGACGGAACCGGCGGGGCTTCTGTGTGCCTGGGGTCAGGAGGGTTCGGGGGCGCAGATGAAGCGCGGCTCGGCGCTGTAGGTCCAGCTGAACTTCTCCCGCTTGACGACCTTGCCGTCCTTCTTGATGACCCGGAAGGCGTCCTGGCTGAAGCCGTCGCTCCCCACGGCCGCGATGCACCTCGGGCCGGGCTCCAGGTAGACCGTCTTCGGCTTGGTGATGTTGCGGCGGGGGCCGTACTCCGTCTTGACGCTGTCGTAGATCTTCGTGCTCCAGATCGACACGGTGATGGTGCTGGAGGTCCACGAGGTGTCGATCAGCACTCCGTGCGGGGTGTTGTTGCGGAACTTGAAGTCCAGGTCCGGCCAGAAGATGGTCGACTCGATCACCGCGGGGTAGCGGCTGAAGTAGTACGAGTGCGGCTTGTGCTCGACGTCCTCCAGGCCGGCGTAGTACGTGGCGTTGAAGAGCGTGGTGGTGAACTGGGAGACGCCGCCGCCCACCCCGGGCACCAGCTTGCCGCCGACGATCACCGGCGCGTCCTTGTAGCCCTGGGCGTAGCCGCGTTCCCCGGTGTGCCCGTTGAGCGAGAACGTCTCGCCGGGCTGCACGACCGTGCCGTCCACGTCCTTGGCGGCCTGAATGATGTTCTGGCTGCGCGGCGAGGAGAGACCGCCGGGGAACCGGGTGGTGAAGGTGGACACCCGCTCCTTAATGCCGAGGGTGGCGAGCTTCTCCTCGGTCAGCTCCGGCTCGCTCGGCTTGAGCTGACCGGTGACCGTCCGTCCCTCGGTCCTCGGCAGGACGGCGAGCAGGTCCCGACCGAGGGCCGCCGTGTCGACCTGCTGCCCGGCCCGGCCCGGCACGACCTTCGGCTTGCCGCCGGAGATGGTCATGCCGGCGTCCTTCGGTGGCACCTCGATCTTCGCCAGCTTGTCGCCGAGCGCGCTGCGGAGCCGCTTCACGTCCACCCGGGGGGTGAGTTTGCCGGCGTCGTCGGCGGAGAAGCGCAGGGCACGGGCGATCGCGGTCGGTGGGATGCTCACCGAGCCCTTGTCGGTGGTGAGCGTGACCGGGGCGGCGACGGCCGGCTCGGCCAGCTCGGCCACCAGCCGGTCCACCTCCTCGCGGGTGGTCGCCGGCGCCTGCTCCACCACCGGCACGGTCACCGGCTCACCGGCGAGCCAGCCCGCCTTGACCACCTGGACGGACTGGTCCGGGTCGAGGGAGAGAGCCGGCTTCGGGTAGACCGGCTTCGGCGTGGTGCCGGTGAAGATGATCGCCGGCATGGTCATGTCCCGGCCCTGCTTGCCCAGCACCTTGCGCAGCGTGGCGTCGAGCCTGGCGGCGTCCACCGTCACCACCGGTTCCACCGTGCGGGAGCCGACCAGCCGGCTCACCGGGTGCGCGTCGGCCTCCGCCGCCGCGGTCACCGTGGCGTCGACGTCCACGGCCAGCCCGACGTCGGCGGGCATGATCTCCGCCTTCGCCTCGCCCACCACGACGGTCAGCGGCGCGTTCAACGTCGCCGCCCGTCGCTCCAGCTCGGCGCGGAGTTCCTTCGCCGCGTCGGCCCGGCTGCGACCACCCAGCTCGGCCCCGAGCACGGTGGTGCCCCGGGGGACGTCACCGGCGTACGCGTAGGCACCGACACCGGCGATGCCGGCCAGCACCGCGGCGGCCAGGACGCCGGCCAGGAGCAGCTGGACCCGGCGCGACCGGAGCCCGCCGGCCGAGCCGGCGGACTTCCCGCCCGGCGGCTCCTCGTCACCGGGCCAGGTGACCGCGGTGACCTGCACCGTGGGCCGGTCGTCGGAGAGACGTTTGTCGCCGTAAAGGGTCACAGCCACCTCGATCGGGACGTACCACGTGGGGGGTTGCGGGCCCCCCGGAAGCAACTACGGTAACCAACGCCCGGACCGCTCGGCACTGTGCGCCCGGCCATGTGTGTCCACCGCGGGTTTGCGGGGGTGGGCCCGGTCGCCGTGCCGGGCGGCGGCCGTGGCACGGTGTCGCTGTGGGCGATCGGATGCTGGCGTACGGCGGCGGATGGCTGGACCGGGCGGGGGCGCTGCGCGCCGACCGGGAGTGGATCTCCACCCGGCTGGGTGATCCCCGAGGGGTGCTGCTCCCCCTCTGGCGTGACCACTGTCTCGTCGACGCCGGTCAGGCCCTCGTCCGGCTCGCCCTGGCCGACGCCACCGAGGTCCTCGCCGCCGCCGACGAGCCCGTCTTCCTGGGCCTCGACGACGACGTGCCGGTCTTCGCCGTGGACCTGTCGGAGCGGACCGGGCCGGAGGCGGCGCGGCTGGTCGGGGCCGCCTCGACCGTCGACATCCGCGCCCTGGTGGGGCGGCTCGCCCCGGCCGACGCGGCGGTGCAGGCGTACGCCCGAGGGCTGCTGCACTGGCACCGGCAGCAGCGCTACTGCGGATGCTGCGGGTCGGCGACGGTGCCCCGCGACGGCGGGCACGTACGTGCCTGCTCGGGGCCGCGCTGCGGCCGGCTCATCTTCCCGCGGATCGAGCCGGCGATCATCGTGCTGGTCGAGGCCCCCGAGGCGCCGGACCGCTGCCTGCTGGCCCGGCACGCCGGGGCGCCCGAGGGGTCGTACTCGACGCTCGCCGGGTTCGTCGAGGTGGGTGAGAGCCTGGAGGACGCCGTACGGCGGGAGATGGCGGAGGAGGCGGGGGTGAGTGTGGCCGCGCTGTCGTACCAGGGGTCGCAGGCGTGGCCCTTCCCGGCCGGGCTGATGGTCGGCTTCCGGGCCACCGCCGGGTCCGAGCAGGTCCGGGTGGACGGCGAGGAACTGCTGGAGGCGCGCTGGTTCACCCGCGACGAACTGCGCGAGCGGGTGGCCGCCGGACGGACCCTCGGCCGGGTCGACTCGATCGACCATCACCTGCTCACCGGCTGGCTCGCCGACGGCGACTGAACCCCTTCACCGGACCCGCACCGCGACCGGGGCGCCAGCCGCCCCGACGTCCCTGCCGTCCGTGGCGGCCACCCGGAACTCGTAGCGGTGGGCGCGGGTCAGCAGCACCGCGGTGTGCCGGGTGCCGTGCACCGGGTACGGGTCGGTCCGCCAGGCCTCGCCGGCCGTGGCGTCGCGCAGCTGCACCCGGTAGGCGAGACCCGGGCCGGCCGACTGCCAGCTCAGCCGCGCATCGCCGGTGCCGCCGGCGGTCACCGTCAGACCGGTGGGCGTGGGCAGCCGGGGGGTGGCCCGGACGGGCTCGCTGCGCGGGCCGGGCCCGGCCTGGTTGACCACGGCCACGACGAACTCGTACTCGTGGCCGTTGCGCAGCGCCGCCACGGTGGCCCGGGTGCCCCGGGTGGGGATCGGCTCCTCGGTGAAGTCGCGGTCCCCGGCGGTCAGGTCCCGCCGGTAGACCCGGTGCCAGCCGTCCGGGTCCGGCGAACGCCAGGTCAGCTCGACGCTGCCCGGCCCGACCTCGGCGCGCAGGTCACGGGGTACGGCCTCGGGCGGGGCGAGGCGGGCCCGGATCCGCACCGGCGTGGCGCGCGGGCCCTCGCCGCCGCTGTTCACCGCGCTGACGGTGAACTCGTACTCGTGGCCGTGTTCCAGGTGCCGGGCGACGTGGCCGGCCCCGGACTCCCATGCCGGCGGGTCGTACGCCGCGCCCCGGTCGAGGTCGCGGCGGTGGACCCGGTAGGTGACCCCGGGGCCGAGCGTCCGCCAGGTCAGCCGGACCGTGCCGTCGGGGCGTGTGCCCGCGGCGAGGCCGGACGGGGCGGGCGGGGGCGTGACGACGGCGGTCACCCGGACCGGCGACGAGGGGACGCTGTCGCCGCCGCCGCCGACCGCGACCACGGTGAACTCGTAGGTCGTGGCGTGGCGGAGGAACTCGACGGTCGTGTGGGTGCCGGTGAACGTGCCGACCGAGCGGCGTTCCCCGGTGGCGAGGTTGCGCTGTGCGATTCGGAAGAGCTGGACGAACGGGACCGGGTCCCAGCTCAGGGTGACGTCACCGGAGCGGCCCGCCCGGGCCCGCAGCCCGGTGGGCGGCGGTGGGGGCGGCACGGTGGCGGTCGTCGCGGCCACCGGTGAGGGCGGGCTCTCGCCGCGCCGGCCGAGCGTGGTCACCCGGAACTCGTACTCGTGCCGGTCGACCAGGAAGTCGGCGGCGGCGCGGGGCTCCGTCGAGGGTTCGCCGATGCGTACGAAATGGGTCTGCCCGGTGGTCACGTCGCGGCGGTGCACCTGGTACCGCAGTTCGCTGTCGGCGCGTACGGCGGGCCAGGTCAGCTCGACGGCGCCGGCGCCGCCGGGACGGGCGGTGAGGGCCTCCGGCGCGGGCGGCACGTCCGCGCGGTCGGGGCGGTGGCGTGGCCAGTCGACCTCCACGAAGCGGGGGCGGTAGACGCCGGCGTCGGCGTAGGTGACCGCGTCGTCCACGTCGTTGACGTTGTAGGAGACCAGCAGCTTGCCGGGGCGGGCCAGGTCGGGGTGCAGATCGGCGTCGTAGACCAGGTGGCCGGCGGCGGTCTCCGGGGCGCGGTGCAGATAGTCGGGGCCCTCGAACGGGCCGGTCGGCGCGGTGGCCGAGTAGGCCACCAGGTCGGCGCTGAACACCAGGTTGTTCTCGTGGGTGACCAGCACGTACCGCCCGTCGACCCGCTGCACCCCGTACGCCGTGCCGACGCCGCTGAGCACCCGGGCGGAGCCGCGGCCGTCGGTGGACCAGCCGTCGCCGGTCCAGAACTCCCACGGGCCGCCCAGGTCGTCCCCGGTCACCCGGGCCAGGTGGGCGAACTTGGCCTGGCCGGCCGCCTCGGTGCCGTAGACATAGGTGTGCCCGCCGTCGCGCAGCAGGCTGGACCCCCAGGAGACCCGGGCGCCCAGCGGCAGCGGCCGGACCCCGGTGGGGGTGAGCGAGGGCAGGGCGAAGGTGGCCAGCGAGGTGCCGAGCAGGGTGTGGTCGAGCGGGCCGGCACCGGTGCGCCGGTAGCTGTTGGCCAGCACCTGGAGGGTGTCGCCGACGACCTGCGCGTCACCGATCCAGTGGAACTCGCCGGGCGACGGCGACGGAATCAGGGCCTGCGGCTCCTCTGGGGTGCCGCCGTGCAGGGTCTCGCCCAGTTCGTCGCCGTGCTGCACGATCGCCGAGTTGTTGACGAAGGGCGCGGTACGCGGGCGGGAGCCGTCCGGGTTGACCGGGCCGAGGAACGTGTCGGAGAAGAGCCAGAGCAGCCGGCCGTCGGGCAGGCGTACCGAGGTGGTGCGGTCCGCGCCGGTCCACCGGCCGGAGGTGTCGCCGTAGCTGTCGAAGAGGGCGGTCAGCCGGTCGGCGGAGAGGCCGCCGCCGGGGGCCGGGCGCGGCACGCCGGTGGGTGCCGCCGCCAGCAGGCAGATCACGTACAGGACGAGCAGCCAGCGGGCTGGCCGGCGGGCACCGGCCGTCCCTCGGCCCGTGTCGGCCACCGCCACCAGAAACCCCCGTCTACTGGTCAACCACCTCGCAGGGTGTCATGACCCACGGACGACACGGTAGGGGCCGGACGGGTCGAAGTGGATGCGCTGTCCGTTTCGGGGCGGATTGTCAACGCTCCGGTGACCACGGCGGTCAGCGCCGCCGTGGCCAGGGCGGCGACCGCGATCCCGGCGACGGAGTGCGGCACCACGGTGGCGACCGCGCCGACGAAGGCGACGGTGGCGGCCCACAGCGGCGCGGAGGGCCACCGCGCGGACGCCGCCACCCGCGCGTTGATCAGGACGAAGACCAGCGCGTACAGGGCGCCGGTGGCGGCGAAGAGGGGCGCGTACCGGCCATGGGCGGTGTATTCGGAGCCGCCGGCCAGGCCGAAGGCGAGCCCGCCGGCGACCGTGGTGGCGAGCACCAGCGCCGCGCCCGACGCGCCGACCAGGGCCAGCGCGGTGAGCAGCGTACGGCGGTCGCCCTTGGCCAGCCGGGGCAGGGCGATCACGGTCACCACCTGCGGCGCCCACAGTGCCCCCTTGGTGAGCACGGTGCCGACGGCGTACACCCCGGAGGCGTCGGGCGGGAGGAACCGGCGGGCCAGCAGCAGGTCCGCGTACGAGACGACCAGCATGGCGAGGGTGGCGCCGCTGGCGGTGAGCACCGTACGGGTGGCCAGGGTCGGGGAGACCGGGTCGATGCCGGCCCCCCGGTTGAGGCGGACCAGCAGGGCCAGCACCAGCACCGAGGTGACCGCACCGGCCAGCAGGGCGCCGGTCAGCCCGCCGCCGAGGGCCAGCCCGGCGATCATGCCGCCGTACCGGCCTGCGGCGAGCAGCGCCATCCCGACGGCCAGGCGCAGGAAGCGCTGGTCGCCCTGAAGTTCCCCGAGCCACCGGCCGGCCGCCACCACGGCCACGGTGAGCACGCCCAGCAGCAGCACCGCCGGGCCGGTCAGCCGCAGCGTGACCGCGGAGACCGGGAGGACCACGGCCAGCAGGGCGGCGGTGACCACCACGGTGACCAGGGTGGGGCGCGCGGTGGCGGCCCGCCCGTGCCGGGCGCGGTGCACGGCCACGGCGATCTGCAGGCCGGTGCTGGCCACGCCGCCGATCGCGCCGAGCGCCAGCAGGGTGGCCAGCGCGCTCAGCCCGGCCGGGTCGAGGTGACGGGCACCGAGGACGGGCACCACGTACGCCAGGCCGTTGACGAAGACGCCGGCCAGGGTGACCGCGACCCCGGCCGTGCCGAGCCCGGCCGCGCGGCCCTGTCCGTCGTCCGACCCTGTCACCCTGACCGCCCCGTGTCGCCGGCTCCGCCGGGCCTGCCCGGGCGCGCGTACAGTGTCGCCACGCCGGCGCACCCTTTTGCCGGGTCAGCCTAGTGAGGAGGTCAACCCTGCGGGAGAGGTCGATGCTCGTCGCGACCGGGTTGGCCGTCACCGTGGCGGTGCTGGCCCCGCTGGCCGCGCCCGGTCTGGTGCTGAGCTACGACATGGTGTTCGTGCCGCACCAGCCGTGGCGGGCCGAGCTGGTCGCCCCGGGCGAGTCGCTGCCCCGGGCGGTGCCGCTGGACGCGCTGGTGTCGCTGGCCAGTCAGGTGGCGCCGGGCTGGCTGCTGCAACGGGTGGCGCTGGCCGCGGTGCTGCTGACGGCCGCGATCGGGGCCGGCCGGCTGGTGCCCGCGCGGCACCCGCTCACCCGGGTGGTGGCCGCGGTCGGCTACGCCTGGACGCCGTACCTGGCCGAGCGGCTGCTGATCGGGCACTGGGGGCTGCTGCTGGCGTACGGCGCGCTGCCCTGGCTGGTCGCCGCCGCGATGGGCGTACGCGACCAGCGGCCGACGGCGCTGCGCCGGCTGGTGCTGGCGGCGTTGCCGGCGGTGGTGACCCCGACCGGCGGGGTGATCGCGCTGGTGACCGTCGCCGTGCTGGTCGCCCGGCGCGGGGCGGCCCGGCTGACCGTCCTGGCCGTGGGCGCGGTGCTGCTGCTGAACCTGCCCTGGCTGGTGGTGACCGCCCTGACCCGGGCGGACGCGCGCAGCGACCCGGACGGGGTGGCGGCCTTCTCCGCCCGGGCGGAGAACTGGAGCGGGGTGCTGGGCGCGCTGGCCGGCACCGGGGGGATCTGGAACGCGCAGACCACACCGGTGAGCCGGTCCTCCCCGCTGGCCCCGGTCGCCACGCTGCTGCTGCTGGCGCTGGCGGTGTTCGGCTTCCGGACGCTGCGGCGGCGCTGGCCGGTGGGGGTGGTGACGCGGCTGGTGGTGCTGGCCGCCGGGGGATTGCTCACCGCGCTGCTCGGTGTGCTGCCCGGGCTCGCCACGCTGCTGGGCTGGGCGGTCGCCACGGTGCCGGGGGCGGGGCTGCTCCGGGACGGGCAGAAGTTCCTGATGCCGTACGCGCTGCTGCTGGTCCTGGCCGGCGCGCTCGGCGCGGAGCGGCTGGCCGCCGGGGTGACCGCCCGGGGTGCGGTGGCCGGTGCTCGGGCGGTGCTCGGCGCGGCGCTGCTGCTGCCGGTGGTGGTCATGCCGGACCTGGCGTTCGGCGCGGCGGGCCGGTTGCGGCCGGTGCGCTACCCGGCGGACTGGGAAGCCGTCGCCCGGCGGCTGGACGGGCAGCCGGGGGAGGTCCTGTCGCTGCCGTTCGGCACCTACCGGGCCTACCCGTGGAACGGGGGGCGGACGGTGCTCGACCCGCTGCCCCGCTACGTGGACGCCGATGTGCTCGTCGACGACACCCTCTGGGTGGGCACGACCGAGGTGAGCGGGGAGAACCGGCGGGCCGCCGAGGTGGGGCGGGTGCTCGCGGCGGGCGGCCCGGTGACCGCGACCGGGGTCCGCTGGGTGGTGGTGCAGCGCACCGCCGGTGGCCGGCCGCTGGACCCGGCGGCCCTGACCGGGCTGCGCGAGGTGTACGCGGGACCGGAGCTGGTTCTCTACGAGAACCCGTCGGTGCGCTGATCAGGCCGCCGGACCGGCCCTCATTGATCGGCCTCGTGGCCCTCCCGGCGCTGGCTACTTGGTGGTAACGTCCCGCGCACGCAGCTCAGGAGGAGGAAGAAGGCGCCATGCGCAGTGCTCTCTCGTTGGTTCTGGTCGCGGTCGCCGCGATCGCTCTGGGTGCCTTCGGCACCGTGGCGCTGGCCACCACGCTGACCGGCACGACGGCGTCCGAGGCGGCGGAGGCCGAGCAGGCCGCCCGTACCGAGTCGGGCGGCAGCGGTAACGGTGGTGCCAACCTGCCGCTGATCTACGGCACCAAGTAGGACTGCTCCACCTGCTTCACCGGCGCTCGCGTCGGCACGTTCGCGGCCCTCGTCACGAGGGCCGCGAACTTTTCGCCCGAGACCGGCCAGGTGAACCGGGCCGCGTGGGCGCGGGCCGCCTCCCCCATCGTGCTGCGGTAGGCGTCGTCGGTCAGCAGCAGCCGCACCTTCGCCACGTAGTCGTCGACGTCGACGGCGAGCAGGCCGGTCTCGCCGTCGACCACCGCCTCCTCGACCCCGCCCGCGCCCCGGAACGCCACCGTCGGGGTGCCGACCGCGCCGGCCTCGACGATGGTCAGCCCCCAGCCCTCCTTGAGCGACGGGGTCAGGGCCACCCAGGCTGCGGCGAGCAGTTCCCGCTTCTCGGTGTCGGTGACGAAGCCGGTGAACCGGACCCGGTCGGTGACCCCGAGTTCGGCGGCGAGTTGGCGCAGCTGCGGCTCCCACCAGCCCTGGCCGGCCACGGTCAGGCTCAGTCCGGGCAGTTCGGCGCCGAGCTGCGCGAGGGCGCGCAGTGCGACCTCGACCTGCTTGTGCGGGACCAGCCGGCCGAGCACCACCAGGGAGGGCTGCGGTGAGCGGGTCACCGGCCCGACCGTCATGTCGGGCGTGCCGTTGTGCACGATGGCGACCCGGGCCGGGTCGATGCCGAGTTCGGCCAGCTCGTCGCGGGTGGCGGCGGAGACGGTGACGTACTGGCAGCGGCGGTAGACGCGCGGGGCCAGCCAGGACTCGACCCACCAGCCGAAGCTGGCGAGCCAGCGGCCGAGCACCACCGGCCACTGCTCCCGGTGCACGTGGTGCACCAGCGCGATCACCGGGCGGCGGGCGTAGAGGGCGGAGAGGAAGGGCAGGCCGTTGCCGACGTCGACGATCAGGTCGGGCCGGCCGCCGTGCCGGCGGCTGAGCGGGCCGACGCCGAGGGCGCCGGCCAGGTAGACCAGGGCGGCACGCAGGTAGACCGTGTGCCGGCCGCCGCGGCGCAGCACCCGTACGCCGTCGGCGGTGGTCTCCTCGGCGGGGCCCGCCGAGTGGGTGGCGCAGAGCAGGGTCGCCCGGTGACCGCGGCGGACGAGTTCCCCGGCGATCCGTTCGACGTAGACCTCGGATCCACCGCCCTCCGGATTCCGGGTGTCTCTCCAGTTGAGGAACAGTACGTGCCGGGTGGGGGCGGCAGCCGGTGCTTCCAACGCTCACTCCTACTGCCGAGTAATGTTCACGGTCGCGTCACACTATGGGCTGCGTCACGTACGCCGCAATGCCCGATCGGAGGCGAGATGCAGCAGTCGCCGGGCCGCCCGGGGCAGGCCGAGGGGTCGGACACCGCACCGAGGACGGTGTGGCGTCTCCGCTTGGTTGCGGTCTGTGTGGCTTTGTCCGCCCTCGCGTTCCTCCAGGACCCGGGCCTGGTGGTCATCGACACCAAGGTCGACCTCGCCATCGATCCGGCCGGATGGATGAGCCGGTCCCTGCACGTCTGGGACCCGGACGGGACCTTCGGCCAGCTCCAGAACCAGGCGTACGGCTACCTCTGGCCGATGGGCCCCTTCTTCCTGGCCGGCAAGCTGCTGGCCCTGCCCGCCTGGGTGGTCCAGCGGCTCTGGTGGGCCCTGGTGATGACGGTGGCCTGCACCGGCGTCGTCCGGCTCGCCGAGCGGCTGCACATCGGCACCCCGTGGGCCCGGCTGCTCGCCGGCGTGGCCTTCGCGCTCTCCCCCCGGCTGCTCACCGAACTGGGCCCCATCTCGGTCGAGGCGTGGCCCAGCGCCATCGCGCCCTGGGTGCTCGTCCCGCTGGTCGGGCTGGCCCAGGGGGCGCCGCTGCACCGGGCGGTCACCCGGTCGGCGCTGGTGGTGGCCTGCGCGGGCGGGGTCAACGCGACCGCGGTGCTGGCGGTGGTGCCGCTGGCCGCGCTCTGGCTGGTCGGCCTGCACCCGTTCCGGCTGCGGGTGAAGGCCCTGGTCGCCTGGGGGCTGGCCGTGGCGGCGGCGACCGCCTGGTGGCTGGTGCCGCTGCTGCTGCTCGGCCGGTACAGCCCGCCCTTCCTGGACTACATCGAGACCGCGCCGGTGACCACCGCGCCCACCGACACCACCACCGTGCTGCGCGGCGCTTCGCACTGGCACGCGTACCTCAACGGGGCGTACGGGCCGCCGTGGACGGCCGGCTGGCGGCTCGCCACCGAGCAGCCGCTGGTGGTCGCCACGCTGGTGGTGGCGGGTCTCGGCATCGCCGGGCTGGCCCGGCGCGGCATGCCGTACCGGAGGTTCCTGGTCACCGGGCTGCTGGTCGGGCTGGCGCTGGTCGGGCTCGGCCACGTCGGGCAGCTCGACGGCTTCGGCGCGCAGACCCAGCGCGCCTTCCTCGACGCCGCGGGCGCGCCGCTGCGCAACGTGCACAAGTTCGACGTGGTGCTCCGGCTGCCGCTCATCCTCGGCCTGGCCCACCTGGTCGGGCTGATGCTGCGGGCCGCCCGCACCGGGGACCGCCCCGAGCTGGCCGCCCTGCTGCCCCGTCTCCTGCAGCCGGTCCGGCTGCGCGCCGCCCTGGTCACCGGGACGGCCCTGGTGGCGGTCGGCGCGGTGGCGGCCCCGGCGCTCGGCGGCGGGCTGGCCGCCCAGGGCAGCTTCCGCGACGTCCCCGGGTACTGGCAGGCGGCGGCGACCTGGCTGGACCGCAACGTCGGCGACGACCGGGTGCTGGTGGTGCCCGCCGCCCGGTTCCCCCGCTACCTCTGGGGCAGTCCGAGCGACGAGATCACCCAACCGCTGCTGGAACGACCCTGGGCGGTACGCAGCTCGGTGCCGCTCACCCCGCCCGGCACCATCCGGCTGCTCGACACGGTGGAGTCGGCGCTCGCCAACGGGCAGGGCTCCGCCGGCCTGGCCGACCTGCTCGCCCGCTCCGGCGTGCGGTACCTGCTGCTCCGCTCCGACCTCGACTACGGCCGCAGCGGCGCCACCCAGCCGGTGGTGGTGCGCCAGGCGCTGCTCCGCTCGCCCGGCATCGCCCCGGTACGCGCATTCGGGCCCTCGGTCGGCGGCGGAGGGCTCCCCGGCAACTTCGTCGACCGGGGCCTCGACGTCGAGGTGCGGGCGCTGGAGGTGTTCGAGGTACGCCGCTCGGTCGACCCGGTCGTCGCGTACGACGCGGACGACGTGACCACCGTGGTCGGCGGGCCGGAGTCGCTGCTGCCACTGGCCGCGTCCGGCCGGCTCTCCGACGCGCCGACGGTGCTCGCCGGCGACCGCCCGGACCAGCTCGGCGACACACCGGTCACGCTCACCGACGGGCTGCGCCGCCGCGAGGTCGCCTTCGGGCGGCAGCACGACAACGCCTCGGCCACCCTGACCCCGGGCGAGAAACCCCGGCTGGCGGCCCCGGCCCGGGACTACCTGCCGGACTGGGGCGACGAGGCGTCGACCGTGGTGCGGTACCTCGGCATCGGCGGGGTCTCCGCGTCCAGCGCCTGGTCCCAGGCGCAGCCGCTGGGCGACACCCGCCCCGAGCACCAGCCGTACGCGGCCGTCGACGGTGACCTGAGCACGTCCTGGCGGTCCGCACCGGGGACGGTGGCGACCGGGCAGTGGTTCGAGGTGGAGCTGCTCCAGCCCCAGGTCGTCCGGCAGCTCCGGATCACCTTCGACACCGGGGCCGACTCGCTGCCCACCAAGGTCACCGTCACCGCCGGCCGGCAGCAGACCACGGTGGAGACCTCCGGCCGGGTCCTGGACGTCACCCTGCCCGACGGTTACCCGACGCGGGTCGTCCGGGTCACCGTCGAGCAGGTCTTCGACGTACGGGCCGGTTTCGGTGGGGTCGGCATCTCCGAGCTGGCCATTCCCGGCGTGGAAGCCGCCCGTACCCTCGTCGTGCCGTCCCCGCCGGCGACCGACGCGCCCGCCTCGGTGGTGCTCACCGCCGCGCCGTCCGTGCCGGCGTGCGTGTTCGAGCGGGGGCAGCCGATCTGCGACGGCGGGCTGGTCCGCGCCTCCGAGGACTCCGACAAGATCGACCGTACGGTGGACCTGCCGGTCGCCGCCGGCTACCAGGTCGCGGTCCGGGCCCGGCCGCGTCCGGGGGCGGCGCTCAACGCGCTGCTCGACGCCGGAGGCACGGCGGCGGTGACGACCGGGGTCACCCCGACGGTCGCCGCCTCCACCGTGGGCGTGCCCCACCCGGCCGCCCGCCCCGGCGCCGTGGTCGACGGGGACGCCTCCACCACCTGGTACGCCGCCGACTCCGAACGGCAGCCGTGGCTGCGGCTGACCTGGCCGAAGGCGCGCCTGATCAGCGGGCTGCGGATGACCCTGCCGCCCACCGCGGCGGCGGCCCGCCCGTGGCGGATCACCGTCTTCGGCGACGAGGGGATGCGCGGCGGCGTGCTGGACGAGGGCGGCACCGTCGTCTTCGACCAGCCCCTGCGCAGCGACGAGATCACCGTGCTGATCTCCGACCTGGTCCCGGCCCGCTCGTACGACCCGTACCGGCGGGTGACCCAGGACCTGCCGGTCGGGGTGGGTGAGCTGACCGTCCTGCCGGCCGGGCCGGTGACCCGGGCCGACCCGCTGAAGCGGGTTCCGCTGCCCTGCGGAAGCGGCCCCACCGTCACCGTCGCCGGTGAGCAGCGCACCACCGCACTCGTGGCCAACCGCCGTGACCTGCTGGAACTGCGCGAGGTCAACGCCGTGCTCTGCGGTCCGGACGCGAAGAAGGCGATCAGGCTGTCCGCCGGCGAGACCCGGCTGCTGGCGGCGGGGAACCGGCACGCCGTCCCGACGCAGCTCACCCTCACCCCGCTCGGGGTGGTGCCCGGCGGCACCGGTGAGCCCGCCGCGACCCGCACCGCCGTACGCGTCGACGGCTGGTCCGCCACCCGCCGCGACCTGTACCTCACCGGCCACTCCGGCGAGCGGGTGCTGGCCCTGCGGGAGAACGCCAACGCCGGCTGGGTGGCCACCGCCGCCGGGAAGACGCTGACCCCGTTCGTGGTGGACGGCTGGCAGCAGGGCTGGCTGCTGCCCGCCGGATACCAGGGCCCGGTGGAGCTGCGCTTCGCCCCCGACGACGGGTACGTGCTGGCGCTCGGTGCGGGAGCGGTGCTGCTCGCCGGGGTCGCGCTGCTGGCGGCGCTGCCGTCGAGGCGTACCCCCGGGCCGGTGCCGCCGGTGGCCCGCCGTCGGCGCGGCCGGTTCCTCGCCGCGTTCGTCGGCGGCGGCGCGTTGCTGCTGGTGGGCGGCCCGGCGGCGGTCGGCGTGGCGCTGCTGGTGTTCGTCGGCGTGCTCGCCGGGCGCGCGTTGGAGCCGCACCTGCACCCGCCGGACCGGCGGGGGATGCACCGGCTGCGCCGGGCCACCGTGCGCTGGCTGCCGGTGGCGTGCTTCGCGGTCGCCGGCTGGTACGCGGCGACCCGGGGTGGGCACACCGCGTGGCAGCCTCAGTTGGCCGCGGTCGCCACCGCCACGCTGCTCTGGCTCTCGCTGGTGCTGCGGCGCTTCCGGCGCGGCCATTGAGCGCCCCACCGCTGGAAGGGCTTCTCCACCGCGTAGTAGCTGACCGAGGCGAGAACCAGCCCACCGGCGACGGTCAGCGCGAAGGTGCCGAGCGGGTCGCCGGTGAACTCCGGCCGGTCGGTGACGACGTAGATGCCCTCCAGCACGAACGGGTGCCAGAGGAAGAGCCCGTACGACACCCGGCCGAGCCACCGGCCGAGGACGCTGTCGAAGACGCTCTTGGTGCGCGTCTGCGGGCCGAACGCGACCGGGACGATCAGCAGGACCGCGACGACCAGGTAGAGCACCAGCTTGGTGCCGAACTCGGCGGCGGTCGGCTCGGCCAGGTCGCGCGGCCCGGTGACCGGGGTGGTGGCGACGGCCAGGGCGCCCAGGGCGATCGCCCAGCAGGCCAGCGGGGCGCGGCCGAGGTCGTCCAACCACCGCCAGCGCTCACCCGTGCCGGTGCGCAGCGCGACGTGCGCGCTGGCCAGCGCCATGCCGGCGCCGAACCAGCCGGCGTACGACGGCAGCCACATGGTGTGCAGGCCGAGGCTGAGCACGCCGAGGCCCATCAGCGCGACCCACATCCCGGTCACCACCAGCGCGGCCACCGCGATCCGGGACACCCGGTCGGGACGGGGGCGCCGGCCCAGCAGCAGCACGGCCAGCGCGGGCAGCAGCAGGTAGAAGCTGACCTCGGTGGCGAGGCTCCAGGTCTGGCTGATGCCGTGCTTGAGCTGCCCGTGCTGGTAGATCTGGGTCAGTGTGGCGTGCCGCAGCCAGTCGGCGGTCGTCGCGTCCCGGTTCTGCGGCAGCACCAGCAGGCAGACCACCACGGCCACCCAGTAGGCGGGCAGGATCCGGGTGGCGCGCCGCCAGAGGTACCTTCCGGCCCCGGGGAGACGCTGGTAGGTTGCCTGCGCGTGCGCGTACGGCCGGAAGAGCAGGAACCCCGAGAGGACGAAGAACACGGCGACACCCACGTCGAGCCGGGACAGCCACGCGCCGGTGACGGCGTCGCCGGTGTTGCGTCCGGTGGCGAACCCGACGTGGTGACCGACGACGGCGAGCGCGCCGATGACCCGGACCGCGTCGAGCGCGGGCAGCCGCCGCAGTACCTGATCGGGGATCGGAGCAGACATTAGCCGTCCAGAGGGTCGCGTTGATATGTGACTCGGGAGTAACGTGCGGCCCAGTTTTACAGACCGAACGCTCGCCGGACACCGGCTGACCGTCTTTGTTGGGGAGGATCAGTGAAGGCTCGCCTGGGTGCCGTGCTGTTCGGCATAGGCGTCTTGTCTCTCGCAGTCGCTGCGGGAACGGCTTACTACGTGGCTCCGTCGGTGACGAAGCTGCCGTACGACCTCACGTTCTGCAATGCCGAGGGCAAGCCGGACGGCTGCCTCAAGGCCAGCGTCGCGGTTGCCGAGAACGCCACCTTCATGCAGGTCATCGACGGTAAGCCGACGATCCAGACCGGCCAGCTGAAGGCGACCACCGAGGTGGTCCCGCAGGCGTCGACGACCGAGAAGGAGATGACCGGCGACCTGGCCGGCGAGGCGGTCGTCTGGCAGGCGTACGGCCGGGTGGTGCGCACCGACAACGGCTCCGACGTCAGCCTGTACTCGGCCGAACTGGCGCTCGACCGGGAGACCGCTGCGGCGCGCGCGTGGGACAAGCAGTTCCTCGACACCGACGGCGAGGCCAGCGACAACGACTCCGTGACCTTCGAGGGGCAGACCTACAAGTTCCCCTTCGACGCGGGCCGCAAGGACTACCTGTACTTCGACCGTGACCTGCGCAAGGCGCTGCCGATCGAGTTCGACGGCACCGAGAAGGTCAACGGCACCGAGGCGTACCGGTACGTGCAGACGATCCCGGACACCGAACTGAACACGGCGGCCGGCTCGCTCAGCGCGCTGGCCAACGCGCTGGCGCCGGGCGCCACCACCGGCAAGGTGATCTACAGCAACACCCGCACCATCTGGGTCGAGCCGACCAGCGGCAACTTCGTGAAGGTGCGCGAGCAGCAGAAGAAGAACTTCGTGCCGGACCAGGGCAGCACGGTCGCTCTGCTGGACGCGGACTTCGTCTACGACGACGCGACCATCGCCAACAGCACCAAGTCGGCCGGGGAGACCCGGGACAAGCTGCAGCTGATCAGCCGTACGCTCCCGATCGCCCTGGCGGTCCTCGGCGGGTTGCTGCTGCTGGTCGGTCTCTGGCTGATCGTGGCCGGACGCCGGGCGGCCGGTGACGCGCGCCACCGGGCGGACGGCGGTCCGACGCCGGTCGACGCGCCGACCCGGCAGGAGGCGCCGGTGGCGGACCCGCGGGCCGTGGACGAGCCGACGGTGCCGACCCAGCGTGTGACGCCGGACGAGGCGGAGAAGCGCTGACACCATCGGCGTGACGGAGGGGCGGGTCGCTCGGCGACCCGCCCCTCCGTCTTTACGTGATCACGCTGAGCACTTGTTACTGAATCGTAACTTGTCGATGGTTTGACCGCTCAGGGTGACCGGAGCGGTTCCATTTGGCCTGCTTTGGACTGTTGCTCCTGCGGGGCTGCCCCCGGAATCTGCCGCACCCTCCGTGCGTGCTCGCTGCGCGACCGCGGTCCGGAAGTTACGGGACCGTAAGTGGGGTCTTGTGACCCACGCCTCAGTCGGTGCACCATCACTGCGCACGTTCGTTACTCGCCGGTAACAGATGTCGCGGCCCGGCCCGGCATCCCCTCCCCGCGGCCACACCCCGAAGCGCACCGCCCCCACCCAGGAGGAAACCCGTGCAGGATCGGATCGACAACCCGGGGCGTACCCGGTGGCGGCGTTTCGCCGCGATGATGGTGCCCGCGACCGCCGCCGTCGGCGCCATCCTGTTCGGCATGCAGTCCGGCGCGATCGCCGCCGACGTCACCGTCTCCGGCCAGACCTTCAAGATCGCCGCGGACCGCCTCGAGGGCGACGGCTTCAAGCAGTACGGCGGGATCGTCAAGGAGAAGAACGGCAGGACCCACCCGGTAGCCCTCTCCGAGATCGACAGCGCCAAGCTCTACAAGCTCTGCCAGTCCGTCCGGGCGGACCTGCCCGGCCTGCCCGTCGTCCTCACCATCAACGCGGGCGACGACGATCCGGCGACCGCCCGGGACCTGCTGATCGCGATGGACACCCTGGAGGGCAACGCCACCTTCAGCAACATCAAGATCGGCCGGGACGCCACCGACCTGAACCCGTCGGCCCGGGCCGGGTCCTTCGGCCAGAACAGCGAGAAGGTCAACATCACCGGCCTACGGCAGGTCTCCCGCTACACCACCGCCGCCACCTTCAACCTGACCGGCCTGCGACTCAAGGTCAACGTCGGGGAGGACGCCAAGGGCAAGGAGTGCTTCTGAGCTGACCCCGGGCCCGTGGCGGGTGACCGCTGCGGGGCCGGCACCCCGCGTCCCCTCTCTCCCCGTCCCCGCTCCGCCAGGAGGAGTACGTGACAACCGCCGAAGCGCCGCACGCCCCCGCCGGTGGCCTCACCCGGGCATGGCGCGGATTCCGCCGCTGGCGGCGGAGCCGACCCTTCTGGGGCGGCCTGCTCACCGCGCTGGCCGGGGTGGAGATGTTCGCCTCCACCAAGATGACGATCAACGGGCTCAGCTTCGCCAGTGGAGCGACCGGGCTCTACTCCCTGCTGATCCCGGTCATCCTGCTCACCTGCGGGCTGCTGCTCTGGCTCAGCCCGGGGCAGCGGCTCTTCTACTCGATCGTCGCCGCCGTCACCACGATCTACTCGCTGATGGGGCTCAACCTCGGCGGCTTCTTCGTCGGCCTGCTGCTCGGCCTGGTCGGCAGTGCGCTCGGCTTCGCCTGGACGCCGACCGGGCCGGCAGCGACCGACCCCGCCGCCGGGGACCCGGCCGTGCCCCGGCAGCACGCCGGGACCGCGTACTCCCCGACGGAGCCCGTGGCGGGCGGTGCGCCGGCACCCCGGAGCGCGGCCCCGGCCGGCGGCGACGCCGATCAGCCCGCCGGCTCGCGTGACCCGGGCTGGTTCGCGGTGGCACTGCTCGTGCTCGGTCTCGCGGTGAGCGGGCTCGTCGCGCTCCGGCCGTCGGCCGTGCAGGCCGCGCCGGCCGTCCCCGCCACGCCCACCCCGACCGGCACCGCCTGCGCGACCCCGCAGGCCCGGCCGGCCACGCCCGCCCCGTCGCCCAGCCGGAGCACGCCGGCCGGCCCCAGCCCCACGCCGTCGCCGGAGCCGACCGAGGACGGGAACATCATCATCGACTTCTTCCGGGGGATCGGCGACCTGTTCACCGGTGGCCGCCGGGCCGAGCCGAGCGCGACACCGTCGGCCGGCCCGACGCCCGGGGCGAAGGCCAACCCGAGCCCCACGCCGACCCGCCGGGGGAGCAGCACCTGCACCCCGGCGAAGCCCGGCCGGTCGGCGAGGGTCGAGCCGGGCAGACTGATGCCGCGTATCGCGCCGGAGCCCGGCCAGCCGAAGGTCGCCGAGCGCCCCTCCAGGCTGACCGGCTCGAAGGTGACCATGACCGGCCTGCGGTTCGAGGGGATCGTCGACCTGCCGACCGCGAACGGGACGCTCAAGGCGCTGAAGTTCAGCATGGCCAAGGCGGTCACCGACGACTTCACGCTGGTGGCGGACGGCCCGGCCGGCCGCCACCAGCAGTACGTGACCGACCGGCTGACCGTGCAGGGCGACGTGGCGTTCTACGCCGCCCGGTTCTCCGGCAAGCTCCTCGGCATCAGGATCACGCTGACCCCGGACCTGCCGTTCCCGGACGGCCTCCCGATCACCTCACCGATCCCGATCACCTTCACCGACCCCGAGATCGACCTGGCCTTCGTCGACAGCGACACCCTGACCGCCCGGCCCGACCTGCGGCTCAGCGTCCCCTGACCTCCGTCCCACCACCACAGGTGACCGGGGGCGGGTCGTCCCGCCCGCCCCCGGTCCCACAGCTCAGAGCCGGGCCAGCGCCCTGCGCAGCGGGTCGAGCCCGAGCGAGCCGAGATCCAGCGCCTGCCGGTGGAACTCCTTGAGGTCGAAGTCGGTGCCCTTGCGGGCCTTCGCCTCCTCCCGGGCCTGCAGCCAGATCCGCTCGCCCACCTTGTACGACGGCGCCTGACCCGGCCAGCCCAGATAGCGGTTCAGCTCGAAACGCAGGTTCTCGTCCGGCACCCGGCAGTGTGCCCGCATGAACTCCCAACCCAGCTCCGGCGTCCACCGCTCCCCCGGGTGGAAGCCGAACGGGTTGTCCTTCGGGATCTCCAGCTCCAGGTGCATGCCGATGTCAACGATCACCCGGGCGGCACGGAACGCCTGCCCGTCGAGCATGCCCAGCTTGTCGCCCGGGTCCTCCAGGTAGCCCAGCTCGTCCATCAGCCGCTCGGAGTAGAGCGCCCAGCCCTCGCCGTGCCCGGAGACCCAGCAGAGCAGTCGCTGCCAACGGTTGAGCAGCTCGGCGCGGACGGCGGTCTGCGCGACCTGGAGGTGGTGACCCGGCACGCCCTCGTGGTAGACGGTGGTCACCTCACGCCAGGTGGAGAAGTCGGTGATGCCCTGCGGCACCGCCCACCACATCCGGCCCGGCCGGGAGAAGTCCTCGCTCGGGCCGGTGTAGTAGATCGCGCCGTCGCTGGTCGGGGCGAGGCAGCACTCGATCCGGCGGACCTGCTCCGGGATGTCGAAGTGGGTTCCGTGCAGGTCGCTGATCGCCTTGTCGGCCAGCGCCTGCATCCAGTCCCGGAACGCCTCCTTGCCCTGGATGGTCCGGGCCGGGTCGGCGTCGAGCGCCGCGACGGCCTCGTCGATGGTCGCGCCCGGGCCGACGATCCTCCCGGCCGCCGCGGCCATCTCGGCCTCCAGCCGGGCCAGCTCCGCGAAACCCCAGGCGTACGTCTCGTCGAGGTCGACCTTCGCGCCGAGGAAGTACTGCGAGGCCAGCTCGTACCGCTCCCGGCCGGCGGCCTGCTTGTCCCGCCCGTGCGGCGCCAGCTCGGTACGGAGGAACTGGCCGAACTCCGCCGTCGCGGCGGTGGCGGCGGCCGCGCCCCGACGCAGCTCGGCGCCGAGCGTGCCGTCCGCGCCCAGCCGCTCGACCAGGCCGTGGAAGAAGTCGTCGCCGTCCGGGTCGGTCCACACGTCGCACTGCTTGGCCACCTCGACCAGTTGCACCTTCGAGCTGACCCGGCCGGCGGCGGACGCCTCGCGCAGGGTGGTCTTGTAGCCCTCCAGGGTCGCGGCGAACCGGTTGAGCCGGGCGGCGATGTTCGCCCTCGCCTCGTCCCCCTCGGTGGGCATCAGGTCGAATCCCATCCGGATCTCGTGCAGCCCGCTGGCGATCACGTTGACCTCGCTGGTCACCTCGCCGGCGTCGTACCGGGCGAGGTCCAGGCCGAGGCGCTCCTGCATGGCCTCCTTGGCCGTCCGCTCCGCCTCGGTCTCCGGTTCGGTGACGTCGAGGTCGGCGAGGGTGCGCCGGGTCAGCTCGGCCCGGGCCTCGTAGCCGGCGGGGGAGAGATCGTCGAGCTGGTCGTCGTAGCCGGAGATGCCGACGTAGGTGGCGCCGGTCGGGCTCAGCGGGGCCCAGTCGGCCACGTAGCGGTTCGCGAGGTCATCGATTCGTCCCACGGTGCGACCCTACGTGACGCACCGGCCCGGATGTCGACCGTGTTTGGCGTGTTCAGGGCAGCAGTCGCGCCGGGGCGAAGTCGATCGGAAAGGGGGCGCGGACGCGCAGCCGTTGCCCGCCGACCGCCCTTGCGGCCGGTGCCCAGCCACCACCGTCGGTACGTCGGAACAACTCGGCCGTCATCCGGTGCGGTCGCCGGTCCAGCGCTACCCGGAGGAACCACGGCACACCCGCCTCGGCGCACCGCCGCCGTCGGTCCACCCGATCGACCCGGTCCTCGGCCGGCTGTGGACCGGCTCCTCGACGAGCGGGCGGGGCCCCGCGCCGGACGAACTCCACCGCCATGGTGCAGAGCGCGGCCGGCACCCAGCGTTCCTCCTCGTCGGAGGCGGGAAGGGTGTGCAGGACGGTGACGTCCGGCTGGATCCAGCAGGTGGGGGAGAACGTCAGGTTGACCCGCCCGAACACGTGCCGGCCGGTCGCCTCGGCCGCCGGCACGAAGGCGCTGGCCAGGCCTGCCATGGCGATGCTCTCGGTGGCCGGCGGGAACGGCCTGACCATCAGCCGGCCGTCCACGCACTCGTGGCGGGCGCCGGCCAGCTCCCCGACCCGCAGGTGGCGTTCGGCCCGCTGGATCGTCCACCGGCCGTCCAGGTCGGGAACCGGCTCCACCCCGCGCGTGAGCAGCATCAACCGTGACACCTCCCGGCGGATCAACGAGACGGCGGCGCGGGGGTTCCGGGTCGGGCCACGGCAGCAGTTCCGCCCGGGTCGGAGTTCGCGGCACGGGGGTGACTGTGGCGGTCGACACGGCGTCCGAATATCGCGGGACTTCGTCGTACCCCTGGGGCAGAGTGTCAGGGGTGACAGCCGACACCACTCCTGACAAGGCGGCGCTGCGCAGCTGGCTGCCGGGTTTCGTCGCCCTCGCGGCGATCTGGGGTTCGAGTTTCCTCTTCATCAAGGTGGGCGTCGAGGAGCTGCACCCGCTGCACCTCACCCTCTACCGGGTCGCCACCGGCGCGGCCACCCTGCTGGTGGTGCTCGCCGTGCTGCGTGACCGGCTGCCCCGCGAGCCCCGGGTCTGGGCGCACCTGGTGGTGGTCGCCGCGTTCGGGGTGTCGGTCCCGTTCACCCTCTTCGGCTTCGGTGAGCAGCGGGTCGAGTCGATGCTCGCCGGCATCTGGAACGCCACCACGCCGCTGATCGTGCTGCCGCTGGCGGTGCTGGTGTTCCGTACCGAGCGGCTGACCGTGCGGGCGGCGGTCGGTCTGGGGCTGGGCTTCCTGGGTGTGCTGGTGGTGCTCGGCGTCTGGGAGGGCGTCGGCGGCGCGCACTTCGTCGGCCAGCTGATGTGCTTCGGGGCGGCGGCCTGCTACGGCGTCGCGATTCCGTACCAGAAGAAGTTCATCGCCGGCAGCGCGTACTCCGGTCTGTCGCTGTCGGCGGCGCAGCTGCTCGTGGCGACGGCGCAGCTCGCGGTCGTCGGGCCGCTGGTGGCCGGTGCGCCGCCGGTCCCCGCCGACCTGTCGCTGCCGGTGCTGGGCAGCGTGGTCGCGCTCGGCGCGCTCGGCACCGGCCTGGCCTTCGTGATCAACCTGCGCAACATCCGGGTGGCGGGAGCGAGCACCGCCTCCACCGTGACCTACCTGATCCCGGTCTTCGCCGTGCTGATCGGCGCGCTGGTGCTCGGCGAGCGGCTGAACTGGCACCAGCCGGTCGGTGCGCTTGTCGTGCTGCTCGGCGTCGCGGTGGCCCAGGGCCTGATCGGCCGCCGTCGGCCCCGCCCGACCGTCGGCGCCGGCGCTCCCGCCGTGCCGGCCGTCGAACCCGTGGCCCGCTGACCCGGGCGAACCCGGGCCGGTCGGGACGCGGCCGGGTCACCGGCGGGTCGTGGCCCATCTGACCAGGCGGTCGGCCTTCCAGGTGTTGACCACCCGGTCGGCGGGGACCCCGCAGAGCGCCGCCCGCTCACAGCCGAAGCGCTGCCAGTCGAGCTGGCCGGGGGCGTGGGCGTCGGTGTTGATCGCGAACCGGCAGCCGGCCTCCAGCGCCCGCCGGATCAGCCGCTTCGGTGGGTCCTGCCGCTCCGGCCGAGAGTTGATCTCGACGGCCACGCCGTGCTCGGCGCACGCGGCGAAGACGGCGTCCGCGTCGAAGTCGCTCTCCGCCCGGGTACGCGGCCGGTGCGCCCGGTCACCCGGGCCCTTCACCCCCGCCGGTCGGGACGCCACCATCCGCCCGGTGCAGTGACCGAGGATGTCCAGGTGCGGGTTGGCGATCGCGGCCAACATCCGGCGGGTCATCTTCGCCCGGTCGTCGTTCAGGCCGCTGTGCACCGAGCCGACCACCACGTCGAGGCGGGCCAGCAGTTCCTCGTCCTGGTCCAGCGAGCCGTCGGCGAGGATGTCCACCTCGATGCCGGTGAGGATGCGGAAGCCCTTCGGCAGCGCCTCGTTGACCGCCGCCACGTGGTCGAGCTGCTTGCGCAGCCGGTCGGCGGTGAGGCCGCGGGCCACCTTCAGCCGGGGTGAGTGGTCGGTCAGCACCAGGTACTCGTGACCCAGCTCGACCGCGGCCAGCGCCATCTCCTCGATCGGCGATCCGCCGTCCGACCAGTCCGAGTGGGTGTGGCAGTCGCCGCGCAGCGCGGTGCGCAGCGCGGTCGCCGCCGCGTCCAGGTCGGTGCCCTCGGTGGCGACCAGCCGGCGCAGGTAGACCGGCTCCTCCCCGGCCAGCGACTCGACCACGCACCGGGCCGTGACGTCGCCGACCCCGGTCAGCTCGGTCAGCTTCCCGGCCCGGGCCCGCTCGGCGACCTCCGTCGGTGGCATGCCGGACAGCGTGTTCGCCGCGGAGCGGAACGCCCGTACCCGGTAGGTGGCCTCGTTGGCCCGTTCCAGCAGGAAGGCGATCCGGCGAAGGTCGGCGACAGGGTCCCGCGCGGTCATGCCCTGCAACCTACGCGTCCGCGCCGCCGGTCGGGGTGCGACCGGCGGCGCGGACTGGTGGTGGTGCGGCGGATCAGGCGTACGGGAGCTTGACGAACGACTGGTCACCGATGCCGAGGGTGGTCGGGTTGACGCCGATGGCGGACCAGACCTCCACCTTCACCGTGCCGTTCGACAGGTTGCCCAGCGTGCCGGTCGAGGAGAGCAGGCCGACGTTCTGGGTGTAGTGCTCGTAGCCGGGCACCGGGTCGGTGGCGAAGTAGCGGTACGTCTCCACCCGGTCGAAGGTGCCGTCGCCGGTCAGGTCGTAGGAGACCCGGGCCTGCACCCCGTTGCCGACCGCCTGGTTGGCGTCGAGGAACAGGTCGAACGTGGTCTGTCCCCCGGCGTAGGTCATGTCCAGGCCGGTCGAGGTGAACACCAAGGGATTGTGCGGAGTTCCGTCCCGGTTGGCGCCGCCGGCGCCGGCGACCGTGACGGTCGACGGGGTGCCGGCACCCGCGAGTCCCCCGGCGGGGAGCAGGTAGCGGGTCGGCGAGTCGCTCGGCGGCGTGCTGGTCTCGCTCGGGTCCGGGCTCGGGCTGGTCTCGGACGGGTCCGGGCTCGGGCTGGTCTCGCTCGGGTCCGGGCTGGGGCTGGTCTCGGACGGGTCCGGCGAGGGCGAGCCCGTCGGGTCGATGCCGCCGTTGGCGTTGCCACCGCTCCAGGTGTGCGCCCCCTTGGTGGCGGTCTTCCCGGCGGCGACCGTGAGGCTGGTCCCGTCGGAGAAGGTGACCGTCAGCGGCGTGGCGGTGATGTTGCTCGCCACGTAGGTGCGGGACCCGTTGCGGTTGAACACCGTCGCCAGCGGGTGGTTGGCGGTGATCGACGTGTCGGGCTGGCCCAGCGCGGCGAGGTTGCGGATCCAGTGGAAGGTGTGTGCCCGACTCTCGCCCTCCTCCGGGGTGTACCCGGGGTTGGCCCGCAGCTTGGACAGTGCGGCGTCCGGGTCCCCGAGGGCCAGGAACTGCCAGAGGATGTCCCGCCACACGGTGGGTTCCCCGCCGTTGTTGCGGACCAGTTCGGCGTAGTTGACCTTGTTGTAGTCCGGGTTGTAGCCCATGTACAGGTGGCCGCCGGTGACCGGGAGCATGTTGATGCCCTGGATCATCTCCGGCTCGGCGCTGAACCAGGTGGCGTACGCGCCGCCGTCACCCCAGACCATGCCGACCGTGGAGTGGCCGAAGCCCTCCGGGAAGTTCTCGTCGTCGGCGTCGAACCAGTACTCCTGGATCGCCGCCGCCTGGGTGGTGTAGATGAAGACGCCCGCGTCGCGTACGGCGGTGTTGCCGGTGGCCTGACCCCACTGGATCAGCGCGTTGGCGAAGTTCATCCCCTCCGACGAGGACTCCTGGTTGTTGCCGGCGTGGAACGAGCCGTGCCCGGAGGCCCAGTCGTGACCGGCGTAGATGTCGAAGTCACGCAGGTAGGGGAAGCGGGTGTCGCTGCGGCTGTAGTTGTTGGCGTCCCGGATCAGCAGGTCGACCATGCCGCCGTACTGGTCCTGCCGGGCCCAGGACGGGTCGAACTTGGCCAGGGTGGCGGCGGCGGCGATGAAGTAGCCGTAGTGGAAGTGGTGGTCGTTGAGCTCCAGGTCGGATCCGTACGACGCCGGGTAGCCGATCAGGGTGCCCCAGTTCTCGTCGTAGTAGAAGATCCGGGCGGTCTTCCCCGGCGCCGCGGTGAACCAGTCGTTGAGCGTGGTGCGGATGGCGTTCAGCGCGACGGTACGGGTCTCCGTGTCACCGACCAGGTCGGCGATCTCGGCGATCCGGGCGGCCCGGCCGAGGCCCTTGCCGGTCCAGTAGGTGTCGCCGCCGCGGGCGTCCATCGGGTTGCCCCGCAGCGCGGCGAGCTGGTCCTTGAGCTGGGCCAGGTCCGCGCCGCTGCCGGTGCCGACGGCGGGCAGTTCGGGCAGCACACCGTGGTACTTCATCGAGGTGCGGAACTCGCTGACCCCGGCGAGCACCTTCATCCGGCCACGGGCCGACGGGTAGGTCAGGGTGAGCGGGGTGGACCCGGTCAGCGCCTTCCACTGGTGCGGGTAGAGGCTGACCACCGTCTTCGTGGTGGTGCCCTGCTTGGCCTCGGTGGTGAAGCCGTACGTGGTGTTCACCGTGCCGGACGCCTGGTTGTAGGCGTACGAGACGCGGGTGCCGGTGATGTGGGCGTGCGCGTGCTGGCCGTAGGTGGCGGCCAGTTCGGCGCGGACGGTGGCCTCGGTCGTCGGCGTGGTGGGCAGCAGGGCGATGGAGAAGTAGCCCTTGCCGGCCAGGTTGGAGGTGATCCGTCCATTGCTGACCGACCAGCTGGCACCGGTGGGGGCGTAGGCGACGTAGTCGTGGCCCTTGATGGTGAAGCCGATGGTGGAGCCGCTGTTGGACCAGACCGTGGGGCTGCCCCCGGTCGGGTTGATGTTCGCCTCGCCGCCGCTGGTCTCGAAGTACGAGAACGGCAGGCCGTGCCCGATGGTGGCGCGCATGGTGCGGACGCCGTCGCTCCAGTACGGGCTGACCGTCCAGTCGCTCCAGTCGTCGACCTTGACGATCGGCACGCCGAGCGCGGTGACGCCGACCCGGAAGTCCTCCGAGTACGCGTACTTGAACTCGCCCACCCCGGTGGCGGTGCCGCTGATGGTGGGGGTGGAGGTGGCCGAGAAGCCGAGGCCGTCGGTGAACGCCTGGTACGACAGGGGGTGCGCGTGCAGCGGCTCGCTGAAGGAGCAGTTGGTCTTCTTCCACAGCAGGGACGACCACCAGTCGTTGGTGGGGATCGGCCCGGCCGGCGCGTTGGCGGTGGCGAACTGTCGGGGGTTGGTGGACATCTCACCGCAGCCGGTGGGGAGCGGTCCCACCCGGTCGGTGGTGTAGCTGCCCGCGCCGACGGTGGCAGCTTCGGCGGTGCCGGTGGCGGCGGTGAAGGTGAGGCCGGCAACGAAGACGGCGAGTGCGGTGGTGGAGGCGAGCACCCAGGGGGTGCGGCGGTGTGGGACGGGAGGTTTCATCTGTCCTCCAGCGCGCCGGGATACGGGGTCGGCCGCGCAGTTCGTCGGAATCAGGGAGGTTTGTTACGTGAGAGAGCGCTCTCTCTGAATCGGACGTTAACTGAGTCACAAGCCTTTCGTCAATGTGTCCCTCAGATGACGGAACCGTTGCCGGGCCTGCTCAGCTGGCGCGCGGGGCCCCTGGGCAGCCGTGTTCGCGCTCCCACGTGGTCACCTCCGCGACCGGTGAACGGTTGCCGCCCCGGCGCCAGGAGTCCAGGTACTTCGCCGGCCAGACGACCCCGCGCCGGATCCACCAGTCGTCGTGCCCGGTGCACTTCGGCGACAGGCCGAAGTGGAGGTGACAGACGTTGTTCGCGTTACCCGTCCGGCCCACCTCGCCCAGCTGCTGCCCGGCGCGGACCCGAACCCCGGCGTCCACGCCCGGGCTGATCACGCGCAGGTGCGAGCCGTAGTACCGCACCCCGTCGTCGCCGAGCAACGACACCGACAGCCCGCCGTTGTACGGCCCCCGTGGTCCCCGCTTGTCGAACCGGTCGACGCGGCTCACCTCCAGGACCGTCCCGTCGGTCACCGCCACCACCGGCTCGCCGCAGTCGGCGAAGATGTCCGCGCCCGGGTACGTGGAGTGGGTCGGGTGGTAGGCGACGTCGTCCGCGCGTACCGGGAAGACCCGCCGGGCCGGCGACCGGCTCGGCGACGGCGAGGTGGCACGCGGCGTCGGGCTCGCGTCCGTCGCCGCCGGCTGCGCCGCGGTGGCCGGCCCGCCCGGCGTGTCCCACACCGCGCTCGGCCCTGCCGCCGGCCGGTCCCCGCCCGCGCAGCCGGCCAGCAGCGCCGGCACGAGCAGCAGCAGGACCGGGTACGCCGACCGGCTACGACGGCGGCCGATCGATCGCGAGGACATCCGGCAATCCTGACAGACCGATACGGTGGGACGGTGCCCGAGGAGCACCGGGACCCGTGGACGGGAGCAGTGACACCAGATGGACGGTCAGCCCGCGTACCCCGCCAAGCCGGCGGCCGGCCAGTTCCTGGCGCGTACCCCCTCGGGGTTGTTCCCCTCCGGGCCGCCGCGCCGGCCCACCTGGCGCGAACCGCACCCGGTGACCGGCGGAGGAGTGGCCGCAGGCGCCGCTCTCGCCGCCACCTGGCTGGCGCTGTTCGGCCTCCTCGGCCGGGACGTCACCGGCTACGCCTGGTGGACCGTGGTCGCCGGTGGGATCGCCTGGCTGGCCGCCCTGGCCCTGGCCCGTCACGGCGACCGGGGCGTCGCCACGGGGGTGGCGATCGTCACAGCGGGTGGCTGGAGCATCGCGTTCGCGGTCGTGCTCGTCCGCTGGGCCACCAGCGCGGACTGGCCGATGTGGTGACGTCCGGTGAGGGGTCCACTCCGTTTCGAACGCCATCTTGACGTACCCGCTGTGACTGGGGACGCTTTCCGGCATGGCCTGGACCACCCCGCGGCTCGACCCTGAGCGCAGCCGTCGCCGCCTGCAGATTCTCTCCGAGCTGGCGGGGGCCCGCGCGGTGCGCAAGCGCGAGCGGCCGCAGCGGGAACGGACCGAACAGCTGCGCCAGCTGATCGCGACCCGTCGCCGCGTCGCGGGCTGAGCCGACTTTCCTCCAATGACCCGCCCTTCGGGGCGTTGACCGGTCGCCTGCCGACCCGACCGGTTAACGTGCACGCGTAACGAGTCGGCGAGCTGTGCCGAGGCCATTGGGGGAACCGTGTCGTACTTCGCTGCCGCCGTGGTGCGCGTCGAGGGCGGCTGGACCGCCGCAGAGGTGAACCTGCGCGGTGCCACCGACGTCGACGACGTGGCCGACCGACTGCGCGACGTCGAGCCGGACGCCGACCTCTCCCTGCTCTTCGTCGAGGCCGACGACACGTACCTGGTGATCCTGCGGCTGGACGAAGGGGAGGACCTGCGGATCTTCGGCTCCGACTCGGCGTACGCCGAGGAGTCCCGCCTCGGGGCGCTGCTCGTCGGCGACCTGAAGACCTCGGTCACCGGGCTGGACGACACCGAGGAGACCCGGTCCGCCACCGGTGGCGGCGAGGAGAGCGAGCAGCCCGCGGTGGACCCGGAGGCCGACCCGGTCGGCGACGCGGACATCCTCGCCGACCTGGGCATCTCCGCCCAGAAACTGCTCCGGCTCTGCGCTCACGAGGGGATGCTCCCGGCCGACGTGACCGCCGAGGTGTGCCAGGTGCTCGGCTGCGCCGACGAGGTCGAGGAACTGCGTGAGGTCTGAGCCGTCGTCGGGCGGGCCCGAACTCTCCGGCGGTGGGTCGCCGCTGGCGGGCGCCGCCGAGCCGGCCGATGCCACCGACCCGGCCCTGGGGACCGTACGACCGGGACAGCCCGCCCCCGGCGCGGTCGGGCGGGTCGGCCCAGGGGCCGTCGAGGGGCTGGCCGGACCGGAGGGGCCGGGTCGCCGGCAGCGGCACGAGCTGTGGATGCGCCGGGCGCTGGAGGTCGCGGTCACCGGCCCGGACCTGCCGGCCGTCGCCGCCCCGACGGGCGGCGGGGGTGGCGTGCCGGTCGACGACGTGCCGGTCGGTGCGGTGGTCTACGGCCCGGACGGCACCGAGCTGGCGGTCGGACGCAACGAGCGTGAGCTGACCGGGGACCCGACCGCCCACGCCGAGGTGCTGGCGCTGCGCCGGGCCGCCGAGCGGCTCGGCCGCTGGCGGCTGGACGACTGCACCCTCGTGGTGACGCTGGAACCGTGCACGATGTGCGCGGGCGCGCTGGTGCTGGCCCGGATCTCGACCGTGGTCTTCGGCGCGTGGGAGCCGAAGACCGGGGCCGCCGGGTCGCTCTGGGACGTGCTGCGCGACCGCCGGCTCAACCACCGCCCCGAGGTCTACGGCGGGGTGCTGGAGGCGGAGAACGCCGCCGTCCTGCGGGCCTTCTTCCGCTGACCGTGCCGACGTTCCCGGTCGGCCGGCGCACGGACCCCGGCCGGCCGGTGCCGCCTCAGGCCGGGGTCGCGGCGGGACGCAGCAGGGTCGCGGCCACCGCGCGGGCGGCATCGGTCCACCGGGTGGGCCGCAGGGTCGCCGGGTCGAGCCGGACGATCGCCCGCCGGCCCTCGGCGTGCACCGTGCGGCCGTCCGGCGAACGGAACTGGTAGCCGTACTCGGCGCTGCTGGTGCCGAAGTGGTCGAGCCAGAAGTGCACCGCCACCGGCCCGGTCCCGGTGATCGGGGCGCGGAAGGTGATGGTGAACTCGCGGACCGCGTGGAACACGTCGGGGGCGCTGGCCGAGCCGCCCCGGAAGGAGATCCCCCGGGCGGCCCAGTACGGCGACAGCGCGCGTTCCAGCAGTACCGCGTACCGGGCGTTGTGCAGGATGCCGAGGGCGTCGAGGTCGTCGAAGTGCACGGTGACGTGCTCGACGTGACCGAACTCGACGGCGGGCGGGTCGATGACGGTGTGGGTCACGGGAGACCACCTTCCGGTAGCAGGGTGGGATCGGGGCACAGCGCCCGCAGGCGGTCCAGCAGACCCTGGCGGGCGTGCCGGTAGGCGGTGTCGGGGTCCAGCAGCCGCGAGCGCATCGCGGCGGCGATCCCGAGGGCGTCGATCTCGTACGCCAGCTGTGACACGTCGGTGCCGGCCGGGATTTCACCGGCCTCCACGGCCTCCCGGACGAGCCGTTCGAGGAACGCGGTCCACCGGCCGAACACCTCGGCGAGCCGGTCCCGGACCGGACCGGGACGGGCGTTGTACTCGAAGTCCGTGCTGGCGAAGAAGCAGCCGCCGGGGAGCACCCGGGCGGCGTAGAAGTCGATCCGGGCCTGGTGCAGCGCCCAGAGTCGCCGTACGCCGGCCGGGGCGCGCAGGCCCGGCCCGACGATCCGCTCCTGCCACTGCTCGACGGCCCGGTCGACGGTGGCGAGCTGGAGCGCCTCCTTGGACCGCCAGTGCGCGAAGAGACCGGACTTGCTGACGCCGAGGGTGTCGGCGAGTCGGGCGAGGGAGAGCCCGTCCAGACCGACCTCGGTGGCCAGCACCACGGCGGCGTCCAGCGCGGCGCTGCGGGTCCGGTCGCCACGCGCGAGGCGTCCGTCGACTGTCATGGGCAGAGACTAATAAATAAGCACGACCGGTCGTATAGTTTTATGGGGTGACCGTGGTCACCCTTACGGAACGGCCCCGCCGTCCAGGACGAACGGCGGGGCGGCGGGGCCGGCGGCTCAGGCGACGACGGTGTCCAGGGCGATCTCGACCATCTGGCCGAAGGTCTGCTCGCGCTCCTGCGACGTGGTCTTCTCGCCGGTCTTGATGTGGTCGCTGACGGTCAGGATGGTCAACGCCCGCGCCCTGAACCGGGCCGCGATCGTGTACAGCGCCGCGGACTCCATCTCGACGGCCAGCACGCCGTAGTCGGCGAGCGCGTCGTAGAGGTCCGGCCGATCGGTGTAGAACGCGTCCGCCGCCAGGATCGGGCCGACGTGCATCCGGATGCCGCGCCGCTCGGCCACCTCGACCGAGGTACGCAGCAGGCCGAAGTCCGCCACCGGCGCGTAGTCGATCAACCCGTCGAAACGCACCCGGTTCATGTTCGAGTCGGTGGACGACCCGATCGCGGCGACCACGTCACGCAGTTGGAGATCCTCGGTGAGGGCGCCGCAGGAGCCGACCCGGATCAGGGTCTTCACGCCGTACTCGTTGATCAGTTCGTGGGCGTAGATCGAGGCGGACGGCATGCCCATGCCGGAGCCCTGGACGGACACCTCGACGCCGTTCCAGCGGCCGGTGAAGCCCAGCATGCCCCGGACCGTCGAGTAGCACGTGGCGTCCTCGAGGTAGGTCTCCGCGATCCACTTGGCCCGCAGCGGGTCGCCCGGCATCAGGACCCGCTCGGCGATCTCTCCCGGCTTCGCGCCGATGTGCGTACTCATGGCGAAGATCCTGCCAGGCCGACCGGGGGGATACCGGTTCGGCATCCGAACCCGAGGTCCTGTACCCTCGTCGGCGGTGGCGTGTCCGAGTGGCCTAAGGAGCACGCCTCGAAAGCGTGTGAGGGTTTACGCCCTCCGCGGGTTCAAATCCCGCCGCCACCGCTCGTGAACAGCGAGAACGCCCGGTCGATCCGCGAGGATCGGCCGGGCGTTCCGCTTGTGGTCTCAGTTTCGGTCCCCCGACGATGAGATCCGCTCTCAGGGGCGGCGAAGCCCACGCGCTACCGGTATCGTCCGCTGTCACGCCATGGACCGTACGGGGAGGGGCGCCGGTGTCGTCCGAGGTCTTGTTCTTTTCCGGGGCTGTGGCTGTGCTCTTGGCGGTTGCTGTACTCCTTGGCAGGGTGCTGGCCAAGCGGCATCGCTGGAGACTTCCGCCCTTGGTGGGAGCCCTTGCCGCGTCGGTGACGGTGTTGACGGTGATCACGGGGCCGCTCGGCGCCCGTTCGCTGGCGGCGGTGCTTGCCGCCCTGCTATGGGGGGCCGTCCTTCTGGTCACCGTCCTCTTGGTGACGCGCTCACACTCACGCCTTGCAGGCGTGGTCGGCGTGGTCGGTGGACTCATCGCGATTCACGCGGCGATGGTCGCGTTTGTGGTGGTGAGGTTTAGCGCGACCGAGGCCCCCCGGGAGTACGCTCTGCTGTGGTTGCCCGCCGCACTGACGGGCGCGGTGAAGAAACTGGGTGAGCCGGGCAGCGGTGCCGATACGCCGCTGTGGGTTCGAATGTCTCAGGACGCCGGCCTGTTGCCGATGTTGGTGGTCTTGTTGTCGGGCTTTGCCGTGTCCTATGTGGCACGCCGCGGGGCCCTCGTCCGCGCTGCCGACATTCAGGTCTGAGCTTCTAACGGATCCACCGTTCGGCGTACGCGGCCACCCGGACGGCGGACGACCCACCCATTCACCCAGTTATCGTCGTCCGTCCATGCCTTTACCGTGTCGGGGCAGTCCACGACGAGCGGGGGTTTTGGTGGGCCGAAGAACCATGAGTGTGTCGCTGGTGGCGGTGCTGGCCGGGCTGGCGCTCGGCGCTCCCGCCCGAGCGGCGGACGACGTCCAGGTCATCACGAGAGACGGCGTCGTTTTGCAACACCACCGGGTGGCGAAGGCGACCACGCCGGTGCGAGGGAACGGGGGCACCCGTTCCGACTTCGACGGCGACGGCGTCGACGACCTCGCCGTCAGCAGTGAACCCATGAACTACGACCTGCCGCATGGTGCGACAGGTCTGGTCGTGGTGCGGTACTCCTCCGCGCCACAGGTCGACTACCTGATCGGCGGCCAGTCGCCGGAGGGTGGTAGCAGCGGCTTCGGCTCGGCGGTCGTGGCCGGCAACTTCAACGGCGACCGGTACGACGACCTGGCGATCGGCAACATGGACGAGGTGGATCCGGGCAACAAGGCGCACGCCGGCGGGGTCTGGGTCATCCCGGGGAGCAGCGTCGGACTGCTGGTCGGCGCGGCGAAGCACTTCAACCAGAGCTCAGCCGGTGTCCCGGGGGCGTCGGAGAACTACGACTGGTTCGGCGCGTCGCTGGCGGCCGGCGACATCAACGGCGACGGTCGTGAGGACCTCGCCATCGGCGCGTACGGGGAGGCGATCGGGACGAAGACGGCCGCCGGCTCGGTCACCGTCCTCTACGGCGGGTCGACCGGTCTCACCACCACCGGTGCCCAGTACCTCCAGCAGGACCAGGCCGGGGTGCCCGGTGCGGCCGAGCGCGACGACTACTTCGGCTACTCGCTGGCGATCGGCAATGTCGACAACAACCGCTACAAAGACCTGGTGATCGGCGCGCTCCGGGAGAACGACGGCGTGTCCTACCACGGCAGCGGGATGGTCACCCTGATGTGGGGTTCGCCGACCGGGGTGTCGTCCACCGGTGCCACCTCGGTCACCGGCGCCGCGGTGTACGGCGCGGCCGGGGGAGGCGACGTCATCGCCTGGCACCTGGGCGCGACGCTCGCCGTCGGCGATGCGAACGGTGACGGGCTGGGCGAGGTCGTGGTCGGCGCGCCCGGTGCGCAGACCCCGCACCTCAACGGCGGCCTGGTCGCGGTCTTCACCGGGCGTACCGCCGGGTTGTCCGGCACCGAGGTCCGGATCTTCACCCAGTGGACCGCCGGGGTGCCGGGGACGCCGGAGAACGACGACCACTTCGGCGCGTCGTTGGCGACGGGTGACGTGACCGGCGACGGAAGGGCGGACGTGCTGGTCGGTTCCCCCGGCGAGGAGGTCGGCCCGACCGGCCAGGCGGGCGTGATCACCCTGCTCAAGGGTTCCGCCGCCGGGGTCACCGGTAGCGGCGCGCAGGCGTTCGACCAGAACCACGCCGACATCCCGGGCACGGTCGAGCGCGGTGACCAGTTCGGCAAGTCGGTCGCGGTGCTGAACCTCGACGACACCGGTCCGCTGGACGCCGTCGTGGCCTCGCCCGGTGAGGAGGTGGCCGGCGACACGCCCGGCTACGCGTCCGGTTCGATGGTCACCTTCCACGGCTCCACCGGCGGGCTCGTGCCGCAGTTCGTCTCGTGGAGCGGGGGCAGCCTGCGTACCGACCGGATCTGGCCGATGGGGTACGGCAAGCGGGTCGCCGGGCCGCAGAGCGGCGGCGGTTTCTGATCGGCGGCACCGTCGACACGCAGACGCCCGGCCGGTCCTGACGGGCCGGGCGGGCGTTTCCGCGTGCAGGACCTGTTCGGCGGGGTCCGGCGGGACCACCGTCAACTGGTGGTCCCGCCGGGCCGGAGCCTCGGGTCGGAGGCCGTCGGGGCTCAGCAGGGGCCGTAGCCCTCGTCGAAGAGGCGGCGGGCCCAGTCGGCGTACCCGGCGATGATCTCGCGTACGGCGGTGCCGTCGTGCAGGAAGAGGTACGCCCGGTCGCCGTCGCGGGCGAGCAGCCCGTGGAACCGGTAGGTCCCCTGTGGAGCGGCCAGCGGGGCGGCGTAGGGGTAGCTGGCCCGTACCGCGTCGACCGGGGTGCCGACGGTGATCCCCTCCGGGGTGCTCATCGGGTCGTCCAGCCAGAGCAGCACCAGCCGGTCGTCGACGAAGATCGGGCTGGCCGACTCGTGCCCGGTCAGCGTCGGTCCGCAGGCGTCGACGTCGGCGCGCAGCACTCCGCGTCGGGCCAGTTCCTGTTCGGTGTCGCCGAACTCGGCGTCGCCGAGGCCGTGCAGACCGACCACCTCGGTGGCGCCGATCGGCCGTGCGGGCATGTTGGGCCCTTGTGGACGGACACCGCTGCCGGAGATCGAGGCAGCCGTCAGCAGCGCCGCAATGAACAGGAATTGTCGCAATTTCATGGAAGCCCCCAGTCCCCAACGGAACCAGGGCGTCCAGGTTGCTGCTGATCGCCGGATTGCTGCTCTTCCCATTCCTCGGCCAGCTCGTCCCAGTAGTCGGCGGAGAGCCCGCGCCGCCCGTGGGTCAGCCAGCCGGCGGTGTTCCGTTCCAGGTGCAACCCCAGTTCGGCGAAGGGGTCGATCCACCGGCCGGGTTCCGCGCCCAGCCGGGCCAGCGCCGCGTTGATCGGCCAGTCCGGGCGCGGAGACTCGAAGCTGTCGTCGTAGCGGGGGCCGAAGGTGACCCGCCCGTGCAGCCAGACCGCGGCCGCCTGCCGTCCCAGCCCGCCGGCGAACTCCGCCTCCAGGTACGCCACCGGCCCCTGCCGCGACCAGCGGGCCAGCAGCCTCTCCAACGCGGGCGAGAGGACCAGCTCGAACGGCTGCGCGGCGGACGGCTCGCCCGGGGTGAAGTCGGGCAGCCCACCGGTCAGCTCCTGCACCAGCTGCGGAGTGACCGGCAGCAGCGCGAAGTCCTGGCGGAGCGCGGCGAGGACCGCGTGGTCCAGGTCGACGGTCTGCTCGCGCAGCAGCTCGACGTCCGCGACGACGGCGCTGAGCTGGTAACTCATCGGATCCCTCCGCCGTCCACACCCTGTGGATGGAACATGTGTACGACGGGTTTTCCGCCGTCGATCAGGGCACGGTACCGGGACCGGGGCCGCAGGGGGGTGGTCAGGCGGGTAGGAACAGGGCAAGTGAGACGACGACTGAGACGAGAGCGACCGTAGAGACGACGGAAGGGCCGGTCCCTGACGGGGCCGGCCCTTCCGTTTGTCCTGCTCAAGCGAGCGGAGGATACGAGATTCGAACTCGTGAGGGTGTTAACCCAACACGCTTTCCAAGCGTGCGCCCTAGGCCTCTAGGCGAATCCTCCGCGAGCCAGAATACAGGTCTCCGCCCGGCCGGCCACCCCACCACCCCCTGAAGATCCACGCGACGTCGGGTAGGGTTGGCGGTACCTCCCGTGCGGCGGTATCTCGTGAACCTCCCCAGGGCCGGAAGGCAGCAAGGATAAGCGAGCTCTGCCGGGTGCACGGGAGGCCTTTTCGTCTCCGGGCGCCGGTACCGTACCTGCGGGTCAGGTCACGGGGTGGTGGGTGGTCACCCGCGCCCGACCGGCGCAGAATGGCTCGGTCGAGAGGAGGCGGTACGGGTGGCACTGGCCCTTTACCGCAAGTACCGGCCGCGCACCTTCGCCGAGGTCATCGGGCAGGAGCACGTCACCGAGCCGCTGTCGCAGGCGCTGCGCAGCGGGCGGCTCAACCACGCCTACCTCTTCTCCGGTCCCCGCGGCTGCGGCAAGACCTCCAGCGCCCGGATCCTGGCCCGCTCGCTCAACTGTGAGCAGGGCCCCACCCCGGAGCCGTGCGGGCAGTGCGGGTCCTGCCGGGAACTGGCCACCGACGGCGGCTCGATCGACGTGCTGGAGATCGACGCGGCCAGCCATGGCGGCGTCGACGACGCCCGTGAGCTGCGCGAGAAGGCGATCTTCGCGCCGGCCCGGAGCCGTTTCAAGATCTACGTCATCGACGAGGCGCACATGGTCTCGTCGGCCGGCTTCAACGCCCTGCTCAAGCTGGTCGAGGAGCCGCCGGAGTACGTCAAGTTCATCTTCGCCACCACCGAGCCGGAGAAGGTCCTCGGCACGATCAAGTCGCGGACCCACCACTATCCGTTCCGGCTGATCCCGCCGAAGGTGCTGCGGCCGTACCTGGAGCAGCTCTGCGAGGCCGAGGGGGTCAAGGTCGAGCCGGCGGTGTTCCCGCTGGTGGTGCGCGCCGGCGGCGGCAGCGCCCGGGACAGCCTCTCCGTGCTCGACCAGCTGATCGCCGGTGCCGGCCCGGAGGGTGTCAGCTACGCCCGGGCCGCCGCGCTGCTCGGCGTCACCGACTCGGCGTTGATCGACGAGATGTGCGACGCGTTGGCCGCCGGGGACGGCGCGGCCGCGTACGCCACCGTCGACCGGGTGGCCGAGGCCGGCCACGACCCGCGCCGTTTCGCCTCCGACCTGCTGGAGCGGCTGCGTGACCTGATCGTGCTCCAGCAGGTGCCGGACGCCGCCGCCAAGGGCCTGATCGACGGCCCGGCGGACCAGATCGAGCGGATGGCCGCCCAGGCCCAGCGGCTCGGCCCCGGGACGCTGTCCCGCTGCGCCGACATCGTGCACAACGGCCTGGTCGACATGCGGGGCACCACCGCGCCCCGGCTGCTGTTGGAGCTGATCTGCGCCCGGATGATGCTGCCCGGCGCGGACGACTCGACCGGGGGCCTGCTCCAGCGCCTGGAGCGGATGGAACGCCGGCTCACCCTGGGTGGTGTCGAGCTGCCGTCGGCCGCCGCCGGCTCCGCGTCGGCCGCGCCCGCTTCCGGCGTACGCCAGGAGCCTCCCGCCCCGCCCGCGGCTGCCGCCGCGCCCGACCCGGAGACCGCCGGCACGCCGGCGGCTGCCGCCGCCCCGTCCGGGGTGGCCGCCGCTCGCGCCGCGGCCGCCGGTGCCCGTCCCGTGCAGTCGCCGGCCGACCCCTCCCCGGTCTCCGCCGGCCCGTCGCCCGCACCTCGTCCCGTGCCGCCGTCGGCGGTGATGCCCGACCCGGCCACCCCCGCGCCGCCCCGCCCGGGTTCCGCCCCGCCGGGCGCGCTGGACGCCGTCGCGGTACGCCGGGTCTGGCCGGACGTGGTCGGCAAGGTCAACCGGACCAACAAGCGGATCGCCGCGCTCATGCGGGACGCCGTCGTCCGGGATCTGGACGGTGACGCGCTGGTGCTGACCGTGAAGTCGTCGGTGCTGGCGAAGATGATGTCCGACAACGCGCAGGTGCTCACCGACGCGCTCTACGAGGAACTGGGCGGGCGCTGGCAGATCCGCTGCGAGGTGGCCGGCGAGCGCGGTGGCGTCTCCCTCGGTGGTCCGGCCCGCTCCGCCGCCCCGGCCCGACCGGCGTCCCCGCCGCCCGCGGCCCCGGCCGGGGCCGGCCCGGCTGCCGACGGCTCGGCGCGACCCGGCGGCGGTAGCTCGTCCGTCACCCCGGCCGGGTCCGGCCGGAGCGCTGCGGACGCCTCGACCGGCGGCGGTCGGCCCGGCACGTCCGGCAGTCCGATGAGTGGCGGCCGGCCCGGCACGCCCGACGGTCCGACGGGTGGCGGCCAGTTGGGCGCGGCCGGTGGCGATCCCGGCCCGACCGGCGCTGTCGGTGGCGGTCAGCCGGGCGTGACCGGCGGCCCGACCGGCTCCGGCGGCGCTGCGGGTGGCGGGCAGGGTGCGGGTGCTCCGGCGGCCGGTGGCACGCCGCATCACGCCGGCTCCGCCGGGCCGGCAGCCGGCCCGACCGCCTCCGGCGGTGGCTCCGGCCACTCGGGTGCCCACGGCACGGGCCCGAACGCCTCCTCGACGGCCCGCGCCGGTTCACCGGGCGGCGCGGACGAGGACCAGGGCTGGCCCGAGCCGGCCCGCCCCGGTGGCGGGGCGGACTGGCCCGAGGCGGCCCGTCCGGGGGGTGCCGCCCCGGCCGGCGCCACCGACGACTGGCCGCAGGCGGCCCGTCCGGGCGGTGCCACGGCCACCGCGACGGCCGCTCCCGCCGTACCGAAGCCGGCCGGACCGGCGACGACGCCGGCCGCGCCGGTGAGCAGCGCGATCGCTGCGGCCCGGGCGGCTGCGGCGGCGGCCGGCGGCGGCAAGGCCCAGCGGACCGCCCAGCCAGCGCGCCGGACCGCCGACCCGGACTGGGCCGGTGAGCCGCCGTACGACCCGGACTACGACGGGCCGCTGCGCGGCGGGGGTCGTCCCGAGCCGGCGGCGACCCCGGCGTACGAGGGGTTCGACCCGGGCGACGAGCCGCTGGACGACGTGATCGACGAGCGGACCGCCCGGCAGTCCAGCGAGGAGCAGGCGGTGGCACTGCTCCGGGAGGCGTTCGGCGCCGAGAAGATCGACGAGGTCGACGCGCGCTGAGCGGGTGCCGGTCGACGAGGACGGGTGCCGTCGCCCGACTAGGCTGGGCGCGGCCGAGCAGACGAGTGCGAGAAGGAGCCATCCGTGCGCCCAGGTGGACAGCCGAACATGCAGCAGATGCTGAAGCAGGCGCAGAAGATGCAGCAGCAGATCGCCAAGGCCCAGGCCGAGCTGGCCGAGGCCGAGCTGACCGGCACCGCCGGCGGTGGCCTGGTCACCGCGACCGTCTCCGGCGCCGGTGAGATCAAGTCGATCAAGATCGACCCGAAGGCGGTCGACCCGGAGGACGTCGAGACCCTGGAGGATCTGGTCGTCGCTGCCCTGCACAACGCCGCCGAGGCGGCCCGGGAGCTGACCGAGAAGAAGATGGGCCCGGTCGCGGGCGGCATGGGTGGCCTCGGCCTGCCCGGGTTCTGAGCCGTCAGATGTACGAGGGCGCCATCCAGGACCTCATCGACGAGCTGGGACGGCTGCCGGGCGTGGGCCCGAAGAGCGCCCAGCGGATCGCCTTCCACGTCCTGTCCGCGGATCCGGCGGACGTCAACCGGCTGGCCGGCGCGCTGCGCAAGGTCAAGGACCTGGTCCGGTTCTGCACCACCTGCTACAACGTCGCCGAGTCCGAGCAGTGCCGGATCTGCCGCGACCCGCGCCGCACCGACGAGGTGCTCTGCGTGGTCGAGGAGCCCAAGGACGTGGTGGCGATCGAGCGGACCGGTGAGTTCCGCGGGCGCTACCACGTGCTCGGTGGGGCGATCAATCCGCTGGAGGGCATCGGGCCGGACAACCTTCGCATCCGCGAGCTGATGACCCGGCTCGGCAGCGGGACGGTCCGCGAGCTGATCCTGGCGACCGACCCGAACACCGAGGGCGAGGCGACCGCCACCTACCTGGCCCTGATGGTCAAGCCGATGGGGATCGCGGTGACCCGGCTCGCCAGCGGCCTGCCGGTCGGCGGCGACCTGGAGTACGCCGACGAGATCACCCTCGGCCGCGCGTTCGAGGGGCGTCGCGCGATCTGAGGTGACCGTCGTGCAGGGGTCGGCCGCGTACGCGGCCGACCCCTGTCGGGCGTCTGCGGGGGCAGGGCCCGGGTCCGTCGAGAGCCCTGGTCCGTGCCGTCGTGCGCATCCCGGTTCGGGTCGACGCGGACCGCAAATGATCTGACACCTGAGGCCCGGAGCGGTCAGGGCGACGTAACAGTTTGGCATCGCACTTTCGGATCGTTCGGCAAAGCCGGTGTTCTACCTTCGATTCTTCGGCTCAGTCGCGGCTGGGACACGATCCGATACCAACCCGCCATTCGCCGGTTTCCGCAGCGTCCACCCGGGGGCTATGGTCACCGCCATCGGTGACCCCTGTCACCACGTTGTCCGTACCCCCAAGGACGAGGTGAAGCACCATGCGTGCACCCAGGCCGAAGGCCGCGATCGCGGCCGTCGCGGTCGCGGCCCTCGCGGTAGCAGGCTGCGCCGAGAGCAACCGTGAAGACAGCGGCGGTAGCAAGAAGGACACCCTGGTCTTCGGCGTAGCCGGAGACCCGAAGGTGTTGGACCCGAGCTTCGCCAGCGACGGTGAGTCGCTGCGCGTGGCGCGTCAGGTCTTCGAGACTCTGGTCCGTCCGGAGGAGGGTGGCACCAAGGTCACCCCCGGCCTGGCCGAGTCCTGGACGCCGGACGCCGCCGGCACCACGTGGACCTTCAAGCTGAAGTCCGGCGTGAAGTTCCATGACGGCACCGAGTTCAACGCCGAGGCGGTCTGCAAGAACTTCGACCGCTGGTTCAACGCCAAGGGCCTCATGCAGAGCCCGGACGTGACCGCGTACTGGCAGGACGTCATGGGCGGCTTCGCCAAGAACGAGAGCGCGGACCTGCCGCCGAGCCTCTTCAAGTCCTGCACCGCCAAGGACGCCGCCACCGTCGACCTGGCCTTCACCCGGGTCTCCAGCAAGATCCCGGCCGCGCTGATGCTGCCGTCGTTCTCCATCCACAGCCCGAAGGCGCTGGATCAGTACGACGCCAGCAACGTGGGCGGCACCGCCGAGGACATCAAGTACCCGTCCTACGCGATGGAGCACCCGACCGGCACCGGCCCGTTCAAGTTCAAGTCCTGGGACATCGCGAACAAGACGCTCACCATCGAGCGCAACGACGACTACCACGGCAACAAGGCCAAGCTGAAGACCCTCGTCTTCAAGACCATCTCGGACGAGAACGCGCGCAAGCAGGCGCTGCGCTCCGGCGACATCCAGGGGTACGACCTGGTCGGCCCGGCCGACGTCGAGCCGCTGAAGAAGGACGGCTTCAACGTCCTGACCCGTCCGGCGTTCAACGTGCTCTACCTGGCGATCAACCAGAAGGGCAACCCGAAGCTGGGTGACCTCAAGGTGCGGCAGGCCATCGCGTACGCGCTGAACCGTCAGGCGCTGGTCGACTCGAAGCTGCCCCCGGGCGCCAAGGTCGCGATGAACTTCATGCCGGACACCGTCGAGGGCTGGAACGGCGACGTCACCAAGTACGACTACAACCCGGAGAAGGCCAAGCAGCTGCTGGCCGAGGCGGGCGCGTCGAACCTGACGCTGAAGTTCCACTACCCGACCGAGGTCACCCGGCCGTACATGCCGAACCCGAAGGACATCTTCGAGCTGCTCTCGGCGGACCTCAAGGCGGTCGGGATCAACGTCGAGGCGATCCCGCTGAAGTGGAGCCCGGACTACCTCAACGCCACCACCTCCGGCAGCAAGCACGACCTGCACTTCCTCGGCTGGACCGGTGACTACGGCGACGCGTACAACTTCATCGGCACCTTCTTCGACCGGCCGAAGGACGAGTGGGGCTTCAACAACAAGGCCCTGTTCGACCAGTTCCGCGACGCCGACAGCACCGCCGACCAGGCGGCCCGGGTGGAGAAGTACAAGGCCCTCAACAAGGCGATCATGGACTTCCTGCCGGGTGTCCCGGTGTCGCACTCGCCGCCGGCCATCGTGTTCGGCAAGGACGTGACGGGCATCAAGGCCAGCCCGCTGACCGACGAGCGGTACGCCACCGCCGAGTTCAAGTCCTGACCTGAGGTAAGGAACGCGGGCGGGCGCCGTCTACACGGCGCCCGCCCGCACCCCTCCGCACCCCCTTCGAGGCCGCCGTGTTCCGGTTCATCGTCAGACGCCTGCTCCAGCTGATACCGACGCTGTTCGGGCTCTCTCTCCTGCTCTTCATCTGGCTCCGTCGACTGCCCGGCGGTCCGGAGACCGCCATCCTCGGTGAGCGTGGCACCCCCGAGATGCGCGCCGCGATCCGTCGCAACATGGGCCTCGACGAGCCGATCATGGTGCAGTACGCCCGCTTCGTCCGGCGGCTGCTCCGCCTGGACCTCGGCACCTCGACCGCCACCAAGCGTCCGGTGGTCACCGAGTTCCTGGAGCGTTTCCCCGGCACCGTCGAGCTGACCGTCATGGCACTGGTGCTCGCGATCGGCGTCGGCATCCCGCTGGGCTACCTCGCCGCCCGGCGTCGGGGCCGGCTGCTCGACCACCTCTCGGTCGGTGGCTCGCTGATCGGCATCTGCATCCCGGTCTTCTTCCTGGCGTACGTCTTCAAGGCGATCTTCTCGGAGAACCTCGGCTGGTTCCCCTCCTCGGGCCGGCAGGACCCGACGATCGACGCCACCCGGATCACCAACTTCTTCATCCTCGACGGCCTGCTGACCCGGGAGTGGGACGCGGCCGCCGACGCCATCTGGCACCTGGTGCTCCCCGGCCTGACGCTGGCCAGCATCCCGCTGGCGATCATCGTGCGGATCACCCGGGCGAGCGTGCTGGAGGTGCTCAACGAGGACTTCGTGCGCACGGCCGAGGCGAAGGGCCTGACCGAGTCGACGGTCCGCCGCCGGCACGTGCTGCGCAACGCCATGCTCCCGGTGGTCACCTCGATCGGCCTGCTCACCGGTGGCCTGCTCTCCGGCGCGGTGCTGACCGAGACCGTCTTCGGCTTCACCGGCATCGGGGCCTTCGTCGCGGAAGCGATCAGCCAGCGCGACTACCCGGTGCTGATGGGCTTCATCCTGATCATCGCGGTGGTGTACGTGCTGGTGAACCTCCTGGTCGACCTCTCCTACAGCCTGATCGACCCGAGGGTGAGGGTCCGATGACGATCACCAGCGGCAAGAAGAAGCAGAAGATCGACCGGCTCGCCGAGCTGGCCGCCCGGGACGACGAGCGGGGGGTGAGCCTCTGGCAGGAGGCGTTCCGCCGGCTGCGCCGCAACCCGGCGGCGATCGTCGGAGCGGTGATCCTGGCGCTCTTCGTGGTGGTGGCGGTCGTCGGCCCGTTCCTGGTGCCGTACAGCCCCACGGACACGATCGGCATCCGGGACGGGCTGATCAAGCCGGGGGTCATCCCCGGCATCGACGGCGACCACTGGCTCGGCCTGGACCACCAGGGCCGCGACGAGTTCAGCCGACTGGTCGTCGGAGCCCGGCAGACCCTGCTGGTCGGTGTCGTCTCCACGCTGATCGGCCTGGCCGTCGGCGCGCTGATCGGTGGCGTGGCGGGTGCCGCGGCCGGTCTCGGCGGCCGGTGGGGACGCTGGATCGACAGCACCCTGATGCGGTTCATCGACATGATGCTGGCCATGCCGAGCCTGCTGCTGGCGGTGAGCATCGCCGCCCTGCTCGGCGCGAGCCTGACCACCGTGATGATCGCGGTCGGTGTGGTCTCCGTGCCGGTCTTCGCCCGGCTGCTGCGCGGCTCGATGATCTCCCAGGCGAACAGCGACTACGTGCTGGCCGCCACCTCGCTGGGGGTACGGAAGCCGAAGATCGCACTGACCCACGTGGTGCCGAACTCCCTCGCCCCGGTCATCGTCCAGGCCACCCTCACCCTGGCCACCGCGATCATCGAGGCCGCCGCGCTCTCCTTCCTCGGCCTCGGCAACCCGGACACCTCGGTGCCGGAGTGGGGCGTGATGCTCGCCGACGCGCAGCAGTACCTCGACATCCGGCCCGGCCTGGCGGTCTACCCGGCCCTGGGGATCATCATCACCGCCCTCGGGTTCACCCTGCTCGGTGAGGCGATGCGCGAGGCCCTCGACCCGAAGCTGCGGAAGTAGGAGACGATGGCACTGCTCGAAGTGGACGACCTCTCCGTCACCTTCTCCCGCCGCGGCCAGCGGACCGTGCGCGCCGTCGACGGGGTCTCGTTCTCCGTCGACGCCGGTGAGGTGGTCGGCCTGGTCGGTGAGTCAGGCTGCGGCAAGAGCGTCACGTCGCTGGCCATCATGGGCCTGCTGCCCAAGCAGCCCGGCCTGGCCGTCGGCGGCAAGGCGGTCTTCGACGGCACCGACCTGCTCCAGCTGGACGACCGCTCCCGCCGGGACATCCGTGGCCGCGACGTGGCGATGATCTTCCAGGACCCGCTCTCCTCGCTGAACCCGGTGATCCCGATCGGGTTGCAGGTCACCGAGGTGCTCGCCCGGCACCGGGGGATGAAGGGCGCGGCCGCCGAGAAGGAGGCGGCGGCGCTGCTGGACCGGGTCGGCATCCCCGACCCGAAGCGACGGCTCAAGGAGTACCCGCACCAGCTCTCCGGCGGCATGCGGCAGCGGGCCCTGATCGCCATGGCGGTGGCCTGCAAGCCCCGGCTGCTGATCGCCGACGAGCCGACCACCGCGCTGGACGTGACCATCCAGGCGCAGATCCTGGAACTGCTCAAGGAACTGGTCCGCGACTCCGGCACCGCGCTCGTCATGATCACGCACGATCTGGGCGTGGTCGCCGGCATGTGCGACACCATCAACGTCCTCTACGCCGGCCGGGTGGTGGAGACCGCCCGCCGCCGTCCGCTGTTCCGGGAGCCCCGGCACCCGTACACCGTGGGTCTGCTCGGTTCGGTGCCGCGCCTCGACGCGGGCCGGGGCGAACGGCTCAACCCGATCCCCGGTTCGGTGCGCGACGTGCTGCCCTGGCCGGACGGCTGCGCCTTCGCGCCGCGTTGCTCCCGCCGGGTCGACGAGTGCGTGGGGGAGCCGCCCCAGCTCGTGCTCACGTACGACGGGCGCGGCTACCGGTGCGTCAACCCCGCGCCGGTGCCCGGCACCGAGCCGGGCCAGGAGGTCCGGGACACGGTGCCGACGCAGGCCGCGCCGGGTTCGGTGCCGGCACAGGCCGAACCGAACGACCCGCCGACGGTGCCGGGTCTCGGCCCCGCCCCGAGCGAGGAGGAGACAGCGTGAGCGACGACGACATCCTCGTCGAGGTCCGCGACCTGAAGGTGCACTTCCCGATCAAGCGGGGCGTGATCTTCGATCGTACGGTCGGCCACGTCAAGGCGGTCGACGGCGTCGACCTGCGCATCCCGCGCGGCAAGACGTACGGCCTGGTGGGTGAGTCCGGCTGCGGCAAGTCGACGCTCGGCAGGGCGCTGCTCCAGCTCACCCCGCCCACCGACGGTCAGGTCGTGTTCGACGGCGTCGAGCTGACCACCCTGCCGGCGGGGAAGCTGCGCACCATGCGCCGTCGGATGCAGATGATCTTCCAGGATCCGATGTCGAGCCTCGACCCCCGGCAGAACGTCGAGTCGATCCTCACCGAGGGGTTGCAGACCCACGGGATCGGAAAGGACCGCGACGACCGGCGGCGGATCATCGGGGAGACGCTGGACGCGGTGGGGCTACCCCGGTGGGCGCTCTCCCGCTACCCGCACGAGTTCTCCGGCGGTCAGCGGCAGCGCATCGGCATCGCCCGGGCGCTGGTGCTCGGCCCGGAGCTGATCGTCGCCGACGAGCCGGTCTCCGCGCTCGACGTGTCGATCCAGGCCCAGGTGGTGAACCTCCTCGACGAGCTGCAGGACAGCCTCGGCCTCACCTACCTGGTGATCGCGCACGACCTCGCCGTGGTCCGGCACATCTCCGACATGGTCGGCGTGATGTACCTCGGCGCGCTGGTCGAGGAGGCACCGAGCGACCGGTTGTACACCGAGCCGCTGCACCCGTACACCCGGGCGCTGATGTCGGCCGTCCCGGTGCCCGACCCCGACGTGGAGGACCGGCGGGAGCGCATCCTGCTCGCCGGTGACCTGCCCTCGCCGGCCAACCCGCCGTCGGGGTGCCGGTTCCACACCCGCTGCCCGTGGGCCCAGCCCACCCGGTGTGCCGACGAGCGGCCGGTGCTGCGGGAGATCGGCGCCAGCCGGGTCGCCTGCCACTGGGCCGAGCAGATCGCCAGCGGCGAACTGCGCCCGCACAAGGTCAGCGCCGAGGTGGTCCGCCCCGAGGGTGAGGGAGAGACGCCGGGCGTCGTCTCCGCGCCCAGCGAGCCCGGCTCGTACGTCTGAGTGACATCGCGCCTCCCGGCAGGGCCAGGCGCAGCCCGAGCGTGACACCCCGTGCGGGTGTCACGCTCGGGGTGTCTCAGCCCTCCGGGCGGTGCAGCAGGGCGACCGCGACGGCGTGCACGGCGTCCAGCCCGGCCGGTTCGGCGAGCTCGGCGCTGCCGCCGGTCACCGCGTACCACTCGTCGGCGTCCTTGTACTGCACGGACAGTCGGACCTGGCCGTCGGCGTACGACGTCCGCAGGGTCAGCTCACCGGTGACCACGCCGACCTCGTCGGTCATCACCCCGCCGGGGCCGGCGACCAGGTCCGCGGTCAGCTCGCGGGGTGACCCGGCGCCACCGGCGTCGGCGTTCATCCCGGCGCCGGGGACTTCGGCGGAGCCGGCCGGGCGTCCGTCGGCGGTCATCCCGGCGGTGGTGGCGCCGGGCGCAGGCGTGGGCTCGCCGCTGTCGGTGGCCGCAGCCGCGTCGTCCCCGGTCGCGTCCGGCACCGCTTCGGGCGCGGGTGTGCCCCCCGCCCCGGTCACGGCTTGTTCGCCCATGTGCACCCCTCCAACATGTCGCTGAGGGCGGCCTTCTCGGCACTGGTCACCGTCAGCCGCCAATGGTGTTTGACCGTCACCCAGTCCGCGGCGTACCTGCACCAGTACGACCGGTTCGCCGGTTTCCACTGCGACGGGTCCTGGTCACCCTTTGCCCGGTTGGACGAGGCGGAAACCGCGATGAGCTGCGGTCGGGTCAGGTCGTTGGCGAAGTCCCCGCGCTTCGCGTCGTCCCACTCGGCGGCCCCGGAACGCCACGCGTTGGCCAGCGGCACCATGTGGTCGACGTCCACGTCGGAGGGATCGGTGAAGGTCCGCCCGTCGTAGACGCTCTCCCAGTGCCCCGCCACCACGTTGCAGCCGGAGAGCCGGATGTCCTCACCGTCGCGCTTGAGGACGCTGTCCCGGACGTCGCAGTTCTTGCCGGTGTCCCGCCAGTGCGGGAAACGGGCGCGGCTGTAGCCGCGCATCGAGCCGGCCTTCGCCACGGGCAGCTCGGCGAGCTGCTCACCGACGTTGCCGGCGTTGCTGGGCGGCGCCTCCGGCTCGTCGACCACGACCTCGCACCCGGCCACACCGAGGGCGAGGACGGTGGCGAGCGCGGCCGCCACCGTCGCACGAGCTTCTGATCTGGTACGCACAGACGACACCTCTCCAGCTTGCGGGCTCCCGGCGATCCCGCACAGTACCCGGGCACGGTTTCGGCGTTTCGTGGAATCTCCCACCGGGCGCGGGGAGTATTGGTACCCGTGACTGCACCCGCTCACGCGCTCAGGATGGGCACCGGAGCCGGCCGGGGAACTCTGCTGGCGGCGATCCTCGCGTCCGGGATGGTCTTCCTGGACAGCACCGTGGTGAACGTGGCGCTGCCCCGACTCGGCGCCGACCTCGGCGCGACCGTCGCCGGCCTCCAGTGGACGATCAACGGCTACCTGTTGACCCTGGCCGCGTTCGTCCTGCTCGGCGGCGCGCTCGGGGACCGTTTCGGCCGGCGACGGGTCTTCCTGCTCGGCGTCGTCTGGTTCGCCGCCGCTTCCGTCCTGTGCGGTCTGGCGCAGGACACCGGCTGGCTGGTCGCCGCCCGGTTCCTCCAGGGCGCCGGCGGTGCGCTGCTCACCCCCGGCTCGCTCGCCGTGCTCCAGGCCAGTTTCCATCCCGACGACCGGGGACGGGCGATCGGCGCCTGGTCCGGCCTGTCCGGCGTGGCCACCGCGCTCGGCCCGTTCCTCGGCGGCTGGCTGATCGACGCGCTCTCCTGGCGGTGGATCTTCTTCATCAACGTGCCGTTCGCGGTCGGCGTGATCCTCGCCGCCCTGCGCTGGGTGCCGGAGAGCCGGGACGAGGACGGCACGCGGGCCGGGGGGACGAGCCGCCGCTTCGATGTGGCCGGCGCGCTGCTCGGCGCGCTCGGCCTGGCCGGGATCACGTACGCGCTGATCGACGCCCCGGCGCGCGGCCTCGGCTCGCTCCCGGTGCTGGCGGCCGCGCTGGTCGGCGTCCTCGCGGCGGTGGCCTTCGTGCTGGTGGAACGCCGCCGGGGCGAGACCGCGATGCTGCCGCTCGGCCTCTTCACCAGCCGGCTCTTCTCGGTGCTCAACATGTTCACCGTGGCGGTCTACGCCGCGCTCGGCGGGTTCACCTTCTTTCTCGCCGTGTACCTCCAGAACGTCGTCGGCTGGTCGGCGCTGGAGACCGGGCTGGCCACCGTCCCGCTGACCGTGCTGCTGCTGGTCGGCTCGGCCCGGGCCGGGGCGCTCGCGACCCGGATCGGTCCCCGGCTGCCGCTGACCGTCGGCCCGGTGCTCGCCGCCGCCGGACTGCTGCTGCTGCGCCGGGTCGACCGGGGCGCGTCGTACTGGGCGGACGTGCTGCCGGGGGTGACCCTCTTCGGCATCGGGCTGACCCTGGTGGTGGCGCCGCTGACCGCGTCGGTGCTGGCCGCCGTGGCCGACCGGTTCGCCGGGGTGGCGAGCGGCTTCAACAACGCCGCCTCCCGGGTCGGCAACCTGCTGGCGGTGGCCGCGCTGCCGCTGCTCGTCGGCCTCTCCGGCGGCGGGTACGAACAGCGCGACGAGTTGACCGCCGCGTACCGGGGCGCGCTCGCCTGGTGCGCCGGGCTGCTGCTGGCCGGGGCGCTCACGGCCGGCCTGTTCGTACGCCGGCCGCCCCGGCCGGCGCCACCGTCTCAGCCCTGCCCCTCGCTGCCCGCGTCGACCCCGCCGGACGCGCCAGGGTGACCAGACCGTCGTCGAGGTCGTGGCGGGCCCCGACGATCAGCAGCCGGCCCCGGTCCTCCCGGCGAGCGGCGACGGTCGACTCCGGGTCGGCGACGTGGCGGTGTCGCGAGCGGACGGACACAGTCATGCCGGCGACATGGAGTGGATCGAGCGACCGGCCGAGCCGGCACCCTCGCCCCGCCCGACGGGTCGGACGCGCCACGGGCCCGACGAGGTGGCCTTCGGCGGGATCATCCCGGCCTGAGCGGTCACGAGGGGCCCCACCGGTGCGGCGGGGCCCCTCGTGACCGTTTCCGTCAGCCGCGGGCGCGGTTCACCGCGCTGGTCACCGCCTTGATCGAGGCGGTGACGATGTTGGCGTCCGTCCCGACGCCCCAGACCGTGCTGCCGTCCACGTCGCACTCGACGTACGCGGCGGCCTGCGCGTCACCACCGGAGGAGAGCGCGTGCTCGTGGTAGTCGAGCACGCGTACCGCCACGCCCACCGACTGCAGCGCGTTGACGTACGCGTCGATCGGGCCGTTGCCGACCGCGGTGAGCGTGTGCTGCTCCCCACGGCGCGCGACGCGGGCCTCGATCTCGACCTTGCCGTCGACGGTGCCGATCGTGTAGCCGGCCAGCGTGACCGCCGGGTCCACCTGGTGGTCGACCAGGTAGTTGCGGGCGAAGATGTCCCACATCGCGCCCGGCTCGACCTCGCCGCCGCCGTGGTCGGTGACCTGCTGGACCACGCCGGAGAACTCGATCTGGAGCCGGCGCGGCAGGTCCAGTTGGTGCTCGGTCTTCATGATGTACGCGACGCCGCCCTTGCCGGACTGCGAGTTGACCCGGATGACCGCCTCGTAGGTGCGGCCCAGGTCCTTCGGGTCGACCGGCAGGTACGGAACCGCCCAGGTGTGCTGGTCGACCGGCACACCGGCAGCCTCGGCGTCCCTGGTCAGGGCGTCGAAGCCCTTCTTGATGGCGTCCTGGTGGGAGCCGGAGAAGGCGGTGTAGACGAGGTCGCCCGCGTACGGGTGGCGCTCGTGCACCGGCAGCTGGTTGCAGTACTCGACGGCCCGCTTCACCTCGTCGATGTTCGAGAAGTCGATCATCGGGTCGATGCCCTGGGAGAAGAGGTTCAGGCCCAGCGTCACCAGGTCGACGTTGCCGGTGCGCTCGCCGTTGCCGAACAGGCAGCCCTCGATCCGGTCCGCGCCGGCCAGCAGGCCCAGCTCGGCGGCGGCCACCCCGGTGCCGCGGTCGTTGTGCGGGTGCAGGCTCAGCACCAGGCTGTCCCGTCGGGGCAGGTGCCGGTGCATCCACTCGATCGAGTCGGCGTACACGTTCGGCATGGCCATCTCGACGGTGGCCGGCAGGTTGACGATCAGCTTGCGGTCCGGGGTCGGGTCGACCACCTCGATGACCTTGGCGCAGACCTCCAGCGCGTACTCCAGCTCGGTGCCCGTGTACGACTCCGGCGAGTACTCGTAGTGGATGTCGGTGTCCGGGGTGTGGATCTCCGCGTACTTGCGGCACAGCCGGGCACCCTGGGTGGCGATGTCGGTGATGCCGTCGCGGTCCAGGCCGAAGACCACCCGGCGCTGCAGCGTCGAGGTGGAGTTGTAGAAGTGCACGATCGCCCGGCGTGCGCCGCGCAGCGACTCGAAGGTCCGGTCGATCAGGTGCTCCCGGCACTGGGTGAGCACCTGGATGGTGACGTCCTCCGGGATCAGGTCCTGCTCGATCAGCTGCCGGACGAAGTCGAAGTCGGTCTGGCTGGCCGAGGGGAAACCGACCTCGATCTCCTTGTAGCCCATCTGCACCAGCAGCTGGAACATCCGCCGCTTGCGTTCGGGGGACATCGGGTCGATCAGGGCCTGGTTGCCGTCGCGCAGGTCGACCGCGCACCAGCGGGGCGCGGTCTCGACGTGCCGGGTCGGCCAGACCCGGTCCGGCAGGTCGATCCGGAACTGCTGCTGGTACGGCTGGTAGCGCCGGAACGGCATCCGGCTCGGACGCTGCCGGGCGATGGGATCGGTCTCGGCGTCGGTGACGGGTTGAGCCATGGCGGAGTGCTCCCGTGGGTCATGTCGGGCGTCAGCAATCGGAAGGTGTCGGCCTGCTGCCGGGCGACGGTGCCCGGTGGGCCAGAGAAGTTCGGATGTGCTGGACGGCGCGGTTCGACTCCGCGACGAGGTGCCGGCCGGTCAGGCCTCGTCGCGGCGACCAAGGAGGAGGTACGCCCGCCACATGACAGGGTCACCCTACGTGGTGAGACTGGGGGTGGGAAGGCAGGTCCGGACTATGGGACCGGAGTCACCGTCGCGGCTGCGGCCAGGAGCGTGCAGTTTCCAGGATCGGGTGGCATCGGCACGGGCCGGAGGCCACTACATCCAGGATCGAGCGCACCGCCCCACCCGGCGGCGGTGGGCCCTGCGCAGTCAGCGCAGCAGCAGGGCGGGCACCGGCTGGCGGCGGCGCAGCGCCGTCTCCCGCCGGCGCAGCTGCTCGGGGAGGGCGAACGGGTCGCCGAGCCGGCCGATGGCGGTGACCACCAGGGGGCGTACCTCCGGCGGCAGGTCGAGGTCGGCGCAGAGCGCGGCCCGGTCGAAGCCGGTGAGCTGGTGCGCGTGCAGTCCCAGCGCGGTGGCCTGGACGGTCAGGTGGGCCATCGCCTGACCCAGGTCGTACCCGGTCCGCTCCGGGTCGCCGCCGGTGTGCGCGCCGAGCACCAGGGCGCAGGCGTGTCGGGCCCAGCGTTGGTCGTGGTCGGGAAGGCTGACCAGGAGCCGCTTCCAGGTCTCGTCGTGGCGGTGACCGAGGGCGAACCGCCAGGGCTGGGCGTTGCCCGCCGACGGCGCCCAGCGGGCGGCCTCCAGCAGCGAGGCCGCCTCGTCGCCGGTGAGCTCGGCGTCCGGGTCGAAGGCGCGGGGACTCCAGCGGAACGCGAGCAGCGGGGTGAGATCGACCATGCGTAGAGCGTCCCGTATAGGCGTTTTGATCTCCGAGGCGGGCCGGTCAAATGTGGGCAAGAGCACCCGTAACGCCACGCGGGTCAGGGCGTTCCCGCGCTCGGGCTCTCCTCGACGGTCGGCGCGTCCGGGCCGATCGGCTCGGCGGCCACCACCGGGCCGGCCAGCGCGACCGTGGCCGGCCCGGGGCCGGGCGCCCCGGCCAGGGTGAGGGTGCCCAGCGCCGCCCGGACGTGGGTGGGTGTCCCGTCCGCCTCGTAGCAGTAGATGCCGACGTCCAGGGGCGGGTGGAGCGAGGCGGAGGTGGTCTCGACGGCGTAGCAGCGCCCGGCCACGCCGGCGGGCGGGGTGGCGGGGGAGACCGCCAGCGGGGTCCGCCGGTCGGTGAGCACCTCCAGCCAGTCCGTGAACGGGTGCTGCACGCGGGGGTCCAGCCGGCGTGGCACGACGTCGTCCCGGTCGCCGAGGCGTACGCAGCTCGCGCCCTCCGGGCGGCCGACCGACGGCAGGCCGCACTGGAAGAGCCCGTCGGCGGTGGCCGCGAGCGAGACGTCGGCCATGCCGCCGAGCGCGCCGCCCGGGACGTCGACCCGCCAGGTGCCGTCCTCGGCGCGGACCACGGTGACGTCCCGGGCCGGGCCGTCGGTGCCGGTGAGGGTGTAGCGGGCGGTGAGGTGGCGGTCCCGTGCCGCCGCCGCCAGCGCCGCCAGCTCGTCCCGGGCCGCGTCGGCCCCGGCGGGCGCGGGATCGGCCGCTGCGCTGGTGGCCGGCACGACCGGCGGGTCGGCGGTGCAGGCCGCGAGGAGGGCCGCGAGGAGCAGGGTCAGCGCGCCGGTCAACCGTCGCGGCGCGCGTAGCTGGGCATGCACCGGGTCATTCTGCGCCGCGTTCGCGCCGCGTGCGGACCCGTGCGGCCCGCGCGGCGTGCCGGCGTGTCGCCCGCCACCGACAACGGCCGGAACCGCAGGTCCGGCCGGTCCGGGTCGCCGGATGGTGGGATCACCCGACCCGGCCTCGCGTACCGCCCGATACCCTGGGAAGGTCTGACGCGCGCCGCCGGAGGAGAGAAACCGGCGGCGTCGGCACGCTCAGGGTCGTCGCCGGGAGGGAGTGCACCGTCGTGGCACTCGTGGTGCAGAAGTACGGCGGGTCCTCCGTCGCCAACGCCGAGCGCATCAAGCGGGTCGCCGAGCGCATCGTGGCCGCCCGCAAGGCGGGCGACGACGTCGTGGTGGTGGTCTCCGCCATGGGCGACACCACCGACGAGCTGCTCGACCTGGCCAACCAGGTCAGTCCGCTGCCGCCGGGTCGCGAGCTGGACATGCTGCTCACCGCCGGGGAGCGGATCTCCATGGCGCTGCTCGCCATGGCCATCCACAACCTGGGGTACGAAGCCCGCTCGTTCACCGGCTCCCAGGCCGGCGTGATCACCACCTCGGTGCACGGCAGGGCGCGGATCATCGACGTCACCCCGGGGCGGCTCAAGGGCGCGCTCGACGAGGGCGCGGTGGTGATCGTCGCCGGCTTCCAGGGCGTCTCGCAGGACACCAAGGACGTCACCACGCTGGGGCGGGGCGGCTCGGACACCACCGCCGTGGCGCTCGCCGCCGCGCTGTACGCCGACGTCTGCGAGATCTACACGGACGTGGACGGCATCTTCAGCGCCGACCCGCGGATCGTGCCGAACGCGCGGCACATCAAGCAGATCACCTACGAGGAGATGCTGGAGCTGGCCGCCTGCGGCGCCAAGGTGCTGCACCTGCGCAGCGTGGAGTACGCGCGGCGCGCGGGGTTGCCGATCCACGTCCGTTCGTCATACTCGACCAACACCGGCACCATGGTCACCGGATCGATGGAGGACCTTCCCGTGGAACAGGCGCTGATCACCGGGGTCGCCCACGACCGCAGCGAAGCCAAGATCACGATCGTCGGCGTGCCGGACGAGCCGGGCGCAGCCGCGCGGATCTTCGACACCGTGGCCGGTGCCGAGATCAACATCGACATGATCGTGCAGAACGTCTCCACCGAGGGCACCGGCCGGACGGACATCTCGTTCACGCTGCCCAAGGCTGACGGCCCCACCGCGATGGCCGCGCTCAGCAAGATCCAGGAGGCGGTCAAGTTCAAGGGCCTGCTCTACGACGACCACGTGGGCAAGGTGTCGCTGATCGGCGCCGGCATGCGGTCGCACCCGGGTGTCGCGGCCGGCTTCTTCGCCGCGCTCGGCGCCGCCGGCGTCAACATCGAGATGATCTCCACCTCGGAGATCCGGGTCTCGGTGGTCTGCCGGGACACCGACCTCGACAAGGCCGTCCGCGCCATCCACGACGCGTTCGAGCTGGGCGGGGACGCCGAGGCCGTGGTCTACGCGGGGACGGGACGGTAGCACCGGTGACGGGACGGCCCACCCTGGCCGTGGTCGGGGCGACGGGTGCCGTCGGCACCGTGATGTGCGAGCTGCTCTCCTCCCGGCGCGACGTCTGGGGTGAGATCCGGCTGGTCGCCTCGGAGCGTTCGGTCGGGCGGAAGGTGCGCTGCCGGGGCGAGGAGCTGACCGTCGGGGCGCTCACCGCGGAGGTGTTCGACGGCGTCGACGTGGCCATGTTCGACGTGCCGGACGAGGTCTCCGCCGAGTGGGCCCCGGTCGCGGTCGACCGGGGCGCGGTGGTGGTCGACAACTCCGGCGCGTTCCGGATGGACCGGGACGTCCCGCTGGTGGTGCCCGAGATCAACCCTGAGCAGGTGCGTAACCGGCCCAAGGGGATCATCGCCAACGGCAACTGCACCACCCTCGCCATGATCGTGGCGATCGCCCCGCTGCACCGCGAGTACGGGCTGCGCGAGCTGGTGCTCGCCTCGTACCAGGCGGCGTCGGGGGCGGGTCGGACGGGCGTGGACGCGCTGCACGGCCAGCTCGGCAGGATCGCCGGCGACCGGGTGCTCGGTTCCCGCCCTGGCGACGTACGGCAGGCGGTCGGTGAGGAGCTCGGCCCGTTCCCCGCGCCGCTGGCGCTCAACGTGGTGCCCTGGGCCGGGTCCTTCACCGAAGGGGGCTGGTCCTCCGAGGAGATGAAGATCCGCAACGAGTCCCGCAAGATCCTCGGGCTGCCCGACCTCAAGGTCTCCGCGACCTGCGTACGGGTACCGGTGGTGACCGGTCACTCGGTGGCGGTGCACGCGGTCTTCGCCACCGAGGTGGACGCCGAAAGTGCCCGTGAGGCGCTGCGCAACGCCCCGGGTGTGATCCTGGTGGACGACCCGGCGGCCGGCGAGTTCCCGATGCCGATCGACGCGGTCGGCACCGACCCCTCCTGGGTCGGCCGGATCCGCCGCGCGCTCGACGACCCCCGCGCCCTCGACCTCTTCGTCACCGGCGACAATCTGCGCAAGGGCGCCGCCCTCAACACCGCCCAGATCGCCGAACTCCTCGCCAAGGAACTCACCCGCTGACCCTCCGCGATCTTGCACTTCGGGTCGCTGGTTCGCCCGGCTGGTGGCTCTTTGTCCGGGCCGTAACTGCAAGATCGCGGGGGCGGGGGGCGGGGGGCAGGGGGGCGGGGGGGGTTAGGGGGCGGCGAGGCGGACGCCGTCGCGGCCGTGCCGCTTGACCGCGTACAGGGCCTGGTCGGCGCGGCGGAGGGTCACCTCGGCCGGCTCGCCGGGATGGGGCAGGGCTACGCCGACACTGATGGTGCGGCCGGTGCGTCTCGCCGCCTCGGTGAGCCGTTCGGCGATCCGGACCGCCTCGTCGGGGCGACTGACCTCGATCACCGCGACGAACTCGTCGCCGCCGATCCGGTACAGCTCGTCGCCCTGGCGCAACGCCCCCTCCAGGGCCCGGGCCAGCCCGACCAGCAGCCGGTCCCCGGCCTGGTGGCCGTACGTGTCGTTGACCGCCTTGAAGTCGTCCACGTCGATCGCCAGCAGTGCGGTACGCCCCGGCGTGGCCGTCCGGATCCGCTGCCCGAAGGGCCCGGTGTGGCGCAGGCCGGTGAGCGGGTCGGAGCTGGCCTGCTCGCGGAGCCGGGCCAGGGTGCGCAGCCGGTCCACCGCGCCCCACGCCTGGCCGGCGAGCAGTTCCATCAGGTTGACCGTGGTCGGGTCGGGCCGGAGCAGCCGTTCGTCGGCGACCAGCAGCACCCCGCCGGAGTCGGGCGGGCCCACCGGCACCGACACCAGGGTCCGCACCCCGGCCCGGGCCAGCGGCTCGTACTCCTCGGTCGGGGGCAGTCCGGCCTCGCCCAGGGTGTACGCCGATCCGTGCCGGTGGGCGCGGCCGACCAGCCGGCCGAGTGGCCCGGCCCCCGCCTCGGTCAGTTCGGCGCGGATGCGCGCCTCCAGTTCACCGGGGTCGCCGGTCGGGTCGCCGACCCGCGGTCCGCGCCGGCCGCCGAGCACCAGTACGGCGGCGGAGAGGGTGGAGACGTCCCGGGCCGCGGTGATCGCGGCGGCCATCAGCTCCCACTCGGTGGGAGCCGAGGTCATCGCGGTGGCGTGCCGGAGCAGCTTCTCGCTGCGGCTCTCGGCCGGCGGCCCGCCGAGCGCCGTGATCCGGGCGCCGAGCCGGCCGGCCAGCCGTTCGGCGGTCGTGCGCCAGGAGCCCAGCTCGACGGGCTCGCTCCACTGCAGGTCGAGCACGCCGATCGGGCGGCCCGCCGGGTCCAGCACCGGCACGCAGATCTCGGCGGTGACGTCGGGGCGTACCGGGAGGTAGTCCGGGTCGTCGGCGACGTCACCGACGGTGGCGCTCTCGCCGGAGGCGTAGACCCGGCCGACGATGCCGGACTTCGGCGGCACGGTGGAGAAGACCTGCCAGGCCCCGGTCGCCGCGACGCAGCGCAGCCGGTCGTGGACCTGGAGCAGGACGGAGATCGTCGCGGGGGCGTACCGGGCGAGCGCGGTCACGGTCCAGTGGCACGCCTCGACCGCGGTCGACGCCATCTGCAGGCGGACCGTGACGTCCCGGACGACTCTCTCGTGATCCACGTTCTTCCAGGTGAGGGCGGGCCCGGCGCGGGTGCCGGGGCTGCGATCAAGCGTACTCAGCGACCGGTGCCCGTCCGTGCGAAGATCGATTCTGTTCGTACACATGTTTCATCCACAGGGTGTGGACGCGGCCTGTGGGTTCCCGACGGGCGCGCGCGGGGTGCGTGGCGGGGTTAGCGTGAGGGTCCCGGTCGCAGTGGAGGAGTCATGCTCGTCGCCCAGCTGAGTGACCCGCACCTGACCACCGGCGTGCTCGCCGCCGCTCCCGCCGCCGGCCTGCACCGGGCGCTCGGCCGGGTGCTGGCGCTGCGGCCCCGCCCCGACTGCGTGGTGATCTCCGGCGACCTGGTCGACCAGGGCCGTCCCGACGAGTACGCGGCGCTGCGCGAGGTGCTCGGCCGGTACCCGCTGCCGGTGCACCTGGTCACCGGCAACCACGACGACCGCGAGTCGCTGCTGGACGCCTTCGGCGGCACGCCCTACCTGGGCGGCGGTTTCTCCGCGTACTACCACGTCGATCATGCGGAGCTGACCGTCGCCGCGCTGGACTCGCTGGTGCCCGGTGAGGGCGGCGGCCGGCTCGGCGAGGACCAGCTCGGCTGGCTCGACGGGGTGCTCGCGGGGCGACCGGACGTGCCGGCCCTGGTCTTCCTGCACCACCCGCCGGTCGCCCTCGGCGTCCCGGCCGCCGACGCCATCCGGCTCGCCGACGGTGACGCCCTCGCCGCGGTGATCCGCCGGCACCCCCATGTGGCCCGGGTCGCCGCCGGTCACCTGCACCGCCCGGCCACCACCGCCTTCGCCAGCACCGTGCTCACCGTCGCGCCCAGCACCTGGCGGCAGGCGTCGCTGACCATCAGCCCCGACGAGGAGATCGGCTGGGTCGACGAGCCGACCGCCTTCCTGCTGCACGTCGTCGAGCCGGGCGGCTGCGTGACCCACACCGTGCAGGTCAGCCACGCCGCCGGCCTGACCTGCGGTTTCTGAGAGTTGCCGGCGACGGGGCCGGGTGGACGACGCGCGCGACAGCGGACAGCAGCTCGTACCCGTCCGAGCGCCCGGACGTCGCCTGGTCGGCACCGTCGGATCGGCTTGGCCGATCGGTTGACGGACGGAAGGCGGACGTACCTCGCCCTCGGCCGAACGCGTCGAGCGGGCCGCCGTACGGGTCCAGTGGACGGGGACCGACGGATTTGTCTGCTGCGGCGAAGGTCTTCAGGTCCACAATTGCCGTACGGCATCGATATTGTCGGTCCACGCCATGGCCGTCGGTTCCCTGAGGGGCCGGGAACCGGCACGCCATCCGACCGTCCCGGGCTCGGCGGCGGCTCTTCGCACCGGAGCCGGCGCCGCCCGGGACGGTCACCCGGCAGAGGAGTCGCAGTCAGCCCAGCAGGGCGCGGCGCAGCTCCGGGGCCAGCCGCTCGGCGGGCACCTCGTGGAATCCGCCCGCCAGGCTCAGGTGCCGGGCCCCCGGCACCGCCCCGGCCGCGGCCCGCGCGGCATCGCGCAGCCAGCCCGGGCTGCCCGTGCTGTCGACGACCACGGTCGGCGCGGTGATCGCGGCGAGGCGCTCGGCGGGGAGGCTGCCGTCCCCGGTGACGGTGGCGTCGTACACGAGGGTCGGGGCCAGCATCTCCATCCAGGGCCACATCGGCTGCTCCCGCATCCCGCGCACCTCGTCGGCGGGGACCCCCACCGCCTCGACCAGGAAGCACTCGACCGCGTCGCCCCGCCGGCCCGCCGCCACCAGCTCAGCCAGCTTCGGTGCGATCGCCACCCGGGAACCGGCGTGCGCCCCCACCTGCAACGGCGGCTCGAACAGCGCCAGCCCCGTCACCGGCAGGCCGGCGGCGGTCGCCAGGGCGGCGAGGATCGCGCCGGAGGAGAGGCCGTAGACGTACGCCGTGCCGCCGGCCGCCCCGATCACCGCCGCCAGGTCCTCGATCTCGCGCTCCACCGCGTACGGGCCGGTGTCGCCGCTGTCGCCCCGGCCGCGCCGGTCGTACCCGAGGACGGTGAAGTCCGCGGCCAGCGCGGCGGCGAGCTCCCGGGTGGTGGAGCGGTCGTTGAACGCGCCGCCCACCAGCACGATCGCCGGCCCGTCGCCACTGCGTTCGTACGCGATCGTCGTGCCGTCCGCAGACCGCGCGGTGCCCACCGTCAGGGGCGTCCCAGCCATCTTCCATCCCTCCGTCGCTGTCGTCTCTCATCCTGGTCGGAGCCGCCGACAAAAAACCGACGGCTCCCCGGGACCGCCGTCACCTACCCGTCATGTCGGAATCGCCCGAACGTCCGACTGTCGCCACCTGACGTATCCGCAGGTCTGTTCGACTTCCCCAGTCGACCGGCGGTGGGCGGAGATGAGAGGCTGTCCCCCGACGGAGCGGCGAACCCCCGACCGCCGCCATCCGCTGTCGACCCCTGTCACGGCACGGATCAGGGTCGCCGGGCGAACCATCGTCCGCGCAGCGTCCAACGCCGAACCTCACGAGGAGTTCCATGTCCGTCCCCGGGATGCGTAGGGCCGCCATCGGTCTGACCGCGCTCGCTGTGGCCGCGCTGAGCACGGTCGCCGTCAACCCGAACCAGGCCGAGGCCGGCCCCAAGCCGGTCGACATCAAGCTGCTCGCACTCAACGACTTCCACGGCAACCTGGAGCCCCCGGGCGGCTCCAGCGGCACCATCGCCGGCCAGCCCGCAGGTGGTGCGGAATACCTCGCCACCCAGCTCGCCGCACTGCGCGGCACCACCGAGAAGGAGCGGGAGCGGACCATCACGGTCGCCGCCGGTGACCTGATCGGCGCCTCCCCGCTGCTCTCCGCCGCGTTCCACGACGAGCCCACCATCGAGGCGCTCACCATGGCCGGGCTGGACTTCGCCAGCGTCGGCAACCACGAGTTCGACGAGGGCCCCGACGAGCTGCTCCGCATCCAGAACGGTGGCTGCCACCCGGTCGACGGCTGCGCCGACGGCACCCCGTACCAGGGGGCCGGCTTCCAGTACCTCTCCGCCAACGCCTTCAAGACCGCCACCGGCCAGCCGCTGCTGCCGCCGTACGGCATCAAGAAGGTCGCCGGCGTCAAGGTCGGCTTCATCGGGATGACCCTGGAGGGCACCCCGCAGATCGTCAGCCAGGAGGGCGTCGCCGGCCTGACCTTCGCCGACGAGGCCGAGACCGCCAACAAGTGGGCCCGCGTGCTGCGCGCCCAGGGCGTCGAGAGCATCGTCGTGCTGCTGCACGAGGGCGGTCAGCAGGACTCGACCGGCGGCATCAACGACTGCAACGGCTTCACCGGCCCGATCGTCGACATCGCCAACCGGATGGACCCGGCCATCGACGTGGTGGTCAGCGGGCACAGCCACCAGGCGTACAACTGCGAGATCAACGGCAAGCTGGTCACCAGCGCCAGCTCGTTCGGCCGCCTGGTGACCGACATCGACCTGAAGATCGACCGGAAGTCCGGTGACGTGCTCACCGCCTCGGCGAACAACGTCGTGGTCACCCGCGACGTCGCCAAGGACCCGGCGCAGACCGAGCTGATCACCCGCTACAAGACGGCCCTCGGCCCGGTCGCCACCAAGGTCGTCGGCACCACGGCCGAGCCGATCAACCGGATCCAGGAGACCCTCTTCGGTACGGCCAAGGGCGAGTCCCCGCTCGGCAACGTGATCGCCGACGCGCAGCTCGCCGCCACCGACACCGAGCAGGGCGCGCTCGGCGCGTTCATGAACCCCGGCGGTGTCCGCGCCGACCTCGACGCCGGTCCGGTCACCTACGAGGAGGCGTTCACCGTCCAGCCGTTCGCCAACAACCTGGTGACCCTCGACCTCACCGGCGCGCAGCTCTACTGCGTGCTGGAGCAGCAGTTCGTCGTCGGGCGGACGCTCTACCCGTCCTCGACGGTCAACTACACGGTCGACGTGAACGGCACCACCGGCACCACCGCCGACCCGTGCGCCGGCACCCGGGTCGTCCGGGGCAGCCTGACCCTGGGCGGCGTCACGGTCACCGACTCCGGCACCTACCGGGTCACGGTGAACAGCTTCCTCGCCGGCGGCGGCGACGGGTTCACCGCGCTCAAGAGCGGCACCAACCAGGTCACCGGCATGATCGACCTGGACGCCTTCGTGGCGTACCTGACCGCGTCCTCGCCGGTCTCCGCGCCGGCCCTGGACCGGATCCGTACCACCGCCGAGGTCCCCGCCGCCTGACGGCAGCCCTCGACACGACGGGCCCCGGAGCAGCCGCTCCGGGGCCCGTCGCCGTTCCTGTCCCTCCCGCCCCGGCCTGCCCCTCCCGCTGCCCGCACGCCTGGCCTGGCCGGTCCCGCCCGGCTTGGCCCGGCGGTCGAGATCGCGCTCGATCCGGGATGTTGTGGCCTTAGCTCGTGCCGATGCCACTACATCCATGATTCAGCACGATCACGGCGCGGTGCGGGCTGTCGGTGAGCCGGGGTGGGGGCGGCGACCGGGTCGTCGGCGGCGTTGGTCAGCGTCGGCATCACCGGGGAGAGCATGGTCTCGCCGAAGCCGAAGACCGCCGCGCAGGCCACCACGCCGAGCGCCGCCACCACCGCGTTGCCCGTGCCCACCAGGCCGGCCGCGCCGAGGATCAACCAGGCGGCGGCGAAGACCCCACCGACCAGCGCCAGCGCTCCGGTACGGCTGCGCCCCTCCATCCGCCGGATCACCGGCCGCGACAGGATTTGCCGCCGCTGCGAGTGCGGGCCGGAGCCGACGTGAGCAAGCGCACGCTCCGCTGCTGACGGTCCTCGCCGCCGGTGCGGGGAGCGGGCCGGTCGGTCGGCTCTGCCATGCTGGCCCGGTGAGCGTGACCTGGCGACATCTGCCCACACCGGCCCGCGAGATCGCCGCCGCCGCGACCGAGGCCGTCGAGGCGGCCCGGGCCCGCGACACCGGGGCGTACGACCTGTCGACCGCGCGGCTGGCCACGGCGGAGCGCTCCGGGCTGGTCCTCGGCTCGGTGGTACGGCTGCTGCTGGAGGAAATCCACCCGGACGGGCTCGACTCCGACGACGTCCGGAAGGTGCTGGAACACTGCGTCCGGGCGGCGGCGCAGTGGTGGCCGGACGTCGACCCGCACGTGGTGCTGGTCCTGCTGGCCGGGGCGCTCGGCGTCTATGACCCGGGCGAGGACGACGCCCCGCCCGACGCGGTCGCGCTCGCCCGGCACGCCCCGCTGCTCGTCGCCGATCTGCTCAGCGTGACCGGCCGGCCGGTCGAGGGCTACCTGGGCGCGGCGTTCGCCGAGATCGAGCGCACCGAGCGGCACGACTGACCGGACGGGCCGGATCGCTGTCCAGCACAACAGCAGCGGTCACAGCCACGTCATCGTCGACCAGTCGGGGTACTTCATCGCCGCCCGCTGACAGTGATGTGGGAGCGGGTCACCTGGTCGGTCTGACTCACCCTCCGGCAGTGTGCTTACAGGTCAGGGGCTGGCGGCGGGGAAGATTGAGGAGTCTCCCGGGCGGCACCCCCGACCGCGTCCACCGGGGGTATGGTGCCGCAGCACGTCATCGATCGACTCACGGGGTGTTGATGAGAAGACCCGCATGGTCCCTGTTCGTTGTCGTACCGCTGCTCGGGGCCGCAGGCCTGGTGGGATCGGTGGCACCTGCTACGGCGGCGCCCGCACCGACCGCCACGACCGCGTCCGGCACCGAGGTGTACGTCAACCAGAAGGACTGCACGCCGGATGCCGATGGCACCATGGCTGAGCCGTACTGCACCATCGGGGCGGCGGCGGCAGTGGCGCAGCCGGGGCAGACGGTGCTGGTGCACCCCGGCGACTACCCGGAGACGGTCACGTTCGACCGGTCCGGCACCGTGGACGCGCCGATCACCTACCGGGCGGTCAACAGCCCCGACGGGGAGGTCAAGGTCGGTAACGGCTTCGCCGTCACCGACACCGTCTTCCGCCTGGTGGGTGTGCACGACGTCGTCGTGCAGGGCTTCTTCGCCGCGAACTGGAGCAACGCCAGCACCGTCGTGGTGGACCGTTCCTCCCGGATCACCTTGGACGGCCTGGCGGTCTTCAACCAGTTCCAGGCACCTGCCCTGGTGCGGCTGACCGGCGGGTCCAGCGATGTCACGGTGAGCCGCACGTGGCTGCGCGCCCTCGGCGAAGCGGCGGGCGTGGCGGTCGAACCGGGGGTCACCCGGGCGGTGATCACCGGTAACGCCCTCGAGGACGCCCGGATCGACGTCACCGACGCGCCGGGCACCGTGGTCACCGGCAACACCGTCGTCAACGAGTGCGACGTGGCGATCCGGGTGGCCGGGGCCTCGCCGGGTGTCCGGCTGCACAACAACATCGTCCAGACCGCGGGCGGCCCCGAGTACGACCCGCAGCCCTGCGACGCCCCGTCCAGGGCCACCGCGATCTCGGTCGCTGCGGGGTCGATCGCCGGGTCGACGGCCGACCACAACCTGATCGGCCCGTGTACGTCCAGACGGCATGCCCGGCGACGTGTGCGACGCCCACCGCCGCCGTGTTCAACATGACCGTCACCCGGCCGACCTCGCCGGGCGTCCTCACCGCGTACCCGCGCACCGGTGCCGCCCCGCCCACCGCGTCGAACGTCAACTTCGTCGCCGGTGAGACGGCCGCGAACATGGCGGTCGTCCAGGCGGGCACCGACGGTCTGATCGGCGTGTACCACAACGGCCCGGGTGCCTCGGAGCTGATCGTGGACCAGGCGGGCTTCTTCATCGCGCCGCTGTCCTGACGTACCCCCGGAGCCGGCGTCCCCCGCGACCAGCGGGCGGGTGCCGGCTCCGGGCTTTCCGGTTGAGCCGCGAATCCGAGGGTACGGATTCCGGTGGACAAGCACGGCTCCCTCCCGGTTGGAGGGAGGTTCGACCGGAACGAGGAGGAATGTCATGACCACCGTGGTCGAGAAGTCGATCGAAGTCGATGTCCCGGTCAGCACCGCCTACAACCAGTGGACCCAGTTCGAGGAGTTCCCCCGCTTCATGGGTGGCGTCGAGGAGGTGCGCCAGCTCGACGACCGGCGCATGCACTGGGTTGCCCAGATCGCCGGGATCAAGCGCGAGTGGGACGCGACCGTCCTGGAGCAGGTCCCGGACCAGAAGGTCGCCTGGGCGGCGACCGAGGGCGCGACCAACGCCGGCGCGGTCTACTTCCAGCCCGTCGGCACCGGCCGGACCATGGTCCGGCTGCACCTGGAGTACGAGCCGGAGGGGCTGGTCGAGAAGGCCGGCGACAAGGTGAACATCGTCGAGAAGCAGGCCGAGTCCGACCTGGAGAAGTTCAAGAGCTTCATCGAGTCCCGGGACGTCGAGACCGGCGCCTGGCGTGGCTCGGTCGGCCAGGGGCTCGGGGTGGGCACGCCGGGCGTCGCGCACGCCGCGTCCTCGCAGGGTGACAGTGGCAAGGCCGGTGTCTCCGGTACGGCGGTCGCCACCGGTGCCGCCGTCGCGGGTGCAGCCGCCGCCGGAGTCGCCGCCGTCCGGCACCGTTCCGACGACGAGGACCGGACGCCCACCACCGGGTCGGAGTACCGGACGACGGAGGTGGTCGAGCCGACCACGACGACGTACCCGGGTGGCCCGGTGAGCGAGCCGAACCGCCCGCTCTGACGTACCGCTGCGGGGCCCGGCCGCCGACCACCCGGTCGGCGGCCGGGCCGTCGGGCCGTCTCGGAGACGGCGACTCTTCGTCCCGAGCTCTCGGCGAGCTGGCCGGAGCGGGCTGATGCGAGGTCAGACGGCCTGCCGAGGCGCTGCTCGGCTCGGTTTGGCTGGCACGGTTGCTGTACTTCGATGCTGTACTGCTGGCATGGGCTGGTCGGCTTCCCGCGTCCAGCCGAGGAAGCGGTGATGCAGTACGCCGGCCGGTGTCCAGGGCATGTCCTCGGTGGCCTGGACGAGCGAGCTGCTGAGGTAGAGGGCCAGCGAGACGGGAGCGTCGACGTACTCCGCGCGCAGCTCCCGCTTGCGAGTGGGGCAAGGCCACGGTAGATCGCAGCCGCCGCAGCTCCAGATCGGCATGACGGGGCCGTGGGTGGTCACCGCGCACCCTCCAGGAAGCGAGCAGTGATCGTCCGGGCCTGCCGGCTGGTCGCCCATTCCACCTGCCAGCACGGGTAGGGGGCCAGCCGGTACCACCATGCTCGGCATCCAACGCACAAGCCGTCGAGCCCTCGCACGTGCACGGACAGGATCGCCTGTTCCTGGTCGTCTTTCACTGCGTCTCCTCGCCCGGCCAGTGGCCACGGTTGATAGGGATGCGGTGCCGGGCATGGCAGGGCAGGTCAGCTCCACAGCGGCAAACCTGTCGCCACTTCCGCCAGGACCACACCGGCCGGTGCCGGCGAGCCAGGGTGAGGGCGACCGCGACCAGGTACTCCTCGTACGAGACCCGTTGCGTCCGGGCCATCGGAGCACCGTCGACAGCCGCGCGCAGCTCCCGACGCCGAGTGGGGCATGGCCAGGATCCGCCACAGCCACCGCAACTCCAGAGGGGCGGCACCGGCCTGTGGGCGATCATTCGCCGTGCTCGCCGGAGCGCGTGCCCGAGTCATGGACGAGCCGCCGCAGAAGTCCGACAGTCATCGCCACGATTCCGGCCCTCCGCGTCGAGGGCGCGGAGGTTCAACGGGTGATGCACCATTCCGCGCCCGAGTGCACTGAGGACCAGCGTTACGTCACGCGCGTCATCGATCCAGAAGGTGACTGTCCGCTAACCAGCTGTGCTGTCCGCTGGCGGTCGGCGCCCAGGGGCATACTCGGTGCACAGGTCGCGCAAGGTCGCCGCCTCCGGCACCCCCGTCTGCTCCACCTTTGCCAGCAACTCCGCAGCCCGCCACCAGTTCGACGGCACCACGCGCCCGGAGGCCACGGCCTGCGTCCCGAGAACAACCGCCTCGTCCGGCTGCCCGGCTGCGACCAGGGCAAGACCAAGGTCGAGACGGGCCGATGCGGACCGGCGGGGCCGCACTCCCCCGTCGCCGTCCGGGTCCAGGTCGGCCAACACCGACCGCGCTACCTGCTCGGCACCTGGGTCACCTGCCCATGCCAAAGTGGTGGCCGTGTACGCGGCGGCCTTGGCCGGGTCGTAGCGGTAGTGGTGCTCGGCTCGCTCAGGAACGGGCAGATTCGCCGTCAGCCGCTCTACCCGGTCCAACACTCGCCGGGTCGCACCGACATCCCCCATCCGCGCCCACGCACGAGCCTCCTGAGCAGTCGCCTGAATGCGGGCAGAGCTGCCCTTCGGAGCGACCCGCTGAGCTTGGTGGGAAAGATCGAGTGCCCTCCGATAGTCACCTTGAGTCAACATGTCCCAAGCCCGGGTTTCCAGACACCATGCCTGAATCTCCGCGTGCTCCGCGTGTTCGGCAAGATCACGAGCGGCCTGCAAATGTGCAGCCGCCGCATGCCGCTGCCGCAGGTCGATGTGAACGGTGGCCCGCAGCACCGCCAACCAGCCGCCAGCAACCAACAACCGTCGCCGTTGAGCAAGCGTGATCCGTCCATCCAGCAACCGCCCGACATAGGCGAGGTGCCGCCGCACCAGCGGCAGCAGATCAGCCGGAGCCATCGTCGGATAGGAACTGGCGAGGTCATCGATGCCTTGCTCAATCCGGTCGACCACGTCCCCGCTGACATCGCTGGCGGCAACTCTCGCCCGCAGCTCCCCGGCCTCAGCCGCATGGTCGATCGGCGCATCGACCAAGCGAGCAAGCTCGCCTCCTGCGTCGAGAATTCGGTCCAAGTGGCGCGCCGTATCGACCGTTGGAGCCTTGAGCCCTGTCTCCAGCTCGTGCAGATGGCTCTTACTCCGATGGGCGAGCTGCCCGAGAGACCGAAGCGACAGACCACACTGCTGCCGAAGCTCACGCAGAGCTACACCGAAGCGCAGGTCGACGGAAGAAGCCATAACGTCGCTCCAAGGCTAAGGGTCCAGGCGAACTCATTCGGCCGCGACCCAGCGAGCCACCGCTTCGACGGTACCCCGACGCTCATGCATCGATGACCCCTCGCCTGCTCGTCGACCTGGACGTGCACCCGCGCGTCATCATGCAGGTGCTTCGGCACGCCGAGGTGTCGGTGACGATGGAGATCTACTCACAGGCCTCCTCGGACGCCACCCGCGACGCCCTCAAGCGCCTGGGGGAGAGCCTGCGGTGACCGCCGCTGCTGTACTCGACTGCTGTACGAATGCATCAGGGGCCACTCTCATCGATGGAGAGTGGCCCCTGACCTCGGTCGGGGTGGCCGGATTCGAACCGACGACCTCTTCGTCCCGAACGAAGCGCGCTACCAAGCTGCGCCACACCCCGAGGCGTGCTGAGAAATAGTAGCCCACCCGGCCCGATGGTCAAACTCGGTACCCCCTGGACGCCGCGTCGGCCGGGCGTCCAGGGGGTACCGGCCGGGCGGAGGCGGCGGGCACGCAGGTCAGCGGGGGATGAGGGTGAGCACGCTCGCCTCCGGCGGGCAGGCGAATCGCACCGGGGCGGTGGGGTGGGTGCCCAGGCCGGCGGAGACGTGCAGCCAGGAGTCGGAGCCGGGCCAGCGGTGCAGGCCCTTGGCCATCGAGCGGGGCAGCCCGCAGTTCGTCACCAGGGCGCCGTAGCCGGGTACGCAGACCTGGCCGCCGTGGGTGTGCCCGGCCAGCAGCAGGCCGAAGCCGTCGGCGGCCATCTGGTCGAGCACCGCCGGCTCGGGGGAGTGGGCGATCGCGATGGAGAGGTCGGCCGAGGAGGAGACGGGGCCGGCGACGGACGGGTAGTCGTCCCGCTCGATGTGCGGGTCGTCCACCCCGACGAGCTCCACCAGCCGACCACCGGCCTTGAGCGTCGTACGGGCGTTGTTGAGGTCCACCCAGCCGGCCCCGACGAAGACGTCGCGCAGCTCCTCGTAGGGCAGCTCGACGCCTTCGGCGTACTCGCGGTCGGGCAGGAAGTAGCTGAACGGGTTCTTCAGGACCGGGCCGGTGTAGTCGTTCGAGCCGAAGACGAAGGCACCGGGCAGGTCGAGCAGCGGTTGCAGCGCCCGCAGCACGCCCGGGACGGCGGCGGGGTGGGCCATGTTGTCCCCGGTCACCACCACCAGGTCCGGGTCGAGGGCGGCGAGTGACGCCACCCACTGCTGCTTGCGCTGCTGGTCCGGCATCATGTGCAGGTCCGACAGGTGCAGCACGCGCAGCGGTTCCGCATCGGTCGGCAGCACCGGCACGTCGTACCGGCGCAGGGTGAACATGTTGCGCTCGATGAGCGACGCGTACGCCAGGGTGGCCGCTCCGGCGGCGATGGTCCCGGCGGCGAGCCGGAATAGTGTGCGCTTTCGCATGGCGTTCAGGGTAGTTTGACCGACCATGAGCACGCTGAAGGACCGCCTCACCGCCGACATGCGCGCCGCCCTGAAGGCGCGCGACGAGCTGACCACCTCCACGCTGCGGATGGCGCTCGCCGCCGTCGGCACCGCCGAGGTCTCGGGCAAGGCCAAGCGCGAGCTCACCGACGACGAGGTGCTCGCGGTGCTGACCAAGGAGGCGAAGAAGCGGCGCGAGGCCGCCACTGCCTTCTCCGACGCGGGTCGCGCCGAGCAGGCCGCCAAGGAGACCGCCGAGGGCGATGTGCTGGAGCGCTACCTGCCGAAGCAGCTCTCCGACTCCGAACTGGCCGAGCTGGTCTCGGGGGCGCTCGCTGCGGGCGGGTTCACCGGCAAGGCGCAGATGGGCCCGGCGATGAAGGCGGCCCAGGCCGCGGTGGCCGGCCGGGCCGAGGGGGGCCGGGTCGCCGCCGAGGTACGCCGGCAGCTCGGTCTCTGACCTTCAGAGGTACACGAAACGGGCGGGCACCCCTGAGGGTGCCCGCCCGTCCTGCTGTGCGGGTGTGTCAGCCGCGGCCCGGGGGCCGGCTCGGTCGGGTGGGGCTCGTCGGCGTGGTGCCGCCGGGGCCGGCGGTGGGCCCGCCCGGCGTGGAGCCGCCACCGCCGCTGATCTGGATGGTGACCACACCACCCTTGATCGTCCGGCCGTCGGGGCTGGTGCCGGCGGCGGTGCCGGGCGGGCAGTTCGACGTGACCTTGACGTCGGACACGACCGCCTCGAAGCCGGCACCCTTGAGCCGGCTCTTCGCCGTGTTCACGTCCTGGCAGGTGACGCTCGGGATGGAGCGCTGGTCACCTTCGGAGATCTTCTTGCCGGGTGGCTCGAAGTTGATCCGTTCCTTGCCCTTCATGGCGTCGCGCAGCGTCTCGTAGACCGGCGGGTTGATGCCGTCGGGCCGGTTGTGCTTCATCTTGACGTTGGTCTGCGGCCAGTCCGGGTCGGCCATGATGCCGGCGACCGCGTACTGCTTGGTCATCGCGACCAGGGCGGCGGTCTTCTCGGAGTCGGTGGTGCCGGACTTGCCGGCCACCGGCGCCTTGACGACCTGCTTCACGTGGGCGGCGGTACGGCTGCCGCCGCACTTGCTGGTGGAGGAGTTGTCGCCGACCGGGCAGCGGGCGGCGTCCACGGCGGCCCGGGCCACCTCGGTGCTCAGCCGCTTCTCGCAGCGCGGGTTGGCGATGTCGAGCTTGTTGCCCTCCGGGTCCCGGATCTCCTGCACCGGGATCGGCTCGCAGTACTTGCCGTCGGCGGCGAGGGTGGCGTACGCGTTGGCCAGCTCCAGCGGGGTGGTCTGCGAGACGCCCAGGGTGAACGCGCCCCACTGGTGGGCGCTCTCCTTGGTGCCGGCGAACCTGGCGTCGTTGCTGGCCCGGAACTGGATGCCGAGCCGTCGCGCCACGTCGACGACGTTCTCCGCCCCGACCTGCTGCTGGAGCGGGACGAAGTAGGTGTTGGTCGACTGGGCGAAGGCGCTCCACATGGTCTGCACGCCACCGGCCTTGCCGCCGGCGTTCTTCGGGCAGTAGAAGTGCGTGCCGGGGCAGGCGGCCGGCGAACTCCGGCTGATGATGTATTCCGACTTGAACGTCTGCTGCGCGTTGATGGTGTAGCTGAGCGGGATGCCCTTCTCCAGGGCGGCCACGATGGTGAAGATCTTGAAGGTCGAGCCGGCCTGGTAGCCGGTGATGCCCTGGCCGCCGGTGAGCAGCGGGTTCACCGTGGCCGGGTAGTTGCCCCGGATCTTCTTCTTGGCCTTGGCCGGGTCGCTGTTGATCTTGTTCTTGGGGTTCTTCGGGTCGTCGAGCTTGAACTGGCGGTTGACCGCGAGCGCCCGGACCCGGCCGGTGCCCGGTTCCACCACGGCCACCATGGCGGCCTCCTTGGCGGTCTCCTTCTTCGCCTTGCGGACCGCCTTGTCCGCGCCGCGCTGCGCCTGCACGTCGAGGGTGGTGACGACGGTGTAGCCGCCGCTCTTCAGCCGCCGTTCGCGGTCGTACGAGGTCGAGCCGAAGGTCTCCTGCTGCAGCCACCAGCGGTAGAAGTAGTCGCAGAAGAAGCCCCAGCCCTTCTCGTTGGTGGAGACGCAGCCGTTCGGCGTGCGCTTGTCCTTCACCACGAGCTTGGCGGCCTTGGCGGCGTCCGCCTCCTGTCGGCTGATCTTGCCGATCTTGGCCATGTTCTCGATGACGTAGTTGCGCCGGTCGAGCGCGAGCGGGTACCCGCTGCGGGTGGTCGGGTCGTTGGTGGTCGGCGCCTTGACCATGCCGGCCAGCAGCGCCGCCTCCTCCAGCTTCAGCTTGCTCGGCGGCTTGCCGAAGTAGACCTGGCTGGCCGCGTAGATGCCGTACGCCCCGTTGCCGAAGGAGGCGATGTTCAGGTAGCGCCGCAGGATCTCGTCCTTCGGGAACTCCTTGTCGATCTGGATGGCGTACCGCATCTCGCGCAACTTGCGGGCGCTGGTGTCCTCGGTCGCGGCGACCACGTCGGCGGGGTGGGTCGCCGAGTAGGCGATGGCCAGCCGGACGTACTGCATGGTCAGGGTCGAGGCGCCCTGCTGCGAGTTGGTGCCGGACTGGTTGTTGACGAAGGCCCGGGCCACGCCGTTGAGGTCGACCCCGTTGTGCTTGTAGAAGTCGTGGTCCTCGGCGGCGATGATGGCGTCCCGCATGACCGGGGCGATGTCTTCCAGCTTCACGTCGCGACGGTTCTCGTCGTACATGGTCGCCAGCGGTGTCTTGCCGTCCGAGGCGAGCATGTAGCTGATCTGTGGCGCGCGGGCCACGATCAGTTCATTCGGCAGTGCGCCGAAGGTCTCGGCGCCGGCCTTCGCGGCCAGTCCGGACATCGCCACCGCGGGGAAGGCCGCCGCCGCGACCACCACGCCGGCCAGCAGGCCACAGATCAGCAGCGATGCGGCGTTGGTGAAGACATTGTGGTCACGTTTCCGCATCCAGGTCACCTCGACAGGGTACGCGAGCAGGGAAGGAGGGTCGCTGGGGCGTTCTTTCCCCATTTCCTGCGCGCGCGACCCTCGTTGTGCTAAACGCACGACCCCCGGTGTGTGGTTGCGTGTGACCGGCGTCGAGTCTCCACCCGATCGGTGGAGCGGCGCAGCGTTTTCACGTACTCGGGCCGGGTATGCGGCGAGCGAAGGCCCGGGAAGCCGGGAGTGTCAGGAATGATGGATTTCGCCGACAACGTTGCGTAATCAGGCGACTACAGAGCATGATGGGTGGCGGCGACAACGGCCACACGTCGTCCGTGCCTCCTTGGGGAAGGAACGGGCCGGACGACCGGGGGAATCGACGGCTGGTCGCACGAGGTCGGTAGGTACTGCAAGGGGGGACGTGTACAGATGGGCATGATCACTGACTGGCCGTCACTGGCGGCATGTCAGAACGGGGACCCGGACGCGTTGTTCGTACAGGGCGCCGAACAGAACGTGGCGAAGAGGATCTGCCGGAGCTGCCCAGTTCGGTACGAGTGCCTGGCCGACGCGCTCGACAACCGGATCGAGTTCGGGGTGTGGGGTGGCATGACCGAACGCGAACGCCGGGCGTTGCTGCGCCGTCACCCGCAGGTGACGAGCTGGCGCAAGATGTTCGAGGCCGCGATGAAGAAGAACGCCAAGGACAAGGCCGGCAAGGACAAGGTCCTGGTCACCGCCGGCTGACGCCGGTCACGGCCGGCTGATCGCCGCGCCGATCGTCCGCAGCCCGTCGACGTCGTGCACGTCGGCGGGCTGCGCCGTCACCGACACCGCCGGCACCGTCGGGAACGCCTCGGTGAACCGGGCCGCCACCTGCTGCTCGCGTACCGCCTGCCGGGCCAGCGCGGCGTGTGCCCGCAGCACGTCGACGGTGGCCGCGTGACCGCCCAGCTCCACCAGCCGGTCCGCTGCGGCCAGGCTCTCGGCCGCGTCCAGCCGCACCACCGGCCGGTGAACCCGGTTGAGCACCAGCCCGGCCAGCGGCATCCGTTCCTCGTGCAGCCGTCCGGCGAAGTAGGCCGCCTCCCGGACCGCGTCCGACTCCGGTGCCGCGACCAGCAGGAAAGCCGTCTCCCGGGCCTGCAGGATGCGGTAAGTCTGCTCGGCGCGCTGCCGGAAGCCGCCGAACATCGAGTCCAGCGCGGCGACGAAGCCGGACAGGTCGGTGAGCAGTTGGGCGCCGAGCACCTTCTGCACCACCTTCGAGAACATCCCGAAGCTGGCGGTCACGAAGCTGAACATGCTCCGCCCGCCGGTGCGCGCCGGCGCGAGCAGCAGCCGCAGCATCCGACCGTCGAGGAAACGGGAGAGCCGGGCCGGGGCGTCCAGGAAGTCCAGCGCGGAGCGGGACGGCGGGGTGTCCACCACGATCAGGTCCCACTCGCCGCGGGCGTGCAGCTGGCCCAGCTTCTCCATCGCCATGTACTCCTGTGTGCCGGCGAAGGTCGAACTCATGGCCTGGTAGAACGGGTTGGCGAAGATCTCCGCCGCCTTCGCGGGATCGGTGTGCTGGAGCACCACGTCGTCGAAGGTGCGCTTCATGTCCAGCATCATGGCGTGCAGCTCGCCGCCGCTGGCCTCGACGTCGATCCCCTTGACCCGGCGCGGGGTGTTGTCCAGCTCGGTCAGGCCGAGCGACTGGGCCAGCCGGCGGGCCGGGTCGATGGTGAGCACCACCGTGCGCCGGCCGTGCTGCTCGGCCGCCCGCAGCGCGAGCGCCGCCGCCGTGGTGGTCTTACCCACCCCGCCGGCCCCACAGCACACGACGATCCGTACGCCGGGGTCGGCGAGGATCTGGTCGACGTCCAGCCGCGGCGCCGCGTCTTCGGAAGGCACCAATCGAGCGTATCGGGCCGCCGCCGTCCGTGCGCCCGAGCCGACGTCAGGTGTGAGTCAATCGGCCCGGCCGAGCAGTTCGGCCAGCGTCTCCAGCCCGGCCCGGTCCACCCCGTCGGGCAGCAGCGGCAGCTCGGTCATGGGCAGCCCCAGCTCCACCAGGTCGGCCCGGAGCGAGTCCTCCAGTTCCCGGCGGACCTGCTGGTCCCGCGCCTCCTCGGCCAGCCCGGCGACGGTTGCCCGGTCGGCGGGCAGCCCGGCGGCGAGCAGCCCTCGCTTCAGCTCCGCCTGGGTCACCTCACGTCCCGCCGGCACCGGCGGTCGGGTGCCGTTGACGATCACCCGTCCCACTCCGAACCCGAGCTGGGTCAGCTCGGCGATCGCGTCGACCGTCTCCTGGACCGGCATCTCCTCCAGCAGGGTCACCACGTGCACCGCGGTCATCGGGGAGCGCAGCAGTGCGGCGACCCCTTCGCTCTGGGTCTTGATCGGGCCGACCTTCGCCAGCCGGGCGGTCTCCGCGGTGACGTTGAGGAACCGGCCGATCCGCCCGGTCGGCGGCGCGTCCAGCACCACCGCGTCGTACGTGCGGCGCTGGCCGCTGGTGCGGGTGGTCGCCTCCTTCACCTTGCCGGTGAGCAGCACGTCGCGCAGCCCGGGGGCGATGGTGGTGGCGAAGTCGATCGCCCCGAGCTTGCGCAGCGCCCGCCCGGCCGCCCCGAGCTTGTAGAACATGTCGAGGTACTCCAGCAGCGCCTCCTCGGCGTCCACCGCCAGGGCGCGCACCTCACCGCCGCCGGGGGCGTCGGTCAGGTGGCGTTCCTCGTACGGCAGCGGATCGGTGCCGAAGAGCTGCGCGATGCCCTGCCGCCCCTCCACCTCGACGAGCAGGGTGCGTCGCCCGCCGGCGGCCAGGGCCAGCGCCAGGGCCGCCGCCACGCTCGTCTTGCCCGTGCCGCCTTTGCCGGTGACCACGTGCAGGCGGGACGGCCATCCGGTGCCGGCCGGTTCGGTCGGGGGGTCAGCAGCTCGCACCCGTCGAGCCTATCCACCCGGCGGCGTCAGGCGACCTCGCAGACCCGCCAACCCGTCTTCCGTACGACGGTGAAGCGCAACGCCTGCTCGGCGATCTTCTCGTCGGCGGTGGTCATGGTGACCTTCGCGCTGACCGTGGCGCGGTCGCCGTTCTGGCTGTCCACCGTCGGGGTGGCCCACCGGAAGCGCGGGTTGGCGTACTCGGCGGCGTACCTGTCCACCTCGGCGACCTTGGCGGCGATCTTCTCCGGGTCCCGCGACGCCGCACAGACGAGGTCGGCCGCCTTCCTCGCGTCCCGCTCCCGGTAGACGGCGCTGAGGAAGTCGTCCACCGCCACCGCCGGCTCCTTCGCGCCCGCACCCTCCTCGGTGTCCCGCAGCGCCAGGAAGGCGGCCGTGCCACCGCCGCCACAGAGCAGGATCGCTCCGACGAGGGTGAGCGTGGCGACGAGCATGCCGCGCTTGCGCTCGCCCGCCGGGGACCGGTAGGCCGGGTACGCCGGTGGAGGTGTCACGGCCCCCGGCGACGACGCGCCCGCCGAGACCGGGCCGGGAGGCGGGGAGCTGGACGATCCGGTCGGACCGTCGGCCGGCGGTTGGGTCATGTGGTCCCCCGGGGATGGGCGTCCTCGCCGCCCCTGGCGCGGACGCGGGTTCGGGCACGGCGGGCGACCCCTGATCGCCCGTCCGAGGCAGAAGGGTAGCGGTCAATGGATGATTTGTGACCAACTGCTCACGAGGTGCGGTTCGGCGCGGTCACCTTCCGGACCGGCGGTGTGTCGCATATGTGACTAAGCGTGATCGGGTGTGCGCGTCCCGTTGTGGCTTCCGCCGACCGGTCCTACCTTCGTGCCGGCGCGGAGGAGCGGGTCGGACAGCGGGTCCGGTCCGGACGGCGGTCAGATTACGTACGAGGCCCGGAGGCAGTGCATGCGCGACGCGGACAACATCGCTCGAGCCCAGTTCCCGCCCGGTGGCGGGGCCGGGCGGGTCGGCGCCCGGGGCGACGCGGACGGGTCGAACGGCGGGCTGCCGATCAACGAGCGGTCGTACCGGCGGTCCGTCGGGCCCAACGAGGTGCTGCGCATGGTGAACCGCTCCCGCGGCCGCGGCCGGGACGAGGAGGAGCCCGGCTACGTCATCCACCTGCCGATCCGGGTCGCCGATCTCGCCACGGCGACCGCCCTGGCCGACACGGTGGCGACCTCGCTCGGTTTCCTGGCCGAGCTGGACGCCGGAGAGATGACCGTCTCCACCGCCGACGACCAGAACAACCGGCACCGGGTCTTCTGTGACCTGCCGCTGCCGGACCGGTCCCGCTGCCCCCAGCCGTACGACCACGAGGGCCCCTGCGGCGAGGCGCCGGTCGCGCCCGAGCAGCGTCCCGCACCCCCGCCCTCGTCCGGACCGTAGGCTGTGCCTGGTAACACGTCCACGCCAGGCAAGGGAGCCCTCCACCGATGCAGAAGTGGGAATACGCCACGGTCCCGCTGCTGGTCCACGCGACCAAGCAGATCCTCGACAACTGGGGCGAGGACGGCTGGGAGCTCGTCTCCGTGGTCCCCGGCCCGAACCCGGAGCAGCTCGTCGCCTACCTGAAGCGCCCGAAGGGCTGAGCGCCGTGAGCGCGAGGAGTGAGCCGGGCCTGCGAGCCCCGCAGTCGCGAACGAAGGATGGCGCGTTGTGAGCGCGAGGAGTGAGCCGGGCCTGCGAGCCCCGCAGTCGCGAACGAAGGATGGCGCGTTGTGAGCAACGGACCGCACGCGAAGCTCGCGGAGCTCGGCCTGACCCTGCCCGAGGTCGTGCCGCCGGTGGCCAGCTACGTCCCGGCGGTGCAGTCCGGCCAGCACGTCTACGTCTCCGGCCAGCTGCCGATGGCCGAGGGCAAGCTGCTCGCCACCGGCAAGGTCGGCGGCGGGGTCTCCGCCGAGCAGGCCAAGGATCTCGCCGAACGGTGCGCGTTGAACGCCCTGGCGGCGATCGACGCGCTGGTCGGCCTGGAGAACATCGTCAAGATCGTCAAGCTGACCGGTTTCGTGGCGAGCGCGCCCGGGTTCACCGGCCAGCCCGGCGTCATCAACGGCGCCTCCGACCTCTTCGGCGCGGTCTTCGGCGAGGCCGGCCGACACGCCCGCTCCGCGGTCGGCGTCGCCGAACTCCCCCTCGACGCCCCCGTCGAGGTCGAGGTCATCGTCGAGATCGCCTGACCCGCCTCCCTGCCCCGCGATCTTGCACTTCCGGCCGGGACGAAAGCCGTGAAGGCTGACAAACCTGAGGCCGAAACTGCAAGATCGCGGGGAGTGGCGGGCAGGGTCGTACGATCGCAGCCATGACCGGGCATCTGACCGTGCCGGCGGCGGCGCTCGCCGACGCGCTGCCGGACTGGGTGACGCTGTTGCGGGCACCCAACCCGGGGCCGATGACCCTCGACGGCACCAACACCTGGGTGCTGCGGGCCGCCCCCGGAGCGCCGGCCGTGGTGATCGACCCCGGCCCGGCGCACGACGACCACCTCGACCGGATCGCCGCGCACGCGCCGGTCGGGTCGGTGCTGATCACCCACGGGCACCCGGACCACACCGAGGGCTCCGCGCCGCTGGCCGACCGGCTCGACCGCGCGGCCGTCCGGGCCGCCGACCCCGCGCACACCATCGGCGGTACGCCGCTGACCCCGGACGCCCCGCTGGAGGCCGAAGGCTTCACCATCCGGCTCGTGCCCACCCCGGGGCACACCGCCGACTCCGTCTGCTTCCTCGCCCAGCGCGGCGACGAGCGGGTGGTCCTCACCGGTGACACCATCCTCGGCCGGGGCACCACCGTCGTCGCCCACCCCGACGGGCATCTCGGCGACTACCTCGCCAGCCTGGAACTGCTGTCCGCGTACCGGGGGATCCCGGCGCTGCCCGGGCACGGCCCGGCGCTGGCCGACTGCGGCGCAGCCGCGCAGTTCTACCTGGCCCACCGCCGCGCCCGGCTCGACCAGGTCCGCGCCGCGGTCGACGCGGGTGCCACCACCGCGCCCGAGGTGGTCGCCAGGGTGTACGCCGACGTCGACCGCTCGCTGTGGTGGGCCGCCGAATGGTCCGTCCGCGCGCAGCTCGAATACCTCGGGGTGGGCGGGACGGAACAGCCGTGACCTGCCCGGTCTGCGGCACACTCGCCGTCCCCGGGGCGCGGTTCTGCCACAACTGCGGGGCGGCCCTGCCGGCCGCCGCCGCCCTGCCGACCGCCGAACGGCGGGTGGTCACCGTGCTCTTCGGCGACCTCTCCGACTTCACCTCCTGGTCGGAGGATCTCGACCCGGAGCGGGTCGGCGCGGTCACCGACCGGGTGCTCGCCGCCCTCGCGGGCGCGGTCAAGACGTTCGGCGGGCACGTCGACAAGCTCACCGGTGACGGCATCATGGCGGTCTTCGGCGCGCCCGTCGCGCACGAGGACGACGCGGAGCGGGCCGTGCGTGCCGCGCTCTCCATGCAGCGGGCGGTCCGCCGGGTGCTCGACGACGAGCGGGGCGGCGGCGCGCCGCTTGGCCTGCGGGTCGGGCTCAACACCGGCGACGTCATCGCCGGCATCCAGGCCGCCATCGAGTACACGGTCATCGGCGACACGGTGAACACCGCCGCCCGGCTCGCCGACGCCGCCGCCGTCGGCGCGGTCTACGCCGGCGGACGCACCTCCGCCGCCACCCGGCATGTGGCGTCCTGGCGGGCGTTGCGCCCGCTGCGGCTCAAGGGCAAGCGGGAGCCGGTCGAGGCGTACGAGCTGCTCGGCCTCCTGGACGCCCCGGGCACCCGCTCCGGCCTCGGTGACGAGGCGCCCTTCGTGGGCCGGGAGACCGAGATCGGTCGGGTCGCCGGCCGGCTCGCCGAGGTGATCGACCGCGGCGAACCCCGGGTGCTGCTGATGACCGCCGAGGCGGGGATCGGCAAGTCCCGCTTCGCCGCCGAGGTGGAACGCCTCGCCGCCGGCTACGACGTGGGTGCCGGCCGGTACGCCGCGCACACCGGCGCCCGGGTGCTCTCCGTACGCTGCGCCGCCTTCGGCGAACGGCGCCGGCTCGCCCCCCTCGCCGATCTGGTCCGGGCCGCGGTCGGCCTGCCCAACGACATCTCCACCGCGCTCACCCGCCCGGCAGTGGAGGAGCGGCTGCGCCGGCTCGGTCAGCGGCTCGGGCAGCGTGGCGGCAGCCCGCTCGCCACCGACCAGTTGCTGGCCCTGCTCGGGTACGCGGAACTGCCCGGCGGGCACGGCACCGCCACCGACAACGGGGAGTGGAGCGGCACCGCCGCGCCCGCCGACGCCGAGGCGGTGCCGAACGCCGTCGCCGGCCTGCTCAGCGCCCTGGCCAGCGAGGCGCCGCTGGTGATGGTGGTGGACGACCTGCACGACGCGACGGCCGAGACGATCAGCGCACTCGGGCTGACCCTCTCCCGGCTCAGCGGCCCGGTGCTGGTGCTGCTGCTGGGCCGCCCGGAGCTGGTCCGTACCGCCGGGGCGCTGACCCGGGTCGCGGACGCCGAGGTGCACGTGCTGCCCGCGCTGCGCGGCGCCGACGCGGCCCGGCTGCTCACCAGCTACCTCGGGGGCGGGAAACTGCCGCAGGCCGACGCGGACCGGCTCCTCGCCACCGCCCAGGGCAATCCGTTCTACCTCGCCGAACTGGTCACCCTGCTGATGGAGCGCGGCGCGCTCACCGCGGTCGCCGAGCGTCGCAGCGGTCCCGGCGGCTGGCGGCTGGCCCCCGGCTCGCTGGGCAGCCGGCTGCTCTCCCGGGACCTGGCGGCCGTGCTCGCGGCCCGGATCGACGCGCTGCCGCAGGACGCCCGCTCGGTGCTGCGCGACGCCGCCGTGGTCGGTGACACCGTCCCCGAGGGGGCGCTGGAGGCGCTGCGTGAGCAGCGCGCCGGGCGGGACGGCCGGCCCGCCGCGGTGGCCGCCGTCGAGCTGGAGCGGGCTGTCGAGGAGCTGCTGCAGCGGCGGATGCTGCACCGCACCCGCAGCGGCTACGCCTTCGCCACCCCGCTGATGCGGGAGGCCGCGTACGCGGGGGTCAGCAAGGCCGAGCTGGCCGAGCGGCACGCCGCCCTGGCCCGCTGGGCCGTGCCCGGCGGCACCGGCTCCGCGCCCGGTGGCTTCACCGACCCGGCCCGGGACGACTTCGTCGCCGAGCACGTGGAACGGGCCGCCGCGCTCGCCGACGCGGTCAAGCTGCGCCCGGACGCGCCGGCCCGGACGGTCACCCCGCTGGGCGTGGCCGCGCTGGGCCGGTCCGCGCGCCGGTCGCTGCACGCCGGGGAGCCGGCCCTCGCGGTCGAGTACGCCGAACGCGCCGCCGAGCTGGCCCCCGACGGGGCGCCCGCCGCCGACCGGGTGGTGCACGCCCGGGCGTTGCTCCAGGTCGGACGGGCGACCGACGCGCTCGCCTCCGCCGAGAAGATCGCGGCCAACGCCGGTGACGAGGCGGCCGTGCGGACCAGCGCACTGCTGCTCGCCGGGCAGGCGCACCAGACCCTCGGCGATCAGGGCCGGGCGGTGTCCTGCTGGCAGGAGGCGTTGCAGGTGGCCACCGCCGGCGGCCTGCCCACCCTGCGCGCCTCGGCGATGCGGCGGCTCGGCATGGCCGACTTCATCGCCGGCCGGCTCGGTCAGGCCAGCAGCCGGCTCGCCGCGTCGTACCAGGTCAGCCTCGCCGCTCAGGACCCGCGCGGGCAGGCGTGGTCGTTGCAGAACCTGGCCTGGGTCACCACCACCCGGGGCGATTTCGCCGGCACCGACGCGGTGCTCGGCCGGGCCGCCCGGCTCTTCGCCCAGCTGAAGGACCCGTACGGGCGGGCCTGGTTGCGGGGCACCACCGCGTTCGCAAGGCTGCTCGCCGGCCGGCTGCGGGAGGCCCGCCGACTGGCGCGGGTCTTCCTGCCCTTCGGTGAACGGGTCGGTGAGGCGTGGGCGGTCGGCACCTTGCGCGCGGTCGAGGCGTTCGCCGGGGCGGAGTTGGGCGAGGTCGCCGAGGCGGACCGGGAGGCCCGTCGCGCGTACCGGGACTTCGCCGAGGTCTCCGACGACTGGGGGCGCGGGTTCGCGCTGGTGGTCCGGGGGGCCGTGGCACGCGGGCTGGGCGAGCCGGAGCACGCCGCAGACCTGCTCACCGACGCCCTGGCGTTCGCCGGGCGCACCTCGCACCCGCTGCTGACCGGGATGGCCGGCACACTGCGCGGCTTCGTGGCGCTGGACATGGGCGACTGCGAGACCGCCGAGCGGGACGCCCGGGCGGTGCTGACCGCCGTCGAGCCGCACAACCCGCAGGCGCCGGCGCAGGCCGCGCCCCGGGTGCTGCTGGCCACCGCCCGGCTTGCGGCCGGGGACTCGGCCACCGCGGTGGGGCTGCTCGCGCCGGTCGCGACGACCGCCGCGAGCACCCCGACGTTGCTCTTCTCCCGCCGCCAGACGATGGCCCGGTACGCTTCCGCGCTGCTCGCCCACGGCCAGCGGGAGCAGGCGTTGGACTGGGCGCGACGCGCGGTGGCCGCTCCCGCCGAGGACGTCCGCAGCCAGGTGATCGGGGCGAGTGTGCTGGCCGAGGCGCTGGCTGCCTGTGGCCGGCCGGTCGAGGCGCTGGCCAGTGCCGAGGAGGCGGTCCGGCTGGCGTACGCGACCGAGCAGCGCAGCGAGCGGGTCGCCGCCGACGCCCTGCGCGTCCGCCTCGTCGCCGGCTGACTCTCACCGGCCCCTGCACCCCCGGACCGGCGACCCCTACCCGCGTGTCGACCAGGAACGTCCTGGTCGGGGTCCAGGCCCGGGGACGCGAGCCTCGTGATCAACAGGCGGGGTCGGGGCTGGGTCGGGGTGGGAGGTCTGGCGGTTCCGGGGATGTGTGGGGCGGGTGCGCCGGTCTAGCGTGTGGGTCCGGGAGGCCGCCCACGACGGTGGTCGCGGATGGGGAGGACAGATGAGGCTGCCGCGTTCCGGCGCCGGTTGGACCATCGCGGTCTTCGGCGTCCTGGCGCTGCTGCTCGGCGCACTCGGGCTGCTCTGGCCCGAGGTGCAGTTGCGGATGCTCGGGTTCGAGGTGCCGGACCGGCGGGCGGCCGGCGACTACACCGGCACGTTCCTCACCGCGTCCTCGATGGCCTCGTTCAACATGGGCGTCTACTACCTGTTGGCGGTCGCCACCGAGTGGCGGGCCTTCTACCGCTTCACCGTGGTCTTCCGGCTGGTCACCTGCACCGTGTTCACGTTGACCGTGCTGGCCGACGTGGCGCCCGGCCAGTTCCTCGGGGTGGCCCTGTGGGAGGGGCTCGGTGCGGTGGCCACCGCGCTGGGTCTGCGCTGGGACGCCCGCCGCGCCGGCCGGGACCGGCCCGCGACGACCGGAGTCGTCGACGGCCCGGCCGCCGTGGTGACCGTCGATGGTCCGGAGTCCGTGACAAACCCGCAGGTCACCGATGCGGCGGCCGGTCCGGCGGCGGCCGGTCCCGGATCCGCCGCCGGTACGGATCGCTGAGCGTCCCGGCGTAACAGGTATTTTCGAGCCGTGACCGAGACCCCGCCCGGCGCCCTCCGGCTGCCCATCGTGCCCGGTCTGACCGATCTGCGGGTGTTCGCCCGGGGTGGGTACGCCACCGTCTACCGGGCCACCCAGATCTCGGTGGGGCGCGAGGTCGCCGTCAAGGTGGAGAACCGCACGCTGGCCAGCGAGCGGGACCAGGCCCGGTTCCTCCGGGAGGCGCGTGCCGCCGGCAGGATGTCGTCCCACCCGCACGTGGTGGACCTCTTCGACGTCGGGGTCACCGTCGACCAGCACCCTTATCTCATCATGGAGCTCTGTGACGGCTCGTACGCCGAGCGGATGCGCCACTCGCCGCTGGGTGCCTCGGAGACCCGTGACCTCGGCATCAAGATCGCTGACGCGCTCGCCCACTCGCACGCGGCCGGAGTGCTGCACCGCGACGTCAAGCCGGCGAACATCCTCTACTCGCACTTCAATCCGGCGGTGCTGGCCGACTTCGGGCTCGCCGTGCTGGCCGAGGCACGCGACGCCTCGGTCACCCTGGAGGTGCTGACCCCGGCGTACGCGCCGCCGGAGATGTTCAGCCACAGCCCGCCCTCGCCGGCCGTCGACGTGTACGCCCTCTGCGCCACCCTCTACGCGGTGATGAACGGTCGGCCCCCGCGCTGGCAGTCGGAGCGGAACCCGAGCCTCGTCACCGTGCTGGAGATGTTCAACCAGCCGATCCCGGAGCTGCCCGGGGTGCCGACCGAACTGATCGACGTGCTCCGCGCCGGGATGTCCAACGACCCCGGCGCGCGGCCCTCGGCGATCGAGCTGCGGGACCTGCTCGTCGCCCTGCCGCTGGACCCGGCGCCCTCCCCGGTGAGCGGGGCGCCGGTGAGCGGCGCACCGCTGTCCGGCGGCTCCACCGGCGTCGGTTTCACCACCAGCGGGTCGTACACGGTGGACCCGTCCGGCCCGCCCCGGCCGCCGGTGGAGGACGCCCAACCGTCGGTGTCGCGCAGCGGCCGGCGGCGGCGACGCTGGTTCCTCGGCGGCGCCGGTGTCCTCGCCCTGGCCGCCTCGGCGAGCGCCGGGGCCTGGGTCGCCGGCGGTGCCCCGCCGGTGGCCGCGCCGACCCCGACACCGGTGGCCAGCGCCTCGTCGGAGCCGAGCGGGAGCTGGGGCGCGCTGCCCGGCTGCCTGTCCGGGGCGTCGGCGGCGTCCCTGCCGGCAGGGGCCCGGTGCGCCCCCGAACTGGAGTGCTTCGGGCCGGTGCGGCTGCGCGGCGACCGGGCCGAGGCGGCCCAGGTCTCGTGCGACGGCCGGCACACCTGGGAGACCTACGTCCAGGGCGAGCTGCCCACCGCGCTGGTGGGGGCGGGGCACGCGGAGGTCGTCGCCGATCCGGCCGTCAAGCGGGTGTGCAACTCGCGCACCTTCCAGCTCACCAGCCGGATCAGCTACCCGCAGGAGTGGAACCTGGAGGTCCTGCCGCCGAGCGGCACGGGCACCGACCGCACCTACCGCTGCCTCGCCGGCAAGGGCGCGAACGCGTTGCTCGCGCCGACCCTCACCGGTCGCTGACCCCGTCCAGGCGGGAGCGCACCGCCGAGCTGTCGAGCGTGTCCAGGGTGTCCGCGTCGATGCCGCCGAGCAGGGCGTCCGGCTGGCCCGCCGGGGTCGCGCCGCGTTGCGCCCGGTCGTCGCGGTCGCGCAGCGCGGCCACCGCCGTGCCGGTGACCGTCGCGAGCAGGACGACGAGCAGCGCCAGCGCCACCGTCAGGATCCCGGCGGGGTGCCAGCTCAGCAGGACCGCCAGCACCGCGAGTGCCGCGAGCGCCGCGAGCACCGCCACGGTCCGCGCGTCCGGTCTGAGGATTCGCCCCACCCGACAAGCATCCTCACCGGACGCCGGCTGTCAACCCGCGTCGGGGACGTCGTGAGCCGCCGCCGTCCGGTTCAATGACCGTGAAGATCATCCCGTCCGAGGAGAGGAACGCCGGTGCAGCGGATCACCCGGATCGTCGCCGTACTGTTGGTGTCAGGCGTGCTCGGGGCGTGCGGGACGGAGCAGGCTCCCTCGTCGCCCCCGGCCGACCCCGGCGGCACGGCGACGCCGTCCGGGGCCGCCCCGCCCCCGTCGACGCCGTCGCCGTCGCTGAACCCGCAGCCGAGGACGACCTTCCCCCAGACCATGGCGGCCTGGGTGCGGGCCACCTACCAGGGCGACCACCGGTACGTGGGGGACTGCCGCGAGGCCCGGCCGGGCCCGGGCGCGGTCTGCGCGAAGAGGGAGGCCACCGTGGACGGTGGCGTCGTCCACGGCGTCGGCGCGCCGAGCAGCGAGATCGACGCCTACGTGTACGCCCGGGAGGGCGGTTCGGGCTGGCGGATCGTCGACGAGTTCACCCCGTCGTCCGACATGTACGGTCCGGCCACCGAGCCGACGCCCGCCTGGTTCGAGGCGCTCGGTCGCGGCTACTGACCGTGGCTGCCCGTCTCAACTGCCGAGCGGAATGCGGCTGGCGTCGATCGTGAAAGTCTCGTTGCATCGGCCGGTGACCACACAGATGGACCGGGACCGCTACCCTCGGTGTCCCGCAGGCCGTGTCCGTGAGCGAGGTCGCCGATGAATGCCTTCTCCTCCCACCGGCTCCGTTCGGTCGCCACCACGCTGGCGGTGGCGTTGACCCTCAGCCTCGCGGCGGCCGCCGGTTGCGACAACCGTCGCGATCCGCCGCTCCCCTCGGTGCTGGACAAGCTGCGCGAGTCGCACATCGACGGCCAGCCTCGGATCAGGATCGGGGTGGCCGCCACCGAACCGCTGATGGGTGAGCTGCGCAACGGCACCTACACCGGGTTCGACGTCGAGATCGCCCGCTACATCGCCTCGTCCCTCGGCTTCGAGGGGGACCAGCGGATCGAGTTCGTCCCGCTGGCCACCGAGGACCGCATCCCGGCCCTGCAGGGCGGGGTGGCCGACCTGGTCGTCTCCAGCTTCTCGATGACCGAGGAGCGCAAGAAGCTGGTCAGCTTCGCCGGGCCGTACTTCGTCACCACCCAGGAGGTGATGGTGCCGAACCGGCTCAAGGACAGGATCCGCACCATCGAGGACCTCCGCCGGCCGGAGTACAAGATCTGCACCAGCGGTGGCTCCACCACCGAGGCCGAGCTGGAGAAGCACCAGGTCAGAGCGCTGGTGGTGAAGCGGGTCGGCGACTGCGTCAAGGGCATCCGCGAGGGCCGGTACGACGCGGTCAGCTCCGACGAGACGATCCTGGCCGGATTCCTCTCCCAGTACCCGACCGAGTTCGAGATCGTCGACATGCCCTTCGGCACCAGCGAGACGCTCGGCATCGGGGTGCCGATCGGCGACCCCGCCCTGCGCGACCTGGTCGCCTTCTTCCTCGACAAGAGCTACCAGCAGGGCCGTCAAGGGCTCAGCAGTCCGTGGCTGACCGCGTACAACCGGACCCTCGGGCCCTGGATGAAGCAGCCCAAGGTGCAACCGCAGCCGCTCGACGTACCGAAGCTGGTGGACTTCGACGACAAGGCTCCCACCCGGTGAGCGCCCCGGCGGCGCCCGTCACGGACGGCGTGGGCCCCGTCGTGGCCTCATGGGACGGGTCGGATCTCGCCGAGCGGCGGGCCCGGGCCGCCCAGTCGTTCTGGACGGCCGTGGTCGGCGTGCCGGCGATCTTCTCGGTGCTGCGGCTCGGCGTGGAGGCCGGCGGCGAACTCCAGACGACGTTGCTGCTGGTGGCGAACGTCGGCCCGGTGAACCTGCTGGCCGGCTTCCTCACCACGGCCGCCCGGCTGCTCTCCACCGGCCTGGTCGCCGTCTTCGCGCTCGGCGCGGTGCTTCGGGTCAGCGTGGACCGGATGCCCGCCGGTGTCCGCCGGCCGCTCTTCGTCCGCTGGATGGACATCGTCCCGGCCTGGTTCGTGCTGGCCGGCTTCCTGCTCGCCCTGGTCACCTGGCAGTTGCTCTACCTGCCGCTGCTGATCCCGGCGTTCGTGGCCGCGTTCCAGCTCACCCCCGCGCGGTTGCACGAGCAGTGGGTGCCGCGGTTGCTCCTCCTCGCGGCCCTGTTCGTCGGGTACGCCTGGCTGCTCGCCCCCACCCTCGTCGAGGCCGGACGGCAGGGGGAACTGCTGGCGCTGCTGCTGCTCGTCGCGCCGCCGCTGCTGGCGCTCGGGATCACCGGGCCGCTGCCGGCGGCGGTGATCCGGCCGCTGGCGTCGGTGACCGAGGCCGCCGTGCTGGCGATGCTGGTGTGGGCGGCGCTGCCGGTGATCAGCACCCCCGTGCTGCCGCTCACGGTCACCACCGTCGAGCCCGCCCCCGGGGTCACCGAGGACGTCCGGGGGCACATCGTCACCGTCGACGACGTCAACGTCGTACTGCTTCAGGAGCGCGGCGGCGTCCGCTACGTGCCGGTCGACCAGGTCCGGGCGCAGGTGCTCTGCCCCAGCGAGGCGGAGCTGCCCCGGCACCGGCTGCGCATCCGGGACTTCCACGTCGAGGACTCGCTGCTTGAGGGGATGGGCCGGCGGGTACGCCCGGTGCACCGGATCGACGCCGCCTGCCGCGTCGTGCGCTGAGCCCGGGCGCTCAGTACGACTTGTCCTGGCCGAGGACGTGCTGGGCGACGAAGTTGAGGATCATCTCCCGGCTGACCGGGGCGATCCGGCCGGCGCGTACCGCCCCCAGCAGGGTGGCCACGCCGTATTCGGTGGTCATGCCGGCCCCGCCGAGCGCCTGCACGGCGGTGTCGACGGCGAGCGCGGCGGCCTCGCCGGCGGCGTACTTGGCCATGTTGCCCGAGACGCCGGCCTCCAGGTCACGACCCTCGTCGTACAGGGTGGCCGCCTTGTGGATCATCAGTCGGGCCAGCTCCACCTGCACCGCCGCGTGTGCGAGGGGATGCGCCACGCCCTGGTGGGAGCCGATGCTCCGGCCGCCCCAGATCTTGCGGGTGGCGGTGTACTCGCTGGCGCGCTCGATGGCGTACCGGCCGGTGCCGGCGCCCATCGCGGCCACCGTGATCCGCTCCGGGTTGAGCCCGGCGAAGAGCGCCGGCAGGCCGGCGTCCAGCGACTCGCCGACCAGCGCGTCGGCGGGCAGCCGCACGTCGTCCAGGTAGAGCAGGAACTGGTTCTCCGGGGAGAGGATCTCCATGTCCAGCTTGGCGCGTTCGAGGCCGGGCGCGTCGGTGGGGACGATGAACAGGGCCGGCTTGAGCTTGCCGGTGGTGGCGTCCTCGGTGCGGGCCACGACCAGCACGTGCTGTGCCTCGTCGACACCGGAGATGTAGACCTTGCGGCCGGTGAGCAACCAGTCGTCGCCGTCCCGGCGGGCCACCGTGCCGAGCCGGTGGAAGTTCGACCCGGCGTCCGGCTCGGTGATCGCAAAGACGATCTTCCGGGAGCCGTCGGCCAGGCCGGGCAGGTGGCGCTTGCGCTGCTCGTCGGTGCCGTGCCGGGCGATGACCGTGGCGGCGATGGCGGGGGAGACGACCAGCAGCAGCAGCGGGCAGCCGGCCGCGGCCAGCTCCTCGCAGACGATGGCCAGCTCGGTGATGCCGCCGCCCCCGCCGCCGTACTCGGTGGGGATGTTGACGCCGAGGTAGCCGAGCCGACCGGCCTCCTCCCACAGTTCGGTGGTGTGTTCCCCCGACTTCGCTTTCGCTACGAAATAGGAGTGACCGTACCTGCGGCCGAGCGCCCGCACGGCGTCGCGGAGCTGGTCCTGTTCGGGGGTGAGGTCGAAGTTCATCGGAGGTCCTCCTCGGGGTTCGACGGCTCCAGATCGCGGCGCGGCGCCAGTCGCGCCGAGCTGTCGATGACGGCCAGCACGGCACCGGTGTCGACCTGGCCGCCGGCCGGCACCGGCAACTCGGCGACCACGCCGTCGGTCGGGGCGAGCACAGGGTGTTCGAGCTTCATCGCTTCCAGGGTCAGCAGCAGGTCACCGGCGGCGACCCGCCGGCCGACCTCGACGTGCACCCGGGTCACCGCGCCGGGCAGCGGCGCGAGCAGCGACCCGGCGGCCAGCTCCGCGGTGGGCAGCGGGAACCGGGGCAGCTCGACCAGCTCCGCCGCGCCGTCCGGGCCGTCCACGAAGACCGCCGACCCCACCCGGTGCACGCGGAACGCGCGTCGCACCCCGTCCACGTCGAGCACGACCCGGTCCGGGGCGGCCTCGACCAGGCCGACGGTGGGCGCGGGCCCGGCTGCCGTGTCCGGCGGACCGCCGTCGGCTGCACCCGCCGCCCCGGCTGCACCCGCCGGCCCGGTGCCCGCCGCGCCGCCGCCGGGGAGGACCGGCGGGCTGGTGGACCACTCGGCGAGCGCGCCCGCCCGGTCCAGCCGGTAACGCACCTCGATGTCGCCGCCGTCCGGCCCGGCGAAGCGGGTGACCTGCGGGAACGCGGGCACGTTCCGCCAGCCCGACGGCAGGCCGGCGAGCACCCCGGCCTCGGCGCGGCGGCCGGCGGCCGAGGCCAGCGCGGCGGCCAGCGCGGTCACCGGCACCAGCGCGGCCGGCAGCAGCGGGTCGAAGACCTCGGCGTGCCGGTCCAGGAAACCGGTGTCGACCTCCGCCGCGCCGAACTCCCGGCTGCGCAGCACCCGCACCAGCAGGTCCCGGTTGGTGGTGACGCCGTGCACCTCGGCGCGGGCCAGCGCGGCGGCCAGCGACCGGGCCGCCTCCGCCCGGGTGGGCGCCCAGGCGACCAGCTTGGCGAGCATGGAGTCGTAGTGCACGCCCACCACCGAGCCGTCCACCACCCCGGAGTCGAGCCGCAGGCCACGGGTCGGGGTGAACTCGCCGGCCACCCCGGGGACCGCGAAGCGGCGCAGGGTGCCGGTGGCGGGCCGGAAGCCCTGCCCCGGGTCCTCGGCGCAGAGGCGCACCTCGATCGCGTGGCCCTCGGCCGGTGCGGCCGCCACCGGCAGCGGGGCACCCTCGGCGACGAGCAGTTGCAGCCGGACCAGATCCAGCCCGGTGACCGCCTCGGTGACCGGATGCTCCACCTGGAGCCGGGTGTTCATCTCCAGGAAGAAGAACTCCCCGGTCGGGGCGAGCAGAAACTCCACCGTCCCCGCGCCCACGTAGTCGACGGCGCGTCCGGCGGCCACCGCCGCCTCGTGCAGCCGCCGCCGCAGCTCCGGCGGTACGACCGCGGGCGCCTCCTCGACGATCTTCTGGTGCCGGCGCTGGATCGAGCAGTCCCGTTCGCCGAGGGCCACCACCGTGCCGCGGGTGTCACCGACGATCTGCACCTCGACGTGCCGGCCGCGCTCGACGTACCGCTCGATGAAGACCGTGCCGTCGCCGAACGCGCCGGCCGCCTCGCGCCGGGCGGAGGCGACGGCCTCGGCGAGCCCGGCGGCCTCGCGGACCACCCGCATGCCCCGCCCGCCGCCACCGGCGGACGCCTTCACCAGCACCGGGAAGTCGGTGATCTCGTCGGCGTCGGTCCAGGTCGGCAGCATCGGCACGCCCGCCTCGGCGAGCAGCGCCTTCGCCGCCATCTTGTCGCCCATCACGGCGATCGCCTTGGCCGCCGGGCCGATCCAGGTCAGCCCGGCGTCGGTCACCGCCTGGGCGAACCCGGCGTTCTCGGCGAGGAAGCCGTAGCCCGGGTGGACCGCGTCCGCGCCGGTCCTGCGGGCCGCGTCCAGGACCAGGTCGATCCGCAGGTACGTCTCGGCCGGGGTGTTGCCCGGCAGGCGTACGGCCTGGTCGGCCTCGGCGACGAACGGCGCGTCGGCGTCGGCGTCGGCGTGCACGGCGACCGTCTCGACGCCGAGCGCGCGGCAGGTGGCGAAGACCCGGCGGGCGATCTCGCCCCGGTTGGCGACCAGAAGTCTGGTGATCATGAGTCCGACTCCCTACATCCGGAAGACGCCGAAGCCGTCGGCGCCCTTCACCGGTCCGTTGTGGATCGCCGACAGGCAGAGCCCGAGGACGGTACGGGTGTCCCGGGGGTCGATCACCCCGTCGTCGTAGAGCCGGCCGGAGAGGAAGAGCGCCCCGGACTGGGACTCGATCTGCTGCTCGACCATCATCCGCATGGCCGCGTCGGAGTCCTCGTCGAAGGAGCGACCCCGGGCGGCGGCGGCCTGCCGGGCGACGATGGAGAGCACCCCGGCGAGCTGCGCCGGCCCCATCACCGCCGACTTCGCGTTCGGCCAGGTGAACAGGAACCTCGGCTCGTACGCCCGGCCGCACATGCCGTAGTTGCCGGCCCCGTAGGAGGCGCCCAGGTTGACCGTCAGGTGCGGCACCGTGGAGTTCGCCACCGCGTTGATCATCAGGGCGCCGTGCTTGATGATGCCGCGCTGCTCGTACTCGGTGCCGACCATGTAGCCGGTGGTGTTCTGCAGGAAGATCAGCGGGGTGTCGGCGGCGTTGGCGAGTTGGATGAACTGGGCCGCCTTCTGCGCCTCCTCGCTGAACAGCACGCCCCGGGCGTTGGCCAGCACGCCGACCGGCCATCCGTGCAGCTCACCCCAGCCGGTGACCAGTGCGCTGCCGTAGCCCGGCTTGAACTCGTCGAACTCGCTGCCGTCCAGCACCCGGGCCAGCACCTCGCGCGGGTCGAACGGCACCTTCAGGTCGGCGCTGGCGACGCCGAGCAGCTCCTCCGGGTCGTACCTCGGGGGCTGCGGGATCCGGTTGCGCGGCGGCGGCCCCTGCTTGCGCCAGTTGAGCCGGCGTACGCACTGCCGGGCCAGCCGGATGCCGTCCCGCTCGTCGGAGGCGAGGAAGTCCGCCAGGCCGGACTTCGTGGCGTGCATGGCCGCGCCGCCCAGCGACTCGTCGTCGGTGACCTCGCCGGTGGCCATCTTCACCAGCGGTGGGCCGGCCAGGTAGACCTGCGACCGGTCCCGGATCATGATGGTGAAGTCGGACATCCCCGGCACGTACGCGCCGCCGGCGGTGGCGTTGCCGAAGACCACGGCGACCGTGGGGATCTTCGCCGCGGAGAGCCGGGTCAGGTCGCGGAACACCCGGCCGCCGGGGATGAAGATCTCCGCCTGGGTGGGCAGGTCCGCCCCGGCCGACTCGACCAGATTGACCATCGGCAGCCGGTTGGCCAGGGCGATCTCCCCGGCCCGCCGGGTCTTGGCCAGAGACCACGGGTTGACCGCGCCGCCGCGTACCGTCGGGTCGTTGGCGACGATTAGGCACTCGACGCCCTCGACCACCCCGATGCCGGTGACCACGCTGGCCCCGACCGGGAAGTCGGTGTCGTACGCCGCGACCGGTGACAGCTCCAGGAACGGGCTGTCCTGGTCGAGCAGCAGCTCGATCCGCTCCCGGGGGAGCAGCTTGCCGCGCCCGTGGTGCCGGGTCACGTACTTCTCCCCGCCTCCGGAGCGGGCCCGGTCGAGGGCGGCGTCCAACTCGGCGAGGCGTTCCAGCAGGGCCTCCCGGTTGGCCCGGTACGCCGGCGAGGACGGGTCGATCGCGCTGTCGAGTGTGGTCACAGGGCTCCCTTCCGTTCGTGACTGCGGGGCTCGCAGGCCCGGCTCACTCCTCGCACTCACAGGCCCATGCCCTTCGCGATGATCTCGTTCATGATCTCGGTGGTGCCACCGCCGATGCCGAGGATCCGGGCGTCCCGGTAGTGCCGTTCCACCTCCGCGTCCCGCAGGTAGCCGAAGCCGCCGTGCAGTTGCAGCGCCGCGTCCACCACGTGGTCGCAGGCGGCCACCGCGACGTTCTTCGCCATCGCCACCTCGGTCACCACCGGCTCGCCCGCGGCCACCCGGGTCGCCACGTCGTGCACGTACGCACGGGCGGCCTCGGCGCGGGTGTGCAGCTCGGCCAGCCGGTGCCGGACGAGTTGCCGGCTCGCCAGCGGCCGGCCGAACGTGGACCGGTCCCGGCACCAGCGGGTGGCCAGCTCGACGCAGCGCTGCGCGGTGGCGTACGCCTGCGTGGCCAGGGAGAGCCGTTCGGCGGCGAAGTTCTGCATGATCGCCAGGAAGCCGGTGTCCTCCTCGCCGATCCGGTTCGCCACCGGCACCCGTACGTCGACGAAGGAGAGCTCGGCGGTGTCCGAGCAGTGCCAGCCCAGCTTCTCCAGCCGCCGCCCGACCGTGAAGCCGGGCGTGTCCTTGTCGATCACCAGCAGGCTGAGCGAGCCGCTGCCGGGGAGGTCGGTGCAGACCGCGGTGGTCACGAAGTCGGCGCGGATCCCGCTGGTGATGTAGGTCTTCGACCCGTTCACCACGTAGTGGTCGCCGTCGCGCAGGGCGGTGGTGCGGATCGCCGCGACGTCCGAACCACCGTCCGGTTCGGTGATCGCCAGCGCTCCGATCATGGACCCGGCCAGGGTGGGACGGACGTACCGGTCGACCAGGTGGTTGCCGGCCGGGGCGCCGCCGCGCGGGGCACCGAGGGAGCCGCCGGTGTGGGCACCGGCCGCGGCGACCATGTGCGGCAGCGCGATGCCGTGCGTGAAGAGCGCCGCGATCAGCCCGGACGAGCCACCGGACCGGATGATCTCCTCGGTGACGACGATCGAGTCGAGCAGGTCGCCGCCGCTGCCGCCGACCGACTCGGGGAAGCCGATGCCGAGCAGGCCGATCTTCGCGGCGGTGGCGTGCAGTTCGCGCGGCACCTCACCGGCCCGCTCCCAGTCGTCCAGGTGGGGCAGCACCTCCCGGGTGACGAAGGACCGGGTCAGCTCGCGGAGCTGCCGCCGTTCGGGGGTGTCCACGATGGTCACGGCAGGTCCTCTCCTGGGGCGTCCCCGGGCCGTCCGGCGGGCAGGTCGACGAGGCGGGAGCGGAGCAGCTCACCGAGCGCCTTGGCCTGCGGGTCGAACCGGGTGGAGGCGGCCACCCCCGGCCCGAGCAGTCCACGGATCACGAAGTTGACCGCCCGCAGGTTCGGCAGCTCGTACCGGTCCACGGCCAGCGGGGCGGTCTCCGGCAGCAGCGCGGCCAGCCGTTCGACGGTCAGCCAGTCGCGCAGCCAGGCCCACGTCGCGTCGGTGCGCGCCCAGACGCCGAGGTTGGCGTCGCCGCCCTTGTCTCCCGAGCGGGCCCCGACCAGTTCACCGAGCGCCCCGCGCCGGGTGGGGCGGGTGCCGCGCGTCGGCTCGACCGCTACCCGACCCGGGCCGGCCGGATCCACCACGGTCGAGCCGTCGGGCCCGGCCGGGTCGGTCGGGAGGGCCGCCGTCCGGGCCGGCGGGGCGATCGGCATCCGCGCTCCGCCGGGCAGGACGGCGACGTGTGCCACCTCGTCCTGCGGCAGCGTGTCCGCCGTGAACACCCCGTACGCGGTGGCGTCGCCGGGCAGGGTGGTCAGCGTGCAGCCCGGGTAGGAGGCCAGGGCCAGCTCCACCGCGGCCGCCGAGAACGCCCGGCCGGCCCGCGCCTTGTCGCCGTCGCGCAGGTGTACGTGCAGCAGCGCGCTCGCCGCCTCCGTGTCGGCGGCGTCCGGGTGGTCGGTGCGGGCCAGGGTGAACTCCAGCCCCTCGGTGCCGACTGCCTCCTCGATCTGGCCCCGGACCAGGGCTGCCTTGGCGGGGATGTCCAGCCCGCAGAGGACGAACGTCATCGAGTTGCGGAAGCCGCCCAGGTTGTTCACGCCGACCTTGAGGGTGGGCGGTGGGGGTGTGCCCCGGACGCCGGTGACGCGTACCCTGTCCGGCCCGTCCTGGCTCAACCGCACCGTGTCCAGCCGGGTCACCACGTCCGGCCCGAGGTACGCGGGCCCGGCCACCTCGTACAGCAGTTGGGCGGTGACCGTCTCGACGGTGACCGCGCCACCCGTGCCGGGGTGCTTGGTGAGCACCGACGAGCCGTCCGGGTGCAGCTCCGCGATCGGGAAGCCGGGCCGGTGCCCGCCGTCGGGCAGTTCGGTGAAGAAGCTGAAGTTGCCGCCGGTGACCTGCGCGCCGCACTCGACCAGGTGCCCGGCGACGGTCGCCCCGGCCAGCGCGTCGAGGTCGTCGCGCCCCCACCCGAAGTGGGCGACGGCCGGCCCGACGACGAGGGAGGCGTCGGTGACCCGCCCGGTGACGACGACGTCCGCACCGCCGTCGAGGCAGGCCGCGATCCCGAACGCCCCCAGGTACGCGTTGGCGGCGAGCGCGTCCGGACGGGCCACGGCGTCGCCCTCGACGTACCCGACCCGCACGGTGAGGCCGAGCCGGTCGGCGAGCGCGCCGATCGCGGCGGCCAGTCCGGCCGGGTTCAGGCCGCCGGCGTTGGTCACGATCTTCACGCGCCGGTCGAGCGCGGTGCCGAGGCAGCCTTCGAGTTGGCGGAGGAAGGTCTTCGCGTATCCCAGGGAGGGGTCGCGCATCCGGTCCCGGCCGAGGATCAGCATGGTCAGCTCGGCCAGGTAGTCGCCGGTGAGCACGTCCAGTTCGCCGCCGTCGAGCATTTCCCGCCAGGCGGCGGAGCGGTCGCCGTAGAAGCCGGAGGCGTTGCCGACCCGCAGCACCCCGGTCACACCGGCACCCCCGCCTCGGGGACGGAGCCGGGCGTCCGCCCCGCGCCGGGCGGCCCGGCGAACGCCTGCGCCACGTCCAGCCAGGCGTCGGCCATCGGGCCGGTGGCGACGAGGGCCAGGTCGGCGCGGTGCCGGCGTTGGGTGACCAGTAGGCAGAAGTCGAGTGCCGGTCCGGTGACCCGGTCCGCCGCGTCCGCCGGCCCCAGAGCCCAGGTGTCGCCGTGGGGCGCGGTCAGCTCGACCCGGACCGGCGCCGTCGGCACCGCACGTCCGTGGGCGGCGAAGCTGTGCCCGAGGGTACGGAAACCGAGGTACGCGACGTGCCGCAGCCGGCCGGTCGGGGTGCGGGTGACGCCGAGCGCGTCGGCGACGTCCTCGCCGTGCGCCCAGGTCTCCATGATCCGGGCGGTGGCCATCGAGGCGGCCGACATGCTGGTCCCGTACCAGGGCAGCTTGTGGCCCACCGGCACGGCGGTGAGGGTCCCGGCGAGTGCGGCGCGACCGGCCCGCCACCGGGCGAGCAGGTCGCCGGGTGGGGCCAGGAACTGCTCCGCTCCGTCGTCGACCAGCCGGCTCGGGTCCGGCGTCGAGGTGATCGAGGCGTAGAAGGCGTCGACGTCGGTGGCGGCCAACCGGGCCATGTGGTCGGTCCAGGCCAGGTGGGCGATCTGGTGGGCCACCGTCCACCCGGGAGCCGGTGTGGGCCGGTCCCACGCCGCTGGTGGCAGTGCCGCGACGAGCGCGTCGAGCTGCTCGGACTCGGCGGCCAGATCCGCGAGCAGTGCTGTCAGGTCGACCATGGTGCCTCCGGGCAAAGTGGTGCCGGTCAGGGCGGGTGGGTCAGTGCCTGTCGTACGCGGGCTCTCCGGGTGGGGCCTCCGCCGCCGGTGGGCGGCGGTCGGGCGGGCCCGCGTCGGGGGTGAGCAGGGCGGCGAGCTGGCGCTTCCAGGTGTGCAGCAGGGCGGTGCGGCGGGCCGTGTCGTCGTTGAGCAGGTTGGCCACGCCCAGCCCGCGGAGCAGGTCGAGGGTGGCCTGTACGGCCTCCCGTACGCCGGGGCGACGCTCGTCGACCCCGAGCAGCGCGACGGTGAGCCGGTGCATCTCCCGACCGACCCGGGCCTCCAGCGGCACCAGGGCGTCGCGGAGCTCGGCGTCGGTGCGGGCGGCCACCCACAGCTCGAGGGCGGCGACGAAGAGCGGCCCGGTGAAGGCGACGCCGAGCAGGTCGATCACCCGGTCGAGCCGCTGGGGGCCGGCGGGCAGGGCCTCCGCCTCGCTGCGCAGCTCCGCCGCGCGCCGGTCCGCGAGATGGGCCACGGCGGCGGTGACCAGGGCCGCCTTGGTCGGGTAGTGGTGCAGCTGCGCGCCGCGTGAGACGCCGGCCCGGGCCGCGACGACGGTGGTGGTGGTGCCGGACCAGCCGTGTTCGACCAGGCAGTCGACGGTCGCCTCCAGCAGTCGGGCCTGGGTGGCGCGGCTGCGCTCCTGCTGAGGGACGCGGGTCGATGCGGCGGACACGGGGACAGCCTGCTCCCCTTGAAACAAACAGTCAAGACTGACTTTTTCTGAGGTGGGGTCGGCCGCCGGGTCGCGGTGGGACGGGGCGAAGCCGGGGCCGTGCGGGCGAGGGCCTGGACGGTTGCGTCCACCGTGCCCGCCGGGGTGTCCGGGGCGGCCGGCCAGCGCGGTCCGGCGGAAGGAGCGGGATGGGGCTGCGGTTACTACAGACTTGATGGCACCGATGGATCGCCCACCGTGATCCATCCATGCCATCAAGTCTGTAGCGTTCCCCAACCCATGCCGGCTCACCGGCCGCTCACCGGCCGCGCCGGGTCGGAGGGCGTCGACGGTTCAGCGGCCGTCGCGGGGGCCGAAGGCGGCCAACGCGTCCAGGTCGCTGTGCCGGGAGCGCAGGTACTCGTCGGCCCAGTCGTCGGCCGCCGGGAAGTCCGACTCGGCGGCCACCCGGGCGCACGCCGCGTCCACGTCGAAACCGGTGCGCCGCAGCTGCACCCCCGGCCCGAGCAGCGCCCAGTACGCCCCCGGCCCGCCGTACGGCATGCCGACGCTGCCCGGGTTGACCACCAGGCGACGGTCCACCAGTCGGGTGAACGGCATGTGCGTGTGCCCGCAGACCACGGTGCGGACCTCGACCGGCAGCCCGGCGAACACCTCCGACCAGCGTTCCGGCCGCGAGTCGACCAGCACGACCTCCTCGTCGTCGCGCGGGGTGGCGTGGCAGAAGAGCACGTCGCCGAGGCCGGCGACCGGCAGGGTGAGAGTGAGCGGCAGCGCGGCGAGGAGCGCCAGCTGGTCGTCACGGAGTTGGGTGGCCGCCCAGTTCGACACCGCGATCGGCGAGGGCCGGCCGGCGCGCACCTCGACCAGCTCCCGGTCGGCGTTGCCGCGTACCCAGCGGACCCGGTCACCGAGCGCGACGAGCAGGTCCAGCACCTCGACCGGCTGCGCGCCGGCCGCGTCCGGCTCGGCCAGGACGGCCTCCAGTGCGGGCAGGGCCCCGTGGACGTCGGAGAGTACGGCGACACGTTCGACCATCACCACAGCGTGGGCGTGACGTACCCGGGCGTCCAGCGATTCTGCGCCGGGCAGACCGACGCCGTGCGGGGGTGAACGGGCCGGGCGTGGCGGCGCGGTGGCCGGAGAACGCGCCCGGCCCGGACCGCGGGGCGGTCCGGGCCGGGCGGCGATGTGGGCCGGGAGGAACCGGTGGCCGGGGTGATCCGGCCGGACGGGCGTCAGACCCGCGCTCGGCGGGCCAGGCGCTCCGGGTCGAGGATGATGATGCTCTTGCCGTCCAGCCGCAGCCAGCCCCGCGAGGCGAAGTCGGCCAGCGCCTTGTTGACCGTCTCTCGGGAGGCGCCGACGAGCTGGGCGATCTCCTCCTGGGTCAGGTCGTGGGTCACCCGCAGGACGCCGCCGTCGCGGGTGCCGAAGCGGCCGGCCATCTGGAGCAGGTTCTTGGCGACCCGGCCCGGCACGTCCGTGAAGATCAGGTCGGCCAGCGAGTCGTTGGTCCGGCGGAGCCGGCGGGCCAGCACCCGCAGCAGCTGCTCGGCGATCTCGGGCCGGTTGTTCAGCCAGGGCCGCAGCGCCTGCTTGCGCAGCCGCACCAGTCGGGTGTCGGTCACCGCGGTGGCCGTCGCCGTACGCGGGCCGGGGTCGAAGAGCGACAGCTCGCCGACCATGTCCGACGGGCCCATCACGGCGATCAGGTTCTGCCGGCCGTCGGCCGCCCGACGCCCGACCTTGATCTTGCCCGACAGGAGGATGTAGAGACTGTCGCCGGGCTCGCCCTCGTTGAACACGACCTCGCCCTTGCGGACGTCGATCGTCTCCATCTCCTTGGCGAGTGCCTCGGCAGCCTCCGGGTCGACACCCTGGAAGATCCCGCTGCGGGCCAGTACCTCGTCCATCGCGCACCTCCGGTTGCGCGTCGCCGTCCGTCGGCCGGGTCCGCCGTCCGCTTATCCCTCGCGCGTCGCCAAGTCTAAGTGCACGTCAGCACGAATCAGAGCTGCACCCCTGGAAACTTGATCGTTGGGCGTAACCTTTCCGCCCTGATGAGGGGCTATGATCGCGCGTCCGACCCCCGGGTGCTCACCGCTGGTCGCCACGGCAGGCCGTAGGGTGACCGACGTGCTGAGCGAGCCCGAACTGACCACCCGACCCGAGGACGGGTGGGACGTCCCGCTGCTGGTGTGGCGTGCCGCAGCTCCGCTGCGGGCGGTCAGCTCCGGCCCGCTCGGCGGCGGGATCGGCGTACGGAACTGGATCGTGAACGCGACCGTGCCGATGTCGTACCACCGGGACGATCCGGCGGAGCACCTGGCCGCCCTCGCCGACCGGCTCGGCCTGGACGGGCCCGGGGTCGGCCTGCTCACCGGGGTGGACGTCGCGGAGGTGGTGCACCGGGTCGACACCGGCGTCCGGGCCTGGGCGACCGTCGGGCTGGGCACGCCCGTCCAGGCCGCCGCGCCGGCCCCGGCGGCGCCGGCACAGCGGGTGGGCACGGTCAACATCGTGGTGTACGTCCCGGCGGCGCTCGGCGACGCCGCCCTGGTCAACGCCGTCGCCACCGCGACCGAGGCGAAGACGCAGGCGATCCGCGAGCTGGGCCTGGCCGGCACCGGTACGCCCACCGACTCGGTGACCGTGCTCTGCCCGGCCGACGGGCCGGCGGAGCCCTACGGCGGGCCGCGGTCCACCTGGGGCGCCCCGCTGGCCCGGGCGGTGCACGCCGCCGTCTCCGACGGCGGATCCGTGCCCTGCGTGCCGTGGTCCGACCGGCGGGCGGCCGAGTGACATTCCGTCCGATCGGCCGTCGTCGAGCTGGTGACCGGCGGGTAGGGTCGCCAGCGATGTCCGCTTCCGCGCCTTCCCGGGTCCGTCGTCGTGCCGCGTTCGCCGCCGGCACGCTCCTCACCGTGCTGCTCGCGACCGGCTGCACCGGGTCCGACGAGGAGGCAGTGGTCTGGCAGCCGGGCGGCGGCGGAGGCACGAGCGCGTCGCCCGTCCCGTCGGACGGGAGCACGGCCCGGGACGGGACGACGGGCGAGGCGATCTCGCTCTCCGCGACCGGCGACATCATCATGGGCAACGCCCCCTCCCGGCTCCCGGCGAACGGCGGCAAGGGCTTCTTCGACGAGATCTCCGACGCGCTCGACGCCGACCTGGTGATGGGCAACCTGGAGGAGCCGCTGACCGAGGACACCGGCACCGGCAAGTGCGGCGCGAACTCGACCGCCTGCTACCAGTTCCGGGCCCCGTCCAGCTACGCCGCGCACCTCAAGGACGCCGGCTTCGAGCTGCTCAACCAGGCCAACAACCACGGGTACGACTACGGGCCCCAGGGCTACAAGAACACCCAGAAGGCGCTGGAGGCGCAGGGGCTGAAGCACACCGGCGCGCCGGACCAGATCACCGTGGTCGAGGTCAAGGGCGTCAAGGTGGCGGTGGCCGGTTTCTCGTCGTACCCGTGGTCGAACAGCCTGACCGACATCGACGCCGCGACGGCGGTCGTGGAGAAGGCCGCCACCATGGCCGACATCGTCGTGGTCCAGGTGCACATGGGCGCCGAGGGCTCCGACAAGACCCGGGTGAAGCCCGGCACCGAGATGTTCTACGGCGAGAACCGGGGCGACCCGGTGAAGTTCTCCCACGCCGTGATCGAGGCCGGCGCGGACCTGGTCGTCGGGCACGGCCCGCACGTGCTGCGCGGGATGGAGTTCCACCAGGGCCGGCTGATCGCGTACAGCCTCGGCAACTTCGCCGGTGGCGGCCGGTCGCTGAACCCCAGCGGGCGGCTGGGCTGGGGCGGCGTGCTCAAGGTGTCGCTCAAGCCGGACGGCAGCTTCGCCGGCGGCTCGTTCACCTCCACCCGGATGAACTCGGTCGGCAAGCCGACCATGGACCCGGCCGACCAGGGCCTCGGCCTGATCAAGCAGCTCAGCCGCAGCGACTTCCCGCGCACCGGCGCTCGCTTCGACGCGGACGGGAAGATCAGCGCCCCGCAGGCCGACTGACCGGTCGGCGCGTCCGCACCGCTGAGCCTGACCCGGCGGGCGTGGGCCCGGCGGGTGGTCGTCCCGGCGACGTAGGCTGGCCGGCGTGACCACCAGCTCCCCCGTACGGGCCGAGACCGACCTCGGCCGCACCCGGCGCGCCCGGCGGCTCGGCCGGGCGCTGACCGAGGCGCACCCCGACGCGCACTGTGAACTCGACCACTCCAACGCCCTGGAGCTGGCCGTCGCCACGATCCTCTCGGCGCAGTGCACCGACAAGAAGGTCAACGAGGTCACCCCCAAGCTCTTCGCCCGCTACCGCAGCGCCGCCGACTACGCCGGGGCCGACCGGGCGGAGCTGGAGGAGCTGATCCGGCCCACCGGCTTCTACCGCAACAAGACCGACTCCCTGATCAAGCTCGGTCAGGCCCTGGTCGAGCGGTACGACGGCCGGGTCCCCGGCAGGCTGGCCGACCTGGTGACCCTGCCCGGGATCGGGCGCAAGACCGCCAACGTCATCCTCGGCAACGCCTTCGACGTCCCCGGGATCACCGTCGACACCCACTTCCAGCGGCTGGTGCAGCGCTGGCGGCTCACCGCCCAGACCGACCCGGTGCAGATCGAGCACGAGATCGGGGCGCTCTTCCCGAAGCGGGAGTGGACCATGCTCTCGCACCGGATCATCTTCCACGGCCGGCGCGTCTGCCACGCCCGCAAGCCGGCCTGCGGCGCCTGCACCCTGGCGAAGCTCTGCCCGTCGTACGGCACCGGGCCGGTCGAGCCGGCCGCCGCCGCGAAGCTGCTCAAGGGCCCCCGCGCCCGGGACCTGGCGGCCGCGGCCGGGGTCGACCCGGAGTTGGTGCCGCAGCAGGCCGTCGTCGCGGAGGCACCGTGAACCGGCGACTCGCCGCGCTGCTCGTCCCGGTGCTGCTGGCCGTGGCCGGCTGCACCGCCGCCGAGCCGGAGCGGCAGACGACCTCGACCGGGCGGGCGGAGCGGCCGTCGCCGTTCGCCGACTGTGCCGCGCTGACCCGCGCGCCGGGCCCGTCCCCGTCCGGCTCCGCCCCGGGTGACTCCGGCTCCGCCCCGGGTACGCCCGGCGGCGCTGCCGCCGGTAAGGCGCTCCTGCCCGAGCTGACCCTCAACTGCTTCACCGGCGGTGCGCCGGTGGCCCTGCGGGACGTGCGCGGCCCCGCCGTGGTGAACGTCTGGGCCTCCTGGTGCCCGCCGTGCCGCAAGGAGCTTCCCGCCTTCCAGCGCCTCAGCGAGCGGGCGGCGGGCCGGCTCCAGGTGCTCGGCGTCAACAGCCGGGACAGCCGCACCGCCGCCCAGTCGATCGGCGAGGACTTCGGCATCCGCTTCCCCGTCCTGTTCGACCAGGGGGAGGCGCTGCAACGGGAACTGCAACGCAACGCCCTCCCGCTCACCCTGCTGGTCGACGCCGAGGGCCGGGTGGTCCACGTCGACGCCAGCGGCGCCCTCGACGACGCCCGCCTCGCCGCGCTGGTGCAGCGGCACCTCGGCCTGGCGGTGCCGGCGTGAGCGTGCGCGACGACATCGGCGGCGGCCCGGGCGCAGGCGCGACGGCCCGCCCGCCGGCCTGGATCGAACCGCTGATCGGCCGGCTCGGCACCGCCCGCGTCGAGGACTTCACCCGGCTCACCACCCCCGAGCAGGGTGGCCGGGAGAGCGCGGTGCTGGTGCTGCTCGGTGAGGAGCCGGGCCTCGGGCCGGACGTGCTGGTCCTCCAGCGTGCCTTCACGCTGCGCAACCACGCCGGCCAGCCGGCCTTCCCCGGCGGCGCGGCCGACCCGGAGGACGCCGACGCGTCGGCCACCGCGCTGCGGGAGGCGAACGAGGAGGTCGGCCTCGACCCGTCCAGCGTCACCGTCCTCGCCGAACTGCCCAGACTCTGGATCCCGGTCAGCGACTTCGTGGTGACCCCGGTGCTGGCCTGGTGGCACACACCGCACCCGGTGCACCCGCGGGAGCCGGCCGAGGTCGCGCACGTCGCCCGGCTGCCGGTCGCGGAACTGATCGACCCGGAGAACCGGATGCGGGTACGCCACCCCAGCGGCTGGATCGGCCCGGCCTTCTCCGTCCGGGGCATGCTGGTCTGGGGGTTCACCGCCGGGGTGCTCGCCACCCTGTTGGAGATGGGGGGCTGGGCCCGGCCGTGGCCGCGTGACCGGGTGCTGGACCTGCCACCCACCGGAGCCGCCCCGGCACCCTCGGCGGGCACCGACGAGGTCGACGAGATGGCCGGTCCGCTGACCTGACCGTCACGTTCCGCATGCGGAGCGCCCCCGGTGGGCCGGGTGCCCGTACCCTTGACCCGTGTCCGTCGTGGATCTCGTTCTGCTCCTGCTCATGCTCGTGTTCGCGATCAGCGGATACCGTCAGGGCTTCGCCATCGGGGCGCTGTCGCTCTCCGGGTTCTTCCTGGGCGCGCTGCTCGGGCTCCAGGTGGGGCCGCTGTTCGCCCGGCAGTTCGTCGACAGCGGCACCCGGGTCCTGGTCTCCCTGGTCGCGGTCTTCGGGCTGGCGGTGCTCGGGCAGGCGCTGGCCGGCTGGCTCGGCTCGCACCTGCGCAGGACGATCACCAACGACGTGGCCAAGAAGGCGGACGACATCGGCGGCGCGTTCGTGTCACTCTTCGCGGTGATGCTGGTGGCCTGGCTGGTCGCCGTCCCGCTCGGCTCCTCGTCACTGCCCTGGCTGGCTGCCTCGGTCAAGAACAGCGCGTTGCTGACCGTGGTGGACCGGGTCCTGCCGGACCGGGCGCAGGAGCTCTCCACCGCGCTGCGCGACACGGTGGACACCAACGGCTTCCCGGAGGTCTTCAACGGGCTGGGCCGGACCAACGCGCGGCAGGTCTCCCCGCCCGACCCGGCACTCGCCGGCTCGCAGGTGGTGGCGAACAGCCAGCGCTCGGTGGTCAAGGTGCTCGGGTCCGCACCGAGCTGCTCGCGCCGTATCGAGGGCTCCGGTTTCGTGTACGCCGACGACCGGGTGATGACCAACGCGCATGTGGTCGCCGGTACCCGCTCCGTCGCCGTCGAGCTGCGTGGCGAGCGGTACGACGGCGAGGTGGTCGTCTACGACCCGGACCGCGACCTGGCCGTGCTGCACGTGCCGGGGCTGCCCGGCCCGTCGCTGCGCTTCGCCGCCGGCCAGGCCGGCACCGGCGCCGACGCGATCGTGCTCGGCTTCCCGCTCGACGGCCCGTACGACGCCCGGCCGGCCCGGGTCCGGGACGTCGACCGGATCACCGGGCCGGACATCTACTCCTCCGGGGACGTCACCCGGGAGATCTACACGATCCGGGCGCTGGTCCGCAGCGGTAACTCCGGCGGCCCGCTGGTCTCCTCGAACGGCCTGGTGCTGGGCGTGATCTTCGCGGCCGCCGCGGACGACCCGAACACCGGTTTCGCGGTGACCGCCGCCGAGGCGCGGCCGGTGGCGCTGGCCGGCGCGGAGCGTACCCGTGGGGTGGGCACCGGCGACTGCACCTGACCCCGACCTGGTGGCCCGGTGGACGCGGCCGGGGTCAGCGACCCGCGCGGGCGGCGGCCCCGTCCCCGCCCGACGCGGCGACCCCGGGCGCCCGCCAGACGACGAACGCGGCGGAGGTGGCCGCCACCACCGCCACCCCGAGCAGCCAGCCGGCGAACACGTCGCTCGTCCAGTGCACGCCGAGTGCGACCCGGCTGAGCCCGGTCAACCCGGCGACGACGAGTGCGGCCGCCCAGAGTGCCGTCCGGGCCCCCGGCCGGCCCCGGCTGTACGGCAGGGACACCACCAGCAGCACCCCGGCCGCCAGGGTGGCGTTCAGCGTGTGCCCGGACGGGAACGCGTAACCCACCGCCTCGGCCACCGGGTCGGGCGGGTCCGGCCGGTCCCGCCCGACGAGCAGTTTCAGCAGCGCACCGAGCAGACCGCCGACTGCCATCGTGGTGACCACCCAGAGCGCCAGCCGTCGGGCGTCCCGCGCCCACAGCCGGACCACCAGGGCCAGCGCGGCGATCCGCAGCGGCCCGGGACCGAAGGCGTCGGTCCAGACGTTCATCGTCCGGGTCCACGTCGGGTGCTCCACCGCGTACCGGTACATGGTGTCGGTGACCGCCGCGTCCAGGTCGTGCAGCGGCGGCCAGGCCCCGGCCACCAGCACGGCGAGCAGCGCGAACGGCATCACCACCAGGAACGCCGCCAGCGCGGACAGGGTCAACCGCAGGCCCCGCGTACCGTCCCGGTCGAGGCGGCGGTCCCGCCAGGAGCGGGCCGGTGGTCGAACCGGGGCACGGGAGTCCATGGGAAGCCCACTACCCGGTGCGGCCCCGGTTCAGGCCGGGTCAGCGACCGTACTGTCGGAACCGGCGAACGGTCAGCGCAGCCCCGGTGACCAGGGCGACCAGGATGGCCACCCCGGGCCAGAACCGGCGGGGCGCGGTGTCGTCCGCGACACCGGCCGGCTGGGCCTCCCAGCGGGTCTGCCGGCGGGGCTCGGTGAAGCCGAGCGGGTCACTGCCGGTGCCGCCGGCCCGCGCGTCGTCCACGGAGCCGGGTGCCGGGCCGAACCCGACCACGCCGGGGGAGTCGTTGTCGTCGAGCGGGTTGCGGTGCACCAGCGGCACGTCCACGGTCAGTGCCGCGACCGGGTCGACCAGGCCGTACCCGAAGCGGTCGTCGCGGCCGACCGGGCCGATGTCCTTCGCGGTGGCCAGCAACCGGTTCACCACGTCCCCGGCGGACATCTCCGGGTACCGGGCGCGGACCAGCGCGGCGGTGGCCGCGACCAGCGGGGCGGCGAAGCTGGTGCCCTGGACCCCCCAGTAGCTGTTCGGGGGGCGGGCGCCGACGAGCCGGGTGGCCGGCGCGGTGAGGGTGGTGGCGTGCCCGGTGATCGAGCCGGACCAGAGGTTCTCGCTGGAGCCCTCCAGACCGGCCACGGCGATCACCCCGGGCTCTCGGGCCGGGTACCAGACCTTGGGGCTGGTCGAGGTGGCGACGTTGCCGGTGCAGGCGACCACCACCACGTCCCGGGCGAAGGCGTAGTCCAGCGCGGCGGCCAGCGCCGGGCTGTCCCCGCTGCCGCCGAGGGACAGGTTGATCACCCGTGCGCCGTTGTCGACGGCCCAGCGCACCCCCTTGGCCACGATCATCGCGTCGTCGTAGCGGTTCTCGTCGTCGAGCACCCGGACCGGCAGGATGCGGGCGTCCGGTGCGAGGCCGACCACGCCCTTCTGGTCGTCGTCGCGCCCGGCGATCAGGCTGGCCACCGTGGTGCCGTGCCCCACCGGGTCCGGCTCGGCCGCCCCGCCGGGGGAGACCAGGTCGAGGCCGGTCAACACCTGGCCGGCCAGGTCCGGGTGGGTCGGGTCCACCCCGGAGTCGATCACCGCGACGGTGACACCCCGCCCGGTGGAGGACTGCCAGGCGGTGGCGGCCCGCAGCTTGGCGAGCTGCCACTGGTCGTCGCGGATCCGGTCGGCCCGGGTCGCGGTCTCCACCGGGACGAAGTCCGGCTCGGCCAGGGGCGCGCCGGCGCCCGGCGCGGCGGCGGCGACCGGCGGGGACGCGGCCGACGCCGGGGGCGGAAGCACGCCGACGACCGTCGCCGCGGCCGCCGCCGCACCGAGCAGCGCGCGGCCGGCGAACCGGTGCAGCGTGCTCGGGGAGCCGTGCCGAACCCTGGTCACATCCTCAACCATTCATCACGACGGACACATGCTGGTGGGAGATTACCGGTTCCACCGCCGGCCGCGGCACGTTCCGCGCCGGGCCACTCACACCGGTGGCAGGTGGGCCAGCTGGACCAGCCGTACGCCTTCGCGCCGGGTCACCAGCCGGCCCCGTCCCGGGGGCAGCGGACCCGGCCGCACCGGGCCCACCAACTGCCCCTCGTCCGGGCTGCCACTCATCACCAGCCCGGCGGTGGAAAGCTCCCGCAGCCGTTGGACGACCGGCTCGTACTGGGCCCGGGCTGCGCCGCCGGAACGGCGGGCCAGCACCAGGTGCAGCCCGATGTCGCGGGCCTGCGGCAGGTACTCCTCCAGCCCGCGCAGCGGGTTCGCCGGGCCGTTCGCCACCAGGTCGTAGTCGTCGACCAGCACGAACAGCTCCGGCCCGGACCACCAGGACCGCTCCCGCAGCTGGGCCGGGGTCACCTCCGGTCCGGGTATCCGGGCCTGCATGTAGCCGGCCACCGACTCGATCAGCTCGCCGGTGTACGGCGCCGCGCTGCCGTACCCGATGACGTGTGGCAGTTCCTTGAGGCTGAGCAGGCTGCGCCGGTAGTCGACCACGATGATCCGGGCCTGCTCCGGGGCGAACCGGTCGACGATCGAGGTGGCCAGCGCGCGGAGGAACGACGACTTGCCGCACTCGGCGTCGCCGAAGACCACGAAGTGCGGCTCGGTGGCGAAGTCCAGCGCCACCGGGCGCAGGTCCGCCTCGGCCACCCCGATGGGGAAGGCCAGGCCGGTGGCCGCGCCGGTGTCCAGCTCGGCGTACGGCAGCACCGGCGGGAGCAGGCGCACCCGGGGGGCCGGCGGGCCGGACCAGGCGGCGGCGACCGCCTTCACCAGCTCGGCCGTCTCCGCCCCCGCGAGCTGCGGCAGCGCCGTGAGGAAGTGCAGGCCCTGGGTGGTGACGCCCCGACCGGGGGTCTTCTCCGGCACGCTCGCCGCCGCGACCCGCTTCACCACCGAGTCGGACGGGTCGCCGAGGCGCAGCTCCAACCGGGAGCCGAACAGGTCCCGGATCGCCGGCCGGAAGTCCATCCAGCGCACCGCGCTCGCCACCACGTGCACCCCGTACGACAGGCCCCGGGTGGCCAGGTCGGTGATCAGGGGTTCGAGGTCGTCGTACTCGCCGCGCAGGGTGGCCCAGCCGTCCACGACGAGGAAGACGTCGCCGAACGGGTCGACGGTGGGCTGGCCGGCCGCGGCCAGCGCGGACCGGCGCTGCCGCCACGCGGCCATGGACTCCACGCCCAGCTCGGCGAAGCGGCGTTCCCGCTCGGCGAGCAGGGTGGCGATCTCGCCGATCGTCCGGCGGACCACCGTGGGGTCGGCGCGTCCGGCCACCCCGCCGACGTGCGGCAGGTCGCGCAGCGCGGCCAGCCCGCCGCCGCCGAAGTCCAGGCAGTAGACCTGCGCCTCGGCCGGGGTGTGGGTCAGCGCCAGCGCGCAGATCAGGGTCCGCAGCGCGTGCGACTTGCCGCTCTGCGGCGCACCGACCACGGCGACGTGCCCGGCGGCGCCGTCCAGCGCCAGCCAGAGCAGGTCGCGGCGCTGCTCGAAGGGCTTGTCCACGAGCGCCACCGGCACCTGGAGCGCGCCGTGCAGCTCCGGGTTGGCGACGGTGAGGCCGCGCTGCGGGTCGGCACCCGCCGGGCCGAGCAGTTCGTCGAGTGTGGGGGCCCGGTCCAGCGGCGGCAGCCAGACCTGGTGCGCCGGCGGGCCCTGCCCGGCCAGCCGGCCGACCAGCACGTCGAGCAGGCTCTCGGCCTCCTCCTCGACGGCGGTCGGCGCCGCCGGGGTGGCCGGCTCGGGTACCGGCACCAGATGGGTGGAGAAGGTCAGCAGCCGCGGGGTGCCGCCCGCGCCGCCACCGGCCGCGCCATCGCGCCGGCGTACCGGCCCGGAGACGTACGCGGCCCGGAACCGGACCAGCGGGTCGGTGCCGGCGCGCAGGTAGCCGTGCCCGGGGGAGCGGGGCAGCTCGTGCGCGTCGGGCACGCCGAGCACCGTCCGCGACTCCAGCGCCGAGAAGGTCCGCAACCCGATCCGGTACGACAGGTGGGTGTCCAGCCCGCGCAGCCGCCCCTCCTCCAGGCGCTGGCTGGCGAGCAGCAGGTGCACGCCGAGGGACCGGCCCAGCCGTCCGATCTGGACGAACAGGTCGATGAAGTCCGGCTTGGCGGAGAGCAGCTCGGAGAACTCGTCGCAGATCAGCAGCAGTGACGGCAGCGGAGCGAGCGGGGTGCCGGCGGCCCGGGCCCGCTCGTAGTCGCGCAGGCTGGCGAAGTTGCCGGCCCGGCGCAGCAGTTCCTGGCGGCGCATCAGCTCGCCGTTGATGGCGTCCACCATCCGGTCCACCAGCGGCAGCGCGTCGGCCAGGTTGGTGATCACGGCTGCGGTGTGCGGCAGTCGGTCGAAGGAGGCGAAGGTCGCGCCGCCCTTGAAGTCCACCAGCACGAAGTTGAGCTGCTCCGAGCTGTGCGTGGCGGCCAGCCCCAGCACGAGGGTGCGCAGCAGCTCCGACTTGCCGGAGCCGGTCGCGCCGATCAGCAGCCCGTGCGGGCCCATGCCGTCCTGCGCCGACTCCTTGAGGTCCAGGTCGATCGCACCGCCGTCGGCGCCCACCCCGATCGGCACCCGGAGGCGTTCCCGGGGCGAGCGGGGCGCCCAGCCCTGCTCGGCGGTGAAGCCCTCCGGGTCACCGATGCCGAGCAGCTCGGGCAGGCCCGGTTCGGCTCCGGGCGCGGCCTCCCCACCCCGTACGGCGGTGGCGAGCCGCAGCGGGGCGAGCCGGCGGGCCACCGCCTCGGCGTCGGCCGGCTCCAGCCGGTCGGCGGTGCCCACCTCCGCGTGCCCCTCGGCGGACCAGGAGTGCAGCCGGTCGCCGCGCAGCTCCAGCAGGAGGGCGTACCGGTCGAGCAGGCGGGGCGGCGGGGTGTCCAGGTCGATCACGGTGACCGCGTCGATGCCGCCGTCGCCGGTCAGATCGGTGGCCCCGGTCAGGTCGCCGCCGTCGAGGAGCACCACCACGTGCGGGCCGTCGGTGGCCGGGCCGGCCGGACTGAACCGGGACCGGCTGGCCAGCACGTCGTCGAGGAGCCGTTCCAGTTCGGCGGCGGAGCTGGTGACCAGGCGCACCGGGCCGAGCGCGTCGGTGCGGCCGGGATGGTGGGCGTGCGGCAGCCACTTCACCCACTCCCAGAGCGCACGCCGCTCCGGCCCGGCGCAGACGGCGATGAGCAGTTCGTCCGGGGCGTGGAAGACGGCGAGCTGGGTGAGCATGGCCCGGGCCAGCGCCTGCGCGGCCGGGGAGCCGGTGTGCGGCGAGCCGACGCCCGGTTCACCCTTGACGTGGACCCGGGCGAAGCTGCGCAGCGAGAGCGCCACCGGCAGGTCCGGCACCACCGAGTACGCGTCGAGGAAGCGCCGCAGCGACCCGGCGGTCATCGGCTCCAGCTCCTCCAACGGCCGGGTGACCGGAGGCACCAGGGGAGTGGCCAGGGTCTGCGGCCCGACGGCGACCCGTACCACCGCGAAGTCCGGGTCGCCGGGACGACGTTCCCAGACCCGGTGGCTGTCCACGGTCGACCAGAGCCGGCCGGGGTCGGGATGCCGGTAGTAGAGGCCGGCCCGCTGCTGCCGGGCGGTCTGCCGGACCCGGCGACGCAGCGCGGTGAGGTGCCGCAGGTACTCGCGGCGGGCCGCCATCATCTCGGACTTCTTCGGGGTGCCCGCGGCGCTGCCCCAGGAGGTCACCAGCATCGCCAGGCTGGAGAGCCCGAACAGCCCGCCCACCACGTACGAGTAGGCGCCGCCGCCCCGGCCGAACATCATCGCCATCGCCACCGTGCCGCCCAGCATCGGCAGCACCATCAGCGCCTGCTGCCAGCGGCCACCGGTCACCGCCGGGATCTCCGGGGGCGCCTCGACGGGCAGCTCACCGACCGGGATCTCCGGGGCGGGGCGGCGCGGCGGCCGCTTGATGACGACAGTGGACACGGGGCCTCCCTGTGGCGCTCGGTAACCCGAGCCTGGCTCATGGTAGGTAAAGTCCTGTCGTCCGTCAGCCACCGCTCCCGATCGATATGGAGATCAGTCGATGACCACCGGGCTGGCCAGGGTCACCATCAGCGCCCCCGGGCGGCGCGTCGACGTGGCCCTGCCGGAGCAGGTTCCGCTGGCCGAGCTGCTGCCCGAGGTGCTGCGGCACGCGGGCGTCGGGCTGGCCGACGACGGCGAGCGGCACGGCGGCTGGGTGCTCCGGCGTACCGACGGCGCGGTCCTGGCCACCGCGCAGGCGCTGCTGCCCCAGGGAGTGCGCGACGGCGAGGTGCTGCACCTCGTACCGGCCCACGACCAGTGGCCGGAACTGGAGTACGACGACGTGGTCGAGGCGATCGCCGACGGCGCCCGCCGCCGGGGCAGCGCCTGGTCGCCGGCGGCCACCCGGGCCGCCACGCTCGCCGGGGCGGGGGTGCCGCTCGCCGTCGGGCTGGTCGCCGTCCTGGCCGGCGGGCCGCAGCACCGCGCCGGCTGGTCCGTCGCGGCCGCCGTGGCGCTGCTGCTCTGCGTCGCCGGCGCGGTCGCCTCCCGGGCGTACGGGGACGGCACCACCGGTGCCAGCCTCGCCGGGTACGCGCTGCCGTACGCCTTCGCCGCCGGCGCCCTCGCGGTCGCCTCGGGTGACCCGGTCGGGGTGTTCCGCCCGCTGCCCTGGCTGGGCGCTGCGGAGCTGCTGTCCGGCTCGGTGGCGCTGCTGCTGGTCGCGGTGCTCGGCCTGCTCGGCGTCGCCACCCGGCTGCGGATCTTCGTGGCCGGCGCGACCGTCGGCGTGGCCGGTGCGCCGGCCGCCCTGGGCGGGCTGCTGCTCGACCCGGCCGGCACCGCCGCGGTGCTGGTCTGCGTGCTGGTCTTCGCCGTCGGCGCGCTGCCGCTGCTGGCCATCCGGCTGGGCAAGATGCCGCTGCCGCCGATCACCCTGCCGAGCGGGCCGGTGGGCGGTCCCGACGGTGTCCGGGACCTGCCGGACCGGGCCCGGGTGCACGTGGCGGTGGCCCGGACCGAGGAGATGCTGACCGGGATGCTGATCGGGCACGCCGTGCTGGCGGTCGCCGCCGCGTACGTGCTCGGGGTGACCGGGGGTGTGGCCGGGCGGCTGCTGGTGGCGGTCTGCGCCGCGGTGCTGCTGCTGCGTACCCGGCTCTTCGTGGCGGTGCGCCACCGGGTGCCGCCGGTGCTGGCCGGGCTGGCCGGGTTCGCGGTGCTCGGCGTGCTGCTCGCCACCGGTGCCGGTGACGCCGGCCTGCTCGCGCTGGCGGCAGGCGGGCTGCTGGTCGCGCTCACCGCCGTGGCGGCGGGTACGACGTACGCCCGGCGGCCGGTCTCGCCGTACCTCGGTCGGGTGGCCGACCTGACCGACACCGCGCTGGTGGTCGCGGTGGTGCCGGTGGCCTGCGCGGTGCTGGACCTGTACGACGCCGCGCGCGGCCTGCTGGGCTGACCCACGACGAAGGCCCGGGCGTGGGCCCGGGCCTTCGTCGACGTGCTGGTGTCAGTGCGTGGACTCGCCGCGCTCCTCGGCCTCCCTGGCCCGCCGGTACGACGCGGCGATCTCGGCCTCGGCCTCGACCCGGCCGACCCAGGTCGCGCCCTCGACCGACTTGCCCGGTTCCAGGTCCTTGTAGACCTCGAAGAAGTGCTGGATCTCCAGCCGGTCGAACTCGCCCAGGTGGTGGATGTCGCGCAGGTGCTCCTGGCGCGGGTCCTCGTAGGGTACGCAGAGGACCTTGTCGTCCCCGCCCTTCTCGTCGGTCATCCGGAACATGCCGATGGTGCGGCAGCGGATCAGGCAGCCCGGGAAGGTCGGCTCGGGGACGAGCACCAGGGCGTCCAGCGGGTCGCCGTCCTCGCCCAGGGTGCCCTCGATGAAGCCGTAGTCGGCCGGGTACTGGGTCGACGTGAAGAGGGTGCGGTCCAGCCGGATCCGGCCGGTCACGTGGTCCACCTCGTACTTGTTGCGGTGACCCTTCGGGATCTCAACCGTCACGTCGAAATCCATCTTCCACGCTCCCTCGTCTGCCCACGCTGGCTGAACGGAACCACTGACGCCCCCGGTACGGGTGAATGGCCACCCGCCGGCTCCGGACGCCGCATAGTCTTCGGACCGAAGTAGTGTCGCCCAGGCTGGTTCCGCACGCGGAAGGAGGGGGTCGTGGGGAGGGAAGATTCACACTACCGCCCGGACGGGGTTGACGGACGCGGATCCGGCGGACCCGGTTCCGGGGGTGCCAGCGGCCGCGTCCGGGTGCCCGGTGTCCACCCGTCCGGCCGATTCGCGGCCCCGTCCGGTCCCGGCTCCGGCCAGCCCTCGCCGGGCCCCGACCTGAACCGGCCCGCGACCGGGTCGGCCCGTGTCCCGTCCGGTCCGCCGCCGGCCGCCGGCTCCGCCCGGGTGCCCGCCGGCCCCCAGGGGTACGGCTCGGCACCGGTGTCCCCCGCGGCCGGTCCGGTGCCGGTCTCCCCACCCGCGGGCTCCGTCCCGGTCTCCCCACCGCCGGCCGGGTCCGGCCCACCGCCCGCGGCCGCCGCGCCGCGCCGCAGGCGCCTGCTGCCGGTCGCCGCGCTCGTCACCGTGCTGCTGCTCGCGCTGGCCGGGTTCGCCGTGCTGGTCCGCCCCGGCCCGGTCGCCGGCTGGCTGGGCGACCAGGCCGACGCGCCGGCCACCGCCCGCGCGCCCGAGCCCGATCCGGTGCCGGTGCTCGCCGGCCCGGACGCGGGCGCCCCGCAGCCCACCCCCGACGGGGTACGCGCCGCGCTCCACCCGCTGCTCGGCCAGCCGGCGCTCGGCAGCCGGGTCAACGTGTCGGTGGCCGACGTGGAGACGGGGCAGTCGCTCTTCACCCGGGGCGGCGACGACGGCACCGTGCCCGCCTCGGTGACCAAGCTGGTCACCGGGGTGACCGTGCTGGAGGCCCGTGGCCCCGGCCACCGGATCCCCACCCGCGTGGTGGCCGGGGCGACCCCCGGCGAGGTGGTCCTCGTCGGTGGTGGCGACCCCACCCTGGCGGTCGACGGCAAGGGCTTCTATCCCGGGGCGGCCCGCCTCGACACCCTCGCCGCGCAGGTGAAGCAGGCGCTCGGCGGCACCACGCCCACCAAGGTGATCGTCGACTCCACGCTCTTCCCCGGCCCGGTCCACGCCCCCGGCTGGGACGCCGACATCCCCACCGGCGGGTACGGCGCGGCGATCACCGCGCTGATGACCGACGGCGCGCGGACCGACCCGGAGACCGCCCGGCGGACCTTCGACGACACCCACGGCGCGGCCCGGCGCGACCCGCGGCCCGACCTCGCCGCCGGCCGCGCCTTCGCCCGGCTGCTCGGTCTCGGCGGGGACGCCCAGGTGACGAAGGGAAAGGCGCCCTCCGCCGCGGGCGCCTCGGCCGGTGCCGCTCCGGCGCCCGGCACCGAGCTGGGCAAGGTCGAGTCGCTGCCGATGATCCGGCTGGTCGACATCATGATCAGCGACTCCGACAACGTGGTCGCCGAGGCGCTGGCCCGGCAGGTGGCGCTGGCCCGTGACCGGCCCGCCTCGTTCAGTGGCGGAGCGGCGGCGATGGACGCGGTGATCGCCGAGCTGGGGCTGCCGGCCGACGAGATCAGCCTCGCCGACGCCAGCGGGCTGTCCCGCAACAACCGGATCAGCCCGTCCCTGCTGACCGACCTGATCGCGCTCGCCGGCAAGGGCGACCACCCGGAGCTGGGTGGCATCTTCGGTGGCCTGCCCGTCGGCGCCTGGTCCGGCACCCTCGGCGACCGGTACCGGGCCGCCGCGACGAAGGCCGGCGCCGGTGTGGTGCGGGCCAAGACCGGCACGCTGACCGGGGTGCACGCCATCGCCGGGCTGGTCACCACCGCCGACGGCCGGCTGCTCACCTTCGCCGTGCTCACCGACCGCGCCCCGGCGATCGACCCGGACGTCCCCCGTCAGGCCCTCGATCGGATCACCGGCGCCCTGGCCGGCTGCGGCTGCCGCTGATTCCGTCCCTGCCGTCGCACGCCGGGCCGGGGTGTTCCGGCGCGGGTACGGTGGGGTGCATGGCGCAGTTCGTGGACTGGGATCTGGCCGCCGCGACCGCGGGGGCGCTGGGCAGGTCGGGCCCCCGCGTGTCGTACGCGGAGGCCGCCGAGGCGGTCGGCGACCTGCGGCGGCTCACCGACGAGGCGGCCGGGCACGTCGCCGACTACACCGGGCTGCGTTCGCAGGTGTCGCACCCGCCGGTGCGGGTGGTCGACCGGCGGGACTGGGCCGCGACCAACATCGCCGGCCTGCGCGAGGTGATCACCCCGCTGGTCGACCGGCTCACCGGCGACAAACGTCCCGGCCCGCTCACCGAGGCGGTCGGCTCCCGGGTGACCGGCGTGCAGGCCGGCACCGTGCTGGCGTACCTCTCCGGCCGGGTCCTCGGCCAGTACGAGGTCTTCTCCGCCGATCCCGGTCAGCTGCTGCTGGTCGCGCCGAACATCGTCGAGGTGGAGCGGAAGCTGGAGGCCGACCCGCGCGACTTCCGGCTCTGGGTCTGCCTGCACGAGGTCACCCACCGCACCCAGTTCACCGCGGTGCCCTGGATGCGGGCGTACTTCCTCGGCGAGGTGCAGGCGTTCGTGGACGCCTCGCAGGGCAGCGAGCACCTGCTGGAGCGGCTGCGCCGGGGCGTGTCCACGCTCTCCGACGCGGTGAAGGACCCGGAGAGCCGGACCAGCGTCCTCGACATCGTGCAGACCCCCGCCCAGCGGGCCGTGCTGGATCGGCTCACCGCCCTGATGACGCTGCTGGAGGGGCACGCCGAGTTCGTCATGGACGGCGTCGGCCCGCAGGTCATCCCGAGCGTGGAGCGGATCCGGGCGGCGTTCAACCGGCGTCGCGAGGCCGGCAACCCGCTGGAGAAGGCGATCCGCCGTCTGCTCGGCGTGGACGTCAAGATGCGCCAGTACGCCGAGGGCCGCAAATTCGTGCACGGCGTCGTCGACCGGGTCGGCATGGACGGCTTCAACAAGATCTTCGGCTCCCCGCTGACCCTGCCCCGACTCGACGAGCTGGGCGACCCGGACGCCTGGGTGGCCCGGGTGCACGGGCCGGCCGGCGCCACTCCCGCCGCCGGCTGAGCGTCCGGCCGTGGCCGCCCTCGCCCCGCCGGTCGCCGCGATCAGGCTCGCGGTCCGCCGCGCGCTGACCGGGCTGCCCGGCGGCGGGCCGGTCCTGGTGGCCTGCTCGGGTGGGGCCGACTCGCTGGCCCTCGCCGCCGCCACCGCCTTCGTCGCGCCCCGGTCGGGTCGTCGCGCCGGGCTCGTCACCGTGGACCACGGGTTGCAGGCGGGTTCCGCCGGCCGTGCCGCCGACGTGGCCCGGTGGGGCGTCGAAGCCGGGCTCGACCCGGTGGAGGCGGTCCCGGTGACCGTGGCCGGGCGACCCGGCGGTCCCGAGGCGGCCGCCCGCGACGCGCGGTACCAGGCGCTGGTGGACGCTGCCCGCCGGCACGGGGCCGCCGCGCTACTGGTCGGGCACACCCGCGACGACCAGGCCGAGACGGTGCTGCTCGCCCTGGCCCGGGGCGCGGGGCCGCGCGGGTTGGCCGGCATGCCGCCGCGCCGGGAGTTGGACGGGGTGCCGCTGCTGCGCCCGCTGCTCGACGTCACCCGGGAGCAGACCCGCAAGGCGTGCGCAGCGCTCGGGCTCACCGTGTGGGAGGACCCGCACAACGCCGACCCGTCGTACGCCCGGGCCCGGGTCCGGGCCGACGTGCTGCCGGTGCTGGTCGGGGCGCTCGGCGAGGGGGTGCTGGACAACCTGGCGCGCACCGCCCGACTGGTCGCCGCGGACACGGCCGCCCTGGACGACCTGGCCAGCGCCGCGCTCGCCGGGGCACGGGTCGGGGCGGACGGGCTCGCCGTGGCGGTGTTGGCCGACCTGCCCGGGGCGGTCCGCACCCGGGTGCTGCACGCCTGGGCGCGGGAGTTGGGCGCGCCGCCCGCCGCGCTCTCGCACCGGCACGTCGCCGCGCTCGACGCGCTGGTCACCGACTGGCACGGACAGGGCGCGACCGCGCTGCCCGGTGGACTGCGGGTGGCCCGCCGCGACGGCACCCTGCGGCCCGTCGACTGAAGCACCCCGGGCCGGCTGTGCATCCGGGCCGGCATTCCACTCGGACGGATCGGGTCGCCCACGATCGGGTAGCACGCCGGGGCGGATCGGTCGGCGTGTCGACTCCGATTCCGCTACCCGATCATGAGGGACAGGTCGGAGCGGGGCGCGGCGGCGGGTGGGCGTAGCTCTCGCCGGGAGCCGCCGCAGGCGGTAGACATGGCGGATGGCGTACCCCCGACTGCCGCTGCTGGCCCCGAACGGCGCCGTCGCGACCAGCCAGCCGCTCGCGGCGGCCGCGGGCCTGGCCGTGCTGCGGCGCGGCGGCAACGCCGTCGACGCGGCACTGGCCACCGCGATCACCCTGACCGTGGTGCAGCCGCCGTCGAACGACATCGGCGGCGACCTCTTCGCCATCGTCTGGGACGGCGAGCGGCTGCACGGCCTCAACGCCGCCGGCCGGTCACCGGCCGGGCTGACCCGTGAGGTGGTGCTCGCCGCGACCGGGCGGCAGGCGGCGCAGCCGGCCGGGGCGCTCGGTGGCGCGCAGGCGCGCGGCCCGGCGATGCCGCCCCGGGGCTGGCTGCCGGTGACCGTGCCGGGCGCACCGGCCGGCTGGCGGGACCTGCACGACCGGTTCGGCTCGCTGCCCTTCGCCGACCTCTTCACCGACGCGGTCGGGTACGCCGAGCACGGCCACCCGGTCTCCGCCGGTACCGCCGCCACCTGGGCCCGCGCGGTGGCCGGGCACGCCGGCCTGCACGGCGAGGAGTACGCGGAGTTCGACCGGGTGTTCACCGTCGGTGGGCGGGCGCCCCGCCCCGGCGAGCGGTGGTGCAACCCGGACGCCGCCCGGGCCCTGCGCCGGATCGCGGAGACCGGTGCGGCGGACTTCTACACCGGCGAGATCGCGGCGGCGCTCGACGCGCACGCCGCGCGCACCGGCGGCCTGCTCACCGGCGACGACCTGGCCCGGCACACCTCGACCTGGGTCGACCCGGTCGGCGTGTCCTACCGGGGCCACGAGGTCTGGGAACTGCCGCCGCCCGGCCAGGGCATCGCCGCGCTGCTCGCGCTGAACATCCTCGACGGCACGGATCTGGCCGGGCGCACCGTCGAGGAGCGGGTGCACCGGCAGGTCGAGGCGATGAAGCTGGGCTTCGCCGACGCCCACGCCCACGTGGCCGACCCGGATCGCGCGCCGTCCCCGACCGCCGCCCTGCTCGACCTCGGGTACGCGGCCGCCCGGCGGCGGCTGGTCACCGACTCCGCCGGCGACCCGGTGGCCGGGGAGCCGGAACGCGGCGGCACGGTCTACCTCTGCACCGCCGACGCGGGCGGGATGATGGTCAGCCTCATCCAGTCCACCTACCTGGCGTTCGGCTCGTACGTGGTGTTGCCCGGGTACGGCTTCGCCCTGCAGAACCGGGGTCTGGGCTTCCGCCTCGACCCCGACCACCCGAACGTGGTCGGCCCGGCGAAGCGGCCGTTCCACACGATCATCCCGGGCTTCCTGACCCGCGACGGCGCGCCGGTCGGGCCGTTCGGGGTGATGGGCGGGCACATGCAGCCGCAGGGGCACGTGCAGTTCGTCTCCGCGGCCCTCGACGCCGACGGAGATCCGCAGGCCGCGCTGGACGCCCCGCGCTGGTACTGGCACACCGGCCGCACCCTGCTCGTCGAGCCGGAGCTGGCGGCCGAGCCCGGCCTGGTCGGCCGGCTGCGCGCCCGGGGGCACGAGGTGGCGGTCACCGCCGAGCGGGCCGCCTTCGGGTACGGGCAGGCGATCTTCCGGTCGCCGTCCGGCGGGTACGTGGCGGGCTCGGAGCCCCGGGTCGACGGTGCCGCCGTCGGGTACTGATCCTTCGGGGCAGGCGACCGTCAGTGGGCGGTGACCCGGTCCCGGAAGGTGGTGCGGTACGCGTGCGGGGTGGTGCCGATCCGGCGGGTGAAGTGGTGCCGCAGGGCGGCGGCGTCGCCGAAGCCGGCCCGGTCGGCGACCGCCTCCACGGTCAGCGCGGTGTCCTCCAGCAGCCGCCGCGCCAGCAGCAGCCGCTGGTTGGTGAGCCAGTCGTGCGGGGTGGTGCCGGTCTCGGCCCGGAAGCGCCGGGCGAAGGTACGCGGTGACATGCCCGCCCGGGCGGCCAGGTCCTCCACCGTGGTCGGCCGGTCCAGGTGTCCGATCAGCCACTCCAGCACGGGCTCCAGGGTGGGCGCCTCGGGGGCCTTCGGGATGGGTGCCTCGACGTACTGGGACTGTCCGCCGTCGCGGTGCGGCGGGACCACCATCCGGCGGGCGAGCCGGGTGGCCGTGGCCGAGCCGTGCTCCTGCCGGATCAGGTGCAGGCAGGCGTCGATGCCGGCCGCCGTGCCGGCGCTGGTGAGCAGCTTGCCGTCCTGGACGTAGAGCGAGTTGCACTGGACCCGGGCGGTCGGGTGCCGACGTTGCAGCTCGTCGACGTACCGCCAGTGGGTGGTGCACTTCCGGCCGTCGAGCAGCCCGGCCTCGCCGAGCAGGAAGGCGCCCGAGCAGACGCTGAACAGGTACGCCCCCCGTTCGGCGGCCCGGCGCAGCGCGTCGAGCACGCACCCGGGGGCGGTGGTGCCGTGCTGGTGGGCGGGGACGGCGACCAGGTCGGCGTCCTCGACGGCGCCGAGATCGGTGTGCGGGGTCAGGTGGAAGCCGGAGGAGGTGCGTACCGCCGCGCCGTCGGGGCTGCACACCCGGAAGCGGTGGGCGGGGAACCCGTCGGCTGTCCGGTCGGTGCCGAATACCTCGGCGAGCACGCCGAGCTCGAAGGTGGCGACCCCGTCCAGGGCGACGACGGCGACGGTGCGGAGCATGTGACGAGGGTAACCGCAGCGGTGGCAGGAAATCGAGGGGTGATGGCGTTCCTGCCACTGTCCGGGCTCGGACGGTGGGCGGAGACTGGGTCCAGTCCGGTGCGCACCGGCGGCGAAAACCACTCGAATCAACGCGAAAGCGAGCGCCGCCATGGAGTTTCTGCTGCTGCTTCTCTTCCTCGTCGTCCTGGCCGTCGCCTCGGCGGCCGGGCTCACCTCCGACAGCCGCGACTCGGCCGACTGGAAGCCCACCGACGGCGGTCGCCGCTGGCGCTCCCGTGCCTGCTGAGGTGGTTCGTCGGGTTTGCCGATAAAATCCACGTCGGGACCGCTCCAAAAGGGGCGGCCCCGCCGACGGAGGTCGACCGGCGTACGGCAGGCTAGGAGTCATGGCTGACGGCTCCTGGTACGACGCCGACATCGATCACGTGATCATCTCCGAGGCGCAGATCCGCGAGAAGACCGCGGAACTGGCCAAGCAGGTCTCGGCGGACTACGCCGGCGTCGAGGACGGACTCCTGCTCGTCTGTGTGCTCAAGGGCGCGGTCATGTTCATGGCCGACTTCGCCCGGGCGCTCGGCCGGCACGGCCCGCCGGCCGAGCTGGAGTTCATGGCCGTCTCCTCGTACGGCCAGGGCACCACCTCCTCCGGCGTGGTCCGCATCCTCAAGGACCTGGACCGGGACATCGCCGGCCGGCACGTGGTCGTGGTGGAGGACATCGTCGACTCCGGCCTGACCCTCTCCTGGCTGCTGCGCTACCTCGAGTCCCGCTCGGCGGCCAGCGTCGAGGTGGTCGCGCTGTTCCGCAAGCCGGACGCGGTGAAGGTCCCCGTCCCGGTGAAGTACGTCGGCTTCGACATCCCGACCGAGTTCGTCGTCGGCTACGGCCTCGACTTCGGCGAGCGGTACCGCGAGCTGCCGTACGTCGGCGTGCTCAAGCCCGAGGTCTACGCCCGGTCCTGAGTTCTCCGCCGGGCCGGCGCCGCCCGGCCCGGCGGCCGTGTGTATCGGTGTCCATCGAGCGGACGTTCAGCGGGCTCTCAGCGAATCCGACTACGGTAGGTGTCGGTGGCGTGGAGGCGACTCCGCGTCCGGCCCTCGACCCGCGTGACCGGGCGGTCGGGTCGGCCGGCTGCGGAACTCTCCGCCACACCGGCTGAAACCTCGGTTCGCCGTCCGCGTAAGTGCTGGGCTCGCAAGCTCACGCCTGGCACGAACGGTGTACCGTCGAATGACCGCGGCGCGGCAGTTCGCGCCTCGGGGTCGAGGCCGGCCCGCACGGCGGCCCGGCGTCGCCGACAGCGGCGACACCATTCAGACGGTCAGGACGTCGATCAGGAGGATGCGGGCGTCTCGGCGCTCGACAACAGTATGGAACGTACGCGTTTCTTCCGCCGACCGGTGGTCTGGATCATCCTGGTCATCCTCGGCGCCGTTGTGCTCAGTCAGCTGTTCACCGCTGGTCCCAGCTACCACCGGGTGGACACTTCCGTTGCGCTCGACCAGCTCAACACCGGTACGCCCAAGATCAAGAAGGTCGTCTTCCAGGACAAGGAGCAGACGCTCCAGCTCGACCTGGCCGAGAAGACCAAGTTCGGTGACACCACCACCGACCGGATCGAGGCCCAGTTCCCGTACGAGGTCGGCGACGACGTCTGGAACGAGGTCCTGGAGGCCAAGGCGGCCAACCGGGTCACCGGCCCGGCCGACGCCAAGGTGTCGTCCGACAGCATCTGGGTGAGCCTGCTGGTCAACCTGCTCCCGATCGTCCTGCTGGTGCTCCTGCTGATCTTCTTCATGTCGCAGATGCAGGGCGGCGGCTCCCGGGTGCTCAACTTCGGCAAGTCCAAGGCCAAGATGATCACCAAGGACACGCCGAAGACCACCTTCGCCGACGTGGCCGGGGCCGAGGAGGCCGTCGAGGAGCTGCACGAGATCAAGGACTTCCTGCAGAACCCGGCGAAGTACCAGGCCCTGGGTGCCAAGATCCCGAAGGGCGTGCTGCTCTTCGGCCCGCCCGGTACCGGTAAGACGCTGCTGGCCCGCGCGGTCGCCGGCGAGGCCGGGGTGCCGTTCTACTCGATCTCCGGCTCCGACTTCGTCGAGATGTTCGTGGGTGTCGGCGCCAGCCGGGTCCGCGACCTCTTCGAGCAGGCCAAGGCGAACGCCCCGGCGATCGTCTTCGTCGACGAGATCGACGCCGTCGGCCGGCACCGCGGCGCCGGCATGGGCGGCGGCCACGACGAGCGCGAGCAGACGCTCAACCAGCTCCTCGTCGAGATGGACGGCTTCGACACCAAGGGCGGGGTCATCCTGATCGCCGCCACCAACCGGCCGGACATCCTCGACCCGGCGCTGCTGCGCCCGGGCCGCTTCGACCGGCAGATCCCGGTCGACGCCCCCGACATGGAGGGCCGCAAGGCGATCCTGCGGGTGCACGCCAAGGGCAAGCCGTTCACCCCCGACGTCGACCTCGACTCGGTGGCCCGGCGTACCCCCGGCTTCAGCGGCGCCGACCTGGCCAACGTGATCAACGAGGCCGCGCTGCTCACCGCCCGTAAGGAGCAGCGGGCGATCACCAACGACTCGCTCGAGGAGTCGATCGACCGGGTGATCGCCGGCCCGCAGCGCCGGACCCGGGTGATGAGCGACCAGGAGAAGAAGATCACCGCGTACCACGAGGGTGGGCACGCGCTGGTCGCCTGGGCGCTGCCGCACGCCGCGCCGGTGCACAAGGTGACCATCCTGTCCCGGGGCCGCTCGCTGGGGCACACCCTGGTCCTGCCGACCGAGGACAAGTACACCCAGACCCGCGCCGAGATGATCGACACCCTGGCGTACGCGCTGGGCGGTCGGGCCGCCGAGGAGCTGGTCTTCCACGAGCCGACCACCGGCGCCGGCAACGACATCGAGAAGGCCACCCAGCTGGCCCGCGCGATGATCACGCAGTACGGCATGAGCTCCAAGCTCGGCGCGATCAAGTACGGCACCAGCGGCGACGAGCCGTTCCTCGGCCGCAACATGGGCCACGAGCGGGACTACTCCGACGTGGTGGCCGCCGAGATCGACGGCGAGATGCGGGCCCTGATCGAGCTGGCCCACGACGAGGCCTGGGAGATCCTGGTGGAGTACCGGGACGTCCTGGACAACATGGTCCTGGAGCTGATGGAGAAGGAAACCCTCTCCACCGCCGACATGGCCCGGATCTGCGCCCGGGTGGTGAAGCGCCCGCCGATGGCCCCCTACAACGGCTTCGGCAAGCGCCAGCCCTCCACCGAGCCGCCGGTGCTCACCCCGGCCGAGAAGGAGAAGCTGAAGGCGCAGGCGCAGGCCGACGGCGCCTCCGTCGGAGGTTCCTCGAACAACTCGGACGGTACGCACTGAACACCGACGCCGCGGCCAGCCCTGACCCCTCGGGGCTGGCCGCCTCGTCCACCGAGCCCGGTGACGAGGTGCTCGACTACGTCGCCGCCCGACTGATCAGCGGCAGGCTCACCGGCCGCCCGATCGAGGACACGATGGACCTCGCCCGGATCGAGAAGGCGGTCCGCGAGATCCTCATCGCGGTCGGGGAGGACCCGGACCGCGACGGCCTCCAGCAGACCCCGGCCCGGGTCGCCCGGGCGTACGCGGAACTCTTCGCCGGCCTGCGGGTCGACCCGGCCCAGGTGCTCAGCACCACCTTCGAGGCCAACCACGAAGAGCTGGTGCTGGTCCGGGACATCGACGTGATGAGCCTCTGCGAACACCACCTGCTGCCGTTCCGGGGCAGCGCCCACATCGGCTACATCCCCGGCCCGGACGGCCGGATCACCGGCCTGTCCAAGCTGGCCCGACTGGTCGAGGTCTTCGCCCGCCGGCCACAGGTGCAGGAACGGCTCACCTCGCAGATCGCCGACCTGCTGATGAGCAAGCTGCAACCGCGCGGCGTCGTCGTGGTGCTGGAGTGCGAGCACATGTGCATGGCGATGCGTGGCATCCAGAAGAGCGGCGCGAAGACCATCACCTCGGCGGTGCGGGGCACCCTCCAGCACGACGCGAAGTCCCGGGCCGAGGCGATGGCCCTGATCATCCCCCGCTGACCCACCCGACGACACGGCCGCGGCGCTGGCGAGCACCGCGGCCGTCGCGTGCCCCGGGTCAGCCCGCTGTCCCGGATCAGCCCGCGAGCAGCGCCAGCATGATCCCGCCCGCGACCGCCACCGCCGGCACCAGGCAGGTCAACGCCCCCAGCCGGGGCGTACGGTCCAGCCGCTCACCCGCCCGGGCCGGGAAGAACCGCCCCACCGCGACCCAGCCGACGGCGAACGCCACCGCCGGCATCGGCACCCCGACCACCAGCGCCGCGACGCTCGCCGCGCCCGCCCCGGCGACCAGCAGGACGACCAGTTGCACCAGCGGCGCCAGCAGCGCCAGCGGGCCGTACACCAGCAGGTTGCGGGCCCGTGGCGGCCAGGCCGACGGACGCAGCGGGCCCCGGGCGGCCAGCGTCGCATCGGCGGAGTCAGCCCAGCCCCGGGCCACCCGCAGCGCGGCCAGCACCGCAGCCGGGCCGCCGACCATCGACCGGGCCGCCTCGGTCAGCTCCGGCGGCGTCGGGGTCAGTGAGATCGGTGGTACGCCCAGCTCACGCAGGCGATCCTGCTGCGGCGCCAGCCGGGCGTGCACCCCGGCCAGTTCCTCCCGGGCCGCCTCGACCGCGCGGGCCTGCTCCGCGGCGGCGGTCGCCGCGGCCCGGCGTACCCCGTCGAGCTGGCGGGCGGCGGCCAGGTAGTCCGTCCAGGCGGCGGCGACCGCGCCGACCGGCTCGTCGCCGGCCCGCTGCCGGACCGTGGCCGCCGTACCCACCTCGTCGACGCTCACGCCCGTTCCTCCTCGTCGGCGAAGGGCACGAGCACCGTGCCCCGCTCGCCCGGACCGTCCCAGAGCACGGCCCGGCCCGGGCGGGGCCGCCACGACACCGGCCGGCCGAAGACCGCGCCGAGCATCGCCCCCGGCACGTCCACCACGGCGACAGCGGCCAGCTTGTCCACCTCGCCCTCCGGTTCGAGCAGCGCGGCGAAGGGCGGCACCGTACGCCACCACCCCAGCAGGTGCGTTCCGGCGGGCGGCCCGTCGCGCAGCAGCGTCCGCAGCCGGTCGACCGGCAGCTCCGCCGGCCTGGCGAGGTCCAGACCGAACACCACCAGGTATCCCGGCCCGTCGCCGTCCAGCGCCGTCAGCAGGCCCGGACCGTCCACCGTCTCCACCCGCTGCCGCTCGGCCAGTTCGGCCGCCAGTTGCTCGGCCAACGCGGCGGAGCCGTCGGCCAGCGGCGCGAGCACGAACCGGGCGGTGCCCGGCGGGTGGTGCGCGGCCGTGCTGCGTACGGCGGTCACCAGCAGCCGGGCCGCCGCCGCGCCCGGACCGAGGACGGCCAGGTTGCGCCCGGCCACCGGGCCGAGCGGGACGGCGACCGTCGTCCGGGCCACGTCCACCGCCCGACCGAGCAGCGCCTCGACGCCCCCGGCCCGACCGGCCACCGCAGCCCGCATCCGGGGATCGTTGCGCAGCAGCGGCCGGGCCCAACCGGCGAAGACCACCGGCGGGGCGGCGTCCTCCGGACGGGCCTCGAAGAGCCGGTGCCGCAGCCGCTCGACGGCCCCGGGGTCGTCGTGCGGATCGGGGAAGCGGACCAGCCGCTCATGCCCCCGGGTGGCACCGCGCGGCCCGCCCAGGCCGCCGGCGGTGTTCACCACCGCACTGCCCACCGCCAGGCCGGCGGCCGCGTCGTTCGTCGGCATCAGCACCGCGCCGCCGCCGGAGAGCGCCACCCGGACGGGGAACTGCCCCAGCACCGAGTCCCTCGGGGCCGCCCCGGCCCCGATGCCCAGGTCGCCCACACCGGACAGCACCAGGTGGACGCCGTACGCGCGCCCGGCCCGGGCCAGCCCGTCCAGCCGGGCCAGCACGTCGGCGGCGACCGGGTCCCGGTCCGCCAGCAGCAGCGGGAAGTTGTCGATCACGCAGACGATCCGGGGCAGCGACCGGTGCTCCCGCAGCTCGGCGAAGCGCTGTCCACCGGCCCGGACGCCGGCCTCCTCCCGGCGACGGGCCTCCGCCGCCAACTGGTCGAAGAGATCCCGGACGTACTCCGGGTCGGCCGCCATCGCGGCAGCGCGCACCTGCGGCACCCAGGACCGGTCCCGCTCGGTCTGCAGGAACTCCACGAAGGACTCGTTGTCACCGAGGTCCACCAGGTGGAGGACCAGCTCGTCCGGGCCGTACCGGGCGGCGAGGCCGAGCAGCGCGTTGGTCAGGAACGCCGCACGGCCCGCGTCGGACCGGCCACTGACCAGCCAGTGCGGGGTCAGCTCGGTGAAGCCCACCGTCACCGGACGCCCGTTGGCGTCGCCGACCGTGGTGGAGAGTCCGCGCGCGGAGGAGGCACCCCAGAGCGGTTCCGTCTCCGCCGGAAGCAGCTCCGTCAGGTCCAGTCGGGAACCCGCCTCGACCTGCTCGGCCAGCCGGCGGCAGACCGCCCCGACCAGCTCCGGCCCCGGGTCCTCGTCCACGAAGACCGGGGAGTTCAACCCGCCGGGGGAGTCCGCGCCCGGCCCACTGAACGGGCTGCCCGGCGGATCACCGAGCAGCGCGTACGCGGTACGCAGCTCCAGCCGGGTGGCCTGCGGCAGCGGCCGGCGGGTGGCCGGCGGCCAGCCCGCGACCACGAGGTGCAGACCGGCCGGCCGGCCCGCCTCGGCCAGCGCCTCGACCCGGTCCAGGTCGCTCGGCGTCGTGTGCTCCGGCAGCCCGGCGACCATCAGCAGCAGCGTCCGGTCGTGCCGGCGGGGACGGCCGGTGCCGGGCGACACCCACTGCTCGGCCTCGGTGAGCACCGCCCGCAGCCCGCCCACGTCCACCGCCGGAGGTGGCAACAGGCCGGCGTCGGCCAGGGCCGCGAACGGTGCGAACGTGTCCCCCGCGCCCGCGCCGTCCACCGCGCGGACCAGCAGGCAACCGGCCGGCGTCGCCGCCAGCAACCGCAGCAGTACGGCCCGGAGCAGGCCCACCGCCCGCGGCTCCCGGGCGTCGACGTCGAGCGTGAGGTGTCCGGTGCCGAGCAGCGGCACCAGAGCGGGGAAGCGGGCGTCGTCCAGCGGGGCGGCCGTGCCGACCCGGATGAAGGGCGGATTCTCCTCACCGGCCGGGGTGTCCGGCGGGAGCGAGTCCAACGGAGCACCCGCCCAGCCCGGGGCGACCAGGGCCGCGGCCGTCCGGAGCCGGTCGGCCAGTTCGTACTGCCGGCGCTGGTCAGCGGGGGCCGGTCGGGTCTCGTCGAGTACGCCGGCCGCCGCGGCGACCGTGGCGGCGGCCCGCCGGTGCAGGGCGGTGGCACGGTTCGTACGACCCTTCGGACCGGCCACCGTGTCCACCCCTCTTTCCGAGGTTGGAAACCTCCCCGAGCAGACCGTATCCCAGGTCGGGTCGCGCACCCCGGAACCGGGACGGCGATGCGCCGGTCCTGTCGCACCTGGTGCTGAACTGTCACCTCCCGGGGTCGCCCTGTCACGATCCGCAGGATCTGGGGCATTGGGTGCGAGCCGCTCAACCGCTAGCCTCAGGGGGTGGAATCAGTGCAGCCCCCCGCCGGTTCCCAGGTCTCCCGCGTACCGGCGCAGCGGACCCCGCCGGAGCAGTTGGCGCCCCCTGCCGTCGCCCCGGTGCCGCCGCCGCAGCCCCGCCGGACCCGCACGGTCCTCAGTGTCGTCGCCGGGGTGTTGGCGCTGCTCTGCGTGAGTGGGGCGGCCATCGGCTACGTGCTGTACGACCGCGCGACGACGCCCGACCGGAGCGCGCCGGACGTGGTGGTGGACAACTACCTGCGCGAGTTCCTCGTCAATCGCAACGACACCAGAGCGACGCTCCTTGTGTGTGACGGGCACCCTGATCTGGAGGCGGTAGAGGCCCTGCGGGCCGAGGTGGAGCAGCGCGAAGCAAACTTCAACGTGGTCGTGCGGGTAAGCTGGGGGCCGCTCACGAGCACCAGGAGCGCCGCCGGTGAAGCGGTGACGACCACCTTGACGATCGCTGGCTCCTCGGACGGGCAGCCCCGCAGTAGCCGTCGCGAGGACTGGACCTTCGACGTGGTCGATACGGCCGACGGATGGCGGGTTTGCGGAGGCCGCAAGGCGGTCTGAGCCGTCACTCGATCCACAGCAGGTGCACCGGCACCTCCATCGTGGTCGGTGGCTGCCCGCGCCAGGCCCATCGGTACCACTCCAGTTCCGAGGTGACCCGGATGCAGATGTCCCCGTCCGCACCGGAGTAGGTCTCGGTCACCGCGCGCAGGTCGCGGTGCTCGACGCCGTCCTCGACGCGCACCACCCGCCGGCCGCTGACCGAGTCCGCCTCGAACACCGGCGTGGGGGCCTGGTGGGTGGGTGCGTCGAGGGACACCAGCCGGATGCCCTGCTCGCGGCCGGGCGTGCCGGGTGAGGGGCGGCCGCCGACCGTCTCCACCCAGACCCGCTCGACGGGTACGAGCGGGGCGAACACCTCGACCTGCTCCGACTCCGCCCGGTACCACTCGTGCTCCGGGATGATCGGAACGTAGGTGCGACTGCCCTGCACCACCCGCTCGTCGGCCCGCAGGTCGCCCCGCCAGCCGAGGCCGGGCAGCCCGACCAGCACCCGTCGTCCCCGCAGCTCGATCCGTCCGGTGGCGGGCAGGATCTCGACCGGACGCGGCGGCAGGGGTGCCCAGTCCGGCTGGCCGGCGAAGGGATCCGGCAGCGGACCGGTCATCGTCCCGGGTGCCTCACGCCGAGCCGTCCAGCGGCGCGCCGCGCTGCCGCATCCACGGCACCGGGTCGATCGCCCCGGCGGAACTGCGGTCCCGGTCCCGGTGCACTTCGAAGTGGAGGTGCGGGCCGGAGGAGTTGCCGCTGCTGCCGACCCGTCCGATCATCTCGCCGGCCTTGACCTCTTGACCGGGGACGACCAGCGGCTTCTGCACCATGTGGCAGTAGCGGGTGAGGTATCCACCGGCGTGCAGGATGTCGACGAACCAGCCGCAGCCGCCCTTGTTTGGGTAGCCGTCCACGTCGCAGTCGCGGCGGCCGTTGTGATCGGGGTCGCAGCGGGCGACGAGTACCCGGCCGCTGGCGGCGGCGTGGATCGGCGTGCCCTTGCGTGCGGCGATGTCCACCCCGTTGTGCCGGGGCCGGCTCCTGGTCCGGAAACCGGAGCCGACCCCTCCCGGGACGGGCGCGGTCCAGCCGGAAGCGGCGATGGTCTTCGCGGAGGCCCGGTCGCAGACCGCCTTGTCGGCGATCTGGACGGTTCGGGCGGCTCCCTTGGCCAGCGCGTTAACGATCTTCGCGGCGGTGTCCTCATGCTTGGCGTAGGCGTCGGGATATGCGCTGATCTGGACTTTCTGGGCCGCCCGGGTCAGCGAGAGTTGCTCCCACCCGTCGACCTGGAGCAGCTTCTCGTAGAACTTCCGGGCGGCGTAGGAGGGGGTCATCCGTTCGGTGACGCTGCCCCAGCCCGCCCGTTGCTGGAACAGGCCCACGGAATCGTGGTCGCGGCCGACGCCCTCGTTGGGGATGTCGCGGGAACCCCGGACGGTGCTGTTGGCGAGGTTCCGCAGTGCGGACTCCTGCATCGCCGTGCCCACCGCGATGACCCAACCACGGGGCGGGACCTTCATCTCCTGGCCGACCTTGATGATGATGGCGGCGTTGCGGAGCTGGCTGTCACCGTAGTCCGACATCCGTGGCATGTCGCCGGTCACGTCGACCTTGTGGTCCTGCTCGCAGGTCATCTCGTTCGAGACCAGGTTGTCCCGCTCTCCACCCAGGTTGGTGAGGAAGAAGGCCGCGCTTCCGCCGCCGCAGCAGAGCAAAGCGAAGGTGGCGGTTAACGCGGTGACCAGCGTGCCGGTCCGAAGTCGGCGACGGGGTGGCTGACCCACCCCCGGCAGCTCGGTAGTCATTCCCGCTCCCAGTCCACGGCGTCCACCAACCAGCGCCCGTCGGGCGCGACCAGTTCGAGGCGGAGCCGACCGGTCTCCAGCGGCACCAGCACCTCGGTGAAGGCCTCGGTCCGCGGCCGGAGGGTCACCGCACCGGTGACCTTCTCGGCCGGCACACCCTGCGGGTCAGCGCCGGCGAGTTTCTCGGTGAGCCCTGACGTCGACAACGGACGTAGTCCGGCCTGCCACTGCTCCGCGGTGGTGGCGGGGCCCTCGAGCCACGCGGCGGTGAAGCGGGTGGCGGTCTGCTCGGGAGTCGGCTCACCCGGTCGTGTCCGGGGGGACCGCGGCACCGGAGTGGCGATGACACCGTCGTCGCCCTCGTGCGGGTCGACCGTCGTGATGGGCTGGCGGGGCCGGCTGCTGAGCCCGTCCGTGGGGTCGGCGGGGCCGGCCACCAGGCGGGCTGTCCCGAGCACCCCGAGGACCAGCACGGCGATCCCGGCCGCGACGCCGATCCGGGACCGCAGGACCCGGCGGAACAGAGATTCGAGCGTCCGTCGCATCGCCCTCACCGTGCCTCGGAGCGCACCCGGGGGCTCGGCTTGGGGGCCGGCGCCCGTTCGGCGGAGTCAGGACGGTAGACCACGAACGACGGCGTCTCCTCCGGCACGTCCGGCTCGGTCCAGCTCGCCGGCTGCCGGCGCTGACGGGGGGCGGTGGCGGCCCCGCCCGTGCTGGGCCGCTGCTCCGGCGGGTCGGTCTCGTCGGGGCGCTCGCGACCGTCGGGCCGTTCCCGGACCTCGGGGGTGGCGGAGTGGGACGGATCCTCCCGACGGGCCTCCGGGCGGAGCCTCGACGGCTCCAGCGCCGCGCCTCGCCGGCGGGCGAGGGCCGGCTCGGCGGTGCCACCGGGTTCGGCCACGTCGAGCCGGGCGGCGACGCGCATGTCCCGGAAAAAGCGACGGTGCCACGAACCGGCCGAGCTGACCGCCTCGCTGCTGTCCTTTCCACCGAGCTGGGTGATCCGCCGGTACGGGCGCAGCAGCAGCCAACCGACCACGCCGCAGAGCCAGACCAGTACCACCTGGAGCCAGCCCGGCAGGGTGGGCGTGCTCATGATCAGGTCGACCGCGAAGAGGTAGATCGCCGCGCCGGTGCCGAAGATGGCGATGTTGAAAACGGCGGCGACCACCGCGTTGCCGAGACGGCGCAGACCGGCGCTGGCCGGCCGCAGCAGACCGATGGTGCCGAGGATGGGCGCGGCGATGACCGCCCACCGGAAGATCAGGAAGCCGAGCAGCACCAGCAGCGACGCGGTCAGGTCGAACATGGCGAAGAGCAGCGCCGCCAGCACCGCGATGAAGCCGGAGCCGATCCGGTCCATGTCCCTGGTGCCCTTGAGGTACTCGTACGCCTCCGGGTCCTCCTTGCTGATCTGCTCCGCTACCCGGGCCCACTGCTGCTGCTTGGCCTTGATGGTCGCCTCACGGGTTGCCGGGTTCTGCCGGAGCTTCTGCGTCTCCTCCCAGGAGAGCGACTTGGCGTCGTAGAGCGCCGGCCCGTACTTCTTCGCGGTCTCGCTGTCGGCCGACCCCAGCACGCCCCGCAACCAGTTCCGATAGAGCATCGACTCGGTCGCGGTGTCACTGGCCCGGACAGCGGGGGGACGGTTGTCCTTGCATGCTTCCGGGTTGGGATCGTCGCACTGTCCGGGCGGGGTGTCCCTGGCTGCCGGACCGACCGCGTCGTGCACTACGCCGAGCGAGGTGATGAGGGTGCCGTCGGCGATATTGGCCGACTTGACCGGCCAGGCGGCCAGCGCGGTCACCGCCACCATCACCAGCAGCGCCCAGCCCGCCGTGGTCATCGCGTTGCTCATGTCCGACTGGCGGGAGCGCCAGAGCAGGTAGAGACCGACGACGCAGAGCGTGATGATGCCGAAGACGCTGAACACCTTCTGATAGACGGCCTTGGTGGCCTTCTCCACCAGCGGGTCGGCCCAACCCCACATCGAGCGCGGGTCCCAGGCTCGCTCACGGAGCGCGTTGGAGGCCCCCACGATCGCCGTGGCCATCATGAACTCGCCGTTGGCCATCGTGGTGGTGAACGTGTAGTCGGGATGGAGCACGGTGGAGGCACAGCCGCCCTCCACGTCGTAGGTGTTGAAGCTGTAACCGGCATAGCCGTAGTCGCTGTAGAGGCCCTTCGGGCCCGCGAGCTTGGAGGAGTCGGGCCGGGAGGCGAACCACCCGGCGAGCCCGGAGTCCGGCGCGGACGGGACCGGTGCGTTGCGGCACTTGACCTCGTCCTCGCTGATGTCCTGGAGCTTGGCGACGCAGGCGCGGAAGTTCGCCTGCCACTCCTTCGTGCTGCACAGCTCCGCCATCGCCTGCGCCTGGGCCGCCGGCGGAGCTGCAGCCGCCGGTGTCGCGCCGATCACCGGCCAGGAGATCGTGGCACCGGCGAGTACGCCGAGCACGAGGAGGAGCGCCGCGATCCGTGCCCGGGCCCTCGCCATGTCACGCCTCCAGATCAGCCAGGACGGTCGGCAGCTGCCCGGCCGCCTGGGCGACCGCGGCGGGGGTGGTGTCCAGGTGTTCCAGCAGCCCGTCGACGTACGACACGTCGACGCGGACCTTCTGCACGCGGCCGTCCACGTCCCGCATGACGAACTCGCGGAAGCCGAGCCGCGCCGCCGAGGTGGCGTCGACGGCGGAGAGGGAGGCGAGGGTGGCCTCGTACCCGTCGTCGACCGGCACCCGGAGCAACCGCAGCGCCTCGGAGGCGATCTCGGTGTCCTCCGCGATCCGACCGACGAAGACGGTGGAGACGAGGTTCTGCACGTCGAGACCGAGGATGTCCTTCGGATTCTGCGAGGCGACCAGCGCGGCGAGGTTCCACTTGCGGGAGTCCCGGGCGAGCCGGACCAGGAACGACCGGCCGGAGCGCCAGCCCTCCATGAAGTGCGCCTCGTCCAGGCCGACCAGCTTGCGCGACGACATCGAGCCGCCGTAGCAGCGGCGGACGGCGAGCCGGTGCGCGGTGTGCAGCATCGGCAGCGCCAGCGCCTCCTCGGCCGACCAGTACTCCCGCTCGATCTTGAGGTCGGGCAGCCGCAGGCCGGCCATGGTGATTACGGTGAGCGCGGCGTCGGCGCCGAGCAGCCCTTCCGGCGGGCGGCCGAAGAAGAGCATCGCCAGCGGCATTTCGGCGGTGTCCAGCAGCAGGTTGGCCAGCTCCCGGCCGGCGTCGTCGTCCATCCCCTGCAGGCAGGCGACCACGTCGTCCAAGGTGGAGGTCTCCTCGGCCGGCACCTGGCGTACGGCGTGCCGGAACAGGGTGGCGGTGGACGCCTCCCGGGCCACCTGCGGCGGCACCAGCATCATGCAGATGTCCTGCACGAGCATCCGGCGCTCGGCGCGGGCGTTGGAGACCGCGATCTCGAACTCCCGGTCGCCCGCCGCGCCGCTGCCGAACTCGCTGCGCAGCGGGGTCGGGATGAGCGAGTACGGCGCCAGCGTCCCGTGTTCGGACCCGGTGAGGTTCAGCACCCGCGAGTACGGCCGCAGCTCCGGCATCGCGCAGAGCCGGGCCAGCGGGCCGGACGGGTCGAGCAGGGTGACCTGCACACCTCGCCGGGCGGCCAGGTAGCCGAGCGCGCCGAGCAGGGTCGACTTGCCACCGCCCGGCTCGGCGACGAAGACCGCCAGGCCGGAGCGCTCCCGCACCTCCATCGGGAAGTGCAGGTCGAGGAAGACTGGCCGGCGGCAGGTGCCGGCGGTACGACCGATCAGGTCGCCGCGTCGGTCGCCGACCGTCGAGGCGGCCTGCGGCAGCGCGGCGGCGAGCAGGGGGACCGGCATCCGGCGGACGTAGCCGGTGTTGGCGATCGGCTCGCCGGGGATGAACTCGCGGGCCAGCCAGTCCTGGTTCTTCGGGTGCTGGAGCGAGATGCGCAGCTCGCGGGAGTAGAGCTGGATGAGCCGGCGGGCCCGTTCCAGGCATTCCTCCCTGGTCCGGCCGCCGACCGCGAGCCGGTGCCAGCCGTGCGCCCGGGCGGAGTCGACCGGCAGGCCGGTGGTCATCTCGTCACCGATGACCAGCGCCCGCTTGGCCAGTCGCTCCAGCTCGGGCGGGGCGTCGATGCCGTGTTCGGCGTAGTCGAGCTGCTGGGAGCGGATCATCCGCAGCCGGTGCTCGAGGTTCCGGAAGGAGTCGCCGGAGCCGAGGATGTCCACCCGGGTGGAGATCTCCATCGGCCAGGGCAGCCGCTCGTGGAAGTGCAGCCACGGCTCGTGCCGCTCGGGGATCTCCAGCGGCTCCATCCGGCCGACGGCCAGCACGGCGACGTGCCGTTCCTCGCCGGTCATCCGGTTGACCAGCTTGAGCGTCGAGCCGTACGGGGTGCGGTAGCGCTCGACCTGCTCGGTGAGGGCGAGCAGGTCGCCCCGCTCCCACCGGCCGTTGGTCACCGGGGAGAGCGCCCCGGGCGGGGCCATGCAGAGCGCGACGGAGCGGTAGAGCAGCCACTCCAGTTCCTGCGCGGTCACCCGGCGCCCGCGCATACCGAACGCGCCGAGCACCTCGTCGAACTGCTCGACGGTCCGGCCCAGCTTGCGTCGTTCGCCGTCGGCGGTGCCCCGGCCGAACACGCGCAGCATCCGCTCGGTGAGTGAGTTGCCCAGCGACCGGCGGGCGAAGGTGACGCCCAGGTAGGTCTGCCCCTCTGCGTGGTTGACCGACATCAGGTGCTGCTGGGCGGCCACCAGGTGGTCGGCCCAACCGGCGGTGCCCGGGACGTCGGGCAGCGGCGAGGCGGTGTGGGCGTCGATGGTGCGGGCCCACTCGTCGGCCGGGAAGGGGCGGGTGGTGCGCCGCAGGTGCAGCCGGAATCCGGCCAGGCCGGCGTACTGCTCGGAGATGGCGGAGAGCAGCGCCTCCCGTTCGGCGTCCGGGCGGAACGCCCAGCGCACCTCGGGCAGCCAGTACCAGGCGGTGACGGTGTTGGGGGTGAAGGTCAGGTGACCGGCGATCTCGGTGATCGCCAGGTCGATCGACGGGTCCCGGTCCCCGAACTTGATCTTCGGGGGGCGTATCCGGACGGGCCTGGTCGGGGTGTCGCGCCGGCTCGCCGCGCGCTGGCGCGGCGGGGCCAGTTCCCGGGAGGCCCGTTCGGCCGGCTTCTGCGGGGCCGGTTCGGCCAGCTCACGCCGGCCGGAGGCGGCGACGGCGCGGTGGCCGGGGTCCGGAACGGCGGGTGCCGGGGGCGGGGCCACGGGCCGGGCCGGCTCGGTCTCCTCCGGCCAGACCTGCTCGACCGGCGCAGGTGGCGCCGAATCGGCGGGCCGGGGCGGGGTCGGCGGGGCGGGCGCGCGCGCCGTCCGGTGCGCGGCCTGCCGGCGGGCCCGTTCGGTGGCCTCGCGCCGGGTCCGCTCGGCGGCCTCCCGGGCGGTGAGCGGCTCACCGGCGGGCGTGGCCGGCGAGCGACGGGGCGATCGCGGCGGCGGCGTCTCCACCGCCCGGTCGGTGACCGTTCCCGTCTCGGCCGGCGGCCGGACTGCCGGGAGCCGGTCGCCGGGCTGGTGCGGGACGCGGGTCCGCGCCGGCGGACCGGCGGCGGGGGGCGCCTCGATGGCCGGGGGCGGGGTGTCCGGCTCGACGGCCGGCGCGGGGGCGGCGGACGCGGGCGGCGCGACCGACTGGTGGGGGATCGGCGGGTGTTCCCGGCCGGTCGGGCGGCGCGGTGGCGCCCCGGCGGGCAGGGCACCCTGCCGGGACGGTCGCGCCGTGGGGCCGGCGCCACCGAACAGGTCGAGGAACGGGGAGTCGATGTCCGTGCCGTCCCCGACCAGCATCGGGGTCGTCGGTTCGCCCGGGGGTACGCCCCGGCCGGGAGCCGGGCGGGGGGCCTGGAAGACGCCGACCCCGCCGTTGCCGGGGCTGGCGACGAGGGCGGGATCGTACGCCTCCTCGTCCGGCAGCTCCTGCTCGGGGTAGTCGAGCGACCGCGCACGGTTACCGTGCGGGGTGCTGTGACGTCCGGCCGGGAAACCCGGCGTGGAAGAGCGACTCATTCGACCGCCTCACCCGCGTGGTTCGACTGCTCGATCGGCGTACGCCCGGTCATGCCAGTTCCTCCCGGATCCTGATCCGGCTGCCGACCAGGCGGGGATCCCGTTGCTCGGCGGCCGGCTCCCGGGTGCGTCGCCAGTCGGTCAGCGCCGTGCGGATCACCATTCGCGCCGGCCGGTCCGGGTCGACGTACCGGAAGATGAACGAGGTGGTCACGATGGCGAGGGCGATCTCCCAGGCGGGGAAGAGCTCGACCTGCAGCGTGAACAGCCAGTGGATGAACATGTAGAGGGGTACGAGCAGCATGAACAGGCCGTACTGGGCGTACGGCAGGTGGACGGGAAGGGTGTAACCGGGCGGCCCGAGGTAGACCAGGCGAGCCCGGTAGATGTCGTCGTCGGTGCGCAGCCGCATCTGAAGCCCGCGCCTATTCGAAGATCAGGTCGATCAGGTAGTCACCGACGAAGAAGAGTGTGGCCGCGCCGGCGATGAACGCCAGGCCGACGATCGCGATGGCGGAACTCGTCAGCACCTTGGAGATCTCGCCCCGGCTGGCCCGGCCGATGAAGATGACGCCGAGCACCGCGAGCAGGATCGGCGCGATCTTGCTGGCGAAGAAGGTGACGACGCCGTTGGTGTCGATGCCCTTCGGGGCCGGCTCGGCGAGCGGGGCCGACGCCAGGGTGTGCAGCGCCTGCGCGACGCCGGACGACGCCGTCTCGATGAGCTCGAAGGCGGTCACTGGAAACCTCCCCATAACGCGGCCGGCGGTGCCGCGGCGGTGCGGTGGGCAAGCCTGGCGGGAACTACTCACTGTGCGCAGCGTTGGCGACGCTACGTTCGTCACCCACAACGGAGAGTGGCGAGCTTTGGGGGGATTTTTCCCGCTTAGGCCCCTCCCTCCAGGCTTCGCCATCTCGATGCTGGGCAATTCCACAGCGTACGGGCCGCCCTCCTTTGCGACAACCCGCGAAGACTCGGCCCGAAACCGCCCGGACGACCGATCGTACACCTGTTCCAATGACCACGTCATGGCCCGCCTCGGGCCGCCCGGCAGGGGCCACCGGAGTGGGCCGTGACGACCGGTACCGTCTAGTCGTGACCGATCTGGTACGGGCGCAGGCCCCGGTGGTGATGGGCGTCCTCAACGTCACGCCCGACTCCTTCTCCGACGGTGGTCTGTACTCCGACCTCGACACCGCCGTCGCACACGGAGTGCGATTGCGGGCCGAGGGGGCGCGGCTGGTCGACGTCGGCGGTGAGTCCACCCGCCCCGGCGCCGACCGGGTCGACGCCGACACCGAGACCGCCCGCGTCCTGCCGGTCGTCCGCGAGCTCGCCGCCGCCGGCGTCGCGGTCAGCATCGACACCACCCGCGCCTCGGTGGCCGAGGCGGCGCTCGCCGCCGGAGCCGCCGTCGTCAACGACGTCTCCGGTGGCCTGGCCGACCCGGACATGGCCCGGGTGGTCCGCGACGCCGGCTGCCCCTGGGTGCTGATGCACTGGCGCGGCCACTCGCGCGGCATGGGAGACCTGGCCACCTACACCGACGTGGTGACCGACGTCCGGGCCGAACTGGGCCGACGGATCGACGAGGCGCTCGCCGCCGGGGTGGCGGCCGACCGGATCATCGTCGACCCCGGGCTCGGCTTCGCCAAGACCGCCGCGCACAACTGGGAGCTCAGCGCCCGCCTGCCCGAACTGGTCGCCCTCGGCTTCCCGCTGCTGTTCGGGGCGAGCCGCAAGTCGTACCTGGGCCGGCTGCTCGCCGGCCCGGACGGCACCCCCCGCCCCACCGCGGGCCGGGAGGCCGCCACCATCGCGACCAGCCTGCTCGCGGTCGCCGCCGGCGCCTGGGGGGTACGCGTGCACGACGTCCGGACCACCGCCGACGCGCTCGCCGTCTGGGCGGCCACCGGCCGGCCCCGCCTGGCCGCCCCCACCGCCGCCGGGGCGGCCGGCGTCGGTCCGGCGTACGGCACGGGAGGCGGTGGACCGGTCGGGGCCGCAGAGGTGGCCGGACACGCCGGCCGGGGAGAGGGAGCACGATGACCGACCGGATCGAGTTGACCGGGCTCCGGGCGCGTGGCCGCCACGGCGTCTACGACTTCGAACGCGACCAGGGGCAGGACTTCGTCGTCGACGCCGTGCTCGAACTCGACCTCGCCCCGGCCGCCCGCTCCGACGAGGTCACCGACACCGTCCACTACGGCGAGCTGGCCGAGCGCCTGGTCGCCGTGGTCACCGGCGAGCCGGTCAACCTGATCGAGACGCTCGCCGACCGGCTGCTCGCGGTCTGCCTCGCCGAGCCGCTGGTCGCCGCCGCCACCGTCACCGTGCACAAGCCGGAGGCCCCGATCCCGCACACGTTCGCGGACGTGGCCGTGACGATGCGGCGTACCCGGTGAGCCGGGCGGTGCTGTCGATCGGCAGCAACCTCGGCGACCGCCTCGGCCACCTGCGCACGGCCGTGGCCACGCTCGGCGAGACGGTCCGGGTGGTCTCCGGGGTGTACGAGACCCCGCCCTGGGGTGACGCCGACCAGCCCGCGTACCTGAACGCGGCGGTGCTGGCCCTCGACCCGGCGGCCAGCGCGCGGGACTGGCTGACCCGGGCCCGCGCGGCCGAGCAGGCGGCCGACCGGGTCCGCGATCCGCAGCGCCGGTTCGGGCCGCGCACGCTGGACGTCGACGTGATCGCCGTCTGGGACGACGCGGGTGAACCGGTGCTCAGCGACGACCCCGAGCTGACCCTGCCGCACCCGCGGGCCCACCTGCGGGCGTTCGTGCTCCGGCCGTGGATCGACATCGAGCCGCACGGGCGACTGCCCGGGCACGGTTGGCTGACCGACCTGCTCAACGCCGAGCCGCTGGCCGGTGACGCCCTGGAACTCAGCCCCCGGCCGGATCTGGCGTTAGAGTCGGACACATGACCCAGGCGCAGTCCCCGCGGGGAAGTGGCCCCGACCGCTTCCGGATGGGTCCCACCCGGATCTCCACGCTGGTGGTGGCCGCGCTCGCCGCCGCAGCGATCGCCTGGCTGCTGATCAGCGCCTTCTACTACGACGTCGCGCCGGAGCTGCCCTGGCTGCCGGTGGTCACCCTGGCCGCCCTCGCCGTGCTGGAGGCGTACGCGGCGGTCAACACCCGCAGCCGGATCGAACGCCGGCCCGGCCGCGACCCGGTCAACCCGCTGCTGGTCGCCCGGTTCGTGGTGCTGGCCAAGGCGTCCGCGCTGGCCGGGGCCATCTTCGCCGGGTTCTACGCCGGGCTCACCGGGTGGCTCTTCATCGAGGACACCAACGCCGCCGTGAGCGACCGGCCGGCCGCCGGCGCCGGGCTGCTCGCCTCGCTCGCCCTGGCCGCCGCCGCGCTCTGGCTGGAGCGCGCCTGCCGGGTCCCCGAGCAGGAGGACGACGAGGATCGCGAACCCGGCGACCGGCAGGGCCGCTCGCCCCGTCGCTGACCAGGGGGTTACGCCGGGTCGTACCGCGCAGGTACCGTCCCTGACGACCGATGCAGGCGGCCGTCGACGGGGACGGCCGGCAGGGGGAGGCGCGCGGCATGGCGTACGACCAACCAGGCCGGGCCGCGTCGGCCGAGCCGTCGCCGGGCGTACCCGCCACCGTGCTGGAGAACGTCTTCGACGACCCCACCCACGGTGAGCCGGGCCGGGACCGGGTCGCCGTGCACGTGGTGTGGGAGCTGCTGCTCCTGCTCGCGCTGGCCGGGCTCGCCTACCTGCTCTGGCGTGCCGACGCCGACGCCCTGCGCGGGGACCGGCTGCGCAGCCTCCTGGTCGACGTCGTCGCCCTCGGTCTGCTCGCCCTCGCCGCCGGGCTGAGCCTGCGTACCGCCGCGGTGAACCTGGCCGTCGGCCCGGTCGCGGTCGCCGCCGGGCTGCACCTCGCCGAGCAGGGCGACCGAGGGCTGCGGGAGGCGCTCGTGCCCGCCCTGGTGGTCGCCGCGCTCGGCGGGCTCGCGCTGGCCCTCGCAGTGGTGGTCCTACACGTGCCCGGCTGGGCGGCCAGCCTCGCCGGCGCGGCGGGGGTGGTCGCCTGGATCGAGCAGCGCACCGCCCCGGTGACCCTGCAGGGCGCCCACGACCCGCGCGGCGTCGCCTTCCACCTCTTCGCCGGCTTCGCCGCCGTCGCCGTGCTGGGCGGGCTCTTCGGCGCGATCCGGGCGGTCCGACGCCTGGTCGGCCGCTTCCGGCCGGTGGCCGACCCGGCCCACCGCCGGGGCACGGTGGCGGCCGTGGTGACCGCGACGGCGCTGGTCTGCTCCACCGTGCTCGCCATGCTGGCCGGGGCGTTGCTCGCGGCGAACGGGACCGGGCCGGTCGTGCCGGGGACAGGGCTGGACTGGACGGTGCTGGCGGTCGGCGTCGCGATGCTCGGCGGCACCAGCGCGTACGGCCGGCGCGGCGGGATCCTCGGCACCCTGCTGGCGGTGAGCCTGGTCGTCGTCCTGCTCGACTGGACGGCGGTGGAGGGCCGGACGCTCAGCCGCTGGGCCGTCGGCGGCGCCGCCCTGGCCGTGGGACTGGTGGTTACCCGGCTGGTCGAGGCGTACGGTCGGCCGCGCGGGGTGACCGGTGAGGTGGCGGACGTCGCCCCCGTCTCCGACGGCTCGATCAGCTCCGGCTGGACGCTGACCCGCCCGGGCCCGGCCGACACCTGGACGCCGGCGCTGCCGACCCCGACCCCGGCTGCGGACACCCCGCCCGACCCCTGGGAAGCTCCCCGCTGGGACACCGGGCCCGGCCGCTGGGACGACCGGGACCGGTGAGCGCCGCGTCCGACGCGCCGCCGGTGATCTCGCCGGTTAGGCTCGCGGGCATGACCGAGACTCCTTCCGCCGGCACCGGCCGCACCTTCGACGAGCTCGACGCGCTCTCCACCGAGGAGCTGCGGGAGCGGGCGTTCGCGCTGGCCCGGGAGCGGCGCGACGTGGGCTTCTTCTGGTCCGTGCTGCGCCACCTGCCGAACGCCGACGAGGCCGCCGCCCTCGACGGGGCGCCCAACTCGGTCGGGCCGACCATCGACGAGGCCGCCGCCCTGTGGCGGGAACTGACCGGGCACGGCTACGAGGAGTCGGCGCCGCTGCTGCGGGCCAAGTTCATCGACTACCTGATGAAGCACTGACCGGTCGTACCGCCGGTTGGCGGAGGTTTGCCCGCCCGGGCGGCTCGGGAACTTTCCGCCGCATGGCCCTCACCAACCGTTCCGCGACCGTCCGGGGGTACGGCACGGCCGCCGGCACCGGCACCCTCGCCACGCTCATCCTGGTCGGGGTGTGCGGCAGCCCGTGGTACGTCGACTGGGCCGAGGGGAACACCGACCCGAACTCGGCCGGCGGCTGGTTCCTGCGGCTGCTGGCGTGGCCCGCCTGGCGGCTGGAGTCCACCGACCCGGAGCAGAGCCTCCTCGCCACCGACGCGCGGGCCGTCCTGCTGCTGGTGCTCGCGGTGACCTTTCTCTACCTGCTGCCCGCCTCGCAGGTGGCCCGGGTGCAGGGCTCGCTGAGCCAGTTCTTCTCCGGCTGGGCCGCGTACGTCCTCGCCGGCGGGGCGGCCACCCTCCTGGCGGCGCTGCTGACCTCCGGCGGCACCCTGCTCGCCGACTTCGAGACCACCGGCACGGGGGCCACGTACGGCTTCTTCGCCGGCTGGATCATCGGCCTGGCCAGTCTCGGCGGCCGGGCCTGACTCCCGGCCCAGTAGGCCCCGCGCCCGTCCGGCGGGGAGGTTCAGGCCCGAGCCAGCTCCAGTACCCGGGTCCGGTCGAGGGCACCGACCGGCTCACCGTCCACGGTCACCACCACCGCGTCCGTGCCGGCGGTGAGCATCGCGGCCAGCGCGTCGTACGCCGAGCCGCCCAGCGTCAGGGTGGGCAGGCCGGTCCGGTCCGGCGGGACCGGGGCGAGCGCGTCCCGGGGCACCGGGGTGACCGCGAGCCGGCGGATGCCCCGGTCGGCGCCGACGAACTCGCGGACGAACGGCGAGGCGGGCGCGCCGAGCAGGGCGGCCGGGGAGTCGTACTGCTCCAGCCGGCCGCCTTCGGAGAGCACCGCGATCCGGTCGCCGAGCCGGACCGCCTCGTCGAGGTCGTGGGTTACCAGCACGATGGTCTTGCGGACCTCGGCCTGGAGGCGGAGGAACTCCTCCTGCAACCGGGTCCGGACGATCGGGTCGACCGCCGAGAACGGCTCGTCCATCAGCAGCACCACCGGGTCGGCGGCGAGCGCCCGGGCCACCCCGACCCGCTGCCGCTGCCCGCCGGAGAGTTCGTGCGGGTAGCGCCGCCCGAACTGGACCGGGTCCAGCCCGACCAGTTCCAGCAGCTCGCCGGTGCGCCGGCGGATCCGCTCCCTGGGCCAGCCGAGCAGCCGGGGCACCGTGCCCACGTTGGCGCTCACCGTCTGGTGCGGGAAGAGGCCCACGTTCTGGATGACGTAGCCGATCCGGCGGCGCAGCCGTACCGGGTCGACCCGGGTGATGTCCTCGTCGCCGAGCAGGATCCGGCCGCCGGTCGGCTCGATCAGCCGGTTGACCATCCGCAGCACAGTGGACTTTCCGCAGCCGGACGGGCCGATCAGCACCACCAGTTCGCCGGCCTTGACCTCCAGGCTCAGCTCCCGCACCGCCTCGGTCCCGTCCGGGTAGCGCTTGCGGATGCCGTCGAGGGTGATCGAGGCCGCGCTGTGTCCGGCGTCGGCGGTGCCCCCCGGGGTAACGTCCACGTGTGTCCTTCCACCTGAGCCGCCGGGCCGAGCCGGGCAACCCCTGGTTCTCCTGGCAGTACGTGCGGGACAACTCTGACACGATCCTCGCGGCGTTGCGGGAGCACGCCTCGCTGACCGGCCGGGCGGTGCTGATCGCCGCCCTGGTGGCGCTGCCGCTGGCGGTCGTCGCGTACTGGTACCGCGGTCTCGCCGGCCCGATTCTCGCACTCACCGGGGTGCTCTACACGGTGCCGTCGCTGGCGCTGTTCGCCTTCCTGGCCCCGTACCTGGGCATCGGCGCGGTCACGGTGCTGACCGTCGTGGTGCTGTACGCGCTGCTGGTGATCGTGCGCAACGCGGTGGCGGGCCTGAACCAGGTGCCGCCCGAGGTGCGCGACGCGGCCGAGGGGATGGGGTACGGCCGGTGGGCCCGACTGTTCCGGGTGGACCTGCCGCTGGCCCTGCCCGGCATCCTCACCGGGGTACGCCTCGCCACGGTCTCCACGGTCGCCCTGGTCACCGTCGGGGTGGTGGTCGGCCGGGGCGGCCTGGGGCAGCTCATCTTCGCCGGTTTCCAGAACAACTTCTACAAGGCGCAGATCATGACCGGGACGCTGCTCTGCGTCCTGCTCGCCCTGGTGCTGGACCTGCTCCTCGCCGGGGTGGGCCGGCTGCTGACGCCGTGGCTGCGGGGCCGGTCCCGATGAGCGCCGTGGGGACGGGTGCGACGGACGCCGTCGCGGCGGGAAGGCGGACGCGATGAACCCGGTGCAGCAGGCCGTCGTCTGGCTCAACGACCCGCTCAACTGGACCAACCCGGGCGGGATCCTGGACCGGCTCGGCGAGCACCTGAGCATGTCCGTGGCCGCGGTGCTGCTCGGCTGCCTGGTGGCCTGGCCGGTCGGGCTCTGGCTCGGGCACACCGGGCGCGGCGGCGGGCTGGTGCTGCTGATCTCCAACGTCACGCTCGCGATCCCCACCCTGGCGCTGCTGACCATCCTGCCGCTGACCTTCCTCGGCTTCGGCCGGCCGGCCGTGGTGGTGGCGCTGGCGGTGTTCGCGGTGCCGCCGCTGCTGGCCAACGCGTACACCGGGGTGCGGCAGGCCGATCCGGAGGCCCGGGACGCGGCCCGGGGGATGGGGCTCTCGGGTGGTCAGGTGCTGCGCCGGGTGGAACTGCCGCTCGCCGTGCCGTACCTGGCCGCCGGCTTCCGGACCGCCACGGTGCAGGTGGTGGCGACCGCCGCGCTCGCCTCGTTCGTCAACGGCGGTGGCCTCGGGCAGATCATCCGGGCCGGCTTCGGGCTGGACATCGCGGCCGGTGGCGGGCAGATCATCGCCGGGGGCCTGCTGGTCGCCGGGCTGGCCCTGCTGGTCGAGGGGGTCCTCGCGCTGGTCGAGCGGGTGGTCACCCCGCGCCCGCTGCGGCGTACCCGGCGGGCGGCGAACCGACGGGCGGCGGATGCGACGGCGGGCGCCTGATCGCCCAAGGTGACGAACGGGTGACGAAATCCGCTTCGGGTTTGTCCGTCCGGTCCGGAGGATATTGGCTGGACCTCGCGGGCGGCCCGATCGGATCGTCCGTCGGATACGCGGCCGGCCCCCGGAGGGTCGCGCCGGGACACGGGAGGCGGGCAACACATGCGCGTACGGACACGGGTGGCGGTCGGCGCGGTCGGCGCCCTCACGGTGGCCGGGCTGCTCACCGGCTGTGGGGACGCCGGTTCCTCCGGCACGGACGCGCCCGAGCCGGGCGCCGCCGGGGCGGGCTGCGCCCCGGTCGCGGGTGACCAACTGGTCGTCCTCGACGACGACAAGAAGCTCCAGAACACCGACAACATCATCCCTGCGGTCCACGCCGACACGGCGAACCCGCAGCTCGTCGCCGCGCTGGACAAGGTCTCCGCGGCGCTGGACACACCGAAGCTGATCGCGCTCAACAAGGCCGTCGACGTCGACCGCAAGACTCCGAAGGCCGCCGCCGAGGAGTTCGCCTCGGCCAACGACCTCACCGCCGGCATCGCCAAGGGCCCCGGCGGCCAGATCGTCGTCGGCGCCGGCAACTTCTCCGAGAGCCAGACGTTGGCCGAGCTGTACAACATCGCCCTCACCGCGGCCGGCTACCAGGTCAAGGTGCAGCAGATCGGCAACCGGGAGCTCTACGGGCCGGCGCTGGAGAAGGGGGAGATCCAGGTCGTCCCCGAGTACGCGGCGACCATGGCCGAGTTCCTCAACACCAAGGCCAACGGGAAGGACGCCGCCGCGGTCTCCTCACCGGACCTGGACAAGACCGTGACCGCGTTGAAGGCCGCCGGGGACAAGGCCGGCATCGTCTTCGGCGCTCCCGCCGCCGCGCAGGACCAGAACGCCTTCGCCGTCACCAAGGCCTTCGCCGACAAGTACGGCCTGAAGACCCTCTCCGACCTGGCCGCCAAGTGCTCGGGTCAGGCGACCGTGCTGGCCGGTCCGCCGGAGTGCCCGCAGCGCCCCAAGTGCCAGGCCGGCCTGGTGCAGGTCTACGACTTCAAGGCCGGTTCGTTCAGCTCGCTGGACGCCGGTGGCCCGCAGACCAAGAACGCGTTGAAGACCGGCAGCGCCAGCGTCGGTCTGGTCTTCTCCTCCGACGGCGCGCTCGCCACGAGCTGACCCCGGCTCCGGGCGCGGTCGCCTCGCACCGGCCGCGCCCGGGGACCGTCACCGTCGCGTTCCGCCCGCCACCAAGGTGGCACGGTGAACCAGGCACCATTCCTGACCGGGGATTCCGGGTTCCGGCACCGTTCCCAGCCAGGGCATCTGTCGGTAGGCTCCACACCCATGCCCGCCCCGGCTCTCCCCGAGCAGCGCAGTCCCCAGCTGCTGACCGTCCTGTTCTGGATCGGTGTGGCGATCGCGCCGGTCGCGGCGCTGATCCTGCTGGTCGCCGACGGCAACGGCCCGTTGCGGTTCGCCGCCGTGCTGGCCATCATGGCCGTGGTCCTGATCGGCCTGTCGATCGCGCTCCGCAACGACTCGGGCGGCCCGGCGCGCAGCGAGGAGTTCCTCGACGAGCTGGCGCAGTTGCGCCGGGAGTTGCGTGCCGAGATCGTGGCCGCCGCCCAGCGCGGCAACCAGGCGCTCGACCATGCGCAGCGGGTCGATGACCAGGTCGCCGCGTTGCGCCGTCGCCTCGACGCCGCCGCTGCCGGGATCGCCGCAGCCGCCGGGCTGACCGGGGCGGAGGACCCGGCCGGTGCCGGTCGGGCGCGGGTGTCGGCCCCGGAGGTCCACGACGACGCGGTGGGTGGACGGCGTCACGCCGCCGAGGAGGCCCCGGCCTGGGGCCGGGCGACCGCCGACCGGGACGACGAGCCGGCCGGCAGCCGGTACGCCGCTGACCGTCCCGCCGCCGGTCAGGCCGGTGTGTACGGCTCGGCCCGGGCGGCCGCCGCGGACCCGGGGGGCCGCCCGGTGGTGCGGCACACCGAGACGGTGCACGTGACCACCCGGCACACCGTCGTCGACGGCGCCGACCCGGGGGTCGCCGGCAGCTACGGCGGGTACGCCGGCCGCTGGTCGCCGGCCGGCGAGGAGCCGTCGTGGAACGCGCCCGAGCCGGAGCACGCCCGGGCGGGCCAGCGGGACGAGCGCCCCTGGGCGGGTCAGCGCGACGAGCGGGCCTGGCCGGGTGGCCAGCCCGAGGAACGGTCGTGGCCGGAGGAGCGGTCCTGGGACGGGCGGTCCGACGACCGCGCCGACGGATCCTGGGCCGGTGGGTCGTACTCGGCGGACGAGGGCTGGTCCGGGATGCGGGTCGGTGACCGGTGGGCCCAGGTACGCGAGGACGGGCGTGCCCGCGAGGTGCGGGTCGGGGAGCGGCGGGCCGAGGTGCACGCCGACGGCGCCGGGTTCCGGATGCAGGACCGCTGGGCGTCGGTACGCCAGGACGGGTCGCGCCAGCCGGGCGTCCAGTACGGTGGCGGCTGGACCGAGCCGGAGGACCGGCCGGCGCTGCCGCAGGGCGGGGTGTCCGTACCGCAGGAGTGGCGGGCGTCCTCGGCCGGCTGGCAGCCCGCCGAGGAGCAGTGGAGCCCGCAGCAGCCGGCCGGGCAGTGGCGGGCTCCCGCGCCGCGGGAGCCGGTCGACGCGTGGCGGGCGCCCGAGCCGGAGCCGCCGGCGCGCCAGCAGTGGGGTGGTGGCGAGGGGTACGGCTATCCGCCGCAGGACGAGACCCCGCGCGCCGGTGGCCGCTGGCGCTGAACCCCGGGTCGAGGCCACCCGGGCCGGCGCCGCGACCGCCGTGACCCGACGGGTCACTTGTCGATGTCGCCGACCACGAAGAACATCGAGCCGAGGATGGCGATCAGGTCCGGCACCAGGCAGCCGGGGAGCAGGGTGGCCAGCGCCTGCACGTTCGCGTACGACGCGGTGCGCAGCTTGAGCCGCCACGGCGTCTTCTCGCCCCGGGACACCAGGTAGTAGCCGTTGATCCCGAGTGGGTTCTCGGTCCAGGCGTAGGTGTGGCCCTCGGGGGCCTTGACCACCTTGGGCAGCCGGGTGTTGACCGGCCCGGTCAGCCGGTCGACCCGGTCCAGGCACTGCTCAGCGAGGTCGAGCGAGGCGTACACCTGGTCGAGCAGCACCTCGAAGCGGGCGTGGCAGTCCCCGGCGGTGCGGGTGACCACCGGCACGTCGAGCTGGTCGTACGCCAGGTAGGGCTCGTCGCGGCGCAGGTCCAGGTCGAGGCCGGAGGCCCGGGCGACCGGTCCGGACGCGCCGAACGCGGCGGCGTCGGCGGCCGAGAGCACCCCCACCCCGACGGTGCGGGCCAGGAAGATCTCGTTGCGCCGGATGAGGTTGTCCAGGTCGGGCATCCGTCGGCGCACCTCGCCGATCGCGGCCCGGGCACGGCCGGTCCAGCCGGCCGGCACCTCCTCCTTCAGGCCGCCGACCCGGTTGAACATGTAGTGGATCCGGCCGCCGGAGACCTCCTCCATCACCGCCTGGATGGTCTCCCGTTCCCGGAACGCGTAGAAGACGGGCGTGATCGCGCCGATCTCCAGCGGGTACGAGCCGAGGAACATCAGGTGGTTGAGCACCCGGTTCAGTTCGGCGAGGGCCATCCGCAGCCAGGTGGCCCGCTCGGGCACCTCCATGCCCATCAGCCGCTCCACGGCGAGCACCACGCCCAGCTCGTTGGAGAAGGCCGACAGCCAGTCGTGCCGGTTCGCCAGCACGATGATCTGCCGGTAGTCACGGACCTCGAAGAGCTTCTCCGCCCCCCGGTGCATGTAGCCGACGATCGGCTCGGCGGCGACCACCCGCTCGCCGTCGAGCACCAGCTTCAGCCGGAGCACGCCGTGCGTGGAGGGGTGCTGCGGCCCGATGTTGAGCACCATGTCCGCGCCGAGCTGCTGCCCGCCCGCGCCGGTGCCGACGGTCAGTTCGCGGAGGTCGCCCGCGTCCGTGGTCATGCCCGTCATCGTGCCATGAGGGGATCGGCGGCGACGCCGACCGGTTGCCGGAGCCAGCGGTGCCCGCCGAGGCCGGCCGGGTCGGTCAGCTCGGCCACCGTCGACGCGGCGGCCAGCGCCCGCACGTACCCGGCGGGGTCGCGGGAGGCCAGGCCGAGTGGTGGTCGCCCGCCGTCGGCCCCGAGCGCCCGCAGCGCCTCCCGCTGCGACATCAGGGAGTACGCGCACCGGGCGACCCGTTCACCGGCGGAGGCGACCGAGTCCATGGCGACGTGCGCGGTGACGTCGCACGACCCGTCCGGCACCGGCGGCACCTGCCGCCCACCCCGGTACCCGGTCAACGTTCCGCCGGCCGGCCTCTCCTCCCTCAGGTGTCCGTAGTCCACGGCCAACGCCAGCCCCCGGTCGACCCTGCTGACGGCTGCTGCCCACGCCTCGTCGCGCGTCCGGCCGATCTCGGCCCGTGGGCCGATCGGGTGCGGCGGTTCCGGGCTGCCCGACCGGCTCCGGGCGGTCAGGCGTGATCCCTCCGCCGGTCGGGCAGCCCGGAACCCCGATCCGGTCGCTCCGATCTCGCCGGTTCCGGGCCCGTCGACGGGGTGGCCTGTCGGGGCGGGCCACCACCGGTCGAGCCATTCCCGGTCGGCGGGGTCGACCGGGTCACCCACGGTCTCCTCGCCGGTGGTCGGGTCGACCAGCAGGTACCGCCAGCCGTCCGGGGTCGGCACGGCCACGTCGAGCGGCACGTTGTCCAGCCACTCGGTGGCGACCAGCAGTCCGATGATCCTGCCGGGGATGTCGTCGGTCCACTCGATGTCGGCAGGGAGGTTGTCGGGCCGGGGTGCCTTCTCGACGGCGACCAGGCGTACCCGATCGGCGAGCGGAATCGGTGGCGCGGACGACGGGCCCTCGGGCGGCGACCCGGAAACCCGCACGGCCCGGAGCAACGCGACCAGCAGCTCACCCCGGCCGGCCCCGACGTCGACAAGGTCCAGGCGGGACGGGTGGCCGAGGGCCGCGTCGACCCGGGTGAGCAGGCGGAACAGGGCCGTGGCGAAGACCGGGGAGGCGTGCACGCTGGTGCGGAAGTGCGCGGCCGGCCCGGAGCCGGCGACGAAGAAGCCGCCCGGCCCGTACAGCGCCCGGTCCATCGCGTTCCACCACCGCATCGACATCAGTTCATCCCAGGTTCAGGGTGCGTCACCGTGCCGACCCTACGGTCAGCCGGTATGAAACGAGTGTTCGTCCCCGCCCGGACACCGACGTCGAGTTTCGTCGGCACCGGGTTCCCGCGCGGCCTGCGGTGACACCCGGACCGGGTCGCTGTGCGCAACCGGAGCGGCCCGGTCCCACCCTCGGTGAAGGTTTTCACACACCCTTGTTCGAGCTCCGTAACCACAGCGCATACTTGCCCTCGACCGGTACCCCCTTCGAGGACTGGATCGTTGCCATGAGCGCACCGCTGCGCCCGCGTCCGGCCGCCCCGCGTGGGGCCGCCGTACCGCCGGGCGGCGCCTCTGCCGGCGCCCCGCTCACCTTCCCCCGTACCCTCACCGTCGGTGTCATCGGCGCCGGCCGGGTCGGTGCCGTGCTGGGCGCCGCGCTCGCCGCCGCCGGGCACCGGGTGGTCGCCGCCTCCGGCGTCTCCGGCGCCGCCAAGGCCCGGATCGCCCTGCTGCTCCCCGGCGCCCGGAACCGCTCCGCGACCTCGGTGGCCCGCGCCGCCACCGACCTGCTGATCGTCGCCGTCCCGGACGACGCGCTGGCCTCGGTGGTCGCCGGCCTGGCCGAGACGGGGGCGCTGCACCCCGGTCAGGTGGTCGCGCACACCTCCGGCGCGCACGGGCTGGCCGTGCTGGCCCCGGCCGCCGCTGTGGGCGCGCACCCGCTGGCCCTGCACCCCGCGATGACCTTCACCGGTACGCCGGACGACGTCGGCCGGCTCGCCGGCATCTCGTACGGGGTGACCGCCCCGGCCCAGCTGCGCCCCCTCGCGGCCCGGCTGGTGGCCGACCTGGGCGGGGTGCCCGAGTGGGTCGGCGAGGCGGACCGCCCGCTCTACCACGCGGCCCTGGCGCACGGCGCCAACCATCTGGTGACCCTGGTCAACGAGGCGGCCGACCGGCTGCGGGACGCCGGTGTGGCCAACCCGGAGAAGGTCCTCGCCCCGCTGCTGCGGGCGGCCCTGGAGAACGCGCTTCGCCTCGGCGACGACGCGCTGACCGGTCCGGTCTCCCGGGGCGACGCGGGCACCGTACGCCGGCACCTGGCCCGGCTGGCGGAGACCGCGCCGGAATCTGTGGCCCCCTACCTGGCGTTGGCCAGGCGGAGCGCCGACCGGGCCATCGCGGCGGGCCGGCTGCGGCCGGTGGACGCGGAGTCGCTGCTCGACGTGCTGGCCGGAAAGGGAGGTGGAGCCGTGAGTGCGAGGAGTGAGCCGGTTTTGCGAGCCCCGCAGTCGCGAACCGAGGTGAAGCCGTGACGGAGCTGGTGCACACCCGGGCCGAACTGGCGAAGGCGCGGGACGGCCTGCGTGGGGTCGTGGGCGTGGTGATGACCATGGGCGCGCTCCACGAGGGCCACGAGACGTTGATCCGGGCGGCCCGGGAGCGGGCCGACCACGTGCTGGTGACGGTCTTCGTGAACCCGTTGCAGTTCGGGCCGCACGAGGACTTCGACCGGTACCCACGCACCCTCGACGCGGACCTGGAGGTCTGCCGCCGGGCCGGGGCCGACGTGGTGTTCGCCCCGTCGGTGGCCGACATGTACCCGGACGGGCAGCCGGCGGTACGCATCAACCCGGGGCAGCTCGGCGAGGACCTGGAGGGGCTGAGCCGGCCCGGGTTCTTCCACGGGGTGCTGACGGTGGTGCTGAAGCTGCTCCAGCTGACCCGTGCGGATCTCGCCTTCTTCGGCGAGAAGGACTACCAGCAGCTCACCCTGGTCCGGCGGATGGTCCGCGACCTGGACGTGCCGGTCGAGGTGGTCGGCGTGCCGACCGTGCGGGAGCCGGACGGCCTGGCGCTGTCCAGCCGCAACCGTTACCTCTCGCCCGAGGAGCGGCGGACGGCGTTGAGCCTGTCGGCCGCGCTGCGGGCCGGGGCCGCCGCCGCCGACGAGGGGTACGACGCCGGGGAGGTGCTCGCCGCGGCCCACCGGGCGTTCGCCGCCGCCGGTGCGCAGGCGCGGCTCGACTACCTGGTGCTCACCGATCCGGACCTGGAGCCGGGCCCGGTGTCCGGGTCGGCCCGGTTGCTGGTCGCCGCCTGGGTGGGTGGCACCCGGTTGATCGACAACATGGCGATCCGGCTCACCCCTCGCTCCTGACCACCCGACCACACCTGCTGAAAGGCGCCCCATGTTCCGCACCATGCTCAAGTCGAAGATCCACCGGGCCACGGTGACCCAGGCCGACCTGCACTACGTCGGCTCGGTGACGGTGGACCAGGATCTGCTCGACGCCGCCGACCTGCTCCCGGGCGAGCAGGTCGCGATCGTGGACGTGACCAACGGGGCCCGGCTGGAGACGTACGTGATCCCGGGCGAGCGGGGCAGCGGCGTGATCGGCATCAACGGTGCCGCCGCGCACCTGGTGCACCCCGGTGACCTGGTCATCCTCATCTCGTACGGCCAGATGGACGACGCCGAGGCCCGCACCTACCACCCCCGCGTGGTCCACGTCGACGCCGACAACAGGATCGTCGACCTCGGCACCGACCCGGCAACCGCCGCCCCCGGTACCGCCGGCACCCCCATCCCCAACCCCCTGGCCCTCCTTTCCTGAGCCCACCCCCTTTCCCCGTCGATCTTGCACTTGAGGTCGACGAAATGCCCCGATAGGCGCGTTTCCTCCCGGCCCCAAGTGCAAGATCGCGGCGGGTGGGCGGGAAGGTCCGGTCTGTCACCGGGGGGTTGGGGGCGGTTACGCTGGGCGGGCCGTCGGGATCGACGGTCGTCGGCTGGGGGAGGCCGCGATGCGCCGTGCGATGAGGAGCGTGGCCGCCGCGCTGGTGGCGGCGGTCCTGCTCGTCGGGTGTGCCGGGACCGGTGGGCTGGACGGCGACCTCACCGACGACTGGGCGGCGCTGGCCGCGCCCGGCCCGTTCACGCCCGAGGCCGGCGTCTGCCAGGTCGGCGACTTCACCGACACCGTGTCCCTGACGGCGTACGCGCCGGTGGACTGCGCGGTGGCGCACCGGGTCGAGACGGTGCACGTGGGTGTGTTCCCCGCCGGCCGGGCCGAGCCACCGGTCGTCGGCTCGCCTGAGCTGCGCGGCGCCTTCGCCGAGTGCGACACGAAGGCGACCGGGTATGTCGGCGACGAGTGGCGGGCTGGCCGGCTGCGGCTGGCCGTGGCGCTGCCCGCCGCGCCCGGCTGGGCGGCCGGCTCCCGCTGGTTCCGGTGCGACCTGAGCGAACTGGACACGGTCGAGGCCGCCGCGAAGGTGGTGGCCCGCACCGGCAGCCTGCGCGACGCCCTCAAGGGCCCCTCGCCGCTGCGCCTGGGCTGCCAGCGGACGACGGAGGGTGCCGGGCGGGTGCGGACCCTGACCCCGGTGGAGTGCGGCGTCACGCACGACGCCGAGTTCGTCGGTGTGTGGGCGGCGCCGGACCGGCCGTACCCGACGAAGGACGCCGAGTGGGCCCCGCTCTATGCCGGCTGCCGCACGGTCCTCGGCCGGTACGTCGGGGTGCCCGACGACGCGAACCTGCGCTTCCGCAGCGGCGTCGTGGTACGCCCGCCCGGGGCGGGGCGCTGGCGGGTCGGTGACCGGGGCGTGCGCTGCTACCTCTGGCTCAGCGACCGTACGGTGACCGCCTCGCTCAAGGGCGCAGGCCCGGCCGGCCTACCCGTCCGGACCAGGTAGCGGACGTCGTAGCCCAAACCACTCGTCGTGCCCCCGCCGCCCGGGATGAGAGGCCTTCGGGTTGACTGTCTGCATGGACCTTCCGACCGTCGACCTGCCGGCCCTGCCCCGTCTGCTGGCCGCTCCCGCGCCCGGCTGGGTGGAGACCACCGACGTGATCGTGGTCGGCTCCGGGGTCGCCGGTCTCACCGCCGCGCTGCACCTGCGGGAGGCGGGCCTGCACGTCACCGTCGTCACCAAGGTCAACATCGACGAGGGGTCGACCCGCTGGGCGCAGGGCGGCATCGCCGCCGTGCTCGACCCGGCGGACACCCCGGCCGCGCACGCCTCGGACACCGAGATCGCCGGCGTGGGGCTCTGCGACCCGGACGCGGTCCGGGTACTGGTGCAGGAGGGGCCGACCCGGCTGCGGGAGTTGATGCGTATCGGGGCGGAGTTCGACCGCAACCCGGACGGCTCGCTGATGCTCACCCGTGAGGGCGGGCACCGGGCCGACCGGATCGTGCACGCCGGCGGTGACGCGACCGGCGCCGAGGTGCAGCGGGCGCTGCACGCCGCCGTCCGCCGTGACCCGTGGATCCGCCTGGTCGAGCACGCCCTGGTGCTGGACCTGCTGCGCGCCCCCGGCGACGGCCCGGACGGCCTCGGCCCCGCCTGCGGCATCACCCTGCACGTGCTCGGCGAGGGCAGCGAGGACGGCGTCGGGGCGATCCTGGCCCGGGCGGTGGTCCTCGCCACCGGCGGCATGGGCCAGGTCTTCTCGGCGACCACCAACCCGGCGGTCTCCACCGGCGACGGGGTGGCGCTGGCCATGCGGGCCGGCGCGGCGGTCACCGACGTGGAGTTCGTGCAGTTCCACCCGACCGCGCTGATCGTCGGAGAGCACGCCCGGGTCCCCGGCGCGGGCCTGGCCCAGCAGCCGCTGGTCTCCGAGGCGCTGCGCGGCGAGGGCGCGCACCTGATCGACGATGACGGCAAGCGGTTCATGGTCGGCCAGCACGAGCTGGCCGAACTGGCCCCCCGGGACGTGGTCGCCAAGGGCATCCACCGGGTGCTGCTGGCCACCGGCGCCGACCACGTCTGGCTGGACGCCCGCCACCTCGGCGGGGACTTCCTCGCCGGGCGCTTCCCGACCATCGTCGCCTCCTGCCTGGCCATCGGCGTCGACCCGGCCACCGACCTGATCCCGGTCGCCCCCGCCGCCCACTACGCCTCCGGCGGCGTCCGCACCGACCTGCGCGGCCGCACCTCCATCCCCGGTCTGTACGCCTGCGGCGAGGTCGCCTGCACGGGCGTGCACGGGGCGAACCGGCTGGCCAGCAACTCGCTGCTGGAGGGGCTGGTCTTCTCCCGCCGGATCGCCGAGGACATCGCCGCCGGACTGCCCGAGCAGGCCAGACCGGCGGAGACCGGCGCCTGGGTCGGCGGCGAGGGCGGGGTGGTCCCGGCCGAGGGCACCTCGACCCTGCAACGGGCGATGACCCGGGGCGCGGGTGTGCTCCGCTCAGCGCGGACCCTCGCCGAGACGGCCGCCACGCTGACCGGGCTGGGCCAGGAGCGGGGCACCCCGCGTACCGCCGACTGGGAGGCGACGAACCTGATCACCGTGGCGTCGACGCTGGTCGCGGCCGCGTACGCCCGCCGGGAGACCCGGGGCTGCCACTGGCGGGAGGACTTCCCGACGGCCGACGAGCGCTGGCAGGGCCACCTGGTCGCCGGGATCGGGACGCAGGGCAGGTTGACGTCCCGGTGGGAGGGGTCGGTGTGAGCGCGAGGAGTGAGCCGGTCTTGCGAGCCCCGCAGTCGCGAACGGAGGGGTCGGTGTGAGCGCGAGGAGTGAGCCGGTCCTGCGAGCCCCGCGGTCGCGAACGGAGGAGGAGTCACGGTGAGGGAGTCGACGGAGCTGGCGCTGACGACGGGCGGCCTGGACCCGGAGCGGGTGCGGCGGGTGATCGTCGACACGCTCACCGAGGACCTGGGGGCGGACTTCCTCGACGTCACCAGCGTCGCCACCATCCCGGACGCGCAGACCGACACCGCCGACCTGGTCGCCCGGGCCCCCGGCGTGGTGGCCGGGCTGGCGGTGGCCGCCGCCGTGTTCGAGCTGGTCGGTGAGGTCACCGGCGCGGACCGTACCGTCGAGGTGTCGCTGGTGGCCCACGACGGGCAGCGGGTGGCGCGCGGCGACGTGCTGGCCACGGTGACCGGCCCGACCCGGCTGCTGCTCACCGCCGAACGCACGGCGCTCAACCTGCTCTGCCGGATGTCCGGGGTGGCCACTCACACCCGGGCCTGGGCGGATGCCCTGGCCGGGACGAAGGCGCTGGTGCTGGACACCCGCAAGACCACTCCGGGCCTGCGCGCCCTGGAGAAGTACGCGGTGCGCGCCGGTGGTGGCACCAACAAGCGGATGGGCCTGCACGACGTCGCCATGATCAAGGACAACCACAAGCTCGCCGCAGGCGGGGTCGCGGCGGCCTACCGGCGGGTCCGGGAGGCCTTCCCCGACGTGCCGGTGCAGGTGGAGGTGGACACGGTCGCCGAGGCGGTCGAGGCGGTCGAGGCCGGCGCGGACTTCCTGCTGCTGGACAACATGCCCCCGGAGACGCTGCGCGAGGTGGTGGCGAAGGTCGGTGACCGCGCCGAGTTGGAGGCGACCGGCGGGCTGACCCTGGAGGTGGCCGCCGAGTACGCCGCCACCGGCGTTGACTTCCTGTCGGTGGGCGCGCTCACCCACTCCTCGCCGATCCTGGACGTCGCGCTGGACCTACGGGAGGAGTGACTAGGCTGCGTGCGTGCTGCTCTGCATCGACATCGGAAACACCAACACCGTGCTGGCGACCTTCGACGGCGACAAGCTGGTGCACTCCTGGCGGATCAAGACCGATGCCCGGTCCACGGCGGACGAACTGGGTCTGATGTTCCGGGGGCTGCTCGCCGGTGACGCGGTGGAGATCACCGGGGTGGCCGCCTGCTCGACGGTGCCGGCCGCGTTGCGCTCGCTGCGGACCATGCTGGCCCGCTACTACGCCGACCTGCCGAGCGTGGTCGTCGAGCCCGGGGTGCGCACCGGGGTGCAGCTCGCGATCGACAACCCCAAGGAGGTCGGCTCGGACCGGGTGGTCAACACCCTGGCCGCGTACACCCTCTACGGCGGCCCGTCGATCGTGGTGGACTTCGGCACCACCACCAACTTCGACGTGATCAGCGGGCGGGGCGAGTTCCTGGGCGGCGCGTTCGCCCCGGGCATCGAGATCTCCTTCGACGCGCTCGCCGCCCGGGCCGCGCAGCTGCGCAAGGTGGAGGCGACCAAGCCCCGCTCGGTGATCGGCAAGAACACCGTGGAGTGCCTCCAGGCCGGCCTCTACTTCGGCTTCGCCGGCCAGGTGGACCGGATCGTCGAGCGGATGATCGACGAGATGGGCGAGGTGAAGGCGGTCATCGCCACCGGCGGCCTGGCCTCGCTGGTGATCAACGAGTGCCGCACCATCACCCACCACGAGCCGATGATCACCCTGATCGGCCTGCGGATGGTCTACGAGCGCAACACCTGACCGGCCGCCGCCGGGCTCGGCGCCGCCTCCGGACAACAGGGCCGGAACCGGTCGTGTCGGGCCGTCGCAGCGCCGAAGGAGAGGGCGTGAGTGGGGTCCGTCATGGGCGGCAGGTTATCCCGTAACGGCCACCGGGGCCCTTGAGTACGCTCATGGGCTGACCCGCCGAAACTCCCTTAGCTTGAGGAAGCGTGCCGTGACCGAGCAGAACGCCGTGCCAGTGGACCCCGCCGACGACCTTCCCGAGCAGATGAAGGTCCGCCGGGAGAAGCGGGACCGGATGCTCGCCGAGGGCGTCGAGCCGTACCCCGTCGGATATCCCCGGACCAGCACCCTGGCGGAGATCCGCGAGAAGTACGCCGAGCTGCCCACCGACACCGCCACCGGTGACCAGGTCTCGGTCACCGGTCGGGTGATCTTCGTGCGGAACACCGGCAAGCTCTGCTTCGCGACGCTGCGCGACGGGGACGGCACTGAGTTGCAGGCCATGCTCTCGCTGGACCGGGTCGGCGCCGAGCGGCTGGAGGACTGGAAGCGCCTGGTCGACCTCGGCGACCATGTCGGGGTCACCGGTGAGGTGATCACCAGCCGCCGGGGCGAGCTGTCGGTGCTGGCGCAGGAGTGGGCGGTCACCGCCAAGGCGCTGCGCCCGCTGCCGGTGGCGCACAAGCCGCTGAGCGAGGAGGCCCGGGTCCGCCAGCGCTACGTGGACCTGGTGGTGCGCCCGCAGGCCCGGCAGATGGTGCGTACCCGGGCGGCGGCGGTCCGCAGCCTGCGGGACTCGTTGCACGGCGAAGGATTCATCGAGGTCGAGACCCCGATGCTCCAGTTGCTGCACGGCGGCGCGGCGGCCCGCCCATTCGTGACCCACAGCAATGCGCTCGACACCGATCTGTATCTGCGAATCGCGCCGGAACTGTTTCTCAAGCGGGCGGTCGTCGGCGGCGTCGACCGGGTCTTCGAGATCAACCGCAACTTCCGCAATGAGGGCATCGACTCCTCGCACTCGCCGGAGTTCGCGATGCTGGAGGCGTACCAGGCGTACGGCGACTACGACACCATGGCCGAGTTGACCCGTAATCTCGTGCAGCGGGCGGCGGTCGCGGTGAGCGGTTCCACGGTGGTGACGCACGCCGACGGCCGCGAGTTCGACCTGGGCGGCGAGTGGCGCTCGGTGACCCTGTTCGGGGTGCTTTCCGAGGCGCTCGGCGAGGAGGTCACGGTCCGCACCGAGCGCTCCCGTCTGGTGGAGTACGCCGACAAGGTCGGCGTCTCCGTCGACCCGAAGTGGGGGCCGGGCAAGCTGGCCGAGGAACTGTTCGAGGAACTGGTCGTGCCGGGGTTGCAGGCGCCCACGTTCGTCCGCGACTACCCGGAGGAGACCAGCCCGCTGACCCGGGCGCACCGTAGCGAGCCGGGGCTGGCCGAGAAGTGGGACCTCTACGTGCTCGGCTTCGAGCTGGGCACCGCGTACTCGGAGCTGGTCGACCCGGTGGTGCAGCGGGAGCGGCTGGTCGCGCAGGCGCAGCTCGCGGCGCGGGGCGACGACGAGGCCATGCGGCTCGACGAGGACTTTCTGCGGGCCATGGAGTACGGAATGCCGCCGGCCGGCGGCATGGGAATGGGAATCGACCGGCTTCTGATGGCGCTGACCGGCCTGGGAATTCGGGAAACCATCCTGTTCCCCTTGGTTCGCCCTGAGTGACGGGCGAACCATCTCCGGCTCGTTACCGCATCCTGTTGACGGGGCAAGCGTCGCCCGGGTTATCTTGTTTGTATCGCAGGAGCGCCCTGCTCGAAAGGAATGTGGGACGTGGCCAAGCAGATCATTCACAAGCTGGTCGATGACCTGGACGGCGGGGACGCGGACGAGACCGTGAAGTTCGCCCTCGACGGCGTTCAGTACGAGATCGACCTCTCGAACTCGAACGCGGAGAAATTGCGCGAGACATTCGCGCCCTACGTGGCGGCGGGCACCCGGGTCGGTCGGGGCGGGGTGGTGGTCGGCGGCCGGGCCGCGCGCGGCCGTGGTGGCGCCACCGCCGACCGGGAGCAGAACAAGGCGATCCGGGCCTGGGCCAAGAAGGCGGGCAAGGAGATCTCCGACCGCGGCCGCATCCCGCAGGAGATCGTTGACGAGTACCACTCCAAGGCCGGTCACTGAGCCGACCGCGGAGGCGACCCGACGCCGGACCGGAGCACGTCTCCGGGCCGGCGTCGCCGTATCCGCCCCCGGACCGCCGCCCCCGGACCGCCGTCCACGCGCCGGCCCGGGCACGCCCTGTCCCGGGGCTCGTCCGGCCGGGAAGATTCCCGCCGGGGGCGGCGTTGTCCACAGCCGGTGGAGAATCTGTCCACAGCCTGTGGACGAGCCATCGGGCCGCCGGGGAGCCTTCCGCACCCGGGGCGAATTTCGCTCTGCGCGTACAGGCCGGGTGCCCGGAACACCTCCTGAGCGCGGAGGGTTGGGCAAAACGACGTCTGAACGGCTCGTCACGGGGGCACACGACCTCAGCGGAGCCCGTCGGCGGCGATAGAGTAATGAGGCAAGGACGCCCGTCCCGGACGTCCGCGCACCGGCCCCGCCAAGATCTCGCACATCGAGGCGCACGGCACGTGAGGAGCACGAGGGCATGTTCGAGCGGTTCACCGACCGAGCGCGACGGGTTGTCGTCCTGGCCCAAGAAGAGGCCCGGATGCTCAACCACAACTACATCGGTACGGAGCACATCCTGCTGGGCCTGATCCACGAGGGTGAAGGTGTCGCGGCAAAGGCCCTGGAGAGCCTCGGCATCTCCCTCGAGGGCGTCCGTCAGCAGGTCGAGGAGATCATCGGCCAGGGCCAGCAGGCACCGAGCGGGCACATCCCGTTCACGCCGCGGGCCAAGAAGGTGCTGGAGCTGTCGCTGCGTGAGGCGCTGCAGCTCGGCCACAACTACATCGGCACGGAGCACATCCTGCTCGGGCTGATCCGTGAGGGTGAGGGCGTCGCCGCCCAGGTGCTGGTCAAGCTCGGCGCCGACCTCAACCGGGTCCGCCAGCAGGTGATCCAGCTGCTCTCCGGCTACCAGGGCAAGGAGCCGGCCGCTGCCGGCGCCGCGCCGGGCGAGGCCGCGCCGTCGACCAGCCTCGTGCTGGACCAGTTCGGCCGCAACCTGACCCAGGCCGCCCGCGAGGGCAAGCTCGACCCGGTCATCGGGCGCGAGAAGGAAATTGAGCGGGTCATGCAGGTGCTCTCCCGCCGTACCAAGAACAACCCGGTTCTCATCGGCGAGCCCGGTGTCGGCAAGACCGCCGTGGTCGAGGGGCTGTCCCAGAAGATCATCAAGGGCGAGGTGCCCGAGACGCTCAAGGACAAGCAGCTCTACACGCTCGACCTCGGCGCCCTGGTGGCCGGTTCCCGCTACCGCGGTGACTTCGAGGAGCGCCTGAAGAAGGTGCTCAAGGAGATCCGCACCCGCGGCGACATCATCCTCTTCATCGACGAGATCCACACCCTGGTGGGTGCGGGCGCGGCCGAGGGTGCGATCGACGCGGCCAGCATCCTCAAGCCGATGCTGGCCCGTGGCGAGCTGCAGACCATCGGTGCCACCACGCTCGACGAGTACCGCAAGCACCTCGAGAAGGACGCCGCGCTGGAGCGCCGGTTCCAGCCGATCCAGGTGGGTGAGCCGTCACTGGCCCACACCATCGAGATCCTCAAGGGCCTGCGCGACCGGTACGAGGCGCACCACCGCGTCTCGATCACCGACGCCGCCCTCGTCGCCGCCGCAACCCTGGCCGACCGGTACATCTCCGACCGCTTCCTGCCGGACAAGGCGATCGACCTGATCGACGAGGCCGGCGCCCGGATGCGGATCCGCCGGATGACCGCGCCGCCGGACCTGCGCGACTTCGACGAGCGCATCGCCCAGGTGCGTCGCGACAAGGAGTCCGCGATCGACGCGCAGGACTTCGAGCGCGCCGCCCAGCTGCGCGACAAGGAGAAGCAGCTCCTCGGCCAGAAGGCGCAGCGGGAGAAGGAGTGGAAGGCCGGTGACCTGGACGTCGTCAGCGAGGTGGACGACGAGCAGATCGCCGAGGTGCTCGGCAACTGGACCGGCATCCCGGTCTACAAGCTGACCGAGGAGGAGACCTCGCGCCTGCTGCGCATGGAGGACGAGCTGCACAAGCGCGTCATCGGCCAGGAGGACGCGGTCAAGGCGGTCTCGAAGGCGATCCGGCGTACCCGGGCCGGCCTGAAGGACCCGAAGCGCCCGTCCGGCTCGTTCATCTTCGCCGGCCCGTCCGGCGTCGGTAAGACCGAGCTCTCCAAGGCGCTGGCCGAGTTCCTGTTCGGCAGCGAGGACGCCCTCATCCAGCTCGACATGTCCGAGTTCCACGACCGCTACACGGTCTCCCGGCTGGTGGGTGCCCCTCCCGGCTACGTCGGCTACGACGAGGGTGGCCAGCTGACCGAGAAGGTGCGGCGTCGGCCGTTCTCGGTGGTCCTCTTCGACGAGATCGAGAAGGCCCACCCGGACGTGTTCAACACGCTGCTCCAGATCCTGGAGGACGGCCGGCTCACCGATGGCCAGGGTCGGATCGTGGACTTCAAGAACACGGTCATCATCCTGACCACCAACCTCGGTACCCGGGACGTCGCCAAGGCGGTCTCGCTGGGCTTCCAGGCCTCTGAGGACTCCGAGTCGAACTACGACCGGATGAAGCAGAAGGTCAACGACGAGCTCAAGCAGCACTTCCGGCCCGAGTTCCTCAACCGGATCGACGACACCATCGTCTTCCACCAGCTGCGTCAGGGCGAGATCCTCTCGATCGTGGACATCATGACCGCGCGGATCGAGACCCAGCTGCGCAACAAGGACATGGGCCTGGAGCTGACCGACAACGCCAAGAAGTACCTGGCGAAGAAGGGCTTCGACCCGGTGCTGGGTGCCCGGCCGCTGCGTCGGACCATCCAGCGCGACATCGAGGACAACCTCTCCGAGCGGATCCTCTTCAACGAGCTGACCCCGGGTCAGATCGTGGTGGTGGACTGCGAGGGCGACCCGGAGGACATCGACAAGTCCAAGCTGGTCTTCCGTGGCGCGGAGCGTCCGGTCAACGTGCCGGACGCGGTCCCCGCCGACCTCGGTGGCACCGCCGCCGCGGGCGCGGACGAGTAAGGGACGACAGCGCGAGGGCGACGGCCCGGTGGCGGATGCCACCGGGCCGTCGCCCTTTCCGTTCTTGATCGACTCCTTGTCGGAGACGTGGCGGTATCCGACGCCTGGTGACACCGCGATATCGCCGCAACGGAGTGGGCCAAAGATCAGCCGAGGTACGGTTCCGGGGTGGGTCAGCCGACGGGCTGGGCGGCGGGACCGTCGCCGATCAGCCGGAACGACTCCTCGCCGACCGGCTCGACCAGGCCGTCCTTCACCAGCCCGGCCAGCGCCCGGGCGCGCTGCACGTCGTCGTGCCACACCTGGTCGAGCCGCTGGTGCGGGACGGGGCCGGTGGCCTCCCGCAGCACCCCGAGCAGCAGCCCACGGACCTGACGATCGGTGCCGGCGTACCGCTGGGGCCGTCGGGTGGGGCCGGCGGGGGCCTCCCGCCCGGACGCCCGCCAGGCGCAGACCGACTCGACGGGGCAGACCGCGCAGCGTGGCGCGCGAGCCGTGCAGACCACCGCGCCGAGTTCCATGAACGCGGCGCTGGCCAGGGCGGCGGCGGCCGGCCCGGTCGGCAGCAGTTCCTCGCAGGCGACCAGGTCGGACGGTCGGGTGGCCGGACCGGCGTCCGGCTCGCCGGCCACCGCCCGGGAGATCACCCGGCGGACGTTGGTGTCCACCACCGGATGCCGCTGCCCGTACGCGAACGCGGCGACGGCCCGCGCCGTGTACGTGCCGACGCCGGGCAGCGCCAGCAACTGCTCCAGCCGCTCCGGCACGTCACCGCCGTGCCGGTCCACGATCGCCACCGCGCAGTCGCGCAGTCGTACCGCCCGGCGGGGGTAGCCGAGCCGTCCCCACATCCGGATCGCCTCGGCGGGCGTGTCGGCGGCGAGCGCGGCCGGCGTCGGCCAGCGGTCCATCCATGCCTGCCAGGCGGGGAGCACCCGGACCACCGGGGTCTGCTGGAGCATCACCTCGCTGACCAGGATCGCCCACGCGCCCACGTCCGGTTCGCGCCACGGCAGGTCGCGGGCGTTCTGCTCGTACCACCGGCTGACCAGGGTGGCGAAGGTCGGTTCAGTCATCGCGCCGACGATGATGTCACGCGATGCGTTCCCGCAGGATGGGCGGGCCGGGCGGGGCGATTCGGGGGGCGGGGGTGGATCGGGCAGAATGCCCGGATGAACGAGCTCGCGATCACCGTCATCGGCCGGGACCGGCCCGGCATCGTGGCCGACGTCGCCGAGGTGCTCGCCCGGCTCGGCGCGAACCTCACCGACTCCACCATGACCCGGCTGCGGGGTCACTTCGCGATGACCCTGATCTGCGTCGGTCCGGCGGCCGCCGAGGTGGAGGCCGCCCTGGCCCCGCTCGCCGCCGACGGCCAACTGCTGGCGACCGTACGCGCGGTCAGCCCCGACGGCGAGACGGCGCCGGCCGGTGAGCCGTACGTGATGGCGGTGCACGGCGCGGACCGGATGGGCATCGTGGCGGCGATGACCCGGGTGCTCGCCGAGGCCAGCGGCAACGTCACCGACCTGAGCACCCGGCTCACCGGGTCGCTCTACGTGGTGGTGGCCGAGGTGGACCTGCCGCCGGGCATCGCCGACGCGCTGGCCCGCCGGCTCGCCGCCACCGCCGCCGACCTGGGCGTCGAGGTCTCGCTGCGCCCCGCCGACCCGGACCTGCTGTGAGCGAGGAGTACGCCGGCCTGGGCGGCTGGACCCCGGACGCGCTGGCCCTGCCGGGCCAGGTGCGTCAGGTGGTCACCGCCCCGAACCCGGTGCTGAGCCGTCCCGGCGGGGAGGTCGATCCGACCGCCGAGGAGACCGTCCAGTTGGCCGCCGACCTGATCGCCACCATGCGCGTCTCGCCGGGCTGCGTCGGGCTCGCCGCCCCGCAGGTCGGGGTGGGCGCGCAGGTCTTCGCGGTGGACATCACCGGGCACCCGAAGGCGGTCACCGTGCACGGCACCTTCGTGCTCTGCAACGCCCGGGTGGTGGAGGCCAGCCGGTGGAAGGCGGGCAGGGAGGGCTGCATGTCGGTGCCCGACCTGACCGGGGACGTGAAGCGGGCCAGCCGGCTGGTGGTGGAGGGGGAGCTGCCGGGCACCGGCAAGTCCGTCCGGTTGGCCACCGACGGTTTCGAGGCGCGTGCGTTGCAGCACGAGATCGACCACTGCGCCGGTCTGCTCTTCCTCGACCGGGTGGCCGGCGCGCACGCCGTCTACCAGCGCAAGGTCTACCTGTGACGGATTCGACCGCGTCCTGAGTGGATGGTCGATCGGGTGAGGCGGACGAAGTCCGGCGCGTCGCGGCGGCGCTGTGCGCGGTACGCCGCTACGGTGGGGGCATCATGCGTCTGACGGTCGGTCCCCTGCCATCCGCCGTGTACTGGCGGCGTCGTGCCGTCGTACTCGGAGCCGGGCTCCTCTTCCTGATTGTCGTGCTCTACTCGTGCAACGGGGCGGACGACACGGCGAAGACACCCGGTGCGAAGTCCACCTCGTCCGCTTCCGCCGTGGAGCCGTCGGACGCGACACCGACCCCGGACTCCGTCTCCCCGTCGGCCGGACCCGACGGTCCGGGCCCGTCGGGCGGTCCGGCCGGTGGCTCGGGTACGCCCGCCGCGCCGCCGCCCGCCGATCCGCCGGTCGCCCCGGTCGGGGGAAGTGGCAGCGACGCCGGTGCCTGCACCGACGCCGAGATCACCGTGACCGCGGTGGCGCGGCCCTCGGTCGTCCCGCCGGGCAACCTGGTCGACCTGCAACTGCGGGTGAAGAACAAGTCCCAGCGCACCTGCAGCCGGGACGTCGGCGCCGACCTCCAGGAGCTGTTCATCAAGTCCGGCGCGGAGCGGGTCTGGTCGTCGGACACCTGCGGCACCGGCAAGGGCTCCGACGTGCAGTCGTTCACCCCGGGTTTCGAGCGGCTCTACCAGCTCACCTGGAACGGCCGGGACGTCAGCAAGTGCGCCGACGGGGTGGCGGCCGGGCCGACACCGCCGCCGGGGCCGTACCAGGTCTTCGCCCGGGTGGGCAGCAAGCTCAGCGAGCCGGTGAAGCTCACCATCGCGGCCAACTGACCGGGAGCGGTCAGACGTACCGTTCCAGGATGGACGCCTCGGCGAGCCGGGACAGCCCCTCGCGTACGCCCCGGGCCCGGGCGTCACCGACACCCTCGACGGCCTGCAGGTCCTCCACGGTGGCGCCGAGCAGCCGCTGGAGGCTGCCGAAGTGCACGACCAGCCGGTCGACGATCGCCACCGGTAGGCGCGGAACCTTGGCCAGCAGCCGGAAGCCGCGCGGGCTGACCGCCGCGTCGAGCGCGTCGGAGGCGGCCGGGTAGCCGATCGCCTTGGCCACCGCCACCAGGTCGATCAGCTCGGTGGCGCCGAGCAGGTCCAGCTCGACCAGCGCTTCGTCCAGGGTGCGCGACTTGCGGCCGGTGGGGAGGTAGTCCCGGATGACCAGGGTGCGGTCGGCGTCCACACCGGCCATCAGCTCGTCGAGCTGGAGGGCGAGCAGCCGACCGTCGGTGCCCAGCTCCACCACGTACCCGGCGATCTCGTCGGCGATCCGGCGCACCATCTCCAGCCGCTGCACCACCGCGACCGCGTCCCGTACGGTGACCAGGTCCTCGATCTCCAGCGCGGAGAGGGTGCCGGAGACCTCGTCCAGCCGCAGCTTGTAGCGCTCCAGCGTGGCCAGGGCCTGGTTGGCCCGGGAGAGGATCGCCGCCGAGTCGTCCAGGACGTGCCGCTGGCCGTTGACGTAGAGGCTGATGATCCGCATCGACTGGCTGACCGAGATGACCGGGTAGCCGGTCTGTCGGGCCACCCGCTCCGCGGTGCGGTGCCGGGTGCCGGACTCCTCGGTCGGGATCGACGGGTCGGGCATCAGGTGCACCGCCGCGCGGACGATCCGGGTGCCGTCGCTGGAGAGCACCACGGCGCCGTCCATCTTGCACAGCTCGCGGACCCGGGTGGCGGAGAACTCGACGTCCAGCGGGAAGCCGCCGGTGCAGATCTGCTCGACGACCTTGTCGTAGCCGAGCACGATCAGCGCGCCGGTGCGGCCGCGCAGGATGCGCTCCAGCCCGTCCCGCAGCGCCGTGCCGGGCGCCATCAGGGCGAGGTTGGCGCGCAGCGGGTCACCGGCGCTCCCGGCGCCTCCGGTCACGCTCACGCTGATCGCGCGGGCGGGCGAGCCCACTGCACCGGTGCGGGCGTGGGGTGTCGCGCCGGCAGGCTTGGTGGTGTCGCGGTCGATCGGCACGCGCACAGTCTACGGACTGGCGTGCGGTGGGTGCTGTCGTGGTTACTGTGATGTGTCACGGCGTCGGCCCTCTCCACCCTGCCGGACGTGGCGGGCGTTGTCCGGGTATGGCCGGGCCGCCCCGGGGCGGTCGCCACCGTGTGTCACGCCGCGGATGCGCGGGCGGCAGCCTGGAGCGCCGACCGCACGTCCGTGACCTCTGTCACCTGCATGTTCTCCGGAGTGACGCCGGTGCTGCCGGGGCCGCAACCGGGCGGCACGAGCGCCACCCGGAAGCCGAGCCGGGCCGCCTCGGCCAGCCGCCGGGGCACCGCCCCCACCCGTCGCACCTCGCCGGTCAGCCCGACCTCGCCGATCGCCACCAGGTGCGGGGCGATGGCGAGGTTGAGCCCGCCGGAGGCGACGGCCAGCGCGACGGCGAGGTCAGCCGCCGGCTCCACCACCCGGATGCCGCCGACGGTGGCCGCGAACACCTCCCGGTCGTGCAGGGTGAGCCGCTCGGTGCGGCGCTGGAGCACGGCCAGCACCATGGCCAGCCGGGCACCGTCCAGGCCGGAGACCGTACGCCTCGGCGACCCGGCGACCGTCGCGCCGATCAGCGCCTGCACCTCGGTGACCAGCGCCCGCCGCCCCTCCATCGCCACCGTGACGCAGGTGCCCGGCACCGGTTCGGAGTAGCGGGTCAGGAAGAGCCCGGACGGGTCGGCGAGGCTGCTGATGCCCCCCTCGTGCATCTCGAAGCAGCCGACCTCGTCGGCGGCACCGAAGCGATTCTTGACGCCGCGGACCATCCGCAGCGAGGAGTGCTTGTCGCCCTCGAAGTGGAGCACCACGTCGACCAGGTGCTCCAACACCCGGGGACCGGCGACCTGGCCGTCCTTCGTGACGTGACCGACCAGGACGGTGGCGATGCCGCGCTCCTTGGCGACCGCGACCAGGGCGGCGGTGACCGCCCGGACCTGGGTGACCCCGCCGGGCACCCCCTCGGTGCCGGTGGTGGAGATGGTCTGCACCGAGTCGAGCACCAGCAGGCCCGGCTTGACCGCGTCGAGGTGGCCGAGCACGGCGCTCAGGTCGCTCTCGGCGGCCAGGTAGAGCTGGTCGTGCAGGGTGCCCATCCGCTCCGCGCGCAGCCGGACCTGGCTGACCGACTCCTCGCCGCTGACCACGAGCGAGGGGCTGCCGGCGCCGGCGGCCCACTGCTGGGCCACGTCGAGCAGGAGGGTGGACTTGCCGACCCCGGGCTCGCCGGCGAGCAGCACCACCGCGCCCGGGACCAGGCCGCCGCCGAGCACCCGGTCGAGCTCGCTGACCCCGGTGGGGCGGGCCCGGGCCGGGGCGGCGCTGATGGTGGCGATCGGGCGGGCCGGCTCGGACGGCATCCGGGAACTGACCACCTTGCCGGAGACCAGCGGGCCGGTGACGGTGCACTCGACCACCGAGCCCCACTCGCCGCACTCCGGGCAGCGCCCCACCCACTTGGGCGGCTGGTGGCCGCAGGCGTCGCACTCGTAGGCCGGGCGGGGCTCACGGGCGGACCGGCCGCGGGACGCGCCCGCCGCGCCGCCGCGCGCCGATGTCGATCGGGAGGTGGTCACCCGAGGACGCTAACCCCCTCCTGTGACGAAAACACCGTCGGCGTGGTGGTCACCACGCCGACGGTGTCGTCGGCAGTTCGTCCGTGGCTCAGCCGTGGCCGCCCTCGGCGCCGCCTTCCTTGCCGAGGTCACCCTCGCGGTGGATGATCGGCGACGGCGGGGCGGCCGGGGTCAGCGGGACGCCGACCGGGGCGGGGGTGCTGATGGTCCGGCCGTTGCCGAAGTCGAAGGTCAGGTTGACCTGCTGGCCGGCGAGCAGCTTCTCGTTGAGGCCGACCAGCTGGAGGTGGCGGCCGCCCGCCACGGTGAGCTGCACGTAGCTCAGCGCCGGGATCTCGATCCGGGCCGGTTCGCCGGCCGGGGCGGACGGGCTCGGCGAGGCGCTCTCCGACGGGCTGGCCGAGGGCGACCCGCTCCCGGACGGCGTGGCGCTCTCCGAGGGGCTCTCCGACGGCGACGCGGTGGCGGACGGGTTCGGCGAGCCGGTCGCGCCGACGAGCACGATCTCCCGCGCGCTGTCGGTGGTGACGGTCACCGTCACCGGCTCGCGGGTGTCGTTGTAGATGACCGTGTTGACACCGGCGTTCGCGCCGGCGGCGAAACCCTCGGTGCCCGGGTACTCGAGGTGGAGGCCCCGCACCTTGTAGGCGTTGTCGGAAGTCTGGACATTGACGCCCTGGATCGACGGCTCCTTGTTCGCGGTCTCGGCCACCTGGCCGGCGCCGCATCCCGTGGCCAGCAGAGCGGTCGCCGCCGCCATGCCGGACAGCAGCAGGGCCGCCCGCCGGGAACCCCTGATCGAGCGCGTCACGTCGGTCCTCCTCGTCACGATCCCCACCCGGCCGTTCCCCGGGCGCGGGGTGGTCATACCCGCGCAGACCGCGCTCCAGGGTAGTTGGGCCGGATCGACGGTCGCACGCCGACCCGGTATTGCCACCTGGTGGGGTGCCGGTCACACCACCCGGCCGCTCGCCACCAGCAGCACCACGTCGATCAGGGCGACCACCATCACCGCCCGGAAGGCGGCCACCGGACGGCCACCGACCCGGGTGCCGGCGCGTCCGCCGTACCAGCCGAGGGGTGGCACCACGACGGCGGCCGCGACCGCCGACCACCCCAGCCAGGACGGCGGCCCGGGCGGGCCGGCGACCAGGGCGACGGTGGCGGCGAGCAGCAGCCCGGCGGCGGCGACCCGGCTGCCGGCCGGGCCGAGCCGGTGTGGCAGGCCGCGCACCCCGGTGCGGGCGTCGTCGACGAGGTCGGGCAGCACGTTGGCGAAGTGCGCCCCGGCGCCGAGCAGGGCGGCGGCGACGACCAGCCAGGCCGGTGGGTCCGGGGCCCCGGGCAGCGCCAGCACCACGAAGGCGGGCAGCGCCCCGAAGGAGACCGCGTAGGGCAGCACCGAGACCGGGCTGGACTTCAGCGGCCAGTCGTAGAGCAGCGCCGAGAGCAGGCCGACGGTGGCCCAGAGCGCCGCCGCCGGGTTGGTGGTCAGCGCCAGCAGCGGGGTGGCGGTCGCGGCCACCGCGGCGGCCACGGCCACCGTCCGGCGGCGCACCGTCCCGGCGGCCACCGGTTTGTCGGTACGCCCCACCGCGGTGTCCCGTCCGGCGTCCAGCGCGTCGTTGGCCCAGCCGGTGGCGAGCTGGCTGGCCAGCACGGTGCCGACGACGGCGGAGACGCCCGGCCAGGAGTGGCCCACCCCCTGTGCGAGCAGCCCGGCGACCGCGGTGACCGCGATCGTCGGCTCCGGGTGGCTCGCTCTGACCAGCCCTAACACCGTCGACGACATAAGGGAAGTCTGGTCGTTACCGGGGAGTCGTGCCACGCTCGGTCCATGCGGAACGGTCCGGTTCCACCTCCGCCCCGCGTCCTCCCCCGCAACGACCCGCGCCAGTACGACGACCTGGCCGGTGAGTGGTGGCGGCCGGACGGCGCGTTCGCCATGCTGCACTGGCTCGCCCGGGCGCGGGCGGCCCTGGTGCCGCCGGCGGGGCGTCCCGGCGCGCTCCTGGTCGACCTCGGCTGCGGCGCCGGGCTGATGGCCCCGCACCTGGCCGGCAAGGGTTACCGGCACGTAGGGGTCGACCTCACCCGGTCCGCCCTGGACCAGGCCGCCGACCACGGGGTGACCGTGCTCGTCGGCGACGCCACCGCCGTGCCGCTGGCCGACGGCTGCGCCGACGTGGTGGCTGCCGGTGAGGTGTTGGAGCACGTGCCGGACTGGCGGCGCGCGGTCGCCGAGGCGTGCCGGCTGCTCCGCCCGGGCGGACTGCTGGTGCTGGACACCCTCAACGACACCGCGCTGGCCCGTCTGGTGGCGGTGCGGATCGGGGAGCGGCTGCCGACGGTGCCCCGGGGAATCCATGATCCACGGTTGTTCGTGGACGCTCGCGAACTGATCGCCGAGGCCGCCCGGAATGGCGTCCACCTGCGGGTGCGGGGAATCCGTCCGGGGCTGCGCGGCACGGCGGCGTGGCTGTTCCGGCGGCTGCGCGGCGGTCCGGTCCGGACGGCCGGCCGGGAGCCCCGGATGAAGCCGACCCGGTCCACGGCGGTGCTGTACCAGGGGCGTGGCGTCCGGCACGGATGAAGGGCCCGGGTGAGGGTAGTGGGGACGCCGAGAAGGGAGCGACATGACGGTGCACGCGCTGGAGGCTGCCCGCCGGTTGGCGCCGCGGTTCGCCGCGCGGGCGGCGCAGCACGACCGGGACGGCTCGTTCCCGGTCGACGACTTCGCCGACCTGCGCGAGGCCGGGCTGTTCGGGTTGATGGTCCCCCGTGAGCTGGGTGGCCTGGGCGCGACCTTCGCCGAGTACGTGGCGGTCGCGACCGAACTGGCCCGGGGCAACGGCGCGACGGCGCTGGTGTTCAACATGCACGCCTCGGTCACCGGCGCGCTGGGCGCGGTCACCGAGGAACTGGCCGAGGCGCTGGGCGTACCGGAGGAGGCGCTGGCCGCCCGGGACCGTCTGCTCCGTGCGGCCACCGAGGGCTCCTGGTATGCGGTGGCGATGAGCGAACGTGGCGCGGGCGCCCGGCTCTCCCAGCTCAGCACCGTCTACGAGCCGGTCGACGGCGGGTGGCACCTCAGGGGCGCGAAGACGTTCTGCTCCGGCGCCGGGCACGCCGACGGGTACCTGGTGGCCGCCCGCAGCGCCGCCGACCAGTCGACGGTCTCCCAGTTCCTGGTCCCGGCCGGCGAGGGGCTGACCGTAGAGGCGACCTGGGACTCGCTCGGCATGCGCGCCACCTCCTCGCACGACCTGCACCTGGACGTCACCGTCCCGGCGGACCGGTTGCTCGGCGGCGTGGAGGGGCTGGCCCTGGTGGTCGCCCAGTTGATGCCGCACTGGCTGGTGGCGAGCTACGCCGCCGTCTACGTCGGGGTGGCCCGGGCGGCGGTCGACGCCGCCGTCGAGCACCTGAACGCCCGCAACCTGGCCGGCCTGCCGGCGGTCCGGGCGCGGCTGGGCCGGGCCGACGCCGCCGTGGCGGCGGCCGACCTGGTGGTGGCCGAGGCGGCCCGCCGGGTCGACGACGCCCCCGGGGACGCCGAGACCAACCGCTGGGTGTGGCGGGCCAAGCTGCTCGCCGGTACGACCGCGGCCGACGTGGCGGCCTCGGTGCTGGAGGCGGCCGGCACCTCGGCGACTCGGCGGGGCCATCCGCTGGAGCGGCTGTACCGGGACGCCCGGTGCGGCTCGCTGCACCCGGCCACCTCGGACGTCTGCGCCGACTGGCTGGGCGTGGCGGCGTTGGGCGGCGACCCGGACCGGGACGGATCGGCTCCTCGTTGGTAGGGCGGGCAGGCAGGACCGGACGAGAGGTGGGGGACATGGCCGTGCCAGTGATCGCGGGTCTCGGTACGGCGCAACCGCCGGCCGCCGCGCAGGACGAACTCTGGGAGGGCTTCTTCTCCCGGCACTTCTCGGGCACCACCCGCGCGCTGGCCGAGCGGATCTTCGCCAACTCGGGGGTGTCCCGTCGACAGGCGGCGGTCAACCCGCTGCTGGAGGACGTCTCGGACTGGTCGACCGAGCGCCGGATGCGGCGCTATCAGGTCGAGGCGCTGCCGCTGGGCAAGGAGGCGGTGGGCCGGGCGTTGACCGCCGCCGGCCTGGACGCCGGGGACGTCGGCCTCTTCGTCGTCTGCTCCTGCACCGGGTACGCCACTCCTGGGCTGGACATCCTGCTCGCCCGGGACCTCGGCATGGCCCCGGACACGCAGCGGATGTTCGTCGGCCACATGGGCTGTTACGCGGCCCTGCCGGGGCTGGGCGCGGCGAGTGACTTCGTCACCGCGCGGGGGCGGCCGGCGCTGCTGCTCTGCGCCGAGCTGACCAGCCTGCACATCCAGCCGGCCACGGCCAGGCTGGACACCCAGCAGATCGTCTCGCACGCGCTCTTCTCCGACGCCGCGGTCGCCGCCGTGATCGTGCCGGGGGCGGCGGGCGGTTACCGGGTGCGGGAGGTCACCTCGGTCACCGACACCTCCACGGCCGACCACATGACCTGGGACGTCACCGACACCGGCTTCCGGATGGGCCTGTCACCGAAGGTGCCGCAGGTGCTCTCCACCCACGTCCGGGGCCTGGTCGACGACCTGCTGGCCCGGCACGGCACGAGCGTCACCGAGGTCGACGGCTGGGCGGTCCACCCGGGCGGGCCGCGCATCCTCAACGTGGTGGAGCGCGAGCTGGCCCTGCCGCCGGAGGGGCTGGCCGCCTCGCGGGCCGTCCTGGACGAGCACGGCAACTGCTCGTCCCCGACGGTGCTGCTGATCCTGGACCGGCTGCTGCGCGGCGAGGCGCCGCCGCGACGGGTGGTGATGCTCGCCTTCGGCCCGGGCCTCACCCTCTACGCCGCCCTGCTCGAACGCGCCTGACCCACCCGCCCGTGCGTCCGGCTGTGCGGCCGGTCCGTGCCAGCCTGGGCCGGCCCAGGCCGGGCCGGGCCGGGCCGAACTCATGATCGGGATGCAGATTCTGACAATCCGCTCGGCGTGTCGTGTCGGAAACTGCTACTGGATCTTGGTGCGGGGTGCGGGGTGCGGGGTGCGGGGGTGTGTCAGGCGGCGAGGCGGGTCAGGTCGGTGCGGTAGTCACCGGCAGCATCGAGGGCGGGCAGTACGCGGACCACCGTGCCGGTCCGGTCGACCAGCAGCGCGGGGGCCGTGTCGGGGCGTGGCGGGAGGCGTAGCGCGGTGCGCAGGCCGCCGGCCGGATCGGCGAGGGCGGTGACCGGGCCGCCGGTGGCCGGGGCGGGGGCGACCGTACGGCTGCCGGTCACCGTGACGACGGAGACGCCCTCGGGCGCCGCGTCGGCCGCTGCGGCGACCTGCGCGGCGCAGACGCAGGCGTCCACCAGGATGATCATCGCGGGCAGCAGCCCGCGCAGCGGCACCGGCGATTCTTCGACGTCGACGAGGTCGAGCGCGGGCAGCGGCCGGCCGGTCAGCACGGGCGGCTCGGCCGACGACGGGTACGGCAGCACGGTGGGCCGGTCGGGGCTGCGGGGCGACCGGGGCCAGGTCACGGCCGCCAGGCCGGCGATGGTGGTGAGGAGCGCGACCAGCAGGATCACCGCAGGCAGGTGGAGCGGGGAGCGCCGGAGCAGGTGGTCCCGGCGGGCGGCGGTGGGCCGTCGGCGCAGCTCGCGGCGGAGTTGGGCGGCTTCCTCGGCGAGTGCGGAGGCGTCGTCCGGCACGACCACCCGACCCCACTCCGGTGGCAGGTCGGGCAGTCCTTCGGGTGGGCCGTGGCCCTCTGCGTCAGGCATGCCCATCGGACCCCCAGGGAAGCGGCTCGCGAGCGGACGGCGGTACGCCTCCAGCGTCCCGCACCGGCCCTCCTCCCGCCAGACCTGGGCGCGCCGGCCGGGACCGGGATACCATGGGAGATGCGCACGGCCTCAGAAATCCACGCTCCGATCACCCGTACCGGGTTGTCATCCGTCAGTCACGGAGCGTGTTCAAACCATCGGTTTGACCGCCTGTCAAGCTGAAGAAATACCTCTCACAGGGCCCCTGAGCTGCGCCAACGGTCAGGACAGCGGTGGGACATCGGTGCCTGAGCGTGTTACCCTAGACACAGCGAAAGGGGTTTCGAACCTATGGTTTTCAGTGTCGGCGAGACCGTTGTTTACCCCCACCACGGGGCCGCACTCATCGAGGCAATCGAGACTCGGGTCATCAAGGGCGAGCCTAAGCAGTACCTCGTCCTGAGGGTCGCGCAGGGTGACCTGACGGTCCGGGTGCCCGCCGAGAACGCCGAGATCGTGGGTGTGCGCGAGGTGGTCGGCGAAGAGGGCCTCGGCAAGGTCTTCGACGTGCTCCGTGCACCGCACACCGAGGAGCCGACCAACTGGTCGCGGCGTTACAAGGCGAATCTGGAGAAGCTGGCCTCCGGCAACCCGCTGAAGGTCGCCGAGGTCGTCCGCGACCTGTGGCGTCGGGAGCGGGAGCGGGGCCTGTCCGCGGGTGAGAAGCGCATGCTCGCCAAGGCCCGCGACATTCTCGTCGGCGAGGTCGCGCTGGCCGAGAAGAGCACCAAGGACGAGGCGGAGACGCTGCTCGACAAGGTGCTGACCGAAGCCTGATTCCCACGGCATCGTCGTACCCACCCCGCAGCGAAGAAATCCGAGGACCGCGACGTGACCGCGCAGCTCAATCCGCGCGGTGACGTCGCGGTCCTCGTTCCTGCGGCCGGTGCCGGGGTACGCCTCGGCCCGGGCGCGCCCAAGGCGCTCCGTCTGCTCGGCGGCGAGCCGCTGCTGGTGCACGCCGTACGCCGGATCGCGGCGGCACCGTCGGTGCACACCATCGTGGTGGCCGCCCCGGTGGCCGAGGTGGGTGCCGTGCGGGAGCTGCTGGCTCCGGTGGCACCGGTCGTCGTGGTGCCGGGCGGCGCGGAGCGGCAGGCGTCCGTGGCGGCCGCCCTGGCCGTCGTACCGCCGGGGCCGCAGATCGTGCTGGTGCACGACGCGGCCCGGGCACTGACCCCGCCCGAGCTGGTCGAGTCGGTGGCCGCGGCGGTCCGGGCCGGCGACGACGCGGTGATCCCGGTGCTCCCCGTGGTCGACACGATCAAGGAGGTCGGGGCCGACGAGGTCGTCCTCGGCACGGTCGATCGCTCCGTGCTGCGCGCGGTGCAGACTCCGCAGGGGTTCCGCCGGGCGGTGCTGACCGCCGCGCACGCCGCCACCGGTGATCCGCTCACCGACGACGCCGGTCTGGTCGAGAAACAGGGGGTGCCGGTCCGGTGCGTCCCCGGCTCGGAGTACGCGCTCAAGGTCACCCGCCCGTTCGACCTGGCGCTCGCCGAGCACCTGCTGGCCACCGGCCACTGACGCGTACCCTCGGGCCATGATCGTTCCTCGGGTCGCCGTCGGCACCGACATCCACGCCTTCGAGGCCGGCCGGCCCTGCTGGCTGGCCGGGCTGCACTGGCCGGACCAGGACGGCCTGGCCGGCCACTCCGACGCCGACGTGGTGGCCCACGCGGCCTGCAACGCGCTGCTCTCCGCCGCCGGACTCGGTGACCTGGGCGCCAACTTCGGGGTCGACCAGCCGGAGTGGGCCGGCGCCTCCGGCGTGGCGTTGCTCACCGAGTCGGCCCGTCGGGTCCGGGCGGCCGGCTTCGCCATCGGCAACGTGTCCGTCCAGGTGGTCGGCAACCGCCCGAAGATCGGGCCACGCCGCGAGGAGGCGCAGCGGGTGCTCTCCGAGGCGGTCGGCGCGCCGGTCACCGTCACCGCCGCCACCTCCGACGGGCTGGGCTTCACCGGGCGCGGCGAAGGGCTGGCCGGTATCGCCGTCGCCCTGGTGTACGACGCCCCGGCGACCCGGGCGCTGCCGTGACCGGTGACGACGACGCGGACGGGCCGTTCCACCGCGCACAACTCCTCGCCGAACTGGGCCGGCACGACGAGGCCGTCGAGGAGCTGACCTCCGGCCCCGCCGCCCCGGGTGACGCGGCCGTACTGACCCTGCTGGCCCGGGTGCACCTGGCGGCGGGGCGTCCCGCCGAGGCGCTCGCCGTCGCCGACTCCGCCTCGGCCGCCGCCCCGGACGCGGTCGCCCCCCTGGTGGCCCGCGCCTTCGCCCTCACCGACCTGGAACGGTACGCCGAGGCGGCGGCCACCGCCGACCGGATCCTCGCCGTCTCGCCGGCCGACCCGTACGCCCAGCGGGCCGCCGCCGGGATCCTGGCCGAGGCGCGCAACGGGCAGCCGGCGCTGCACGCGGCGTGGCGCGGGGTGGAGTTGGCGCTCGACGAGCCGCAGGCGCATCTGGTGCTGGCGCTGGTCGCGGCCCGGCTGCACCTGTTCGACCTCGCCGAGCGCGCCTACCGGGAGGCGCTGCGGCTCGACCCGGGGCTGGCCGAGGCCGGGCGCGACCCGGGCGTGATCCGGTTGGAGCGGCGGCGTTGGGTCGAGGCGCTGGAACGGGTCTCCGAGCTGGCCACGGTGGAGCCGACGCGGGCGGCGGCGTTGCCGGTGGAGGAGGGCGTCCGGCGGCTGGTGCTGGCCGGCGGCGCCTGGACGGTGCTGGGCAGTCTCCTGGTCGCCCTGGCCGGCGGGCTCTACCGGGTCGTCGCGGTGCTGGTGGCCGGCGCGGTCGGGCTCGCCCTGTGGCGGCTCGCCGCGCGGGTGCCCGGGCTGCGCCGGGAGGTCCTGCCGGAGCTGCGGCGCACCGACCGTCCGTTGGTGCTGGCGATCCAGGCGGTGCTGGCGGGGCCGCTGCTGATCCTGCTGCATGCCCTGGTCGGCACGCCCTGGCCGCTGGTCGCCGCGATCGCCGTGGTCACCGCCGCCGGCCTGACCCTGCTCACCCGCATGTTCCGCTGACGGCCCGCTGCCCGGGCCGGGCGCCCTGGGGACGCTGCCCGGGCCGGGCGCTCTACGGACGTCGCGCCCAGGTCCAGGCGTAGCCGTCGTCCTCGCACTCCGTCGCCGCGTCGCAGAGGTCCAGCGGCCGGAACGTGTCCACCATGACGGCCAGTTCGTCGAAGAAGTCGACGCCGATGGACCGTTCCGCCGCGCCCGGCTGCGGCCCGTGGGTGAAGCCGGACGGGTGCAGCGAGATGGAGCCCTGCTCGATGCCGGAGCCGCGCCGGGCCTCGTAGTTGCCGCCGGTGTAGAAGAGCATCTCGTCGGAGTCGACGTTGTGGTGGTTGTACGGCACCGGGATGGCGTCCGGGTGGTAGTCCACCTTGCGCGGCACGAACGAGCAGATCACGAAGTTCGGGCCCTGGAAGGTCTGGTGCACGGGCGGCGGCTGGTGGATCCGGCCGGTGATCGGCTCGAAGTCGTGGATGGAGAACGCCCACGGGTACATGTGCCCGTCCCAGCCGATGACGTCGAACGGGTGGTGGGCGTAGACGTGCTTCGTCCAGCCGCGACGGTGGCGGACCAGCACCTCGACGTCGGTGTCGTCGACCAGCAGCGGCGCGTCCGGTCCTCGGACGTCCCGCTCGCAGTACGGCGCGTGCTCCAGGAACTGGCCGCGTACGGAGAGGTAGCGCTTGGGCGGGCCGATGTGCCCGTTGGCCTCGACGGCGAGCAGCCGGGTGGGGGAGTCGCCGGTCGGGACGAGCCGGTGCACGGTCGAGGTCGGGATGATCACGTAGTCGCCGGCCACGGCGTCGAGCACGCCGAAGGTGGACTCGACCCGCAGGGTGCCGGCCTCGACGTAGAGGCACTCGTCGCCGGTGGCGTTGCGGTACAGCGGGGACGGCCGGTCGGCCAGCACGTACGCGATCCGGACGTCGTCGTTGGCGAGCAGGTACCGCCGGCCGAGGATCGGGTCGGCGCCGGAGCCGTCGAGCTTGTGGGTCCGCAGGTGGCGCGGCTTGAGGGGGAGGTTCGGGACCCGGGTGTACGCGGGCGGGGTGAACTCCTCGGCGGCGACGATCGCGGTGGGCGCGTGCCGGTGGTAGAGCAGGGACGAGTCGGAGGAGAACCCCTCCTGGCCCATCAGCTCCTCGGCGTAGAGGCTGCCGTCGGGCTGACGGAACTGGGTGTGCCGCTTGCGGGGCACCTCGCCGACGCTGCGGTAGTAGGGCATGTCGCCTCCCGTTATGTCCCGTTCACCGGCCAAGTGCGTCCGATAATCGGACGCTGTTGTCCGTTCCTTGTAGCGTCCCGTAGATTCTTGTCTCGTGTCAACGCACGTCCCCCGCCTCTTCGCCGGTCTGGTCGACGACGCCGCCGTCTTCCCGCCCGGCAGCGCGTCGCTGCCCGACGCGGTCGCCGCCCACCGTGGCCACCGCGCCGCCTGGTACGCCGACCTGGTCGGCCCCCTCCTGGTCCCCGCCTCCGCCGTCGACGACGACGCGTTGGACGGCATGGCCGGCGGAGTCGTCGGGCTGATCGGCGACACCGGCATCAACGGGCTGCCCGCCGCGCTGTCCCTGCTCGCCGAGAACCGGATCACCGCCCGGCAGGTCGAGGTGGCGGTCGCCCGGCGCGGGGAGGACCCGCAGCCCGGGCTGACCGAGCTGCTGAAGCTCGCCGAGCCGTGGGGCCTCGACGTGTACGCCGAGATCCCGCTGACCTTCGGCCTGCTGGGTGCGCTGGACACCGTCGCCGAGGCGCGAGCCGCCGGGCTGCCGGTCGCGGCCAAGTTCCGCACCGGCGGGCTGGCCGCCGAGCTGTTCCCCACCCCGGTCGAGCTGGCCGCCGTCATCTGCGCCTGCCGGGATCGGGACCTGCCGTTCAAGCTGACCGCCGGGCTGCACCACGCGGTGCGCCACCTCGACCCGGAGACCGGCTTCACCCACCACGGCTTCGGTAACGTGCTCGCCGCCACCCTGGCCGCCGCCGAGGGCGCCGAGGTGGACGCGGTCGCCGCGCTGCTCGCCGCGACCGACCCGCTGCCGCTGGTCGAGCAGGCCCGGTCCCGGCGCGACGACCCGCGGCCGCTCTGGGTCGGCTTCGGCTCGTGCAGCGTCCGGGAACCACTGACCGATCTGATCCGGCTGGGGCTGGTGAACGGGGGGTACGAGGCATGAGCGAGCGAATCATCGGGAGCTGGGTAAGTGGCGCGGACGGTTCGCCGTACGGGGTGACCAACCTGCCGTACGGGGTGTTCCGGCACGACGGGCGCGAGCCCCGGATCGGCGTCCGCATCGCCGACCAGGTGCTCGACCTGGCCGGGGCGGAGGAGGCGGGGCTGGTCCTCGCGGCCGGCGCGCTGCGCCGCCCCACCCTCAACGACTTCATGGCGCTGGGCCGTCCGCAGTGGACGTCGGTACGGCAGCGGATCGTCGAACTGCTCACCGACACCGCGCACCGGGCGGCGGTGCAGCCCCTGCTGGTGCCGCTCGGCGAGGTGGAGCTGCTGCTCCCGTTCGACGTCGCCGACTACGTCGACTTCTACTCCTCCGAGCACCACGCCTCGAACGTGGGCCAGATCTTCCGCCCCGGCCAGCCGCCGCTGCTGCCGAACTGGAAGCACCTGCCGATCGGCTACCACGGCCGGGCCGGCACCGTGGTCGTCTCCGGTGCTCCGATCGTCCGCCCCACCGGGCAGCGCGCCACGCCGCAGGGCCCCATCTTCGGCCCCTCGGTACGCCTCGACATCGAGGCGGAGGTCGGTTTCGTGGTCGGCGTGCCGAGCCCGCTCGGCGACCGGGTCGCCGCCGTCGACTTCGCCGACCACGTCTTCGGGGTGGTGCTGGTCAACGACTGGTCCGCCCGGGACATCCAGGCCTGGGAGTACCAGCCTCTCGGGCCGTTCCTCGGCAAGTCCTTCGCCACCTCGGTCTCGGCCTGGGTGACCCCGCTCGACGCGCTCACCGACGCGTTCGTGCCGGCCCCGGAGCAGGACCCGCCGGTCCAGGACTACCTGCGCGACACCCCGCACCTGGGGCTCGACCTGCGGATGGCGGTGGAGTGGAACGGCGAGCGGGTGGCCGAGCCGCCCTTCGCCACCATGTACTGGACGCCCGCCCAGCAACTCGCCCACCTCACCGTCAACGGCGCCTCGCTGCGTACCGGGGACCTCTACGCCTCCGGCACCGTCTCCGGTCCCGAACGCGGCCAGGTCGGTTCGTTCCTGGAGCTGACCTGGGGCGGGACCGAGCCGGTCAAGGTCGGTGGCGGCGAGACCCGCACCTTCCTGGAGGACGGCGACACCGTCACCATCCGGGCCACCGCCCCCGGCCCCGACGGCACCACGATCGCCCTGGGCGAGGTGACCGGGCGGATCCTGCCGGCCCGCTGACCCGTTCCTCCTGCGCCGGTCGCACCCGCTGTGCGACCGGCCGGCCCTCCTGCCGCGTTTGATCGACCGGATTCGGTCGCCACGTCCTGCCCCCGCCGCCTGCCGTCCCGCCGGTGGTGGGCCGCCGGGGCGTGGCGCGTCCCAGCAGACAGGAGGTACGAGCATGAAGGATCTCGTGGGCGCGGTCTGGCGCACCAGCAGCCGCTCCAACGACCAGGGGCTCTGCGTGGAGGTGGCGGACAACCTCGTACGCAGCCGCGGCATCGTCGGGATACGCGACTCCAAGGACCCGGACGGGCCGGCGCTCGTCGTCGGCCCACCGGGCTGGGCGGCATTCGTCGAGGCGATCCGCCTCGGCCGGTTCCACCCCTGACCGGGGCCGGGGAGGTCCTCGCCGGTGCCCGGTCAGGGCACCGGCGACGGAAATTCCATCTCCGGACCCCCGCGGGACGCTCACTCGCCGTACGGTGGACGGCACGGGAGGTGTCGCCATGTCGACGGTCACGGTCACCGAGTTCATCGAGGCACCGGCCGACGACGTCTGGACGCTCCTGGTCGACCTGCCGGCCCGCGCGGGCTGGCTGGGTACGGTCGGCGGGGTCGAGACGCTGACCACGGGGCGGTTCGGCCCCGGCACCGCCTGGCGGGAGATCCGCACCCGCCCCGACGGCGGCGACCAGGCGGAGGAGTTCGTGGTGCTGGAGGCGGAACCGCCGCACCGCCTGCTGCTCAGCTCGCCCGGCATCGGGGTCGACTACCGGATCACCTGGACCCTGCGCACGGTGCGCCGTCGTGGCCGGGGCTGCACCGCGGTCAGCGTCGAGCACCAGGCGGTGCCGACCGCCCCGTACGGGCGGGTGCTGGCGCTGCTCTTCGGCGGGCTGGCCGCCCGGGCGGTCGAGGGCGCCATCCGGCGCGACCTCGCCGACCTCGCCACCGCCGCCACCCGCACCGACGGTGCGGCGGCCGCCTGAGCCCGGCCGTGAGCACCGGGACGGCCTGCCGGACCGGGTCGAAGGTCGCCAGGTCAGGTCCCCGAGGCGCGGCGGGGCGTGCCGCGACCTGACCGGGCCCCGGGGAGCCGGCCTGGGTAGGGTGCCGGGCGGAGGTGCGCATGGGTGTCCCGAAGGGGCGACGACGGATCGTGGTCGCCGTGGCGGCGCTGCTCGCCCTCGGGGCGGTCGCCGCCATCGGTCACCGGGTGCTCGCGCCCGCCGAGGTGGTCACCCCGGCCCGGGGCACGCTGCCGCCGCCGGTCACCCCGGCCACCGGCGTGGTCGGCCGGCTGCCGGTCGCGCCGCTGATCGTCGAGGGCCGGCTCCGGGTGTACGCGGCGCAGCGCCAGGTCTACGCCGACCGGCCCGCCGACAGCCGGCACCGGGTCACCCCGTACTGGTCGTACCGGCGCTGGCCGGCGCAGGTCAACGGGGTGTTGGCGAGCGGGTCCACGGTGCTCACCCGGTGGTCGGACGGGAAGCTGGTCGCCCTGGACGGGCGTACCGGGAAGGTGGCCTGGCGGGTCGACGGCCCGACGCCCGGCGTGGGGTTCACCGCCCGGCGCACCGGGGCGGGCGTGGTGTGGGCCCCGCAGGGGATCTTCGTGGCGTCCGGCGCGGACGGCCGCACGGTGCTGGTCGTCTCGGGCGAGGGGCGGCTGCGCGGGTACGCGCTGGCCGACGGGCGCGAGCTGTGGCGGGTCGACGGTGCCGCCCGTTGCCGTACCGACCTGGGCACCACGGCCGACGGCCGGGTGGCGAGCCTCGACACCTGTGGGGCACCGGTCACGGTGGAGTTCCGCGACGTGGCCACCGGCACGGTGCTGACCCGGTGGCGTCCGCCGGGCGTCGGGGCGGAGTCGACCGTCACCCCGCTCGGCTGCCTGACCCCCCGCTCGCAGTGCCGAGGGCTGCGGACCTCCGCCCCGGGAGACGCGGTCGGCCGGGGCTGGCTGGTCGGCGCAGGTGAGCCGGTCCCGGCGCCCACCCTGGACGCCGCCGACAGCACCCTGGTCGGTGAGATCGCCGTGGGCGACGACGGTGGGGTGCTGAAGGGGTGGGCGGCCCGCACCGGCAAGGAGCGGTGGCGGCGCGGCGACCTCGGCCCGGTGCGGGTGCTCGCGATCGAGCCCGGCCGGGTGCATGTGCTCACCGAACAGCGGGACCTGCTCACCCTGGACCCGACGACGGGCGCGCAGCGGTCCCGTTTCCCGCTGACCGTGGGGCAGGACGGGATCGGCTGGGTGCCCGGGCTGGCGTACGCGGCCGACGGCTACCTGGCCGTCGAGCGGCTGCGTGAGCGGGCCGGCCCGGACGACGACGACCAGGCGTACTTCCTGATGGCCGAGCCGGTGGTGCTCGCCGCGACCTGACCCGGCCGCGACGAGCCTCCGTCGGCGCACGGTCAGGCCAGCGCCGCCTCGGCGACGGCCAGGAAGGCGTCGTTCTCGGCGGGGGTGCCGATGGTGACCCGGACCCCGTCGCCGGCGAACGGCCGGACGATCACGCCGCGTGCCTCGCACGCCTTGCCGAACTCCACCGCCCGGTCGCCCAGCGGCAGCCAGACGAAGTTGGCCTGGCTGGACGGCACGTCCGGCAGCAGCTTGCGCAGCGCCTCGGTGACCCGGTCCCGTTCGGTGACGACCAGCGCGCAACGGCGCTGGACCTCGTCGGCCTGGGCCAGCGCGGCCAGCGCGCCCGCCTGGGCGGCCATGCTGGTGGAGAAGGGGGTGACCACCTTGCGGACGGCGGCGGCGACCTCCGGGCTCGCGGCCATCCAGCCGATCCGCAGGCCGGCCAGGCCCCACGCCTTGGACAGCGTCCGCAGCACCACCACGTTGGGCCGGTCCAGGTAGGTCAGGCCGTCCGGCACCTCCGGGTCGGTGACGAACTCGCGGTACGCCTCGTCGATGACGACCAACACGTCCTCGCCGACGGCGTCGAGGAAGCGGTCCAGCTCGGCCCGGCGTACCGCCGTTCCGGTGGGGTTGTTCGGGTTGCAGACCAGCACCATCCGGGTCCGGTCGGTCACCGCCGCGGCCATCGCCGCCAGGTCGTGCCCGTGCCCGGCGTCGTTGGGCACCCGCACGCTGGTCGCGCCGCTGGTCGCCGCGATGATCGGGTACGCCTCGAACGACCGCCACGAGTAGAGCAGCTCGTCGCCGGGCAGGCAGGTGGCCCGGACCAGGTGCTCGGCCAGCGCGACCGACCCGCAGCCGGTGGCGATCCGGTCGGCGTCCACGCCGTACCGCTCGGCGAGCGCCCGGCGCAGCGCCACCACACCCATGTCCGGGTACCGGTGCGAGCCGGCGACCGCCTCGGTGACCGCCTCCACGACGCCGGGCAGCGGGCCGTACGGCACCTCGTTGCTGGCCAGCTTGATCGCCTCGTCCAGGCCCAGCTCGCGGGCGAGGTCGGCCGGGCTGCGGCCCGGCACGTAGTTGGGCAGCGCGTCGAGGTCGGCGCGGGTCAGCCGCAGGGCGGGCTGATGACGTCCGGTGTCGGTCATGGGGTGTCTCCCGGGGAGTCGGCACGGTCGTGCGGGGCGGTACGGGTGGCGTCGTCGCCGGATCGCGGCAGCTGCACCACCACGGTCTGGGCGCGCTTGTCGTGCAGCGCCTGGCGCAGCGGGTGGTCGAAGAGGGCGGAGACCGCGTCGACGAACTGGAGGAGCAGGCCGAAGCAGAGGCAGTACCAGAGCAGGGTGGGCAGGCCCAGGGTGCTCCACCGTCGCATGGCGCGGCCGACGCCGAGCGGCTGGTCGGCCTCGACCGGCACCGCCCGGACGCCCGTCAGCCGCTTGCCGAAGGTCTGCCCGTGCGACGCCATCGAGGGCACCTCGTACGCGAACCAGAGCGCGGTGGCGATCAGCAGCATGACGACCACCAGCCCCTCGGCCTGCGCGCTGACCGTGGGCAACCCTTCCCGGGAGGTGTCGTTGGCCAGCACCCGGCGCCACGTCTCGCTCAGGTAGGGCGAGACCTCCTGCCACCAGCGCCAGGCGAACCAGCCGTTGACCAGCACGTTGAGCAGGACCAGGATGCCGATGTCGATCAGGCGGGCGACCAGCCTCGCTCCGTACGAGGCCAGCGGCAGCCCGTGCGGGCGGGGCAGCGGCGGGCGGCCCGGCCAGCCGGGCGGCGGCCCCTGACCCTGCGGCCAGCCGGCGGGTGGTTGTCCGGGGCCCTGCGGCCAGCCGGGCGGTTGCCCCTGGCCGGGCGGCCAGCCGGCGGGCGGTTGCCCCGGGCCCTGGGGCCAGGCGGGCGGTTGCCCCGGGGCGGGTGGCGCTGCCCCGGCGGGCCGGCCGGGGGCAGGCGCGGTCGGCTGGTCGGCGGACGGCTCGGCCGGCGCGGCGGGTTCGGCCGGCGGCGGCCCCTCCGGGGGCGTGACGTCCACCGGGATCGGCGCGCCGACCCAGCCCTCGCCGTCCCACCACCGTCGGGTGTCCGGGTCGGCGGGGTCGACGTACCAGCCGGGTTGCACGCTCACGGAGCAACCTTAACGACGACGGTCCGGGCGAACTTGTCGTGGAGGCACTGCTGCCAGGGCTTGTCCCAGAGTTGCCAGAGCCCGTCGAGGTAGTTGAACCCGGGGATGAACGATCCGCCGACCTGGTGGGCGAGCCAGCGCTTGGCGGCGGCCCGGCGGTCCAACGTGCCGGCCGGGTCGACCGGAACCACGCGCAGTTTCATCACCCGCTTGCCCAGCGTCTGGCCGGTCTTGAACATCATCTCCACGTGGAAGACGTAGGTGACGCCGATGGCGAACAGGAAGATCCCGGCTTCCAGGGCCAGGAAGGGCAGCAGGAAGTCGGCGAACGGGTCCACCTCGACGTAGCTGCCGTCGGCTGTGGTCTCGGTCAGGCCCGGCAGCACCGCGATGACGAAGAGGATCACCGCCGGCAGGATCACCACCATCATGACCGCCATCAGGACCAGCCCGTCGAGGAGCACGGCCAGCAGCCGGTCGCCGAAACTCGCGAGCGGCTGGCCGTTCGGGGCGAGGGCCGGCGGCGCCACCATCGGCCGGGGCGGCCCGACGTACCCCGGCGGTGGAGTTCGCCCGGGCGGGGCGTACTGCGGGGGGACCGGGTACTCCTGGCGAATGGGACCGGAAGGCGGCGCGAAGCCGCCGGCGGCGGGCGGCTGCCCACCGGCCGGCGGCGTCGGGTACGTCGGAGGCTGCGTCACGCCGACAGTGTTACAGGTTGCCGCGCTTCTCCTGCTCCCGCTCGATCGCCTCGAAGAGGGCCTTGAAGTTGCCCTTGCCGAAGCCGAGCGAGCCGTGCCGCTCGATCAGCTCGAAGAAGACGGTCGGGCGGTCCTGCACCGGCTTGGTGAAGATCTGGAGCAGGTAGCCGTCCTCGTCCCGGTCCACCAGGATCTTGCGGGCCTTCAGCTCCTCGATCGGCACCCGCACCTTGCCGATCCGGGCGCGCAGCTCCGGGTCGTCGTAGTACGAGTCCGGGGTGTCCAGGAACTCGACGCCGGCCGCCCGCATCGCGTCGACGCTGGCCAGGATGTCGTTGGTGGCCACGGCGATGTGCTGGGCACCCGGGCCCTGGTAGAACTCGAGGTACTCGTCGATCTGCGACTTCTTGCGGGCGACGGCCGGCTCGTTGAGCGGGAACTTCACCTTGCGGGTGCCGCTGGCGACGACCTTGCTCATCAGCGCCGAGTAGTCGGTGGCGATGTCGTCGCCGATGAACTCGGCCATGTTCGAGAAGCCCATGACCCGCTTGTAGAACTCCACCCACTCGTCCATCCGGCCGAGCTCGACGTTGCCGACCACGTGGTCGACGGCCTGGAAGAAGCGCTTCGGCTGGAGGCCGGCGTCGATCATCGGCTGCCGGTCCACGATCGGGCCGCGGGCGACGAAGCCGGGCAGGAACGGGCCGCTGTAGCGGGAGCGGTCGACCAGGGTGTGCCGGGTGTCGCCGTAGGCGGCGATGGCGGCCAGCCGGACGGTGCCGTGCTCGTCGCTGACCTCGTGCGGCTCGACCAGGCCGGTCGCGCCCTGGTCGAGGGCGTGCGCGTACGCGGCGTCGACGTCCGGCACCTCCAGCGCGATGTCGGAGACGCCGTCGCTGTGCTTCGCGACGTGCTCGGCGCCCTCGGCGTCCGGGCGGACCGTGCCGGTCAGCACGAACCGGGCGGAGCCGCTGGTCAGCACGTACTGGGCGTGGTCCCGGTGCCCCTGCTCCGGCCCCCGGTACGCCACGCAGGTCATGCCGAAGGCGGTGGAGTAGTAGTGCGCGGCCTGCTTGGCGTTGCCGACCAGGAAGTGGACGTGGTCCAGGCCCTTGACCGGGAACGGGTCGTGGCTGATGTCGTGGTCGACCGCGCCGACGAGCCGGTCGATGTCGACGTCGTCGGTCGGTCGGTCGATCGCCTGGGTCATGGTGGCCTCCCTTGCGTACCGGCCGGCCTCGTGGGCCGTCGCGGTGGTCCGATTGTTCTTCCGGGCAGGATCGCGGTGACCCGCCGCACTGGGCAACCGTCGTTGATTCCGCTGGTCAGCTTGCACATTCGGTAGAGTGTCAGGACATGAATGCTGGACAGGATGTACAGCTCGACGAGCTCGACGCCCGGTTGATCCAGTTGCTCGCCGACGAGCCGCGGATCGGGGTGCTGGAGTGCTCCCGCCGGCTCGGGGTGGCCCGGGGCACCGCCCAGGCCCGGCTGGACAAGCTGGTCGAACGGGGGGTGATCGGCGGCTTCGGGCCGGAGATCTCGCCGACCGCGATCGGGTTCGCGGTGACCAGCTTCGTCACCCTGGAGATCAGTCAGCGGCACGGGCACGACGCGGTCACCGCCCACCTGGCCGCCATCCCGGAGGTGCTGGAGGCGCACACCATCACCGGCGCCAGCGACCTGCTCTGCCGGATCGTGGCCCGCTCCAACGCCGACCTGCAACGCGTGATCGACCAGATCGTCAGTTACGACGGCATCCGCCGCGCCTCCACGATCATCGCCCTGGCCGAACAGATCCCCTACCGCACCCTCCCCCTCATCCACTCCACCACCCACTGACCCCACCCCCACCCCCCTTTTGCGTCGATCTTGCAGTTCGGGCCGGTGCAGAAGTGGACGGATCCGGCGTATCGACGACCACAAGTGCAAGATCGGCGGGGAGAAAGGTGGGCGACACGGGGGGAGAGGGGGGCCGGGGTGGGGTGGGGGTCGTTAGCGTGTGGGTGTGTCGAAGCTCGGCGTGCGTGGGTGGCTGCTGCTCGGGCTCGTCACCGTGGTCGTGCTGGCCGCCACCGGGGTGTGGAACCCGTTCCCGACGATGTGGGACTGGGTCGACCGCCGGAAGCCCATCTCCGAGCCGGACGTCATCTGGCAGCAGCGCATCGGCGGCACCCCGAAGAGCGTCACCATCGCCGGGGACACCGTCGTGGTCGAGCAGCGGACCCGGGTGGAGGCCCGCAGCCTGGCCACCGGGGCGCAGCTGTGGGAACGCAAGGCCGACTGGGCGGCGGTGGCCGGCGGCGACAAGGACCCGGTCGTGGCCGTGGGCAAGCTCCTGGTCAGGGGGTACGAACTGCTCGACCCCGCCACCGGGGTGGTCCGCCGTCGGGACGACGACGCGGTGGCCGTGTGGACGTACCGGAACATGCTGCTCGACGCGCGCTGCATCGAGCCGACCGACTGCACCCTCTCCGCGTGGGACCCGCGCGGCACGGCTCCGCTCTGGACGGCGTTCCTCCCCGGCGTGAGCACCGGCCTCTTCGCCGACAACCCGGACCTGCTCGGCACCCGGCGGCTCACCGCCCCCCGGATCGACGCCGGGGCGGCCGGCCCGGAGGCCGCGCCGCCGCTGCTCGGCTTCCCGGTCGACGGTCGGGTGCATGTGGTGGACACCGCCACCGGCCGGGTGGTGCAGAACGTCGAGCCCGGCCGGGACGAGCGGCTGGCCGTGATCGGCGGCCGGATGCTCCGGATCAGAGCCGTCTCCCGCGACGGCACCTGCCAGTACGCCGTCTCCGCCCGCGAACCGGCCACCGGGCAGGAGGTGTGGCGGCGGGCCGGGGTGAACCTGCGTACCGCCGACAGCGCCGGCTGCGTCCAGCGGGAGGACCCGCAGGGCGCCCGGAACGTGCTGATCGGGGTCGCCCCGGACGGCCGGGAGGCGGTCATCGACGGGTACGACGGCCGGCTGCTCCTGGTCGACGCCGAGGGGGAGAAGCTGCTCGCCGTCGACGACCGGTACGCCCTGGTCCGCACCGCCGGCCGCAAGGCGGTCGTCGGCCGCCAGTTCGGCGTGGACCGGCCGCGGTGGACCCGTCCCTCGACCGGCAAGGTGGGTGCGGCGCTCACCCCGTACGCGGCGGTGTTCAGCGAGGAGAAGCCGAACCGGCTGATCGCGCTCGACCCGCGTACCGGCCGGGAACTGGTGGTCCTGCGGACCAGCGCGAACGCGCTGGCGGTCGGGGCGAACGGGATGATCATCGGGGAGGGGCGGGAGATCGGGTACGTCCGCTTCGGTGCCGGTAGGGCCGTCCCGCCCGCGCCTCCGCGTGACGGTGGGGGCGTCTCCGGCCCGGGTGGCGACGACGACGCGCCGGGGGCCGAGGACAGCTGTGGACCCAAGCGGGAGCTCTGCCCCGACCCGCGCGACAAGGACGGCTGAGCGCGACACGTCGTGCATCGGTGAGAGCGGCGTCCCACGCCACACCCGGCGGGTGCCACCGATCGACCGGTCTGCCCTAGGCTTTCCCGTCATGAGCAGTGCCGCCGCGTTCTCGTACGCCCCCTTGCTGCCGACCGGCCCGGACACCACGGAGTACCGCCTGGTCACTGACGAGGGCGTCGATGTCGTCAACGGCCCGGGGGGCCGCCGGTTCCTGACGGTGGAGCCGACCGCGCTGACCGCGCTGACCGCCGAGGCCATGCACGACATCGCCCACTACCTGCGCCCCGCGCACCTGGCCCAGCTCCGGTCGATCATCGACGACCCGGCCGCCTCGCCGAACGACCGGTTCGTCGCGCTGGACCTGCTGCGCAACGCCAACATCGCCGCCGGTGGCGTGCTGCCGATGTGCCAGGACACCGGCACCGCGATCGTGATGGGCAAGCGCGGCCGGCACGTGCTCACCGACGGCACCGACGCGGAGGCGATCTCCCGGGGTGTCTACCAGGCGTACACCCGGCTCAACCTGCGCTACTCGCAGCTCGCTCCGCTGACCATGTGGGACGAGCGCAACACCGGCAGCAACCTGCCGGCCCAGGTGGAGCTCTACGCCGAGGACCCGGACGGCCACCCGGACGCGTACAAGTTCCTCTTCATGGCCAAGGGCGGCGGCTCGGCGAACAAGTCGTACCTCTACCAGGAGACCAAGGCGCTGTTGAACCCGACGCGGATGATGCAGTTCCTGGAGGAGAAGCTGCGGCTCATCGGCACGTCGGCCTGCCCGCCGTACCACCTCGCCATCGTCATCGGCGGCACCTCCGCCGAGTACGCGCTGAAGACCGCCAAGTACGCCTCCGCGAAGTACCTCGACGCGCTGCCCACCGAGGGCTCGATGACTGCGCACGGCTTCCGTGACCTGGAGCTGGAGGCGCAGGTGCTGGAGCTGACCCGCAACTTCGGCATCGGGGCGCAGTTCGGCGGCCGGTACTTCTGCCACGACGTCCGGGTGGTCCGGCTGCCCCGGCACGGCGCGTCCTGCCCGGTGGCGATCGCGGTGTCCTGCTCGGCCGACCGGCAGGCGGTCGCCAAGATCACCCCGTCGGGCGTCTGGCTGGAGCGGCTGGAGACCGACCCGGCACGCTTCCTGCCCGATGTGACCGACGAGACGCTGGAGACCGAGGAGGTCGTCCGCGTCGACCTGAACCGGCCGATGGACGAGATCCGCGCCGAGCTGTCGAAGTACCCGGTGAAGACCCGGCTGTCGCTGACCGGCCCGCTGGTCGTCGCCCGGGACATCGCGCACGCGAAGATCGCCGAGCGGCTGGACGCCGGCGAGCCGATGCCGCAGTACCTGCGCGACCACGCCGTCTACTACGCCGGCCCGGCCAAGACCCCCGAGGGCTACGCCTCCGGCTCGTTCGGCCCGACCACCGCCGGGCGGATGGACGCGTACGTGGAGAAGTTCCAGGCGGCCGGCGGCTCCCAGGTCATGCTGGCCAAGGGCAACCGGTCGGCGCAGGTCACCCGGTCCTGCCAGCAGCACGGCGGCTTCTACCTCGGCTCGATCGGCGGCCCCGCCGCCCGGCTCGCGCAGGACTGCATCAAGCACGTCGAGGTGCTCGAATACCCCGAGCTGGGCATGGAGGCGGTCTGGAAGATCGAGGTGGAGGACTTTCCGGCCTTCATCGTGGTCGACGACAAGGGCAACGACTTCTTCGCCGAGGTCACCAAGCCGGTGCTGACCGTCGGCCGCCGCTGATCGACGCTGCCGGCGGTCGGGATCTGCCGGCCGCCGGGGGCTGGTCGCACTCGGCTTCCTCCTGCGAGCCACGGTCGGGCGCGGCAGGATGGAACATGTGACGACTTCAGAGGCGGCGGGCTACCGGATCGAACGCGACTCGATGGGCGAGGTGGAGGTGCCCGTCGAGGCGCTGTGGCGGGCGCAGACCCAGCGCGCGGTGCAGAACTTCCCGATCTCGGGGCGGGGCATCGAACCTGCCCAGATCAAGGCCCTGGCCCAGATCAAGGGCGCGGCGGCCCAGGTCAACGGCGAGCTTGGGGTGATCCCTGCCGACGTGGCCGAGGCGATCGCCACCGCAGCCGCGCACGTCGCCGACGGCGGCTACGACGACCAGTTCCCGATCGACGTGTTCCAGACCGGCTCGGGCACGTCGTCCAACATGAACACCAACGAGGTGATCGCCACCCTGGCCGGCCGGGAGCTGGGCCGCGACGTGCATCCGAACGACGACGTCAACGCCTCGCAGTCCAGCAATGACGTCTTCCCGTCCTCGATCCACCTGGCCGCCACCCAGTTCGTCGTGGAGGACCTGATCCCCTCGCTGAAGCACCTGGCGGGGGCGTTGGAGGAGAAGGCGGCCGAGTTCGAGACGGTGGTCAAGGCGGGGCGTACCCACCTGATGGACGCCACGCCGGTGACCCTCGGGCAGGAGTTCGGCGGGTACGCCGCCCAGGTCCGCTACGGCGTCGAACGGCTGGAGTCGGCGCTGCCCCGGCTGGCGGAGCTGCCGCTCGGCGGCACCGCCGTGGGCACCGGCATCAACACCCCGTTCGGCTTCGCCGGAAAGGTGATTGAGAAGCTGCGCGCCTCGACCGGCCTGCCGCTGACCGAGGCGCGCAACCACTTCGAGGCGCAGGGCTCCCGGGACGCGCTGGTGGAGACCTCCGGTCAGCTGCGGACCATCGCGGTCGGGCTCTACAAGATGGCCAACGACATCCGCTGGATGGGCTCCGGCCCGCGTGCGGGTCTGCGCGAGCTGCGCATCCCCGATCTCCAGCCCGGCTCGTCGATCATGCCGGGCAAGGTGAACCCGGTGGTCGCCGAGGCGATGCGCCAGGTCTGCGCGCAGGTGATCGGCAACGACGCCACTGTCGCGTTCGCCGGTTCGCAGGGCGACTTCGAGCTGAACGTCATGCTCCCGGTGATGGGCCGCAACCTGCTGGAGTCGATCAAGCTGCTGTCCGCGTCCAGCCGGGTCTTCGCCGACCGTCTGGTGGTCGGCCTGATCGCGGACGCCGAGGTCTGTCTGGCGTACGCGGAGGGGTCGCCGTCGATCGTCACCCCGCTCAACCGCCACCTCGGGTACGACGAGGCCGCCTCGATCGCCAAGGAGGCGCTGGCCAGGCAGGTCTCCATCCGGGAGGTGGTGATCTCCCGGGGGCACGTCGACTCCGGCAAGCTCACCGAGACCCAGCTCGACGAGGCCCTCGACCTGCTCCGGATGACCCACCCCTGACCGCCGCGCTCGCACCTCGGCCGGCTCCTGCGCCATGATCCACTCCGTTGCGGCGGAATGGTGGTATCCGGTGCGCTGCGACACCGCCACATCGCCGCAGCGGTGTGGATCATCAGCGGTCCGGGGCTGGGTGGACGCGCGGCACCCAGGCGAGGAAGCGCCGGAAGAGGGTCGCCGGGTCGGGCCCGTCGTGGGGGTTGAGCCGGTACAGGTCGCCGGCCGCGTCGTGCAGCACCGCGCAGAGGTAGACGCTGAGCGCGACCCGGTCGTGCGCGTACTCGGCGACCAGGGCGAGGCGGGCCGTCGCGCAGGGCCACGGCAGGGCGCAGCTCCGACAGAGCCAGATGGGGCGTAGCGGCAGGTGCGGGCGCGGTTGGTCGCCGTACCCTGATCCGCCGGGCCAGGGCCCGGCGTTCACCAACGGCCGCCGTTGGCTCGCCACTGCTGTGCGGGGGTGAGCCAGCCGGCACGTCCCACCGTCGGGTACGCCACGGTGGTGTCGGCCCAGGCCGGGCGAGTCGGCGCGGGCGGGCCGGCGACCGGTTCGGTGGGTACGGTGGCGTGCCGGTCGGGGCAGTTGCGCCACCGCAACCCGCAGGAGCACCACCGGCGAAGAGCACGCCAGGTCCGACGGTGGCGGGGCGCGAGCGGTACCGGACCCCGGTTGGGGGCGGGGTCCTGCCACCCGCCCGGGTGCAGGCGGTTCAGCAGAGCCGGCGCAGGCCGTTCGGTGGGTCGGGGCAGGGCAGGCTGGTGTCGCCGGGTGGGCCGGGGCATCTCGTCGTCTCCTGGAAGCTGGTCGATCGCGTCGTCTCCCCCCGGCTGGTGGGACCGCCGGCCGGGGGAGCGGGCGGTCCCACCGCGACACCGCCGGCCGGAGGGTGGGCCGGGTGCTGTCGCGCTTCACAGTGTGGTGACGGCACCACTACGGTGTGAAGGGTTCGCGCCCGCTGCCCGAGACGCCCTGCGTTCCCGGATCGCCAGGTCGGCGCGGCGCTGGAATGGATCACCCGGGGCGCTGGAGGACGGCTGGAGATGGCGGACGGGCGGATGACGGCGGCGGCGTTCCTGGTCGCCGAGCTGCGTCGGGCGCGGACGCGCCGGGGCCTGAGCCAGGACGAGCTGGCCAAGGCCGTCAACTACTCGGCGTCGATGGTGAGTGCGGTCGAGTTGGGCCAGCAGCAGCCCACCGCGAAGTACCTGGAGTTGGTCGACCGGGCCCTGGACACCGGCGGCATCTTCGGCCGCATGCTCACCGAACTGGTCGCCTTGGACAAGGCTCAGGTCTGGCTACGTGGTTGGCGGGGGATCCTGGCCGAGGCATGGGCCCTGCGCTGGTTCGATCCTCTGCACGTCCCGGGCCTGTTGCAGACAGAGGCATACGCTCGGGCGGTCTTCGAGTCCGACCCGTTGCTTGAGCCTGACGAGGTCGAGCGGCGTCTGGCCGACCGAATGGACAGTCAGGGGGTGCTCTATGCCGAACGCCCCCCGCGTCTCGTCGCGGTGCTGGATGAGGCGGTACTGCGGCGGCGGGTCGGCGGCCGGAAGGTGATGTGCGACCAAGCTCTGCACCTCGCCCGAATCGGCACGGAGCATCCGCAGGTGCGACTTCACGTCGTGCCGTCCTCGGCAGATGAGTACCCCGGGCTGAACGGCCCGTTCATCCTCGCCAGCCTCGCGGGTGGTGTGGAGCTTGCTTTCCTCGGCGGCCAGATCGGTGGGCAGGAGTTGGATCACCCAACCGATCTCGTGCGGCTGCAACGCACCTGGGAAGCTACCCTCGGCATGGCATTGCCACCGCAGGAATCGGTCGAGCGGCTGAGGGAGATTGCCGAGTCATGGAACTGACCGGCGCCGTCTGGCGGAAGAGCCGCCGGAGTGGCTCCAACGACCAGTGTGTCGAGGTGGCGACCAACCTGACGGGGGTGGTCGGGGTGCGGGACAGCAAGGATCCGGCCGGGCCGGTGCTCACCTTCGACCCGTACGCCTGGCGGGCCTTCGTGGCCGCGCCGCCGCGCTGACCCGACCGGCCTGCCCGCCGCGGACCTCTCCGCCTGAACCTGCTCGTGCCGCCAGTTCCGGCCGGCACACCGCCAGTGCGCCGCCAGAGCGTGGGCAGTGCCCGCCAGTGCCCGCCAGTGCTCCGCCAGTTCCGGCCGGCGCGTCGCCAGTGCTCCGCCAGCGGCGACGGACCCTCGGTCAGCGGATGATCGCGGCCAGGCCGGTCAGGTCGGTGATCTCGTGGCTGACCGGGGCACCGGCCGGTGCCGGGGTCCCGTGCCGGTTGACCCAGACCGCGCGGATGCCCGCCGCGTGCGCCCCTTCGACGTCGGTGCGCAGCGAGTCGCCGACGTGCAGCACCTCGTCGGCGGCCAGTCCCAGCGCGGCGAGCGCCCGGCGGAACATGGCGCCATCCGGTTTGTACGCCCTGACGTCCTCACTGGTCACCACGGCGGTGAAGGTCAGGCCGTGGTGGGCGACCACCGCCGCCAGGTCGGCCCGGTCGGCGTCGGAGACCACGCAGACCGGCAGCCGGAGTCCGGCGAGGAACTCCCGGGTGCCGGGGCGCAACGCTGGTGGTCCCCAGCGGGCTGTCTCGGCCGCGTAGAGCGCCGCCGGGTCGCCGGGGCAGCCGACCTCGGCCATCACCCGGGCCAGGCTCTCCGGGGCGCTGTCGCGCAGCAGCCGGAACGGCGGGCCCTCCGCGACCGTGGTGTACTCCCGCATCCACGCCGCGGCGACGGCCTCGGCGGTGACCGGTGTGCTCGCCCCGGCCGCCACCCGGGCGGCGATCGCGGCCACGAGGGCGTCGTCGTCCTCCACGACGGTGCCGTAGAAGTCGAGCAGCAGGCCCCTGACCACGGCGGCAGTGTAGGACGGATAACCCGTGGATCAACCGGCCGGGCTGCCGGCATGATCCGGGGCATGACCGGACCTGACGGGGTGCTGCTGGAGACCGCACGACTGCGGCTGCGCCGGTTCACCGCCGACGACGTGGACCTGCTGGTCGGGTTGGACGCCGACCCGGAGGTCATGCGCTTCCTGACCGGTGGGGCGGTGACGCCACGCGAGACGGTCCGCGACGAGCACCTGCCGCGCATCCTCGCCTGCTACGACCACACCCCGGGCCTGGGTCGCTGGGCGGCGCAGGAGCGCTCGACCGGTGAGTTCCTGGGCTGGTTCGCGCTCGACCCGTCCGGCGACGGCACCGAGGCGGAGCTGGGCTACCGGCTGCGCCGCGCCGCGTGGGGGCGGGGCCTGGCCACCGAAGGCTCCCGCGCGCTGGTCCGGCACGCCTTCGACACGGTGGGCGTCCGGCGGGTGTGGGCGCAGACCATGGCGGTCAACGTCCGGTCCCGCGCGGTGATGGAGAAGGCCGGGCTGCGGTACGTACGCACCTTCCACCCGCAGTTCGACGACCCGATTCCGGGCACCGAACACGGTGAGGTGGAGTACGAGCTGCTCAGGACCGACGGGCCGCCTTCCGCGCCCGGTACGCGGTGACGGCGGCCCGGTTGCCGCAGCCGGCGTCGCAGAACCGGCGGGACCGGTTCTTCGACAGGTCGACCAGCACGCTGTCGCAGTCGGCGTCGGCGCAGGTGCCCAGCCGGGCCAGTTCGCCGCCGCGAACCAGGTCGGCGACGGCCATCGCCGCCTCGACCGCCATCCGGGTCGCCAGCGGCGCGTCCCGGGGCACCGCGTGCAGGTGGTACGGCTCGTCGTCGTGCCGGACGAGCTGGGGCAGCGCGTGGGACTCGCGGAGCAGTTCGTTGACGATGGCGACGATCTCGTCGACGTCGGCGTACCAGAGGCGGCGCAGCCGGGGTCGCAGCGCGCGGACCGCGCGCAGCTCGGCCTCGGTCCGTTCGTGCCGGCCGGTCCAGCCGTGGGTGACGAGGAAGTCGCCCAGCGCGTCGACGTCCGGCAGTCCCTCCCCGTCCCGGCTGTCGGTGTTGACCAGGGCTGTCGCGGCGATCAGCCCGGCCTCGGTGTCATGAGCGAAGAGCAACTTGACTCCTGTCTCGACCGGCCGTTAGCGTCACCAGCATAAGCGCAGTTTGCTCATGACGGCCGTGCCGGCGAGGAGAGCCCCGATGCACCAACGATCCACCGGCGTCGGCCTCGGCCTGGCCCTGCTGTCGGCCGTCACCTTCGCCACCTCCGGCACCTTCGCCCGCTCACTGATCGAGGCCGGCTGGTCCGCCGAGGCCGTGGTCGTCGCCCGGGTCGGCAGCGCCGCCCTGGTGCTGGCCGTGCCGGCCGTGCTGTCCCTGCGCGGCAAGGGGGCGCTCCTGCGCCGCACCCTCGGCCCGGTCGGCGTCTTCGGCCTGCTCGGCGTCGCCACCGCTCAGGCGTGCTTCTTCAACGCCGTCCGCTACCTGCCGGTCGGCGTGGCCCTGCTGCTGGAGTACCTCGGCATCATCCTCGTGGTGGCCTGGATGTGGCTGGTGCACGGGCAGCGGCCCCGGCGGCTCACCGTGGTCGGCTCGGTCGCCGCGCTGGCCGGGTTGGCCTTCGTGCTCGACCTCACCGGTGCCGGGCGGCTCGACCCGGTCGGTGTGCTCTGGGGCCTCGGGGCGGCGGTCGGCCTGGCCGGGTACTTCGTGCTCGCCGCCCGGGTCGACGCCGGTCTGCCGTCGGTCGCCATGGCCAGCGGAGGGATGGCCGTTGGCGCCGCCGTGCTCGCCCTGCTCGGACTCGCCGGGGTGCTGCCGCTGCGGGCCACCTTCGGCGAGGTCGACTTCGCCGGGCAGCGCACCAGCTGGCTCGTCCCGATCGCCGGGCTGTCGCTGGTGGCGGCGGTGGTCGCGTACCTGGCCGGGATCGCGGCCACCCGCGTCCTCGGCGCCCGGCTGTCGTCGTTCGTGGGGCTGACCGAGGTGATGTTCGCGGTGTTCATCGCCTGGCTGATGCTGGGCGAGCTGCCGACCGTGGTGCAACTGCTCGGCGGCGCGCTGATCGTCGCCGGGGTGGCGCTGGTCCGCCTCGACGAGCTGCGCGGCGTCCGCGCCGACCCGCTGACCGAGCGGGCGGACGAGCCGGCCCTGACGTGAGACGGTGTCCGTCGTGCTGAGCGTGGTGGTGTTCGACGCCGACGAGACCCTGCTCGACCTGCGCCCGGCGGTCACCGGCGGGCTGCTGGGCGTACTGGCGGAGATGCGGCGGCTGACCCCGGCGGCGGCCGACGTCTCGCTCGCGGACCTGGAATCGGACTGGCACGCGGTCTTCGACGAGCACAGCGCCGGGCCGGTGGCGGAGATCCGCCGGGCGGCGCTGGCCCGCTCGCTGGCCCGGGCCGGGCTCACCGACCACCTCGACGAACTGGCGGCCCTCTTCTTCGCCCGGCGGTTCGCGCTGACCCGGCCGTTCACCGACGCGCTGCCCGCGCTCGCCGCGCTGCGACCCCACCACACCCTCGGCTACGCGACCAACGGCAACAGCCGCGCGGAACGCTGCGGCCTGGCCGGCGAGTTCGCCTTCGAGCTGTACGCGCACGACGGCGGCCTGCCCCGGAAGCCCGACCCCGAGTTCTACGCCGCCGTGATCGAGGCGGCCGGGGTGCCGGCGGAGCAGATCGGGTACGTCGGGGACTCGCTCGCCCACGACGTGGTCGGCCCGCAACGCGCCGGCCTGCGCGGGATCTGGCTGAACCGGGCCGGCCTGCCGTGCCCGCCCGAGGTACGCCCCGACGCCGAGCTGTCCACCCTGGCCGAGCTGCCCGCCGCGTTGCGCGGTTGCGCCGATGTGGCGGTATCGCGGCGCGCTTGAGGCCGCCATGTCACCGGCATGGAGTCGATCAACGCCGCCAGCCCCGCGTGGTGAGGGCTCCGCGTACCTCACGCAGGATCCCCGGGAAGTCGTCGCGGAGCCGGCGACTGGTCACGTGCAGCACGGTCCAGCCCGCGAGCACCAACTGGTTGAGCCGTCGCCGGTCCCGGTGCAGTTGGTCCGGGTCGGCGTGCCATCGGCCGTCGTACTCCACCGCCACCCGGAACTGTGGCCAGGCGAGGTCGGGATGCAGGACCAGGCCGGACGGCAGGCGCACCGGGTGCTGGGCGACGGGCCGGGGCAGACCGGCCAGCACCAGGCGTACCCGAAGGTGTGACTCCGGCGGCGACTGCGCCGCCGGATCGGCCAGGTCGAAGACTTCACGGGCACGCCGGCCGCCCGGCCGGTCGGCGAAGCGCGTGCCGACCTCGGCCAACGCCGCTCGGGTGGTCAGCCCTCCGCCGAGCAGCGCGTCGACGATGCCGACCGCGCGAGCGGGCTCCAGCCAGGCCGCCGTTTCCCAGGCGGCGAGCGCAGGCTCGGACCGGGGCGGGGTGAGCGGTGCGATCGCCTCCTCCGTGTCCCAGGCGGCGAGCGCAGGCTCGGACCGGGGCGGGGTGAGCGGTGCGATCGCCTCCTCCGTGTCCCAGGCGGCGAGCGCGGGCTCGGACCTGGGCGGGGTGAAGGGTGCGATCGCCTCGGACCCGCTCGGAATCGGGGACACCCCCTCACCCGGCCTGAGTCGGCCGCGCGCAGGTGGCCGGCGTCGATGATCGTCATCGCGGTGCTGTTGGCGTTGCTGGGCTTCACCCTGATGGTCTGCCGGATGGCCGTGAACGCCGGAAACGGGATGATCATGAGCGCCGGAGAGCAGCGGCGTGAGCCGCCGGCCGCCGCCGACGGAGTGCACGCGGATGCCGCGCGTCGAGTCGACCCGGACCGCACGGGGCACCCGCACGTGCACCTCGTCGGCGAAGCCGGCGGCGTGCTCGATCCCGTGCAGGTACGCAGCGGACGGACCAGCGATCACCGCCTCGGCCGGCATCCGCAGCACCGCTGCGCGGCACGCGAGGGCATGGTCCCGGTCGAGCCGGGCGTCGGCGTAGACGTCCTGGTAGAGGCGGACCCAGGACGCCCCGCGAAGCTGGTGCCGGGTGAGGAGCCCGCGCCGGACGGCGTCCGAGCCACGGAAGACCCGCCAGGCGAGGGCGGGCGGGCGATGCGGTCGTGAGGGCATGACGACAGCGTCGTCGCGCGCCGACCTCCGCCGACATCCCTGTGGACAACCTCGCGGCGCCGACGAGCAGAGCCCTGTGGACAACCCCCACCGATCCTGCGGATCGTGCTAGGGCGTGTCTCCTGGATCTTGGGGCGTGGCTCGACTATTCATCTCTGTTGTGGGTGGACGGTTTGAGCTGAGCGATGTCGAGTACGCGCGGATCGCGCCGTTGCTGCCGGCGATGACGCCGCAGCGTGGTGGGCGGTGGCGTGATCACCGGCAGGTGATCAACGGGATCGTGTACCGGGTGCGGACCGGGGTGCCGTGGCGTGACGTGCCGGAGCGATACGGATCGTGGAAGACGCTGTACAAGCGGTTCACCCGCTGGCAGGAGGACGGGACCTGGGCGCGGATCGAGGCGATGCTGCAGGCCGACGCGGACACCGCGGGAGATCT
>NZ_FMDN01000020.1 GCF_900090245.1 Micromonospora halophytica
GGTCCCGTCCTCCTGCCAGCGGGTGAACCGCTTGTACAGCGTCTTCCACGATCCGTATCGCTCCGGCACGTCACGCCACGGCACCCCGGTCCGCACCCGGTACACGATCCCGTTGATCACCTGCCGGTGATCACGCCACCGCCCACCACGCTGCGGCGTCATCGCCGGCAGCAACGGCGCGATCCGCGCGTACTCGACATCGCTCAGCTCAAACCGTCCACCCACAACAGAGATGAATAGTCGAGCCACGCCCCAAGATCCAGGAGACACGCCCTAGATCCGTGACATTGCGGCGGATCTTGGGGTGGGCAGGGGTGCGGTCAGTCGGGCGGGCGGGCGGCCCAGGTGGCGAGGCGGGCGGCGTGGGCGTGGACGGCGGCGCGCAGCGCGGCCGGGTGGTGGACGGTGAACGGCCAGCCCAGGCCGGCGAGCAGCTGCGCCATCCCGTCGAGCCGCTCGGCCCGGGCGCGCAGCAGCACGCCACCGGGTGCCTCGGTCAGCTCCGCCACGCTGGGCGGCACCCGCCGTCGGGCGGTGGCCAGGTCGGTCTCCAGCAGCACCTCGACGGTGTGGGCGTACGGGACGGCGGCCAGCGAGCGGGTCACCTGGGCCACCGGGTCGAAGCCGGCCGGCGGGGTGAAGGTCTGCGCCCCGGTGCTGACACCGGTGATCCGGTCCAGCCGGAAGACACGTACCTCGCCGCGGAGATGGTCGTGCCCGGTGACGTACCAGCGGCCGGAGTGGAACACCAGCCCGTACGGGTCGAGCTGCCGGCGGGACGCCTCGCCGGAGTGGGACCGGTAGTCGAGGGTGACCCGGTGGCGCTGCCGGGTGGCCGCGCCGAGGGCGAGCAGCGTGCCGGTGGCCGGCCGGGGCGACGGGTCGGACTCGCGCAGGGTGAAGCCGAGGTGTTCCCGCACGGCGGCGAGGCGCTCCGCGAGCGGGGCGGGCAGCACCCGGCGGATCTTGGCGAGCGCGGTGGCGGTGGCCGGTTCCTCGGTGCCCAGCCCCAGCCGGTCCGCGGCGAGCAGGCCGAGCAGCACGGCGACCGCCTCGTCGTCGGTGAGCATCAGCGGCGGCAGCTTGTACCCGGGACGCAGCCGGTAGCCGCCGTACCGGCCGCGTTCGGCGGTGACCGGGATGCCGAGGTCGGCGAGGGTGCTGGCGTAGCGGCGCACGGTGCGCTCGTCGACCCGCAGGCGCGCGGCGAGGTCCGCCCCGGTGAGCCGGTGGTGGCTCTGGAGCAGTTCGAGCATGCCGAGCACCCGGCCGGCGGGATGTGACACGGGCCACCCCTCGATACCGGGCGGAAGCTGTCCGGTATCGATCCTACGGTGTCCGGGTACGCCGAGCCGAGGGAGATCGAGATGGCGACGTTCGTGCTGGTGCCGGGGTTCTGGCTGGGCGGTTGGGCGTGGCGGGAGGTGACCGGTGAGCTGCGCCGGCGCGGCCACGAGGTGCACCCACTGACCCTGACCGGGGTGGCCGAGCGGGCCCACCTCGCCGGACCGCAGGTCGGCCTGGAGACGCACACCACCGACATCACCGCGCTGATCGAGACGGAGGAACTGCGCGACGTGGTGCTGGTCGGGCACTCCGGCGGCGGCATGCCGGTCACCCAGGCGGCGGACCGGATCCCGGACCGGATCGCCACCGTGGTCTACGTGGACAGCGGCCCACTGCCCGACGGGACGTCGCAGTTCGACACCAACCCGCCCGAGGAGCAGCAACGACTGCGGGCGCTGATCGGCGACGGCCACCTGCTGCCGCCGCCGGCCTGGGATCGGGCCGAGGACCCGGAGAACCTGGCTGGCCTGGACGACTCGGCGCTGGCGCTGCTGCGCCGGCGCAGCACCGGGCAGCCGCTGCGGGCCGCCACCGACCCGGTCCGGCGCACCGGCGGGCGACCGGTGCCGACCGCGCTGGTCGCCTGCACGATCCCGGTGCAGGTGGCCCGAGCCATGATCGCCGAGGGGCACCCGTTCTTCGCCGGGGTGCGCGACGCCGCGCTGCACGGACTGCCCACCGGCCACTGGCCGATGCTGAGCGAGCCGAAGGCGCTGGCCGACGTGCTGGACACGATCGCGCGCGGCTGACGGGCCGCACCGGGCGTCGCCGGTCCACCCGGGCCGGCGACGCCCGGCCGATCGCCGAGGGCCGCCGACCGCGCGGGAGCGGCGGGCACGGCGGCCGGGGCGGGCCGGCGCCGGAGGCGTCAGGGCTTGAGCAGGCCGACGATCTCGGCGGCGATCTCCTCCGGTGCGCGCCCGTCGGTGACCACGGTCGCGGTCGCCACCTCGGCGTACAGCGGGCGGCGCTGGTCCATCAGGTGCTTGAGGGTGGCCCGCGGGTTGATCGCGAGCAGCGGACGGCCGGTGCTGAGCCCAACCCGCTTCACCGCGTCCGGCAGCTCCACCGACAGGTGCACCACGGTGTGCCCGACCAGCGCGGCGCGGTTCTCCTCGGCGAGGACCGCGCCGCCGCCGAGGGCCAGCACGCCGCCGTGCGAGGCCAGCGCCGCCGCCACCGCAGCCCGTTCGAGGGTACGGAAGTGCGCCTCCCCCTCGTCGATGAAGATCTCCGGGATCGGCTTGCCGGCCAGCGCCTCGATGTCGGCGTCGGTGTCGCGGAAGTCCACCCCGAGCCGGGCCGCCAGCTCCTCGCCGACGGTGGTCTTGCCGGAGCCCGGCGCGCCGACCAGCACACAGACCGGCTTCGTCACCGGATCACCAGCGCGTCGAGGTAGCCGGCGAGGTTGCGGCGGATCTCCGCCACCGAGTCGCCGCCGAACTTCTCGGTGGCCGCCTCGGCGAGGACCAGGGCCACCATCGCCTCGGCGACGACCGCCGCGGCGGGCACCGCGCAGACGTCGGAGCGCTGGTTGATCGCGGTGGCCGGCTCGCCGGTGGTCACGTCCACCGTCGCGAGGGCCCGGTTCAACGAGGAGATCGGCTTCATCGCGGCCTTCACCCGCAGCGGCTCGCCGGTGGTGATGCCACCCTCCAGGCCGCCGGCCCGGTCGGTGACCCGCCGCACGCCGGTGGCGGTGGGCACGATCTCGTCGTGCGCCTCGGAGCCGCGCGAGCGGGCCTGCTGCCAACCGTCGCCGATCTCCACGCCCTTGATCGCCTGGATGGACATCAGCGCGGTGGCGAGCCGGGCGTCGAGTTTGCGGTCCCACTGCACGTGGCTGCCGAGCCCCGGCGGCACCCCGTACGCCAGCACCTCGACCACGCCGCCGAGGGTGTCGGCGGCCTTCTTCGCGGCGTCGACCTCGGCGACCATCCGGGCGCTGGCCTCCGGGTCGAGGCAGCGCAGCGGGTCGGCGTCGATCCGCTCGGCGTCCTCCGGCCGGGGCCGCAGCCCCGGCTTGACGGCGACCGGGCCGAGCTCCACCACGTGCGAGACGATCTCGATGCCGAGGGCCTGCTTCACCAGGGCCTTGGCCACCGTGCCCACGGCCACCCGGGCGGCGGTCTCCCGCGCGCTGGCCCGCTCCAGGATCGGCCGGGCGTCGGTGTGGCCGTACTTCTGCATACCGGCGAGGTCGGCGTGGCCCGGCCGGGGCCGGGTCAGCGGCGCGTTGCGGGCCTGGCTGGCCAGTTCGTCGGCGTCGACCGGGTCGGCGGCCATGACGGTGCGCCACTTCGGCCACTCGGAGTTGCCGACCCGGATCGCCACCGGGCTGCCCAGCGTGAGGCCGTGCCGCAGCCCGCCGATGATCTCGACCTCGTCCTGCTCGAAGGCCATCCGCGCGCCCCGGCCGTAGCCGAGCCGGCGGCGGGCCAGCTCGCCGGCGATCTCGGTGGTGGTCACCTCGATCCCGGCGGGCACCCCCTCCAGCAACGCGACGAGGGCGGGACCATGGGATTCACCTGCAGTCAGCCAGCGCAACACGACGCTCAGTCTGTCACGCCGAGACACCCGCCCGACGCGCTGCCCGGGGCGTCCCGCCCTGCGGACACGCGCGTCCGCAGGGCAGGTCACCGGGGCCGGTCAGACCGTCCGGACCGCGATGATCGACTTGGTCATGCCGAGCAGCCGTTCGGCCCGGATCGTCGAGTCGGGGAAGAGGTAACGCATCTCGGCCCGACCGATCAGCTCGGTGGTGAGCACCTGCTTCATCGCCTGCTCCCAGGACTTGCCGGGGGTGTAGGCGAGCGGCCACTTGCGGGCCACCGCGACCCGGGCCGGCACCGGCAGGAACTGCATGCCGGGCGCCACCCAGTGCGGCTCGACCGGGAAGTACCGGTACGGGGTCTGCACCCAGTGCCGGGGGGCCAGCTCCCGGATCGCCTCGGCCATCCGGCGACGCCGCTCGTGCCCGCCCACGTGCTCCAGCACGCTGTTGCTGAACACCAGGTCGTAGCGGCGGCCCAGGATGGCCGGCGGCAGCTCGCAGGCGTCCGCGTGGTCGGCCTCCATCCCCTCGGGCAGCTCCGCGGGCAGCGGCTCCAGGTTGACCACGTGCACGTGCTTCGGCCGCACCGGCACCGTCGACCAGCTGCCCACCCGGCCGCCCAGGTCCAGCACGGACATCTCCGCCAGGTCGGGGAACGTCTCCGACAGCCAGCGCGCCCGCTTCGCCCGGCGCTTCGCCCCGTACGAGTCGGGCGAGTCGACCAGCCGGAAACGCAGCGCGTTGAGGGAGCTGCGGCGGGGCGCCGCCGGGCTCTCGTCGTTCGTTCGGGTCCCGCTCGCCACGGTCAGCTCCCCCAGTCGAAGGTCATGCCCAGCCGGCTGGCGAGGGCCTCGTTGTACGGCGCGTAGTACCGGGTCAGCTCGGCGCGCACGGCCGGGTCCATGGCGCTGCTGCGCCGGTCGTTGAAGACCTCGAACCGGTCGAGCCGGTACGGCGGCAGGCCGAGGAAGTCGAGCACCCGGGCGTACGTGGCGGCCGGCTCCCGGTAGAGCGTCTCGCTGGGCAGGATCAGCAGCTGCGCCGGGTCGAAGCGGTCCAGCCAGGGCTGAAGGTGCTCCAGGTAGCGGCCCCGGGCCCGGTAGCTGTACCAGTCGTAGGCGTTGCTGGCGTACGTCGGGTCGGCGATCAGCTTCTCCCGCTCCCCCGTCGTACGCTCCTCCTCGGCGGCCAGCGCCTCGGCGAAGTCCAACGGCTCCACCCCCTCGGTGCGCCGCTCCTTCCAGTGCGAGTACGCCCGCTCCACCGGATCGCGCAGCAGCACGATCAGCTTCACCGACGGGATCAGGTCGGCCACCCGCTGCGCGGCGAGCGGATGGAACATGTACAGCGGCGCCGCCTCCCCCACCCGGGTCGGCCCGCCGTGCCGGCGCTCCAGCGCCTGCCGCTGCCGGCGGGTCGGAAAGTGCGAGCGGTACCACGCCTCGCCCCGGGAGAAGGTGTCCTCGAAGTAGTGCGAGGTCTTGGTGTTCCAGGCCGGGAAGAGCCGCGGCACCAGCGGGTGCTCCAGCAGGTAGCGCCAGAGCGAGGTGGTGCCGCCGCGCTTCGTGCCGATGATCAGGAAGTCCGGCAGCGGACGCCGGTCGCTGGTGCGTTCCCCGTACCGGACCAGTGAGCTGCGCACCCCGGTCACCAACGGGGTGGGCACCAACTGCTTGACCCGGTCCCGCATCGTCGTCATCGCGTCCTCCTCGTCATCGCGGCCCCCGCCCCAGCAGGGTGGGCGCCGTCGCCCGCACCCGTCGGCGTACCCCGGGGTGCAGCAGCAGCGCGCCGGCGAGCAGCACCGCCACCCCGAGGGTGAGGAACAGTCCGGCCACCCCGCGCCCGGCGACCGCCGCGCCCGCCCCGGCCAGGACGGCGGTGGCGGTGCCGGCGACCAGCGCGGCCGACAGCACCGCCCGGGTGAGCAGCGGCTCGCCGACCACCCGACGGGCGGCCACCGTGGCGATCACGTTCTCCACCACGATGCCGGCGGTCCAGGCCAGGGCCGCGCCGAGCGCGCCGTGCGGCGGGATCAGCAGCACGGCGAGCCCGACGTTGAGCAGCAGCCCGGTGGCGGCGGCGATCAGGTGCCGGCCGCTGCTGCCGCTCATCAGCAGCAGCGTCTGCACGATGCCGGTGCCGGAGTTGACCATCATGGCCCCGGCGAGCACGACCATCGCGGCGGCGCCGGCGGTGAACTCCGTGCCGAACAGCCGCAGGAAGCCCGGGGCGAAGACGGCCAGCAGCAGGTAGCCGGGCCAGGACAGCGCGATGATCCAGCCGGTGATCCGCCGGTACACCGCCGCCGCCTCGGCGGTGCGCCCCTGCCCCAGCAGGCGGGACAACTGCGGCGCGACGGCCACCCGCAGGCCCTGCATGATGAGCAGCCCGGCCAGCGCGTACCGGCCGACCGCGCCGATGACGCCGGCCTCGGCCTGGCCGGCGAGGGCGGCGGTGAGCAGCACGGTCAGCCACATGCTGCTGGCGTCGATGGTCGCGGACGCGGCCCGGGGCAGGGCGAAGCCCCACAGCGTCCGCCAGTCCTCGCGGACCGGCCGCAGCGTCTCCGGGGAGGTCAGGGCGAGCGGACGCACCAGCAGCGCCGCGCAGACCAGCACCGCCAGCGCCACCGGGGCGAGCCAGCCGCCGAAGGCGACGGTCACTCCCGCACCGGCGGCGAGCGCGGCCAGCACCAGCGCCGGGCGGGCCGCCGGCACCAGGACGTACTGCACGGCGACCAGGGCGGCGACCGGGCGGACCGCCCGCACGGCGGCGAGCAGCACGGTCATCGCCACCACGAACGGCAGGCCGGCGAAGGCCAGCCGGAGCAGGCCCGGACCCTCGGTCGTGCCCGGGTCGAACAGCACCGGCGCGAGCGCCCCGGCCGCGGCGACGCCGGCCCCGGCCACGGCCACGGTGAACAGCAACGTCGGGGCCAGGGCCACCGGCAGCAGCCGGGCGGCGTCCCCGTGCCGGCCGGGGGTACGCCGGGGCAGCGCCCAGACCAGCGCGGTGTCCGCGCCCGCGCAGCAGAGCACGCCCATGATGGCCACCACGCCGATGGCGGTGAACATCGCGCCGGAGCCCGCCGGACCGAGACCCCGGACGATCACCACGGTCAGCACGAAGCCGAGCAGGCCGTTGACGGCCGCGCCGGCCAGCCCGACCATGCCGTTGCGGGTGCCGCGCCGCACCTCCCGCTCGCCGGACTGCGGCGCGGACGCGACGGCGGTGGCGCGCGTACCCGGATCGGTCATGCCGTCCCTCCCCCTCGTGGCGCCTTGCCGACCGGCCGCTGCGGCGCGGCTCCGGTCGGCGGACGGCCCGGCGCGGCCGGGTCGGCGGTGCGCAGCGGCACGGCCGCGACCCCGGTCGCCCCCTCGGGGGTGTCCGGGCGCTGCGGCACGGCGGCCCGGCCGAAGCCCCGGGTACGCCACGGCGTCAGCGGCGCCGGCCGGGACATGCTGGACGGGCCGAGCGAGGCCCGGTTGACCGGCCCGGCGACCGCGGCGAGCCCGGCCCCGACGGCGAAGAAGATCACCGACAGGTTCGGGTCGATGTAGGCGTAGACGGGGATCACCACCAGCGCGATCACCGGGACGGTGCTCAGCCAGTGCCCGGCCGGCGAGACCGCGGCGGCCAGCCGCCGGGCCACCAGGACCAGCCAGGACAGGAAGAGCACCAGCGCCGGGATGCCGTGGCTGTAGAGGATCTGCCAGATCAGCCCCTGGGTGCCCAGCGGCTCCTCCGCGAGGGTGGTGTCCACGCTCTTGGGCGCGCCGTAGCCGAGCAGCGGCGAGCGCTCCACCGCCTGCCAGGTGCGCAGGTACAGGTCCATCCGGTCGACGTTGGTGTCGGTGGTGCTGACCCGGGCGTCGATCATCTCCTGCACCGGGACGACCAGGCTGACGATCCAGACCAGCACCACCAGCCCGGCGATCGAGACGATCAGCCGGGCGTTGCCGCGCACGAGCGCCCGCAGGCCCAGGTAGAGCAGGCCGGCGCCGAGACCGATGAACATGCCCCGGTTGAGCGTCATGAACGCCGGCACCACCGACAGCGGCAGCGACACCCACAGCGCCACCCGGAACCGCCCGGTGCGCACCGAGGTCAGGTACGCCAGCACGCACGGCACCAGCAGCGCGTACGCCGTGCCCCAGTTGTTGGTGTACGGGTACGGCGCGGCGGTGCGGTAGATCGGCGCCCGGGACACCGGGTTGAACTCGTTGGCGCGGACGTGGGTCAGCGCCTGGATGTACCGCTCACCGGCGATGCCGCCCGGCAGCGCCATCTCCACCGGCGTGGTCAGCGCGAAGGTGGGCGCCAGCACGGCCAGCCAGCCCAGCGCCACGACACCCAGCCAGTACCAGCCGAGTGGGCGCAGCACCCGCTCCCAGGAGGTGCCCTCCCGGACCAGGGTGTAGACGTACACGCAGACCACCAGAGCGGTCACCAGGAAGCCGTAGCGCAGCCCGAAGGTGAAGTACGCGGTGACCCGGTCCAGCCGGGTGGCGCTGAGCAGCACCAGGACGAGGAACACCAGCCAGCAGGCGGCGCCGGCGGGCAGTGGCACCCGGCCTCGGGCGACCAGCAGGGCGAGCAGGACGACGCCGAGCACCGACCAGCCGAGGTAGAACGCGCCCAGCGCCCACCAGAGCGGCACCAGCGCGAACATGACCGTCAGCGGCCAGACCGGCAGCGGTGGCGGCCCCGGCGTGCGCCGCGCCGGGCCGCCGGAGGTCGGCGCGGTGCTCCCGGGTGTCGGCGGCGCAGCGGTCCCGGGCCGTCGGTCAGACACCCCGCCCCGTCCGCTGGGCCAGTCGGAGCACCCGCTCCCCGGAGAGCAGCCCGAGCACCACGGGCACGGTCACCAGCACCCGCTTCTCGCGCGGGTTCAGCCGCAGTACCCGGCCCAGCTCCCGCACCGCCTCCCGGCGCCGTCGTCCGGAGGCGAGCGCGAAGGCGATCTGCCCGTGCAGCCGGGCCAGGCCGGTACGGCTGCCCGCCAGCTCGGGATGCTTGTCGAGGAGGTAGCGGGTGGCCTCGACGATCATGGCCCAGCGGCCGAAGAAGAAGGAGCCGCCGTGCCAGTCCACCACCACCAGCACCTCCGGCACGATCACCACCGGGCCGTGCGCGGCGATGCGCAACAGCCACTCGTAGTCCTCGCCGTAGCCGCCGGGCAGTTCCTCGTCGACCGGGCCGACGGCCTCCCAGGTGGACCGTCGGATCAGGATGGTGCTGGAGTGCACCTCCATGATCCGGTCCTCGACGAAGTCCGCCAGGGTCACCTCGGCGGCGTCGAGGCGGCGCTCCTTGGCGATGCCCGGGCCCGCCAGCCGGATGCCGCAGCTCGCGGCGGCCGCGTCGGGCCGGTCGGCGAGCAGTTCCACCTGGCGGCGCAGCTTGGCCGGCAGCCAGAAGTCGTCGTCGTCGCAGAAGGCGATCAGGTCGTGCGAGGCGGTGTCCATGCCGGTGTTCCGGCCACCCGGCAGGCCCCGGGAGTGGGTGTTGTTGACGTAGCGCAGCGTGCGACCGTCCGGCACGGGCAGGTCGAGCGGGCGGATGTCGGTGTGGTCGTACACGACCACGCACTCGACCGGGCCGGGATGGTCCTGGTCGAGCACCGCCCGCACGGCCCGTTCCAGCAGCCCCGGACGGTCCCGGGTGGCCACCACCACGGTCACCGGCGGGTACGCCGAGGCGTCGCCCGCCGGCTGATCGCGGTCAGTCACGTCCCTCTCCCGTCACCACGAACCCGAACGGCTCCACCCCGACCGACCGCAGCCGCTCCACCAGTTGCTGGAGCTGGCCGGTGCGGGTCCGGTCCCGGGCCGCGACCAGCACCGCCCGGCCCTCCCGGGCGGCCCGGACCCCCCGCTCGTCGTGCAGCGCGGGCGGGGCGTCGAGCACGGTGAGACCGTCCCCGGGCCCGGCGTCGAGGTCGACGAGACGTACCCGGCCGGGGCCGATCCGCAACTCCTGCCCGTCGGCCGCGCTGCCGGCGGCCGGGGTGGGCCGGGGCGTCGTCGGGATGACCTCCGTCCTGTCGTCGGTCGTGGTGGACCGGTACACCGCGCCGTTCTTCGCCTCCGCGGTGGGGAACGGCCGGGGCTTGCGGACGGCGGGGATCACCATGGTGTCCTCCGGGCCCCCGCCGGCAGCCGGCGTGGGGGCCGGGGCCGGCGTGGCCGCCGGCACCGAGGTGGTCGCGGGCACCGGACGGGGTCGCGGCAGTTTCGTCCGGGCCGGCTCCACCGGTGGGTTGCGGCGCTGCGCGTCCAGCATCAGCGGCCGGATCCGGTCCAGGCTCTCCGGGGTGACCCCGAGCCGCACCTCGTGACCGGCGGCGGCGAGCACCACGGCCAGGCCGGCGGTGACCTGCTCGCGCCCCTCGTCGGCCGCCGAGGAGAGCACCACCAGCGGGGTGCGTTGCGGCCCGTCCACCCACCGGCCGAGGGCGAGCGCCAGGTAGCGCAGGTCGGCCTCGTCGGGCTGACCGGACCGGTCCCGGCGGACCGTGCCGAGCAGCGGCGCGCCGATCGCGCTCGCGGCCTCGGCGGCGGTGCGCACCCGGCGGTCCAGCGACTCCCGGACGAAGGCCACCAGGCCGCCCAGGAGCAGGCCGCCGAGCAGGCCGGCGATGAGGATCAGCGGCGCGGCGTCCCGGCTGGAGGGCACCGGGGCACGCGCGGCGCTGGTCACCGAGCCCGGGCTCAGGTCGGCGGAGGCCACCTTGGACCGCTGCTCGGCCAGCGTGGCCAGCTGGTCGTTGAGCGCCCGGAGCTGGTCCAGCAGGGCGCTGGTGCGCGGCGACGGATTGCTCGACGGCTGGTTGGCCGGCAGGGACTTCTGCGTGGTGGTGCGCTGGGCGGTGACCACGGCGATCGTCTCGTCGTACGACTTGAGCACCGCCGCACGTTGGTTCTCGTAGATCCCCCGGCGCTGTTCGAGGTATCCCTCGGCCGCCCCGTTCGCGCCGTCGACCGCCTCCTGCTCGGTGCGACCCGAGTAGTTGAAACGCATCACCTGGCCGCCCACCGGTGTCTCCACCTCCAGGGCGTCGGCCACGTCCTCGGGATCCCGTCGGGTGATGCCGGCGACCTTGTCGATCACCTCGTTGCTGGTGGCGATGCCGCTCTCGGCGGTCATGTTCACCGCCCGGTCGGCGCCGACGGACGCCACCGAGAACGGGTCGGTGACCACCGGCCGGACCACCACGGCCGTGGTCGCGGTGTACGTCGCGGGCAGGACGAACAGGTAGCCGAGCACGGCCAGCAGCACCAGCGTCGCGGTGGCGAGCACCATCCGCCACCGCCGCACCGGTATGCGGGCCAGCTCGACGAGGCCGACCGGGCGTTGCCGGGCGGGAGCGACGTCGGTCACGTCCATCAGTCAGTCCTTGCGCGATGAGGGGTGGGCGGCCGACCGGGCCGGGCGAGGGGGCGCGGGGGCCGGTGGTCGTCTCATTGTCGCCGACCGTTCACCGATGGTCGACACGTCCACCGGCCCCCACCCACTGTCAGGACCGCCGGTGTTTCGGAACAGGCGCCGGACGTACGCGATCGGTCGACAGGGACGAGGAGCCGGCGAAGAAGAGCGTCCGGCTGGACCAGTCCACCCCGGCCGAGTCCGGCGCGACCAGCACCGACGCGGCGCCGTCGACGGCCGCCTCGTCGAACGGCACGGCCCGCAGCCCGCCGTCCGTGTGGCCGTACACGATCTTGCCGTTGACCCAGGCCATGCCCCGCACGCTGCCCCAGGCCAGGCCGACGCTCGGCAGCGCGAACTCGGTGCAGCCGACGATGAACCCGTCCGGTTCCAGGTAGCGGTAGAAGAGCTTGTTGGTGCCGGACCTGGTGTAGTACATCCGACCGTTGAGGTAGAACGCCCCACTCATGGTCGCGGGCTTGAACCAGTTGTTGTAGCCGCTGCTGATCCACGGCACGCCCACCGAGCCACCGGAGAAGATCGACACGTTGAGGTAGCTGCCGCTCGGGGCGGTCGGGTCGGTCTTCGACCAGTAGAGCTTGTTGCCGACCGGGAAGGACGCGCCGGCTGCGGTCAGGTTCGGTTGGGCACTGGCCTCCGGGGTGCCGAGCGTGGTGCCGTCGAACGGCACCTTGGTGGTCTGCCCGTCACCGGTGCCGACGTAGAGGTGCCCGGAGGCGGCCGACGGGGCGTTGACAGCCGGGATCGTCCGACCGCCGGCGAGCGGGAACAGACCCATCCGGCCGTGGTACTCGTTGCCCAGGCCGTCGCTGTCGAAGCCGGCGTAGACACCGGTGCTGCCGCGCCACAGCTCCCACAGGATCGGGCCCCAGTCGGTGGTACCGGCCGGGGCGCCGGAGCGCGTCGGGTTCCACACCAGCGGCATGCCGTTGACCGGGTCGAGCGCGCCCAGGCCATACCGGTTGATGGCGCCCGGTCCCGCGGCGTCGTTGGCGTTGGCGTTGTTCAGCCAGCGGAAGTGCCCACCGACGTAGACCACGTTGTCGGCCGCCTCGATCGAGGTCACCGAGTCGCGGCCGGTGTCGTTGATCCAGGTGGCGTCGATGGCCGCGCCCCGGGTGGCGGTCTCGAACCGGACGATCGTGTCGCAGTACGCGCCGATGGTCCGGCCGCCGTCCGCGGCGATCACGAAGTAGCTGCCGTCGTCGGAGAAGTCGACGTCGCGGGCGTAGAACGGGAAGCCGGCGCCGCACTGCGCCACGTACCGCTGGGTGCTCCAGTCGGCGACCTGCGGGGTGCCCTTGAGGTTCTCGACCAGCACCACCTGGTTACGGGACTCGCCGTTGACCAGGGTGAAGTTGCCGACCGCCACCAGGCTCTCGCCGTTCGGCGCGACAGCGAGACCCCAGACCAGCTCCGAGCTGGACCGGGCGACGCTGGCGTCGATCTGGAAGGTCTGGTCGATCGCGCCGGTGCTGGCGTTGAGCCGGGCCAGCAACGAGTGCTGGGTGCCGTTGACCCAGTGGAAGGCGCCGGCGATGTAGAGCTTGTCGCCGACCACGATGGTCCGCCGGACCAGGCCGCCGTCGCTGCGGCCGACCCAGGAGCCGACGGTGGCGCCGGTGATCGGGTCGAGCTGCACCAGGTTCTTACGGTCCACGCCGTTGACGGTCTTGAAGGCGCCACCGACGATCAGCTTGCCGTCCGGGCTGACGGCCAGGGCGTGCACCGCCCCGTCCAGTGCCGGGGTGAAGTCGGCCTTCAGCGCCCCGGTCGTCCGGTCGTACGCGAAGAGGTAGTTGCGGCTCGTCCAGCCCGCGGCACCGGCGGCCTTGACCGAGGTGAAGGCCCCGCCGACGTAGACCGTGGTGCCGATCTCGGCGAAGGCCTTGACGTCACCGTTCTGCGCGTGCGGGGTGTTGTCAGCCGGGTTGGCCGAGGTGAGGGTCATGGCGACCGGGGTGGGCACCGCGGCCCGGGCGGGCGCGGCGAGCAGGCCGACGGCCAGCACCGGCGCGGCGAGCGCGGCGAGCCACCGCCGCAGGCCCCCCACCCGGCCCGATCGAGACGACGTTCTGAGCAGCACTGGCGCCCCCAATGATGAAGTGAGATCGTGCGTAGCTTGCTGCGCCCGGACATTTCGCACCATCAACCGACCGGACCGCTCGGGCGGCGGCTCGGTCCGGTCTGTCCGTACGGGTCGCTGTCCGGCGACCCGCGGCGGACGACGTCGCTGATTCGACCGGTGGACGTGCCGGCCGGGCCGGGCACTCACGCCGCCCACCGGAACGGAGTGAGGGAGCCGGCCGTGCCGACCGTCCACGATGCCGCCTCCGCCAGGTCCTCGACGGTGACCGCGTCGGCCTCACGGGCCAGCACCAGCCCGCGCCGGTCCAGTTCCCGGGCCATCTCGACCTGGTGGTCGTCGACGTGTTCGGCGTGTGCCCGACGCCGGGGCACGTAGATCGCACGGTGTCCGGCGCGCATCGCGGCCAGCGCCGAACCCACCCCGGCGTGCGTCACGACGACGTCCGCCTCCCGCAGGGCCTGCTGCATCTGGGCGTGCGGCACCTGCCGGTGGGCGCCGGTCGGCATCCGGGGGATCTCGGTCGACCCGACCTGCCAGAGGATCTCCGCCTCCGGGGGCAGCACCTGCACCAGGCGGGCCAGCAGCCGCGGGAAACCGAACCGCTCGTGGGTGCCGAGCGCCACCACGATCCGGGACACCGGCCGGGGTTCGGGACGCCGGACGGCGACGTAGCCGTCGAAGATGGAACCACCGTAGCGCCACCGGCCGCCGGCCCAGCCCGGGTACTGGGTGTAGAGCCGGGTACGCGGCACCCGCGCGACCAGCCGGCCGGTCAGCGAGGGCCCCTCCGTGCGGGTGGCGCTCTCGATGTAGTGGCAGGCCAGGCCGTGCCGGGCAGCCGGCAGGAAGAAGGAGAGCGCGACGCTGGCGCCGGTGCTGATCACCTGGCGGAACCGGTCGCCGCGCAGCACCTTGCGGGCGGCCAGGAAAACCCGCAGCGCGCCGGCGGCGTCCCGGGTGGTGGCCGGCGGGACGTGGATGACCTCCTGCCCGTCGAGCAGCGACCGGCTCTGCGGCGAGTCGAACGTCGCCCAGACGCAGTCGTCCTGCACGCCGAGCCGCGGCGCGAGGTCGTGCAACTCCGCGAGGTGCCCACCGGTGGAGGCGACGAGAAGGGTGGTCACGTCGTGCCAACTTCCGTGTCGAGGGGTGGTGGGCCGGTCGCCGCGCGGGAAGGGGTCGCGACGCCGGGCCCGGGGTGTTCAGGTGCCGGCGGTGACGCGTTGCGGGGCGTCCCGCTCGGCCGGCGGCCGGATCCGGCCCTCGGCGACGAGCAGCGTCAGCGCCGTCACCGCGAACAGCAGGACGGCGAAGACCCAGCCGCCGATCACGTCGGTGAACCAGTGCTTCTCGGTGTAGACGCGGGTGTAGCCCTCCAGGCTGACCAGCGTCACCACCACCGTCATCAGGGCCACCCGGACGCCGCGCGGCACACGCCAGGTCAGCATGGCCAGCACGGCGATGGTGCCGAAGGTCATCATGATCCGGGCGCACCCGCCGGACGGATAGGTGCCCAGGTCGGTCGGCGGGTGCCCCCGGTCGACCATGGTGGCCAGGACCGCCTGGACGTACTGCTCCACCACGAACTGCAGGGGCAGCACGACCAGCGGGACCCACCAGCGCCGGCGGCGCCAGAGCACGGCGAAGACCACTGCCGCGACCACGGTGACCCACATGAGCGGGTACCGGTCGCCGAGGGCGGTGTAGAAGAAGTTGAGGTCCGCCCAGGTGTCGACCCGGCGGGCGTGCACGTAGTCGAAGACCGGATGGTCGACGTGCGGTTCGAGGCGGGCCAGCGCCTCGCCGAGGGGCCAGCAGATCGCCACCACCGCGGCGCAGCCGGCGAGCAGCACGACCAGCGCCGCGCCGACCCGGCCGAACGCGGCGGTGAGCCCGGCGACGGCGACCCGGAGACGCTGCGCCGCCCGGCCGGCGCGGACGCCGGGCATCCGACGGGCGAGCGCCGGCACCAGCACGACGGGCAGCAGCACCGACAGCGCCCCGAGCGCGTAGATGAGGATCATCGGCGGTCACCGCCGCCGGGCGGGCCGGCGCACGCGCCGACGTCCCTCCGCCGGGCGGCCCCTCGCCCGGCGATGTGTGCCGATGTCATCGGTCTCCCTGCCATGCCGGCCGACGGCCGGACCTCCCCATGCCCCGGAGCCCGGTGACGCCCCCACGTCGTCCGGACAGGACCGACCACACCGCGCCCCCGGCGGATGGTGATCGAGTGGTGCCACACTAGTGGACCGCGCCGGGCGAACGGTAGCGACGATGTCGCCCCTGCGGCTTTTCCGCGTTTTTCCCGTCGCCGACCGGACAGTGCGTCCTGGGCACCGGGACGCACCGTGCTCACCCCGACGGTCGGAGTCGATCGGCCACCACGTCCAGCAGCGCGGGGTGCAGCTTGCGGCTCCACCCGCCGCCGCCGGCCGCCAGCTCCGCCGTACGCAGCCACAGCTCGACCAGGTAGGCGTCGGCGACCAGCCGGCGCCGGATCGGGTCGAGGCCGAACGCGTCGCCGTGCAGCCCGAGCACCTCGACCATCTCCGCCGTCGCCGCCGGCACCGGCCGGTCCCGCAGCGACAGCGCGCTCTGGAACCCCTGGTGGGCGAGGTCGAACCCGACCGGCCGCTGCGATCCGCTGTTCTCCCAGTCCCACACCGTCAACCGGCCACGGTGGACACCCAGGTTCCACGGCACCCAGTCGCCGTGCCAGTGACCGAACTCCAGCGCGACCGCGCCGTCGCGGCGGGCCAGCGCGGCCACCACGTCGCGGACCGGTCCACCGGCCCGCTGCGCGCGGGCGGCCAGGTCGGCCAGGAAGGGCGAACCGGCCAACGGTCGGGGCGCGGCCGGCGGGCCGCCCCGACGCGCCACGGCCAGCATCGCGGTCACCCGGGGCCGCTCGGGCCGCGGCAACCGCCGGACCCGGGGCGGCATCGGCGCGACCAGGGTCACCGCCAAATCGGCCCAGCGCAGCTCGCGCTCCAGGCGCGGCACGTCAGGGAAGTCACCGCCGTCGCGGGGCAGCTCACGCAGCGCCGCGGCCTCCGCCGCCACCATCGCCCGGGTCGCGTCGTTCCACCCGATCTTCGCGTACCCGCGCGGCGTGCCCCGGTCGTCGAAGAGCTGCAACGTCGGCTTGTGGTGCGGGTCCGGCGGTCGGACGCCGATCGCCGCGTGCAGCCGGCGACCGGCCAGCCGGCCCAGGTGCTCGGCCAGCAGCAGCTCCGCCGGGTCGACACCGTCCGGCACGGCGACCGTGAGCACCGGCATCCCGGCCAGGCCGGTGGCCCCGAGACCGGCCAGCGCCCCCACCGCGAACCGGTTGACCCGCACCCGGGGCGGCCGCAGCGCGTTGTACGCCAGGGTCGAGGCCGCCCCGACCCGGCGGGAGGCCAGCGGCAGCAGGAACTTCGCCCGCTCGACCGACGGCACCACCGCGTACCGGGCGGCGACCCGGTGGCCGGGCGGCAGCGACGACGGGCCGGTGGACAGGCCCAGCCACAGGCGCGGGTCACCGAAGATGGCCCGGCTCACCCAGCCGAGGCCGTCCTCACGACCTCGCGGGTCGCCCGCCCGGTGCACCGTCATGCCGTCTCCCGCCGCCCCTGGATGCTGGCGGACACGATAGGGCGCGCGGGCAACCTGCCGACCGGCGGGCGGGAGCCGACCGGCGGCCGACCAGGTCAGCGCTGCCAGACCCGGACGTGGTCGACCCGGAAGTCGGCCGGGAAGCGGGTCGTCGCGTCCGGGTCGCCGAGCCAGCCGCCGACCTGGAAGTTCAACCGCAGGTTGTACGGCTTGTGGAACACCTCGTCGAACCAGGGCGTGGTGCCGCGGTCACGTTGCCAGACCAGCCGGCCGTCGACGTACCAGCGGATCGCGTCCGGCTCCCACTCGGTGGTGTACGTGTGGAAGCCGTCGCCGGGGTGCCCGGTCGGGAAGGCGTAGCGCGTGTCCTGCTTGACGGGCGTGTAGTCGTAGAAGATGCCCAGCGTCGCGGCCCGGTACCGGTCCCGGCCGCCGGGCAGCTCGACGACGTCGATCTCACCCCGGCCGCCGTCCTCGGGGCGCAGCCAGAACGCCGGCCACAGCCCTCGCGAGTCGTCCGGCCCGTTGGGCGGCTGCGCGCGCACCTCGAAGCGGCCGTACCGGAACGACGTCCGGCCGATGGTGTCCAGGTAGCTCTGCGTGTACTGCCGGGTCTGCGAGCTGCACACCGCGGTCTCCCGCTGGGCGCGCAGGGTGAGCACCCCGCCCGAGACGAACGTGTTGTCCGGGTCGTCGACGTTGCAGCCGCGGTCGATGTCGCGCCCCTCGCCGTCGCGCAGGTTCCACTTCGACCGGTCCAGCGTCGGACCGTCGAACTCGTCGGACCAGACCAGCCGCCAGCCGGGGACCTGGGTGCCGGGGCGGACGGTCGGCGAGGGCGTCGGCGGGCTCGTGGTCGGCGGCGCCGTCGTACGGCTCGGCGACGGTGAGGGCGTCGCGGTGCGGCTCGGCGAGGGCCGGGGCACGGCCGTGGGCGTCACGCTCGGCTCGGGGGCGGCGGTGGTCCGGGGCGGCGCGATGTGCCCGCCCCGGGAGTAGCGCAGCACCAGGTGCGGTCGCAGCGCCGTCCGGGTGTTCTCCCGGGAGGCCCAGTAGATCCGGGTGTTCCAGGTCTCCTGGGCCAACGCGAAGGCCACCCGGCCGTTGCCGGTGACGGAGGCGGAGACGTCCCACTCGTTGAAGCCGACGCCGACCCGGTCCACCGCGGCCAGGGCCGGGCCGAGCGCCGGCCGCCGCTCCCAGACGCCCGGCCCGGTGGCGCTGCCCCACGCCTGGTGCGCGTGGACCCGGGAGGTGAACGGCTGCCAGGCGTACACCCGCAGGGTGGCGCGGATCCGGACCGCGTCGGCGGGCAGGCCTCGGACCGCGAACTCGACCAGGGCGTCGCGGCGGCCGTGACGGTTGCCGTCGCAGAGGCGGGGGCAGCTGGCCAGCGTCGTCTTCACCCCGTTGTCGCCGTCCTGCGGCACCTGGGTGGCGGTGGTGTCCGCGGTCGCGGCGACCACGACCGGGGGCACCTCGGCCGCCACCAGCGGCATCATGGTGGCCACCACACCGGCCACCACACCGGCGCTGAGGACGCTCAGCACGACAGCCTTGCGGCGACCACCGAGGCGGGACGCTGCGCGGTGGAGTCCGTGCCTGCTCAAAGGACACTCCCCGTGTCGGAGACGGCTACCCGCAGCAGCGTATCGACGGGCACCGGCCGTCGTCCGTCGTCCGTTCGGGTGTCGGCAGGAGGATTCAACTTCGCCCTGATGAAGCCGGACGGCGGTGCCCGGCCACCGCACGGGCCATTGCCGCGCGGGGCGCCGGCATGCCGGTGAAGTGCTCGAACTGGCCGACCGCCTGGGCCAGCAGCAGGTCCAGGCCGGAGACCACCCGGCAGCCGGCCGCCGACGCGGCGGCGGCCAGCGGCGTGGGCCACGGGTCGTAGAGGGCGTCGAAGAGCACCGTCGAGGGTCGCCAGCGCACCTCGGTGGCGAGCGGGTCGGCGACCCCCTTCGGCACGGTGGAGACGACGACGTCGGCGGTCGCGGCGTGCGTGGCGGCGTCCGGCCAGCCCGCGCCGGTGAGCGGGATCCCGAGCGCCCCGGCCACCGGCCGCAGCTCGTCGATCGCGGACTCCCGCCGGGCCACCACGGTCACCCCGGACGCGCCGAGCCGGGCCGCCGTCGCCAGCGCCGCCCGGGCGGTGCCGCCGGCGCCGAGCACGGTGACCGTGGCACCGGTGGACACCCCGGCCGTGGTGAGCACCTCGACCATGCCGGTGACGTCGGTGTTGTCGGCGTACCAGGTGCCGTCGGGGCGGCGTACCAGCGTGTTGGCGGCGCCGGCGGCGGCCGCGACCGGCGACACCTCGTCGGCCAGCGCGAGCGCCGCCTCCTTGCCGGGCATGGTCACCGACAGCCCGGCCCACTCCGGGCCCAGGCCGGCGACCAGGGCCAGCAGCTCCTCGGCCCCGCACTCGATGCGGGTGTACGACCACCCGGCGAGCCCGGCGGCGGCGTAGCCGGCCTGGTGGATCACCGGGGAGAGCGAGTGCGCGATGGGCCTGCCGACCACCGCCGCCCTGCGTCCCGTCACGTCGCTCCCCCGTTCCTCGCAGCGAGACCTTAGCAACCACCGTCGGCGGCGGCCCGGCCGACGACACGGCAACGCCGGTGGTGGGCCGAGGGCCACCACCGGCGTCCGCGTGTCAGGTCAGATGATGCCGGCCTTGCGGGCCTTGGCCTCGTTGCGCAGGTGCTGCTCATACGTGTCGGCGAACTCGGAGTGCCCCTCCTTGTCGATGGCGACGAAGAAGAGCCAGTTGCCCTTGGGCGGGCTCGCCGCCCCCGCCAGCGCTTCCTTGCCCGGGTTGTTGATCGGGGTGGGCAGCATGCCGCGCAGCTTGCGGTTGTACGGGTTCTTCGGGTTGTCCATCTCCGCCGGCCCCATCTCCTTGGAGCTGAGCGTCTTCTTGCCGATCAACTCGTAGTAGTAGTTGACCGTGACGTCCATCTCCAGGCACCCGCAGTCGAAGTTGCCCTTGTACACCCGGTTGTAGGCCACCCGGGCGACCTTGCCGAGGTCGTCCTTGTTACCGGCCTCCGCCTGCGCCAGCGACGCCACGATCAGCGCCTCGTACGGCGAGACCCCGCCCAGGCCACCCTCGACCGTATCGGCGAACTTCATCTCGCCGGTGACGGTGAGGAAGGTGCCGACCATGTCCTTGAGAATCGTCTCGGCGGTCGCGTTCGGCGCGATCTCGTAGGTGTCCGGATAGAGGAAACCCTCGATCGACTTGGTGACCTTCTTGCCGTCCTTGCGGACGAACCACTCCTCCGGGACGCCGAGCGCCTCCGGGTCCTTCGCCGCGGCCTCGAACTCCTCGACCGGGATCTTGGTCTTCTCGGAGAGCAGCTTGTAGGTGTTCTTGGCGGTGCGCCCCTCCGGGATCGTCACCTGGTTGGTGACCTTGTTCTTCCGGTCGAGCAGCATGGTCAGCGCGTTCTCCGCGCTCATCTGCTTGCGCACCTTGTAGAGGCCGGGCTGGATGTTCTTGCTGCGCGCGTTCTCCTCGGCCGCCTCGATGAATGCCTTGGTGCTCTTCACCACGTCGGCGGCGACCAGCGCGTCGCCGATGTCGGCGATCAGGGCACCCTGTTTCACCTCGACCAGGGCCTCACCCGTCCCGGCACCGTCGTAGTCCGGGGTGACGAGGTAGTTCTGGATCCGGTCGAAGCCGTAGAAGACGCCGCCGCCGATGCCGCCCAGCAGCACCAACGCCATCAGCAGGGCGAAGATGGTCTTGCCCCGCCCGCCGGACTTGCCGTTGCGCTTACGGGAGCCGCGTCGGTGCCGGCCCTTCTCCCCCCTCTCCGGCTCGTCGAACCCGAGGTCCAGATCGTCGATCATTCCGTCCGCCTCCGCTGCGCGTCTAGCCAGCTCTGCAGGATCTCGACCGCGGCGGCCTGGTCGACCACCGCGCGTTGGCGCTTTCCCCGGACGCCCCGCTCCGCCAGCCTACGAGACGCCACGACGGTCGACATCCTCTCGTCGGAGAGCGTCACCGGAACCGGCGCTATTACATCGGCCAATCGGGTCACGTACGCCGTCACATGCTGCGCCGCCGGACCGAGCTTACCCGCGAGATTGACCGGAAGGCCGACGACGACCTCGACGGCCTCGTGCTCCGTGACGAGATGTGCGAGTTCCGTCATGTCACTGGGCACCGTGTCCGGCTCCGCAGTCAGGTCACGGGCGAGGGTGACCAGCGGGGTGGCCAGGATGCCGTGCGGGTCGGAGCGGGACACCCCGACCCGGACCTGCCCGACGTCCACGCCCAGCCGGACACCTCGGGACAACTCAGCCACGGCGGGTCACTCCTCGGATAGAACGAGCCAGGGCGGACCGACCCGGCCCGCCCTGGCTCACGAACTGCGACATCACGCGTCGGCGATCGCCTGCTCGACGGTGGCCAGCAACTTCGGAGCCTCGGCGGCCGGCAGGCCGCCGCCCTGGGCCAGCTCCGGGCTGCCGCCGCCACGACCGGAGAAGGCCGCCTTCACCAGGTCGTTCGCGGCCAGGCCCCGACTGCGGGCCGCCGCGTTGACCGCCACCACCAGGGACGCCTTGCCGCCTGCCCGGGCCGCCACCGCGACCACCGCCGGCCGCACCGGGTCGATCTTGCCGCGGATCTCCTGGGCCAGGGTCCGCACGTCGTTGCCGGCCGCGCCCTCCGGCGCCTCGGTGCCGACGTACGCCACGCCCCGGACGTCCTTCGCCTGCCCGGCCAGCGCCGCCGCCCCACCCAGCACGAGCTGGGCGCGCAGCTTCTCCAGCTCCTTCTCGGCGTCGCGCAGCTGGGTCACGGTCTGCTCGACCCGATCGGCGACCTGGTCGCCCGGCACCCGGAACAGCTCCGCCAGCCGGGACACCAGCAGGTGCTCCCGGGCCAGGAAGCCGAACGCGTCCATGCCGACCAGTGCCTCGATGCGCCGCACGCCCGAACCCACCGACGCCTCGGAGAGGATCTTGACCAGGCCGAGCTGGGCCGAGCGGGCAACGTGGGTGCCGCCGCACAGCTCCCGGGCGTAGTCGCCGACCTCGACGACCCGGACCCGCTCGCCGTACTTCTCCCCGAACAGCGCCATCGCGCCGATCCGGCGGGCCTCCTCCTGCGTGGTGATGAAGGCGTGCACCTCCAGATCCGCCAGGAGCACCTCGTTGACCTGCTGCTCCACGTCGTGCAGCACGCTCGGCGCCACCCCCGTCGGGGTGTTGAAGTCGAACCGCAGCCGGCCCGGCGCGTTCAGCGAACCCGCCTGGGTCGCCGACTCGCCCAGGAAGTTGCGCATCGTCTGGTGCACCAGGTGGGTGGCGGTGTGCGACCGCGAGATCGCCCGCCGCCGGGTCACGTCGATCTCGGCGTAGCCCGTCTCGCCGGCACGCACCTCGCCCCGGACGACCTTCGCCCGGTGCACGATCAGGCCCGGCACCGGCTGCTGCACGTCGAAGACCTCGACCTGTCCGCCGCCCACGGTGATCAGACCCTGGTCGGGCTGCTGGCCACCACCCTCGGCGTAGAACGGGGTGGTGTCCAGGACCAGCTCGACGGTGTCGCCCTCGACCGCCGCGCCGACCGCCGCGCCGCCGGAGAGCAGCGCGCGGACCCGGGACTCCCGGTTCAGCTCGGTGTAGCCGGTGAACTCGACCGCACCGCCGTCGTCCAGCACCGCCCGGTACGCCGACACGTCGGTGTGCCCGGTCTTGCGGGCCTGCGCGTCGGCCTTGGCCCGGTTGCGCTGGTCGGCCATCAGCCGGCGGAAGCCCTCGGCGTCGACCTGGAGCCCCTGCTCCGCCGCGATCTCCAGGGTCAGGTCGATCGGGAAGCCGTAGGTGTCGTGCAGCTGGAACGCCTTGTCACCGGAGAGCGCCGGCTTCCCGGCCGACTTGGTCTCGGCGATCGCGGTGTCCAGGATCGTCGTCCCGGCGCGCAGCGTCGTCAGGAAGGCATCCTCCTCGGCGTACGCGTACTGCGAGATCCGGTCGAACTCCTCGGCCAGCTCCGGGTACGACGGGGACATGCAGTCGCGCGCCACCGGCAGCAGCTCGGGCAGCGCCCGGTCCTGCCAGCCCAGCAGGCGCACCGCCCGGATGGCGCGACGCATGATCCGGCGCAGCACGTAGCCGCGCCCCTCGTTGCTCGGGGTCACCCCGTCGCCGATCAGCATCAGCGCGGTCCGGACGTGGTCGGCGATCACCCGCAGCCGGACGTCGTCCGGGTGCGACTCGCTGGCCACCTGGCCGGAGCGGGCACCGTACCGCTTGCCGGTCAGCTCGGCCGCCCGGTCCAGGATCGGCCGGACCTCGTCGATCTCGTAGAGGTTGTCGACGCCCTGCAGGATGGAGGCCATCCGCTCCAGGCCCATGCCGGTGTCGATGTTCTTCGCCGGCAGGTCGCCCAGGATCGGGAAGTTCTCCTTGCCGGTGCCCTGGCCCCGCTCGTACTGCATGAAGACGAGGTTCCAGAACTCCATGTAGCGGTCCTCGTCGACCGCCGGGCCGCCCTCGCGGCCGTACTCCGGGCCGCGGTCGTAGAACAGCTCGGAGCACGGACCGCACGGGCCGGGGATGCCCATCGACCAGAAGTTGTCCGCCTTGCCCCGGCGGACGATCCGCTCGGACGGCACGCCGACCGACCGCCAGATCTGGAACGCCTCGTCGTCGTCCAGGTAGACCGTCGGCCAGACCCGCTCCGGGTCCAGCCCGAAGCCGCCGGACTCCACCGGGTTGGTGACCAGCTCCCAGGCGAGCGGGATGGCCCCCTCCTTGAAGTAGTCACCGAAGGAGAAGTTGCCGTTCATCTGGAAGAACGTGCCGTGCCGGCTGGTCTTGCCGACCTCGTCGATGTCCGGTGTGCGGATGCACTTCTGGACGCTGACCGCGCGGGTGTACGGCGGGGTCTGCTGACCCAGGAAGTAGGGGACGAACTGCACCATGCCGGCGTTGACGAACAGCAGGTTCGGGTCGCTGATGGCGGGCAGCGGAGCGGACGGCACCACGGCATGGCCGTTCGCCTCGAAGTGGGCGAGGTACCGCCGCTTGATCTCCGCCGTCTTCATCGCTGGTGTTCCTCCGGAAAAATCTCTCGGTCGCCGATGCGCGGGTCCTCCCGCAGCTCGGCGAACTGGTCGTCGAACGCCTCGCCGCGGGCGAACGCCTCGTGGATCTCCTGCTCGCGCTCGGCCATCCCGACCCGGACGTCCTCCACGAAGCTCCGCAGCGACTCGACCAGGCTGCCGGCCGACTGCGACAGCCCGCCCGCGATGCCGGCCGGGGTGTACGCCTGCGCGGTGCGGGTCGCCTTGCGGACCACCACCACGCCGACGGCCAGCCCGATGCCCAGCCAGAACAGTCGTCTCATGCTCTCATCCTCCCGCGCGGCCGGATCAGCCGTTGCCGCGCTTGGCGGCGCGACGCTGCTGCTTGATGGTGTCGCGCACCTCGCGCTCGGTCTCGGCGTGCCGGCGGGCCGAGGCGGCCCGACGCACGCCGTACCCGAAGGCGGCGACCTTGACCAGCGGGTTGGCTGCGGCGGCGGAGACGACGGTGGCCAGGTTCGCCACGTTGGCGGTGACGTTCTGCGCGTGGGTGGTCATCGTGTCGACCTTGGCGAGCTGGAGGTTCACCCCGTCGAGCGAGGTCTGCACCTGCTCCAGGGCGGTGTTCACGTTCTTCACGGTGGTGTTGACGTCGCCCAGCAGCGGCGTGGTCTGCTCGTTGATGTCGTTGATCATCCGGGTCGTGGCATCCACGGTGTGCCGCAACCGCAGGATCGGCAGCGTCAGGATCAGCACCAGCATCGCGAACGCGATCGCCGCGATCAGCGCCGCGACCTCTCCAAGCTCCACGCCTGTCCTCCTCCAGCTGAGTTCGGGGCCCGACGCCCCGGAACGCGCGACCGTCTACCCACACCGGCACTCGCCGACCCAGCCACGGTCAACGGGCGCGGACGGGCCCGCCAGCCCCAGACCCTACCGTCCGTGATGGAAACCGGCTCAGGACGGTGAGGGTGTCAGTTCGCCGAGCGGATCGTCGGTGATGGTCGGGAACGGGTCCTCACCGGTCAGCGACGGATCGGTGCTCGGCTGCGGCCGGGTCCGCTCGTCGTCGATCGCGTTGCGCACCTTCACCGACACCAACGATCCGGCGCAGTCCCCCGCTGCGGGCGACGCCTCCGGGGACGGTGGGACGGCCGGCTCCCCGTCGACCGGCGGCGGCACGCAGGTCGGCTCGCGTACCCACAGGTCGAGGGTGAGCTCGTCGCGCCGCCAGCAGGTGTAGCTGCCCTTGGCCGGTTGCTCCGGGCAGGGGCTCACCTTCCAGGGCGCCCAGCCGTCCTCGCGCAGGGCCGTCTCGTAGACCCGGGCGGTCTCCTCGGGCGCCCGCTCCGACTCCACGGTGCGTTCCCGCAGCCGGCAGTCCTGCAGGCACCACCGGCTGCCGCTGACGTTGTCGACCGTCTTCACCGCCGCCCAGCTCGGCACGTCCAGCGAGTCGAGGGTGTCGAAGACCGGGTCGCGGCTGAGCGTACGGATGCCGAAGTAGAGCGGGATCGCGCCGAGCAGCACCACGCTGACCAGGACCAGGACGCCCAGCCGCAGGCGACGCCGCTCACGCATCTGGCGACGCAGTTCGGAGCGGGCGCCACGCAGCCCGCCGGACGCGGCCTCGCCGGACTGCTCCTCGTCGGCGGCCCGGCGCAGCGGCGGGCCGCTCACCGGCTCTGCCGGCCCGGCTCCGGGCGGCGGCACCGAGGCCGCCGCCCGCGCGACGGCCACCGGAGGCTCGGGCCGGGACGGCGGTGGGACGGACGCGGCGCCGGTGACGTCCGGTCGGCCCGGCTGCCGCTGCGGCGGCGTGGCCCGGCCGGGGTGCTCGTCGGGGCGGGCGACCGGCGCGGCGGCCCGGGCGGCAGCCGACGGTCCCGGCCCGCCGGGACGCGGTCCGGCCTGCGGTGACGGGCCGTCCCGGCGCGGGTCCTCGGCCGGCGCGGGCGGACGGGCCGCCCCGGTGGGGGTTCCCTCCGGGCGGGCCGCGCCGCGGGCCGGCACGCCGGGGCGCGGGGCACCGGTCGGGCCGGGCTCGCCGGGACGCCCGCCCGGGACCGGGGCGGGGCCGCCCGGTCGCGTGGCGGGGCCCTGCGCCGGGCCACCGGGGCGGCGGCCGGGTCCCTGTTCGGGCGTCGGCTCGGGAGCACCGGGACGCCGGCCGGCCTGCGTCGGGGTGGTACCGCCGGGATGCGCGCCCGGCGGCGCGGCGGCGACACCCGCGCGACCACCGGGGAGCTGACCGGTCGGAGCCGGGGCCCCGGTGCGGGGGCCGGTGTCGGGTCCGTCGGCCCGGGGGCCGTGCGGCGGCCGGGTGGCATCGGGACGCGGGCCGCCGCCGTCGGGGCGCGCGGCGTGGTCGGCACCCTGGGCGGGCACGGGGGGAACCGGGCGGGCCGCCGCGCGGGCCGGGCCGGGCATCCCTTCGCGCAACGGGGCGGGTGGGCCCTCGCGCGGCGGGGCGGGCGGCGGGCCGCCGGGGCGGGCCCGACCGGCCGGGGCGGGGCCGCCACGCCGGCCCGTCCCGTCCGGGCCCGGCGGGACGGCGGGCCCGGTGGGCGGGCCGGACCGGTCGACGACCGGGAGCGCGGGGTCGGTGTGCGAGGTGCGGCCGGCCTGACGGAGCCAGTCCGCCGGCCGTTCCGGCCGGTCGGCGCGGGCCTTGCCGCCGGGCGGGGTCGCCCGGCGGGGCCCGCCGGGCTGGTCGCCGTCGGCGCGCTGGCCGTGCCGCGCCGCAGGGTCGTGACCGGCCGGGCCGGGACGGGCGACGCCGGGTCCGGCCGGAGCCGGGCCGGACGGCGGAACCGGTGGGGCGTTGCCGCTCGTCGGCAACACGGGCTGGTCCGGGTCGGCGGCGCGGCGGCGGCCGGCGGGACGACCCGGGACGGCCGGGCCGCCGGTGTGCCCGCCGACGGTGTCGCCGGACGCCGGGGCGGCCGCACCGCGCCGGCCGGATCCGGTACGCGGCTCGGGGACCGCCTGGTCGGGACGCGGCCCGCCCACGGGAGGTGCTGCGGGGGCGGGGCGCGGGGCGCCGCTCACCGGTCGCGGAGCACCGCTGACCGGGTTCGGGTACGCCGGGTCGGCGGGGGTTGCGGGGCCGCGCCGGACGGGCCCGGCGCCCTCGGCGGGACGGGGTCCGTTGTCCCGGCCGGCCGGTGCGGTACGGCGGCCGGGCCGGCCGGGCTGGCCCTGTGAGGGACCGTCCCAACCCGGCCGGACGCCGGGGGCGGGGCCGGGAGGGCCCTGCGACGGGCCGTCCCAGCCGGGCCTGACGCCGGGGGCGGCGGGGCCGGGCTGCGGGGCGCGCGCCATCCCGGCGCCGGGGCCGGAGACGGGTGCGGTCGACCCGTCCGGGCGGGGGCCGCCCTGCGGACGGTCCGGGCCACGGTGACCGGGGCGGGCGGCCGCAGCCGTACCCGGCCACGGGCCCTCGCCGGGTCGGGGCCGCTGCTCCGGGGCGGCCGGCCAGCCCTCGCGCACGGGTGGGGACGCCTGTGGGCCGGCGGGCCGGGACTGACGGGGCGCATCCGGGCCGGGACCACCGGCGGGACCGGGCCGTCCGGGCGGGCCGTCCGGGCGGGCCGCGCCCGGGCGCACGGCACCGGCGACATCGGCACGCGGACCTGCCGGCCCCGGACGCGCACCGGGCGGCGCAACCTCCGGACGCGGACCCGCCGGCGCGGGGCGGGGTCCGGCAGGCGGCGTCGGGCCACGGCCGGCGGGCGGCGGCGGGACCGGGCGGGGCGGCTCGCCGTCCGGGCCCAGCTCGGTGCGCTGCTGCTTGGCGGTACGCAGATCGTCGATCCAGCCGAACTCCTCGCCAGCCGGCTCCTGGGGAGCCTCCTCGGCCTTGCCCCGGCCCCAGCGCCGCCCCTTGGCGCGAGGGTCGCGCCGCTCGTCGGGACCGTCCTGCGGTCGCTCCCCACCACGCGATGTCACTGCTGACCCTCCTCGGCGGCGTCCACGCCGCCCTCATCCGCCCCACCGGCGTGCCCCGTGCCCGACGGGTGACGGCCGTTCACCGCCACCGGCACCGGTCCCTCGGGACGCGACGCCGGGGCGGGCAGCCCTCGGACGATCCGGCGCAGCAGGGGCAGGCGGGCGGCCACCGACCGCTCCGCGCCGTGCCCGCTGGGCCGGTAGTAGTCGGTCCCGACGAGATCGTCGGGAGCGTACTGCTGGGTGACCACCCCGCGCTGGTCGTCGTGCGGGTAGCGGTAGCCCGTGCCGTGCCCCAGGCCACGGGCGCCGGAGTAGTGCGCGTCGCGCAGCCCGCGCGGCACCGGGCCACCCCGGCCGGCCCGCACGTCGGCGATCGCCGCGCCGATCGCGCTGGTCGCCGAGTTCGACTTCGGGGCGGTGGCCAGGTGGATCACCGCCTGGGCCAGGTTCAGCTGGGCTTCCGGCAGGCCGACGTACTCGACGGCGTGGGCAGCGGCGGTGGCCACGCCCAGCGCGGTCGGGTCGGCCATGCCGACGTCCTCACTGGCGAAGATCACCAACCGGCGGGCGATGAACCGGGCGTCCTCCCCGGCCACCAGCATCCGGGCCAGCCAGTGCAGCGCGGCGTCGACGTCCGAGCCGCGCATGCTCTTGATGAACGCGCTCGTCACGTCGTAGTGGGCGTCGCCGTCGCGGTCGTAGCGCACGGCGGCCACGTCGACCGCCTGCTCGGCGGTGGCCAGGTCGATCCGCCCGGTGCCCAGCGCCGTCGCCGAGGCCGCCGCGGCCTCCAGCGCGGTCAGCGCCTTGCGCACGTCGCCGCCGGCGAGGCGTACCAGATGGTCCTCGGCCTCGGCCTGAAGGGTGAGCGCGCCGGCGAGGCCGCGCTCGTCGGCGACCGCGCGGCGCAGCAGGCCGCGCACGGCCGCGTCGTCGAGCGGTTGGAGGGTGAGCAGCACGCACCGCGACAGCAGCGGGGAGATGACCGAGAAGTACGGGTTCTCGGTGGTCGCCGCGAGCAGCGTGACCGTCCGGTCCTCCACCGCGGCGAGCAGCGAGTCCTGCTGGGTCTTGCTGAACCGGTGCACCTCGTCGATGAAGAGCACGGTCTGCGGGCCGCCCGCGCGGCGCTGCCGGCGGGCCGTGTCGATGACGGCCCGGACGTCCTTGACGCCGGCGTTGAGGGCCGACATGGCGACGAACCGGCGGTCGGTGGCCCCGGCCACCAGGTGCGCGATGGTGGTCTTGCCGCTGCCCGGCGGGCCCCAGAGGATGACCGACATTCCGGCGCCGCCGCCGACCAGCTGGCGCAGCGGCGCGCCGGGGGCGAGCAGGTGGTCCTGACCGACCAGTTCATCGATGCTCGCCGGACGCATCCGGACGGGCAGGGGCGAATCCTCCCCCACCGTGCTGAAGCCGTCGACGCCACCCGGACCCGCGGGGGCGCTGGGCGCCGCGGCGGGTCCACCGAGGGAGAAGAGGGCGTCGGATTCCATCACGAAGACAGTACCGGGCGCGGTCAGCAACGCCGGAATCGCGCCGCTGACCGCGCCCGCCCTGATCGCTTGCGGTCAGCCGCGGCCCGGCCGACGGCCCCGGTACCAGCGACCGCCGCCGCCACCGCGCGGGCCGCTGCCGACCCCGGCGAGGTAGAGCGAGAGCAGCAGCAGACCGATCAGCACGAGGGTGTTCCAGTTGAACAGGTCGGGTGCGCCGAAGTTGGTGTTCAGCAGGTCGATCAGGAGCGCGAAGCCGAACACGATGGCCGCGAGGATGGCGAGCATGTCAGTGTCCTCCGGTGGGGGTTCCCAGTAGGTCGACCGGGATGTACCCAATCGGTCCGTCCGTCAATCTCCACCCTGGACCGGGCGGGTCGCGCGGCCCCGTTCTAGGCTGATCCCATGATCATCGCCGATCAGGAGCTGGTGGGTCGGGCCGCGCTGCTCGCCGCCACCGGCCACCACCCGTTCGCCCGGCACGTGATCCGCCCCGGAGCGCGACCGCGCGGCTGGCGGCGGGAGGGCCTGGTGGCGTGGCTGCTGGCGTCCGGGACCGGCCCGGTGGGCGGCGCCATCGGCGCCTGCGCCCCGGCGGTGGACCTCTTCGCCGCGCTGGCCACCGAGGGCGCACTGCACCGCGGGCACTGGGTGCAGCTGCCCCGAACCGACCCGGAGACGCTGGCAGGGCGGTTCACCATCGCCCGCCTCGACGAGTGGGACTTCCTGTGGACCGACGCCCCACCACCGCCGCAGGCCGACGAGGAGCGGGTGGTACGCCTCACCGCCGCCGACCATCCGGCGCTGGCGGCACTGATCGACGAGGCGTTCCCGAGCACCACCTCCCGCCCGGGCGATCCGGGGGTCGTCGACTGGTACGGCATCCGCGACGGTGACCGGATCGTCGCCTGCGGCGCCGACCGCAGCCGGGGCGACATCGGCTTCCTCGCCGGCCTGACCGTGGCCCCGCACCGGCGCGGCCGAGGGCTCGGGGCCGCCCTGACCGCCGGGATGACCCGCGCCCTCGCCGCCCGGTACGACCGCGTGGCGCTCGGCGTCTACACCCACAACGTGGGCGCGGTCCGGCTCTACCGGCGGCTCGGCTTCACCGGCACGCTCGCCCGCAGCTCGGTCCAGCTCGGCTGAGCGACGCGGAGAGGACGCCGGCCGGGTCACCGGCTCGCGGTCACCGTCGGCTCACGGTGGCCATCCGTCCCGGCAGCCCGGTGCGGGCCGCCCGGCCCGTCCGCCCCGTCGGGCCGCACCGGCTCCGGGCTGCCGGCGCGGCGGCCGGCCCGCCACGCCGGCAGGTAGAGCGGGGCGGCCACGGCGAGCACCACCGCGCCGACCAGCATCGCCGTGCTGACGCCGCGGGTGTCGGCGAGCGCGGTGAGCAGCACCGCACCGAGGGCGAACCCGGGCTGCCCCATCAGCGAGTTCAGCGAGATCACGCTGGTCCGGTACGGCCCGTCGACCTGCCGGTGCAGCAGGCCCGTGTGCAGCGGGTTGGACGCGCCGTGCACGGCGTAGCAGACCAGGTAGGCGACCAGCACCCCGACCGGCCCGGCGAAGAGTCCCATGCCGACCACGGTCGCGCCCTGCACGACGCGCAGCAGCGCGGCGCTCGCCGCGCCCCCGGGCCAGCGCAGCAGCAGCGGGGTCAGCGCCGCGCCGGCCGCCGAGGCGAGCCAGGCCGCCGAACTGGTCGGCCCGAGCAGCGCCGCCGCCCGGTCGGCGTCCCCCACCACCTCGGCGAGGCGGACCGGCAGCAGCGACTCGAAGGTGACCATGCCGAAGCCCCAGAACAGCTCGACGGCGACCAGGGCGAGCAGCACCCGGGAACGGCGCAGCAGGCCGAACGCCTGGCCCACCATCCGGGGCGCGTCGGCGACCGAGGCGCGCAGCGCGCCGAGGCCCTGGGCCGGGCGGGTCTCCACCAGCAGGGTCAGCAGCGCGACCAGGGCCACCGCCTGGAGGACGAGGGCGACCAGCACGGGCAGGGTCAGGGCGCTCACCGGGCCGACCGGGCCGAGCGCGACCAGCCCACCGCTGAGCAGGGCACCGGCGCCGATGGCGACACCGGCGACGGTGCCGGCGAGACCGAGACCCGGCTCGTACGTCGCGTCGGGGTCGGCGGCCAGGGTGGTGTCGACGTACCAGGCGTCCAGGGGGCCGCTGTCGAGCGCCCGGTAGACGCCCTGCAACGCCCAGACCAGGAAGAAGAGCGCGAAGGAGTCGGCGGCCGCGAACACGACGAGTGAGATCAGGTTGAGCGTCCAGGCGGTGACGAGCACCGGTTTACGGCCCAGGGCGTCGGCGAGGCCGCCGGTGGGCAGTTCCAGGGCGAGCACCACCAGGGCCTGCGCGGTGAAGACCAGGCCGATCTCCGACAGCGACAGGCCCCGCTCCTGCATCAGCAGGATCATGACGGGGATCATCAGCCCGGTGGGTGTCCAGCGCAGGCCGTGCAGGGCGAGGTAGCGCAGCCGGACCTGGCGTACGGTCAGTGCGCTCACCGCCTGCCCTCCAGCATCGGGTAGCCGGCGAGGAAGAGGTGCACCTGCTCGGCGCCCGGCTCGGCCGGGTCCGCCTCGTCGTGGTATCGCTCCAGGACCTGCCACAGCTCGGTCTTGAGCGCCTCCAGCCGGTGCGCGGGGATGGTCATGAAGATGTCGCCCATGCCGAAGGCGTCGCGCCAGGCCGTCGGCCATTCGTGTTCGACGGCCAACCACCGCTCGGCCCGCTCGACCAGCAGCCGTACCTGGTCGCCGTGGATCCACTGGACCGCCGCCCGGGCGTCCGGGTCGTCGTCGAAGTCGGTCGGTTCCCAGCTGGTGACGTCGTGCGCGGCCTGCCACCAGCGTTGCCGTCCGCTACCCCGCTCGGGGTCCTCGACGACCAGCCCGACCTCGGCGAGCTGGCGCAGGTGGTAGCTGGTGGCGCCGGTGTTGGTGTCGAGCAGCTCGGCCAGCGTGGTGGCGGTGGCGGGCCCGGTGGTGCGCAGCGCGCCGAGCAGGCGCATCCGCAGCGGGTGCGCCAGCACCCGGACCTGCCGGTGGTCGAGGCGGACCTCCCGCGGTGACGCGGCCTTCTCGTCGTTCCCCATGGTTGCACGATATCTGTGCACACTTACTTTGCACAATAGTTCTGCATAGGAAGTGTGCAGACGCGACCCGGCCCTGAGCGGCGGCCGTCAGGACGCGAGCAGTTCGGTGACCCCGCGCAGCCGAGTCCGGAGCAGGCCGGCCCGCCGGCACACCGCACCGCCCAGGAAACCACCGGCTCCCACCACGAGCACCCTCATCCCGCCACCCTCCGTCCCACCCGAAAACGATCACGAGGTCCGCGTCACGCCGACGGGGCGAATCATGACGCAGACCTCGTGATCAACGGGGGTGGGCGGCGGGGCGCCCGGGCGGGGTCAGACCGGGTCGGCCACCGGAGCGGCCGGGCCGGCGGTGCCGGCGTGCGCCCCGGTCGGCGCCTTGGGCTTGGCGTCGATGCCGGCCTCGGTGCGCTGCTGGGCGGTGATCGGCGTCGGCGCGCCGGTCAGCGGGTCGAAGCCGCCCCGGGTCTTCGGGAAGGCGATCACCTCGCGGATCGAGTCCACGCCGGCGAGCAGCATGCAGACCCGGTCCCACCCGAGGGCGATGCCGCCGTGCGGCGGGGCGCCGTACTTGAACGCCTCCAGCAGGAAGCCGAACTTGTCCTGCGCCTCCTCCGGGGTGATGCCCAGCAGGTCGAAGACCCGCTGCTGCACGTCGCTCCGATGGATACGGATCGAGCCGCCGCCGATCTCGTTGCCGTTGCAGACGATGTCGTACGCGTACGCCAACGCCCGGTCCGGGGCCTGCTCGAACCGGTCCACCCACTCGGCGTTCGGGGAGGTGAACGGGTGGTGCACGGCCGTCCAGCCGCCCGCCCCGCCGGTGTCCTGGTCGGAGACCCGCTCGAACATCGGCGCGTCGACCACCCAGCAGAACGCCCAGGCGCTCTCGTCGACCAGCTTGGCCCGCTTGGCGATCTCGATCCGGGCCGCGCCCAGCAGCTCCTGCGCCTCGCGGGTGTTGGTGCTGGCGGCGAAGAAGACCGCGTCGCCCGGCTTGGCGCCGACCGCGTCGGCCAGGCCGGTCAGGTGCGCCTCGGAGAGGTTCTTCGCCACCGGGCCGCGCGGGACGCCGGTCTCGGCGTCGAGCACCACGTACGCCAGGCCCTTGGCGCCGCGCGCCCTGGCCCAGTCCTGCCAGCCGTCGAGCTCCTTGCGGGTCTGCGCCGCGCCGCCGGGCATGACCACCGCGCCGACGTACCCACCGGCGTCGATCGCCCCGGCGAAGACCCGGAACTCGGTGCCGCGCAGGTAGTCGGTCAGCTCGGTCAGCTCGAGGCCGTAGCGCAGGTCCGGCTTGTCGGAGCCGTACCGGGCCATCGCGTCGTGCCAGGTGATCCGCGGGATCGGCCGGGGGATCTCGTACCCGGCCAGGTCCTTCCAGAGCGCCGAGACGATCGCCTCACCGAGGTCGATCACGTCGTCCTCGGTGACGAAGGACATCTCGATGTCGAGCTGGGTGAACTCCGGCTGCCGGTCGGCACGGAAGTCCTCGTCCCGGTAGCAGCGGGCGATCTGGTAGTACCGCTCCAGGCCGCCGACCATCAGCAGCTGCTTGAACAGCTGGGGCGACTGCGGCAGGGCGTACCAGCTGCCGGGCTGGAGCCGGACCGGGACCAGGAAGTCGCGGGCGCCCTCCGGGGTGGAGCGGGTCAGCGTCGGGGTCTCGATCTCCAGGAAGTCCCGCTCGTGCAGCACGCGCCGGGCGAGCTGGTTCGCCCGCGACCGCAGCCGCATCGCCTTCGCCGGGCCGCTACGGCGCAGGTCGAGGTAGCGGTACCTGAGGCGGATGTCGTCGCCGGCCTCGACCTGGTCGTCCACCGGCAGCGGCAGCGGGGCCGCCTCGGAGAGCACCTCCAGCTCGCTGGCGGTCACCTCGATTTCGCCGGTGGGCAGCTCCGGGTTCTCGTTGCCCTCGGGACGGCGGGTCACCTCGCCGGTGACCTTGACGCAGAACTCGTTGCGCAGCGCGTGCGCGTCCTCCTCGCGGAACACCACCTGGACCACACCGGAGCCGTCGCGCAGGTCGACGAAGATGACACCGCCGTGGTCGCGCCGGCGGGCCACCCACCCGGCGAGCGTCACCGTGGTGCCGGCGTCCGTCGCGCGCAGGCTGCCGGCGTCATGGGTACGGATCACGACTTGCGTCTCCTCATCTGCGGTCCACGTCTGATGCTCGCATTGTGTCAGGGACACCCCGGACCGGCTGGCACCGGGCGGTCACGCCACGCGGACGGCGCGACCGGCGAGGCGTCCGGCCGAGCCGTGTCCGGCGACGCGACGGGCACCGGCGCGTACGGTGTGCCGGGTGCGTGTCGTACCCCGCTGGGCCCTGCTCTCCGCCGCACTCGCCCCCGTGCTGCTGATCGGTGGCTGGACCCTCGCCGCAGCCCGCCAGCCGGGCGGCTTCGACCAGGTCGCCGCAACGATCAGCGCGCTCGCGGCGAGGGACGCGGCCGACCGCTGGATCATGACGGTCGCGCTGCTTGGCCTCGGCCTCTGCCACTGCGTCACGGCCGCCGGGTTGCGACCGCTGCGCCCGGCCGGTCGGCTGATGCTGGCTCTCGGCGGTGTCGCCACCGTCGCGGTCGCCGCCTTCCCGCTGCCCGCCGAGCGCGGGTCCTCCACCCCGCACGGGCTGGCCGCCGCCGTCGCGTTCGGTGCGCTCGCGGTGTGGCCGGCGTTCGCCGCCGGCAGCCGCCGCGCGCCCGGCCGCGTCACCGGTGTCACTCCCGCCGCGGGTACGGCCTGCGCCGCGCTGCTGCTCGTGCTGGTCGGCTGGTTCGTGCTGGAACTGGTCGTGGGCGGGCCGCGGATCGGGCTGTCCGAGCGGGTCGCGGCCGGGGCGCAGGCGCTCTGCCCACTGCTGGTGGCGGTGACGCTCGACCGGGGCCGGCGGGCAGCGGGTGGTTCACCCGGACCACGCCCGCACGCGGAGCGGGCCGCCGGGTGACCCGGCGGCCCGCTCGCGGTGTGACGGTCAGTAGACGCTGACGCCGTAGCGGCTCAGCACCTCGGTGACCGGCTGGAAGTAGGTGGTGCCGCCGGTGCGGCAGTTGCCGCTGCCGCCGGAGGTGAGGCCCAGCGCGGTGGACCCGCTGAACAGCGAGCCGCCGCTGTCGCCCGGCTCGGCGCAGACGTTGGTGCGGATCAGCCCGTAGACCGAGCCCTCGGCGTAGTTCACCGTGGCGTTGAGGGCGGTCACCGAGCCGCCGCGCAGGCCGGTGGTGCTGCCGGAGCGCTGCACGCTCTGGCCGACGTAGGCGTTGCCCGAGCGGGTGATGTCCCGGTAGCTGCCGTTGTAGAGGTAGACGTTGCCCGGCTGCGTGGTGGTCTGGTTGCTGTACCGCACGATGCCGTAGTCGTTGCCCGGGAAGCTGGTGCCGTACCGGCTGCCCAGGTAGGAGGTCTGGGCGGAGTTGCTGTACCAGCTCGACGAGATGTTGGTGCAGTGCCCGGCGGTGATGAAGTACTTGACGCCACTGCTGCTGCGGACGTTGAAGCCCAGCGAGCAGCGTCCGCCGCCGCCGGCGTAGATCGCCTGGCCACCGGAGATGCGGGTGCTCAGGGTGCCGGCCTCGGCCTCGATCCGGACCGCGCCACCGGTGCGGGCGGCGGCGGCCTTGACCCGCTCCAGCTTGGCGCCGGTCACGGTGCTGTCGACGGAGACCACGACCTGGTTGGTCGCCGGGTCGGTCCACCAGGCGGTGCCCGGGATCTTCGCCGACCGCTCCAGCTCCGCGGTGGCGGCGTTCAGCACCGCGGCGCCCCGGGTGACGAGCTTCGGGGTGGCGCCGGCGGCGCGCACCTGGCGGGCGGCGGCCTCGTCGGTCACGGTGACGACCATCTTGCCGTTGGCGTCGGCGTACGCCCCGGCGGCGCGGTCGCCGAGCCGGTCGGCCAGGCTGGCGGCGGCGTCGGGGGACGCCGGTGCGGGGGCCGCCTGGGCGGGTGCGCCGAGAAGCGCGCCGGTGACCAGGGTGCCGGCCATGGCGACGGCTGCGGCGCGACGGAGCGATGACCTCGTGGGTCGCATGTAACAACCTCCGGAAGGGGGCGACGGGCGGCGTCACGTCAACGCGCCCGAGGACAACCCGGCCGACCTGGGGAAACCGACCGAGTGAGGCAAGTATTCACATATTTAAGTTCATGCGCAAGGCATCCCTTTGCCCGAATTCACCCCGCTGCCCCAGGTGACCGTGGAGCAACATTGTGGACACAGAGAGTCGTCTATACGATCTGGCCACCGCAGTACGCCGGCACCCGTGAACCGGAGGCCAACCATGACCCTCGTCCGACGCGCGCTCGCCGCCCTCGCCAGCGCCACCGCCCTCGTCCTGCTCGCCACCACCCCCGCCGTCGCCGACGCCGGCCCGCCACCGAGTTCGATGGCCAGCCTCGGCGACTCGATCACCCGCGGCTTCAACGCCTGTGGCTGGTACACCGACTGCACCTCGCGGTCGTTCAGCACCGGTGACTACTCCAGCGTGAACAGTCACTACCTGCGCGTCCGCGCACTCAACCCGAACATCGGCGGACGCAACCACAACGACGCCCGCAGCGGCGCCAAGTCCGCCGACATGTACGGCCAGGCCGGCACCGCGGTCAGCCAGGGCGTCGACTACGTCACGATGCTGATCGGCGCCAACGACGCCTGCACCAGCTCCGAGTCGTCGATGACCCCGGTGAGCACCTTCCGGGCCAACATCGACGCCGCGCTGAACCGGCTCAAGGCCGGCCTGCCCAACGCCCGGGTGCTGGTCGTCAGCGTGCCCGACATCCAACGGCTCTGGTACGTCGGCAAGGGCAGCAGCAGCGCCCGCAGCGCCTGGTCGCTCTTCGGCATCTGCCAGTCGATGCTGGCGAACCCGACCTCCACCCAGCAGGCCGACGTCGACCGGCGCAACCGGGTCCGGCAGCGGGTCGTCGACTTCAACACCCAGCTCGCCCAGGCCTGCGCCGCGTACGGCCCGAACTGCGACTTCGACGACAACGCGGTGTTCAACTACCCGTTCGCACTGAGCCAGGTCTCCACCTGGGACTACTTCCACCCCAACACCAGCGGCCAGGCGGTGCTGGCCAGCGTCTCGTACGCCAACGGCTTCGGCTGGTGACCGGCCGGTCCGGCGCGCGGCGGTGACCGTCCGCGCGCCGGACCGCGCCCGGGTTCCCCGGACCGCCGCGTGCTCAGTCGGCCCGGCGGCGCGCTCCGGGGCCGGGTCGCGGCACCACGTCGCGGGGGCGGCCCACCTCGTGCCCCGCGGCGCAGCGCAGTTCGACGTGGACCTCGGCCCCGCAGTCCCGGTGCCCGACGGAGAGCGGCGAGCCCTCCGGGTCGGCCAGGTAGCGGTCACCCCAGCCGAGCACCGCCACCAGCACCGGCCACAGGTCGAGCCCCTTCTCGGTGAGCCGGTACTCGTGCCGCACCCGGCTGCCCGGCTCCTGGTACGGCTCGCGGTGCAGCACACCCTGCTCGACCAGGGTGGCCAGCCGGTTGGTCAGCACCTGCCGGGGGATGCCGGTGCGCACCCGCATGTCGTCGAAGCGGCGGACGCCGTTGAAGACCTCGCGGAGCACCACCAGAGTCCACCGCTCGCCCAGGATCGCCATCGCCCGGGCGATGGTGCAGTTCTCCACCGACCAGTCCAGTGCCGCGGGTCTCATACCGACCAGGCTAGGTCTGATTGACAGACTCAGCAACACGCTGCCAGGCTGGGTCCATGACTCAGACGCAGGATCCGGCGCGCAGCCGTACCTTCACCTGGTCCGACCCGACAGCCGGCGCGGCGCACGTCGGCCGGCGCGGCGGCCTGGAGCTGCTCCGCGCGATGATCGCCGGGGAACTGGCCGCGCCGCCGATCATGCACCTGATCGACATGGCGCGGATGGAGGCCGACGAAGGCCGGGTCGCCGTCGAACTGGTCCCCCAGGAGTTCCACTACAACCCGCTCGGCACCGTCCACGGTGGGGTGATCTCCACCCTGCTGGACACCGCCGCCGCCTGCGCGGTGCACACCACCCTGCCGGCCGGGGTCGGCTACACCTCGCTCGACCTGAACGTGAAGTTCCTCCGCCCGGTCACCGTCGCCAGCGGCACCCTGCGCTGCGAGGGAACGGTGCTGCAACGCGGCCGCCGCACCGCCCTCGCGGAGGCCCGCCTCACCGACGCCCGGGGGCGCCTGATCGCCCACGCCACGTCGAGCTGCCTCCTCCTCCCCCTCAACCAGCCCACCTAATCCCCCACCCCCACCCCCACCCCCACCCCCACCCCACCCCCGACCCTCGCGATCTTGCACTTCGGGTCATCGATACGGGCGCGATGCACCCTTTGTCGCGGCCGAAACTGCAAGATCGCGCGCGAGGGTGGGTGGGTGGGTGGGTGGGGGTGGGGGTGGGGGTGGGGGTGGGGGTGGGGGTGGGGGTCAGGGGCGGGCGGCGAGGCGGGCCTCGCGGGCGGCGCGCTTCTCCTCGAAGCGGGCGGCCGAGCGCTCCAGGCCGTCGAGGTGGGCGGCGATCTGGTCGCGGGCAGTCTCGCCGTCGGCGTCCAGGCCGGTGACGTTGAAGACGTCCCACTGGCGCAGCACGGGCAGGACCACCTCGTCACGGTGCTGGCGCAGGTCGTAGATGCCGGCGAGGGCGATCGCCACCGACTTGCGGGCGAAGCCCTCGATCCCGACACCGGGCATCTGGAAGTCGGCCAGCACGTCGGCCACGGCCCGCATCGCCTGGCCGGGGGCCAGCTCGAACGCGGCGCCGAGCAGGTTGCGGTAGAAGACCATGTGCAGGTTCTCGTCGGCGGCCACCCGGGCCAGCAGCGCCTCGCAGGCCGGATCGGCGGTGGCCTTGCCGGTGTTGCGGTGCGAGATCCGGGTGGCCAACTCCTGGAACGACACGTACGCCAGGGAGTGCAGCACCTCGTCGCCGTGCACGTTCTCGTAGCCGGCCGACATGTGCGTCATCCGGGCCCGTTCCAGGGCCACCGGGTCCACCGCCCGGGTCACCGTCAGGTAGTCGCGGATGGCGGTGCCGTGCCGCCCCTCCTCGGCGGTCCACCGGTGCACCCAGGTCCCCCACGCGCCGTCCCGACCGAACAGGGTGGCGATCTCGTGGTGGTAAGAGGGCAGGTTGTCCTCGGTGAGCAGGTTGACGATCAGCGCCGTCCGGGCCACGTCGGAGATGGTCGAGTCGGTCGCCGACCAGGGCTCGCCGCCGAGCGGCCCGTCGAAGGTGCGCCCTTCGCTCCACGGCACGTACTCGTGCGGGAACCACTCCTTGGCCATGGACAGATGCCGGTCGAGGTTCTTCGCGACCACGGGTTCGAGTTCGAGCAGCAGGGCGGTCTGGCTCAGCGGGGCGGTCATGCGCGTCTCCCTACGGTGGCGTAGCTTACGCCACCGTAGGTCCTCCTCCGCGTACGCGCCAGTAATGTCCCACTCCGCCGGCCCGACCGACCGCTGCGACGCCTGACGGCTGGTCGGGACCGCCCGGACGATGGTTCAGCCGACCAGCGGTTTCAGGTCCTCCCGGGGTGGGGTCCACTCCCCCGCCGCCGCGGTCACCTGCTCGCCGGAGCGGATGTCCTTCACCTCGTCACCGTCCGCGCCCGGGAACCAGACGTACGGGATGCCGCGTCGCTCGGCGTAGCGGATCTGCTTGCCGAACTTCGCCGCGCTGGGCGACACCTCGGTGGGGATGCCCCGCGAGCGCAGCGCCTCCGCGACCCGGTTGCTGGCCGGGCGCTCCTCCTCGGCGGTGACCGCGACCAGCACGCAGGTCGGCACACTGCGCGAGACCGACAGCGCGTTCGCGCCGAAGAGCAGGCCGAGCAGGCGGGTCACCCCGATGGAGATGCCGACGCCCGGGAAGCGGACGGTGCCGGCGCTGGCCAGGTTGTCGTACCGGCCGCCGGAGCAGATCGAGCCGAACCGCTCGTACCCGATCATCTGCGTCTCGTAGACGGTGCCGGTGTAGTAGTCCAGGCCGCGGGCGATGCGCAGGTCGGCGACGCAGAGGCCGGGCGAGTGCGCGGCGGCGGTCTCCACCACCGCGGTCAGCTCCTCGACGCCCTCGTCGAGCAGCGGGTCGCTCACCCCGAGGGCGCGTACCGCGTCGGCGAAGGAGGCGTCCGGCGCGGAGATCTCGGCCAGCGCCAGGGCCGCCTTGGCCTGCGCCTCGCTCGCCCCCGCGGTCTCGGCGAGCAGCTCGGCGACCTTGGCCGGGCCGATCTTGTCGAGCTTGTCGACCGCGCGCAGCGCCGCCTCCGGGTCGCCGATCCCGACGCCCCGGTAGAAGCCCTCGCAGATCTTGCGGTTGTTGACCTGGATGCGCACCGGCGGGATCGGCAGCGACCGCAGCGCATCGCCGATCACCAGCGGCATCTCCGCCTCGTAGTGCGCCGGCAGGGTGTCCCGGTCGACGATGTCGATGTCGGCCTGGAGGAACTCGCGGTAGCGCCCCTCCTGCGGACGCTCGCCCCGCCACACCTTCTGGATCTGGTAGCGACGGAACGGGAACTGCAGCTTGCCGGCGTTCTCCAGCACGTACCGGGCGAACGGCACGGTCAGGTCGAAGTGCAGGCCGAGAGCATCGTCACCGGCCGGGCCGTCGGTGTCGGCCTGCAACCGGCGCAGCAGGTAGACCTCCTTCGAGGTCTCCCCCTTGCGCAGCAGCTGATCGAGGGGCTCCACCGACCGGGTCTCCAGCGGCGCGAAGCCGTACAGCTCGAAGGTGGCGCGGATCCGGTCGAGGACGAACTGCTCGATCATCCGCTGCGCGGGCGTCCACTCCGGGAATCCGGAGATGGGCGTGGGCTTGCTCATGGCGTACTCCCTTGCAGCCGCGCGCTGCGCGGCAGAATCTCCGTTGGCAGCCGCGCGCTGCGCGGCAGAGCCTGCGTGCGTTCCGCGCGGACCGCGCGGGCAGGTCGTGGGTCGCGGCGGCTACAGGCCGCGGGTGGGCGCGGCCGGGCGCGCGTCGCCGGTCCCCGCCACCTCGACGAGGTACGGGTTGGTCGCGCGCTCGCGGCCGATGGTGGTCGCGGGGCCGTGGCCGGGCAGGACGACGGTGTCGTCCGCCAGCGGGAGGACCTTCTCCCGCAGACTGGTCAGCATGCGGGGCATGCTGCCGCCCGGCAGGTCGGTGCGGCCGATCGAGCCGGCGAACAGCACGTCGCCGGAGAGGCAGATCTGCTCCGCCTCCCAGGGCGAGCCGGCGCCGGGCATCCGGAACAGCACCGACCCGCCGGTATGGCCCGGTGCGTGGTCGACGGTGATCTCCAGCCCGGCCAGCGCGAGCGTCGCCCCGTCGGTCAGCTCGGCCACGTCGTCCGGCTCGGCGTACGGCAGCCGGCCACCGAAGAGTTGGGTGAGGTCCATCGACAACGCCTTGGACGGGTCGGCCAGCAGCTCCCGGTCGTCCGGGTGGACGTACGCGGGGATGCCGCGCGCGCCGCAGACCGGCGCCACGGAGAAGGTGTGGTCGAGGTGGCCGTGGGTGAGCAGCACGGCGGCCGGGTGCAGGCGGTGCTCGGCGAGCACGGCGTCGAGCCGGTCGAGCACCCCGATGCCGGGGTCGACCACCACGCACTGCTCCCCCGGAGCGGTCGCCACCACGTAGCAGTTGGTGCCGAAGGCGTCCGCGGGAAAGCCGGCCACGAGCACGGGCGCTCCCCTTCCGTCGAGTCGTCGTACCCACCGGCAAGCCTAGTCGCCGTGGCGATCCGGTATTCCCGGCCCACCCGTCGCGTCCATCTCACCGGTCACAGTGACGCACTTTGATAAACCGGTCCGGACCTCGTACACCACTTTCCCAGCAGCTACCCGTACACTCTGGCGGGCGTGTGGCGTGGCGCACCCGCCCCACGGCGGCCGCAGGGGCCGCGAGGTGCCGGTGACGACCAGGGTAGAGGAAGGGGAGCACGGGTGGCTTCCAGCAGGGACCGGCAGCGCAAACTGGCGCGCGCCAAGCTCGACCGGCAGTTGGCCCGCCGGGCCGCGCGCACGCGTCGCCGCCGACGGATCCAGGCCGGCGTGGGCGCCGCGGTCGTGCTGACGCTGATCGTGGTCGGCGCGGCATGGGGCCTCGGCGCGTTCGACCGGGAACCGACGAAGGACACCGCCCAGGACGTCTGCCTCTGGACCCCGCAGGACGCCGCCGCGAACACCAACCTCCGCGACGTCGGCACCCCGGCCACCACCGACCTGCCCACCTCCGGCACCCGGCCCATGACGATCAACACCAGCCAGGGCGGCCCGGTCACCGCCGAGCTGGACCTCGCCGGCGCGCCCTGCGCCGCGGCCAGCATCGCCCACCTCGCGGGCCAGTCGTTCTACGACAACACGAAGTGCCACGAGATCACCGCCGAGGGCGCGCTGCGCTGCGGCGACCCGAGCGGCACCGGCCTGGGCGGCCCGTCCTACTCCTTCTACGACGAGAACGTCCCGGCGGCGTCCGAGGCGAGCCCGTCGGCCAGCCCCGCCCCGGGCCAGGCGCCGGCGTACCCGAAGGGTACGGTCGCCATGATCGCCAACCCGCCGGGCGCCAACGGCAGCCAGTTCCTGATCTTCTTCAAGGACTTCAACCCGGCCAAGCCGGCGTACCCGGTCATCGGGCGGATCACCGGCGGGCTCGACGTGATCGAGAAGATCGGTGCGCTCCCGACCGTGGACAATGGGACCGGGGCCAAGGTCAAGCCGAAGACCGACGTGGTGCTGCAGAAGCTCACCGTCGGCGAGCCGACCCAGGCGGCCCCGGCCCCGACGGGCCCGGCCTCCGGTGCCCCGTCGGCCAGCCCCAGCGCCGGCTGAACCGGACAGACCACCCGTACGCGGCACCGACCGCGCAGATCGTCCAGGAGGAGTGACCGTGACGTCCACGAGAGAGCGGCAGCGCGCGGCGGCGCGGGCCCGACTCGAGCGGGAGATGGCCGAGCGCGCGGCCAAGGCCCGCAAGCGTCGGCAGACGCAGGCCATCGTCGGGGCCGCCGCGGTCCTGGTGCTCGTGGTCGCCGGCTCCGTCTGGCTGGCCACCGCCCTCGGTGGCGACGACGACGAGCAGGGCACCACCAGCACCACCGCGGGCTTCTCGCAGTGCGTGTACAACGAGGTGCCCGCCGACGCCCGGTCCAAGCAGATCAAGGACGTCGGCCTGCCCGCCAACCAGCAGGCCAACAAGGGCACCCAGACCATGACGATCGACACCAACCTGGGCCCGATCACCGCCAAGATCGACCGGTCGGCGGTCCCCTGCACCGCCGGGAGTTTCACCCACCTGGCCAGTAAGGGCTTCTTCAACGACACCAAGTGCCACCGACTGGTGACCGAGGGCATCAAGGTCCTGCAGTGCGGCGACCCGAGCGCCACCGGCAAGGGCTGGCGCGAGACCGACGGCACCGGCGGCCCGAGCTACAACCTCGCCGAGGAGAACCTGCCCACCGACAAGCGCCCCGCGTACCCCGAGGGCGTCATCGCGATGGCCAACTCGGGTCAGCCGGGCAGCACGGGCAGCCAGTTCTTCATCGTCTACGGCGACTCGCCGCTCGACCCGAACTACACCGTCCTGGGCACCATCACCGGCGGCATGGACCTGGTCAAGCAGGTCGCGGCGGCCGGCGACGACAAGGCCTTCGCCCAGCAGGCCGGCGGCGGCCACCCCAAGAAGGAGGTCGTCATCAACAAGCTGACCATGAGCGAGATCCAGAGCTGATCCCGGTACGACGAAGCGCCCGCCGGCTGAGCCGGCGGGCGCTTTCTCGTCGTGCCCGCAGCGGGCGGCCGGTCAGGCCCCCGAGGTGACCCGGTAGGCGTCGAAGACGCCGTCCACCTTCCGGACCGCGGCCAGCAGGTGGCCCAGGTGCTTCGGGTCGGCCATCTCGAAGCTGAACCGGCTCACCGCCACCCGGTCGCGGGTGGTGGTGACGGTGGCGGAGAGGATGTTGACCCGCTCGTCGGAGAGCACCCGGGTGACGTCGGCGAGCAGCTTGTGCCGGTCCAGCGCCTCCACCTGGATGGCGACCAGGAACGTCGAGGCGGAGGTGAGCTTCCAGCTCACCTCGACCACCCGCTCGCTCTGCGCGCGCAGGTCCTCGGCGTTGGCGCAGTCGTCGCGGTGCACGCTCACCCCGCCGGAACGGGTGACGAAACCGAAGACCGCGTCCGGCGGCACCGGGGTGCAGCAGCGGGCCAGCTTGATCCAGACGTCGCTGACGCCACGCACGACGACGCCCGGATCACTGCTGCTCTGCCGGCTGCGCGGCGGACGGGTGGCGACGGCGGTCTCGGCGATGTCCTCCGCCGCGCCCTCCTCGCCGCCGTACGTGGCCATCAGCTTCTGCACCACGGACTGGGCGGAGACCTGGCTGTCACCGACCGCCGCGTAGAGCGAGGCGACGTCGGCCAGGTGCAGGTCCCGGGCGATCGCCATCAACGCGTCCGAGGTGAGCATCCGCTGCAACGGCATGCCCTGCTTGCGCATCGCCTTGACGATCGCGTCCTTACCGGCCTCGATCGCCTCCTCGCGCCGCTCCTTGTTGAAGTACTGGCGGATCTTGGTGCGGGCGCGCGGGCTCTTGACGAAGCCCAGCCAGTCCTGCGTCGGGCCGGCCGTGTCGGACTTCGAGGTGAAGATCTCGATCACGTCGCCGTTGGACAGCGTCGACTCCAGCGGCACCAGCTTGCCGTTGACCCGCGCCCCGATGCACTTGTGCCCCACCTCGGTGTGCACCGCGTACGCGAAGTCCACCGGCGTCGACCCGGTCGGCAGCGGGATGACGTCACCCTTCGGGGTGAAGACGTACACCTCCTGGCTGGACAGGTCGAAGCGCAGCGCGTCCAGGAACTCGCTCGGGTCGGCCGCCTCCCGCTGCCAGTCCAGCAACTGCCGCAGCCAGGTCATCTCGTCGATGTGCGCCGGCGGGCCGACGATCTGGGTGCCCTTGTGCTCCTTGTACTTCCAGTGCGCGGCGATGCCGAACTCGGCGGTGCGGTGCATGGCGTACGTGCGGATCTGCATCTCCACCGGCTTGCCGGTGGGCCCGATGACCGTCGTGTGCAACGACTGGTACATGTTGAACTTGGGCATGGCGATGTAGTCCTTGAACCGGCCCGGCACCGGCTGCCAGTTGGCGTGGATGACGCCCAGCGCCGCGTAGCAGTCCCGCACCGTGTCGACCAGGATCCGCACCCCGACCAGGTCGTAGATGTCGTTGAAGTCGCGACCCCGCACGATCATCTTCTGGTAGATCGAGTAGAGGTGCTTCGGCCGCCCGGTCGTCTCTGCCTTGATCTTGGCGGCCTTCAGGTCGGTCGACACCTTCTGGGTCACCTGGCGCAGCAGCGCCTCGCGCTGCGGCTGGTGCTCCCCGATCAGCCGGTTGATCTCCTCGAACCGCTTCGGGAACAGGGTGCCGAAGGCGAGGTCCTCCAACTCCCACTTGATCGTGTTCATACCCAGCCGGTGCGCCAGCGGGGCCAGGATCTCCAGCGTCTCCTTCGCCTTCTGCTCCTGCTTCGGGCGGGGCAGGAAGGTCAGGGTCCGCATGTTGTGCAGCCGGTCGGCCAGCTTGATCACCAGCACCCGCGGGTCCTTGGCCATCGCCACGACCATCTTGCGGATCGTCTCGGCCTTGGCCGCGTCCCCCAGCTTGACCTTGTCCAGCTTCGTCACGCCGTCGACCAGGAGGGTCACCTCCGGGCCGAAGTCCGCCCGCATCTGGTCGAGGGTGTACTCGGTGTCCTCGATCGTGTCGTGCAGCAGCGCGGCGACCAGGGTGGTGGTGTCCATCCCGAGGTTGGCCAGGATGGTGGCCACCGCCAACGGGTGGGTGATGTACGGGTCGCCGGACTTGCGGTACTGGCCGGAGTGCCAGCGCGCCGCGGTGTCGAACGCGCGCTGGAGCAGCCGCGCGTCCGCCTTGGGGTGGTTCTCGCGGTGGGTGGCGATCAGCGGCTCGAGCACCTCGCTGACCTGCGAGCTCTGCCAGGGCGCGTTGAACCGGGCAAGCCGGGCGCGCACCCGCCGGCCGGTCGGCGCGTTGGAGAGCGCGAAACCGCCGCTCGGCGAGGGGTCGCCGTCGGCCGGCAGCGCCACCGTCCCGGCGCCGGCCTGACCGGCCGCCTCGGGAACCGCGCCGTCACCCGCCACCCGGGCCGGCGGGGTGCCCTTGCGCTCGGTCACCGAGCCGTCAGCGTCGCCTGTCGGGTGCACCGTGCCCTCCACCGGAGGGACGACATCGTGGGACACCGGCCTCCTCACCGCTCGCCGGGAACACGCCGACCGTGCGGTCGACGCCTTCTTCAACCGGCCGTCGGGCCGGTGTTGTTCCGCGCCGGCTGCGTGTGCCGGCCGGTCCTCGCGCCTGAGGGGCGGTGGACCCGCCCGTCAGCAAAGGGCAATGCTACCCGCAGGGTGGGTGCCGCGCCGCTCCGCCGGACGGACGGCGACGGCTCCCTCCGACGGCGTCCGGGTCAAACGGTCAGCAGGGCATGGACCGGGCGTCCGGCGAGCTTCTCACGGCCCCCCAGGAAGCCCAACTCCATCAGGACGGTGAACCCGGCGACCGTGCCGCCGGCCCGTTCCACCAGGTCGAGGGTGGCCTCGGCGGTGCCGCCGGTGGCCAGCACGTCGTCCACCACCAGTACCCGGTGCCCGGCGGTGAAGGCGTCCTGGTGGACCTCCAGGGTCGCCTCGCCGTACTCCAGCGCGTACGAGGCCGAGTAGGCGGCCCGGGGCAGCTTGCCGGCCTTGCGAACCGGCACCACGCCCACCCCCGTGGCGTACGCGATCGCGGCGGCGATCACGAAGCCGCGCGCCTCGATGCCCACCACGATGTCGAACGAGTCACGCCCGTGGTGCCCGACGATCCCGTCGATCACCTCGCGGAACACGTCGCCGTCGGCGAAGAGCGGCATCAGGTCCTTGAACATGACGCCGGGCTTGGGGAAGTCCGGCACGTCCAGCACCCGGCTGGCCACCAGCCGGGCGACCTCCGGGCCGCTGTCTCCCCGTACCCCGGTGCTGTGCGTCTCCGTCACGGTGGTGCTCCCTCTCAAGCGACGACGGCGTCCTCCATGCCGCTCGCACAGCATGAAGGACGCCGTCGGTTCGTCTCCTACCGGGTCCGGCCGGACCGGTCAACGCCGCTTGGCGCCACCGGGCCGGTTGCCCCCACCGCCGCTGGGACGGCCGCCCCGCGCGCCGCCGGAACGCTTGCCGGTGGGCCGGGCGCCGACCTTCGGCGCGGTGCCGGCCAGCGCCGCCGCCTCCGGGTCGATCGCCTCGGCGTCGGCCTCGACGGCCGGGCGGGGAGCGCCCTTCGGGGCGATCTCGCCCCGGGCGAGGGCGCCCCGGCGGGCCAGCACCCGCTTGTTGTGGGCCTGGATCCGCGGCTCCTGGTTCTTCAGCAGCACCAGCAGCGGGGTGGCCAGCAGGATCGAGGTCAGGAACGCCACCGCCATACCGACGAAGAGCACCAGACCCAGGTCCTTCAGGGTGCCCGCGCCGAGCAGGCCGGCACCGATGAAGAGCAGGCCGCCGACCGGGAGCAGGGCGACCACTGAGGTGTTCAGCGACCGCATCAGGCTCTGGTTCAACGCCAGGTTCGCGGCCTCGCCGTAGGTCTGGTTGTTGTTGGCAGTGATGCCCCGGGTGTTCTCCTGCACCTTGTCGAAGACCACCACCACGTCGTAGAGCGCGAAGCCCAGGATGGTGAGGAAGCCGATGACCGTCGACGGGGTGACCTCGAAGCCGACGATCGAGTAGATGCCGGCGGTGAGGATCAGGTTCATGAACAGCGAGACGATCGCGGCGGCGGCCATCCGCCACTCGAAACGCAGGATCAGGTAGACCGCCACCACCGCGACGAAGATGATCAGACCGAGCAGCGCCCGGGAGGTCACCTGGTCGCCCCAGGCCTCGCTGACCTGGTTGCCACTGATCTGGTCGGCGTTGATGCCGAACGCGCCGGCGAGCTCGTTCTTGACGTCGGTCGCCTGCTCCTGGCTGAGCTGCGAGGTGCGCACCTCGTAGTACTCGCCACTGGTGCTGCCCACCTGCTGGGCGGTCACCACCTCGGCGCCGCTGCCGGTGGTAGCCAGCGCCCGCTCGACCTGGACCTCGGTCTGCTCCAGGGTGCCGACACTCGCCGGCACCTGGAACGAGTTGCCGCCGGCGAACTCGATGCCGAGGCTGAACTTGAGCACCGCGAAGCTGAGCACGGAGACCAGCACCAGCAGGCCGGCGACGGCGAACCAGAGCTTGCGCCGGCCGACGATGTCGAGTCCGGCCTCACCGCGGTAGAGCCGGCTCGCGAGACCACTTCCAGCCATCTCAGGCCTCCTTGACACGCGGGTTGCGGGGGTTGGCCTGCTCGGTCCGGGCCGGCAGGGCCCGGCCGAGACCGCTGACCCGTGGGGAGAGGAACGCCCGGGTACGGGCGAACATCGTCATGATCGGGTGCCGGAAGAGGAAGACCACCACCAGGTCGAGGATCGTCGCGAGGCCCAGCGCGAAGGCGAAGCCCTTCACCGCGCCGACCGAGACGATGTAGAGCACCACGGCCGACATCAGGGTGATCGCGTTCGCCGAGATGATCGTCCGGCGGGCCCGGATCCAGGCACGCGGGACCGCGCTGCGCGGGCTGCGTCCCTCCCGGATCTCGTCCTTGAGCCGCTCGAAGTAGATGACGAACGAGTCCGCCGCCACACCGAGCGAGACGATCATGCCGGCGATACCGGCGAGGGTGAGGGTGAAGCCGATCTGCCGGCCGAGGACGACCAGCGCGCCGAAGACCAGCAGCGCGGAGAGCACCAGGCTCAGGAAGATGACCGAGCCGAGCAGCCGGTAGTAGAAGAACGAGTAGATGATCACCAGCAGCATGCCGATGCCGGCCGCCAGCAGACCGGCCCGCAGGTGGCTCTCACCCAGGGTGGCCGTGACGTTCTGCTGCTCCTGCGGCACGAAGGTCACCGGCAGCGCGCCGTAGCGCAGGTTGCCGGCGAGCTCGGCGGCGTCCTTCTGGTTGAAGCTGCCGGTGATCTGCGAGTCGCCGGTCAACACACCCTGGATCTCCGGCGAGGAGACGATCTCGTTGTCCAGCACGACCGCCACCCGGCACTTGCCGTCCTGGCCGAGCGCGGTCTGGTCGCAGGCGCCACCCTCGTTGTTGAACGCCTCGCGGGTCAGCGCGGTCCACTTGTCCTGACCGCTGCCGGTGAAGTTCAGGCTGACCACCCACTGGCTGGTCTGGTCGAGCACCGCGTCGGCGTCGTCGACGTCGGTGCCGACGACCTTCGCCACGTCGAGCAGGTACTTCGCCGCGCCACTCTCACAGGCCACCGCCTGCTGCTTCTCGTCCTTGATCGACGCTGCCGGGCGCTTGTCGAGCTGGGCGCAGGTGATGGTGGGGACGTTGAACTGCATCTGCGGCGACAGCACCGCGACCTCGGCCGGGGAGAGCGTGCCGAACGGCTTAAGCTTCTCCGCCAGGGACGGGTCGGCGGTGAAGTCGGCCGGGGCCTGCAGGGCGCTCGCGGCGGCCCAGGCCGTGGCACCGACCTTCTTCTCGACCGCCTTGCGCTGCTCCTCGACGCTCTGCGGCACCGGGGCGGCGCTGGCGCTCGGCGAGGCGGCCGGGGCGCTCGGCGAGGCCGACGCGGACGGGCTGGCGCTGGGCGCGGGGGCGCCACCGCCCTGGCCACCGGCGCTCGGCGAGGCGGTGGCCTTCGCCGACGCGGACGCCTTCGGCGAGGCCGACGCGCTGCCGGACGGCGCCGGCGAGGCGCTGCCGGACGGCGCCGGGGTCGCGGCCGGCGCGGTCACCGCGCCGCTGCCGTCGGTGGCCTTGAGCACCTTGCGGAACCGCAGCTCGGCGGCGCTACCGACGTCGTTCAGCTCGCGGTTCTGACCGGGCAGGGAGACGACGATGTTCCGGTCACCCTCGGTGACCACCTCGGCCTCGGCCACACCGTAGGCGTTGACCCGGTTCTCGATGATCCGCCGGGCCTCCTCCAGGTTCTCCGAGGTCGGCGGCTTGCCGTCGATGCTGTTGGTGGCCTCCAGGGTGAGCCGGGTGCCGCCGATCAGGTCCAGGCCGAGCCGGGGCTCCAGCCGGTCCTTCCAACCGCCGCTCGCCCCGCCCGAGAAGAACACCAGAAGATAGAGGACGACGAAGATGAACCCGAGCACGGCGAGCTGCCGCCCGGGGCGCATCTGTCCCTGAGGTGGTGCCACGGCTGTCTGTCTCCCTGTAACGGTCGCGCCGCCGGCGCAGCGGCGGCGAGGTCGGACCGGGGGCCCGGCCGACATGCTCTCCGGGGCCGGAGCCGCGGTCGGCACGGCGGGCCACCGCCGACGCGGGGGCGTCGTACGGACGGTCGCGCGTGCCGGCGGCGGATGCCGGCCCACCTATCCAGTTGTCACGTCACACCCGCCGTCCGCAGGGATGGCGGGCGCGGCGTTCACTCCTTGACGGCGTCCGCGTCCTCGGCGACCGGGTCGGTCGCCTCGGTGCGCTCGGCCTGGTTGACCACCCGGGCGATGGCCGGCCGGGCGTAGCGGGTCTGGACTCCGGGGGCCACCTCGAGCAGCACCGTGTCGTCGTCCACCCCGGTGACCGTGCCGTAGAGCCCGCCGATGGTGACGACCTCGTCACCCGGGGCGAGCGCCTTCTGCATGGCCTCGGCCTCGCGGCGGCGCTTCTGCTGCGGCCGGATCATCATGAAGTACATGACCCCGAAGAGCAGGGCGATCATGATGATCGGCGTCAGACCACCGGCGCCTCCGCCGGACTCTGCTGCGTAAAGCACGGTGTGCGACCTTCCCATTGGCCCCCCGCCGGCACGAGGCGCCGGAGCGGAGGCGGATTCTCACATCCTGTACAGACCGCGGCGAGTCTAATCCCTGCGCCTGAGAACGCCGAATGCGGTGCAGATCACGTTCGGATCACGGCTGATCGGGCGTGGCGGAGAACAGATCGGGCACGGGCGGGGCATCGGTGCCAAATGTACCATTTGGTGGCGTGCGGCCCAGGTGACGCCAGGCCGCCTCGGTGGCGACCCGCCCTCGGGGCGTACGGGCCAGCAGGCCGGCCCGGACCAGGAAGGGCTCGCAGACCTCCTCCACCGTGTCCGGCTGCTCCCCCACCGCCACCGCCAGGGTGGAGAGCCCGACCGGCCCACCCCGGAACGAGTCGACCAGCGCGGTCAGCACCGCCCGGTCCAGCCGGTCCAGGCCGAGCGCGTCGACGTCGTACACCGTCAGCGCGGCCCGGGCGGTCTCCAGGGTGACCACACCGTCGGCGCGGACCTCGGCGTAGTCGCGGACCCGGCGCAGCAGCCGGTTGGCGATCCGGGGCGTGCCCCGGGAACGGCCGGCGATCTCGGTGGCCCCGTCGTCGGTGATCGGCACGCCGAGGATCCGGGCCGAGCGGTGCAACAGCGCCTCCAGGTCGGCCGGGGAGTAGAAGTCCAGGTGCGCGACGAAGCCGAACCGGTCCCGCATCGGCCCGGTGAGCAGCCCGGAGCGGGTGGTCGCGCCGACCAGGGTGAACGGCTCGACGTCCAGCGGGATGGCGGTGGCGCCCGGCCCCTTGCCGACCACCACGTCGACCCGGAAGTCCTCCATGGCGCTGTAGAGCAGCTCCTCCGCCGGCTTGGCGATCCGGTGGATCTCGTCGATGAAGAGCACGTCGCCCTCGGCGAGGCTGGTCAGGATGGCCGCCAGGTCGCCGGAACGCTCGATCGCCGGGCCGCTGGTCACCCGGATGCCGGCGCCCAACTCGGCGGCGACGATGTTCGCCAGCGTGGTGTTGTGCACCACCAAATCGTTGACGGTGAACGTGTGATCGCCGTCCACGGTCAGGCACCGGCACTCGTGCAGGCCGACCCGCTCCACGGAGACCACCCGGTCCGCGGCGAGCCTCTCCTCGAAGCGGTCCCGACGTGGCGCCCACTGTGCGAGCCGCTCGCCCCGCGCCCCGGTGATCGTCACGCGCTGAACGAAGCGGGCCACGTCATCCTGACTGGTGATGCTCAGTCGCCACGACTCATGAGGTCTGCCCTGGTAGCGTCCCCGCTTGAGCTTCAGCCGGGACTGGACGCCCAGGCGCAGCAGGAGATGCTGTACGTCCGCGAGGAGATCCCTGGAGACGCTGCGGTAATCGACCACGACGTCGTAGCGGTCGCGCCCACGCCGACTCACCGAGCCGTCACAGGCGAAGTACGCGCCGAGGAACGCCCCGACCTGCCAGCTGTCGCCACGGAAGACGAACTCCGGTACGCGCTGCCGCCAGGCGGTCTTGTCGAGGAGTCCGTGCTCCTTCAGCCACGGCCGGAGTCCGCTGATCCGGATCAGGGAGCTCCGGGCGCTGTCGGGCCTCGTGACGTGCGGGTGGCCGAGCCGGTCACACGTCGATCGGAAGTCCGCCAGGACCTCCTCGTCCCCACCGGTGAAGGTCACCTGGTTGCTGGTGCAGCCGTCACCGATCAGGTACCCGGCGAGCTTGTACTCCGCGAGATCCTCGGTGGCGTCGGCGACGAGGTCCGGACACAGGACGTTGGCCAGAAAGTCATCCTCCGTGAGGTCCCCGGCCTTGACCCAGCCCTCGGGCGTCCAGAACGGGTGGTCCGGAGCCGCGACGACCTCCCGTCCGCTGCCGGTACGGATCCGGACGGAGTCGAGTTCGCCCTGTTCGTGCACGGCGGTCACCGCCGCGCCCTCACCCGTACGGGTAATGACGCGATCCCCGACGACGATGTCACCCAGTCGGCGTCGTGAGCCGTCCGCCATGAGCACGAGCGCGTCGACGGAGACGGGCTTGCCCAGCCCCGGTGGCCCTGAAAGGAGAATGTGGTCGGGGGGCGACCCCCGCCGCATCGCGCCCTGGAGCAGCAGGTCGAGCTGGTCGCGGACCCGGTGCTGGGCGATGAACTCGTCGAGCCGCTTCGGCCGGACGCTGGCCTCGGCGTCCCGTTCCGCGTCGTCGGCGTACGCCGAGACCAGGTCGTCGCCGGTCATCGGGTGCGGCCCAGCAGCCGGATGGCCTGCTTGAGCAGGACCGGCACCGGCGGCGTCTCCCCGTCGACCGTCTCCGCGACGGCCGCCACCGCCTGGTCGGCCTGGGCGGCCGTCCAGCCGAGCCCGACGAGGGCCTGGCGGACCTGCTCGGGCCACGCCCCGCCGGTGACCCCGGCCGCGCCGTCGGCGCCGACCGGCACCGGACCGATCCGGTCGCGCAGCTCCAGCACCAGGCGCTCGGCGCCTTTCTTGCCGATGCCCGGCACCCGGGTCAGGGCGGCGGTGTCGGCGTTGGCGATGGCCTTGCGGACCGCGTCGGGGGTGTGCACGGCGAGCACCGCCTGGGCCAGCCGGGGGCCGACCCCGCTGGCCGTCTGGAGCAGCTCGAACAGTTGCTTGGCGTCGTCGTCGGCGAAGCCGTAGAGGGTGAGCGAGTCCTCCCGGACGACGAGGCTGGTGGCGAGCCGGGCGGGCTGGCCGACCCGCAGCTCGGCGAGGGTGCCGGGGGCGCACTGCACCGCCAGGCCGATCCCGCCGACCTCCACCACCGCGTGGTCGGGACCGGTCGCGGTCACCGTGCCGCGCACGCTGGCGATCATCGTGCTCCTCCTCGTCGTACCCGGTCGGCGGCCGCGGCCAGCTTCGACCGCGTGCCGCCGCGCCACACGTGGCAGATGGCCAGGGCGAGGGCGTCGGCCGCGTCGGCGGGCTTCGGCGGCTCGGACAGCCGCAGCAGCCGGGTCACCATGGTCGTCATCTGCTTCTTGTCGGCCTGACCGGAACCGGTCACCGCCGCCTTCACCTCGCTCGGCGTGTACGTCTGCACCGGCAGGCCGGCGCGCGCCCCGGCGAGCACGGCGATCCCGCTGGCCTGGGCGGTGCCCATCACCGTGCGGACGTTGTGCTGGCTGAAGACCCGCTCCACGGCGACGGCGTCCGGCCGGTGCTCGGCGACCAGGTCGGTGAGCGAGCGGTCCAGGTGCAGCAGGCGCAGCGGCAGATCGTCGGCGGGGTCGGTGTAGACGACGTAGTAGGCGATCAGGGTGCAGGGCCGCCCCGGCACGCCCTCGACCACGCCGACTCCGCACCGCGTCAGCCCCGGGTCGACGCCGAGCACGCGCACGCCGCCTCCTCCCCCAGCCGTCAGCAGTACGTGTGTTCGACACCCTACTGGTGCCCGCCGACGGCCGCCGTCCGGGACACGCCGTGCGGGCCCCGGGCCTACCGGCGGGTCGGGTCGGGCTCGATCGCCACGGCGACCACGCGACGGAGCCGGGCCGACGCCGGCCGCCGCGCCGACGCCCACACAGACCCGGGGCGGAGTATGTGTCGCCGCCCCATGTGCCGCCGGCCGCACAGCTCGTAACTTCTTGCGCCATGACGGCAGAACCCGTGGCGGTCCCCCACGTCGTACGCGTCGACCTGTCCGGTCGTAGCGCCCTGGTGACCGGTGGTGGCAGCGGCATCGGCCGGGCCTGCGCCCTGCGGCTGGCGGCGGCCGGCGCGGCGGTGCTGGTGGTGGACCGTAACGTCGAGGCGGCCAAGGCGGTGGCCGCCGAGGCCGGTGGCCGGGCCGAGGGGGTCGACCTGGCCGACCCGGCGGCGGTGGACCGGATCGACGCCGACGTCGACATCGTCGTCAACAACGCCGGCCTGCAGCACGTCGCGCCGGTGCAGGAGTTCCCCGCCGAACGCTTCACCCACCTGCACCGGGTGATGGTGGAGGCGCCGTTCCGGCTGATCCGCCGTGCGCTGCCGCACATGTACGCCCAGGGCTGGGGCCGGATCGTCAACATCTCCTCGGTGCACGGGCTGCGCGCCTCGCCGTACAAGTCGGCGTACGTTTCCGCCAAGCACGCGCTGGAGGGGCTGTCGAAGGTGGTCGCTCTGGAGGGCGCCGCGCACGGCGTCACCGCCAACTGCGTCAACCCGGCGTACGTGCGCACGCCGCTGGTGGAGAGTCAGATCGCCGACCAGGCGGCCACCCACGGCATCGGCGAGGACGAGGTGGTCGAGAAGATCATGCTGGCCCGGGCGGCGATCAAGCGGCTGATCGAACCGGAGGAGGTCGCCGAACTGGTGGCGTACCTGTGCTCGCCGCCCGCGGCGTTCATCACCGGCTCGTCGATCGCCCTCGACGGGGGCTGGACGGCGAACTAGTGGTTGCCCGCACAATGAGCGTCATGTCGTCGCCGGTCGAGTTCCTGGAACTGCTCGCCCGGGAGGCCGCGGCGGTCGAGTTCGAGGGCCCGCTGGTGGCCGCCCGGGCGGCCGGGTTGCCGCCGGAGCGGCTGGCCGAGCTCGAACACGCCAAGGTGGTGGCGTTGCGGGTGCGCGGCCTGCTGGAGCGCCGCCGGCGTCGGGAGACCGAGCTCTCCGGCCTGTACGACACCGCCAGCGACCTGGCCGGCCTGCGTGACCTGGACGACGTGCTGCGGGCGATCGTGCACCGGGCCCGGCACCTGCTCGGCGCGGACGTCGCGTACATGACGCTCAACGACGAGGAGCGCGGCGACACGTACATGCGGGTCACCGACGGCTCGATCTCGGCGAAGTTCCAGCGGCTGCGGTTGGAGATGGGCGACGGGCTGGGCGGCCTGGTGGCCCAGTCCGGCACCCCGTATGTGACCGCGAACTATCCGGAGGACGAGCGGTTCCGGCACACCGGCGAGATCGACGCCGGGGTCGGCGAGGAGGGCCTGGTGGCGATCCTCGGTGTGCCGCTGCGGCTGGGGTCGAGCGTGATCGGGGTGCTCTACGCGGCGAACCGGTCGGCCCGGCCGTTCGCCCGGGAGGAGGTGTCGCTGCTGGTCTCGCTGGCCGCGCACGCCGCGGTCGCCATCGACACCGCCCGACTGCTGGCCGAGACCCGCTCGGCGCTGGCCGAGCTGTCCGCGGCGAACACCACCATCCGGGCGCACAGCAGTTCGGTGGAGCGGGCCGCCGCGGCGCACGACCGGATGACCGCGCTGGTGCTGCGCGGCGGCGGCATGGAGGACGTGGCGGCGGCGGTGACCGACGTGCTCGGCGGGGCGCTGCTGGCGCTGGACGCGGAGGGCCGGCTGCTGGCCCGGGTGGGCGAGATCGGGGAGCCGGACCGGGCCGACCTGGTGGAGGCGGTGGCGGCGTCGCGTACGGAAGGGCGCAGCGTGCGCCGGGGCAACCTCTGGTACGCCGCCGTGGTCGCCGGGGCGGAGAACCTGGGGGCGCTGGTGCTGTGCCCCGACGGCGAACTGGTCGACGCCGACCAGCGGATCCTGGAGCGGGCGGCGCTGGTGACGGCGCTGCTGCTGTTGTTCCGCCGTACCGTGGCCGAGGCCGAGGGGCGGGTCCGGGGCGAACTGCTCGACGACCTGATCGCCCGGCCGCTGCGGGACACCGACGCGCTGCGCAGCCGGGCCCGTCGCCTCGGGGTGGACCTGGACGCGCCGCACGTGCTGGTGGCGGTCGGCGACGACGCGATCGCCGCGACCGGTTCCGCCCGGCAGCGGGTGCTCTCCTGGGCCACCACGTACGCCTCGGCCCGGGGTGGGCTGGCCGCGGCGCGCGACGGTCGGGTGGTGCTGATGCTGCCGGGCCGGGACGCGGGTGGCAGCGCCCGCGCGGTGGCCCGGGACCTGTCCCGGGTGACCGGCCGACCGGTGACCGCCGGGGCGAGCGGGCCGACGTCCGGGCCGGCGGCGCTGGCCACCACGTTCACCGAGGCGGACCGCTGTCTCACCGCGCTCGGGGCGCTGGGCCGCACCGGTGAGGGGGCGAGCACCGCCGAGTTGGGCTTCGTCGGGCTGCTGCTGGGCACCGTCGGCGACCAGGGCGAGCAGGACGTGGCCCGGTTCCTCACCGCCACGGTCGGGCCGGTGGTGGACTACGACGCGCGGCGGGGCACCGCGCTGGTGCGGACGCTGGAGGCGTACTTCGGGGTGGGCGGGAGCCTGGCCCGGGCGGCCGAGCAGCTGCACGTACACGTCAACACGGTCACCCAGCGGTTGGAGCGGGTCGGCCAGTTGCTCGGCGCGGACTGGCAGAAGCCCGAGCGGGCGCTGGAGGTGCAGCTGGCGCTGCGGCTGCACCGGCTGCGTTCCCCGGGCTGATTCCTCAGCGGGCGCGGATGCCCTCCAGCACCCCGTCGACGATCTTCTCGGGGAGGATCCGTTCGTCCAGCTCGGGGTGCCAGCGCAGCATCCGTTGCATCAGCATCGGCCCGGTGAGCAGCGCCATGGTCAGCTCGACGTCGAGGTCGGCGCGCAGGTCGCCGTCGCGGACGCCACGTCGCAGCACCTCGCGCATGAGCTGCCGGCGCGGCTCGATGATGTTCTGGTAGAGCTGGAAGTGGTCCGGGCTCCGGTTCACCTCGGGCACCAGGCACGGCATGATCTTCCTGGCGCGCGGATCGATGTGGTGCCCGACGGCGCCGACCAGCAGCACCAGGTCGTCGCGGACGGAGTGGCCCGCCGGCTGGGGCACGATCCCCTTGAGCCGGCGCAGCGCGTCCAGCAGCAGGGCGTCCTTGCCCGGCCAGCGCCGGTAGATGGTGGCCTTGCCGACGCCGGCGCGGGCGGCGATCGCCTCGATGGACAGCGCCTCGATGGTGCTGCCCTCGGCGAGCAGGTCGAGGGTGGCCTCGACGATGGCCTCGTCCGCGCGGATGCTCCGCGGTCGCCCGGGCGACCGCGGAGCATCCGCGGTGGAAGTCATGTCAGACATTGTCCCCGAACCTACGCGGTTCCGGCCAACTCCCGTCCGCCGACCGCCGGCGCGGCGGACGGCCCCGCCGCCCGGCCGGGGATCCACCGCAGCACCACGAGGATGCCCAGGGCGGCCACCGCCGCGGCGAGCCCCGCCGCCCAGTGCATGGCCGAGACGTACGACTCGTTGGCCGCCGCGACCAGCCTCGGCCCCGCCGGGCCGAGCTGCGCGGCTGCCGCGTACGCGCCGGAGATGGACTCGGTGGCCGCGTCCCGGGCCGAGGCGGGCAGAGCGTCGACGGCGGTGGCGATGTTCGCCCGGTAGGACGCGGAGAGCACCGAGCCGAGCACGGCCACGCCGAGCGCGCTGCCGATCTGACGGATGGTGTTGCTGACCGCGGAACCGACGCCGGCCTTCTCGCGGGGCAGCGCCGACATGATCGACTCGGTGGCCGGCGGCATGATGTTGGCCATCCCGACGCCCTGGAGGAAGTAGAAGAGCAGGACGATCCAGATCGGCGTGGTCTCGTCGACGACGGCGAAGGCGCCGAGGGCCACCGAGGTCAACGTCAGCCCCACGACCGCGACCGCCTTGCCGCCGTAGCGGCGGACCATCGCCGCGCTGCGCGGCGCGAAGACCAGTTGGGCACCGGCGAAGGGGAGGAAGAGCAGGCCGGTCTCCAGCGGGCTGTAGCCACGGACCAGTTGCAGGTAGAAGGAACTGAAGAAGAGCACGCCCATCGCGGCGAAGAAGACCAGCCCGACGATCGCCACCGGCGCGGCGAAGCGGGGCACCCGGAACAGCCGGACGTCCAGCGACGGGTGGTCGCTGCCCCGCTCGTGGGCGATGAACCACGCCAGCACCGCCAGGCCACCGACGATGGCGGCCCAGACCGTCGGACGGCCGAAGCCGTGCTCGCCGCCGTCGATGATGCCGTAGGTCAGCGCGACGAGGCCGACCACCGAGAGCAGCACACCGAGCAGGTCGACGCGACCGGGGTGGGGGTCGCGCGACTCGGGCACCAGCACCGCGACCAGCACGAGGCCGATCGTCACCACCGGCACGTTGATCAGGAAGACCGAGCCCCACCAGAAGCTCTCCAGCAGCGCGCCGCCGAGGATCGGGCCGATCGCCACCGCCAGGCCGACCGCGCCGGCCCAGATGCCGATCGCCCGCGCCCGCTCCCGGGGGTCGAAGACGTTGGAGATGATCGACAGTGTCACCGGCATGATCGCCGCGCCGCCGACACCCATCAGCGCGCGCGCCGCGATCAGTTGGGCGGGGCTCTGGGCGTACGCCGACAGCAACGATGCCAGGCCGAAGAGCGCCAGGCCGATCAGCAGGAACCGACGTCGCCCGTTGCGGTCGCCGAGCACGCCGAAGGTGAACAGCAGCCCGGCGAAGACCAGGGTGTAGGAGTTGATCGACCACTCCAGCTCGCCCTGGCTCGCGCCGAGGCCGTGCACCGGGTCGGCGAGGGTGCGCAGCGCGACGTTGAGGATGGTGTTGTCGAGGACGACGACGAGCAGGCTGACGACCAGCACCCCGAGGATCGCCCAACGTCTCGGATGTCCGGTGTTCTCGTGCGGTTCCATGTCCGGTTCTCCCCCCGGTGCACCCGCACGCGCGAAATACGATACGGGCCAGACTCGTAATGCGCCTGAGCATAGGGCCCATGCTTTCGATACGGAACCGTTCCGTATCGCGTGTGGCGGGCGTCACCATCCTCCCGAGCCGGTCCTGCGCCGGGCACCGGCGGTTCGGCCGAGGAACTCCCCGAACGGCGTCCCGGGGACGCTACGGACTTGATCGCACAGGTGGTTCAGGCCGCGAGTCGACGGAGGGACGCCTGATCCATCTGTGCGATCAGGTCTGTAGCGACCGCACGGTCCCCGGCTGGTCGAGGTTGGGACGGCCTTCGGTCCTGGCGAACGACCGCCAAGCCCTGACCGCCGAACCGGACACCGGACACCACCGGATCCGGAATGGCACTGCCCGGACCGCGAGGTGTGGCCGGTGCCATCGTGGTGGCGGAATGGTGGCCGGGCCGGGGTCGTTACACATGGTCCCGGCGCCGCGAGCCTGGTTCGCCCGTGCCTGCCGGGTCATCGACTTTCCCCAGCGCCTGTCGAGGTGCCCGCACGTCGGCTCGACCCCCATCGAGCGCGACCTGACCGACGAGCAGGTCGGCAACGTCAAGGCGATCATCGCGGCGACGAAGAAGGCCGGGATGGACGAGCGTGCCGCAGTGGTGTCGATCGCGACCGCCCTGCAGGAGTCGAAGTTGGAGAACCTGGGTCACCTGGGTGACCGCAACGACCACGACTCGCAGGGCCTCTTCCAGCAGCGACCGTCCTCGGGTTGGGGCACGGTGGAGCAGATCACCGACCCGGAGTACTCGACGATGGCGTTCCTGAAGGGTCTGAAGCAGGTCGACGGGTGGCAGGACATGCCGCTGACCCAGGCCGCGCAGACCGTGCAGGTGTCGGCCTACCCGGACCACTACGCCCAGTGGGAGCAGCAGGCCGCCGACCTCGTCGCCGAACACTGGAACAGCTGACCCCACCCACAACAACGCTGGCCGGCACCCCACCACGGGGTGCCGGCCAGCGGCGTCTGCATGAAGGGACAGCGGAGCAGATCGACACCGCCACCACCGTCATGTCAGCGCCGAGGGCGGTCAGGGCGGGCCGAGGGGGTCACGGCTGAGGGCGGCTCGGTGGGTCAGGGGCACCGCAGCCGAAGCGGACCAGGCGGTACGCGCGACCGGTGAGCGGGGTCTGCGACCAGACCAGCACAGCGCGCGCACGGGCCCGGACCACGGCGGAGGCCAGCGCCGCCCAGGGCAGCGCCGGCCCGAGCAGCAGGCAGCCCCTCCCCTGCTCGCGCAGCGCCGCGGCGAGGGCGTGCAGCCCGAGGCAGTGCGTCTCGTGCTCGGTCCGCCCGTGCAGCGTCGCCAGCAGCGGCACACACAACTGCTCCCACACCTCGGCCCGACGCGGCGGCGAACTCCAGGACCAGCGCGGCGACCCGGTTGGCGTCGAGGTCCTCCGCGGCGGCGGCGAGCCGCTTGCGGGCCTCCTGCACCGCATCGGCCGGCGCGGGACTATCTGCGACGGGCGGCCATCCACCGCAGGACCAGCGCGGCGACGCTGCCCCAGATCCCGCGCCGGAACAACAGCACGACGAGGACGAAGATACCGCCGGTGACCAGGCCGATGGCCTCGAATCCGGAGAACGACAGCCAGTCCTCCAGCCGGACCACCACCGCCGCGCCGAGCACGCCGCCCCAGAGGGTGCCGATGCCGCCGAGCACCACCACGATGACCGCCTTGCCGGAGGTGGTCCAGTGCAGCACGTCGAGCGAGACGAAGCGGTGACCGACGGCGAAAAGCCCGCCGCCGAGCCCGGCGATGAAGCCGGAGAGGACGAACGCGGTCAGCTTGTAGCGGTGCACCGGGTAGCCGAGGGCGCGGGCCCGGGCCGGGTTGTCACGGATGCCGACCAGCACCCGGCCGAACGGCGAATGAGTGATCCGCCAGGCGGCGGCCAGGCCGAACAGCACGATCGGCAGGATCGCGTAGTAGAAGTAGTAGTCGTCGGTCAGGTCGAGGCCGAACAGCGACCGGGGCACGCCCTGCAGGCCGTTCTCGCCACCGGTGACCGAGCGCCACTCGTTGGCGACGTAGTAGACCATCTGTGCGAAGGCCAGCGTGACCATCGCGAAGTAGATGCCGGTCCGCTTCACCGCCAGGTAACCGATCGGCAGCGCGAGCGCCGCCGCGCCGAACGCGCCGGCCAGCACCGCGACCGGGAACGGCAGGCCGGCGTGGACCGCCACCAGGCCGGTGAGGTACGCCGAGGTGCCCCAGAAGGCCGCGTGCCCGAAGGACATCAGCCCGGTGAAGCCGAGCAGCAGGTCCACCGAGACGGCGAACAGCGCCCAGCAGAGGATGTCCACCGCGACCGCCGGGTAGAGCCCGTTGGGCAGCCAGAGCGCCACGGCCAGGCCGGCGGCGAGCAGTGCGTACCGGACCCAGCCGGGCGCGCGGGCGACGGCGAGCAGCCCGGAGCGGGCCGGCGCGGCCTCGGTGTCCACGGTCGCGGTCATGCCGGTGCCTCCTCACGGCCGAACAGCCCGGCCGGCCGCCAGAGCAGCACGGCGGCCATCACGACGAAGACGATCGTCTGGGACACGATCGGGAACTCGGACAGGTAGGCCTCGCCCCACGCCTGGACCAGGCCGATGCCGAAGCCGGCGGCGACCGAGCCGAAGATGGAGCCCAGACCGCCGATCACCACCACCGCGAAGATCACGATGATCAGGTCGGCGCCCATCAGCGGGTTGACCGCCCGCATCGGCGCGGCGAGCACCCCGGCGAGGCCTGCGAGGCCGATGCCGAAGCCGAAGACCGGGGTCACCCAGCGCCCGACGTCGATGCCGAACGCGCGGGTCAGCTCCGGCCGCTCGGTGGCGGCCCGGACCACCATGCCGATCCGGGTACGGGTGAGCACCCACCAGACGGCGACGCAGAGCAGCACGGCGAAGCCGAGGATGAAGACCCGGTAGGTCGGGAAGTCGAAGAGCCCGAAGTCGACCGAGCCGCTGAGTTCGGCCGGGGTGGCGTACGGGCTGGACTGCACACCGTACCGGGTCTTGACCAGGTCCTGCAGGATCAGCGTCAGGCCGAAGGTCAGCAGGAAGTTGTAGAGCGGATCGAGCCGGGTGAGCCGGTGGATGACCGCCCGTTCCAGCGCCATGCCGAGCAGGGCGAGGCCGAGCGGCATGATCACCAGTGCCGCCCAGAACGGCACGCCGGCCTCACTGAGCAGCACGTACGCCCCGAACGCGCCGAGCATGTAGAACGCGCCGTGGGCGAAGTTGACCACCCGCAGCATGCCGAAGATGACCGCGAGCCCGAGGGCGAGCAGGGCGTAGAACGCCCCGCTCACCAACCCGTTGAACGTGTTCTGCAGGAAGCCGGTCACCGTGCCGCCTTCGTTCGCGACTGCGGGGCTCGCAGAACCGGCTCACTCCTCGCACTCACCCAGCCACCCCCGTTCCGCGACTGCGGGGCCCGCAGAACCGGCTCACTCCTCGCGCTCACAGCTTGCAGTCCGGCGAGGGGGCGCGGAACGCCTCCGCGGCGGGGATGGTCTTGAGCACCTTCACGTAGTCCCACGGCTCGGTGACCTCGGCCTGCGACTTCACCTGGGCCAGGTACGCGTCGTGCACGACCCGGTGGTCCTCGGCGCGGATCTTGCCGTTGCGCAGGAAGACGTCGTCGACGGTCTTGCCCTCCAGGCCCTCGACGACGGTGTCGGCGTCGTCGGTGCCGGCGGCCTGCACCGCCTCCAGGTACTGGGTGGCGGCGGAGTAGTTGGCCGCGTGGGCGAAGGTGGGCCGGGTGCCGGTCTCCTTGGAGAACCGGTCGGCGAACTCCCGGTTGCGCTGGTCGAAGTTCCAGTACCAGGCGTCGGTGTAGGTGGTGCCGGCCAGCGCCGCCGGGGTCAGCGAGTGGATGTCGGTGAGGAACATCAGCCCCACCGCCAGCCCGACGCCCTTGTCCCGCAGCTTGAACTCGTTGTACTGCTTGACCACGTTGACCAGCTCGGCGCCGGCCTGCATGGTGCCGAGCACCTGCGGCTTCGGGTTCAGCGTCGGGGCCTTCAGCAGGAAGGTCGAGTAGTCGCCGCTGGTGTTCGGGAAGGGCGCGCCGTCCTTACCGACGACCGTGCCGCCCGCCGAGGTGATCGCGGCGGAGAAACTCTTCTCCATGTCCTGACCGAAGGCGTAGTTCGGGTAGAGGATGTACCAGTTCTTGCCGATCTGCTCGGTGGTGGTCTTCCCGGTGCCGTTGGCCAGCATGTACGTGTCGTACGCCCAGTGGAACGTGTACCTGTTGCAGCTCTTGCCGGTCAGCTCGGTGGTGGCCGCGCCGATGTTGAAGTAGAGCCGCTTCTTCTCCTTCGCCACGTCGGCGACCTTCAGCGCCGCCGACGAGGTGGGCACGTCGAGGATCAGGTCGACGCCCTTGCGGTCGTACATCTCCTGGGCCTTGGCGTTGGCCACGTCCGGCTTGTTCTGGTGGTCGGCGGTCTCCACGGAGATGTCCTTGGTGACCGCCCGGTCGCCGTGCCTGGCCTTGAAGTCGGCGATGGCCATCTCCACCGCCTGCACCGAGTTGCGCCCGGACAGCTCCGAGTAGGCCCCGGACTGGTCGTTGAGCACCCCCAGCACGATCTTGTCGCCGGTCAGCTTCTGGTCGCCGTCGGACTGCGGGCCACCGCCGCCGCAGCCCGCCACCAGCAGCACCGCCGCCGAGGCGGCGGCCACACCCACGCTCTGACGCATGTCATCCCCTTCGTGCCGCGCACATCGGTGCGGGTCAGCCGTCGATTCAGATGCCGAGGTACGCCAGCAGCTCGCGCTCCCGCGAGCGCACCTCGGAGTTGGCCAACGCCTCCACGACGCGCCCCTCGGCCAGCAGGTAGTGCCGGTCGGCGACGCCGGTGGCGAAGTGCAGGTTCTGCTCGACCAGCAGCACGGTCACGCCGTGCTGCTTGGCCTCCCGCAGCAGGTCGCCGACCTGCTGCACGAGCAGCGGCGACAGCCCTTCGGTGGGCTCGTCGCAGAGCAGCAGCCGGGCACCCATCCGCAGCACCCGGGCCAGGGCGAGCATCTGCTGCTCGCCGCCGGAGAGCATGGTCGCCGCCGAGTCGCGCCGCTGGAACAGGGCGGGGAACGCCTCGTAGATGCGTTCCAGGGGCCACGGGTCGGGACCGACCCGGGGCGGCAGTGTCAGGTGCTCGGTGACGCTGAGGGTGGCGTACGCGCCACGGTCGTCGGGGACCCAGCCGAGACCGGCCCGCGCCCGCCGGTACGCCGGCAGCCGGCCGATGTCCCGCCCGTCCAGCTCGACCGTGCCGCGCTGGCCGGGGTGCAGCCCCATCAGGCAGCGCAGCAGGGTGGACTTGCCGGCGCCGTTGCGCCCGACCAGGGTGACCACCTCGCCGGCGGCCACGTCCAGGCTCACCTCCCGCAGCACCTGCGCCTCGCCGTACCAGGCGGAGAGGGTGTCAATGCGCAGCATCAGCGGCTCCCAGGTAGGCGGTGATGACCCGCTCGTCGGCGCGGACCTGCTCGTAGGGGCCCTCGACGAGGACCTTGCCGGCCTGTAGGACGGTGACGGTGTCGGCGAGCCGGCCGACGACGCTCATGTTGTGCTCGACCAGCACCACCGTGCGTCCCTGCCGAACGGTGGCGATGAGGTCGACGGTGCGGTCGACGTCCTCCAGTCCCATGCCGGCGGTGGGCTCGTCGAGCAGCAGCACCTTCGGGTCGAGGGCGAGCGCGATGGCCAACTCCAGGGCACGCTTGCGTCCGTAGGCGAGGGCCTCGGCCGGGGCCTCGGCGAGCGCGGCGAGACCGACCATGTCCAGCAGCTCGTCGGCGCGGTCCCGGTAGCGGCGCATCAGCGTCGCCGAGCGCCAGAACCGCCAGCCGAGCCCGCTCGGGCTCTGCAACGCCAACTCGACGTGTTCCCGGGCGGACAGCTGCGGGAAGAGGCTGGTGATCTGGAACGAGCGGGCGACGCCGAGCCGGGCCACCCGCTCCGGCGGCAGGCCGGTGACGTCCCGGCCGGCCAGCGCGATCGTGCCGGCGGTCGGCGGCAGGAAGCCGGTGAGCAGGTTGAACAGTGTGGTCTTGCCGGCGCCGTTCGGGCCGACCAGGGCGTGCACGCTCTCCGGGGCGATGTCGAGGTCGACGTGGTCGACCGCGCGGAAGCCCCGGAAGTCACGGGTCAGTCCGCGCGCCGCCAGCAGCGCTTGCCCGGCCATCGCCTCCACCTCCGCAGGTCACCCGCGACGGCCGGATCGGTGACCGGGGTCACAGTGCCGTCGCGTGCAGGAAACCTACGGCGCATGCCGGGAGTCGAGCCATGTCGATCGGGCACACATTCGGACCGGCACGGACGGGCCCGCCCCCCACAGGGACGGGCCCGTCAGCCCCCGTTGGCGGCCGGCGCAAGGGGTCGACGGCCACCGATGGGTGGCGACATGTGGTGACGCCACCCGCGGCGCGCGGTCCACCGGCCGGGTCGATACCGGCCGCGGCCACGCGCCATGAAGGTGGACCGATCGGCGGCCGGAAACTCATCGCGGCGCCGGCCGCCCGATCGGCGCCTCAGCCGGTGAGCGCGTCGAGCGCCAGGTCGACGTCGTCGACGGTCGAGTACAGGTGGAAGGAGGCGCGGACCCGACCGGCGCGCACCGCCGCGCGGACCCCGGCCCGCGCCAGCTTCTCCTGCGCCCCGGGCACCTCGACGGTCACGATCGCGCTGTCGCCGGGCGGTCGGCCCAGTCCGGCGAGGAACCGGTTAGCCAGCGCGACGTCGTGGTCGCGGACCGCCGGCAGGCCGATCTCGGCGAGCAGTTCCAGGGCGGGCGCGGCACCGACGTAGCTGAACCAGGCCGGGGAGATGTCGAAGCGACGGGCGTCGTCGGCCAGCCGCAGCGGCGGGCCGTAGTAGGAGGAGTGCGGGTCGAGGCCCGCGTACCAGCCCGCCGCGTCGGGACGCAGCCGCTCGCGCAGTGCCGGCGCGAGGTAGCCGAAGGCCGCGCCGCGCGGCGCCATCAACCACTTGTACGCCCCGACGACCACCGCGTCGGCCAGGCCCGCGTCGAACGGCAGCCAGCCGCACGCCTGGGTGGCGTCCACCACCACCAGGGCGTCGTGCGCGCGGGCCGCGGCGACGACCTTCTCGTACTCGGCGACCGTCCCGTCGGCGGACTGCACCAGGCTGAACGCCACCAGGTCGGTGCCGGTGTCGATCGCGTCGACCAGCCCGGCCAACGGCACGGTACGAACCTCGACACCGCGCTCGGCCTGCACCAGCCAGGGGAAGAGGTTGGAGGTGAACTCCACCTCCGGGACCACCACCCGCGCCCCGGCGGGCAGCGCCGCAGCGACCGGGGCGAGCAGCTGCGACACGACGCTGCCGATGACCACGTCCGCCGCCGGCACACCGACCAGCCCGGCGAAGGCCCTGCGGGACCGCTCGGCCGTCTCCCCCCACGGCTCCCAGGAGGTACGCCCCACCCGCCAGTCCGCGAGGGCGTCCTGCACCGCCGTCCAGGCCGGCTCAGGGGGCAGCCCGTAGCTGGCGGTGTTCAGCCAACCGGGCTCCGGCTGCCACAGCTTCTGCGCCTGCTCCAGTTCCATGCGGCCGACGCTAGCCGCTCCCCCGGTGGCGGCGTCAGCGCCAATCCCGGCGTCGTGGCCCAGGTCGCCGCCGACGGTGGCCCGAACCCGGGCCTGGTCAGCCTTGACATGCTGCCCTAGGTTGGTGATCCACATCGTGACGACCTGTGAAAAGGTGATGCAGCGTGCCGGTCGGCTTCTCACTCGCCGTCATTCTCGCAATCGGGCTGGCGATCTCCGGCGCGGTGGCGGCCATCGCCCGGAACCAAGGCGTCAAGCAGGTGTCCCGGCTGGTCGCGCTCGGTTGCCTGGCCGGGGCGCTGGTCTTCACCGTAGGGTCGAGCGCACACTCCGTGCCGATCCGCTCAGTCGGGATCGTCACCAGTTTCAACAAGCCGACCGGCAAGGTGACCGGCTCCGGTCTGAAGTGGGTCGCGCCCTGGCAGAAGGTCGGCGAGTGGGACGCCGGCCGGCAGAAGTACGACCACATCGGCGGCGACCAGTGTGTTCGGGTCCGTACCGGCACCCTCGCCGACGCCTGCGTGGAGGTGCTGATCGAGTGGCAGGTCAAGCCTGAGAACGCGCCGAAGCAGTTCATGGACTACAAGGGCGACTTCGAGAGCTTCCGGGGCCAACGGGTGGGTGTGCAGCTCGACAGCGCCGTCAACGACGCTTTCGCCGTGTACAACCCGCTGGAGAAGATCGACGCCCGGACGGGCAACCTGAACGTCGACCTCAAGCCCTTCGCCGAAAAGGTACGGGGCAACGCCGAGGCGCGGCTCTCCGGCGACGTCGACGTCCTCTCCGTGACCATCACCCGGGTCAACCACGACGAGAAGACCGAGGGCAACATCAAGGTCTTCCAGGACAAGCTCGCGCAGACCCGCAACCTCGAACAGGACCGGAAGAACGCCGACATCCAGAAGCAGATCACCGAGACCAACGCCAAGGTCGACAAGGTGTCCCGCTGCCTGGAGATCGCGGAGAAGAACGGCAGCAGCCCCGGGCTGTGCATCAACCCGGGGATCGTGACCGGGGGCAAGTGACGACCGAACGAAGCGGTCGGCACCTACGGCGGCCAGCAGGACCCGCCGGCCGCCGACCCGCGACCACGGGGCTGCTGCCCGCGGTCGCGCGGCGATCCCGCGTCAGCTGACGTTGGCCGGGCCGAGGACGCTCTTCAGGTCGCCCATCAGCGCGGTCGTCGGGGCGACCCGGAACGGTCCGAGGCGCAGGGTGGTGGTCTTGCCGCCGTTGAGGAGCTTGACGTGGACCTCGGTGTCGCCGGGGTGCAGCACCAGGGTTTCCTTGAGCCGTTCGACCAGCGGCGGCGTACACCGGTGCACCGGGATGGTGAGGGTGACCGGTTTGTTGGCCGGGTTGCTGCTGATGTCGGGCATGGACATGTCCATGGCCATGATGCGCGGGGTGTCGTCGCGGCGGTCGACGCGGCCCTTGACCACCACGATGGCGTCCTCGGCGATGTACTGGCCGATCACCTCGTAGGTGTTGGGGAAGAAGAGGGTCTCCACGCCGCCGGCGAGGTCTTCCAGGGTGGCCGAGGCCCAGGCCCGACCCTGTTTGGTGACCCGGCGCTGCACGCCGGAGAGGATGCCGGCGAGGGTGACCACCGCGCCGTCGGGCACGGTGCCCTCCTCCGACAACACGGCGATGGTGCAGTCCGCCGCCGCGCCCAGGACGTGCTCCAGGCCGAAGAGTGGGTGGTCGGAGACGTACAGGCCGAGCATCTCGCGTTCGAAGGCGAGCTTGTCGCGCTTGTCCCACTCGCTGTCGCCGATGGTCGGCATGACGGTGGTGCTGCCGCCGGTGTCGGCGTCGCCGAAGCCCGTGCCGAAGAGGTCGTACTGGCCGACGGCCTCCTTGCGCTTGACGTCGGCGTACGCGTCGATGGCGTCGGCGTGCACGGCGAGCAGGCCCTTGCGGGGGTGCCCCATCGAGTCGAACGCGCCGGCCTTGATCAGTGATTCGATGGTCTTCTTGTTGCAGACCACCGCGTCGACCTTGGACAGGAAGTCGTAGAAGTCGGCGTACTCGCCCTTCTCCTGACGGCACCGCATGATCGAGGCGACCACGTTCGCGCCGACGTTGCGCACCGCGGCCAGGCCGAAACGGATGTCCTTGCCGACCGGGGTGAACGGCCCGGCCGAGGTGTTGACGTCCGGCGGCAGGACCTGGATGCGCATCCGGCGGCACTCGGACAGGTAGAGCGCCATCTTGTCCTTGTCGTCGCCCACCGAGGTGAGCAGCCCCGCCATGTACTCGGCCGGGTAGTGCGCCTTCAGGTACGCCGTCCAGTACGACACCAGCCCGTACGCGGCGGAGTGCGCCTTGTTGAAGGCGTACCCGGCGAACGGGACCAGGACGTCCCACACCGCCTGGATGGCCTCGTCGGAGTAGCCGCGCTCGCGGCAGCCGTCCCGGAACGGGATGAACTCCTTGTCGAGGATCTCCTTCTTCTTCTTGCCCATCGCGCGGCGCAGCAGGTCCGCCTGGCCGAGCGTGTAACCGGCGAGGATCTGCGCGGCGCGCTGCACCTGCTCCTGGTAGACGATCAGGCCGTGGGTCGGCGCCAGGATCTCCCGCAGCGGCTCCTCCAGCTCCGGGTGGATCGGGGTGATCTCCTGCAGGCCGTTCTTGCGCAGCGCGTAGTTGGTGTGCGAGTCCACGCCCATCGGGCCGGGCCGGTACAACGCCAGGACGGCGGAGATGTCCTCGAAGTTGTCCGGCTTCATCATCCGCAGCAGCGAGCGCATCGGCCCACCGTCGAGCTGGAAGACGCCGAGGGTGTCGCCCCGGGCCAGCAGTTCGTAGGCGGCCTTGTCGTCCAGCGGCAACCCCAGCAGGTCCAGCTTCTCGCCGTGGTTGAGCTCGATGTTCTTGACCGCGTCGTCGATGATCGTCAGGTTGCGCAGGCCGAGGAAGTCCATCTTCAACAGCCCGAGCGACTCACACGTCGGGTAGTCGAACTGGGTGATGATCGCCCCGTCGGCGTCGCGGCGCATCAGCGGGATGTGCTCGATGATCGGCTCGGCGGACATGATGACGCCGGCGGCGTGCACGCCGGTCTGCCGGATCAGCCCCTCGATGCCCTTGGCCGTGTCGATGACCTTGCGCACGTCCGGGTCCGACTCGTACAGGCCCCGGATCTCGCCGGCCTCGGCGTAGCGCGGGTGCTTCGGATCGAAGATGCCGGTGAGCGGGATGTCCTTGCCCATCACCGCCGGCGGCATCGCCTTGGTGATCCGGTCACCCACCGCGTAGGGGAAGCCGAGCACCCGGGCCGAGTCCTTGATCGCCGCCTTCGCCTTGATCGTGCCGAAGGTCGCGATCTGGGCTACCTTGTCCTCGCCCCACTTCTCGGTGACGTACTTGATCACCTCACCGCGCCGACGCTCGTCGAAGTCGATGTCGACATCCGGCATCGAGACCCGCTCGGGGTTGAGGAACCGCTCGAAGATCAGCCCGTGCGGGATCGGATCGAGGTCGGTGATGCCCAGCGCGTACGCGACCAACGAGCCGGCGGCCGAGCCACGACCCGGACCCACCGCGATGCCCTGGCTCTTCGCCCACTGGATGAAGTCGGCGACCACGAGGAAGTACGACGGGAAACCCATCTGGTTGATGACGCCCAGCTCGTACTCCGCCTGCACGACGTGACCCTCGGGGATCCCGCCCGGGTAGCGACGGGCCAGCCCGGCGAACGTCTCCTTGCGGAACCAGGACTCCTCGGTCTCCCCCTCCGGCACCGGGAAGCGCGGCATCAGGTTGCGGAACTCGAACATCCCCTTCGGGTCGACCTTCTCGGCGACCAGCAGGGTGTTGCGGCAGCCCTGCTGCCACAGTTCGGAGGAGTCGACCGCGCGCATCTGCTCGGCGGACTTGACGAAGTAGCCGCCGCCCTCGAAGCGGAACCGGTTCGGGTCGTCGATGTTGCTGCCGGTCTGCACGCAGAGCAGCACGTCGTGCGCGGTGGCCTGGGCCTCGTGGGTGTAGTGCGAGTCGTTGGTGACCACCGGCGGGATGTCCAGCTTGCGGGCGATCTCGACGAGCCCGTCACGGACCCGGCGCTCGATCTCGAGGCCGTGGTCCATGATCTCCAGGAAGTAGTTCTCCTTGCCGAAGATGTCCTGGTAGCTCGCGGCCACCTTCAGCGCCTCGTCGAACTGGCCCAGCCGCAGCCGGGTCTGCACCGCGCCGGACGGGCAGCCCGTGGTCGCCATGATCCCCTCGGCGTGCTCGGCGATCAGCTCCATGTCCATCCGGGGCCACTTGACGTAGTGGCCCTCCATGGAGGCGCGCGAGTTGAGGGTGAAGAGGTTCTTCAGGCCCGTGGCGTTGCGGGCCCACATGGTCTTGTGGGTGATCGCGCCGTTACCGGAGACGTCGTCGCTCTTCTGCTCCGGCCGACCCCACTTGACCCGCGCCTTGTGGTAGCGCGACTCCGGCGCCACGTACGCCTCGACGCCCAGGATCGGGGTGATCCCGGCGGCCATCGCCTGGTTGTAGAAGTCGTTCGCGCCGTGCATGTTGCCGTGGTCGGTGATCGCCACCGCCGGCATGCCGAGCCGGTTGGCCTCGGCGAAGAGGTCCTTGAGCCGGGCCGCCCCGTCGAGCATCGAGTACTCGGTGTGTACGTGCAGATGCGCGAACGAATCGCCCATGCGTGGCGCCCCCCGGGGTGTGGATCAAGGCTGCGTCGGATTCGACCGGCCCACCCTACCGAGGTGCCCTGCAGGGCTCCACCGTCCGCGCCGGGGCGGTGGCACGAGTCTCTCGACGCGACCGGATCCGCCCTGTCACCTCGGCGACCGGTCACACCGGGGCCGCGACGAAGCGGGCAGCGGACGGTCGCCTCCGGGCGCGTCGCGACTGCGGCAGTGGTGTGCCATACCAATAGTGTGTGCCGCACGGTATAGTGCGAAGCATGGTTAGCGACGAGATCCTGCGGACCCACCTCCAGGAGTTGCGCCGCGGCACCGTCGTGGTGGCGAGCCTGGTCGCCCTGCGTCACCCCGACTACGGCTACGCGCTGCTGCAGCGCCTGACCGCACACGGCTTCCCGGTCGACGCCAACACGCTGTACCCGCTGCTGCGCCGGTTGGAGGAGCAGGGGTTGCTGACCAGCGAGTGGAACACCGAGGAGAGCCGGCCGCGCAAGTTCTACCGGACCAGTGCCGACGGTGAGGCGGTCCTGGCACGCCTGCTCGACGACCTCGCCGCCGTGCAGACCTCCGTCACCGGGCTTATCGAAGGAGCCAAGCGATGACCTCCCTGACCGACCGCTACGTCGCCGCGACCCTGCGGACGGTGCCCGCGCCGCGCCGCGCCGAGATCGCCGACGAGCTGCGTGCCTCCATCAAGGACATGATCGAGGGGCGGGCCGCCGCCGGGCAGGACGCCGATGCCGCCGAACGGGAGGTGCTCACCGAACTGGGCCACCCCGACCGGCTCGCCGCCCGCTACGTCGACCGGCCGCTGCAGCTCATCGGCCCGGCGTACTACCTGGTCTGGCAGAGCCTGCTGCGCCGGCTGCTCACCGTGATCCCGGCCGTCGTCGGCGTGGTGGTCGGGGTGCTCAAGGCGACCGTGGGCGACGAGCCGGAGGCGGCGGTCGGGGCCGGCATCGTCGTCGCCTTCCAGACCGGTGTGCAGATCGCCTTCTGGGTGACGCTCAGCTTCGCGGTGCTGGAACGCACCCGCACCCCGCTCACGCTGCCCGAATGGAGCCCCGACCAACTGGCCGAGGCGCCAGTCGAGCGGGACGTGAAGCTGAGCGACACCTGCGCCTCGATCGCCTTCCTGCTGATCACCCTGGCATTCCTGCCCTGGCAGCACCTGCGCTCCTGGGTCTCCGACACCGACGGCAGGGGCCTGCCGCTGCTCGACCCGGCACTGTGGACGTCCTGGCTGCCGGTGCTCGCCGTCGTGCTGGTCCTGTCCATCGGCCTGGAGTTGGTGAAGTACCGGCTCGGCGGGTGGACCTGGCCGCTGGTCGGCCTCAACGCCCTGCTCAACCTGGCGTTCGCCGTGCCGCTGATCTGGCTGCTGGCCACCGAGCGCCTACTCAACCCGGACCTGGTCGACCGGTTCGAGTGGCTGCGCGAGGGCGGACTGGAGATGGTCGGCCGGGTGACGATCGTGGTCGTCGTGGTCATCACCGTCTGGGACGTCGTCGACAGCGTGGTCAAGGCCCGCCGGCACACCCGCTGACCCTCGGCGGCACCGCCGGCCCGGCACACCGGAAGGTGCCGGGCCGGCGCTCGACCGGCCGCCTGCGCGGGGCCGGGGACGGTGAGGAGGTCGGCGAGTACCTCCGGGAGCCGGGGGCGCGGCGTCGCCTCCTCGGCCACGCCCCGACGATCGACCGCCACCGGCCGTACCATCGTCACCAGGGCAGACGTACGGCGACGAGGAGCGGCCATGGAGTGGATCATCGGGTTGGCGTGCCTGGCGCTGGTCGTCGTGGCGGTGCTCGGCTTCGGCGTCGCCATCTACAACGGGCTGGTGCGCGCCCGCAACGCCTACCGCAACGCGTTCGCCCAGATCGACGTGCAACTCGCCCGCCGGCACGACCTGGTCCCCAACCTGGTCGAGGTGGCCAAGGGCTACCTCAGGCACGAACGGGAGACGTTGGAGGCGGTCATCGCGGCCCGGACGTCCGCGGTCAACGCGCAGGCCAACGCCGCCGCGGCCCCGGGTGACCCCACCGCCATGCAGCAGCTCAGCGGCGCGGAGGGCATGCTCACCGCGAGCCTGGGACGGTTGTTCGCGCTGGCCGAGGCCTACCCGGACCTCAAGGCCAACCAGAACATGATGCAGCTGTCGGAGGAGCTGACCTCGACGGAGAACCGGGTGGCCTTCGCCCGGCAGGCGTACAACGACGCGGTGATGACCTACAACAACAAGCGCGAGGTGTTCCCCTCCAGCGTGGTGGCGGGGATGTTCTCGTTCGGCCCGGCAGCGCTGTTCGAGCCGGACGACCCGCAGCAGCGCCAGGCCCCTCAGGTCTCCTTCTGACCGCCCGTACCGACCGATGAACTTCTTCGAACGCCAGCGCCGGGTACGCCGGCTGTCGGTACGGCTGGTGCTGCTGTTCGTCCTGGCGGTGGTGGGCATCGTGCTGGTGGTGGACCTGGCTGCGGTGGTGGCGTTCAACGCCACCGCCGCCCCGGCACAGGAGCTGCTCGGGCTGATCGCGGTGGTCACCGTCGGCACCCTCGCCGCGATCGGGCTGGCCGCGCTGTTCCGGACCGTGGCGCTGCGCGGCGGCGGCGGGAAGGTGGCCCGCGAACTGGGCGGAGTACCCGTTCCGGCGGACACCACCGACCCCGAACTGCGCCGGCTGCGCAACGTCGTCGAGGAGATGGCGCTGGCCTCGGGGGTGCCGGTGCCCGAGGTGTACGTGCTGCCGGACGAGCCGGCGATCAACGCCTTCGCCGCCGGCTGGACACCGTCGGACGCCGCCGTCGCGGTCACCCGCGGCGCGTTGCGACGACTCAACCGGGACGAGCTGCAAGGGGTGATCGCCCACGAGTTCAGCCACGTCGTCAACGGCGACATGCGGCTCAACATCCGGCTGATGGGCCTGCTGTTCGGCATCCTCTTCCTCGCGGTGATCGGCCGCGGCCTGCTGCGCGCCGGCATCCTCGGCGGCGGCCGCAACCGCGGGGGCGGCGGGGGCGCCAACCCACTGCCGCTGGTCGGGCTGGCGATGGTGGCCGCCGGTTACGTCGGGGTCCTCGCCGGGCGGCTGATCCAGGCGTCGGTGTCCCGGCAGCGGGAGTACCTCGCCGACGCCTCGGCGGTGCAGTACACCCGCCAGACCCAGGGCATCGCCGGGGCACTGAAGAAGATCGGCGGGGTCGCCGAGGGGTCGGAGCTGAAGGCCCCCAAGCGCGACGAGGTCGGCCACATGCTGCTCGGAGAGGCCACCGGCCGGGCGTCCTGGTTCGCCACCCACCCGCCGCTGGCCGACCGGATCAGGGCGTTGGACCCGTCGTTCGACCCGGCCGAGCTGTCCCGCCTCGCCCGGCAGTGGGCGGCATCGCCCCCCTCCGGCCGGCAGGAGGACGTCGCCCTCGGGCTGGCTCCGCGTGACGTGTCGACGGCGGCTGCCACCGGGCCGGCCGGAGAGACGCCGCCGACCCCCGGGCGGGCATTGCCGGTGGAGGGCCTGCAGGTGCCCGTCGCACCCGCCGAGGTGCTGGACCGGGTGGCCGCCCCGACCGGGACCGCATACACGCACGCGGCGGCGATCCTGGACCGGATCCCGCCGGAGCTGCTGGACCGGGCACGAGACCGGGAGGCGGTCGTGCCGCTGCTGCTCGGTCTGCTGCTCAGCGGCGACCCTGGGGTACGCCGACACCAGCACGCCGCCCTGGCCGACCGGCACGGACCCGGCCCGGCCGACGCCGCCCTGCGGGCGGCCGACACCGTGGCCGGGCTGCACCCGGCATTCCGGCTGCCCCTGGCCGAGCTGGCTTTCCCCGCCCTGCGCGACCGCCCGGGCCCGGAGCTGGAGTCGCTGCTGGCGAGCGTCTTCACGGTGATCCGTGCCGACGGTGCGATCGACGTCTCCGAGTACTGCCTGTCCCGGCTGCTGCTGAACGGACTCCAGGAGTCGCTGCACCCGGACTCGCGCTGGCGTGCCGACCGGCGCAGACTCACCGACGCCCGTTCGGCGGCGGCCTCCCTGCTGACCGTCCTCGCTCAGGCCGGGCACACCGAGCGGGCCGCCGCGGAACGGGCCTTCGCCGCCGGTGTCGCGGCGCTACGGCCCGGGACGACCCTGCCGTACTCGCCGCCCGACGACGGCGTCCTCGCGTTGGAGACCGCCTGGCCGGTGCTGGACGGGCTCCGCCCGAGCGACAAGGAACGGCTGGTCGCGGCGACGGTCGCGGTGATCAGCCACGACGGCACGATGACCGTGCCCGAGATCGAGCTGCTGCGCACCGTCTGCGGGCTGCTGCACTGCCCGCTGCCCCCGATGGCGGGCGACGGGGTCGGCTGAACGTCAGCCCGCGTCGCCGGCCGGTGGGGCCGCGGCGAGCCGGTCCGGGCCGCAGGGTGGTCGAACGATCGCGGGGGCGGAGCCGTGCCGGCCGCACGGGAAGGCGCCGTGGTCGGGGAAGCCGAACTCGGCGTCCGGCGGCAGGTGGAGCGCGAGCAGGTCGGCGGAGTCCTCGACGCAGATCGTCGGGCAGTCGAACCACACCTGGCCGCGCAGCACCTCGCGCCGGACGACCACGTCGCCCGGCGCGAGGTGCCGCCGGTCACGACCGGGTCAGCCGACCGCCGCCATGATCTCGTCGGAGACGTCGAAGTTGGCGTAGACGTTCTGCACGTCGTCGCAGTCCTCCAGCACGTCGATCAGCTTGAAGATCTTCCGGGCGCCCTCCTCGTCCAGCGGCACGTTCACGCTGGGGATCAGGGAGGATTCGGCCGACTCGTACTCGAGGCCGGCGTCCTGCAGGGCGGTGCGGACGGCGATCAGGTCACCCGGCTCGGAGACCACCTCGTACGCCTCACCGAGGTCGTTGACCTCCTCGGCGCCGGCGTCGAGGACCGCCATCATCACGTCGTCCTCGGTCGTCCCGGCCTTGGGGACGATCACCACACCCTTGCGGGAGAACATGTACGACACCGAGCCGGCGTCGGCGAACGAGCCGCCGTTGCGGGTCAGCGCCGTCCGCACCTCGGTCGCGGCGCGGTTGCGGTTGTCGGTGAGGCACTCGATGAGCAGCGCGACGCCGTTCGGGCCGTACCCCTCGTACATGATCGTCTGGTAGTCGGCGCCACCGGCCTCCAGGCCGGAGCCCCGCTTGACCGCGCGGTCGATGTTGTCGTTGGGGACCGAGTTCTTCTTGGCCTTCTGGATGGCGTCGTAGAGCGTCGGGTTGCCCGCCGGGTCGCCGCCGCCGGTCCGCGCCGCGACCTCGACGTTCTTGATCAGCTTGGCGAACATCTTGCCGCGCTTGGCGTCGATGACGGCCTTCTTGTGCTTGGTGGTCGCCCACTTTGAGTGGCCGGACATCTGTTACCTCCGTTGCTACCGTCGTCCGCATCGACCGCACCGCGCACGCCCCGTTCCCGCCGGCGCACGCGGACGGTGCCGGTCAGCCCTGCGGCAAGCCGTGGCGGGCAGATGGCCCTGCCGAATCTCGGCAATCCTACCGACGTCCGCCCGGCCGGTGTCACGCGCCGCGCGCCGCGACACCGCCCCGCCCGCCCTTATCGGGACAGACGGGGCGAAAGCGCTGGTCGGTCAGTCGACAGGATGTTCAAGCGGCGCGGACCAGGTCCACGAAGTACCGGTGCAGCCGCAGGTCGCCGGTGAGCTCGGGGTGGAACGAGGTGGCCAGCAGGTTGCCCTGCCGGACCGCGACGATCCGGTCGGCGGCCGGGCCGTCGGTGACCCGGCCCAGCACCTGCACGCCCGCGCCGACCCGCTCCACCCACGGGGCCCGGATGAACACCGCGTGGAACGGCTCGCCCTCGACCCCGGCGATCCGCACCGGCGCCTCGAACGAGTCGACCTGCCGGCCGAACGCGTTGCGCCGCACGGTCATCTCGATGCCGGCGAAGCCACGCTGGTCGGGCCGACCGTCCAGGACCTCGCCGGCCAACATGATCATGCCGGCGCAGGACCCGTAGACCGGCATTCCGCCGGCGATCCGCTTGTCGATCGGCTCGCGCATCTCGAAGATGTCGGCGAGCTTGCTCATGGTGGTGGACTCGCCGCCGGGGATGACCAGCCCGTCGACCGCGTCGAGCTCGGCCGGACGGCGGACCGGCCGGGCGTCCGCGCCGACGCCGGCCAGGGCCGCGACGTGCTCGCGGACGTCACCCTGGAGGGCGAGCACACCGATGGTCGGTGCGTCGCTCATGCGTGTTGTCCTCTCGTCGTCGGCCCGGTGCGGGCCGCCGTGACCGGTCGCTCGTGGGTGCGTTGCCGCGCGGTCACCAGCCCCGCTCGGCCAGCCGGTGCGGCTGCGGGATCTCGTCGACGTTGATGCCGACCATCGCCTCACCCAGGCCGCGGGAGACCTTGGCCAGCACGTCCGGGTCGTCGTGGAAGGTGGTGGCCTTGACGATCGCGGCGGCGCGCTGGGCCGGGTTGCCGGACTTGAAGATGCCGGAGCCGACGAAGACGCCCTCGGCGCCGAGCTGCATCATCATGGCGGCGTCGGCCGGGGTGGCGATGCCGCCCGCGGTGAAGAGCACCACCGGCAGCTTGCCCGTCCGGGCGACCTCCTTGACCAGCTCGTACGGCGCCTGCAGCTCCTTGGCGGCGACGAAGAGCTCGTCCTCCGGCAGGAACTGCAGCCGGCGGATCTCCTGCCGGATCTTGCGCATGTGGGTGGTGGCGTTGGAGACGTCGCCGGTGCCGGCCTCGCCCTTCGAGCGGATCATGGCCGCACCCTCGGTGATCCGGCGCAGCGCCTCACCCAGGTTGGTGGCGCCGCAGACGAAGGGGACGGTGTACGCCCACTTGTCGATGTGGTTGGCGTAGTCGGCCGGGGTCAGCACCTCGGACTCGTCGATGTAGTCGACGCCGAGCGACTGCAGGATCTGGGCCTCGACGAAGTGGCCGATGCGGACCTTGGCCATGACCGGGATGGAGACGGCCGCGATGATGCCGTCGATCATGTCCGGGTCGCTCATCCGGGAGACGCCGCCCTGCGCGCGGATGTCGGCAGGCACACGCTCCAGCGCCATCACGGCGACCGCGCCGGCGTCCTCGGCGATCTTGGCCTGCTCGGGGGTGACCACGTCCATGATCACGCCGCCCTTGAGCATCTCGGCCATGCCGCGCTTGACGCGGGCGGTGCCGACGACCGGCGTGGCGGTGGCGTTCGGGGAGGTGGTTTCGGGCACGGGTTATCGCTCCTCGGACCTTCGGGGGGGGGGCTGGCTAGTGCGATGCTACGACGGGCTCAACGCCACTCCGACAGCCAATCAGCCCCACGGTGGCCTGCACTGTGGCCGTCATCACCCGGGCCGCGCAGGCCAATCGGCGCCCCGGAAACGGTCACCGGGGACCACCCGGCAGGAACCGGGCGGGTCAACTCGCGGGAGCCTCGGCGGGCACGGTGAGGGTGGGGTCGTCGACGTCGAAGTAGCGAGGCCACTCGTGCCCCCGCCCCATCCGCAACAGCCGCACCAGCGGGCGGCTGCGGGCCGCCCGGGCATCCCGGACGAGGTCGGTGTGCACCTGGCGGGCCAGAGCCAGCCGGCGGCTCGCCGCGATCACCGCCTCGCAGGCCGGATCGGCCGGATCGAGGGCGATCGTGCGCAGCTGACGGGTCAGGTCGTTCTCGGCGGCCTCGCGCTCCTCCGGGGCGGCGTCCAGGGCGATCCGCGCCGCCGCGTACAGCTCGACGCCGTACCGCTTCTCGGCCAGCACCGCGGCCGCCGCCGCGCGGCGCAACAGGTGCGCGTCGAGCGCCCGGGCCGCCGACTCCGCCCGGGCCTGCAACCGCGCGACCCGCCCGGCCGTCCAGACCAGGTACACGACGACCAGGGCGACCAGGACGGCGCCGCCCAACGCCCACCACAGGTGCGGCATGGTCGTGTTCACACCGCCCCGCCCAGTCCCGCCCACTCCTGATCGATGACCCGGCCGTCGGTGGCCTCGATCGCCGCCGCGTACACCTCGATCACCCGGCGGGCCACCACCGGCCAGTCGTAGTGCGCCACCACCTGGTCGCCGCAGGCGGTCAGCGCGCCCCGCTGCTCCGGGTCGTCGAGCAGCTCGGCCAGGGCGGCCCGCAGGGCCGCCGCGTCGCCGGTGGGGAACAGCCGCCCGGCCCGCCCGCCGTCGAGCACCCGCCGGAACGCGTCGAGGTCGCTGGCGACCACGGTCGCGCCCGCCGCCAGCGCCTCGGTGAGGATCATCCCGAAGGACTCCCCACCGGTGTTCGGGGCGACGTAGAGGTGCAGGCTGCGCAGCATCCGCGCCTTGTCCGACTCGGGCACCATGCCGAGGAAGGTCACCCGGTCGCGCAACTCGGCCGGGAACCGGCCGTACAGGTCGTCCGGGTCGCCCGGCCCGGCCACCAGCAGGCGCAGCCCGGGCCGGTGCGGGGCCAGCGCGACGAAGGCGTCGGCCAGGATCGGGAAACCCTTGCGGGCCTCGGTGAACCGGCCGAGGAAGCCGATCGTGCCGCCCGCGCCCGGGGCGCACTCCCCCGGCCAGCCGGGCAGCGGCTCCACGCCGGCGAACTTCGCCACGGCGACCCCGTTGGGGATCTCCACCGCGCCACCGTCCATGTGCTCGACCTGCACCTTGCGGGCCAGGGCGCTGACCGCGATCCGGGCGGTGATCCGCTCCAGCACGATCTGCAGCACCCCCTGGGCGGCGGCGAGCACCCGGGACCGGGTCATCGCGGTGTGGAAGGTGGCAACCACCGGGCCCCGGGCGGAGAGCACGGCGAGCATCGACAGGCTCAGCGTGAGCGGCTCGTGCACGTGCAGCACGTCGAAGTCGCCCCGGATGATCCACCGGCGGACCCGCGCCGTGGAGACCGGGCCGAACGCGATGCGGGCCACCGAACCGTTGTACGGCAGCGGCACCGCCCGCCCCGCCGACACCACGTACGACGGCAGCGGCGAGTCCTCGTCGGCCGGGGCGAGCACGCTCACCTCGTGGCCGAGCCCGATCAGCGCCTCGGCGAGGTCCATGACGTGGTTCTGCACCCCGCCGGGCACGTCGAAGGAGTACGGGCACACGATGCCGATCCGCATTGCGCCCGCTCCCTCAGTTCGTCCCGGTGGTGGCCGGCGGCTGCGCCGAGGGGCGGGAGCCGCCGTCGGTCGCCGCGCGCTGGTCCAGCCACATCCGCTGCAACATGTGCCAGTCTTCCGGATGGCGGGCGATCCCGGCCGCCAGACCGTCGGCAATCCGCTGGGTGACCGTGCGGACCCGGGCGTCGAGCGGGGCGGAGTCCGGGTCGGGCAGCGGCAGCGGACCCTCGATCGACGCGCACGCGGCGTCCGGTTCGTACCACATCGAGGCGACGTAGAGGGGCGCTCCGGTGCGCAGGGCCAGCAGCGCCGGCCCGGCGGGCATCCGGGTCCGGCCGCCGAAGAAGTCGACCTCGATGCCCCGGGCGGAGAGGTCCCGGTCGGCCAGCAGCGGCACCACCGTGCCGGCACGCAACCGGTCCACCAGCACGTCGAAGGCGGGACGCGGACCGCCGTGGGTGGGCAGAATCTCCATGCCCAGCCCCTGCCGGAAGGCGAGGAACCGCTCGTAGAGCCCCTCGGGCCTCAGCCGCTCGGCGACCGTGGTGATCGGCCAGCCGGTGGCCGCCACCCAGGCGCCGGCCGCGTCCCAGTTGCCGGCGTGCGGCAGCGCCACCACCGCACCCCGGCCGGCGGCCACGTCGGCGGAGAGCCGGTCGACCCCCTCCGGGGCCAGCCGGAACCCGGCGAGGATCTCGGCGCGGCTCAACGCGGGCAGCCGGAACGCCTCCATCCAGTACCGGGCGTACGAGCGCAACCCTCGCCGGACCAGGTCGTCCAGCTCGACCTCGGGCAGGTCGGGGCCGACCACCCGGCGCAGGTTGGCGCGCAGTCGGGCCGTACCGCCGCCGCCGGCGCGGTGCGCGCGGTCGGCGCCCGCCCGGAACGCCGCGGCCACGACGGGCCGGGGCAGCGCCCGGACCACGCGCCACCCGGCGACGTAGCCGAGCTCGGTGAGGTTCACTCCTGGCCGACCCGCTGGGCCTGCCGGTACACGTGGGCCATCCGCTGCCCGACCGTGAAGATCGAGACGGCGGCGAGCAGCCAGAGCGCGATCTCCAGGGCCGGGTCGACACCGAGGCCGGTGAGCAGACCGCCGACGCCGACGATGAGCAGCCGTTCGGTGCGCTCGGCGATGCCGACGTCGCCGCTCATGCCGAGCCCTTCGGCCCGTGCCTTGACGTAGGAGACCAGCCCGCCGGCGGCGAGGCAGAGCAGCGCGGCGGCCACCCCCGAGTGGTTGCCCTCGGTGGCCAGCCAGTACGCGACCGCGCCGAAGACCGCGCTGTCGGCGATCCGGTCCATGCTCGAGTCGAGGAAGGCGCCGAACCGGGTGGAGCCGCCGCTCATCCGGGCCATCGTCCCGTCGAGCAGGTCGGTGAGCGCGAAGACGGTCACGATCAGGGCTCCGGCGACCAGGTCGCCCCGGGCGCCGAAGCCCAGTGCGCCGACGAGCACGCCGACGGTGCCGGTCACGGTGACCGCGTTGGGGGACACGCCCGCGCGGAGCAGGCCGCGCGCGACCGGCTCCACGACGCGGGTCATCCCCGCGCGGGCCGTCACTTGGAAGATCTTCGCCATGGCGGTCCCACGATAACGGCCGGCACCCGGCGGCGATACGGCCACCTCGTCCGACCCGCGTGGCGGAGGCTTGTGCCGCGTCGGCAACGGGTGTGAGATCGAGTGTGGGAGGTGAGCCAGTTCACCGACCGAACGGCCGGAGTACCCGTCGTCCAGGAGAGCACCGGAGGATATCGCCGCGGCACCCGCCCGGGCCCGCTTCCCGTCGCGCGCGGCGGTCGCCACCAACCACGGCTGAGGGAGGTGCGCCGCGATGGCGCAGAAGAACCAGGAGAAGGGTGTCACCGGCGGCACGCCGGTGGTGACCGAGCCCGGCAGGGTTCGCAACGTGGTGCTCGTCGGGCACTCCGGAGCGGGCAAGACGACCCTGGTCGAGGCGCTGCTCGCGGCCAGCGGCACGATCGGCCGGGCCGGCACGGTCACCGACGGCACCACCGTCTGCGACCACGACCCCGCAGCGGTACGCCAGCAGCGCTCGGTGAGCCTGGCGTGTGCCCCGCTCGTCCACTCCGGCGTCAAGGTCAACCTGCTGGACACCCCCGGGTACGGCGACTTCGTCGGCGAGCTGCGCGCCGGGCTGCGCGCCGCCGACGCCGCGCTGTTCGTGGTCTCCGCCGTCGACGGGATGGACATGGCCACCGCCGCCCTCTGGGAGGAGTGCGCCGCGGTGGACATGCCGCGCGCCGTGGCGGTCTCCCGGCTGGACCACCCGCGCGGCGACTTCGACGAGGCGGTGGCGCTCTGTCAGCGGGTCTTCGGTGACAACGTGCTCCCGCTCCACCTGCCGATGCTCGGCGACGACGGCGAGTCGGTGGCCGGGCTGATGGGCCTGATCACCCGGCGGGTCTTCGACTACTCGCAGGGCCTGCCCGCGGCGGTGCGCGAGCCGGACCCGGAGCACCTGCCGGCGATCCTGGAGGCCCGCAACGAGCTGATCGAGGGGATCATCGCCGAGAGCGAGGACGAGACCCTGATGGACCGCTACCTCGGCGGCGAGGAGATCGACACCGAGGTGCTCGTCACCGACCTGGAGAAGGCGGTGGCCCGGGGCCACTTCTACCCGGTGGTGCCGGTCTGCGCGGAGACCGGCGTGGGCCTGGACGTGCTGCTCGACGGGCTGGTCGCCGCGTTCCCCTCGCCGCTGGAACACGAACTGCCCGCGGTCACCGGGGTGGACGGCTCCCCCCGCCCGCCGTTGGTCTGCGACCCGGACGGCCCGCTGGTCGCCGAGGTGGTCAAGACGACCGTCGACCGGCACGTCGGCCGGGTCTCCCTGGTCCGGGTCTTCTCCGGCACGCTCCGCCCCGACCAGGTGGTGCACGTCTCCGGGCACGGCATGGCCGAGCGCGGGCACCCCGACCACGACGCCGACGAGCGGGTCGGGCACGTCTACAGCCCGCTGGGCGCGACGCTGCGCGAGGTGCCCGCCGCCGTCGCCGGCGACATCTGCGCGATCACCAAGTCGGGCAGCGCGGAGACCGGTGACACCGTCTCGGCGAAGGACGAGCCGCTGCTGATCGCCCCGTGGGAGATGCCCGAGCCGCTGCTGCCGGTGGCGATCGTGGCCAAGAGCCGGGCCGACGAGGACGCCCTGGCCCGCAACCTGGGCCGGCTGGTCGCCGGTGACCCCACCCTGCGGCTGGAACGCAACCCGGAGACCCACCAGCTGGTGCTCTGGTGCATGGGCGAGGCGCACGCCGACGTCGTGCTCGACCGGCTGCGCACCGGCGGCGTGGAGCTGGAGGCCGAGCCGGTCCGGGTGTCGCTGCGCGAGACGCTGACCGTGCCCGCCCGGGGGCACGGCCGGCACGTCAAGCAGTCCGGCGGCCACGGCCAGTACGCCGTCTGCGACATCGAGGTGGAGCCGCTGCCCCGGGGCGCCGGCTTCGAGTTCGTCGACAAGGTGGTCGGCGGGGCCGTCCCGCACAACTACATCCCCTCCGTGGAGAAGGGCGTCCGGGCGCAGATGGAGCGCGGCCTGGTGGCCGGGCACCCGGTGGTGGACCTGCGGGTCACCCTGGTCGACGGCAAGGCGCACAGCGTGGACTCCTCCGACGCGGCGTTCCAGACCGCCGGGGCCCTCGCGCTGCGCGACGCCGCGGAGAAGGGGCAGCCGGCGCTGCTGGAGCCGGTGGACGAGGTGGTCGTCCGGGTGCCCGACGGCTCGGTCGGCGCGGTGATGGGCGACCTGTCCGGCCGGCGCGGCCGGGTGCTCGGCACCGAACCGGACCCGGACGCCGAGGGGCGCAGCCTGGTCCGCGCCGAGGTGCCCGCCACCGAACTGCTCCGGTACGCGGTCGAGCTGCGCTCGATGACCTCCGGCACGGGCACCTTCCGCCGCGGGTTCGCCCGGTACGAGCCGATGCCTGCCCACCTCGCCGAGCAGCTCCGCAAGGAGCACACCGCCCGCCCCTGACACCCACCCGCACGCACGCCGCGCCCCCACGCCGCGCCCCCACGCCGCGCCCCCGCAAGTTCAGGGAAACAGTGGCCATCCCGCGTCGGACAGCCACTCTTTCCCTGAAACAGTGCGGCCCCTGGGCGGGCCGGCGGGTGAGGCGCGGGGCGGTCAGGGGCGCACGGCGGGGACCGGGGGCATCGGCCAGTACGGGCGGTCGGCGTCGCGCAGGGCGGCGGCGCGCAGCCCGGCGAGCCGCCGTTCCACCTCGGCGAAGTGGTCCGGGGCGAGCGGACCGAGGCGCAGCGCCGCCGCGTTCTCCTCGACCTGGGCGACGGTGCGGCAGCCGGGGATCGGCACGGTCCGGCCGCTGCGTGCCCACAGCCAGCCCAACGCGCCCTGGGCGAGGGTCCGGCCGTCGGCCGTCAGCGCACCGCGTACGGCGGCGACCCGGCGCAGCCACTCCGGTGCCGGCCGGCCGCCCCGGAACCACTCCAGCCAGGTCGGGGCGAGGCCACGCACGTCGTCGCGGGGCAGCGTCGACTCCGTCGTGTACTTGCCGGTGAGCAGCCCCATCCCGAGCGGGCCCCGGTTGACGCTGGCCAGGTCGTGCTTGTCGCAGGCCGCCAGCATGGCCGGGGTGTCCCGGAGCACCGACAGGCTGTGCTGCACGGCGGTGGCGCGCGGCGCCGCCTCGGCGAACGGCGCGACCCGGTCGGCCCGGTCGGTGCTCCAGCCGTACGCCCGGATCAGCCCGTCGGCGACCAGGTCCTCCAGCGTGCCCAGCAGCGCCTGCACCCGCGGCAGCGGCAGGTCGCCCAGGTGCAGCTGGTAGAGGTCGATCCGGTCGGTGTCCAGCCGGCGCAGCGAGTCGACGACCGCCCGACGCAGGTACGCCGGGGAGGCGTCCTCACCGGTGGCCTGCCGGGTCCGCTCGTCGAACGTGTAGCCCCACTTCGTGGCGATCACCGCCTCGTCCCGGCGGCCGGCGAGGGCCCGGCCGAGGATGCGCTCGCCGTGCCCGGCCCCGTACGTGTCGGCGGTGTCGAAGAGGGTCACGCCGAGGTCGAGCGCCCGGCGGACGGCCCGGACCGACTCCTCGTCGTCGACCCTGCCCCAGCCCAGCGGCCGGCTCCCCTCGGCCCAGGGGCCACCGATCGCCCAGCACCCCATGCCGAGGGCGCTGACCTCGATGCCGCTGCGGCCCAACGTCCGTGTCGTCACCGCCGCATCCTGTCACCTTCAGGGCCGGGGCGGACAGGAACGTCACCGACCGTGCGGAATCGAACACAGTGGACGGCGCGGCGTGGTCACCGCGCGCAGCGACGGGCGGCGTCGTCGCCGCTGCTGCTGCCCGCCCCCGGCCGTCACGCGGCGTCCTCGGTGCCCTTGACGACGAAGCGGCGGACCGCGTGCCTAGCGAAGGGTGGCGTACGCCAGCGGCAGCGGGTCGGGTTGGCCGTCCCAGGTGCCGGTGAGCGTGGCGGCGCCCGGCCGGTCACTCGCCACCAGGCGACGCGGCACGACCAGTTCGACCGCGTCGGTGACGATGACCGTCGGGTCGGCGTCCACCACCCCGCGCAGCGCGCCCACGGCCGGCGGGGCGGCCACGGCGGGGCCGGTGATGGCGATACCCATGCTCGGGGCGCGACGCTCGCGCACCCCGTCGACCTCGAAGAACTCCTCCGCCTGGCCGGCGCCGGCCAGGACGGCCGAGGCGAGCGCGGCGGAGTAGACCGGGTCGCCGCAGGCGTCGTACACCCAGCGCCGCCCCAGCACGGAGTGGTGCGTGGTGCCGATCAGCCGGTCGCCGCCGCCGTCCAGCGGCGCGTCGCGGTAGGTGAGCGGGACCTGGTGCACCGGCCCGTCGCCGACCCGGACCAGCATCGTCTCGATGCCGACGGCGCCGGCCGGGTCGTCGAAGCGGTACGCCGCCACCCGGGTGACGTCGCCGCCGGCCGGCCCGTGGAACCAGTCACGGCCGGGCAGCCAGGTCGCCAGGAGGTCGAGCTTGGAGGGGCGCAGTTCCGCGCGGTGCAGCAGGGCCATGCGACAAGATCGTAATGGTGGGGCCGGTCGCCGTGGGGGCGGCGCGGTCAGCGTGCCGGGGCAGCCGGGGCGGGGCGCGGGCGGCTCAGCTGGGCCAGGCCCTGGCGAAGAGCTCACGGGTGTCGCCGAGCACCTGCGGCAACACCTTCGTGCGCCCGATCACCGGCATGAAGTTGGCGTCGCCGCCCCAGCGCGGCACCACGTGCTGGTGCAGGTGCGCGGCGATGCCGGCGCCGGCGACGCCACCCTGGTTCATGCCCAGGTTGAAGCCGTGCGCGTTGCTGACCTTGCGGACCACCCGCATCGCGGTCTGCGTGAAGACCGCCAGTTCACCCGTCTCCTCGGCGTCGAGGTCGGTGTAGTCGGCGACGTGCCGGTAGGGGCAGACCAACAGGTGGCCCGGGTTGTACGGGTAGAGGTTGAGCACGGCGAAGACGTGCTCGCCGCGGGCCACCACCAGGCTCTGCTCCGGGGGCAGGCCGGGTGCCAGGCAGAACGGGCAGCCGGTGGGTTTCTCGTAGCCGCCCTCGGGGCGGTCCTCCCCGGAGATGTACGTCATCCGGTGCGGCGTCCAGAGCCGTTCCAGCCCGTCGGCCAGGCCGCTGTCCATGTGCCGTTCCACCCCTGTCACGACACCGATCCTACGTTCCCGGCGGGCGGCGCTCGGCGACGCCGGGGGCCGGCCCGTACCCCTGCTCCCGACCCATGGGACGGGTGTCCGTCGCGCGCCGGACGACCCCGGGAGCGGGGTGCGTTCAGGGGACGGATAGGGGGTGGAGATTCTTGACCGAATTGTGAACGGACTTGAAGAATCCATTCGCACACATCACATCATCCACTGTCGATGGGAGTCGTTGTGAGAACCGCATTCCGCAGGATCGGCCGGGCGTTCGTCGCCTGTACCCTCGCCGCGGTCACCACCCTCGTCGGGGTGGTGGCGACGAGCAGCGCGGCGCAGGCCGACGGCTGCTACACCTGGGGCCGCGTCCTGAAACAGGGCGTGGTGGGCGAGGACGTCCGGCAGCTCCAGATCCGGCTCGCCGGCTACCCGGGCTACGGCGGAGTGCTCTCCCTCGACGGGTCGTTCGGCCCGGCCACCCGCTCCGCCCTCATCCGCTTCCAGCAGGCGTACGGGCTGAGCGCGGACGGCGTAGCCGGCACGCAGACCTTCAACCAGCTCTACGCGTTGCAGGACAACGACTGCACCCCGGTCAACTTCAGCTACGCGGAGCTGAACCGGTGCAACAGCACCTGGTCCGGCGGCGCGGTCCCCGCGAGCACCGCCAAGTTCAACGCGTTGGTGTCGATGTGGAAGCTCCAGGCCATGCGGAAGGCCCTCGGCAGCGTGCCGATCACCGTCAGCAGCGGCTTCCGCAGCTACTCCTGCAACAGCGCGGTCGGTGGATACTCCAACAGCCGGCACCTTTACGGCGACGGCGTCGACCTCGTCGGGTCGCCCTCGTTCTGCCGGCTCGCCCAGCAGGCCCGCTACCACGGCTTCGGCAACATCCTCGGCCCCGGCTACCCGAATCACAACGACCACACCCACCTCGGGGCGATCGGCGGCTGGTCCGCGCCGACCTGCGGCATCTGACGCCCGACGACCCGTCGACGAAGGTCCCCCCGCCAAGCCGGGCGGGGGGACCTTCGGTGCGTCGCGGGGCGCTCCGCCCGACCAGCGCCGGGCAGCAGCGGGTCAGGCGGCGGACGGGCCGGCGTTGGTCCGGGAGCCGACGACGTCGCGCACGTGCGCCACCGCCTCGGCCACCGGCACGCCGTTGCGCTGCGAGCCGTCCCGGTACCGGAAGGAGACCGTGCCGGCCGCCACGTCGTCGTCGCCGACGATCACCATGAACGGGATCTTCTGCTGCTGCGCGGTGCGGATCTTCTTCTGCATCCGGTCGTCACCGGTGTCCACCTGGGCACGGACGCCCTCGGCGCGCAGCGCCGCCACGAACTCGTGCAGGTAGTCGGTGTGGTCCTCACGGATCGGGATGCCGACCACCTGCACCGGGGCCAGCCAGGCCGGGAACGCGCCCGCGTAGTGCTCGGTGAGCACACCGACGAAGCGTTCGATCGACCCGAACTTGGCGCAGTGGATCATGACCGGCTGCTGCCGGGTGCCGTCGGCCGCCTGGTACTCCAGCCCGAAACCCTTGGGCTGGTTGAAGTCGTACTGGATCGTCGACATCTGCCAGGTACGGCCGATCGCGTCCTTGGCCTGCACGGAGATCTTCGGGCCGTAGAAGGCCGCGCCACCGGGGTCGGGCACCAGGTCCAGCCCGGTCTCGCGCGCACACTGCTCCAGCACCGCGGTCGCCGTCGCCCAGTCCTCCTCGGTGCCGACGAACTTCTCCGGCTTGGACTCGTCGCGGGTCGACAACTCCAGGTAGAAGTCGTCGATGCCGAAGTCCTTCAGCAGGCCGAGCACGAAGCTCAACAGGTGCTTGACCTCGGCCGGCGCCTGCTCCTTCGTGCAGTAGGAGTGCGAGTCGTCCTGCGTGAAGCCGCGCACCCGGGTCAGCCCGTGGATGACGCCCGACTTCTCGTACCGGTACACCGAGCCGAACTCGAACAGCCGCATCGGCAGCTCACGGTAGGACCGCCCGCGCGACCGGTAGATCAGGTTGTGCATCGGGCAGTTCATCGCCTTGAGGTAGTAGTCCGCGCCCTCGAACTCGATGGGCGGGAACATCCCGTCGGCGTAGTACGGCAGGTGACCCGAGGTGTGGAAGAGGCCTTCCTTCGAGATGTGCGGGGTGCCGACGTACTGGAAGCCCTCCTCGATGTGGCGGGCGCGGACGTAGTCCTCCATCTCCCGCTTGATCACACCGCCCTTGGGGTGGAAGACGGGCAGGCCGGAACCGATCTCGTCGGGGAAGCTGAACAGGTCCAGGTCCGCGCCGAGCTTGCGGTGGTCGCGCCGGGCGGCCTCCTCCAGCAGCTTCAGGTACGCCTTGAGCTCGTCCCGGGTCGGCCACGCGGTGCCGTACACCCGCTGCAGCTGCGGGTTCTTCTCCGAGCCGCGCCAGTAGGCGGCGGCCGAGCGCATCAGCTTGAACGCGCCGATCAGCCGGGTGTTCGGCAGGTGCGGGCCACGGCAGAGGTCCGACCAGCAGACCTTCTCCTCGGTCGCGGCGAGGTTGTCGTAGATGGTCAGCTCGCCGCCGCCCACCTCCATCACCTCGGAGGAGTCCAGCCCCTCCCCCTTGACGTCGATCAGCTCCAGCTTGAACGGCTCCGCGGCCAGCTCGGCCTTGGCCTGCTCCAGGCTGTCGAAGCGGCGGCGGCGGAACCGCTGCCCGGACTTGACGATCTCCTGCATCCGCTTCTCGAGCCGGCCGAGGTCGTCCGGCTGGAACGGCTTGTCCACCGCGAAGTCGTAGTAGAAGCCGTTCTCGATCGGCGGGCCGATGCCGAGCTTCGCCTCCGGGAAGACGTCCTGCACGGCCTGGGCGAGCACGTGCGCGCATGAGTGGCGCAGCACGTTCAGACCGTCCGGGGTGTCGATCGCGACCGGCTCGACCGTGGTGTCCTCGGCCGGCATCCAGTCCAGGTCACGCAGCTGGCCCTGCGGGTCACGGACCACCACGATCGCCTTCGGGTTGGTGGCGGGCAGCCCGGCCGCGGCCACCGCGTCGGCCGCCGTCGTCCCGGCGGCGACGACGACGGGGTCGGCCACTGCGGGGGTACGGGGTGCGGACACGGTGACTCCTCAGCTGCAGACGGTACGGATGTGCCGGGGTCCGGCTCCTGCGATGCTATCGGTCGCCCCCTTCCGCCCGGTCGTCGGGAAAGGAAGGGCCCGGATGTCGTCCCGCCGGCGGTTGAACCTTTTCCGCTTCCCGTCCGAACTACCGGGTGTGGCCGGAGCCGGTGCCGGCCGGGTGGAGACGGATGGGGGCACGGATGGCGACGACCCGCAGTGGCAGCCGGCGGGGCCGGACCGTACTCGTGCTGGCCACGGCCGTGGCCGGCGTGCTGGGCTGGCCGGGGGCCGCGTCGGCGGCGGGCGTGACGACCACGCCGACGCAGGCGGCGCAGGGCGAGGCGGTGACACTACGCCTGGTGGTGCCCGAGGAACGGCCGGGCGCGCGGACCGAGAAGATCGAGTTCAGGCTGCCGGAGGACGCCCCGGTCGGCGAGGTCTACCCGCTGTCGGTGGACGGCTGGGCGCCGCTGATGACCTCCCGCACCCTGGACCGGCCGGTGGCCGGGATCCACGCCCCCGGCGTCACCACGGTGACCGCCTCGGTGGTGTGGACCCGGGCCGCCGGCGCGCCGGTGCCCGGCCCGGCCCGCCTCTCGGTCGCCATGGGGCCGCTGCCGCGGACCGACCGGATGGACTTCGAGGTGGTGCAGACGTACTCGGACGGCACGGTGGTCCGCTGGGCCGACCGCAGCGGCGGGGCGCACCCCGCGCCGACGTTGACCCTGCTGCCGGCGGCGGCCGGGGCCGCGGCCGGGCACCCGCACGGCGGCGCGGCCGGGGACCCGCACGGCGGCGCGGCCGGGGAGCCGGCCGGGGCGGCGCGGGCCGACGGCGACGACGGGCCGAGCGCGGACGTGCTGCTCGGCGGCGGGCTGCTGATCGGCCTCGGCGGGGGCGCGCTGATCGGCTGGGCGGTGAGCCGGGCGCGGCACCGGGCCGAGCCGGACGACGACCAGCCGGAGAGCGAGCCGTCGACCGACGAGTCGCGTCCGGCGGCCGAGCCGGTGGGGTCACGCTGAGGTCAGCGCACCCACTCCGGCAGCGGCTCCCGGGCCGCCAGCCAGCCGTCCGGCACGCCGCCCGGGGTGCCCACCCCGGTGTACGCGGCCACCACCGAGCCGACGATCGCGGCGGTGGTGTCGACGTCCCCGCCCGCCTCGACGCAGGCGCGGACCGCCGCCGGATAGTCGGCGAGGTGGGTGGCGGCCACCCAGAGCGTGAAGGCGACGGTGTCCTGGGCGGTGACCCGGGAGCCGTTGCCGAGCCCGTCGACCGCCTCGGCGAGCGGTCGGCCGAGCAGGCCGGCGGCGCGACGCACCCCCCGGGCCACCTCGGCGGCGGGATCGAGCGCGGCGGCGACCGCGGCCAGCAGCCGGGCCGGGTCCGGCCGGTCGCCGTCGAGCCGGGCGCGGGCGGCGAGCGAGGCGGCGACGGCCACCGCGACCGCCCCGGCGATCCCCTCCGCGTGGGCGTGGGTGACCTCGGCCGACGCCCGGGCCCGGGCCGCCGCCTTCGCGGTGGAGTCGGCGTACCAGGCGCCGAGCGGGCCGACCCGCATCGCCGCGCCGTTGCCGCAGGAGCCCTGCCCGTCGAAGGCCGAGGCGGCGGCGACCGGCCACGGTGTGCCGGTCCGGATGAGCCGCAGGATCGTCACCGCGCCCGGCCCGTACCCCCGGTACGGCTCACAGCGCTGCGCGAAGGCGAGCGCGAGCCGGTCGGCGTCGACGTCGCCGTGCTCGGCCAGCTCCGCGACCACGGAGCAGGCCATCTCCGTGTCGTCGGTCCACTGCCAGGGTGGCGGGGGCAGCCGCCCGGCCGCGACGTCGGCCGGGTGCCGCCCCGGCACGAAGAACTGCGATCCCAGGGCATCGCCGACCGAGAGGCCGGCGAGGCTGTCGCGGGCCAGGGCCGCCCTGGCGTCGGGAAACAGCGTGAAGGTCATCGTCGTGCCAGCTTGCCCGGTCGGCCGGGACGCCGCAACGCGATCAACTTGCCACGGGCAGTACGGTGCTGACGTGGCCACCGTGCTCCTGGTCGAAGACGATCACGTCGTACGCGGCGCGATGCTGCGGTCCCTCACCGAGCGGGGGCACGCCGTGCACGCCGTCGGCACGGCGCTGGACGCGCTGCGCCGGGTCGCCGCCGAGACCCCGGACCTCGTCGTGCTGGACCTCGGCCTGCCCGACCTGGACGGCTCCGACGCGCTGCGGATGCTGCGCGGCATCACCGACGTGCCGATCATCATCGCCACCGCCCGTGACGACGAGCAGTCGGTGGTCCGGCTGCTGCGCGCCGGCGCCGACGACTACATGGTCAAGCCCTTCACCGGCGCGCATCTCGACGCCCGGATCACCACCGTGCTGCGCCGGGTCGGCCGGGCCAGCCGGACGGTGCAGCCGGCGGTGCACACCGTCGGCGGCCTGCGGGTGGACGTGGGCGAGCGCAGCGCGCTGCTCGACGGGGAGCCACTGGCGCTGACCCGCAAGGAATTCGACCTGCTGGCGTATCTCGCCGCACGACCCGGCCGGGTAGTGTCCCGGCGGGAGCTCTTGGAGGAGGTATGGCGGCAGCCGTCGGTCGGCGAGGACCAGACCATCGACGTTCACCTGTACTGGCTGCGCCGAAAGATGGGCGAGTCCGCGGCGAAGCCGCGCTACCTGCGCACCGTGCGGGGGGTGGGCTTCCGGCTGGTGGCCCCGGACTGAGGCTGGCGCTGGCCTACCTCACCGCCGGCATGTGCGCGCTGGTCGCGCTCGCCTTCCTGGTCCCCCTCGGGTTGAGCCTGCGCGACGAGGTACGCGACGAGGCGCTGGCCGACGCGGCGCGCCGCAGCGCGCTGGTCACCGGGGCGCTCGCGGTGAGCACCGAGCCGGCAGCGGTACGCCGGGCCGTGGAGGCCAGCGGCGACGACCCGGCGACCCGGCCGGTCGTGCACGGGCTGGGCGGCGCCGAGCCCGCCGGCCGGGCCGCCGAGGCGGACCTGGAGCGGGCGCGCGACGGGCAGCGGTCGGTGGTCGTCGACGTCGACGACGGGGTGCTGCGCCTGGACCCGGTGGTGCTCGACGACCAGATCGCCGTGGTGGAGACGTTCGTCCCCGCCACCGAACTGGACGAGGGTGCCGGCGGGACGTGGCTGCTGCTGGCCGCGGTGGCCGTGGCACTGGTCGGCGCGGCGGTGATCGTGGTGGACCGGGTGGCGGCGCGGGCGGTCGACTCCACCCGAGGGCTGGTCCGGGCCGCCCTGGCCGTCGGCGACGGCGACCTGGGCGTACGGGTGGAGCCGAGCGGTCCCCGGGAGCTGGCCGAGGCCGGGTACGCGTTCAACCGGATGGCGGACCGGATGGTCGCCGCCCGCACCGACGAGCGTGAGTTGGTGGCGGACCTGTCGCACCGGCTGCGTACCCCGCTGACCGTGCTGCGGCTGGACGCCGAGGGGTTGGACTCCGACGACACCAGCGTCGGCTCGTTCACCCCGGCGGAGCTGGACCGGCGGCGCACGATCCGGCGGATCCGGCAGGCGATCGTCACCCTGGAGGGTGAGATCGACGTGCTGATCAAGACCACCCGCAAGGCGGTCACCCACGAGGCCGGGCCGGCGGAGTGCGACGTCAGCGAGGTGGTCCGGGACCGGATGGTCTTCTGGGCGGCCCTGGCCGGCGACCAGAACCGCCCGCACCGGGTGATCGGTGCCCAGCTGCGGATCCCCGCGCCGGTCCCCCGGGCCGAGCTGGCCGCCGCGCTGGACGCGGTCATCGGCAACGTCTTCCGCTACACCCCGCAGGGGACCGCGTTCGAGGTGGCGGTCTCCCGACGGGACGGGTACGTGGCGATCCGCATCGACGACGCCGGCCCGGGCATCGCCAACCCGGACCGGGCGTTGCGCCGCGGCACCAGCGACCAGGGCTCCACCGGCCTGGGGCTGGACATCGCCAAGCGGGTGGCGTTGCAGGCCAACGGCTCGGTCAGCATCGACCGGGCCCGGCTCGGCGGGGCGAGCGTGGTGATGCTGCTGGCCGACCCGGAGGCGACGCCCCGGCAGGTCAACCGGTTCGGGCTGGTCGGCCGGATGGCCCGGGAGGCCCGCGAGCAGAAGACGGGCGGCCGCTGGCCCCGGCGCCGCTCCTGACCGCGGCACTTTCCGTGGCGGTGGGCCGAGCCGGCCCCGTGACACCTCGCGCCGCCGCCTCCGGGAGCACGCCGGCCGCCGCACCGCTGCGGCCGGCTGTGGGGTGGCGCAAGTCTTCCTTAGATCCGGATTAACGCGGGCGGCGATCGGGCCGCGCGGTGACAGGATCGACGACGAACCCATCAGTTCCACCGGCCTGTCGCCCCTGACAACTGCCGGCCGGTGGAGCCGTACGCGCGGCGGGAGTACGGTCCCCCCACACCCGCTCCCGCCGCGCGTCCACCTCCCACCCCCGCCGCCGCACGAGGCGGCCCCGCTCATGATCCAGTCACACTTTCCGGCGCGACACGCCGCGGTACGTGTGCAGACGTGCGACCGGATCATGGCCACCCGGGTCCGAGCGGTCCGTGCGCTGCCGGGGCCGGTGGCGGCGGGCCGGGTGCCGGGCTCAGCGGGGGGCGGTGGCCGCGTAGGCGTCGATCTCGGCGCTGATCCGGGTCTTCTCCCCCGGTTCGAGGAACGAGGCGGTCACCGCGTCCTTCGCCAGCGCCGCCAGCCGGTCTGGGCCGGCGTCGAGCAGCCGGGCGGCCACCGCGTACTCGTCGTTGAGCGTGGTGCCGAACATCGGCGGGTCGTCGGAGTTGACGGTGACCAGCACGCCCGCGTCGACCAGCCGCCTCAGCGGGTGCCCGGAGATGCGGGCGACGGCCCGGGTACGCACGTTGGAGGTCGGGCAGACCTCCAACGCGATCCGGTGCTCGGCCAGGTACGCCAGCAGTTCCGGGTCCTCGGCGGCGGCGATGCCGTGGCCGATCCGCTCGGCGCCGAGGTCGCGCAACGCGTCCCAGACCGTCTGCGGGCCGGTGGTCTCCCCCGCGTGCGGCACCGACCGCAGCCCGGCCGCCCGGGCCTGGTCGAAGTACGGCTTGAACTGCGGCCGGGGCACGCCGATCTCCGGGCCGCCGAGGCCGAAGCTGACCAGCCCGTCCGGCCGCTGCTCCAGGGCGATCCGCAGGGTCTCCTCGGCGGCCGGCAGCCCGGCCTCGCCCGGGATGTCGAAGCACCAGCGCAGGGCGATGCCGAAGTCGGCCTCGGCCCGCTTGCGGGCGTCCTCGATCGCCTCGCAGAACGCCGGGGCGGGGATCCCCCGGTGCACGTGCGAGTACGGGGTGACGGTCAGCTCGGCGTACCGGACCTGCTGGCGGGCCAGCTCCCGGGCGACCTCGTGGGTGAGGATCCAGACGTCCTCCGGGTCGCGGATCAGGTCCACCACGCTCAGGTAGACCTCGATGAAGTGGGCGAAGTCGCGGAAGGCGAAGTAGTCGACGAGCGCGTCCGGGTCCGCCGGGACCGGGCTGCGCCCCTCGTGCCGGGCGGCCAGCTCGGCCACGATCCGGGGCGAGGCGGAGCCGACGTGGTGCACGTGCAGCTCCACCTTGGGCAGTCCGGCGATGAAGGTGGGCAGGTCGGTCACAGGTTCTCCTCTGCACGGGCGCCGGTGCGGGCGACCACGAAGATCCGGCGGAACGGGAAGTGCACCTGACCATGCCGCACCGGGTACGCCTCGGCGAGTCGTACGCCCAGCTCGGCCCGGAAGTCCGCCCAGCCGGCGGGGTCCAGCGCGGCGCGGACCGGGCGCAGCGCCGTCCCCTCCATCCAGGTCAGCACCGGATGGTCGGCGTCGGCGTGGGCCGGGAGCAGGTGCACGTAGACAGTCTCCCAGGCGTCGACCACGCAGCCGGCGTCGCCCAGCGACGCGGCGTAGCCGACGGCGTCGTCGACCGGCGCCTCGCGCAGCAGCGACGCCAGCGCGGGCGCCCACCGGTCCCGACGGGCGACCTCGCGCAGCGCCCGGTGCGACGGGGCGTAGAAGTTGCCCGGGACCTGGAACGCCAGCCACGCGCCGGCGGGCAGTGCGTGGGCCCAGCGGGTGAGCAGCTCGCGGTGGCCGGGCACCCACTGGAGCACGGCGTTGGCGACGACCACGTCGACGTCCGGGGCCGGACGCCAGGCGGTGACGTCACCGACGGCGAAGTCGACCGGGGCGGCCAGCGTCCGCGCCCGGTCGATCATCTCCGGTGCGGAGTCGAGGCCGACCACCCGGGCCTCAGGCCAGCGGCGGGCCAGGGTGGTGGTCAGGGTGCCCGGTCCGCAGCCGAGGTCGACCACGACGTGCGGCCGGTCGGCCGGGATCCGGGCGATCAGGTCGTGGAACGGCCGGGACCGTTCGTCGCCGTAGCGCAGGTAGGCGGTCGGGTCCCACATCACAACCTCCAAACCGTACGTACGTCTTTCTTGGACCCTACGGCCCGCGCTGCGGCTCGGCAACACGGTCACTAGGCTCGGTCGAATGGAACAGCGCAGCTTCGACCGGCTCGGCCGACGGGTGGGTGTGGTCGGCCTCGGCGCGTGGCAGCTCGGCGCCGACTGGGGCCAGGTCGACGAGACCGACGCCCAGGCCGTCCTCGCCGCCGCCGTGGACTCCGGGGTCACCTTCCTGGACACCGCCGACGTCTACGGCGACGGGCGCAGCGAACAGCTCATCGGCCGGTTCCTGCGCGAGCGGCCCGGGCACGGGCTGACCGTGGCGACCAAGATGGGCCGCCGGGTGGCACAGACGCCGGAGGCGTACACCCTGGACAACTTCCGGGCCTGGACCGACCGGTCCCGGGCCAACCTCGGCACGGACACCCTGGACCTGGTCCAGCTGCACTGCCCGCCGACGGCGGTCTTCACCGACGACCGGGTCTTCGACGCGCTGGACACCCTGGTGTCCGAGCAGAGAATCGCCGGGTACGGGGTCAGCGTCGAGACCTGCGACCAGGCGCTGACCGCGATCGCCCGGCCCGGCGTGGCGAGCGTGCAGATCATCCTCAACGCGGTCCGGCTCAAGCCCCTGGAGCGGGTGCTGCCGGCCGCCGCCTCCGCCGGAGTGGGGATCATCGCCCGGGTGCCGCTGGCCAGCGGCCTGCTCTCCGGCCGCTACGACGAGCACACCACCTTCGCCCCCGACGACCACCGCACCTTCAACCGGCACGGGGAGAGCTTCGACGTCGGCGAGACCTTCTCCGGTGTCGACTACGACCTCGGCCTGAAGGTCGTCCGCCGGCTCGCCCCGCTGGTCGGCCCGGAGCGCACCATGGCGCAGTTCGCGCTCCGCTGGATCATCGACCAGCCCGGCCTCACCGTCGTCATCCCCGGCGCCCGCAACCCGGAGCAGGCCCGGAGCAACGCCTCGGCCGCCGCGCCGCCCCCGTCGACCGCCGAGGAGCACGACACCGTCCGGGCCGTCTACGACGAACTGGTCCGCCCGCGCGTGCACGACCGTTGGTGAGCCGCACGGGCACGGTGCTCGCGTCCGGCCCCGCCGGCACGGATGCTCACGGTGGGGCCGGCTGCGCCGGCGAGTGGAGGGGAGACGGATGAGAGGCTGGTTCACGCTCACCCTGGGCCTGCTGGCCGTGGTGGTCGGCGCCGTCTGGACCGTCCAGGGGCTCGGGTACGTCAGCGGCAGCGTGATGACCGACCAGCGGGTCTGGGCGGTGCTCGGCCCGGTGCTGACCCTGGCGGGGCTGGGACTGCTCTGGCGCGGCATGCGCTCGCGACGGCGGACCTGAGCCGACCGGCCGCGGTCGGGCGGGGCCGGCGCGGCGGCGGCAGGTGATCTGACGCGGAAAGCCCCGCGTCCGGGGGACACGGGGCTTCTCGTCGATCCGGCTGGCCGGATCACCCGGGCCGGCGGCTGCCGACCGGCACTGCTCAGATGGGGCGGACCTGCTCGGCCTGCGGACCCTTCTGACCCTGGGCGATCTCGAACTCCACCCGCTGGTTCTCCTCCAGCGTGCGGTAGCCGCTGGTCTGGATGGCCGAGAAGTGGACGAACACGTCAGCACCCCCGCCGTCGACGGTGATGAAGCCGAAGCCCTTGTCAGCGTTGAACCACTTCACGGTTCCCTGCGCCATGTGTATCTCCTTCTAAAACTGGCGGCCGAGCACGCCGTGCGGCCGGTTGGCCGTTTTCGAGCAGCGGCGCCTGAGGCGGCCCCCACGAAGGAGACTTCTCTCAACCCACGCCATCTCGCAACAGCGGGGATCAGCAAACCACGTACGCAAAAACTCTGCACAGCCTACCGGACGAAATTCTCCGACATGTGACCTGACGGATGCCCGACGTCCGCTGGGAGGGGGGTTGCGGACGTGCGAGAGACCCCCCACCCGTCGATGCGGGAGGGGGGTCCTCACGTCCACTGTTCAGTCCGGCCAGCTGCCGGTGACCCGTCGTACGCCGACCGCGCCACCCCGGTCCACGGCCGCCCGGACGACCGCGAAGATGGCGCCCTGCAGTGCCGCCGCGGCGAGCACCTCGCCCCAGCCGCGGTCCTCGTCGGTGGCGCTGGGCGCCTCGCCGTCGCCGGCGGTCATCTTCCACACCTGCCGGAAGATCGCCCCGGCGACCGTACCGGCGGCCAGGCCGAGCAGCACCCCGACGGGCCTGTACGCGGCCTTACCGATCCCCTTGCTCACCTACGCCTCCCCCGCACGATCAGCAGCACGATCATCGTCGCCACGGCACCGGCCGCGACCGCCGCCCACGGTGCCGGGCTTCGCCCGAGCGCCTCCCCGTGGCCCTGCGACCGCGCCTGGCCGGCCTGCTGTGCCGCCTGCCCGCGTACCCGGGCCACGGTGACCGCCGCCTGCTCGCGCATCCGCTCCTTCGCCTGGCCGGCGGAGGACCGCAGCCGGGCCTTGACGTCGGCCTTGGCGGCCAACAGCTCCATCGTCTCGCCCAACTCCACCCGGGTACGCCGGATCTCCTCGCGGAGCGCGTCCGTGTCGCCGGTCCCGTTGCCCGTCATGCCCGTCCCCTGTCCTTCACCGCCGCGGTGACGACGTCCACGTCCGCCCGGACGCTGCGGACCGTCGACTCCGGAACCGGGGGGACCGCACGGCTGACCTGCTTCTTGCCGACCAGGGCGAAGATGCCCGCGAGCAGGAAGAGCACCACCGCCACGATCAGGGCGGCCGCCCAGGCGGGCAGCACCAGGTCCAGCAGCAGGATCGCCGTGGCGACCAGGGCGCCGAGCCCGTAGAGGGCGAGCGCCCCGCCTCCGCCGAACAGGCCGATGCCGATCCCGGCGTGCTTGCCCTTCTGGGTCAACTCCGCCCGGGCCAGCGCCAGCTCGTCCCGCACCAGTCGGGAGACCTGTTCGGTGGCCCGCTGCACCAGTTCGGCGGTGGACGGCTCGCTCCCGGTCCGGGACGTGCGGTGGTTCGCGACGTCAGCCATGCTGTCCTCCTTTCATCAACACCGCGCTGTATGCCCGGAGTCGCCGCCCGTCAATCCTGCGCGCAGTGACCAACCACATCTGACCGCAGGTCGGGCCGTACCGTCCGGCGAAACGCGGAAGCGGGTACGACGAAGCCCCCGGACACGAGGTCACGGGGGCCGTCGAGGGGTGGTCAGCGGTGGCCGTCGCGCGGCTCCTCGGCGCCGACGAGAACGCCGTCGCGGGAGTCGTCACGCCCGTCTGCGCGGGAGTCGTCACGCCCGTCTGCGCGGGAGTCGTCACGCCCGTCTGCGCGGGAGTCGTCATGCCCGTCTGCGCGGGAGTCGGCGTCGTCACCGGGGCCGACGAACGCCTCGCTGCGCGCGTCGCCGTCGTCGCTGCCGCCGAAGACGCGCGCGTCGTCCGGCACCTCGGTCTCCGACCGTCGGCGCACCGGCCGGCGCGGCCGCACCCACTGCCACGGCAGGGCGCCGGAGGCGTCGCCGATCTCGGTGCGGGAGCGGGGCAGCGCGGTGGGGCGGTGGTCGCGGATCCAACCGACCAGGTGCTCACGGACCAGGCAGCGCAGGTCCCAGAGGCTGCCCGCGTCGGCGGCGCTGACCAACGCCCGGACCTTGATCAGCCCACCGGTCGCGTCGGTCACCTGGAGCACGCAGACCCGGCCGTCCCACAGGTCGGTGCCCTCGGCCACCCGGCGCAACTCCTCCCGCATCGCCTGCACCGGGACGGACCAGTCGACGTCGAACTCGGCGGTGCCCAGCACCGCCGCCTCGGTGCGGGTCCAGTTCTGGAACGGGGTGCTGGTGAAGTAGGACGTGGGCAGGATCAGCCGGCGGTCGTCCCAGATCTGGACCACCACGTAGCTGAGGGTCAACTCCTCGATCCGGCCCCACTCCCCCTCGACGACCACCACGTCGCCGAGGCGTACCGCGTCGCTGAAGGCGAGCTGGAGGCCGGCGATGACGTTGCCGAGCAGGCTCTGCGCGGCCAGCGCGGCGACCACACCGACCACACCGGCGCTGGTCAGCACGCCGGCGCCGATGCCGCGTACGGCGGGGAAGGTCATCAGCATCACGCCGATCGCGAGTATCACGATCACCGCGATGGTCAGCCGGCGCAGCAGCACCACCTGGGTACGCACCCGACGGGCGTGCCGGTTGTCGGGCACGTCCACCCGGAACCGGGCCAGCGCGGTGTCCTCCATGACCACCAGCAGCGAGGCGACCAGCCAGGCCACCGCGGCGACCACCCCCAGCACCAGGGTGTGCAGCACCACCTGCCGCCAGGGGGTGCCGACGGCGTACCCGGTGCTGAAGCGGACCGCGAACTGCACGGCGAGCACGGTGGCGGCCACCTGGAGAGGCCGGTGCACGTGGTCGGTGAGCTCGGTCATCAGCAGCGACCGCCGGCCGAGCCGGCGGATCACCCGGTGCACCACCTCGACCACGAGCAACGCGATCGCCGCCGCGATGGTCGCGGCGGCGATCGTTTCGAGGTAGTTCCGCACTGGTGTTCTCCCTCCGGCCGGGCTGATCACTTCTGGGCAAAGGCCCTATGGTGCCCGGCGCTTCCGGAATCGGCCAGCTCAGACCTTCCGGTACCGGGACTGGAGGAAGCAGTAGACGCCGAAGGCGGCGACGCCGAGGGCCATCAGCGCCAGCAGGATCTGGCCGTAGGGCTGGTCGCGCAGGGTCCGCAGGGCGCCGTCCAGGCCCCGGGCCTTCTCCGGGTCGTAGTTCACGGCGGCCACCACGATCAGCAGACCGGCGACCGCGAACACCGCGCCGCGGGCGATGTAGCCGGCCATGCCGAGCCGCCGGGCCAGCGTCCGCGTCTTCGGGCTCATCTCGCCGATCTTCAGGTTGCGCTCGAACTTCTTCTTCAGGCCGTAGATCACCATGCCGACACCGACGGCGGCGAGCACCAGGCCGGCGAGGCCGACCAGGAACCGGCCGCCCCCGGAGGCCATCAGCTTCTCGCTGAAGGCCTGCTGCTGGTCGGCGCTGTTGCTGCTGGCGTCCTGCACGACCCGGAAGGCGGTCCAGGCCAGCCAGAGGAAGACCACCGTGCGCACCACCGAGGCGATGCGTTCGAAGAGTCGTTCCTTGCCCTGCTTGGCGTGGTGGCCGACGGCCGCCTCCAGCGCCTGCCAGATCGCCATGGCGACCAGGCCGACGGCGATCGCGATCAACAGGAACTTGCCCATGGGCTGGGCGCCCAGGGTACGCAGCGCACCGTTCTGGTTCGCCTCCTCGCCGGAGCTGTCGAAGGCGACCTGGAGGATGAGCCAGGCGAAGAGCAGGTGCACGATCCCGTAGCCGATGAAGCCGGCCCGGGCGAGGATTTCCAGCCAACGGCTGTCCGCGGTGCGGGCGGCGGTGGCTTCGGCATTCCGGGTGAGTGACATGGCGCCGTCTATTGCCGGATGTCCAGATCCTCAAACCTGGGCCACCGCCGGCCCGGCCGGTCAGTTGCCGGCGCTGCGGGCGACGCGGATCTTGACCTCCTGGTCGGTGACGGCGTCCAGCGTCACCGCGAAGCCGCCCACCTCGGCGGCCTGCTGGCCCATGGTGAGGGAGACCTGCTCACCGGCGACCTCGACGGTCACCTGGTCGTCCTGGGTGCCGATCAGCTTCGCCTCGATGCCGAGGATGTTGGCCCTGGCGTCGACGCCCCGGTCGAAGGTGACCGTGCAGGCGTCCAGGCCGCAGTCGGTGCTGGCGCCCTCGGAACTGCAGCCGGCGAGCAGGGCCGCGCCGAGTGCCAGGGCGGCGATCAGGCCGGCGGCCCGACGGGTGGGGGGAAGCGGGGAGGAACCGGTTCGGGTCGTCACCCGCACAAGGGTACGAGACGGGGGCCATGCCGACACCGCCCGATGATCAGCCGACCGGCTCCGGTGCTCGCGTTAGGGTCCGGTCATGCCGTTCGACATCGCCCGGACCCGGGCCGCCTACCCCGCCCTGACCGAGGGTTTCGCCCACTTCGACGGTGCCGGCGGCACCCAGACCCCGCAGTCGGTCGTCGACGCGGTCGCCGACACCATGCGCACCGCGCTCGGCAACCGCAGCACCGCCTTCGTACCCGGCCGGCGGTCGCTGGAGCTGGTCGCCGCCGCCCGGACGGCGGTGGCCGACCTGCTGGGCGCGACGGCGCAGGGCGTGGTGCTCGGGCCGAGCGCGACGGCGTTGACGTACACCCTGGCCCGGGCGCTCGGCGACACCTGGCGTCCCGGCGACGAGGTGGTGGTGTCCCGGTTGGACCATGACGCGAACGTGCGGCCCTGGGTACAGGCGGCCGAGGCGGCCGGCGCGACCGTGCGCTGGGCGGAGTTCGACCCGGCCACCGGTGAGCTGCCCGCCGGCCAGTACGCCGACCTGGTCGGCGAGCGGACCCGGCTGGTCGCGGTGACCGCCGGCAGCAACGCGATCGGCACCGTGCCGGACGTCGCCACGATCGCCAAGACCGCCCACGCGGCGGGCGCGCTGGTCTGCGTCGACGGCGTGCACTCGGTGCCGCACGGCCCGACCGACCTCGCCTCGCTGGGCGCGGACTTCCTGGTCACCAGCGCCTACAAGTGGTCCGGCCCGCACCTGGCGGCGGTGGTCGCCGACCCGGCCCGATGGGAGTCGCTGCACCCGGCGAAGCTGCTGCCCTCCTCCGACGCCGTGCCGGACCGCTTCGAGGCGGGCACCCCGAGCTTCCCGCTGCTGGCCGGGGTGGCCGCGGCCGTGGACCACCTGGCCGGGCTGGACCCGAGCGCCACCGGCGACCGGCGGGAGCGGGTCCGCGCGGGCCTGGCCGCCGCGCAGGCGTACGAGGAGTCGCTCTTCGACCGGTTGCTCGCCGGGCTGACCGCCCAGCCGGCGGTCACCGTGTACGGCGCGGCGGCCCGCCGCTGCCCGACGGTGTCGTTCCGGCTCGCCGGCTGGTCGCCGGCCGGACTCGCCGCGGCGCTGGGCGAGGCCGGGCTCTGTCTCTCCTGCGGCGACTACTACGCCTACGAGTACTTCCGCACGATGGGGCTGCGCGACAGCGGCGGGGCGGTACGGGCCAGCGTCTACCACTACAACACGGCCGCCGAGGTGGACCGGTTGCTCGCCGAACTGGACCGGCTGGCCCGGCGGGGGGAGACAATGGCCGGGTGAGCTTCCTGGTCGAGGAGAACCCCGCCAAGCACCGCTTCGAGATCCTGGTCGACGGCGCGCTGGCCGGCTTCACCGCGTACCTGCCCCGGGGTGCGGTGCGGGTGTTCACGCACACCGAGGTCCGCCCGGAGTACCAGGACATGGGGGTCGGCGCGGCGCTGGTCCGGGCCACCCTGGAGCAGGTGCGCGAACAGGGCGGCCGGGTGGTGCCGCAGTGCCCGTTCGTGCGGGCCTTCATCGAGCGTCACCCCGAGTACGCCGACCTGGTCGTCACGCCGGTCTGACCGGCCGGTCCGGGTCCGCGAGCACGGTGGGCGGCGGGTCGCGGTGTCCGCCTCACTGGACACCGCGACCCGCCGCGCGTGAGGCAGTTGCGGCTCGGGTCAGCCGAGACCGGCGAGCAGTTCGGCGGCGGCCCGGGCGCCCGCCCGGGTGGCGCCGTGGGTGGCGACGTGCACCCGGCCGACGGCGAGCGCGGGCACGCCCAGCTCGACCACCACGGCGTCCGGCCGGTCGGCGAGGGCGCGGTCGACGGCGACCCGCATCCAGTCGTGCCGGTGCAGGTCGCGGACGACCAGCACCACCGGCCGGTCACCGGCGGCGGCGGTCGGGTCGACGGGCAGGTCCGTCTCGGCGAGCCGGAGGGTGGTCGTCCCGGGCAGCAGCGCGGCGAGGGGTTCGCCGATCCCCCACGGGGTCTCCTGGCCGATGGCGATGTTGCGGGGTGGCACGAACTCCACCACGTGCGCGGGTGCGGCCAGCGGCAGCCGTCCGGTCGCCTCACCGCTGACCCGCAGCGCCCGGCGCGCGGCGGCCAGCCCGATCGGGGATCCGTCGGCGGTCGGCAGGCCCCGCGCGGGTCGCCCGGCGCGGGCAGCGACCGTCCAGGCGGCCAGCTGGCCGACCCGCTTGGCGGCCTCGGCGAGGCGCTCCTCCGGCAGCTCGCCGGAGAGCACGGCGGCGACGATGGCGTCGCGCAGGTGCCGGGCCGCCGCCTCGTCGGCGTGGTCGCCGCCGACGCAGACCGCGTCCGCGCCGGCCGCCAGGGCCCGCACGGCCGCGCCGGCGAAGCCGTACCGGTCGGCGACCGCGCGCATCTCCACCGCGTCGGTGACCACCACGCCGGAGAAGCCCAGCTCGTCGCGGAGCAGGTCACCGAGGATGCGGGGGCTGAGGGTGGCCGGCAGTTCCGCGTCGAGGGCGGGCACGAGCAGGTGGCCGGTCATCACCGCCTGGACCCCGGCCGCCACGGCGGCCCGGAACGGGACCAGCTCGACGGCGTCGAGGCGGGCCCGGCTGGCGCTGATCCGGGGCAGGTCGTGGTGCGAGTCGACCCGGGTGTCACCGTGGCCGGGGAAGTGCTTGGCACAGGCCGCCACGCCGGCGGACTGGAGGCCGCGTACCCAGGCGGCGGTGTGCCGGGCGACCAGGTCCGGCTCGGCGCCGAAGGCGCGTACGCCGATCACCGGGTTCGCCGGGTTGTCGTTGACGTCGGCGTCCGGGGCGTAGTTCAGCGTGACGCCGAGCGCGGCGAGGTCGGCGCCGAGGTCGTGGGCCACCTCCTCGGTCAACGCCGGGTCGTCGACCGCCCCGAGGGCGAGGTTGCCCGGGCGGGAGCTGCCGGCCACCGACTCGATCCGGGTGACGTCACCGGCCTCCTCGTCGATGGCGACCAGCACGTCGGGGCGTTCGGCGCGCAGGGTCGCGGTGAGCGCGGCGAGCTGCTCGGGGCCGGCGACGTTGCGGGCGAAGAGGACCACCGCGCCGAGCCCTTCGCCCAGCCAGCGGCACACCCACTCGGGCGGGGTGGTGCCGACGAAGCCCGGCTGGAGGACGGCGGCCGCCAGGCCGGCCAGGTTGCGCTCGTTCATGCCGCCGCACTACCCCCGTGTCGTATCGGACGGCCCGTCACCGTCGCGGTGCTGCCATGGTCACACCCAGCCACGAAATAGTCAATAAACCTTACTGTTAGAGCCTGGCACGTTCTCCGGCGTCGTGCGACAGTTCCGGAATGGATCCCGCGCTGCTCGCCGACGCCACCTCACCGGCCGACATTCCCGGCGTACGCCTGCTCGGCGCGGTGGTCGGCGGCCTGCTGCTGCTCGCCGCCATCCGGGCGATGTTCCGGCGACGCTGACTGATCACCACCGCACCGCTGTCTGAGCGTCGACCGGTGAGCCCGGGGGCCGGACGACGGCGAGGGAGCCTCCACCCACGCGAGGTGCCGCCTCGCCCGCGATGAGCCGGGGTCAGCGCGGCCCGGGTGGGACGATGCCGTGCAACAGGGTGCGGACCAGGTCGTCGATCATCCCGGGAGCCGACGCCGACGCCGGCGCCGCGGGGTCGAGCAGGTGGTGCAGGACCAGGTCGTGGCAGACCCCGACGACCAGGGCGGCGACCGCCCCGACGGCGGCGTCGGGGGCCACCCGACCCCGATCCTGCTCACCGCGCAGGTAGCCGGTCAGCTCGGCGCGCAGCCCGTGGCCGCCGGCCAGCGGGTCGGGCAGCTCGGCGAGACGAGCGAGCAGACCAGGCTGGGTGAACACGCCCGTCATCGCCGGGAGGATCGCCGCGTGCAACGCCAGCGCCCGGGTCAGGTACGCCCGCAGGTTCGCCGCCACGGTCCCCTCGCCCGGCCGGGGCGGCTCCCCCTCCAGCGCCGCCTCGGCGGCCCGCAGGTGGGCGTGCACCGCGTACGCGAGCAGCTCTTCCTTGTCGGCGAAGTGGTTGTAGAGCACGCCGTCGGCGACCTGCGCCTCGCGGGCGATGTCGCGGACGGTCAGCCCGACCGTGCCGCGCCGGGCCACCAGCCGCCCCGCCGCGGCGATCAGGTGCTCGCGCAGGCTCTGGTCGCCGCCGCGCAGCGCCGCGGCTCTCCTCGGTGACATCACCGGCATCCTAGGCCGCGTTTCATAAGCGGGGTAGCCACTCGTTGATCATGGAGATGTGCACGGTGGCTTCATAGCGGACAGCGAGTTTGTCGTAGCGGGTCGCCAGGGCGCGGTTGCGTTTGAGCCGGTTGATGCCGCATTCCACGGCGTGACGCTGCTTGTAGGCGACGGGGTCGAACGTGGGTGGTCGGCCGCCCTTCGACCCCTTCTTGCGCCGGTTGGCGGCCTGGTCGGCCTTGATCGGGATGGTGGCCTTGATACCGCGCCGACGCACGTGGTCACGGTTGGCCTTCGAGCTGTACGCCTTGTCAGCCAGGACCCGATCGGGTCGGGTGCGGG
>NZ_FMDN01000023.1 GCF_900090245.1 Micromonospora halophytica
AGCATCACCGCCAGATCCACGGCGATGCGGCCCGGGTCGTGGCCGCTCTGCCGTTGCCGCAACTTCGTCAACGCGAGGCTGAACGCGCTGGTCAACCCTGTTACGTCGGCCAGATCGGCGAGCAGGCGGGCGCCGACGTGCCCGACTACGCCCCGCCCGCCGCCGGTCACCATGATCTTCGGACGTGTTGCGGTAACCTTCACCCAGCAAGTGCCTTCCGTGACAGGAACATCGGACCCTCAGCAAGTCCCATTTTCCCTGATCAGAAGGCACTTCATTGCTTTCAGACCACTCCTTGGACAGCCCTTAACGAAGGGCCGAGGCTAGACGGCAAGAGATGGTGCTGGAAGGTCTGCGGGTGGGGGCGGAATTCGGTGTGGCGGATGACGTTCTACGGGGTCCGGATGGCTGCCCACATCGGCGGTTGGGTCGGCGGCTTCGGTCTTTTCCGTAGCGGTTACCGCTCGATCCGGTCGGCGCACAAAGTGTACAAATCGTACAAGAATAAGGGGATGAAGGCAACATTCCACCCTCTCAGGGGCAAGGGTAGGTGGAAGTTCATTGGTGGCGCGGTTTCCATGTGGATGGGCTACCACGACTTCAAGAACGACTCGGCTGGTTTCCGACGAGCAGCAGGCGACACTTGGAGAGCCGGGAATCGGAAGCTCTGTTCAGGAGTCCGCCACGTGAAACGCTGGGTCGAGGGCGTCTCCCAGGGAAGGTATTATGCGGGCCGTCACACCTGCAGGTAGAGGGGGTCGGGTGACTGATGGGAAGAGGATCAGGACGAAGGTGTCCGAATTTTTCGATCCGGGGGGTGTGAGTCCTGCCCTGGTCGTCATCTGGTTCCTCATCGCTGCCATGTTCTACGCAAACAACGAGGAATTGCACTTCCGAGTGTTGGCGGTAGCCATGATGCTGATGTCGGGGACGCAGCTGCTCCGGATCACCCGGGCACGTTGGGCCCAAAGGGGCGGACGGCGGGGCGCGGGCGTACCGGGAGACCAGAACGGCCTCCCGGTACGCCCGGATACCCGGGACGACAACCAGTAAGACCCGGCGGAGGGTGTGGGGGTGGGCCCGGTCCGGCGACTAGGCTCACCCGCTCCCGCCGTACGGCGGCGACCCGACAGCTCAGCCCTGTCGGGTCGCCGCCAGCGACCCCGTTCGGGTTCGTCGGCGCGAGGCACTGCTGGGCGGGGCGGGGCCACCGACCACCCCGGGCCGATGGTGAGCGTGGCCAGCAGCCCCGGATGGTCGGTCGCTCCATGCATATCCACCGGCCTGTGCGCGCCAGCGGTCACGAGTCGGTCGCCATGAGCTGTTGCAGGGCACCGTCGTCGACGCGCTGGTGGCCTGGTGGCACGCACGAGCGTACGTCGGGTGAGCCGCCGTGCCGGACGTTGAGGTCGCCGCTGACCACGGTGGGCGCGTACACCGCGCTCTGCGGATCGTCGGCACGACCGTGTCGAGTAGATGGCCGCACTGGGCGAGCGCGACGTGCACGCAGAGCCGGGCCCGCTGCTCGGGGTCGACGACGTCTGCGCCGGGGTGCACCCCGCTGTGCAGGGTGAGCCCGATGCGGCCCGGGAGGCGGATCAGCAACCCGGCCTCGGCTCGCGGGCCAGGCGTTCCCCCAGTCGACTGCGGCCGCTGTCACCGAGGCCGCGACGGCGGGCCAGCCGACAGACCTGAGTTTGGTCACTGAGCTGATCTCAGCGACTTTCGGGTAGGTATCGGTATTCGAAGTGGGTCAGGTGTAGAGCAGCGGCGACGATGTCACCGATCCCGCGGGGACTGCTGGTGGTGTGATGTAACGCTTTCCAGCGTCCGTGGAGGATGGCGAAGCCGCGTTCGCCTTGCCAGCGCAGGCCGCGTAGCAGTCGGTTGGTGGTGCGGTTGGCCAGGGCGAGCCGCCGGCCGTCGGTGGGTTGCTTGACCGGGGTCTTGATGCCGTGACCTGCGCCGTCGTAGCCGGCGTTGGCCAGGGCGGGTAGCTCAAGCTCGGCGGCGGACCAGTTCAGTGCGGCGGTGATGCCCTGCTGCTGGGCGCAGGTCAGGTCGTGCAGATGCCCCGGCATCGCGTCGGAGGTCCATATCGGCAGCCCGTCCGGGCGCATGATCGCTTGGATGTTTGCGCCGAAGTCGCGGTGCTTTCCAGAGTACCACGCGTCGATGGTGTCGCCCTTGACGCTGAGTGTGGTCTCCGCGAGGCGGTCACAGTCGAACAGCTTGCCGTCCAGAATCACGTACGACCAGCCGTCGTCGGCGACGCGCCGCAACGCCTCGTGCAGACCGGGCGTCTGCGCAGCGAGGACCGCGACGCCCTCGGCCACGTACCGGTAGGCGGTCGCCCGAGAGACGCCGAACCCAGCACCCAGCAGCGTCTTGTCCTCGGCCTTGCGGAACCAGATCAGCACCAGCAACGCCTGGTAGAAGCAGGACAACGCCCGTGTCCCGCGTCGGGTGCCCCGGGCGCGGCGCTCGGCGGCGAGCAGCCGGGCGAGGTAGCGCACCAGTTCCCTGGGCACGTCGACCATGGCACGATAGGCAACCACGTGGAGCCCTCTCGAAGACGGAATCTTGCCGCCTAGGACACAGGACATAGATCCGCAGCTCAGCAAAGTTATCCACAGACAGGCGTGTCACTAGGAGATTTCCGCGGCTTCCACCAGGACACAACGCGCTGACCTGCACCTTCAGGCCGACGTGCCGACTATATCGACGCGAAGCTGCGGAACGCGGGTTGCGCTGGTTGATCTGGGGCGCCTCGATCTTTGGCCTCATGTACCTTGCGCAGGTGCTGGGAGACTGGTTGAACAGCCGGGCAATTCAGTCTCTGGTGATGGCGCTGGTAATCGGACTGGCGTTCATGACTGCTCCCAGCCGTCGGAGGAGGGACGGCTATTGCGTCAGGAGCGGGCCGGCGCCGGGATGCGGAACCACCGAACCAACAGTGGCGCGGGTCAGGGTCGGCGACGTCCTGCGTCGGGTGCATCCCGCTGTGCACGGGGTGAGCCCGGTGCGGCCCGGGAAGGCGGATCAGCAAACCCGATCCCGTACGGCCGGCCGTTGCGGCACCGGGTGGCGTCGCCGCTCGGGCGGTTACCGGCGGCCGTGAACGCCGACGCGATGCTGCCGCCGCCGTGCACGTCGGCGAACGTGCGCTCCAGCACGGCTGCGTCGTCCTGACAGATCTCGTTGAGGGTGACCAGGCCGGGCGTCCCAGCGCGGATCACCTCGGCGGCCTCGGTCACCGACCGGACGGTGTAGCAGCTGGCGCGGCCGCTGTTGCAGAGGTTCATCTGGAGCACCCGCAGACTCGTCGACCCGGGTGGGTCGGCCACGGACGGACCGGCCGGCAACGCGGCGGCGGCCAGCCACGCGACGGCCAGGGCTCGACGCAGACCCCGCCTTCGGCCGGCACGGGTGTCGGCGCCGGATGGCTGCTCGGACATGAGGGCTCCGGGGTGGCGGAGGTGGCGGTGCCGCCGGCCGTGATCCTACTGCCCGCCGGACGGGCGCCGTCCATGATCTTGGTGGCCCTCCATTGTGGGATCATGGTGGCTCGACAGCGCGATCTTCGCGTCGGAGCATTGGGGGAATGTGTGCGCGGATCAGCACGACGACTGGCCGTCTCGACTCTCGCCGCGACCGTGGCGGCGGTGACGCTCGCGTCGCCCGCACAGGCGGCGACGAATCCGTTCACCGCGGCGCAGGCGTGCAACAACGACTTCGGTGGCTCGTGGGCCTACGCCAGTGACGGCCACCGGTCGATCTACGCGTCGAACGGCACGAAGGTGGGCGACGTCTACCTGATGTACAACAGCGCCACCGCGTACAACTGTGTCGCCACCCTCAAGCGGGTGGCCGTCGGCTCGACGACCGGGGTGTCCGCCGGGATCCGGGTGGAGGGTGGTTCCTGGGTCTACGACTCCGGCAGCTTCAAGTACTACGCCGCCATCCAGCGCTCCGCCCGGGACCGGTGCGTGATGTACAGCGGCGAGGTCCTGTACGGCACCAGTTGGCAGGGCGCCGGCCGGTACAGCTGGGGCAACTGCGGCTGAGCCGTCTCTCGACGGTGCGCTCACCGAAAGCCGCGGTGCCGGACCGGCCCGACCGCCCCGGTGACCTCGGCGGCGGCGTGCAAGGCGCACCCGAGCCGGCGGCCGTGACCAGCAGAATCGCCGGTCACGGCCGCCGCCCTCCGCGGGACCGCTGCCGCCTGCGCGGTGGGTGCGGGTTGGACACCGACCTGACTCGAACCGGGTGGGTCGCAACGCCTGCCGTGTTCAGGCGTGTGCCGCTGCCGACGCGCCGAGCAGGTAGCTGACGACGTCGGCGGCACTGTAGTCGTCCCCGCCGCCCATCAGCGGGGGCAGGAACGACAGATCCTGCCCCAGGGTCAACAGCGGTGGTTCGCGGTAGCCGTCCGGCCGGCGCTGTCCCAGACCGACGGCGGCGACCAGGCCGTTGCACAGGCACCGACTGCCCACGGTGTCCTCGACCGCCCCGCCCTTGCGCAGGTAGTCGTCCACCGGCTCGGCGGGACAGCGGTACCCGACCCTGCCGTCCGGGCGCTGGTACGGCGTCCGGAGGTAGCCGAGGTCGCAGTGGCGCGGCCGGTCGGCGTAGACGTCGTCGTCCGCGGCCGTGCCGGGCAGGTGCACCAGCTTGAAGGGAAAGCCGGTGGGCGACACACCGGCGTGGTTACGTACCACCAGGGCGCCGGGTGCCGCCCGGGCCAGCATGCGCCGGCGCAGCGCCGCGTCGAGGCCGGACTCCCGGCACAGCGCGAACGCCGTGCCCACCTGCACTCCGGCGGCGCCCGCGTCCCGAGCCGCGGCCAGTTGCTCCGGACCGCACTGACCGCCGGCGATCCAGAACGGCAGACCCAGCGCGGCCATCCTGGCCAGGTCGACACCGTCGCGGGGGCCGTACACGGGCTCGCCGTCGGCGCTGAGCCGCAACGCTCCCCGCGGACGGGCGCTGTGGCCGCCGGCCAGCGGTGACTCCACCACGAACCCGTCCGGTCGCGTGGTGTCGTCGCGGGCGAGGTAGGCGGCGAGCGTGGCCGACGAGACGATGGCCAGCAGCCGGGGACGTCGTACCGGTGCGGGCGTCGCCTGGAGCAGGTCGGCGGGGTCGAACGTGACGTCGAAACGCTGACCCGCCGTGGCCGCCTGCACGGCCACCGACAGCCGAGCCGGGCGGTGCTCGGCCAGGGTGTCGAGCAGGCCCGGGATCTCGGTCGGCAGTCCGGCGCCCATCAACACGTGGTCGACGCCGGCCAGCATCGCGCCGTACACCGCCGCGGGGGTGGCCAGCTGGATCTTCTCCAGGTAGTTCACTCCGACCGGCCCGTGGTGGCCTTCCTTGGCGAGGAACACCTCGACGAAGTTGCCCAGCACCGCCAGTTCCTGCCCGTGGCGGTGCGAGCGCAGCCCGAGCCGGGGCACCGGTCGGTACGGCTGGTTCCGGTCGGTGCCGCCGGACACGAAGTAGCGGCGCAGCGTCCGATGGACCAGCGTGGGGTCGGGGAAGTGTGCCAGCGCCCGTCGGACCTGCCCGTCCGGGTCGCCGTCCTGAAGGCGGCGGGCGAGCAGCGCGTCGAGGGCCACCCCGGAGACCACGCCCAGCTGGCCGGTGGACGCCACGGCCCGGGCCAGCCGCCACCCGGAGACGCCCACCCCCATGCCGCCCTGAATGATCGCGGGCGTGCCGAAGTCGCGCCCGGCGGCGTCCGGGCGGGTCATCGGGACGCCCGCGTCGGGTCCGGCCCGGCGGAGAGCCGGCCCACCAGGCGCCAGGACCCGGGCAGCAGGCCGGCCGCCAGCAGGGCCTTGAGGAGATCGCCGGCCAGGAAGGGCAGCACACCCACGGCCACCGCCCGGGACAACGGCATCCCCGTCGTGGCGGCCAGCCATCCCACACCGGTCAGATAGATCAGCGCGTTGCCGGCGGCCATCATGCCCAGCGCGCGGGTCGGTCGACGGTCGGCCCCGGCCGCGGCCAGCCGACCGACCAGCGCCGCGGCGAGCACGAAGCCCAGCAGGTAGCCCATGGTCGCGGTCGGCCAGCCGGCCGTACCGCCGGCGAACCACGGCACGCCGAGGCCGCCGGCCACGACGTACAGCAGCATGCTGGCCGTTCCCCGGGCCGGGCCCAGGGCCGCGCCGGCGAGCAGCACGGCGAACGTCTGTCCGGTGACCGGCACCGGCGAGCCGGGCACCGGCAGCGTCAACTGCGCGGCGACGCCGACACCGGCGGCGGCGCCGACGATCATGACCGTGTCGCGTGCCACGGAACGCCCCCACACGTCCGCCAGCACACCCCTGCCACGGCCGGGCACCGCTGCCTGCACGACCCCGTCTGTCATCTCGACCCTCCCTTGCCGGCGTGCGCCGATCAAGGCGCCGCCGGTGTACCGACGTGCTCCGACCGCCTGCCACTGTCCAGCGGTGATCGGGGCAAGCCTGTGCCCGTGCTTCGTGCCGGGACAGAGCCTTAGGTCCCGCCCCGGCGGCGCGGTACGGGTCATGGCCCGGCTGCCCGCCGCCGATCGCTGCCCGTTTCCCGGGGTCACCGGTGCGGGGCCGGACGCCACGGGTTGTCGGGGTCGGTGCCTGCGCCGGCGACCCGGTGGGTGCGGATGCCGTATGTGGGGGTGCCGCTGTGCGGGATCGGCCCGAGGTAGCTGTGGCCGGTCAGGTGGCACCAGGCGGGCAGGTCGAGCGGCGCGGCGGGGTCGGTGGTGCGCAGGTGGATGACGGTGCCCGGGGCGACGTCGGCCACCAGCGCGCGCAGTTCCAGCAGCAGCTGTACGCAGCCGCGGTCGCCCCCGTCGAGCATGACCGTCGACATCGTCGGCTCCTTACCGCACGGCAGGGGTGTCATACCGGCTCGTAGTGGGTTCGCCAGGAGGCGCCCGCGTCGTCGCTGACCAGGATCCGGTCGTCCGCGGTCGCGAGGTACAGCGACATAGCGTGCCAGGTCATCGCGTGTGCGGGTGCGCCGGCGTGGCCGCGTCGTTGCCAGGTCGTCCCGGCGTCGCCCGAGCGCCAGACGACGCCCTCGGCGTCGGCGCCGAACAGCTCCTGTCCGGCCTGCCAGGTGAGCACGACCAGCGGCGGTGTCTGCGCCAGCGGGTGCCAGCTGCGGCCACCGTCGGGGGAGCGTTGCAGCCCACCGCGCCCCACGGCGAGCACCTCGTCAGGGTTGGCGGGGTTGACGTCGAACGCCCCGATCGCGGTCAACGAGCGGTGTTCCCAGCTTCGGCGGTCGGCGCTGACCATGAACGCGCCGTCGGTGGAGTTGTACCCGTACAGCGCCCCGTGCGCGGCGCGCAGGCCGTGGAAGTCCGCCCTGCCGGACAGCGAGGTGGCCGTCCAGGTGGCGCCGGCGTCGGTGGACTCGACCAGGCCGAGGTTGCCGGGTCCGTCGTCGTTCCCGCCCGGGTGGCCGGAGGCGACGAAGTGCCCCGGGCCGGCCACGGCGAAGCCCATCAGGTCCGACGTGTGCGCCGACACCCGCACCGCCGAGGCGGCGCCGTCGACGCGGTACAGGCCGTGGTGGGTCGCGAGGTGCACGCGGCCGGTGCCCGGGTCGACGGCGAGGGCGTGGACGTGGCCGAAGTCCCCGGCGCGGGCCTGCCGGTCGTCGTCCGCGTCGGCGTCGGAGAGCAGGACCGTCGCGGCGACGACGGCGGCGATCACCGCGACCGCGGCCACCGCACCGACCGTCGCCCGCCGGCCGCGCGGGCGGGCCTGACCAGCGGTCGTCCGGGCCGACGGGGTGGTTCTGTTGCGTGTCCTGGCGGTCATCGGAGGGCTCCTGGGCGCTCGGGTGGTGGGGACGTCATCGGGGTGCCACCTGGAACAGGCCGCTGGCGCCGCGGGTGGCGTCGGCGAACCGGTGGGTGAGCATCGGGTACTCCCCGGGTGCGGGGAAGGCGAACTCGACGAAACCGCCCTGGGCGGGGGCCAGGTCCAGCGACTGCGCGCCGCCGCTGGTGTCGTCCGGGCGCAGGACGTAGGCGCCTTCCTTGTACACGGTGTCGAAGACGGTGCCGACCACATGGAACGAGGTCGGGGCCGACGGTCCGGCGTCGACGACCCAGATCCGGGTGCGGGAACCGGTGGTGGCGGTCAGCGGCGCGAAGCGGTACTGCCCGGCGTAGCCGTTGAAGGTCACCGCGTCGTATTCGGCCCGGTACAGCTTGCCCAGCCGGGCCAGCCCGTCCTGCGGGCCGAGCGCCAGCTCCGACTGCACCAGGACGAACTCCTGGTCCACGGGCGCGAGGCGGGGCGGGTCGATGATGATCGCACCGAACATGCCGTTGCCGATGTGGTGCACCGCCGGGGCGCTGCCGCAGTGGTACATGAACGCGCCGGCCCGCTGCGCGGTGAAGGTGTAGGTGAGCTGCTCACCCGGCTTGATGCTGCGCATCTGCGCGTTCGGGGCCACCTGGGAGGCGTGGAAGTCGACCGAGTGTCCGGTCGAGCCCTCGTTGACCAGCGTCACGACGAACCGGTCGCCGACCCGGCCGCGCAGCGTGGGACCCGGCAGCATGTCGTTGTACGTCCAGGTCCGCTGCCGTACGCCGGGGGCGACCTCGCGTACCGACTCCCGCACGGTCAGGGTGATCCGGTGCTCCCGCCCGGGCGGGGTGGGCGTCAGCGTCGCATCGCGGGCGCGGAACTGCGGGCCGGGTGCCGCGCCCGGGTCGTACACCGCCGGCTCGCCCTCGGTGCCCTCGTGGGCGCCGTGATCGTGCCCGTCCTCGGTGTCCAGGTGCGGATCTCCGGATGCTGTGGGTCCCGGGGCGTGTGCCGTCGCGGGTTCGCCTGCGAACCGGTCACCGGCGGCGTAGGCCGCCCCGAGCAGCAGGACGAGGGCCAGGCCGCCGGCGACCATGCGCCCGGGGCGGCGGGCACGGGGCGGTGGGTCCTGGGTCTGCTCATCTGTCATTCGTTCAGCGTTCGTGCGGAAAATGCGGTTTTGCAGGGACCGGGGACCTGCGTGGCGGCCCGATGGTCCTGTGCGGCGCGCGGTCGCCGGGGCAGCGATCTCCGCCGGCTCGGGCCGGCGTACCACACAACCCCGTTTCAGTACGGACTTTGGTCCCCCCAGCTCGGGACCGCCGCCTCCCGACCTGGGGACTTCGAGGGCGGAGGCTGAATGGGCCTGACGTGCCCCTGCGCGTCACCGACGGGGTGACCCGTCGACCCGCTCGACTTCGAAGGAGTGACCGCCGTGTCGCCACAGCGTTCGCCGGACGCCGCCAGGACTCCCGCGACGGACCAGGTGCCCGGGGCGGCGCCGCTGCTGGCCGCTCGCCGGTTCCTCACCAAGGAGACCGTGGGCGACCACGGCCGGACCCTGCACGAGGTCGACAGCAACGGGTGGGAGTCGTTCTACCGGGACCGGTGGCGCTACGACCGGGTCGTCCGGTCCACCCACGGGGTGAACTGCACCGGCTCGTGCTCGTGGAACGTGTTCGTCAAGGACGGGTTGATCACCTGGGAGCACCAGGCCACCGACTACCCGACCACCGGCCCCGACGCGCCCGACTACGAGCCACGCGGCTGCCCGCGAGGCGCGTCGTTCTCCTGGTACGAGTACTCGCCGTCGCGGGTGCGCCACCCCTACCTGCGGGGCGTGTTGGCGGAGATGTTCCGCGACGGGCTGCAGCGACTCGGCGACCCGGTGCTGGCCTGGGCCGAGATCGTGGAGAACCCGCTGAAGGCGCGCGCGTACAAGAGCCAGCGCGGCCGCGGCGGCTTCGTCCGGGCCAGCTGGGAGGAGGCGATCACGATCATGGCGGCGGCGCACGTCTACACCACCAAGACGTACGGGCCGGACCGGGTGGTCGGGTTCTCGCCGATCCCGGCGATGTCGATGGCGTCGTTCGCCGCCGGCACCCGCTACCACGCGCTGCTCGGCGGCACCCTGCTCAGCTTCTACGACTGGTACGCCGACCTGCCGATCGCCTCGCCGCAGATCTGGGGGGACCAGACCGACGTGCCGGAGGCCGGCGACTGGTGGAACGCCACCTACCTGATGATGTGGGGCTCCAACATCCCGGTGACCCGTACGCCGGACGCGCACTTCCTGGCCGAGGCCCGCTACAAGGGCACCAAGGTCGTCGCGGTCAGCCCGGACTACGCCGACAACGTCAAGTTCGCCGACGACTGGTTGGCCCCGCACCCCGGCACCGACGGCGCCCTGGCCATGGCCATGGGACACGTCGTGCTCACCGAGTTCTTCCGGGACCGGCAGGTGCCGTACTTCACCGACTATGTGCGCCGCTACACCGACCTGCCGTTCCTGGTCACGCTGCGCCGCGGCGCGGGCGGCGCCTGGGCGGCGGACCGTTTCCTCACCGCGGCCGACCTGGGCGAGGCCGACGGCGCGCACAAGACCGTCCTGCTCGACGAGCGCACCGGTGAGCCGGTCGTGCCGAACGGCTCACTGGGGTTCCGGTACGGCGACGCCGGTGAGGGCCGCTGGAACCTGGACCTCGGTGACGTGGTCCCGGCGCTGGGCCTGCTCGGTCACAGCGACGAGACGGTGGAGGTCGATCTGGCCCGGTTCGACGTGGGTGACACCGAGGGCGGGGCCACCATGCGCCGCGGCGTGCCGGTGCGGCGCGTCGGCGAGCACCTGGTCACCTCCGTGTTCGACCTGCTGATGGCGCAGTACGGGGTGCGCCGCGGTGACCTGCCGGGCGACTGGCCCACCGGCTACGACGACGCGGACGCGCCGAACACCCCCGCCTGGCAGGAGCGCATCACCGGGGTGCCGGCCGCGCTCGCCGCCCGGATCGGCCGTGAGTTCGCCCGCAACGCCGAGCGCAGCCGGGGCCGCTCGATGATCGTCCTGGGCGCCGGCGCCAACCAGTGGTTCCACTCGGACATGACGTACCGGGCGTTCATCGCGCTGGTCACCCTGACCGGCTGCCAGGGCGTCAACGGCGGCGGCTGGGCGCACTACGTCGGCCAGGAGAAGGCGCGGCCGATCACCGGGCAGCAGCACATGTCGTTCGCCTTCGACTGGCAGCGTCCGATGCGTCACCAGGCCAGCACCCCGTTCTGGTACCTGCACACCGACCAGTGGCGCTACGAGCGGGTGCCGGCCGACGAACTGTCCTCACCCCTGGGCACGGGCCGGTTCGCCGGCATGGCGTTCGCCGACACGGTCGCCGCCGCGCAGCGGATGGGTTGGAGCCCGGGCCATCCGGCGTTCAACCGCAACCCGCTGGACCTGACCGACGAGGCGGCCGCGGCCGGGATCACCGTGCAGGAGCACATCGTCGCCGAGTTGACGGCCGGCCGGTTGCGGGCGACGGCGGAGGACCCGGACGACCCGGCGAACTTCCCCCGCTGCCTGACCCTGTGGCGGGCCAATCTGCTCGGCTCGTCGGGCAAGGGCAACGAGTACTTCCTGCGCCACCTGCTCGGGGTGGACTCGTCGGCGACCGCGAGCGAGTGCGACCCGGAGCACCGGCCGCGGGACGTGGTGTGGCGCGACGAGGCGCCCACCGGCAAGCTCGACCTGCTCACCGCGATCGACTTCCGGATGACCAACACCGGCCTGCACGCCGACCTGGTCCTGCCCGCCGCCACCTGGTACGAGAAGCACGACATCTCCACCACCGACATGCATCCCTTCGTGCACGCGTTCAGCCCGGCCGTCGAGCCGCCCGGCGACGCGCACACCGACTACGACACGTTCCTGGCCCTGGCCGACCGGGTCAGCGAGCTGGCGGTGGAGCACCTGGGCGTGCGCCGCGACGTGCTCGCCGCGCCGTTGCAGCACGACACCCCGGACGAGCTGGCGATGCCGAGCGGCCGGGTGCGCGACTGGAAGGCCGGCGAGTGCGAGCCGGTGCCGGGACGGACCATGCCGAAGCTGGTCGAGATCGAGCGGGACTACACGTTGATCGGCGCGAAGATGCGCGCCGTCGGCCCGCTGCTGGACACGCTGGGCACCACCACCAAGGCGCTCACGGTCGACGTCACCGACGAGGTGGCGTACCTGCGGCACGAGAACGGGGTCATCACCGAGGGTCCGTTCGCGGGTCGGCCGTCGCTGGCCACGGCCGACCGGATGTGCGAGGCGATCCTGGCGCTGTCCGGCACGACCAACGGCCGGGTGGCCGCGGCCGGCTTCGCGGCCCTGGAGAGGCGCACCGGGCAGCGGTTCGCCGACCTGATCGAGGGACACGAGAGCGACCGGATCACCTACCCGGAGACGCAGGCCGCGCCGCAACCGGTCTTCACGAGCCCGGAGTGGTCGGGGTCGGAGAAGGGCGGGCGCCGCTACTCACCGTTCACGCTGAACGTGGAGCGGCTCAAGCCGTGGCACACGATCACCGGCCGCCAGCACTTCTTCGTCGAGCACGACTGGGTGGCCGAACTGGGTGAGCAGCTGCCGGCCTTCCGCCCGCCGCTGAACATGGCCCGGCACTTCGGCCGGCCGGGTGAGCTGGTCGACGGTGGGGTGACGGTGCGCTTCCTCACCCCGCACGCGAAGTGGTCGGTGCACTCGATGTACCACGACAACGAGCTGATGCTGGCGCTGTCGCGTGGTGGCCCGGTGATCTGGATGAGCGTCGAGGACGCGGCGAAGATCGGCGTCCGGGACAACGAGTGGATCGAGGCGCACAACCGCAACGGCGTCGTCGTGGCCCGCGCGGTGGTCAGCCACCGGATGCCCGAGGGCACGGTGTTCCAGTACCACTCGCCGGAACGCACGGTGAACGTGCCGAAGGCGGAGAAGAGCAACCGCCGCGGCGGCTACCACAACTCGATGACGCGGCTGCTGGTCAAGCCGACCCACCTGGCCGGTGGGCACGCCCAGTTCACGTACGCGTTCAACTACTACGGCCCGATCGGCAGCCAGCGCGACGAGATCACGGTGATCCGCCGCCGCACGCAGGAGGTGGAGTACTGATGCGAATCCGTGCGCAGGTCGCCATGGTGATGAACCTGGACAAGTGCATCGGCTGCCACACCTGCTCGGTCACCTGCAAGCAGACCTGGACCAACCGGGAGGGCACCGAGTACGTCTGGTTCAACAACGTCGAGACCAAGCCGGGTATCGGCTACCCGAAGCACTACGAGGACCAGGACCGCTGGCACGGTGGCTGGAAGCTGGACGGCAAGGGCCGGCTGGTCCTGCGCTCCGGTGGCCGGGTCAAGCGGCTCACCCGGCTGTTCGCCAACCCGGACCTGCCCTCGCTCGACGACTACTACGAGCCGGCCACTTTCGACAAGGACATCCTGGTCAACGCGCCCGCCGGTCTCAAGGACACCCCGGTCAAGCGGCCGCACTCGGCGCTGACCGGCGAGCCGATGGCCGTCACCTGGGGCGCCAACTGGGAGGACAGCCTGGGCGGGGCGCACGAGCACGCCGGCGCCGACCCCAACATCGCCCGGATGCCCGCCGAGGCCGCGGCGAAGGTGAAGTTCGAGTTCGAGAAGACCTTCATGTTCCACCTGCCGCGCATCTGCGAGCACTGCCTCAATCCGGCGTGCGTGTCGGCGTGCCCGTCCGGGGCGATGTACAAGCGGGCCGAGGACGGCATCGTGCTGGTCGATCAGGACAAGTGCCGGGGCTGGCGGATGTGCGTGTCGGCGTGCCCGTACAAGAAGGTCTACGTCAACCACGCCACCGGCAAGGCCGAGAAGTGCACCCTGTGCTTCCCGCGCATCGAGGCCGGGCAGCCCACCATCTGTTCGGAGACCTGCGTCGGGCGTCTGCGCTACCTGGGCATCGTCTTCTACGACGAGGACGCGGTGCTCGCCGCCGCGTCGGTGCCCGACGAGCGCGACCTGCTCGACGCGCAGCGCGCCGTGTTCCTCGACCCGAACGACCCGGCGGTGCAGCAGGCCGCCCGCGACGCCGGCATGCCGCAGGAGTGGCTGGACGCGGCCCGGCGCTCGCCGGTGTGGCGGCTGATCAGCGAGTACCGGATCGCGCTGCCGCTGCACCCGGAGTACCGCACGCTGCCGATGGTGTGGTACGTGCCGCCACTGTCGCCGGTGCTGGACGCGGTCGGTGCCGCCGGCCGCGACGACACCGACGCCGACGACGTCTTCCACACCATCCGCGACCTGCGCATCCCGGTGGAGTACCTCGCCGAGCTGTTCACCGCGGGCGACGCCGACGCCGCCGCCGGGGTGCTGATGAAGCTGGCCGTCATGCGCTCCTACATGCGGATGCGGACCCTGGACGGCACTGTCGCCCAGGAACTGCTGGACAGCATCGGCATGACCGCCGAGCAGGTCGAGGCGATGTACCGGCTGCTGGCCATCGCCAAGTACGACGAGCGGTACGTCATCCCGAAGGCCTACAGCAAGGACGCCGCGGCTCTCGAGGCGCAGGCCGCCACCCAGGAAGGCTGCTCGCTCGACTGCGAAGGGGGTCCGGGCATGAGCGCGGAGGCCACCGTGCAGAGTTTCCACCTCGTCGCCGGTGACGAGGTACGCCCCGGCCGGCCGGGGCTGTTGTCCCGACGGTCGGACGGTCGGCGAGGGCTGACCATCAACCCGCTGCGGAGCCGGTCGTGAGCGCCCCGCCGGTCGACCGGGCCCGCATCTTCGAGCTGGTCTCGGTGCTGCTGACCTACCCCGACGACGAACTGCTCGGCGCGGGCGCGGAACTGCGCGCGGCCGCCGACCGGATCGAGTACGAGCCGGCGCGGCAGCAGGTCGGGCAGTTCCTGGACTGGCTGTCGGGCACCGCGCCGGTCGACGTGCAGCGGCACTACGTGCAGACCTTCGACCTGCGCCGCCGCAGCGGGCTCTACCTGACGTACCACCTGCACGGCGACACGCGTAAGCGCGGCATGGCGCTGCTCGTGCTCAAGCAGCGCTACCGCGCGCACGGTCTGCGGCTGGCCGACGGTGAGCTGCCGGACCTGCTGCCGGTGGTGCTGGAGTTCGCCGCCACCGTCGGGGCCGGCGACGGCGAGGCGCCGCTGCGCCAGCACCGCAACGGCATCGAGCTGCTGCGCAGCGCGCTGGCGGAGTCGGGCACGCCGTACCGGCTGCTGCTCGACGCCGTCTGCGCCGTGCTGCCCGAACTCACCGATGCCGACCGGGCCGCCGTCGCCGCGCTCGCCATCGACGGACCGCCGGTGGAAACCGTCGGCCTGGAGTCGCTCGGGCACGGTCCCGATCTGCACGGTGCGACCCTCGCCCCGTACCCCGTCTGCTCCTCGTCGGAGGCTGTGCGATGAACACCCTCGTCTGGATCGTCCTGCCGTACCTGTGCCTGGCGGTGTTCGTCGCCGGCCACGTCTGGCGGTGGCGTCACGACCAGTTCGGCTGGACCACGCACACCAGTCAGCTCCTGGAGAGCCGGCTGCTGCGTCTCGGTTCGCCCCTGTTCCACCTCGGCGCGTTCGGGGTCATCGGCGGACACGCCATGGGTCTGCTCGTGCCGGCGTCGGTCACCGAGCGGATCGGGATCAGCGAACACGTCTACCACCTGACCGCGGTGTGGGGCGGCACGGTGACCGGTCTGATGCTGGTGGTCGGCCTGGTGCTGCTGATCGCGCGTCGGCTCGTCAGCGGCCGGGTCCGGCGGGTCACCACGACGATGGACAAGGTCCTGTACGTTGCGCTGGCCGCCATGGTGGCGCTGGGCATGACCGCCACGGTCGGCACCAACCTGCTCGGCGACGGGTACGACTACCGGGAGTCCGTCGCGGTCTGGTTTCGGGGGATCTTCTGGTTCCAGCCGCACACCGAGCTGATGACGGGTGCGCCGCTGGTCTACCAGCTGCACGCCATCGGCGGGTTCCTCTTCCTGGCGCTCTGGCCGTTCACCCGGCTGGTGCACGTCTGGTCGGCGCCGCTGGCGTACCTGTGGCGGCCGTACGTCGTCTACCGCAGCCGGCGGGGAGCGCCGCCGGCTGCGCAGCCCACCCCGGCGGCGGTCCGCGACGACGCCCGCCACCCGGTGTCGTCGGGGCGCTGACCGCGACGCCCGTACCGTGGTCAGGGCGCGACGGTCCCGACGCCCTGACTACGGTATGGGCATGACCGGTACTGGAGGGAAGATGGGCGAGGACTACCTGCCCGGCATCTATGTGCAGTTCCTGGAGCGTTTCCCGGACGTCGCGCAGGCCCAGGGCGCGCTGGCGCGCACGGTGCGCGAGTGCAACCCGTTCGACGACCGGACCGACCGGCTGATCAAGTTGGCGATGGCGATCGGCGCCGAGGCCGAGGGGGCGGTGCGCTCCAACGTACGCAAGGCGCTGCAGCACGGGGCGACCCTCGACGAGGTGCGCGCGGTCGCACTCGCTGCCATCACCACCTGCGGCTTCCCCACCGCGATCGCGGCGCTGGGCTGGATCGAGGAGGTCGCCGCGGCGTCACCGACCTCCTAGGTGGCAGGCGGGTGCCACGGCAGGACGGTGGCGGGCGGCGCGACGCGTCGCCCGCCACCGTGGCGTCACCGCCGGGCCGTCACCGGGCCGCCCGAGGTGGGTGTGGCGCCGGAGGCCGCCGGGTCGTGGCCGCCGGCACGACGCGTCGACCGCGCGGCCTCGACCGCCAGCGGCAGCAGCCGGCGGACGTCGCCGTCGTCGTGGTCGGCGTGCCGGCGCTTGCGTACGCCGTGCTCGCTGAGGACCACGTGGGCGTCCGGGGTCAGCCCGTGACGGCGGAGCGTGGCGACGACGCACACCAGCGGGCAGCCGTCCAGCGCGACGATCGGGCGGCCGGAGCGGGCCAGCCGCAGCAGCGGCGCCACGTCGCCGCCGAGTCCGGCGATGCACGACATCTCGGCCTCACCCAGCCGGTCGAGCTTCAGCGCCAGCGCGTTGGCGGTCTGGGCGGCGCTGGAGCACCCGGAGCAGGAGTAGACGACGGGCTGATCCGCCCGCGCGCTGCGACGCTCCCGCGTCGGGGCGGGCGTGCCGGCCTCGTCCCCCCTCACCAGTGGCTCCCGGAGCAGCCGCCCACCGGCACCTCGATCAGTGTCGGCCCCGGGCGGGCGAGGCTGTCCCGCAGCGCCGTGGCCAGCTCGTCGGCTCCCTCGACCCGCAGCGCCGTCACCCCGTAGCCGCGGGCCAGCGCCACCGTGTCGATGCCGGGCACCCGCAGCCCCGGCACTTCGGCCAGCCCGAGGAAGTCGCGGTAGTCCTCCAGGACCGCGTACCGGTCGTTGCGCAGTACGACCACCGTCAGCCCCACCTCGTAGCGGGCGGCGCTCCACAGCGCGGGCACGGCGTACTGGAAGGCGCCGTCACCGACGACCGCCACCACCGGCCGGTCAGGTTCGGCCATTCGTACCCCGATCGCCGCCGGGACACCGAAGCCGAGGCTGGCCCCGGCCGGGCTGTAGTACCCGCCGGGCCGGGCGATGCGGATCTGGTCCTGGCAGTCCCGCATGCTCGACACTGCCTCGCAGACCAGGGCCGCATCGGGCGGCAGCACCCGGGCGATCGTCGCGTACGCGGCCGCCGTGGTCATCGGCCGCCTGCTCAGGTCGACCGGTTCGGGTCGGGGCCCCGGTGCGGGTGTCGGCCGCCGCGTCGTCGTAACCTCGTCGGCCAGCCCGGCGAGGGCGGCCACCGGGTCGGTCAGCACCGCTTCCCCGATCTCCGCCCGGGCCGCCTCGTCCGGGTCGTCGGTCAGCAGCACCAGCTCCGCCTCGCTGCCGAGGAGTTGTCCCGGCACGTACGGGTACCAGCGGAAGGCGGTGGCGCCGGCCACCAGGATCAGGTCGTGGCCTCGCAGGGCCTTGCCGACCCGTTCCTGGCTCGGCGGCAGCACTCCCTGGAAGGCCGGGTGGGTGGTCGGGAATCCGCATCGCGGCTCCAGCGGCGCCCAGTACACCGGCAGCCGGCACCGCTCGGCCACCGCCACCGCCGCGGCCCAGCCCGCCGGGTTGTCCAGTCCCGCGCCGACCAGCAGCACCGGGGAGCGGGCGGCGGCGATCCGGGCGGCCAGCCTCGCGACCACCTGCGCGGTGGGCGCGGCGCTGACGGCGACCCGCCGCGCGGCGAGCGACCGTACGCTGTCCTCGTCGACCTCGGCGGCCCAGTCGTCCATGGGCAGTGAGACCAGTACCGGCCCGCGCGGCGGCAGCGTGGCCAGGTGCACCGCCCGGGCGAGGGCGGCCGGCACGTCCTGTGGCCGCGGGGGTTCGACGCTCCACTTCACCAGCGGGCGGGGCAGCACCGTCGGCTCGGGGTTGGTCAGCATCGCCGGACCGGTCAGCAGGGCGCGGACCTGTTGACCGGCGGTGAGCACGAGCGGGCTGCGGGCGGCCGCGGCGTTGACCAGCGCCCCCATGGCGGTCGCCACGCCCGGAGCGCTGTGCAGGTTGACCAGGGCCGGGCGGCCGGTGGCCTGGGCGTACCCGTCGGCCATTCCGACCACCACGCCCTCCTGGAGCCCGAGGACGTAGCGGAAGTCGGTGGGAAAGTCGGCCAGCATCGGCAGCTCCGTCGACCCGGGGTTGCCGAACACGGTGGTGAGTTGGTGCGACCGGAAGATGTCGAAGGCCGCCTGGCGTACCGAGATCATGGTTGAGCGTGACCCGGGGAAACCCGTGGCGGCAGCCCGGAAGGTCCTGTCGGATCGGGGCCGGTCGGCCGTGGCAGATCAGATTTCGGTGCCCTCCCGGGCGGGGCGCCGGGCACGCAACTGGCCGCAGGGTCCCGCCGCCGGTCGGGCCCCGGGTCGGGGTGACAGAGGACCTTAGGCCCTACCCGGGCCGAGTGAGCGTCGGCATCGTGGCCTTGACCTGCTGATCGCACACCTGAGTTGCCGAGGAGGAACCGGCGTGGAGGACCGACGCAGTCTGCGGGAGTTGTCCCGGTCCGATGCGCTGCGCCTGTTGGCCTCGGTGGCGGTGGGCCGGGTGGTCTTCACCCAGCGGGCGCTGCCCGCCATCCGTCCCGTCAACCATGTGGTGACCGACGGCCTGGTCGTGTTCGGCACCCACGACGACTCCGCGGTGTCGGCGGAGGTCGGCCGGGCCCGGGGGATCGTGATCGCCTACGAGGCCGACGAGATCGATGTCGCGAGCCGTACCGGCTGGAGCGTGGTCGTGACGGGGTTGGCGACGAGGGTCGGCGAGTCCGCCCTGGCCGACCGGTACCGGCAGCTGTTGCATCCGTGGGTGGGTACGCCGAACCACGTGATCACGCTCCAGCCGCGCCTGGTCACGGGTTTCCGGTTGGTGCCGGATCTGCCGCCGGCGGCTCTGTCGGCGCCGCGCCCGACCTCGTAGCGACCTGCCGGTAGGCAGTGGGCCCGCTGCCCGGGGCTGTCCGGACGAGGTGCCTGTCGCATCTCGTGTGACTTGTCCCGGCCGGTTGGACGGGCCCCGGCTCGGCGTGGTTTCATCATGCCGTGCTGATATCACCGTCGCCTGATGTGATCAGGTTGCTGGCGGACCCGTTGCGGGCGCAGATCGTGGCGCTGCTCGCCGAGGGGCCTGCCTGCACCTGCCACCTGGTGGAGGACACCGGGGCGAAGCAGCCGAACATCTCCAACCACCTTCGGTTGCTGCGCGACGCTGGCCTGGTGGTCAGCGAGCCGCACGGCCGGTTCACCTACTACCGCCTGGTCCCCGAGGCGCTCGAAGCCGCGGCCGGACACCTGGCCGACATGGCGAGACTGGCTCGCGCCCGATCCGAGGCTCGCAGGGAGTGCCCATGACCCACATCGACCAGCGCGGGGCCGAGTCGTCCGCCGTGATGGCCCGGCTGTCCCGCCTCGACCAGTTCCTGCCGATCTGGATCGGCCTGGCGATGGTGGCCGGCCTGCTTCTCGGACGTCTCATTCCCGGCCTGAACAGCGCCCTGGAGGCGGTGAAGATCGGCGGCATCTCCCTGCCGATCGCCCTCGGCCTGCTGATCATGATGTACCCGGTGCTGGCCAAGGTGCGCTACGACCGCCTCGACACCGTCACCGGTGACCGGCGGCTGCTGTTCTCGTCGCTGCTGCTCAACTGGATCGTCGGCCCCGCGCTGATGTTCGCCCTGGCGTGGATCTTCCTGGCCGACCAGCCCGAGTACCGCACCGGCCTGATCATCGTCGGGCTGGCCCGCTGCATCGCCATGGTGATCATCTGGAACGACCTGGCGTGCGGGGACCGGGAGGCCGCCGCGGTGCTGGTCGCCCTCAACTCGGTGTTCCAGGTCCTCGCGTTCGGCCTGCTCGGCTGGTTCTACCTGACCCTGCTGCCGCAGTGGCTCGACCTGCCCGGCGCCGAGCTGGCCGTCTCCGGCTGGGACATCGCGGTCAACGTCCTGATCTTCCTGGGGATCCCGCTGCTCGCCGGTTACCTGACCCGGCGGCTCGGGGAGCGGGCCAAGGGCCGCCAGTGGTACGAGGCGACGTTCCTGCCGAGGATCGGCCCCGTCGCCCTGTACGGCCTGCTGTTCACCATCGTGATCCTCTTCGCCCTGCAGGGCGACGCCATCACCTCCCGGCCCTGGGACGTGGTGCTGATCGCGGTGCCGCTGCTGGCCTACTTCGCCATCATGTGGGCCGGCTCGTACGCGCTGGGTCGGGCCATCGGGCTGAACTACGAGCGGACCACCACCCTCGCGTTCACCGCCGCCGGGAACAACTTCGAACTGGCGATCGCCGTGGCCATCGGCACGTTCGGGGTGACCAGCGGGCAGGCCCTGGCCGGTGTGGTCGGCCCGCTCATCGAGGTGCCGGTGCTGGTCGCACTGGTCTACGTCAGCCTCGGCCTGCGGCGTCGGCTGTTCCCCGGCGTCATCCCGCCGTCGGCCGTGCGATGAAGCGCCCCGACCGGACCGTCCGCCCAGCCGCCGCCCACCCGGCCACTCGCTGAGAAGGAGCCTGAGAATGAGCGACAAGCCCAGCGTCCTGTTCGTCTGCGTCCACAATGCCGGCCGTTCCCAGATGGCCGCCGGCTGGCTGCGACACCTCGCCGGCGACGCGGTCGAGGTGCGTAGCGCCGGCTCCGCCCCCGCCGAGACGGTCAACCCGGCCGCCGTGGAGGCGATGCGGGAAGTCGGCATCGACATCACCGACCAGACCCCCAAGCTGCTGGAGTACGAGACGGCGGAGTCCTCCGACGTCATCGTCACGATGGGCTGCGGCGACGCCTGCCCGGTCTTCCCGGGCAAGCGCTACGAGGACTGGAAGCTCGAAGACCCGGCCGGGAAGGGCGTCGAGGCCGTGCGACCCATCCGCGACGACATCCGCGACCGGGTGCAGCAGCTGGTCCGCGAACTCGTTCCCGGGAGGGCGTGACGATCGGTCGTCGTCGTCGGCGGTGCCGCCGGGATCCGCGCGCCCCACGGGCCGGCCGAGAATCCCGGCGGCACCCCGCTGCTGATCGCCGTCGACCTGTCCACCTAGGTCCGGATACTCAGCACGGGATCGGTGTGACGGCTCAGGTGCACCCGGCCTGACCCGTCGAGGATCGTGGCATGGCCGAGACGTCGCATCGACACTCCGATCCCTCAACGGTCGCGTCACCGGGCCCGACAGCCGGTGACCGCTGGCGTCGGGCACACCTGTCGATCCTCACCAGGGTGTGTGGCGCGGCGGTCCGGCTGGCCGGTCGCCGCCCGGCGGTATGGCGGTGGTCGGCCAGGCTCCACCACCCGCTGCTGGACCGGCTCGCCGCGGCGAACGCGCGTGCGGTCTGCGCGCTCGCCGCCCTGGACGTCCCGGCGTACCGCGACTTCCTGCACACCCGGCCGGGACGGGTTCGCCGTCGACTCGGCGACTTCCCGGAGACCGACAAGGAAAACTACGTCGTCGCCTACAGCGCCGCCCTTCGCTGCCGGGCGGGACGACTGCCGGCGCGGGGCGTGGTGGTCGACGAGTCGGCCGGCTCGTCGGGCCGCCCGTTCAACTGGCCGCGCGGCGAGCGGGAACTGCGTGCGGTGCACCAGGACATCGCCGGCTACACCAGCCTGGTATTTCCGATGCGTCGGCCGTTCGTCATCAACGCCTACTCGATGGGCGCGTGGGCGACCGGCACGACGACGGGTACCGCGATGGCGCGGGTCGCGGTGGTGAAGAACACCGGCCCGGACCTCGGCAAGATCGTCGACACGCTACGCGAGTTCGGCCCGGACTTCGACTACCTGGTGACCGCGTACCCGCCGTTCCTGAAGCATCTGCGCGACCGGCTCGACGCCGAGGGCTTCGCCTGGTCGCGCTACCGCATCTTCGCCAGCTGCGGGGGAGAGGGGATGACCGAGGCGCTGCGCGGCTACCTGGAGGAGCGGTTCCTGCGGGTACGGTCGGCCTACGGCGCCTCGGATCTGACCATCGGCGTCGGCGCGGAGACCCGGTTCACCGTGTGGTTGCGGCGACGCCTGCGCACCGATGCCGCGCTACGGGCGGCGCTGCTCGGCGCGGACGAGCAACGGCTGCCGATGGTGTTCCAGTACAACCCGTTGACCACGTACCTGGAGACCAACGAGCGGCGGGAGTTGCTCTGCACGGTCACCGGTCCCGACGTGCTGCAGCCGCGGCTTCGCTACAACGTCGGCGACGAGGCGCTGCTCGTCAGCTATGCGCGGATCCTCGAACTGGCCCGGGCCGAGGCGGGACGCTGGGCCGAGTGTCGCGCCGCAATGGCCAGCGAGCGGATGACCCTGCCGGTGCTGCTGCTGTTCGGCCGACGCGACTCGACGGTGTCGTACCTCGGTGCCAACCTCTACCCGCAGGACGTCGAGTATGGCCTGTACACCGGCAACCCGTACGCCGCCGAGATCAGCCGGTTCTGCCTGACGCTGGTCGAGGACGCCGCGTTGGAGACCCGACCGGTGATCCACCTCGAACTGCGACGCCCGCTGCCCGAGGCGGACCGCGACGCCCTCGCCGCCGCCTGCCGGACCGGGGTGCGGCGGCACCTCGCGGCGGTCTCCCGTGACTTCGCGCAGTCGCTGACCGAGGACCCGACCGCCGGCGACCTTCGTGTCGAGCTGCACGAGCCGGGCAGCGGCCCGTTCGCCGGACAGCAGAAGATCAAGAACGTCTACCTGGTGGGCTGAGTGATGCGTACCCGTGATTTCTCCCAGGCCCCGGCGCAGGCCCGGGCCGGCGCCATGTTCGTCGGCGCGACCCGCTACCGCGGCCCACTGGCGATCCTGCGGCTTCTCCCGGCCTGGCTGCGGATGGTCCGCGACCTGCGCCGCATGCGCGGATACCGCTGGCACACGGTCTACTGGCAGTTCCCGTTCACCCTCGGCACGATCGCGTTCTTCGCCGACCGCGACGCCATGCTGCGGTTCGCGCGGTCCCGGCAGCACCGCAGGCTGATGGTCTGGGTCACCGACGGCAACCGCAATGCGACCGGCGGCTTCATCCGGCTCTACACCGCCGAACCCGACGGCTACTCCAACGGGGTGTGGCGGGCCGAGTCCCCCGACATGGCGCACATTCCGACCTTCACCCCGCTGGCCTCGGAGACCACCGGACCGGCGGTGCGGCGATGACCACCCACCGCTTCGAGCGGGTCGTCGACCGGCGCGGCCTGCGCGAATTCGTCGCGCTCACCGACCGGGTGTACGCCGGCGAGCCGCGCCACGTGCCCACCCCGCGCCAGCAGATCCGGCGGTGGTGGCGCGACGGCGTGCCGATGTACGTGCTGCGGGACGCCTCCGGTGCGGTGGTGGGCCGCAGCACGCTGCACACCGACGCCGCCTTCGACGCGAAACTCGGCCGCCGCTGCCAGTTGTTCGGGCTCACCGAGTTCACCGCGCCGGCGGCGCGGCCGCTGTTCGAGGCGCTCACCGCCCGCGCCGCCGACGACCGCCAGGCGCTCTTCGGTCCGGTGGCGTTGCTGCCCAACCAGGCCGGCGGAGTCATCACCTCCGGGTACGCCGACCGGGGCTTCATCGACAGCGCCTGGAACCCGCCGCGGTACGTGCCCGCCTACGAGTCGTACGGATTCCACCGGCGGTTCGAGTCGGACACCTGGATCTGCCCGGTCCCCGCCGACGGCGGCGAGGACTCCGTCGGGCGAACCGAGCCGGACGGTGCGGAACTACGGGTGCACCGGGGCGACGTCCGTCGGCTCGACGAGCAGCTCGACCTGTTGCGGGAGCTGCTGAACGCGTCGTTCGCCCAGCTCGGCTACTACACCGAGATCTCCGCCCGGCAGCTGCGCCGGCAGACCGACGGGCTGGCGTACCTGTTGGACGAGTCGTTGCTGCTCTACCTGACCAGGGCGGGACAGCCGGTGGCGTTCGTGTTGTGCGTCCCGGACATCAGCGAGTACGTGGTCGGTGTCCGGGGCGACCTGCACCCGGTCAACCAGCTGCGGCTGCTGGCGACCCGGCGTCGCTACCGGCGGGAGGCGGTGCTGATCGTCAAGGGTGTGTCGCCGCGGTACCAGGGGCGCGGATACCAGCGGCTGCTCTCGGCCGAGCTGCGTCGCAACCTGCACACCGGTGGCTACACCACGCTGCGCAGCACCTACGTCGGGCGGGACAACCCGGCCTCGGCCGCGCAGTACCGGGCGCTGGGCGGCCGACCGTTGCACGGGTACACCTTCTACGAGAAGGCGCTGTAGGTGGACGTCGACGCACTGCGCATCCTGGAGCCGCTGTGCTGGCGGGCGCCGAGCGCACACAACACCCAGCCCTGGCGGCTCGACTACCGGCCCGGGACTGTTCGGGTCGGGTGGGACCCGGCGGACACCCTGCCGGCTGCCGATCCCACCGGCCGGGACCTGAGACTGTCCCTCGGCGCGTTCGTCGAGACCTGTCTGATCGTCGCCGCCGACCTCGCAGTGCCGATGGAGTTCGTCGCGGACCACTGCGCCCAGGACCGCTGGGTCGGCTGGCTGCGCGCTGCCCGGCGCCGCTACGACAGTCCCTTCAGCGCGGCGCAGGTGCAGGCCCGGCGCACCCACCGGGGCCGATTCTCGGCCGGCCCGGACGCCCAGGTGATCGAGACCGTCGACGCCGTCGCCCGGCAGGCGGGCGGATCGGTCCGGGTCGTCCCGGACGCCGACCTGCTGGCGCGGCTGCTCAGAGTCGCGGACCAGCAACTGTACGCCGATCCGGCGGTGGTCGGCGAGCTGCGGTCGTGGCTGCGGCTCACCCCGGCGCACCCGGACTACCGGGCCGACGGGCTGACCGGACGGTGCCTCGGCCTGTCCCCGGTCGAGGCGACCGGACTGCGGGCGGCGTTGGCGGCGTACCCGGCGCTGCGCCGGCTGGGGTTGCCCCGGCTGCTCGCCGCAGCCGCCGGCAACCCGCTCGCGCTCGGCGGCGCGGCGATCGTCCTGGTCGGGCCGCCCGGGATGGACGACGCGGCGCAGATCGGGTTCGGCCGGGTGTTGATGCGGGTCTGGCTGACCCTGCACGCGGCCGGGCTGGCGGCGCATCCGCTGAGCCAGCTCATCGACGCGCCCGCCACCCGTACCGCGTTGGGCGCTCTGCTGGACGTGGCGCCGCAGCGTCTGCTCCACATCGCCCGCGTCGGCCGGCCGACGGGCCCGGCGGCGCGCTCGGCACGCCGGATCGGCGGGTTCGGATACAGCGGTCGCTGAAGAGCACGTAGGCCTCGACGTCGGGGCCGCAGGAGTTCGCGGCCACCACCAGAGATGTGAAGGGCCGACAGCACAACGTGCGGCCGGGGCGGCTGTCAGGACCGGTTCACCACGGTCGTCCTGCCGGAGTCGTCCGTCGGCCGGGTTGCCACCGCGAGCTGGTGAAGTTTGGTGCGGACCGCGGCGGCGTCCTGGTGCTGGAGCTCGTCGAGGATGGTCAGAGCGTGTCGCCAGGCGAGGCGGGCCCCGGGGACGTCCCCCGCGGCGTGGCGTGAGTCGCCGAGGTGGGTCAGCACGATGGTCTCGTCATAGCGGATACGCAGTTGTCGGATCAGGTCGAGTGCCCGCTGATAGCAGTCGGCTGCCTGATCGAACTCGCTGAGGTTGGTGTGGACGTAGCCGAGACTGTCCCAGGCCTGGGTGATTCCGCGCTGGTCGCCGGTCTCCTCGTGCAGGGTGAGTGACTGCCGACAGTAGGTGAGCGCCTGCTCATGCTCGCCGAGGTGGGTCAGGTACCAGCCGATGGCGTTGTGACCGTCCGCCTGCCCGGCCAGGTCGCCGATGGCCTCGTAGAGCGCGGTCGCCTCCCGTGCGTGAAGAAGTGCCTGCGCGTAGCGGCCCTCCCGGTCGTTGGCCCAGGCGAGGTTGAGCTGGGTGTGTGCCTGACTGGTCCGGTCGCCGGTCTGCTCGAACAGTGCCAGGGCGTGCTGGAAGTGGGTGAGGGCCTCGTCGTTGCCGGTCAGTTGCGCGTGGGCGCGGGCGAGCCCCCAGTGGGCGTGCGCCTGCCCGCGGCCGTCGGCCAGACGTCGGGCGGAGGCGAGCGCGACGCTCTGGACCGTGATCAGGTCGTGCCAGTAGCCGTGGATGTCGAGGAAGTCGAACAGGGTCCAGGCCAGCCGCCAACTGTGTCCGTCGAAGCCGCAGCGGGCGGCCTGCTCGATGGTGGCGGTCAGGATCGCCTTCTCCGCGGTGTACCAGGCGAGTGCGGGCCCGTAGCCGGCGAACGTCTCCGCAAGCACGTCCGGGTGGGGCGGGCCGGGGATGATCGTTTCCCGGTGCGGGTCCAGCCGGCGGGCGGCGGAGTCGGCGCTGTGCAGGTAGTGGTCGAACATCCGGTGCTGGGCGTGGTGGCGGTCCTCGGCGCTGTCGCGGATGCCGGCCAGTTCCCGCGCGTACGCGCGGAGCAGGTCGTGGAAGGTGTACCGGCCGGGCGCGTGTTCGGTGAGCAGGTGTGTCCGGGTCAGCTCGGTCAGCAGCTCCCGGATCTGCGCCGTGGGAAGTCCGGCCAGGCTGGCCACGGCGGGAACGGTGATGTCCGGTCCAGGGTGCAGACCCAGGAGTCGGAACAGCCGGGCTGCCCGAGGGGACAGGGTGCGGTAGGACCAGGAGAAGACGGCCCTCATGTCGGTGGCCGGGTCACCGGCGTGGAAGGGGCCGAGATCGGTGTCCGGGCCGTCCGCGGCCTGGCGGAGTTCGGCGGCCAGGGCAGCGAGTGGGAAGGCGGGCCGGGTGGCGGCGCGCGCGGCGACGATGGCCAGTGCCAGGGGCAGCCGCGCCGACTGGGCGATGATGTCGTCGACGGTGGCCGGCTCGGCGGCGACCCGGGCCGCGCCGATGCGCCGGGCCAGCAGGTCCCGCGCGTCCTGCGGGGGCAGCAGGTCCAGGACCAGCGGATGGGCGCCCTCGCTGGCGACCAGAGGGGTGAGCTGATTACGGCTGGTGATCAGCACCAGGCACCCGGGCGCGGCGGGCAGCAGGGGACGGACCTGTTCGGCGTCGCGCGCGTTGTCGAGGACGACGAGGGTCCGTTTGCCGGCCAGCACGCTGCGGTAGAGGGCGGATTGAGCGGCCAGCCCGGCGGGGATCTGCTGCGCCGGCACCCCGTACGCGTCCAGGAACCCGCGGATCGCGGCGGCCGGAGAGGTCAACGCTCCGTTGGCGTCGAATCCGTGAAGGTTGACGTACAGCTGCCCGTCGGGGAACCGCCCGGCTGTCTGGTGTGCCCAGTGCGTGGCGAAGGTGGTCTTACCGACGCCGGCGGTGCCGGACAGCACGACGACGACCGTGGTGGCGGACCCGGTTCGGTGTGCTGCCTGCGCGGCCCCGAGCAGTTCGTCGAGTTGGGCGAGCTCGCGACGGCGCCCGGTGAAGCCCCGTGCCGGCACCGGAAGCTGTGCCGGCACCGGACCTGCCGTCGGCGTGGAGGTGAGGCGCACCGGTGCCGCCGGCGGGTCGAGGGTGGCGTCCTGCCGGAGGATGGCGGCGGCGAGCTCGCGCAGCTCCCGGCTCGGATGGATGCCCAGCTCGTCGGCGAGTGTGGTGCGCAGCCGCTGGTAGGTGTTCAGGGCCTCCGCCTGGCGTCCGCTGCGGTACAGCGCCAGCATCAGCTTGTGGTGTATCTGCTCGTGGTACGGATGCCGGCCGGCCAGGCGCTCCAGGTCGGGTACGAGCGGTGCGTGCTCACCCAGTGCGAGGCGGGCGTCGACGAGTGCCTGGACGGCTTCCAGCTCGATGCGGGTCAGGCGTTCGGCCTGTTCGTTCATCCAGCTGAGGCTGCTGACATCCGCCAGTGGCCGACCCCGCCACAGTGCGAGAGCCGTGCGTAGCCGGGCGGCGTTGCCGGCCGGGTCCCCGGGGTCTCTGCTCTCGCGCACGAGGCGCTCGGCGACGTCGACATCGGTGCCCTCGCCGGGCAGGTCGAGGACGTAGCCGTGCAGGGAGGCCGTGATCGTCTCCCGGGCGCCGAGGTCGCCACGCAGGTAGGACACGTGGCGTTGCAGGGAGTTCGACGCTGTCGAGGGCGGCCTGCCGTCCCAGACGATCTCGATGAGCCGGTCGGCGTCGACGGGGTGACCGGCGTGCAGCGCCAGTGCGGCGAGCAGTGCCTTGCGTCGCAGGCCGCGCACCGGTCGGACGACGTCGCGCACGGTCACGTCGACCGGTCCAAGCAGCCGTACCTGCATCCAGCCACCCCCCTGACCTGGCCGCGGGAGCAGAGGCTACCGACATCGCCTGCGGGCAGGTGTCGAGAATCCGGGCCAGAACTGTCGGATTTCCGACGTTTCCGTCTGGGCCTGCGGGTTCGGACGAGTGACGGCGACCCCGGTCCGGCCGGGCGTGTGTGCGCGTCTCAGGTCGACATCAGCTTCACCTCAGGCCGTGCGGTGATGGTGGCCGCAGCGGCCGGGCGTCGCCCGGTCATGAGCAGAGGAGGCAACATGGTCGGTAGGCTGAGAGCAGGACTGGTGGCGCTCGGCGTGGTCGCTGCGGTGCTGTTGTCCGCGCCGGGCGTGGCGTTGGCTCAGGACGACAAGCCCACGCCACCGAACCCGGGCGACTGTGCCGTGGAGAACACCGACGACAAGGGCAACGTCACCATCACCTACGTGCCCGAGGGCAGCACGTTCGGGCTGTTCCACTGCCGCGACGGGGAGTGGCGCTTCGGGTGGTTTCCCTTCGACTCCGAGGCCGACGCCGTCGCCGACGTGATCAGTGTCGACGCCGCCGGCGTGGCCACGGTCGACGAGGCGGTGATCGACGGACGGGCGGGGGACCTGCGGACCGGGGAGGTCAAGTACATCCTCGAGGCGGCCGGCATGTCCGAGCCGGTGGCCCCGGACCAGGCCGCGGTCTCCGTGGACGGCAAGCCGCTCTACGTGACGGAGGACCTGACCGACGAGACGACCATCGCCGACCTCGCCGATAAGGCCGGCACCGAGACGCCCACGGTGGAGTTCACGAGCCGGAAGAGCTCGGTCACCATCACCTTCAGGTGCAAGCTGTGGCCGCCGTCGTGCACGATCACGATCCGGTGGTGACCCTCTCCGCGTGAGGGACGCCGGCTCGTCCCCGTCGCGTGGCCGGACGGATCGGCATCGGTGACGATCGGCCATGGCGTGTCCCGCTGGTGATGTCTCGCGGGAACGCCATGGCCGGTCGTTCGTCCCAGGCCGCGGCAGCGACCGGACCGGTCAGCTCGTCCGACGGGCCGGTCGCCGGAACCTCCACCAGGGCAGGAGTTGGACGAGGCCGAATGCCGCCTCGACGACGAGGAACAGCCACAGCATCCGGGTGGCGCCGTGCGCCAGCGCGTACGCCTGCCACATCGCGAACAGCGCACGCGCGATGCCATCGAACAGTCCGTGCACGGGCTGCGTATGGAGGATGCGCAACAACGCCCAGACGACCACGACCGATCCCATCAGGTTCGCGTACAGGGTCTGCATCGGATCAGGGGTGGGCAGGGCGCCCAGTCCGAGTGCGTCACCCAGGTGGGACAGCGCGTCGTGCAGCAGTACGTACGTCCACGGTGTCACGAAACCTGCCGTGACGACGAGGTCGTACCAGGCGCTCGCGCGGACGAGGCGCAGGTAGGCGGGGCGGGAGGGGAGGAGACGTGGAATCACGACGAGGGCTCCTGGTGTCCGACTGCGGGGCGCCTGACGGTAAACCTTGGAGTAAGCTCCAAGGTCAAGCCCACGAGCCTGCGGAGCGTCATGCGTATCGGGGATCTGGCCGCGCAAGCGGGCATGAGCACGGACACCATCCGGTTCTACGAGAAACTCGGCCTCGTCGAGGGCCGACGGCTACCCAACGGCTATCGCGACTTTCCACCCGAGGTGGTGGCGTGGCTGCACTACATCCGCACGGCGCAGACGCTCGGCTTCTCGCTGGCGGAGATCGCGGCCAACTGCGCGCGCCTGCGCGACGCGCCCGACACCGCGCAGGCGCTGTCGGCGCTGTTCAGGGAGAAGATCGACGTGATCGACGCCCGGATGGCCGAACTCGCCGCGCTGCGGGCCGACCTTGTCGCGCGCGTCGACACGGGCTGCCCGTTGCGGGTGGCGAGCCGAGACGGGAACAGTGAGGCACCCGTCGGGTCGTCCGCGTTCCCGGCGACGGGGTGAGGCGCACGCCGGTCAAGCCGGATGTGTCACCTGCCTCCGGCAACCGGCCTGCCACGCAGGGCCGCGCCTTGTCGGTGGGCCCTGCCACGATGCGCTCATGGAACCGACGAAGATCGTTCAGGAGTTCTGGGATCGTATGCAGGCCCGTGACTGGGTAGGGCTCGGCGAGTTGCTGGCGGACGACCTGGCGGTGGAATGGCCGGTCAGCGCTGAGCGGATCGTGGGTCGCGACAACTACGTGACGATCAATGCCGAGTATCCGGAGGGGTGGGCGATCAGAGTGCTCCGGATCGTGGCAGACGGCGAAACCGTGGTGTCCGAGGTGGAAGTCCCCCACGACACGATGGGGGTCCACCGAGTGGCCTCGTTCTGGACGGTGCGCGACGGGAAGATCGTCGACGGTCGGGAGTACTGGACGGCTCTGGGTTCGGACCCCTCGCCGCAGTGGCGGGCTGCCTACGTGCAGCGGTGGTGAGCAGGAGCCGCCGACCAGGTTGTGTACTCAGTAGATGACGCGGTACCAGTGCGCCGTCTCGTCGGCCACCGGTGCCAGCCGCACCCTGGTGCCGCCGGGGTGGTCGAAGATGCGCACCCCGTCGCCGAGCAGCACCGGGGCGAAGAAGATCAGGATCTCGTCGAGCAGTCCGGCCCGGATGCACTGCTGGGCGACGTTCGCGCCGAGGATGTTCACGTACCTGTCGCCGGCGGCTTCCTTGGCCTGGGCGACGGCGCTGTGCAGGTCGCTGACGAAGGTGACGCCCTTCGGTGGCTCGGCCGGTGGCCGGTGGGTGAGAACGAACGTCGGGCCGTGGTACCGGCCGCCGAACGCGCCCTCGCTGTCGGTGCCGCGGTTCGGGTCGTCGCCGCCGAAGGTGGCGTTGCCGGCCAGGATCGCGCCGACGGCGGCCAGCAGACGCTCCGCCGTCGGGTTGTCGCCCGTGAGGTGCTCGGTCAGCCAGGACATGTCGCCGCCCGGGCCGGCGAGGTAACCGTCGAGTGACGCCGTCGCCGAGTACAGCAGCTTGGCCATGGGCCTCCTTCAGCTGAGGATCAGTCTGGTAGACCGCCGACGAGCCGAAGAGTCATCGGCACGTCCGGGAGGGGAGGTGGGTCTGAAGAGTTCCACCTGCGGGCACGTCTCACCTCTCTGACGTGCTGCTGGGCGGCCCGTTCAGCGCAGCGCGCCACTCGGCGAGGTAGGTCCGGGTCACCTCGGTGTCGCGATGGTCAGGGCCGAGGAGGCGGACCTGGTCCTTCAGCACCTCGGTCAGGATGGTCACAGCGGTCGCGGGGGCGCCGGCCTTGCCGTGGAAGAAGCCCAGGTTGCGGCGGGAGGTGAGGACGCGGGGGTGATCAGGGCCGAGAACCCGTTCCAGGTCGCGCAGAAGGTCGGTGAAGGCGGTCACGGCGCCTGCGGCGTCCCCGGAGCGCCCCCGCCAGTGGGCGAGTTCCTTGCGCGCCTGCAGCGTGTCGAGGTGATCGGGACCGTTGACGGCGATGCGGTCGTCCACCAGGTCGGCCATGGTCTTCAACGCGGCGGCGATGTCGCCGCTGCGGGCCTGCCAGTGGCCGAGGTCCTTGCGTGTCTTCATGGTGTCGCGGTGCCGGGGCCCGAGCAGGTCTAGCTGGAGTCGCAGGAGTTCCTCGAGGACTGTGACCGCTGCCCGGCCGTCGCCCGCGCGTCCGAGCCAGTCGGCGAGGTTCCTCTGGGTGGACAGGGTGGTGCGATGTCTGGGTCCCAGCACGCGCTGCTGATCGGAGAGAACGTCGGCGTAGGCGTCCGCCGCGCCGCGCGCGTCCCGTGCCCGGCCGCGCCAGTAGGCCAGGCTCGCACGACTGGACAGCGTCGTCGGGTGATCGCGGGCCGAGGGTCCGCGTCCGGCTGTCCACCACGTCCGCGAGCGCGGCGGCCGCGCCTCGTGAGTCGCCGGCCTTACCCCGCCACGACGCCAGGTTGTTGCGTGCGGTGAGCGTGTCGGGGTGGTCCGGCCCGAACAGGACGACCAGGTCGGAGACGAGATCGGCAAGCTGCTCCGCCGCAGCCGAGGCGTCCCCGGACTTGCCGCGCCAGTGAGCCGCGGCGCTACGAGTGCCCAGGGTGTCCGGGTGGTCGGCACCGAGTACCGCTTCCTGGTTCGCGGCCAGGTCGGCGAGCGTGGCCGCGGCGCCTGCGGCGTCGCCGGAACGACCGGTCCACATCGCCTGGGTGCCTCGCACCGACAGGGTACGCGGATGGTCCGGGCCGAGCACGCGGGCGCTGACCGCCGCCAGCTCGGCAAGTGTGGACGCCGCAGCTCCGGCGTCGCCGACCATGCCCTGCCAGTGCGCCAACTCGATCCGGGCGATCAACGTGCGGGGGTCGTCCGGGCCCCACACGCGTGACCGGTCGGCGACGAGGCTGCGGAGGGTCGCGATCGCGCCGGCCGCGTCGCCTGCGCGGCCCTGCCATCGGGCGAGGTTGCCCCGAGTGGTCAGGATGTCGGGGCGGTCCGCGCCAAGCACACGGACCTGGTCGGCCAGCAACTCCTCCAGCGCGTCCCGGGCGCCGGCGGCATCACCTGCGAGCCCTTGCCAACGGGCCAGTTCGTGACGGGTGGCCAGGGTGTCGGGGTGGTCAGGGCCCTGCACCCGGACGCGGTCGGCCAGCAGGGCGCGGAACGCTTCGCGGGTCACACCGGCGTCTCGCAGGCCACGTCCCTGCCAGCGGATCAACTCGTGCCGGGCGGTGAAGGTGTCGGGGTGGTCCGGTCCCAGTGCCGCGGCGGCCCGCGCGGCCACTCGTTCGAAGTACGCGCGGGCGGAGTCGCTGAGTCGGGCCTCACCGAGCGCGCGGCCGGAGCTGAGCACCGCCGGGTGTACGCCGTCCACGTACAGCGCGCTCTCGCTGTGCTCGGCAAGCGCGTCGAGGTTGGCCCGCAGTACGTGGGCCAGGGGCAGGTCGAGACCCGGCTGCGGCCACGCGTGTGCCAGGGCGTCGGCCGTGGCTCGGGCGAGCCGGACGCGGTTCTGGGCGCCGACACCGTCGCGCACGGATCTCTGAAGGACCCGGTGGACGCGTAGGGTGTGCCGGACCGAGCCCGGCGAGTACTCCACCAGACTGAGCTGATGCAGGTTCAACAACGCGTCGGACAGGTCGTCGACCGGCAGGTCCGGACCGTCCAGGTACCGCAGAACGGGCTCGCTGGTCAGAACGGCAGCCGGGATCCCGTCCGGGCTGAGCATGGCGGCCACATCGAGCAAGGGTCGGGCGAGACCGGCCGGCTCCAGTTCGTCGGCGAGTTCGATCGACAGCGACCACGCCGCCGCGAGGGTGATCTTCTGGTCGTCGGGCAGGGCGCGTGGGCCGGGCAGCAGCCGGGTGAGGGTGCGTCCGTGGTCGGCGAGGCGCGCGCGGTAGGCCGTGCAGTCCAGTCGCTTGTTCACCATGTAGGGCACGGCCTGCGCCAGGGCGAGCGGCAGGTAGCCGAAGTCAGCCGCGAGCAGAGCGACCTGGTGGAGGTCGTCGGTGCGGCCGTAGTACGCGAGGCGTGACCGCAGATAGGACACCGCCTCGTCCGGGCTGTACACGCTGAGGTCGATGCGCTGGCGGCCGGGACCCAGCAGGGCTGCGTCCCGGTTGCGGGTGGTGAGCACCGTCTGGCCGAGCGGGGTGGACGGCGGCCACAACGCGGACAGGTCCGACGGGTGGGTGACGTCGTCCAGGACGATCAGCCACCGCTTGCCGTGGTCCTCGCTCAGCCAGCGGAGGAACCGGGTCGCGGCCTCCGCCAGGTCCATGCCCGGGGCTGCGTCGTCGATGTCGAGCCACGCGTTGGCGTACGCGGACTGGATCCACTCGGCGCGCCCGGCCGGCACCCAGACGAGCAGGTCGAGTTCGCCCGCATCCCAGCGCTGTCGGGCGTAGCGGGCAGCCAGTTGGGACTTGCCCACACCGCCCATGCCGGTGACGATCCGTACCCGGTCAGGAGCCGACCCGAGTTCGGTCAAGGCCGCACGGGCCTGGAAGAAGTCGGCCTCGCGGGGCAGGTCACCGACGCGGAGCGGCCAGGTGACCGGAGTGCGGGGACGTTGGTGGACCAGAGTCAGACTCTCGATGTGTGCGTAGCCGCTGACCGCCAGGCCGCCGTCGAGCGCGATGGCGGGTCCGGTGTCGGACACCTCCACCCGGGCCACGGGTGGCTGTGCCCGGCGGCCGAGGAACCCGGTCACCGCCCTGCCGCCGTCACGAGCCTCGGCGTCACCTGTCTCCGCGACATGCACCGTAGGCTCCGGCGTACCGTCCATGTGGGCCATACGTGGTGTCCGAAAGCCGTTCAGTCGCCGTAGTCGATGCCGGTCGTGGCGCTGCTGCCCTTGCCGACCGCAGTCGCCTTGCCCGTCCGGCTGGCCCGGCTTGAGCCCGTGCCCTTGCCGCCGGGCCTGCGTACGCCGGTGACGACACGGCCACCTGACCGGCCGGTGCCTTCGCCGGTCCGGGATGCCCGATCGTTCGGGCCGCCGGCGGTCCGCTGGAACAGCCCCCACAGCAGTGCCAGGACCCCGGCCCCGGCCTGGACCGATGCGCCCACCATCTGGCCCTTGTCGGGATTTCCCAACAGCCAGACCAGTGGCGTGGAGAGAATGACAGCCGTCGCGATGATGATGGTGGCGGTCTTCCATGCCTGGGACACGATATCCCTCCCATCTCTGTGGATGGTCGCTACCGGAAGTGCGGGGTGACTCGCCTTGGTGACAGCTGGTATCCAGGCTACGTCAATTCTGCGCAGGCCGGTTCGTTCCTCTGCGCGGCGGCTGTCCTGGCCGGGCGATTCGCGCCCGACACATCAGGAATCTGATATTTGATGTGGGTGGCCGGCCACTCCGATGTGTCCTGTTTCCGTCACTCGGCCAGATGACCGTCGGGCGGCTGGGGCGGCGAGATCCAGGTGACCATCACGACCGAGATGATCATGAGGAGGAACCACGACGCGAGCTTCTCCGGTGACACCGGGTGCCAACCGTCGAGCTGGCTCGGGTAGAGCCACGCGTTCGACCAGGTGGCGATGTTCTCGGCCAGCCAGATGAAGAAGGCGACCAGGAGGAAGGCCAGCAGGAGCGGCATGCGCCACCGGAACCGGAATATCCGGAAGTGCATGACGCAGCGTCCGAACACGAGCGCGACGACGGTGACGAGCAGCCACCGGGCGTCGAAGAGGTAGTGGTTGGTGAAGAAGTTGGCGTAGATCGCCGCGGCGACCACGGCTGTCGTCCAGCGCTTCGGGTAGCGCGCGAAACGCAGGTCGAACAACGGTTGACCCGCACCATGTAGGAGCCGACCGCGGCGTACATGAAGCCGCTGAACAGGGGCACCCCACCGAGCCGCAGCACGCCGTCGGAGGCGTACGACCACGAGCCGACGTGAGTCTTGAACACCTCCATCACCGTGCCGACGAGGTGGAACAGAATCACCACCCGCAGTTCGCGTAGTGTTTCCAGGCGTCCGGCGACCATGGCGATCTGGATGGCGACCGCGGCGAGAGTCAGCACGTCGTTGCGGGCGAGTGCCGCGTCTTGCGGGTACCAGAGATGCGCCGCGAGGATGACCGCCAGCATCGCGGCGCCGAACACGCACGCCCAGGCCTGTTTGAGCCCGAAGACCGCGAACTCGGTCAGCCAGCCGGCCGCTCCGCGCCGGGGCAGCCGTGCCAGGATCGCGCGGAAGCGGGCGTCGACCGCCCGTTCGGTCGTGGTCAGGGCGGCGGGTCCGGAGGGAGTACGCACCGCCTGGACGCTATCCTGCCGACGCAGGTCGACCTGGCCCGGCGTGGGTCCAGGGGCTGCGATGTCTCAGCGCAGCCGCCGGGCGGCGAACCGCGCCGGCGGGTCGGCGATCACGTCCTGGGCGGCGATCAGCTGGAGCTCCCGTGTGCCCGCCGCCAGGGTGGCCTCGAAGACCGCGAAGATCGAGGCGGTGGTGCGCTCCAGCGCCAAGGCAGGCGAGCCGGTCGTGAACAGGTGAGCCAGGTACAGCGCCGCGGTGACGTCGCCGCCACCGTTCGGGCTGATCGGCAGCAGGGGGGTGGTCACCACCCAGGCGCCCTGGTCGGAGACGGCCACCACCTCCAGCGACCCCTGCGGGACGTCACCGTGGAGCACACTGGTGACCAGAACGTGGCACGGCCCCGTGGCGCGGACGACGTCGACCGCCTCCAGCAGTTCCGCGAGCGACGTCGTCGTACGGCCGGCGAGGAAGTCCAGCTCGAACTGGTTGGGGGTGATGATGTCGGCTCGCGGGACGACCTCGTCGCGCAGGTACTCCGGGATGCCCGGTCGGACGAACATGCCCCGGCCGACGTCGCCCATCACCGGGTCGCAGCAGTAGACCGCGTCCGGGTTGGCCGCCTTCACCTTCTCCACCGCGTCGAGGATCACCGCACCCATCGCCGGGTCGCCCTGATAGCCCGAGAGCACGGCGTCGGCACTGCCGAGGACCCCACGCTCGGCGATGCCGGCGATCACCTCGGCGACGTCGGCCGGCGCCAGCAGCGGCCCGCGCCACGCGCCGTACCCGGTGTGGTTGGAGAAATGGACGGTCAGCACCGGCCAGACATCGTGGCCGAGGCGCTGGAGAGGGAACACGGCCGCCGAGTTGCCGACGTGGCCGTAGGCGACCGACGACTGGATGGACAGGATCTGCACCCCGTCATCATGACGGTTGCGCAGGCCAGTGCCTCCACCGGAAGCCGCGAATCGCCGGGGGACCGGCTCTTACGCCATGATCACTCGGTCGGCCGCTACTCCAGTGACGGGGAGGGGAAGGAGTCGGTGCCGTCGGTCGGTGGTCGGACGGGGCGATGGCGGGCGAAGGCGTCGACCTTTCCCCAGCGGCCGGGAATGTCGAGGAGCGCGATCCGCCCGAAGCCGGGCGGTAGGGCCGGACTGACGGCGAGGTGCCCTTCGTGCGGGTCCATCCCGAGCATGGTGCGGATGAGGAGCAGGGACGCCCCGCTGGACCAGGCCTGAGGGCTGCCGGCGGTGGGGTAGCGCACCGGGTACCGGGTCGTCTGGCGGTCGAACCCGCCGAAGGCTTCGGGGAGGCGGCCGTGGAAGTAGGTGGCGGCGTCGATGATGCCCTTGGCGATGCGTCCGGCTTCGGTGGCGAACCCGTATCGGCGCAGGCCCCAGGCGATGAACGAGTTGTCGAACGGCCAGACGGTGCCGTTGTGGTAGCCGAGTGGGTTGTAGCGGCTCTGGCCCTCGGCGAGGGTGCGTACTCCCCAACCGGAGAACAACGCGGGGCTCATCAGGTGCTCGACAACCCGTGGTGCCCGGTCCGGGGGCACGATGCCGCTCCACAGCAGGTGCCCGATGTTGGAGGACAGGGCGTCCACGGGTGTGCCGTCGTGGTCGAGGGCGAGGGCGTAGTAGCCGCGCTCGTCGAGCCAGAAGTCCCGGTTGAAGCGGTCCTTCAACGCCGCCGCCTCCTGTTCGAGGCGGTCGGCGCAGGCGGGGTCGTCCCAGAACGTACGCGCGAGGCGGGCCCCACGGGTCTTGGCGTCGTAGGCGTAGCCCTGCACCTCGCAGGTGGCCCGGGGGAAGCCCGGCAGTCTGCCGTCGGAATAGGAGATGCTGTCCCAGGAGTCCTTCCAGCACTGGTTCTCCAGGCCGGTGGCCTGGTTGCGTCGTTCGTACCAGACGTAGCCGGTGGAGGTGAGGTCCGCGTGCTGGTCGATCCAGTCCAGGGCCGCCCGGGCCTCCTGCTCGAGTTCTCTCACCAGCGCCGCGTCGCCGGTCCACCGTTCGTACTCGTCGAGCAGCACCACGAACAGCGGTGAGGCGTCCACGGTGCCGTAGTACGGCGAGTGGGGCTGTTCCTCGAAGGCGGCCGATTCGCCGTAGCGCAGCTCGTGCAGGATTCGGCCGGGATCCGCGTCCAGGATGTCGTCTCGGCGGACGCCCTGCAGCGCGCCGAGGATCCGCAGTGTCGGTGGGGTCAGCGACGGCGTGACATGCAGGGTCTGCAGGCAGGTCAGCAGGCTGTCGCGGCCGAACAGGGTCATGAACCAGGGCAGCCCGGCCGCCGGCACGGTCGCGCCGCCGAGGGACAGCGGTGCGAAGCGCAGCGCTGCCAGGTCCACGAGGCTGCGGTGGTACACCTGCTGCAACGCGGTGTTGTCGGTGTCCAACTGCGGGTCCGCCGCGATCCACGCGCGTACGGTGTCCGGCAGGGTCGACTCGTCCGGGCGCAGCTTGCGTACCGCGTCACGCCAGTCGCGGCCGTCCGGACGCGGCGCGCGCATGGTGGCCCGTAGTTGTGTGGACCAGTGCTGTCCGGGCGGCAGCCGAAGCTGGAACCGCATGCCGTGCGGATCGACGGTGGCCGGCTCGCTCGCCGTCACGGACACTTCCCGCTGGAATGTGCCGCGCCGGTAGCCCAACGTGAGTTCATTGGCCTCGATCTGGGTGTAGTGGCTGCCGGCCTTCTCGCGGATGTCGAACTTGATGTCGAAGATGTCGGCGAAGTCTGCGGCCACTTCCAGCCGTACGTCGAGGTCGGCGTCCCGCACGCCGTAGTTGAACACCGTCAGCGACTCGCTCAGCTCCGGGCCGATCCGGCGGCGGCGGATCGCCGAGACGTCAGCCTCCACGTAGTCGACCTGCCCACCTGGCACCAGGAAGAACGCCACCTCGTAGTACTGGCTGTCGTCCACCGACAGCGCGGTCATCCGTTCCCCGTTGATGGTGAGGACCCACCGGGACAGGTAGCGGGTGTCGGCGGTGAACAGACCCACCGGGGTGGCGGGCGCGGCGTCCACGTCACCGCTGGGATCCGACACGATGAACGTGTTGCCGTCGATGCACGACACGGTGCCCGGGATGTCCCTCATTTCGTCACCTCCGGGCCCAGGGGTGCCCGACCTCGCGTGCGGCGGCCGGTGAGGGGAACAGCCGCCCCATCCGGAGTGCCAGCGCAAGATCCCCGTCGACCAGGATCTCGCCGCGCAGCATCGCCGACAGGCCGTTGAGCTCGCCCCGGACCATCGCCTCCGCGACCTCCGTGGAAAGCTTGAGGACAGCCTGCGCGGGACCGTCACCAGGTGTCACCCGCAACTGGCCATGATCAATGCTTAGCAGCCACTGCCGCAGTCGATCGCCGTCACGGATGTCGAACCGGACGCTGCCGTGCACCTTGCAGAGTCGCGGATCGTGCCCCACGTCCGCCAGTTGCTCGAAGAACGCGTCGGTCACCGGCATACGACCTCCAGCCCTTCTGCCGAGCGTGCAGACCGCCGCATACCCGCCCGAACCGGAGGGCTAACCCGTGGCACCTGGTCGGTGCAGAGGATCAAGGGTTGACACCCGCCCCACAATTTCGAACTCGGGGCGGCGATCGACCGGGCTTACCGCTTCCCCGCCACCTCACCGGTGCGGGTATCGCCGAACTGGCCGCGGTTCCGGAACCCTCGCCGAGGTTCGTACTCTCGTGGCCGTGAAGACACGAGTGCCTGTGCTGATGGCCGTACTCGGTGCGTCCGTCGCGATGCTGCTGGTCGTCGGGTGCGCCGCCGCCATCCTGTCCGTCCGCGACGATCCGGACGACGTGAGCGCGTGTCAGGACTCGGTGCGCGCCGGGGAAGCGAAGGTCCGCACCGACCGCTGGAATCCGCCGCAGGAGATGCCGGGCCTCGGCGACTACCCGGAGATCCACTGGCAGGTACGCGCCCTGGGCAACCCCTGCACCAGAGCGCCGGGTCCGACGGACTGGGTGTACCAGGGTGTGGTCAGGCTGCGGTCGGAGGACGCGCGGCGGTTGGCGGAGCGATACGAGTTCGTGCCGTACGCGTCTGCCGATCCGGGTGGACTTCCGTACTCGGGCAGCCCTGCGGACGCATGGCCGGCTCTCGTACCGTTCCTGCCGCCGCAGCCGCGGTGGCTGCACAGCAGGTCGTACAACGAGGGGAGTCCGTCCACCCGGTGGCGGGTCGCGTTCCTGGATGTCGAGCAGCGGACGCTCTTCTTCATGCTGCGCGACCACTAGTGTCGCGGGTCCGCCACAGCCACCCCGACCGACCGTCACGTTTCTGATGCGGGCCAGGCGCTGCGGAAGGTGCGACGGTAGGCGTCCGGAGGTACACCGACGGTGCGGTTGAAGTGTCGGCGCAGCGTCGTGGCGGTTCCCATGCCGGCCGCCTCGGCGATGGCGTCGATGCTGTCGTCGGTGTTCTCCAGCAACTCCTGGGCGCGGCGGATCCGCTGCGTCGACAGCCACTGCAACGGGGTGACGCCTGTTGCCGACCTGAAGTGGCGGGCCAGGTTGCGCGAACTCATGTTCGCCCGGCGGGCCAGGTCCTCCACGGTCAGCGGACGGTTCAGCCGTTGCATCGCCCAGGGGAACAGGTCGGCGAGGGGATGGTCGTCGCGGGCGGGCACCGGGGTGGTGACGAACTGGGCCTGGCCGCCGGCGCGATGCGGCGGCACGACCAGGCGGCGGGCGACGGCGTTGGCGACCGTCGAGCCGTGGTCACGGCGGATCAGGTGCAGGCACAGGTCGATCGCGGCGGCTTTGCCGGCGGAGGCGAGCACGTCGCCGTTGTCGACGTAGAGCACGTCCGGGTCGACCTTCACTCGGGGATGGCGGGCGGCCAGCGCCTCGGTGTGGGCCCAGTGCGTGGTCGCGTGCCGCCCGTCCAGCACCCCGGCGGCGGCCAGCACAAACGCGCCGGTGCACAGCGAGACCATCCGGGCGCCCGCCTCGTGGGCCGCGCGGACGGCGTCGAGCAGGTCGGGTGGCAACTTCGCGTCGATGTCTGCCACGGCAGGGACGATCACGGTGTCGGCGTGGGCGAGCCGGTCCAACCCGTCGTCAGGTTCCATCCGGAATCTGCCGATCCGAACCGGGCCCGGGCCACAGACCACGAGGTCGTACCACGGGTCTGCCAGGCCGGAGGGGTCCCGCGCGAAGACCTCGCAGGCCAGGGCGAGCTCGAAGTGCAGCATCCCGTCGGTGGCGGCGAGCGCGACAGTGGCCATGTCCGAAATTGTACGGGGCATGGCATTCCAGACACTGGTCCGGCGCTGGTCGCTGCTGGGAGGGTCTCCTCAGCCGATCTTTCGAGCAGCACGGGAGGAACCGCAGATGGGTTCGGGTCAGATCGTGGCGGTGTTCGGTGCGTACGGACACACCGGGCGGTTCGTGGTGACGGAGTTGCGCGACCGCGGGTTCGTCCCGCTTCTCCTCGGTCGCGACGCGGGCAAGCTCCGAGCGCTGGCGGCGTCGCATCCGGGGCTCGAACACCGGGTGGCGTCGGTCGACGAGCCGACCTCGCTCGACCGGGCGTTGACCGGCGCGGCGGCGGTCATCAACTGCGCCGGCCCGTTCGCCTCGACTGCGGCCCCCGTGATCGAGGCCGCCCTGCGCACCGGGGTCCCGTACGTGGATGTGGCGGCCGAGATCGAGGCCAACCTCGACACGTTCGCGCACTTCACCGATCGTGCTCGGAGCGCAGGCGTCGCGGTGGTCCCGGCGATGGCCTTCTTCGGCGGGCTCGGCGATCTGCTGGTCACGACGGCGATGGGCGACTGGACGGCGGCCGACGAGGCGCACGTCGCGTACGGACTGAGCAGTTGGCACCCCACGGGCGGGACCCTCGCCTCCGGCACCGTCTCCCGGGAACGGCGCGACGGCCGACGTGTCCGCTACACCGGTGGCCGGCTGGAGTACCACGTCGACGAGTGCGACCTGCCGACCCTGGAATGGGACTTTCCCGCTCCGACGGGCCGCCGGACCGTCCTGGCCGGATTCACGATGGCCGAGGTCGTCACCGTCCCCAGCCACCTGGCCATCCCCGAGGTGCGCACGTACATGACCACCGACGCGGCCAGGGACCTGGCCGCTCCGGACACACCCGCACCGACTGCGGCCGACGAACTCGGCCGGTCCGCGCAGACGTTCACCGTCGACGTCATCGTGCGCTCCGGTGACACGCAACGGCGCGTCGTCGCCCGCGGCCAGGACATCTACGCCTTCAGCGCGCCGCTGGCGGTCGAAGCGGTCCATCGCATTCTCGGCAGTCGGACGAGGACCAGCGGCGTCGCCTCGGCCGGTGAGATGTTCGACGCGCCCGACTTCCTCCGCGCGCTGACCGCGTACATCTCACTCGAACCGCGCCGCGAGTTCCGCGTGCCAGCGGCGATCAGCGCTGTGGCCGGAGGTCTTCCTCCCGCCGGGCCACCGGGCCCGCCGCGTTCCTGCGACGTGCCAGCAGGTCTTCGGCGATGAGCAGCCCGGCCGGGACGAAGCCCAGCAAGAAGCCGCTGGGACCGATGAGCAGTACGCACCCGGCCACCCAGCCGCCCAGTGCCCAACCGACGTAGGCGGGCGCACGCTCGCCGCGGCGCCCCAGCCGCACCACCAGGAGTCCGAGCAGGACCAGGGGAATGACGAAGCTTCCGGGCAGCGCCCAGAACACGGACAGGGACGCGTCATCGCCGTCGCCCGAGCGCAGCCCGCCGGTGAGCCACTCGCCCCAGTAGGGGTGGGGCAGGAAGACTGCGGTGTGCAGGATGCCGATGGTCGCCATCGACCATCCGGCGCCGACTGTCAATCGCTTCTTGATCATGCCTCCAGCCTCTGCCTCCTGCCGGGGCCGCGCCTCCCCCACGAGAGCGGCCCCGTCCCTCGCAGGAGCGAACACTCCTACGGGCGCGACGGTGCGGCAGAACGACGACCGGTTGAGGGACGACGGCGACGATCAGCGGGAGCTACCTGGTGGCTGAACCGGATCCGTGGTTGACGGGGCGGTGGTGCGGGCGCTCGGTCCCTCTCCGGGCGGGACCGGTCGGCGGTTGAGGTAGGCGTCCAGTGCGGCAGCGCCGGTGAGCATGGCGCGGCTGCGGGCCGAGAGGCGGGCACGCCAGTCGTGCAGCATCGCCTCCAGCGGTGCGACGCCTCCGGCGGAGCGGACCTGGGCGATCAGCGGGGCGATCTGCTCCAGCAGGTAGCCACCCCGTCTGAGCTGGTGGGCCAGTAGGGCGTCGCGCACGTCGGCCGCGCTGTAGACCCGGTAACCCGTCTGCGGGTCGCGGCGCGGCCGGACCAGGCCGGCGCGTTCCCACTTGCGGAGGGTGGCTGGGCGGATGCCGAGCCTTCTGGCCAGGGGGCCGACGTACGTGTCGCCGCGTTCCTGCGGCACCGGCTCGAGGTCGACGAGCGCGGCTTCGACGGCCTGGAGGGTGCGGCGGTCGTCGAGAAGCTGGGTGTGGCTCTCGTCGATGAGCCGGAGCGCGTCCTCGGTCGCGTCCCGGTTGACCGCCTGCATGATCGACGTGGCCGTCTGGTGGCCGTGTCCGGGCACGAGGGCGAGGAACGCGCGCAGGGCTTGCGCGTGCAGTGGCGTGTAGGTGCGGTATCCGTGCGGGGTGCGTTCGGCGCTCGGCAGGATGCCGGCCGCCTCGTAGTTCCTGATCGCCTGTGTGGACAGGCCGTGCCCACGCGCCAGGTCAACCGGCCTGAGCCGTCCCACGTCTTGAAGGTTTCGTCCCACTGGCCTGCCATCGTCGCGGACAAGTTTGAACCGAGGGTTCAACGATACAGTTGAGGGGCATGAGTGCTGTCACCAAGGACACCGTCCATGCGGTCGAGGCCGCGACCGTCATGCGGCTGCTCCCTTCCCGGCCACGGCTGCTCGCCCTGGGTGAGCCCACCCACGGCGAGGACGTTCTGCTCGACCTGCGCAACGGGCTCTTCCGGCAGCTCGTCGAGCAGGGCTACCGGACGTTCGCTGTCGAGAGCGACTGCATGATGGGCCTGGTCGTGGACGACTACGTCACGTCCGGCACGGGCAGCCTCGACGAGGTCATGGAGCGCGGCTTCAGCCACCAGTGGGGCGCCTTCCCGGCCAACCGCGAGCTGGTGCGCTGGATGCGCGCGTACAACGAGAGCCGGTCCGGGCCCGAGCGGCTGCGGTTCGCCGGGTTCGACGGCCCGCTGGAGATCACCGGCGCCGCGAGCCCGCGGCAGGCCCTCACCACACTGCACGCCTACCTCACCGCCTGGGCCGACGCCGAACTGCTCCCCTGTGCCGCCGATACGCTCGACCGCCTGCTCGGCGCCGACGACCGGTGGACGAACCCTGCCGCCATGATGGGCCCGTCCCAGTCCGTGGGGCAGACACCCGAGGCCGCGCAGTTGCGGCTGCTCGCCGACGACCTTGTGACGCTCCTCGACGCGCAGACACCACAGCTGATCGCGGCGTCCTCGCGGGACGACTGGCACCGGGCACGCCTGTACGGGCGCACCGCCACCGGCCTGCTGCGCTACCACTTCTGGATGGCCGACACGTCACCGGGCCGCATGGCGCGGCTGCTGGCGGTGCGGGACTCGATGATGGCCGCCAACCTGCTCGCCATCGCCGAGCAGGGCCCGGCGGTGGTGTCCGCGCACAACGGCCACCTCCAGCGGAACAAGAGCACGATGCGGATGGGTGACCTGCCGCTGCAATGGTGGAGCGCCGGCGCGATCGTCAACGCCCACCTGGGCGAGGGATACGCCTTCCTCGCCACAGCCCTCGGCACGATCCGTCACCAGGGAGTCGACACCCCGCCGCCGGACACCGTCGAAGGGCTGCTGTACGCGCTGCCGGAGAAGCGCTGCCTCGTCGATGCCCGCCGACTGGCCACTGCCCTCGCCGACATGTCGCCCGCTGCCCGGGTGTCCCCGTGGTTCGGCTACTCCCCGCTTGATCCGGCCCAGGTCGGCAGCACCGACGCGATCGTGTTCGTCAAGGACGCCTAGCTCGGTCCGTGTCACCGGCGGGCGCTGGAGCTGTACCGGGAGGTCGGGGACCTGCGAGTCGTGGCAGGAGGCACTGCGTATCTTCGACGGGCCGGGGCATCCGGACGCGGAGACGCTCCACGCCGAGCTCGGGTGCCCGACCGGGTGGTGGCCGGGTCAGCCGGTGCGGCGGGAGCGGGCCAGAGCCAGCCCACCGAGGACCATGGCGATCAGCCCCACCACCAGGGCCACGTACGCCCCGCCACGCCCGTTGCCGGTGCCGATGCCACTGTCGGAGGTGGCCACGACCAGCCCGCCGACAGCCATGCCGATGAGGCCCGCCGCGAGGGCCGTGGTGGCGCCGCCTCGCCCGTTGCCGGTGCCGATCCGACTGGTGGGGCGGGCCAGCGCCAGCCCGCCGATGATCACGCCGGTCAGCCCCAGCACAGCTGCCACGGTCGACCCGAGTCGCCCGGCGCTCATGGTGTAGACACTGGCGGCGGTGGGCTGGGCCGCGACGTGTGCGGCCGCCGGTGCGGCGAGCCCGAACCCACCGATCAGGGCGGCTGCGGCGGCGGCAAGCACCAGTCGGACTGACGTCAGAGTTCCTGACGAGTTCATGTCCATCTCCTCTTTCGTGCCCCGTTTCCGAGGCGTGGATGTCAACTGATCCTGCCGCCGGGCACGCCGCCGGTCGTCCCGCAGACGAAGGCAGTTCGCGCTGCCGTAGGTGGCGCATCCGGCTGCTGCGGCCGCCGCAGAAGCAGGGGAGGTACTGCGTTCGTGGTAGGCGGCCGGTCGTCTGCGCGGAGGAGTCGTCCGCGGCAGGATCCGGTTAGGGTGCGCGGGTGCACACAGGACGGTTCGGCGTTCCGGCCGGTGTCGGAGATGGGGCGATCGCCGTTGGCGTGGCGGTGACGCTGCTGGTCGCCGGGCTGTCCGGGAACCGCCCGGATGTGGACCTGCCCGGCTACGCGCTGCTGGTGGCCGGTGGCCTGGCGTTGGCCGTGCGCCGGCGGGCCCCGGTTTTCGTCCTGGCCGTCACTGGGCTGTGCGCGGTGGGTTACCAGGCGGTCGGCTTCGATGTGCCCGCCGTCGCGTTCCTCTTCGCGGTGTACGCCGCCGTGCGGGCGGGCCACCGCGTCGTCACGGTCGTGGCGGCGGTGATGATGCTGGCCGCTCTCCCGCTCGCCGCCCTCGCCCCGCCCCAGGACATGTCCGTGAGCGAGGCGCTCGCGCGGGCCCGGGGCGCCCTCGAATTGGCGTGGCTGGTCGCTGCGGGTGCCGCTGGTGAAGCGCTGCGCCAGGCCGAGCGGCGCGCGGACGAGGCCGAGCGCACCCGGGAGGAGACCGCGCTGCGTCGCGCCAACGAGGAGCGGCTGCACATCGCGCGGGAGTTGCACGATTCGCTCACTCACCAGATCTCGGTCATCACCGTGCAGGCCGGAGTCGCCGTCCACCTGGCCCGCAGGCGGGGGGAACGGGTGCCGGACGCCCTGCTGGCGATCCAGGAGGCCGGTCGTGAGGCGAGCCGGGAACTGCGAGCGACCCTGGAGGCGTTGCGTGACGACGGCAAGACACCGCCGCGTGGGCTCGCCGACGTCCCGGAGTTGGTGGAGCGGGCCCGGATAACGGGCCTGGACGCGACGTTGACGATCGAAGGGCAACGACGCGACGTGCCGGCCGCGGTGGACCGGACCGCCTACCGGATCGTTCAGGAGTCGCTCACCAACATCGCCCGTCATGCCCGCGCCGCCAAGGCGTCGGTCCTGATCGACTACCGTCCCGACGCCCTCGTCGTCCAGGTCGACGACGATGGCAGGGCTACCCGGGACACCGCTGTGCCGGCCGGTGTCGGGCTGCTCGGGATGCGCGAACGAACCACCGCCCTCGGCGGTCGGCTGCGCGCGGAACCACGCGACGAGGGCGGCTTCACCGTCCGGGCTGAACTCCCCGTGGATCGAACGTCGTGATCCGTGTCCTGCTGGTCGACGACCAGCCGCTCCTGCGCAGCGGATTCCGCGCGCTCCTCGACGTCGAGGACGACATCGAGGTGGTGGCCGAGGCCGCCGACGGGAAGGATGCCGTGGCACTCGCCAAGGCACACCTGCCCGACGTCGCTCTCATCGACATCCAGATGCCGGTGATGGACGGCATCGAGGCGACCCGGCGCATCGCCGTGGACCCGGCCCTGGCCGGGGTGCACGTCGTCATGCTGACCAACTACGGATTCGACGAATACGTATTCCACGCGCTGCGGGCCGGTGCCGCCGGGTTCCTCGTCAAGGACATCGAGCCGGAGGACCTCCTGCACGCCGTACGAGTCGCCGCGCGCGGCGACGCCCTGCTCGCGCCGTCGATCACCCGCAAACTGATCGACCGGTACGTCACCGAGCCGCTGCACGAGGCTGTCGACACGGTCCTGAACGGGTTGACCAACCGCGAACGCGAGGCCGTCGTTCTGGTCGCGCGGGGCCTGTCCAACGACGAGATCGCCGACCGCATGGTGATCAGCCCGCTGACCGCGAAGACCCACGTCAACCGGGCGATGGTCAAGCTCCGTGCCCGGGACCGCGCCCAACTCGTGGTCCTCGCCTACGAATCCGGCCTGGTGGCCGCTCGCCACCGCTGACGTACCCATCATCCGCGTACGCCGTCACCGTGACCCGGGGTGAGGGTACGTGGCAGCAGACGGCTGCGGGGCATGACGCATGTCGCGTCGGTGGTCGACGCTGACCGATCGTGCCCCTGACGACTATAGATATCGGTCCATCGGGCCGGGATACTGATTCGAGCTGTACCCGACCAGCCGGGGTGGGATTATGACCGATTCCGCGAGTGGATCGCAGCACCTGGACTTCCTCTATGTCGAGGGCGAACGCCTCGGCTGGGTCTTCCGCGACCGGAATCGCTTTCGCCACCGCTATCGCGAGCCGTACCCGACCATCGAGCCCGTACGGGACGAGGTCTTCTTCGACGCGGCGACGGCGGGCGTGGACAAGTGGCGCCGTCTGCGGCGGTGGGTGGGCATCGGCGTCGGCGTGACGGTGGTTCTCCTCTGTCTCGGGATCGTCGGCAAGGGGCCCTCCAACCTGATCGTCATCCTCGCGACAGGGCTCGCGGTGATGGTGGGTGGCGGGTGGCTGAGCTGGTCCAACAGTCGCTCCGCGGAGGAGGGGCCGCAGCGGGAGCGGGAGAAGCAGCTGCGGCGCTACGAGGCCGAGTGCGCGTGGTGGGAGCAGCGTCGCGAGTATTTCGACGCCCGGGAGCGGGAGCGGGTCAGCGGCTATCTCGAATGGGGTGCCGCGCTGCTGCCGCCCACGACCCGCCGGGTCGACATCGTCGGTGGCAGCGTCTGGGGCTGGGAGGCGGTGTTGACCGTGATGGGGGCCTCCATGCTGCGTACCCACGGTGCGATGACCGTCGTGGACTTCTCCGGCGAGGCCGCCTGTCACGAACTGGTCTGGCTCGCCCGGGAAGTCGATGTCGACGTCACCGCCGTCCGATTGCCCGACCAGGTCGGCGAGACCACCCTCTTCTCCGACCTGGACGGACGGGGCCTGGTCGACAGCCTCGTCGAGGCGATGCACGGGGACGCACCCGCCGGCCGCCGGGCCGACCGCGCCCAGGACGACCGCATCCTGTCGGCCGTCTGCCGGGCGCTCGGTGAGGATGTCACGATCCACCGGATCGCCGCGGCGGTCAGCGTCCTGCTCGACGAGCCGGGTAGCTTTCCGGAGCTGAGCGAGGCCGAGCGGGAGCACATCAGCGGCTCGCTCTTCTCGGACGAGTTTCGGCGCCAGGCCCATCCGAACCTGCAGCGGATCGAATCCCACCTGTACCCGCTGCGCGAACTGTTCGCCGCGACCGACCAGGGGCAGGACCGGCACGATCTGGGGATGCCCGGGTTGACCTGCCTCGTCTACGAGAACGCCGCGCACAACGCGCGGGAGGAACTGGTCAAGGAGTTGGTGTTCCAGGGGCTGGTGCAGCGGCTCTCCTCACCGAGGTCGTTCGTCGGCCCGTTGGTCGTCGCCGGCGCGGACGACCTCAGCCACCGGCACATCGAGCGGCTGACCGACCTGTGCACACGTCGCGGGGTTCGGCTCGTGCTGATGTTCCGTCACCTGCGGGACTCAGCAGTGCGCGCCGTCGGCGCGGACGTGGTCGCGTTCATGCGCCTGAGCAACCACGAGGAGGCCGCGCGGGCGGCCGACTTCATCGGCCGGCAACACACCTTCGTCCTCAGCCAGCTCACCCGTACGCTCGGCGGCAGCCAGACGCACTCTGAGGGCAACAGCCTCGGATTCTCGGACCAGACCAGCGGCGCGTGGCCACGGCACGTCAGCGTCGGCCGGAGTTGGACCCACACCAGGTCGGTCGCCGACAGCGCGAACTGGAACGACTCGCAGAGCGAGCAACGAGTGTACGAGTACGTGGTCGAGCCACGTACTCTTCAGGATCTGCCGGACTATGCGCTGATCGAGGTCACGCAGGGCACGGGGAGCCTGTCGGTACGCAGTGTGGAGTGCAACCCGGACATCGTCTCTCTTCCCCGGGTCACCACCGGTCCACTGCCCGACCTGCCGTTCCCGCACCCGTCGCAGGCGGCGGCACAGCCGTCCGGGGAGCAGAGCGGACCGCAGCTGAACCTGCCCGGACAGCCGGGCCCGGCCGGACGACCACGCCCCGGCTACGACGACGAGTTCGAGTGGGCCGAGGAGCACCGCCCGGAGGACTGGCGGTGACATCTGCCGCCGACCCCCGGTGGGGCGTACGCGGCTGGCTCGACCACGCGACGGCGTACCGGATCGTGGAGCTGCCTCGGGTGCCCCCGCTGGTGGACCGGGCACGCGGTGACGCGGGGCGCCGGCAGCGGCTGGCCGCCGTCGTCGCGGCCTACCACGCGGCCGGCGTGACCGGTGGCGGCGGCCGCACGGTCGTCGGCTGGTGTCGGCCGCACGAGCAGAGCGGCGTGCACGTCTTCACCGGCGGCGGGGTCGAGGCCGCGGGTGCTGCCGCGGCGGCGGATGCCGCCGGCCGGCACCGGTCCAGCCTCTTCGCCGGCGCGGTCGGCCTGGCCTACCCCGCCGGAGGGTTGGCCGGGCTGCTCGACGCGTTGCCCTGCTGGACACGGATCGCAGGGATGACCGACGGCCTGGTCGAGGATCGCGACGACCGGGAGCAGGCCGCCGAGCTGCGCCCAAGGCTCGACGAAGGTCTGCTCGGCGTCTGGCAGGGCGCCTTCGCGTGGCTGCTGCTCGCCGACCCGGTCCCCGCCGACGAGGTCGCGGAGCAGGCCCGTCGGCTGGCCGCCCAGGAACGCGACGCCAAGGCCCGGGGTTCGTCGCCCACCCAGGCGGTACGCGCCCTGCGCCTCGGCCGCCGGCACCGGGAACTGGCCACCGCCGAGACACTCGGGTGGTGGCGGATCGACCTGTTGGCCGCCGGCACGACCCCGCAGGCAGCCGCGGCCGTGGCGGGCCTGCTCTGCGCGTCGGTCGACCTGCACGGCCTGCCGTACGCGCTGGCGCCCACCCGAGCCTCGGGCGACCTGACCGGCCTGCTCGAGCGGGCCGAACTGGCCACCGTGGCCGATGAGCCGCCCCGGTCCCCGGGGCCCTCTCCGGCGTTGTCGAACGGCTCGTTCCTCGGCAGTTCGTCGCTGCTCGCCGCGCTGGCGGTCCCTCCGACGGAGGAGGCGCCCGGAGTGCGCCTGACCCTACGGTCGGACTTCGACGTCGCTCCGGAGACCACCGCCGTCGAGGTGTCCCCCCGGCCCTCCGCACAGGAGGTGGATGACACCGTGGCCGACCGGGGACGGGCCGGGGTCCGCGCCGAGTCGGTGGCGATCGGCGCGGTGCTCGACCGGCACGGCAACGCGGGTGACCAGTTGCGGATACCGCTGAGCAGTCTCAACCGGCACACCTTCGTCTGTGGCGCGACCGGGGCGGGCAAGTCGCAGACCGTACGGCACCTGCTCGAACAGGCCGTCGAGGCGGGGCTGCCCTGGCTGGTGATCGAACCGGCCAAGGCCGAGTACCGGCGGATGGCCAACCGGCTGCCGCCGGCGAGCGTCGTCGCGATCCGCCCCGGCGAGGCCTCGGCGCCCCCCGCGGGGTTCAACCCGCTGCGGCCGGTGCCCGGCTTCCCGCTGCAGACCCACGCGGACCTCGTCCGTGCCCTCTTCCTCGCCGCCTTCGACGCCGACGAGCCCTTCCCGCAGGTGCTCGGCGCCGCCCTGGCCCGCTCGTACGAACAGCTCGGGTGGGACCTGGCCCTGGGTGAGCCGCGGCTGCCCGGGCACCGGCCCCGCTATCCCGACCTGAGCGACCTGCAACACGTCGCCGAGGAGGTGGTGGACCAGATCGGGTACGGCCGTGAGGTCGCCGACAACGTCCGCGGATTCATCCGGGTCAGGCTGGCCAGCCTGCGGCTGGGCACGACCGGCAGCTTCTTCGAAGGCGGCCACCCCATCGACATCGGACGCCTGCTGGACTCGAACGTGGTCTTCGAGATCGAGGACGTCGGTGACGACCGGGACAAGGCCTTCCTCATGGGAGCCCTGCTCATCCAGCTGACCGAGCACCTGAGGGTGCGGGTTCGCCGCCAGGACCGCACGACCGCGTCCACCCTGCGACACCTGAGTGTCTTCGAGGAGTCGCACCGGCTGTTGCGGCGTGCCGACCGGCCGGGACCGGCCGCGCACGCCGTGGAGCTGTTCGCCGGTCTGCTGGCCGAGATCCGTGCGTACGGCGAGGGCCTGGTGATCGCCGAGCAGATCCCGGAGAAGCTCACCCCGGACGTCGTCAAGAACACCGCCGTGAAGATCATCCACAGGTTGCCCGCGCGCGACGACCGGGACGTCGTCGGCGCGACGGTCAACCTCACCGAACGGCAGTCGCAGTTCGTCGTGACGCTTCCGGCCGGCGTCGGCGCGGTCTTCACCGACGGCATGGACCACCCGGTGCTGGTACGCGTACCCGACGGCAGCGATCGGGAGAACGCCGCGCCGGCCGTGACCGCCGACCCGGCGCAGATCATCGGCCGGCGCAGCGCCAGCTGCGGCGCTGCCTGCCTGGCCCGGCCCTGCACCCTGCGGGACATGCGCCGGGCGCAGCTGCTGCTGGCGGACCAGCCCTGGTTGCGGCTCTGGGGCGAACTGGCGGTGCTGGGGCACCTCACCGGCTGGCCCACCCCGGCCATCCGTGCCGAACTGATCCAGGTCCTGCGGCGGATGCCGGTACGGCTGCGCGAGTGCGCCCTCTCGCACGCGGTCGACGGTGCGGTCGCCGCGCGGTCCGCGCACCTGTCGAGCCGGTGCGACCCCGACGAGCTGGCCGAGCACGTCGTCGACTCGCTGCACTGGACGGCCTTCGGCGGCGGGCACTGCGCGCAGCAGGAAACCGAATATCTCGCCCACCGGTACCGCTGGGCGGTGCTGCGCGACGACCTCCGGGCCGAGGTGGACGCGGCGCCGGCCGGAGCCGGACGCTCCGCGCGAAGCGCCGAGTGGGCGCGACGGTACGGCGTGGAGATTCCCGGCCGTACCGTGCGCGAGCAGTTCGACGCCGTCTCGGCGTTGTTCGACGTCGACCAGCGCGACCGGGCAGCCTGCCGGGTCGTGGCCCTCGGGTCCCGTACGCCGTCGTTGATCGAGACGGCAGTCGGGGCGGCGTACGACACGCCGTCCTGGCCCGACCGGCTCACCGAGGCCGTCGACACCCACTTCGCCGACTGCCGATGGCCGACGCGCGTCCTCGCGGCCGGCCGGTACGCCAGGGAGGTGTGACGGATGAGTCCACGCGGGGACGACCCCCTGTACACGGCCGACGGGCCGGACGACGACCGCCGCGACACGCGACGCTCCGAGAGCACCGGGCGAGGCGAGGATCATGACCGGGCGGAGCAGTTGCCTGAGCAGGGCGACGAGCGCGACGCCGGAGAGCCGGACACGTGGGCGGAGACGCGGGACCGGGCCGAGGAGCAGGCGGCGACCGCCGACGCGTCGCTGCGAGAGCGGATGCAGGCGGGGGTGCACCGGGCCGGCGAGGTCGCGGCGGGCTCTGCCGGGGTGCTGCTGGTCTCGCTGACCAGCTTCTTCACCACGGACGACAAGCTGCCCGAGGCCGCCCGGATCGCGACGGCGGCCTCGGATGTCGTCGAGGAGGTGGCATCGGATACCAGGAAGAGGAAGGAGCACGAGGGGGAGGCGGAGGAGCCCGACCAGGGCGACGATGGGCAGGAGCAACTGCCGCCGGGCCGCGAGGGCGACCGGCCGGCGGCGGACCGGGCAGCTGGCCCCGCTGACGGTGTCGACGTGGATTCCTCAGGCCGAGGCGGGTGAGCCCTCCTTCCGCAGCCCGTCTCCGGCCAAGATCACGAACTGTCGCTGCGGCGTCAGGAGACGTCGATTCGAGGGGCGCTGTCGCGGTTGCGGCGGCGGCCGGCTGTCGCGCCTACGCCCCGTGCTCGGGGCGGTTCACCGTACGCCTCTTTCGCGGTTCCCGGGCCTGGGCACATGTTCCGCTGGGAGACTCGCCGGGTGAACGGCGGATGGGAGCGGCGCCTGGGGCCGATCGTCCAGGGGGCACCCGGTGCGCGGGTGGACCGGTTCGAGATCTACTTCGACCTGGTCTACGTCTTCTCCTTCTTCATCATCGCCCGGGCCACCGCCGCCGACCTCTCCGGCCGGGGCCTGCTGCACGCCGTGCTGCTCCTGGCCGTGCTCTGGTGGTGCTGGGTCATCCACAGCCTGGTCGCCAATCGGATCCGCCTGGGTGAAGGCTTCGTGCCGGTGGTCATGGTGGTGGCCATCGTGGCGCTCTTCGCCTTCGCCCTAGCCAGCCCTCAGGCGTTCCGAGAGCATGGTGAGGGGATCTCCGGTCCACTTCTGATCGCTTCGAGTTACTTGGTGATCCGCCTTGTGCACATCGGGGTCTACTGGTATTCGATCCGGCATGACCGCCGTGAGGTGGGGCAGATCCGTCCCTATGCGTTCGAGTTGGCGGGCAGCGTCGCGCTGCTGTTCTCGGCCGCCCTGATACCGCCACAGCTGGATGATCCACAAGTCGGTGCGCTGGTGCGGGAGGCGATCTGGATCGCCTTGGTGCTCGGCCAGTACGGGGTTCCCCTGGTGACCGGGACCCAGGGTTGGGTGGTCGTCTCCGCCGAGCACTGGACCGAGCGATACGACCTCATCCTCATGATTGCCCTCGGTGAATCGCTGATCTCGATTGGTGTTGGCAGCGACGTGGTCGGCGGCCCCATCACCTGGCCGATGCTGTTGGCGGCCACGATGGGCATTGTTGGCGTCTCCTGCCTGTGGTGGGCGCACTTCGACCTCATCGCTCCCGCCGCCCGCCTCGCTCTGCACGGCACGCACGGCGATGCCCGGACCCGGATGGTCCGGGACGCGTATCACGACTTCTACCTGATCATGCTCGTCGGTATCGTGATGTTCGCGCTTGGCGGCGAGGAGTTGCTACACCACGTGGGCAGCGACGCCCGGCTGGACGAGCCGCTGCGGGGCCCGGGAATGGCGCTGCTCTGCGGGGGCGTCGCCTGCTACCTGCTCGGCAGTCTGCTGTTCCAGCTCCGCACCCTGCACACCATCTCCTGGACCAGGGTAGGCGTGGTGTTGGTACTGGCGGCGTTCACGCCGCTGGCCGTGCACCTGCCGGTCCTGGTGGCGCTGGCGCTCATCCTGGCGACCCAACTCGTGATGGTCACCGTGGAGATGTTCCTGTTCGCAGGCTCCCGGCACGCGTTGCGCGCCGCCGTGCTGGAGGAACGGACGGCGCACGAAGCGTACGAGACGGCCTGGCGGCGACCACGCACGAACGAGCTTCCTCCGGGCGGCTCATGAGGGGACCTCGACCCCTAGCTCACCGGGCGCGGGCGTCTGCCTGAGGGTGGGCCGTCGAAGCTTCACGTCTGTTCTTCGGCACGGAGGGTGGCGGTCGACCCGGCACCGGACCCGGTGGCGCGCGTAGGCTGAACCAGCAACTCGGACAGTAGGTCACCGGCGGCGTCGAGGATCTCTCGCTCGCCGGTGACCAGCAGGTCCAGGATCAGCCCTCGGGTGGCGGCCAGTCCCAGCCTGGCCCGCTGCCGCGCTTCGGCCGGATCGAAGCCCCGCTGCACCAGCAGTTCGGCGAGTGGCTCGGCCCAGGCGTCGACGACGGTGGCCCGAAACGAGTCCGTCCACGGGCGCCGGTAGATGGCGTGCGAGTAGATCTCGAAGAACAGCCGGGTGGCCGGCGCCAGCGTCGGATCGCTGACCCGGCGCCAGAACTGTCGGCCCACCTCGGTCAGGTCGCCCTCCGGCGAGACAAGGTCGGCCAGGGCCGTGCGCTGGGCCGCCTCGATCCGCTCCACGATGGCGACGAGCAACTGCTCTCGGGTGCCGAAGTGGTAGATGAGCATGCGGTGGCTGGTTCCGACACCCGCAGCGATCTCCCGGATGCTCAGGTCACTGAAGCCGCTGTCCTGCAGGTACGCCATGCACCGGTCGAGGAGTGCCTCGCGGGCGGCACTCACTGCTCGCTAGCCGCCTTGAGCCCGGCCGCCTCCAGCGCCAGGAACCGGCGGGTCTTGCCACCCATCAGCACGTTGAGCAGTCCGGCGAGCGGGCCGGTCTGGTCCACGCCGATGGTGATCTGAGTCGTGCCGTCCGGGTTCGTGGCGAGCCGGTGGAAGCCGGAGGTGCGCACGCCGGGGGAGCGGGTCTCCCAGGTGAATGACTCGCCATCCCGAACTGCGCTGACCCGCCAGACCAGGGGTGGCATACCGGGCTGCTTGATCCGGAACCGGTGCCCGAGCGTGAGATCGCGGCCGTCGAGTGGCCGTACCTCCTCTATGGACTTGGTCCACAGCGGCCAGGTGGTCACCGCGGTCAGCGCATCCCAGGCCCGTGCCTGCGCCGCCCTCGTCGCAATCGTCTGCTCATAACGTATGTACCGAATGGTACATACTGCAGCGCGGGGTGGGTGATCCCGACCCGGCCCGCGCCGTCCCAGCCGCCGATCGTGCAGGAACGCGAAGATCGAGTTCGCCGGCAACACCTCGCCGCAGAACCGGCTCACCGGATCCAGCAGGTCCAAGATAGAAGTCGATGGCCGCCACGCCGGCGGCAGCCATCGTTCAACACCAGCCACCTAGGCTGGCCATCCTTCGCTGTCGTAGAGCGGCATGGTGACCGGGTCGGGCGAGTCCAGCTCGCACAGGAGCAAGGCCGGTCCGACCTCGCCCTTGTAGAGGCTGTCGGGCCGTAGCGAGGTTTCGAGCGCTTTGCTCTCTGCGGACCGGGCCAGCAGCTTGGCGCGGGCGAGCCACACCGGCTCGGCGGTGTTGGCGTGGTGGCGCAGCAGGGCGTAGGCGCGCCCGGCGAGGCCGCAGCAGAGCTCGCCGGGCGCGTCGAGGGGGCCTTCGTAGGCCGCCCAAGCGGCGCCTTGGGCCAGCTGCGCGAAGTGTGGCTCGCCGGTGAGGGCGTGCGCGAGCCACCACAGGGGCAGGTGACCGGCTGCGCCGTTGCACTAGCTGGCGCCCATGAGGGTGTCGGTGCGTGGGCTGCTGCTGTCGAAGGGCCACAGCAGGCCGCGGCCGGCCGGCTGGGCGAGGGAGGCGAGCTGGTCGAGGCGGTCGGCGATGCCTTCCGGGGCGGGGGACTTCGACGCCTGTGCCCAGCGGAGCACGGCGAAAAGGTAACCGGACCAGCCGTGGGCGGCTCCGTGGACCCAACGGCGAGGTCCCTCGCCGATGGGGTCGGCATCGGCGAGGTCGGACCAGACCGAGTCGCGAAGCGTTGTCCCGAGCGCAAGCAGGGCCGGGTGTCGCGAGCTTCCCGAGCAGGCTTCGAGCAGCATGGCGCAACCCAGGAGCAGACCCGACCGTCCGAAAGCGACATCCAGCTCGGGGCTGGGTGCGCTGGCGGTCCGCAGGAACGCCTCGATCGCCTTGTCCCGTGCGGGGTGGTCGCCTCGCGTTTCGGCGATCAGCGCCTGAACCCAGTGGACGCCGCTGATGTGATGGTAGAAGGAGTTGTCGCCCACGACCTCGCGGGTGATGCCGAGCTCGCGGTTGACAAATGCCCCCTCGGCCGCCGACCTGTGTTCGGCCTGCTGCGCCCACAGGTCGGCCTGGGCGAGCAGCTGCCGGTCGCCGCGGCTTCGCGCGATGCGCAGCAGCGCGTAGGCGAGCCCGGCACCGCCGTTCATGGCGGAGGAGGTCGGCGGGGCCAGCCCGCCGTCGAAGAGCGGCCCCGGCGCGGCGAGGCGGGCGAGAACCTTGTCGAGCAGTCCCTTTGTCCGCGACGGCGGAGCCGTGCGTGGCGCGGCGCGGTCCGATGCCGCTGCGGTGCGCAGGGACTCCAGCAGGTGCGCCAGCGACGGGTAGCGGCGGTCCGGGTCCTTGTCGAGCGCCCGCCGCAGGGCCTCTTCGGTTGCGGGAAGCTTCGGCCCGACATGGGCGTCGAAGGGCAGTACGGGCTCGTCGCGCAGCTGGCGCAGCATGTGTTCGGCGTGCAGCGAGAAGGTGTGCGTATGCGCGCCGGTAAGCAGGTGGTAGATGAGCGCCGCGACTGAGTACTGCTCGCCCGCCTGCGTCAGCGAGGTGACGCTCTGGCCGTCCAAGCGAGCCTGGGCGCCTTCCGGGTCGAGGAAGAAGTCGACACCGCCTCGCCTGACACAGCCTCCGTTCGCAGCGGAGCTGATCCTGACGGCGAGCCCGAAGTCCAGCAGGACCACGCGGCCCTGCCCGTCGACGAGGACGTTGCGCGGGTGCACGTCGCCGTGGAGCACATCTTGCGTGTGCAGGTGGGAGAAGGCGGCGACGACACCGTCGGCCAGGCTCAGCAGCACTGCGACGCCCTCCGGACCGCCGAGCCTGCGTGCCTCGGCCGCGGCGTCGTGGGAGTCGACGCCCGCGATCCATGACTGGACGAGGAACGAGCGTCCGGCGTGCTCGCCCGCGTCGACGAGGTGGGGGTTGTGGCGCCCGTCGAGGCTGCGCAGTGTCGCAGCTTCGCGGTGAAGCAAAGGCGCGATGTCGGCCTGGGCGCCTTCACGCACGATCTTCAGTGCGGCCGTCGTGCCGTCGGCGAGCCGGAGGCGGTACACCTCGGTGTCCAAAAGAACGTGAACCGGCTCGACTACCTGCCCGCCCGCGACGGGCCGGCCCGGCGCGAGCGACGCCTCGACTCGGGCGGCGAGCGCCGAGTCGGCGGGCAGCAGCACACCGTCGCGGATGAAGCCGGCCAGAACAGGCAGGACGTCGGTCAGCGTCTGCCGCGGATCGGTGCCGGAGGCGGCGCTGAAGGCGATGACGGCGTCGACGATGGTCGTCGGCTCGCGGAACCGGTCGAGGAACGCGGCGGTGTCGCTGTCGACGAGACTGGTGGTGGCGCGTGACAGCGGCCGGGTGACACAGTGGTCGCCCGGCTGGTGGTCGATCTGCTCTCGCAGGCCGCAGGCGATCTCGGCCGCGGGCACCACCATCACGTCGTCCGGTAGGACCAACGGCCCGAACGCGGTCATGCTGTCTCCCTGGAGGTTCGGGTCACGGCAGAGCTTCGCGCCACGTCGAGCCTGTCGGCGCCCAGGTGTCGGTGTCGACTCCGGCCATCTGCAGCCGCTGGAGGGCGAACTGCCAGGGCTCGTCGGTTCGGCCGGCCGCGGCGGCAAGGTAGTCGGCGAGGTGCTGGGTCACCCACATGCGCCAGCTGGTTCTGAGCCGCGCGTCGGGTGGCGGGTCCGCGCCCCAGGACAGCAGCCCGTCGAGGGTGACGGCGGAGGTGAATGGCACGCCGTGCGCGGGCATGCCGGCGATCTCTTGCGCCAGTAGTGATGCGCCCTGCCGGAGATCGTCGAGACGGTCGAAGTAGACGACGAGCTTGTCGGGCCGGCAGAGCCCGCAGACGTCCCGGGCGACTTTGAAGGCGATGACGCCTCGCGAAGCGGCCAGGGTGCCGGAGACCGCTGCCACCGCCGCGGGTACGGCGTCGAATGCGGGGCTGACGTAGAGCTTGTACGCCACGTCGTCGTGGGGCTTGTGCCGCAGCGACGCGCGTGTCCAGAGTCGCCAGGGCGATCGCGGCTGGCTCCAAGCCGGCCTTTGCGCCCAGCCGGGGCCGGCGACGTCGCCGACGAACTTCTCCGTAGCCCGCTCGTCGGGCACCCGGCGGCGCAACGCGGGCGAGTATGGAATTCGGCCGTAGGAGTAGAGCCGGGGCGCCAACGCTTCCGCGGACAGTCCTTCGAGCGTCTGCCCGTAACGCAGCGCTTCCATTGACAGCTCGGCGATCCGGCCCTGACCCGCGCTGGAGCCCACCGGTGACAGCACGTCCGCGGCTGCGGCTCCGGACACGAAACCTCTGCCGGTCAGCACTTCGACGACGCCGTCGGCGACAAGGCGGGCCAGGACACCTTCGGCGTCGCCGCCCAGCTTGTGGCGGGCGAAGGCGGGTAGGGCGCCCGGCTCCTTGAGCGTCAGGAACAGCAGCGCGACGTCGGTCGAACACGAACGTGCGTCAAGCTCCGAACCAGGTTGCGGCCGGAGGACTCCGTAGAGGTCGGCGTCCTCGCCGAGAAGCCGGCGGTCGGCTTGCGTCAGCCGGTCGGCCGGCACCAGGTCGTAACGAGGGTTGGCCCGGAACGTGGACCGGCCCGCGAGGCTCACTGCCCGTCGCCCGGTTCCCGCCGGTCACGCAGCGCCTGCTCCGCCACGCCGATGTCACTGAGCTGCGCCTGCAGCTGCTTCTTCGTCATCTCGGCGACCAGGTCGATCTCGGCCAGGCGGTTCTCCAGCTGTTTGCGCAACAGCGGCAGGAGCTCGGGTTCCACCAGGCCGCCGGCCAGAAGCTTGTACTCAGGCCGCACCGAGCAGTTGCACCAGTCGATATTGGTGAGGCTGCAGGTGCAGACGTAGGTGCCGACCTGGTGCTCCACCGGCTGGTCGTCGAGCTCGACGAGGGAGCCCTCGACGCCGCATGGCAGCTGTACCCGCAGCTTCTTGGCCCGGAAAGCCATCATCCCTCCAAGGTGCGGCCGATGACGCGGCCCGACCAGGAGAAATCTACCGTAAAGCCGCAAATTGCTCCGGTGCATCTGTGCAAAGGAGTGCGTGCCGGGCGCTCGGGCACCGCAGAGAGGTGCGACTCGTGTCGGGTGGGTGACTGTGCGCCAGGGGTTCATCGACGCTGTTGATCACACTCCAGTACGGTTCGTGTTCGCGAAAAGCCGAACGACGTTCAACGGGGGAACATCAGCGGCTTCTACGTAGATCCGGCTGGCCTAATGGGCTGTACAACGTGTTCGCCAGCCCGCACAAGCTGGCGTACGACCGGATGACGCGGGGCCTGCAGCGGCTGGAGACGGTCACCCGGAGCTCCGCCACTCAGTCCCCTCCACCGCCCCCACCGCTGTTGGCCGCATCACCCAGGATGCTGTTCTCGGCGATGGCGGCGGAGTGCCGGTCCGGCACACCGCGGCCTCTCTCGAAGATGTCCCGGTTCGGCCGAGGGGAACTACTGCGTATCGACCGTGCCGCCCGCGACGCCTCCCGACGAAGCTCTTCCTTCGTGCGCGGCCTTGCTCGCCGGACGCGCCGGAGCCACACCACCGCAGCCAGCGCGGCAACGGCTGCGGCGGCGGTGACAACCCACCCGTACCCTGGCATGACCCGACAGTAGGGCCTCATCGCCACCTCTGGACAGGCGTGTCCTGCCCCGACAGCGGGCCGGGCTCACCGTCCGTTCAGGTGTCACACCCCTCATCTGCGCCCCAGGTCATCGTGGCGAAGACCCACCACAGGCGCGGAGCTTCTCGACGACGAAGGTGCCGGACTGCTCCCTGCGTGCGGCGGTCAGCTCATGTCCACGCCGTACGCCTCCTCGCGTACGTCGGCGTCCGGGTGCCGGCGCAGCCCGATCAGCAGATCCCGCCACGGTTCTTTCCACCCGAAACCGGCCCCGTGCCGGACCAGCGCCACCGCGAACAGCCCGCCTGCGAGGTCGCCGCGCCCCGCCAGTTGCGCGACGGTGCCGGTGAGGACTCCCGGGTCGGGCCACTCGCCGAGGCCGCGCAGGCGGGCGCCGACGCGTTCGGCCGTGCGGATCGCGAGGACGGGCCGATCCGCACACAGTCCGGCGATCTCGTCCAGGTTGTCCAGCCGGCCGAGGTCGACCAGCAGGCCCGTGGCCGTGCCGGCGAAGGCAGGATGACCGGCGAGCCAGCGCGCCGACTCGACCAGGGCACTCCGGTCGGCATGGGCCGGCCGGCTCCTGGACCGGACGATCGCGCCGTGTGCGAGGAGTGCGATGCGGCGTCGGGCCGGGCGGTCCGCGGTGGGGTCGCCAGGATGGTCGTCGTCCGCATCGCGGTCCACGAGTCGGGCCAGCGCGACGCCGAGTACCGCGTCGCCGCCGGCCTTCAGCAGGTTGGCGACCTGCAGGTGCACGAGCGTCTCGTTGAGGTCGGTGAGTCGGTCCACGACCAGTTCGGTGATCGTGGTGAGCCACGGCGACCATTCCCCGAGCTGACCGAACGCGGCACGCCGGACCTCCCGGTCGGCGGCGCGACAAGCCTCGACGATGAGCGCGGCGTAGCGCGGGCGGTGCCGGTCCGAGATCGAGTACGGGTACCCGTTCAGGACCGCGCGCCGCTCCTCCCGGCTGCCGTCGACCGCGGTCCGCAGGATGGTCCAACTCGCCTCGGTCTGCAGCCGCTGCCGGGCGGCGGAGACGATCGCCGCGCGCACGTCGCGGTGCGCGTCCGAGCTCGCGTACGCGTCGAGCAGCGTCGCCATGATCTGCGGCGGCCCGTAGCGTGCCAGCAGCCGGGCCGCTTCCTTCCGACTCGTGATCTTCGCGGGACCGGTCACCACCCGGCCGAGTACATCGGTCAGCCGGGACGGCGCGACGTGCCGGACAGCCCGGCCGGCCGCGTACAGCGCGACCCGTGCCCGGTCGTCGTCAGCGTGGCGGAGCAGCACCGGCAGCGCCTCGTCCGGCCGGTCGGTCCAGACCAGCGCGCCCAATGCCGCCTCGGCGATCGCCACCTCGGGGACGTCGAGGTGGCGCAGCACCAGTTCGCGGCCCGCGCCGCCCGCGCGTGCGGCGGCCTTGACCGCCGCCGCCCGCCGCCACACTCCCTGCCCGGTGTCGGTGATGATCAACTCCTGCAGCTCCACGAAACGGGCCTGCTGGCGGGGCAGCCACCGTTCGGTGTGGAACGCCCAGGCGGGCACCCATCGCGTCCCCCGTTCCACGAACCGGCCGCGCAGGCGGCGCTCCAGCACCCGGTCGAGCAGGTCGGTGCGGGAGGTGCAGATCGTCGCCCACACCTCGTGGATCGTCACCGCCGTCGGGTCCGCCTTGAGCACCTCGGCGACTCGGTCCGAGCGCGTACGCGGGTCGTCGAGCCACAGCCCGATCGCCGTCCGGGCCACCGAGGGCAGCGTGCGCGGGCCGATCGCCCGACGCAGCAGGTCCTGGAGCTGCGCCAGCCGCCAGGCCCGCTTGCCGAGCGCACGGGTGAGCGCGAAGAGCGGACCGTACCGGCCGCGGGCGATACCCGCCTCGACCCAGCCGCGCAGCCGCTCGAAGACCATCGTCTCCTGCCCGCGGCGCAGCACCGTGTCGAAGCGGCGCAGCACCGGCACACTCGCTCCGGTGCTCACCAGGTCGATCGTCAGCAGTGCCCACTCGCGCAGCTGCGGCACGGCGACGTGGTGCTGCAGGACGTCGGCGGCGAGCGCGCTCAGCGCTGCTGTGGTGGCGGCGGAGGCGTCGCGGGCGTCGACCGCGTCGGTGGTCAGCTCAGTGAGCCCGGCCGCCGTGTCCGCGGTGAGCAGCGGCGCCACCCTCGCCAGCGCACCGAGCGTCGCCGCGCGTACCGGATCCTGCTCGTTGCGCAGCCGGCCGAGCCGGACGATCACCTCGGCCACCGCTCGCGGGTCACGGGAGCCTCGGGCAGCCTCCACCAACAGCACATAGCCGTGCGTCCGCTCGTCGGCGTCACCCGAGCGCAGCGCGACCTCCAGCGCCACGGACGCGTCCGGCCAGGCCAGGTACGCACTCCAGCCACGCACCTCGGCCTCCCGTTCGCGGGTCCTCGCCAGGCCCAGCACCCGGGTCGCCTCGCGGATGCGCACCGCCGCCGGCAGCACCTCCATGATCTCGGCAGCCGGAATCAGCGCTGCCGTGTCGACCTCGGCCAGGGCCCGGTCGTACAGCTCGCCCCGCCGGCTCGGTGCGACAGCGTCGAGCAGCGCCGCCAATGCCCGGCTGTCGTCACGGCAGCGGCTGGCGAGCGGTGCCAACTCGTCGATGGGCAACGCCGCGAGGCGGCGCAGCAGGGCCGGCGGCAGCGCGGTCCGCTGCACCCAGGCGGCGCGGCCGGGGGCGGTGAGCAGGCGGACGACGCGGCTCGCGTCGTGTGCCGCGAGCATTCCGTACGCGCTGAGCGGGCCGGGCAGCGACTCCTCGGGTGCGTACCGTTCGAGCAGGTCGAGTGCCTGAGCCGGGTCGCACCGCAGCACCGCATTGGCCGCACCGCCCCAGATCCCTGCCCGCAGCTCGGGCGGGGCCGCGGCCAGCCGCTCGCGGACCCGGTCCAGCAGCGGGCCGGAGTGCCACCGGACCAGCCGCTCGAGGTTGAGCGCGTGCTCCAGGTCGGGCAGCAGTGCTCGTACGGTGTCGGCGCCGCAGGCGGGCAGCAGCGCGGCGGCCTCCTCGTCGCCGAACTGCGCTCGGACCTGGGTTGTCAACGTGTCGGCGACAGCCGGCGCATACCGACGGCGCAGGGCGTGATAGACACGCCGTCGTTCCATCGCCGGCCGGTCGGTGACATCGCCCATCGGCATGCCGGCACGCAGCGCCGCGGTGAGCGCGGCACCCCTGATCGACGGCTGCGGGTCGTGCGTCGCGGCGGCGATGCCGTCGGTGTCCCGGGCCACCATCGCGGCGACCAGGGCGAGATGCCGCTGGTAGGGGCCCTGCTCGCGCAGGTCGGCGCAGACCTGGGCTCGGTCGGGCGCGCTGCGCGCCCATTCCGCGAGGCGGTTCATCCGCTTGCGGTACGGCAGGGGATCGAGCGACGTCAGCAGGGTACGGGTGGCGGCGAGCACGGCGACCATTGTGCCGGCGAGCGCACCGGACGACATCGACCGTCGCCTCGCTTGGCCCGGGGCGGCTCACGGGGCCGCGCGGCGGCACGGTCTTGAAGCTGTCGGGAGGTCCGGGCGCGGCCGGTCAGCGACTCCGGCGGGCGTTGAGCCGGGCGGCCTGACGCGTCAGGTGATCACGCTCGGCGAGGTTGGGAGCCTTGTGGGCCGCCTCGACGTACAGCCGTGCCGCCGTGGCCGGGTTGCCGTCGCGTTCGTGGAGGTACGCCGCTACCGCAGTGTGGCGGGGCAGCGAGTCGTCGAGCGCCGCGAGCGCTGCCAGCCCGGCGCGCGGTCCGTCGGCCTCGCCGACTGCCACCGCGCGGTTGAGCCGGACGACCGGGCTGTCGGTCAGGCACGCGAGTTCGTCGTACCACTCGACGATCTGCACCCAGTCCGTCTCCTCTGCGGTGGGCGCGTCGGCGTGCAGTGCCGCGATGGCGGCCTGAGCCTGGAACTCGCCCAGCCGGTCGCGGGCGAGGGCCGCTTGCAGGATCTCGACGCCCTCGGCGATCGACGTGGTGTCCCATCGGCTGCGATCCTGCTCGGCCAGCGGCACCAGGCTGCCGTCGGGCGCGGTCCGGGTGGCACGCCGGGCGTGGTGCAGCAGCATGAGGGCGAGCAGCCCTGCCACCTCGGGGTGGTCGATCACTGCCGTGAGCTGTCGGGTGAGCCGGATGGCCTCGGCGGCGAGGTCGACGTCGCCGGAGTAGCCCTCGTTGAAGACCAGGTAGAGCACGCGCAGCACGGTGGCGACGTCGCCGGGCTGGTCGAAGCGCACGCGGGAGACGGTGCGCTTTGCCCGGCTGATGCGCTGCGCCATGGTCGCCTCGGGTACCAGATAGGCCTGGGCGATCTGGCGGGTGGTCAGCCCGCCGACGGCGCGCAGCGTGAGCGCGACCGCGGACGACGGCGTCAGCGACGGGTGGGCGCACAGGAAGTAGAGCCGGAGCGTGTCGTCGACGGCGGGTCTGGGCCCGGGCTCCGGCTCCTCGTCGACGAGCACTTCACGCCGGCGGCGGGCAGCGTCCGCCCGGGTCGTGTCGAGGAACTTGCGCCAGGCCACGGTGACCAGCCAGCCCTTCGCATCCCGCGGCGGGTCGGCCGGCCAGACGCGGAGTGCCTCGACCAACGCGTCCTGCACGGCGTCCTCAGCCGCCTCGAAGTCGGCTCCGCGGCGGCCGAGGATGCCGAGCACGGTCGGCGTGAGGCTCCGGATCAGGGCCTCGTCCATCAGGTCACTCCGTGATGGTGGGCGGCGCGGTCAGGAAGGGGCGTACCTCGAGCCACTCGTGCAGCGGCTTCCCGCCCGCCCCCGGGGCGGCCGACAGCTCCCCGGCCAGCTCGAGTGCGCGCTCGTAGCTGTCGACGTCGATCACCATCCAGCCGGCGATGAGGTCCTTGGTCTCGGCGAACGGGCCGTCGGTGACCGGTGGGCGCCCCTCGCCGTCGTACCGGACGAACGTCCCCTCGGGGGCGAGCGCCTGACCGTCGACGAACTCGCCGGTCCCTTCGAGCCGGGTCGCGAAGTCGTGCATGTACTGCATGTGCGCCGAGATCTCCTCCGGCGTCCACCGGTCCATGGGCACGTCGTTGACCGGAGCCGGACCGCCACGGTAGTGCTTGAGCAGCAAGTACTTGGCCATTGTGCTTCTCCTCGATGCTGGTGCGACCCATTCTGGTCACGTTCACCCCGGGGACGGAGCCGGTCACGGGTTCTCGACATCGCCGTCCGGACTTTTTCGGGTTCTTGTAGGTGAGCCCTGGGTGAACCGCCTCGTGGTGTCCCGGGTCCAGTCCACGGCGGTGGGGTCGCTCGTCGAGGGGTCGACCCCGCAGAATGCCGTTGGCGATGTCGAGGAACGCCGGAGCTCGATCACGCATGCCTCGGCGACGTCTGCGGTCAACTCAGGCGTGGTGATTCGCACGGCGCACCGGTCCTCCGCCGTCTCCGGGGACGTGGCCGATGGCTTGTCCTGGAGGTCGAGGACGTAACCGTCATCGTTCCCCGTGACGGCGAGCACGAACTCGGCTGTCGTGGACGCGGTCGAGGAGGCGAACGCTCGGCTCCGCGGCGCGTACGGGCTCAGCCGCAGTCCCGGTTCGAGTTCGAGTGCCGCCGTGGCTTCTTGCATGACCAGCATCGCCTCGAACAGCCGCGCGCAGCGGGACGTCGGCAGCACCCCTGCGAACCGGGCGGCGGCGACCTGCCGCCGTCGCGACCCGCGAGGATCAGGGCCTCGTCTCGGCCGCCGGCAGCAGGATCGGTGGCCCGGTGAGGGTCGTCCGCAACAACTCGGCGAAGGCATCGACCTGCTCACGACGCGGAGCGTGCCGGGTCGCGCAGTACCAGGTGCGGCGCTGGCCGGGGTCGTCGACATGCACCGTGACGACCGGGTGCGTCCGCAGGTACGGGGCCACGGTCCAGGTCGGCAGGACGGATACCGCGCCGGTGGAGACGACCGTCTCGATGAGCAGTTCCGTGACGGTGGGGACGGTGGTGAGTCGCCCCGGCCGGGCGTCGAGCGGGACGGGCAGCGCAACGGCCGGCGCCCGGGTCGGGTCGTAGGCGTCGTAGAGGACGAGATGGACGTCGGCGAAGTCCTCGGCCCGCACCAGGGCACGGGTGGCCCACTCGTGATCCGCGGCGACGACGGCGACGAGTTCGTCGTCGAAGAGGCGTTCCAGGCGGACCTGACTCATCCGGGGGTCCAGCTTGCTGACGATGGCCACGTCCAGGTCTCCGGCGAGCAACGCGGGGATGACCTCGCTGTCGTTGGCGCGGTCGATCAGCACCTCCACGCCCGGCATGCGGTCGCGGAACGCGCGTAGCACCGGCGGCAGCCACTGGTAGTTGCCGGCACACTGGGAGGCCAGCCGCACCGGTTGTCGACGGCCGCGACTCGTCTCGCGGACGTCGTGGGTCGCCGCGCGCACCTCCCACAGAACGTTGCGTGCCGCGCGGAGCATGCGTTCTCCGGCCTGGTTGGGCACCAGGCGGCGGCCACTGCGCTCGAAGAGCGGGCTGCCGAGCCGCTCCTCCAGCCGGATCAGTCGCTGACTGAGAGCGGGCTGACTGAGGAACAGGTGGGCGGCGGCGGCGGTCAGCGTGGCGTGCTGATCGAGAGCCTCCAGGAGCTCCAGATCCCGCAGGTCGACATCCATAAGCTGACCTTATCCATTGCCTGGCTACTTCGTCTTGGACTGATACCTGGCACGGTCCTAGCGTGAGGAAGATCCCGGACGCAGCCGAGACGATCCGGACAACCAGCAGGGAGCAGCGGTGAAGAGCGTCGCGATCATCTATCACAGCGGATACGGACACACCCGGGTGCAGGCGGAAGCCGTACGCGACGGCGCGCGCTCGGTACCCGGAGTGCACGTCGACCTGATTGCCGTCGAGGACCACGCCGACAACTGGGAGGTGCTCGACACGGCCGACGCCATCATCTTCGGGACACCGACCTACATGGCCGGGGCGTCCGCACCGTTCAAGGCATTCCTGGACGCCTCCTCCAGCCGCTGGGCCCAGCAGCAGTGGAAGGACAAGCTGGCCTCCGGGTTCACCAACTCCGCCGGCGCGAACGGCGACAAGCTGGCGACCCTGCAGCAGCTGGCCCTGTTCGCGATGCAGCACGGCATGGTGTGGGTCGGGCTGGGACTGCTGCCGGGCAACACCACCAGCAGCGGCTCGGCGGAGGAACTCAACCGGCTGGCGGGCTTCCTCGGCGCGATGGGGCAGTCCCTCACCGACCTGGGGCCGGACGTCGCTCCCACCATGTCGGACCGACGTACCGCGGAGCACCTGGGGCGTCGGGTCGCCCGCATCGCGCTCGGCTGGCAGGGGCCCGCCGCGGACAGCGGCACGGGTGCCGAGGCGGCGCGGGCGGTGCTGGCATGAGCCCGGTCCTGACCGAACCGGGCCCGGCGACCCGCGCCGAGATCGAGCACACCCTGGACTGCTACTTCGATGGCCTCCACCACAGCGACACCGGCCTGCTGGCTCAGGTCTTCCACCCGGGAGCGGTGTACGCGACCGCGACCGACGGAACCCTCACGCGGCTCAGCATGGAGGAGTACTTCCCCGTCGTCGACGCCCGTCCCTCGCCCGCGTCCCGCGGCGAGCAGCGCCACGACACCGTCGTGTCGGTTCACCTGGCCGGCCCGGTGACCGCCATCGCCGTCGTCACCTGCGCCATCGGCCCCAAGCACTTCACCGATCTGCTCAGCATGATCCGGTTGGACCACCGCTGGCAGATCATCAGCAAGGTCTTCCACTACGACCTCGAGATGACCGAGGAGCCGACACCGTGCCCTACGTGAACATCCGCGTCACCGACGAGGGCGTGACGGCCGACGAGAAGGCGGTGCTGATCGCCGGGGTCACCGGGTTGCTTCAGCGGGTGCTGGGCAAGGACCCTGCCACCACGCACGTCGTCATCGACGAGGTACCGCTGGCCAACTGGGGCGTCGGCGGCCTACCGGCCGAGGAGTACCGGCGACACCGGCGACAGGACTGACCACACCACCGCCCCCGGCGACCCGATATCGGTCGTCGGGGCGGTCATGTGGCGTCGACCGGGTCGCCGAGGGCTTCCCTCAGCGGCCCTGCGTCTGCCCGGATCAAGGCCACAGCGCATCTGCCCAGCCCTGCCGCCGGCGCAAGGACGCTGACCAGGGGACGGGGTGGGTGACCCGGGCGAGGCGGTCTACGGGTACGAAGCTGGGTGCCGGCGCAGCGATGAGTCTGGGAGAGGGCCGGCGGCGACCAGCGCGGCGAGCGTGAGGGGTTGGTCGCCGTCGCTGTGCCCGAGGACGACAGCCGGGCGCCGTTCTGCCGCCTGGTCCGGCGCCCAGACGTGAGGTGGCCAGGTGTCGGTCGGCGGCTTCAAGCTGCTCGGTCCACTCCGGGTCCCGCAGGCCGGTAAGGTCCGGCCCTTCCCACAGCGGAGCGAGGACGAAACCGGCGGCACGGGTCGCCACCCATTCGCCGGTGTGCGGATCGGAGTCGACCAGGATCGGATTGTCCGCGGACGGAACCGGTCCGGCCAGGAGGGCCGCGATGGCACTGAGGGCGCGGGATACGTCGAAGGCAAGGCCGCGAACGACGGTCACGGCACCCATCCTCACCATAATCCGCCGGATTGCCCAGACAACTACCGACGCGATTGCCGCCGAGTCGTGGTCGAGGACGAGGACGAGGCCGAGCCGACGGTGCGGGGCCAAAAACTTTTGGTGGTTTCCTACAAATGACGGGTGGGTGGTTCGGTGATGGCATCATGGCGCTTCCGGCCAGTAGGCGGAAGGGTAGCCACTGCCGGGAGCCGTCGTCTCGCGGCGCGCACGCCATGGGTCTAGCAAAAGGGGTCAATCGGGTGTTCAACCGTGTCGCCATCGTCAACCGTGGTGAGGCTGCCATGCGGCTCATCCATGCAGTCCGAGAGTTGGCTGCGGAGACCGGCGTCCCGATCGAGACCGTCGCCCTGTACACCGACGTCGACCGCACCGCGACATTCGTGCGTGCGGCGGACATCGCCTACGATCTCGGTCCGGCCTCCGCCCGCCCGTACCTCAATCTGGTGGCGCTGGAGCGCGCGCTGACGGAGACCGGGGCCGACGCCGCGTGGGTCGGCTGGGGTTTCGTCGCCGAGGATCCGGCGTTCGCGGAGCTGTGCGAGAAGATCGGGGTCACCTTCGTCGGGCCGAGCGCGGAGGCCATGCGCCAGCTCGGCGACAAGATCGGCGCGAAGCTGATCGCCGAGGAGGTCGGCGTGCCGGTCGCGCCGTGGAGCCGCGGTGCCGTCGAGACTGTGGATGCCGCCCGGGCGGCGGCGGCCGAGATCGGTTACCCGCTGATGCTGAAGGCGACTGCGGGCGGTGGCGGGCGCGGCATCCGCGTGATCAGGAACGCCGACGAGCTCACCGACGCGTACGAGCGCACCAGTCAGGAGGCGGCGCGGGCGTTCGGCAGCGGCGTCGTGTTCCTGGAGCGCCTGGTCACCGGGGCCCGGCATGTCGAGGTCCAGGTGATCGCCGACGGGCAGGGCACCGCGTGGGCGCTCGGTGTCCGCGACTGCTCGGTGCAGCGACGCAACCAGAAGGTCATCGAGGAGTCGGCGTCGCCGGTGCTCAGCCCGGCGCAGGCAGCCGAGCTCAAGGCGTCGGCCGAACGGCTGGCCGTGGCGGTCGGTTACCGGGGTGCGGCGACCGTCGAGTTCCTGTACCACCCCGGCGACCAGGTGTTCGCGTTCCTCGAGGTCAACACCCGCCTGCAGGTCGAGCACCCGATCACCGAGTTGACCACCGGGTTCGATCTCGTCAAGGCGCAGCTGCACGTCGCCTCCGGCGGGCGACTCGACGGCGAGCCGCCGGTGGAGCGTGGGCACGCCATCGAGGCCCGGCTGAACGCCGAGGACCCCGACCGCGACTTCGCGCCGTCGCCGGGTCGTATCGCGCGGCTGGACCTGCCCACCGGCCCGGGGATCCGGGTGGACACCGGCGTCAGCGAGGGTGACACCATCCCGGCCAACTTCGACTCGATGATCGCCAAGATCATCGCGTTTGGCCGCGACCGCCACGAGGCGCTCGGCAAGCTGCGCCGGGCGATGGCGAACACCACGGTGATCATCGAGGGTGGGGCGACGAACAAGAGCTTCGTCCTCGACCTGCTCGACCAGCCCGAGGTGATCGACGCCAGCGCGGACACCGGCTGGATCGACCGCGTGCGAGGCGAGGGCAGGCTCGTCGCGCACCGGCACTCCGCGGTCGCGCTGGTCGCCGCCGCCATCGAGGTGTACGAGGAGGAGGAGCGCGTCGAGCGGCAGCGGCTGCTGTCGACGGCGTCCGGCGGGCGCCCGCAGGTGCAGCACCGCAGCGGCCGGCCGCTCGACCTCAAACTGCGCGGCGTCACCTACCGCATGCGCGTGGCGCGGGTCGGCGCGTACCGGTTCCGCGTCGGCATCGAAGCGGGCTCCGCCGTACGCACCGCCGACGTCGAGCTCGACCGCTTCGACCAGCACGCCGGCCACATCGTCGTCAACGGCTCCCGGTACCGCCTGCTCACCGGCACCCACGGGCCCACCCACCTGGTCGAGGTGGACGGTGTGACGCACCGGGTCAGCCGCGACGAGGGCGGCGTCGTCCGTTCCCCCATGCCCGCGCTGGTCGTCGCCACGCCACTGGAGGTCGGCGACGAGGTCGAGACGGGCGCGCCGGTGCTGGTGCTCGAAGCCATGAAGATGGAGACGGTGCTGCGGGCGCCGTTCCGGGCGCGGCTGAAGGAATGCGCCGTCTCCGTGGGCAGCCAGGTGGAGGCCGGTGCGCCGTTGCTGCGGCTGGAGCCACTCACCGACGGGGCCGCCGAGACCGTGAGCGGCCCGGCCGCCGTTCCCGTCGAGCTGGACCTGCCCGCCGCGGCCCAGGACGTTCCGGCGTACCGGCGCAGCAGGCGCGGCCAGGAGAACCTGCGTGGCCTGCTGCTCGGCTTCGACGTCGACCCGCACGACGACCGTCGAGTGCTCGACGACTACCTCACCGCGCGGCGGGCGGCCACCGAGGCCGGCCACCGGCCCCTGGCCGAGGAGCTCGACCTGGTCACCGTGTTCGCCGACCTCACCGAGCTGAGCCGCAACCGGCCGACGGGCGAGGACGGCGACGGCCACGTCTACAGTGCCCGCGAGTACTTCCACACCTACCTGCAGAGCCTCGACATCGAACGGGCCGGCCTGCCCGCTTCGTTCCAGGACAGGCTCGCCAAGGCGCTCGGGCACTACGGGGTCACCGACCTGGAGCGCTCTCCCGAGCTCGAAGCCGCCGTGTTCCGGATCTTCCTCGCCCAGCAACGGGCGTCCGCCGACGCCACGGTCGTCGCGACGCTGCTGCGCGCCTGGCTGCGGGAGCCGCCGCCGGAGGAGGCGCTGCGCGAGCCCGCCGGCCTCGCGCTGGAGCGGCTGGTGGCCGCGACGCAGGTCCGCTTCCCGGTGGTCGCCGACCTCGCCCGCGGCGTGGTGTTCGCCTGGTTCGCCCAGCCGCTGCTGCGCCGCAACCGCGCCCGCGTCTACGCCCAGGTCCGGGCCCACCTTCGTCACCTGGACGCGCGCCCGGACGCGCCGGACCGCGCCGAGCGCATCGCGGAGATGGTACGCAGCACCGAGCCGCTGGTCCGGCTGCTCGGTCAGCGGCTCGTGCGCGACCACCTCGACAACACGGTCATGCTGGAGGTGCTGACCCGGCGGTACTACGGCAACAAGGCCCTCACCAGCGTGCGTGCCCGCGAGGTCGCCGGCTGCCGGTTCGTGGTCGCCGAGCGCGCGGACTCCAGCGTGGTCTCCACCGCGGTGAGCTTCGACGCGTTGGGCAGCGCGCTGCGTGGGCTCGTCGAGCTGGCCGGCGACGAGGACGCCGTCGACGCCGACATCTATCTCGGCTGGGAGGACCAGCCGGAGGACTTCGACGCGATGGCTGCCGCGCTGCTCGAGGTCATCACCGCGCACCCGCTGCCGCGGATCCGCCGGCTCACCACCACCGTCGCGGGTCGCGGTGGCGCGGTGATGCACCACCACTTCACCTTCCGCCCGTCGGGTACGGGGATCGCCGAGGACCGGCTGATCCGCGGCCTGCACCCGTACATCGCGCAGCGGATGCAGCTGGAGCGGTTGCACAAGTTCGACCTGACCCGGCTGTCGTCGTCGGACGAGGAGGTCTACCTCTTCCAGTGCGTGGCGCGGGAGAACCCGTCCGATGAACGCCTTGTCGCGTTCGCCCAGGTGCGGGACCTGACCGAGTTGCGCGAGCAGGACGGTCGGCTGGTCGCGCTGCCGACCACCGAGGACGCCATCGCCGCCTGCCTCGACTCGATCCGCCGCGCCCAGTCGCGGCGACCGTCGAAGACGCGCTTCACCACCAACCGGATTGTGATCTACGTCTGGCCGCCGAGTGAACTCACCCGCGAGGAGATGGAGACGATCGCCGGGCGCGTGCGCCCGACGACCGCGGGCGCCGGGCTGGAGGAGATCCTGTTCATCGCGCGGCAGCGCGACCGTCGGACCGGCGAGCTGATCAAGATCGCCGTACGGATCTCCTTCGACGCTGCGGGCGGCGCCAAGCTGACCGTCGGTGAACCGCCGGTCGAGCCCGTCGAGCCGCTCGACGAGTACCGGCTGAAGGTGCTGCGCGCGAGCAGCCGCAACACGGTGTACCCGTACGAGCTGACCGGCCTGCTCGGGGACTTCGTCGAGCATGACCTCGACGACCACCACGCGCTGGTGCCGGTGGACCGGCCGAGGGGACGCAACAGCGCCGCCATCGTCGCCGGGGTGCTCACCACGCCGACCGCCCGGCATCCGCAGGGTGTCACCCGCGTCGTGCTGCTCGGTGACCCGACGAAGTCGCTGGGCGCCCTGTCGGAGCCGGAGTGCCGGCGCGTGATCGCCGCGCTGAACCTGGCGGAGCGGACGGGGGTGCCGTTGGAGTGGTGGGCGCTGTCCGCCGGGGCCCGGATCTCCATGACCTCGGGCACCGAGAACATGGACTGGGTGGCCGCGGCGCTCAAGCGGATCGTCGAGTTCACCCAGGCCGGCGGTGAGATCAACATCGTCGTCGCGGGCATCAACGTGGGCGCGCAGCCGTACTGGAACGCCGAGGCGACGATGCTCATGCACACCCGGGGTGTCCTCGTGATGACGCCGGACTCGGCGATGGTGCTCACCGGCAAGCAGTCGCTCGACTTCTCCGGTGGGGTGTCCGCCGAGGACAACTTCGGCATCGGCGGCTACGACCGGGTGATGGGACCGAACGGGCAGGCGCAGTACTGGGCGCCGAACCTGACCGCCGCGCGGGACGTGCTGATGTCGCACTACGACCACACGTACGTCGCGCCCGGCGAGCAGGCGCCGCGGCGGGCGCGCACCACCGACCCCGTGGACCGCGACATCTCCACCTTCCCGCACGACGTGCCGGGCAGCGCCTTCGGCACTGTCGGCGAGATCTTCTCCGCGCAGGCCAACCCGGAGCGCAAGAAGCCGTTCGACATCCGGACCGTGATGCGGGCGCTCTCCGACCAGGACCACCCGGTGCTGGAGCGCTGGGCGGGCATGGCCGACGCGGAGACCGCGGTGGTGCAGGACGTACACCTCGGCGGCATCCCCGTGTGCCTGCTCGGCATCGAGTCACGAGCCGTGCCACGGCGCGGCTTCCCGCCCACCGACGGCCCGGACACCTACACGGCGGGCACGCTGTTCCCCCGCTCGTCGAAGAAGGCCGCGCGGGCGATCAACGCGGCCAGCGGCAACCGGCCCCTGGTGGTGTTGGCGAACCTGTCAGGCTTCGACGGCTCACCGGAGTCGATGCGCAAGCTGCAGTTGGAGTACGGCGCCGAGATCGGCCGGGCGATCGTGAACTTCCGCGGGCCCATCGTCTTCTGCGTGATCTCGCGGTACCACGGCGGCGCGTTCGTGGTGTTCTCCAAGGCGCTGAACCCGAACATGACCGTCCTCGCGCTGGAAGGCTCGTACGCCTCCGTCCTCGGCGGCGCCCCCGCCGCCGCAGTGGTGTTCTCCGCCGACGTCAACGCCCGTACGGCGGCCGACCCCCGGGTGCGGGACCTGGAGACCCGCGTGGCGGCCGCGACCGGCACCGCACGCGCCGCGTTGACCGCGGAACTCGACGAGCTGCGTGCCTCGGTGCGCGCGGAGAAGCTCGGCGAGGTCGCCGCGGAGTTCGACCGCGTGCACAACATCCAGCGTGCCGTCGAGGTCGGCTCGGTGGACGCCGTCATCCGCGCCGCCGAGCTGCGTCCGCGCATCATCGACGCCATCGAGTCGCGCCTGCCCTAGGCGACGGGTCAGGGGCGAGCGGGCGGGCCGCGCTGGGGGCGGCCCGCCCGAGCGGTACGGGGGTCAGCCGGTCTGCCCGACTTCGTCGACGGCTGCGAGGGCCAGCACCGCTGAATATGTCGAGGCGCAGAGGAAGGCGTAGGTTTCGGCGTCGGGGACCAAGGCGACTTCACCTCGTTCGTCGACGGCCAGGCGATGCCGAGGACCCGGACTCCGCCGCCGTACCCGCGGAGCTGGAACGCCGGCCGGCCCGTGCCCGTTGACGTATCGGCTCCAGCAACCACGGGAAGGTGCTGTACTCGGTGCGCATGTGCTCGGCGTTCAGCCCTTGGCCGACCGGAAATCGTAGATCCGGTCGCGCAGCCGCAGCACGTTGCCGGGGTGCGGCATCCTGGCGGTCCGGTTTGCAGTAGATGCATCCCGAACCGCCTCGGTGGCGGTGTCGGTCAGCCGCGTTTGGCGACGGTGAGCAGGACGACCGCGTCCTCGAGTGCCTCCAGGGTGTGCCGGGCGTCGGGTACGACGAGCAGATCGCCCGCCGAGCCGGTCCATGAGGAGTCCCCGGTGGCCAGACGCACCTGTCCGTTCAACACGTGCACGGTGGCCTCGCCCGGGTTCTCGTGCTCGTCGAGCTTCTGTCCACCGGCCAGAGCGATGAGGGTCTGGCGTAACACCTTCTGCTGTCCGCCGTAAACCGTGTGTGCGCTACGGCCGTTTGTCGCGCCACGTGCGTTGTCGAGCTGCTGTCGTGCCAGGACGGTCAGCGATGTGTGCTCCATGTGGTACACCTCCGGTCGGCCGGAGCGATGTCCGGCATCAACGTCAGGGCGGTCGAGTCGGAGCATTCAGCTCCGCCCGTGATCGGTGGCGGGCCGCCGAGGCCGCCGGCGGCGACACGCCGACCTTGAACTGTACGGCTTCCTCTCGTCCGGCATCGCAGCGGCGAGTTGCCCACCGTGTTGGACGCCGCACTCAAGGATGCGAACCGTGGTCGTGCTGACGTCGAGCGATATCGGCGGCACCTCGACTGTGCGGAGGGGATCCGGGAGAGGGTGCCCGGCACACGGCGGCTCGACATCGCTTCACGCAAGCTGCGGGAGGAGGGACATCACCTACCTCTTCGCCGTATCAGGACCAGGGCCATGGCGGGCAGCATCAGGATGTGGCCCGCAGTCATCACTGCCGACTCGGGTATCGTGCCGGCCCAGAACGGCACGAGCAGCACCATGAACGACACGAGCATTGCAGCGTTCATCTCTACGATGCCGGCCCACTGGTGGCGACGGTAGCGCATCCAGGCCGTCATGCCCGTGCCCATGGTGAACAGCATGACCACGAGCCGCGCCTCCAGGCGATCCAGTATGTCGGCGTATCCGAGCAAGATGAGGGCGAGTCTGACGGCCATGCCCAGCACGACCATCCCGACGACCATCGCGGCCACCATCTCCGCGAAGTGTCCGGACAGGCGGCGCCACGGGACGCTCCGGGAGGTCGGTCCGGCAGTCGCTTCGTCGGACGCGGTCATGGATGTTGCCCCTTCGCTCCTGGAACATCGAGGGTACCGGCGTACGTGCCGTGTCGGATTGCGTTGGGCTGCGGTCAGTCTGCGCCTCGTGGCATCTGCGACAGCCGCGTCTCGCCGCCTCTCCCCGGCACACGCAGCCGCCCCACTCTAGCGAAAACAAGACATGAATGTCTAGATTCTGCCGGGCAGTCGACGCTGCATGCCCGGATCCAGACTGTCGCCGCCGCGTCCGACCAGGCCGCCTTCGCGCCGCTTCGCCCGATCCCACGACGGTCACGAGGGCCTTGACCTTCGACAGCCGAAGCTGAAGTGCACCTCGCCCGAAACGGTGGCGGTGTGGTGCCGCTACCGGAGCACTCTGCTAGTAAGGAGTCGTGCCGGAACTCGACTCTCCAGGGATGATGCGAAGCGACGCCGAGCGAAACCGCCGGACTCTGCTGAACGCCGCCGCCAAGGTCCTCGCGGAGAATCCCGGAGCCTCGATAGCGCAGGTCGCGCAGATTGCCGGCCTCGCTCGCGCAACGGTCTACCGTCATTTCCGCACCCGACAGGACCTGCTGGAGGCGATGCGCGCCGAAGCATTGGTCAGTGCGGCGGAGGCGATCGCCGGGTCGCGGCCTGACGAAGGGGATCCTCTTGACGCGCTCCGCCGCGCCGTGGAGGCCCTGGCGTCACACGGCGTACGCTTCCGAGCCTTGCTCGTCGAGGGTGTCGAGTTGGATCCCACCTTCCTGCAGGAGCGCGCCGAGGTGCTCAGCCCTCTGCGCGAGGTGGTCCGGCGGGGGCAGGAGGCGGGATTGATCCGTCCCGAACTGCCGGCTCAGTGGGTCGTCACGGCGATGGCCGCGCTGCTTGCCGCGGGCGTCCGTACGCTGGCCGGCGGGACCGATCACCGCGCCGTGGCCGATCTGATCTTCGAGACCCTCACCGACGGCGTCGCCACCAACCCTTGAGGCGTGCCAGGGGCTCTGTCGTCGCCCCTGGTCCGCGGGGTGTTCGGACGGTTGGCGGCAGGAGTTTCAAGCCCTGCGCCGCCCGGCGGCACTCGCGCATCGCCCTCCGTTCCAGCGCCGGTCTCGCCGGGTGTCGGCCACAAGGACCGTTGCGCTGCTGGTCGCGCTGACCGCGGTGCGGCCTCGCTTCCGCGCCGCTTTCCCTTGCGTGGGGTGTCCTGCGCCCTCGTACTGACACCCGCCTCGATCCTGTCCGGAAGGCACTCGGGCGGCGCGTCGGAGCGAGGGCCCTGGCGGTACGGCGCGGTGCGCCGACGGGGAAGCGCAGAACCTAGACGCCGATGTCTCACTTAGGCTACGGTTGCCGCCGGCAGTCACCTCCCCGACCACTGCCTGAAGGGAAGGAAGAAGTGACTTCTGAGCGCCCTGTCCCAAACGTCCCGAAGCACCAGCCGCTACCGGCGTCGGACGTGGAACCTCAGGTCGACGTCCTGGTAGTCGGCGCCGGTCCGACCGGTCTGACCGCAGCCTCCGAAGCGATCCGACACGGCCTGTCTGTCCGGATCGTCGAGAGCAGGCCGTACCGCTCCACCTTCTCGAAGGCTCTTGTAGCCCATGCCCGAACGCTCGAGGTGTTCGAGACGATGGGGATCGCCGACGAGTTCCTCGCCGAAGGCACCAGGTTCGCGGCGCTGAACACCCACGCCGGGCACCGGCGCCGCGCCGTTCGTGTCGACTTGCTCGATCAACCCTGGGGCGACACCGCCTATCCGTTCTGGCTGTCCATACCCCAGTACGCGACCGAACGCATCCTCGAGGACCACCTCAACGCGCTCGGGGGCGAAGTGGAGTGGCAGACCACCCTCGATCGCCTCCAGGACAATGGCGACCACGTCGAAGCGACGCTGACCCGCGCGGACGGCGAAGACGAGGGGGTACGCGCTCGCTGGGTGGTCGGTGCCGATGGCGGACGCAGCCGGGTACGCGAGCAGGTCGGCCTGCGGCTGGACCGCGCGGACGCGGGGGCGACCTTCATCCTCGCTGACGTCAAGACCAGCGCGAACCTGACCGAGGACGAGGGACACGTCTTCCTCCACCCAGCAGGGCTGCTGCTGATCGTGCCGATGCCGCAACCCCGCCGCTGGCGGATCATCGCCCATGTGCCGACACCCCCGGTAGGCGCGCCGCTCACCATCGACGCTCCCCTTCTGGATGACCTGATCCGGGAACGCTCGGGAATCGAGTTCGGCAGCCACGACGTCGTGTGGGAGTCGCAGTTCAACCTGAGCCACGGCGTGGCCGATCACTACCGCCGTGGGCGGGTGTTCCTCACCGGTGACGCGGCGCACGTCCACAGCCCGGTCGGCGGGCAGGGCCTCAACACCGGGGTGCAGGACGCGCACAACCTGCTGTGGAAGCTGGGCCTCGCCCGGCGGATGGACGCCGAGCCCGCCGAGCGGCTGCTCGACAGCTACGAGGCGGAGCGCCGCCCGGTCGGCCACGCGATGGTCCGGGGCACCGCCCAGGTCACCCGGATCCTGACGACCCGAGGGAGTCTGATCCGAACGGTGGTGGGTGCGATGGCGCCCAGGGTCATCCGACGCTCCGCCGTCCAGGCCCGACTCGGCCGTAACGTCGGCATGCTGGAGATCGCATACCCGGACAGCCCGATCGTGCCTGCGGCCGCAGTGGCGGCCGGGGCCGGCCGCCGCATGCCGAACCCGGAACTGCGGTCCGGCGGACGGCTCTACGAGCGACTGGACCGTACCGCCCACACCTGGGTGGTACGGGGATCCACCGACGAAGCTGCCCCTGACCGGAACCACCCTCGGTGGAAAGGCATACCGCTGGTTCACGTCAGCAACGAGGCACTGCTCCGTCACGTCGACGGCGTGGCGCAGGTGACGCTCGTCCGCCCCGACCGCTACATCGCCGCAGCCGGGGACACCCCAGAGTCGGTCTGGTCCCAGGTCGACGGCCGGCTGATCCCTACGTCGGACGTCGTGGCCGGCCCGCCGGCGACGAGCGATTGACCGACACATCTCTCAATCCGACATCTGTCCGCGGACGGGCCGGCTCCGAACACCGGATCCACCCGCCTGACTGGAGGAGGTTCCACCCTTGCTTGCTGCACTTGGTCGGTTCTCGGTGCGCCACCGCTGGTTGGTGGTGGTCACCTGGGTGCTCTTGTTGATAGGTGCGCTAGGGGCGGGCCGTGAGTTCGGAGGGTCGTTCACCAACGACCTGACGCTCGCGGACACCGATTCCCAGGCCGCCTACGACACCCTGCGGGATCGCTTTCCCGACATGTCCGGGGACGGAATGCAGGTCGTCATCCACCGCGACAGCGGTGTCACGTCGCCCGAGGTCCAGCATGCGGTCGACGCGTCCCTGGCGGAGGTCCGCGCCGACCGGGACATCGCGGCCGCCCAGTCCCCGTACGGCCCGGGCCAGCGCCTGGTCTCCGACGACGGCCGCACCGCCATCGCCACCGTTCAGTTCAACGAACGCGCCAAGGACATCCCGCGGGAGACTCTCGAGCAGGCCCAGGCGTCCTTCGAGCCGCTTCGCGACCTGGGCTTGCAAGTCGAATACGGCGGCCCGGCGGTACAGACGGAGTCCGGCCCCTCGGGCAGTGAGGTCTACGGCCTGGTCGCCGCCGTCATCGTGCTGCTCATCGCGTTCGGATCGCTGTTCGCCATGGTCGTGCCGATCGTCACGGCACTGATGGCGCTGGGCGTCGGCATGGGCGTGATCGAACTGCTGGCCAACTCGGTCACCATCGGCACTTCCGGCCCGGTCGTCGCCGCCATGATCGGTCTGGGCGTCGGCATCGACTACGCGCTGCTGGTCGTCACGCGTCACCGCGAAGGGCTTTCACTCGGTCACGATCCGCACGAGTCCATCGAGCGGGCCATGCGGACGGCGGGGCGTGCGGTCCTCGTCGCCGGCGCAACGGTGATCGTCGCGATCCTCAGCCTCTACCTGATCGGTATCCCGTTCGTCTCCGCCCTCGCCCTGGCCAGCGCGATCACCGTCGCGGCCACCCTGCTCGCCGCGGTGACGCTGCTGCCCGCCCTGCTCGGGATCTTCGGTGGCAAGCTGGATCGGCTGCGCATCCGGCGGATCCAATTCGACCACGGCGGCGGCCGGGAGAGCGGCTGGCACCGCTGGGCGCGCGGAGTGCAACGGTGGCGCTGGATCGCGGTGCCACTGGCCGCCGCCCTGCTCGTCATCCTGGCGCTGCCATTGACGTCACTGCGGCTGGGCACCGGCGACGGTGGGTCGCAGCCGACCGAGTCGACCCAGCGGAAGGCATACGACCTGGTCACCGAGGACTTCGGTCCCGGGAGGACCGGTCCGTTGCTGGTGACCGTCAGCTACCCCACCGGCACCTCTGCCCAGCAGGCCGGCGGCGAGCTGCGCGCGGAGCTGCTCGCCATCGAAGGGGTGACGCAGGTGTCGCCGCCGCGGGTCGACACGCAGGGGAGTACTGCGCTGCTGACGGTGGTGCCGAGCGGCTCCCCCGACGACGAATCCACCGAGCGACTGGTGCACCGCCTGCGCAGCGATGTACTGCCCGAGGCAGCCGCCGGAGCTGAGACGCACGTCGGCGGTGCCACGGCAACCAGCATCGACCTGGCAGACAAGCTCGACGAGCGGATGATCTGGTTCATGCTGCTCGTCGTCGGCCTGGCCTTCCTGGTTCTGCTGGCCGAGTTTCGCTCGCTGCTGGTCCCGCTCGTGGCGGTCGTGATGAACCTGCTCGCCGTCGGTGCCGCGTACGGTCCGGTGGTGGCAGTGTTCCAATGGGGCTGGTGGCCGGCTGAACTCATCGGCGCGCAGCCCGGCCCGGTCGAGTCGTTCGCCCCGGTCATGCTCTTCGCCGTCCTGTTCGGCCTCTCCACCGACTACGCGGTGTTCCTGCTCAGCCGCGTCCACGAGGAGTTCAAGCAAACAGGCGACGCACGGCGTTCCATCGTCAACGGCATGGGCGCCACCTCGCGTGTGATCATGGCGGCCGCGTCGGTGATGGTCGTCGTCTTCGCCAGCTTCGTCCTCAACGACCAGCGCACGGTCAACCTCTTCGGATTCGGCCTGGCAACCGCCATCGCGATGTACGCGCTCGTCGCCATGCTCGTACTGACCCCCGCGCTGCTCGCCGTTCTCGGCCGGGCCGCGTGGTGGTTCCCCGGGGAGTCCAGGCACCGGCCGACCCCCGCGAACCTCGAGCCGTAGACGGATCCGTTCGAGGCCGCCTCGGCGAATCCGACCGCGCCGGCAACGATGACTCCGCCGGCCACCACGTCGTCAGCGGCACCACCTCCTGATCGGATCCCACCACCGTCCGGGCCCGGCCGTTCACGGCCGGGCCCGGACGGGCACCCACGACCCCCGTTCACCGATGCGCCGTGAACCCGCGCCGCAGTTGACCGTCCGTCCACCGTCGGGCCGCAACCAGGGCCGCTACGTCCCGCCGTTCGCCTCCGGGTCTCCTTGCGAGCGATCCCGAGGCTCAGGGCGTGGTCGCCCCGCCGTCGGCAGGTAGCGGCCGAGGCAGTTCCCCGGTCACGTACCGTTGGATGGTTGGACCGACGACCGCGACGACCCACTCCGCGGAGGCGCCCGCCATCGGCGGGAGTGCCAGGACGTAGCGAGTGGTGGCCAGACCGGACAGCTGCGAGGCGATCAGGGCAGCGCGCAGGCTGGCCTCCCGCCGATCCACCCCCAACCGCCTCAGTAGTTCACCGGCGACCGCCGGGAGGACCGCCTCGCGCACCAGATCCGCCGTCGGTCCTCCCGTCACCGCGGTGCGCAGCAGCGCACTCGCGTTGGCGCCGGCACCGCCCTCCCACACTTCGAGGAAGCGGGCGACCATCCGCTCGCCGAGGGTGTCCACGTCACCGGCGAACAGGTCCGACAACAGCCCCTCCGGATCGACCGCCGTACGCACGGCCGTTCGGAACAGCTCGACCTTGCTGCCGAAGTAGTGGTGCACCAGAGCGGGGTCCACAGCTGCCACCGACGCGACCTGCCGGATCGAGACACCGTCATATCCCCGGGCCGCGAAGGCGTCCCGGGCCGCGGCGAGGATGGCCGCCCGGGTCCCCGCCTCGCCTGGCCGGCGGCCCGTACGTGGCATCTGGCCCTCCTCCGAACCGCAGGGCAACTCTCTTGGAAACTGCGCCTCGGTGGTGTGTCGATCGCGGTCCGTTCCGCCGACCACCATCGACACCGTCGCCAGCAGGTCGGCTCAGCGTAGGCGGCGCCGCGTCGGCCAAGGGCTGTTCCGGTGACCAGTGTGCACGACCGTGGGGCTGATGCCGTCAGGGCCCTGGACGGGGGGAGGGTACTGCCATGTCACCGATCTCCCCGGGCGTCGTTGGTATCCCGCCGTCTGGGACCTGCCCGGTGGGCACGTGGAGCCGGGGACCGCCTGGCGCGGCACTTGCTCGAGAGCTTCGCATCGCTCACTCACACAGCTCATGAGCGGGACCGCCCGGTTCAGGCTACGAGCAGGCGGAGACCGAGCTCTGCGGTGTCGAGGGCGACGAGGTCGCGGTTGCGTTCGGCCCACCGGCCTGAGGAGAGGTCTTCGCGGAGGGTGCTGACTGCCCGTTGCTCAGCCTGCGGTCCGACTCTGGTCCATACCGAGACCGCGCGGCGTACGTGTTCGTCCAGGTACGCCTCGGGCCGGCGCCAGTGTGCCTCGAAGAAGCCGTCAGCGCAGTCCCACGGGACGAGCACCGGCTCCGCGCGTCCGCCGATCGCGCGGGTCAGGTCGGCCAGGGACGGCCAGCCGACGAGGAGGTCGGCGAACTCTGGCAGGTAGTCGCGGGTGAGCCAGAACCGCTGACGCCAGCCGGTGTCGTCGGCGTCGTACGTGAACACCACCACGCGGCGGGCCACCCGGCGCATCTCCCGTAGCCCGGCGACCGGGTCCGGCCAGTGATGGACGGTGCTGACCGCCATCGCGGCGTCGAAGGACTGGTCCTCGAACGGCAGGCTCTCCGCAGCGGCGGCCACGCACGGCGCCGCGCCCACGGGACGCTGCGCCCGCATGACCGCCGATGGTTCCACCGCCGTGACGTCGCGGTCGGGTGGTTCGTAGGAGCCGGTGCCGGCCCCGACGTTCAGCACCGTTCGTGCGTCTCCCAGCGCATCCCAGATGCGGGCGGCGATGCGTGGTTCGGTGCGCCGCGTCGCCGGGTAGGCGGATCCGATGGCGTCGTACAACTGCGCACCGAACATCTTCAGCTGTTCCTCCGGTGTCGTCCTGATTCCCATTGCTCGTGCCTCCAGTTCCCTGTCTATGGCCGTCACCATGGCGGCAGCGCGGTCGCGCTGGTCCATCAGCAGACCGCGCAGCCGGCACAGGTGCGCGACCGCGTCGGCGGCCGGGTCGTCGACCAGATCCGCGATCTCCCGCAGTCCGAAGCCGAGCCGCCGGTAGGCGAGCACCTCCCGGAGTCTCTCCACGTCGCCGGCGGAGTAGGCCCGGTGCCCAGCCGCGGTCCGCGTGGACGGCTCCAGGAGGCCGATTTCGTCATAGTGGTGCAGGGTGCGGACGCTGACGCCGGCCAACTCCGCCACCCGCCCCACGGTCAGGTGCTCCTCCACGCCACCGACTATGTGCCATGACGCCGCGTGAGGAGCAAGTGCTTCGCTGCTCGTCGCCCCGCCCCAGATTCCGCCCGTGCGGGTGTCGACCGGAGACGCCCGCACCTCTGTGGCGGCCGAGCGCACGGCCCGCGAGCGCGCCTGGTACGTGGCCGGCCGGGCCCGTTCCATGATGGCTTGTCCCGCGGAGCGCTACCTCGTTCCACCCGCGTCCGGCGTACCCACGGCCGAGCTCCGCACCGAGATCGCCTGGCCGGTCCGACCCATGTCCGGTCCGTCCGGACCAGCAGATCAGGAGACCCGATGATCATCGAGAACGTGGCGTTCCCCGGCGGTCGGCACTGCGAGACCACCACGCTCGGCGCCCTGCTGCGCCACGAGGGCGTCGACCTGTCCGAGCCCATGCTGTTCGGTCTCGGCGAAGGACTGGGCTTCGTCTACTGGGACGCCAAGAGCATGGACTTTCCATTCCTCGGCGGCCGGACCAAGCCGACCGCGATCATCCGGACCGTGGCCGACCGGCTGGGCCTGACCCTGCGCATCGAGGAGACCGCCTCACCCCGTAAGGCCTGGCGCAATGTCGTCGCCGCCCTCGCCGCCGGACAGCCGGTCGGTCTGCAGCTGGACTCCTACCACCTGGACTACTTCACCACGAAGGTCCACTTCGGGGGCCATTTCGTCGCGATGTACGGCTACGACGACACCCACGCGTACCTGATCGACACCGTCCAGCAGGGCGGCACCGTGACGACGACGCTGCCGAGTTTGGAACGAGCCCGCAACGAACGCGGACCGATGACCGCCCGCAACCTGTCGTACACCATCGCCGGCCCCACCGGCCGGCGGCCCGATCTGGGCGACGCGATCCGGACGGCCATCGGCAACAACGCGCACACCTTCCTCAACCCACCCATCGCCAACCTCGGTCACCGTGGCATCGGCAAGGCGGCCCGACAGGTGACGCGGTGGTTCGAGCGCGCAGGGGATCCGTCCCGCGACCTCCCGCTGGCCGCGGCGCTGATGGAACGCGGCGGGACCGGCGGCGCCCTGTTCCGCGCCATGTACCGCGACTTCCTCGCCGAATGCGCCACGATCGTCGACGACGACAACCTCCGCCTCGGTCACCAGCTGTACGCCGAGATCGCCCCGTTGTGGACCGAGGTCTCCCAGCACATCGTGACCGCCGGAGAAACCGGCCACCCCGACCACCTGACCCGCGCTGCGGCAATCCTCACCGAACTCGCGGACCGAGAACGCCACGCCATGCAAGTCCTGGCCGGCATCCTCACCCCGTCTGCACCCTCGAGGTCAGCGGAGTCCGAGTGTGACGGCTCCTGAGGTGCCGTCACGGTAGGTCACCTCGGCTTCGACACCGTCTGTGACCGCGTCCTCGAACTCGTCGCCGGGAAACCAGAGTGCGAAGTGACCCCCGGAGACTGTGGCCTCTACCGGGCCATGCTCTGCGCTTGCCCAGGTCACCCCGACCACGTCGGAGCCGGCGTGCCCGACGGCCACCGATACGGTGCCGTCGGCGACGGTCCCCGCGCCGAAGTCGGTCGCGCGCACCTCGCGCGGAGCCGGCTCGGTGAAGTCGTCCGGCTCGCCGATCGAGCCGACCCAGGCGTCGGAGAAGAGGCCGAGCCTGTCGTTGGTCAGGCACATGGCCGAGAAGCCCTCGTCGCCGGCCAGGACCACCATCGTCCAGTCGCCGCGCTGCTCGGACACGGCGGCCCGGGCGGTCGCCAACTGCCGGTTGGCGCTGTGGAGATGGCCCTTCTGCTGTTCACGACAGGATTCCGCGGCCTTCGCAGCCGCCTTGGGGGCCATCGTGGCCGGGCTGGGGGTCCAGCTGGCGAAGGCCTGGTCGTTGTCGGAGAGGGGCAGGAGGGCCCCGGCAGCGACCGCAACCGCGATGGTGCCGCAGGCGAGGACCAGCCATCGGGTGCGTCGTGGCTCGGCCGGCCTGGCCCCGGACGGTCGGGGTGGTCTGCCGGACTCCGGATCGGTCGCGAGGATTCGGGCGAGGTCGGCCTGCGCGCGAGGGCTCCGGGGGTCGGCCTCACGGTCGGCAGGGTCGAGCGAGCGCAGGCTGCTCAGGGCGGCGTCGTGACGCTTCATGACGTGATCCCTTCGGGGAGGTTCGCCGGCGTGGGCAGGGATGGCGGAAGGTGGCCGGTGTGGAGTCTGAGGGCCCGTCGTGCCTTACTGAGGCGCAGCCGGAACGCGACGGACGAGATGTCGAGCACGCGGGCCGCTTGCGGTGCGGTGAGTCCTTCGAAGACGCTCAGGGCGAGGGCTTCCTGGTGCACGTCGGAGAGCCGTCGCCAGGCGTGGGCGAGATCGACCTGGTGGGCGATCACCTCGGTGTCGAGGTGTGCCACTGCCGCCGTCGGAGCCTCTGCGAGGCGGACCCGCAGCGCACGCTGACGGCTGGCTCCACGCACGGTGTTGAGGATCACGCCGCGTGCGATACCGAAGAGCCACGCGCGCGCGTCCCCGGTCTGGTCCGGCAGGTCGTCGAGCCGACGCCAGGCAACCAGGAACGCGTCCGCAGCCACATCCTCGGCCTGCGTCGGATGGACCCGGCGCTGGATGAACCGGAGGAGGTCGGCGTACGTGGCTTCGTACAGTCGAGTGAACCGGGCTTCGCGCTCCGGGACGTGGCGCTGCTCGCTCATGACCTGTACCTGTCCGGCATGCAGACGAGTGTGTCTCTGCCGCGGCGAGATCTCGGCTGCGGGGGCGCCGGAGGCCTGCGTACAGTGTCGCGGCATCAGCGTGTAGCTCAGTGAGGAGAGCACCGGGCGGCAATCCCGGATGGCGCGGGGGCGGGACCCGCCACGCTGGCGTGAGCGACAACGAGATCGGCGTCGGCGCGGCGTACGCCCTGGGCCAGCTGGCGCGTGCCCTGACGACCGCCCGGACGCACGAGGACGCGGCCACCCGCCAGCGGGCCGAGCTGAGGGTACGCCGCTGGCAGCAGGTCGTGGGCGGGATGGCCGGGGGAGGGCTGGACATCGGTTCGCGTACCCCGGTGAAGGGCTTGCCGGCGTGGGTGACGCCGGAGGTGCTCCACGGCGGGTTCGCGACCGGCGAGCCGGCGGCAGGTGGTCCGCTGCGCCCGGACGAGATCGATCGGGCGCAGCGACTGGGCCTGCCGGCCGACCGCCGGGCGCTGTTCTGGTCCTGGTTGACCGACGCGGGACTGGCGGAGCTGGGCGAGCTGCTCGACAGCGGCCGCTACCGGCTGGAGTACGCCGAGGAGGCGGCGCTGCCGGTGGTGGCGTGGCTGCTGCGCGCCGGCGACCGGGACGCGGCCCTGGGCATCCTGGAGGAGATCGCGCCATTGGCCGACCGGCTGCGGCTCACCCCGGCTCCCAGCGATCAGCAGGCCGGCGACCCGGACGTCGTGTACCGGCAGACGGCGGGGGACGTGCGCCGGACCCTCGAGCAGCGGCAGCCGAACGCGCAGATCGAGACGATGCGCGAGGCGCTGACGGTGTGGAATCCGTTCGCCGACGAGTTGCTGTCCCTGTGGTGCGAGACCATCGACGGCGGCAGGATCGGCGCGATGACGCCGGACGGCTGGTTGCCGCGAGCCGAGCAACTGCTGGCCCGCTACCAGCATCTCGCCGTCGAGCACACGCGCTGCACCAAGCATCGCGACCCGAGGGGCAGCATCGGCGTACTGCGAACGGCGCTGGAGCGACGCGTGGCCGGAACGGAGCTGACGGCGCGTGAGCGCGGCCTGGTCGGGAGCATGGTGGAGGCGATGCTGCGCAAGCGCGGCCGTCCGGGCAGCGCCGAACACACCGCGGTACGCCAGCAGCAGGCCCACGAGGCGGCGCTGCCCCGCCACCATCAGCTCGCGCAGCTGGTCGCGACCCGGCTGGCCGGCCTACCCCAGGACAGTGGTATCAGCGACGTCGATCACCTGCTGCGCCCGGTCGATGCCGAGGAGGCCCACCTCTCCGGCGGGGCGGTGGGTTGGCCGGTGCCCCGTCCGATCGCCCGAGTGGTCGCCCGCGCTGCCGCCGGAACCCCGGAGCAGCTGATCGACCGCGGCGTCATCGTCTCGGTGGAGGTGCTGGCGCAGCTCACCCCGCGGCTGGCCGCGGCGACCGCCGCCTCGGCCTACCCGGATCCGGCGCTGCGCGTCCTGATGGACGCCACGTACCGGGCTTTTCGTCATCGCCGCTCGTTGTTGCTGCTGAACCTGGAGCACCAGGTCCGCCTGGCCGAGCTGCCGTGGGTTCAAGCGGTCGCGTCCGCCCGGATCGATACCAGCGACACCCGTGCCCAGGCGCGGCGCACCCTGCTCCGACTGGCTTCCGCCGCGGTCTGCGGGTTCCCGGCCACGGTGCTGCCCAACCCGCTCGTCGGCGAACTGTCGACGCTGTCGAGGCAGGCGGGCCTGGAGCTGCCGTGGGTCGAGGAACTCGCGGCCGACATCTTCATGGGCAGGTTCTCGGCGAAGTTCCTCCACGCCGCCACCCTCGCCGGCCGGCGGCTCGCGGGCAGCCTGTACGCGCGGTACTACGACATCGACTACCCGGCCATCGCCGTGATCGACGACAACCGGCTGATTCGGCGTGCACGCACCTCGGACGCCTTTGATCGGCTGTGCCGCGATCGTGCCGGCGCCCCCCGCAAGCGGTCGTGGTTCCAGGTCGCGGCCAACGGGATGGTCATCGAACAGGCGCAGATACTGACCACGCACAACCTGGCCACGATCGTCGAACTCGGCGTCGACCTGCCCTCGGCGGACCTCGCGAAGCAGTGTGTGGACACCGTGCTGCGGCTGACGGCGCGGATCCACCGCAACCCGCGGCCGTTGGGTACGGTCAAGAACACCGCGTACGCGTGGCGGCAGATGCTGTTCTTCCTGTCGCTGTCCTCCCGGGAGGAGCAGGCGGCCTTCCCGGTGTACGTCGAACAGCGGCTGGCCGACCAGCCAGACCATGTGCGGACCCGGCTGGCGCCCGCGGTGACCGGACTGGCGCACGTGACCAGCGGCGGCGGGTTCGACCCGGACGGCAAGGCCGGCACCGGCCGAAGGCTGCTCGGCTGGACCACGAGCGACCACTGGATGCTCGACCCGGGACCGCGGGCCTGAGACGCGGCGGGGCAGCTGCCAGGGTGGTCGCACCAGCGTGAAGGGGAGGAAGATGCTCGACGTATCGGCCCGCCAGTTCGTCGAGGACGGGCGAGGGCTGTCGCCCGAATCTCTCGCTGCGGCATTCGACCGCGCGGTCGCCCTGCGCCGAGCGGGTGGCAGAGAGGCGAGCCGAGCGACGAAGCCCTCGGCCGCGGAGAACTCGGAGCTCGAGCGGGCCGTTCGGTCCGCGTTGCTGCCGAGGGCCGAGGAGCTGAACGCCTTCCGAGACGGGCTGCACGCCGATGCCAAGAGTGCCCTGATGATCGCGGGTCGCGCGATCCTCAAGGTCGAGCAGTTGTCCGCCGAGCAGTACCACGTGCTCGTCGAGCCGTTCGTCGAGGTCGGCGTCGACGTCCCTGCACATCCCGGGTGACAGACATCCGGGAGGCGAGCACCTCTCGCCGTCGCCGTCCGCACCACCGGCCGCCGCACCGCCCTCGGCCCCGCCTGGTCTGATGCCTGGTCCCCGGTACCGCCACGGTGAGAGCGGCTTGGAGGGGTGCCGCTCAGCGCGCCTTCTTCGTCGCCCGCTTGCGGGGCGGTGTCAGAAGGTCGGCGATCGCCGCGATCGCGGACGGCACTATGCGGTAGTACGCCCACACGCCGCGCTTGTCGCGCTCGATCAGGCCGGCCTCGGTGAGGATCCGCAGGTGATGACTCACGGTCGGCTGGGAGAGCCCGAGCGGTGCGGTGAGGTCACTGACGGACACCTCGCCCTCCGGAGCGGACTGGATCAGGCTGAGCAGCCGCAGCCGGGCGGGGTCGGCGAACGCCTTCAGCACTCCGGCGAGCCGCTCGGCATCGGCACGTTTGATCGGCTCGCCAGTAAGCGGCGAGATGGCAGGCGGAGCAGTTTTGGCAGTTCCCACGGCTCCCATCGTCGCACCAACACCATCGATTGGCTGGGGGAACCGGAAGCGCGTCGTGGTCAGTTTTGCCGGTGTGGAGCCGTGCTGATGCTTCCCGGCCGGCACGGCCCCGCCCGGATCACCCCGCCCGAGCCCTCAGGGGCGGGCGGAGTACGCCTCGACCCGGCGTACCACGGTTCTCCTCGTCCGCCACGGCCGCGACGACCCGCTCACCTCGGCGACCGCGCTACAGCAGTGGCGCCGCTATACTTCCGGACCGTGTAAGTTCCGCTCACTCTCCGGTGGTCATTTCTTCCTGATGGAACGCCCCGTGGAGCTTGCCGCAGTGGTCGAGGAAGCGTTCGCCGCGTTGCCGTGGAGGGGAGTCCGATGAGCCGCGCCGCCTTACGGGGAAGCGCGCTGGTGGCGGCGTCTGCGGCGGGCTTCGGGCTGATGCCCGTCTTCGCCCGCTACGCCTACTCGGCCGGCCTCACCGTATCGACACTTCTCTTCCTGCGGTTCGCGCTCGCCGCCGCGCTGCTCTTCGGCTACCTCGCGATCCGACGCCGGCTGCCCAGGCGCGTCACCGCCCGGCAGGTCGGCGCCCTGCTGTTGCTCGGGGCGGTGCTGTACGCCCTGCAGTCGCTGTTCTACTTCTCCGCGGTGGAGCACATCTCGCCGGCCCTGGCCGTACTGCTGCTCTACCTGTACCCGGCCTTCGTGCTGCTGCTGTCGAGTGCCCTCGGCCGGCATCGGCCCCCGCTGGCCGGGGTGGGCGCGATCCTGCTGTCCCTGGCCGGCATGGCGCTGGTGCTGGGTCGTCCGAGCGCCGCCCTCAGCCTGGTCGGCGTGCTGTACGCGGTCGGCGCCGCTGTGGTCTACGCGATCTACATCGTCGTGGGCGATCGCGCTTCGGCCGGCTTGCCGCCGATGACCACCAGCGCCTTCGTCGCGCTCTTCGCCGGTACGTCCTTCCTGGTGGTCGGAACCGGCACCGACGCGCTCCGGTTCGGCTTCCCCACCAGCGCCTGGCTACCGATCTTCGGCGTCGCCGTCGTCTCCACCGTGGTGGCGATCGGCGCGTTCTTCGCGGGCATGGCCGTGATCGGTCCCACCCGGGCCTCGATCATGAGCATGGTGGAACCTGTCGTCAGCATCGGCGCGGCCTGGCTGCTGCTCGGCGAGGCGATGACGCCGCTGCAGGTGCTGGGCGGTGCCGTGGTGCTGGCCGGAGCGATCTGGGGCGTCACCGGGGCCGCAGCCGGCACCCTCGCCGAGCCGGGGGTGCCGGCGCCGCCGGCCTACGGCCCGGGTACGGAAGGCAACGCGGTCAGGACGCCTGTACGGGCAGTGCCAGCTCCGGCCGACGTTCCGGACCAAGCTCGGCGCAACCCGTCACCAACCGACCGGTAGTGCCCGAGCGCCCTCCGGCCCGGCGGAGCCTCCGCCGGGCCGGAGCGTTTGCTGGTCCGGTTGCCGAGACGGTGTCACCCGACCCGGACGAGTTGCCACTGCTGGTTGGCGCCGTTCCAGTCGGTGTACTGGACGATGTTCGCGCCGTCGGCCGTCGAGGCGCCCTGCACTTCGACCGCCTTGCCGCTCTGCCGGCTGATCAGCCGTACGTGACCGCCGGAGTCGGCGATGCGGAACTGTTGGTTGGTCCCGTTGTGATCGGCCCACTGGACGATGGCGGCGCCGTCGGCGGTGGAGAAGTTGTAGACGTCGAGGACCTTGCCGGAGTGCCGCGACTTGATCCGGTAGTAGCCGCCGCCGGAGTCGACGAACTGCCACTGCTGCCAGTTGCCGTTGTTGCGTGACCACTGGGTGATCCGCGCCCCGTCGTTCGTGGCCAGGTTGTACACGTCGAGCGCCTTGCCGCTGTTCCGGTTCACCAGCACGTACCAGGCACTGGTGTCGACCGGCCCCGGCGGCGGAGTGGTGCCGCCGGCGTTGAGCGCGTTCAGGGTGCTGGTGTAGGCGGGCTTCTTGTTGCCGTTGCTGTCGAAGAGCAGGGGGTTGTCGCTGCGCCAGGAGTCGCTGTCGCGTACGCCCCAGACGGTGATGCCGGTGCAGCGGGCCACGGCGAGGCAGGCTCGGGTGACGGCGGCGTACATGGCGGCCTGGTTGGAGCCTTGGGTGATGTCGAGTTCGGTGATCTGGACGTCGACGCCCAGGTCGGCGAAGCGTTGGAGGTTGGCCTGGTAGTCACCGGGCAGGCTGGTGCCGAGGTGCGACTGGAAGCCGACGCAGTCGATCGGCACGCCGCGAGCCCTGAAGTCGCGGACCATGTTGTAGACGCCGGTGGACTTGGCGTTGATGCCGTCGGTGTTGTAGTCGTTGTAGCAGAGCTTGGCGGCGGGGTCGGCGGCGCGGGCGGTGCGGAAGGCGACCTCGATCCAGTCGTTGCCGGTGCGCTGGAGGTTGGAGTCGCGGCGGGCGCCGCTGGTGCCGTCGGCGAAGGCTTCGTTGACGACGTCCCAGGAGTGGATCCTGCCCCGGTAGTGGGTGGCGACCTGGGTCACGTGGTTCATCGCGGCGGCGCGCAGGGTGCTGCCGGAGAGGTTCTGCGCCCAGCCCGGTTGCTGGGCGTGCCACAGCAGGGTGTGGCCGCGGACCTTCATGCCACGGGCCTGGGCGTGGCTGACGATCTGGTCGCCGCCGGTGTAGCGGAACTGGTTCTGGGACGGTTCGGTGGCGTCCCACTTCATCTCGTTCTCCGCGGTGACCGAGTTGAACTCCCGGTCGAGGATGCCGGTGAACTGGCTGTCGGTCAGCTTGAACGCGGGGACGGCGGCACCGAAGTAGCGGCCCTTCTCCGCGGCGGAGGTGCCCAGTGTGGTGCCGGCGCTGGCGGAGCCGGCGATCACCAGCGGGGCGCCGGCAACGATCAGTGCGGCGGTCAGCAGGGCCAGGATCGCCTGTAGCCGGTGCGGGAGTCGCCGTTGCGGCGGGCGGAACTGTTGCATCTTTTTCACTGCCTTTCCGGGTTTCTGCCAGCGGTGGTCGAGTGGGTCAGGCGCTGCCGATAGTCAGTGTTATCGCTAACACCAACGGGTTGCTGTTGAGATGTGGACGGGGTTTGTCGGGGGATCCGGGCTCATCGAAGTTAAGCGGGGTTGAGTTGTCCGCGGTGGCGTCGGGTGGTGGCGGTGCGGGTGCGTAGGCGCTGGTTCTCGGGGTTGCGGAAGCCGTAGGCGTCGCGGGCGACGGTTTTGATGACTCGGTTGGTGCCTTCTGAGCCGGCGTTGGTGATGCCGGTGGTCAGGAACGCCTGGATCTGTGGCCACCAGGTCTCGATGGTGGTGGCGAGCCGGTGTAGTTCGGGCAGGTCAGTGGCGGCGCAGCGGGCGTAGAAGCGGTGCAGCAGCCGGTGGATCTGTTCCCGGTCGGGCTGGGTGCGGGCGGTGGCGAGCAGGTCGAG
>NZ_FMDN01000043.1 GCF_900090245.1 Micromonospora halophytica
ACCAACCGCGAACCGGCGAGCACCTCCGCCGCCAACCACCCCTGCACCACAGCGAGAACATCCGCCGTCACCTGCCGCACCACGTCCGGAAGCCCAGCCGCGTCAACCCCGGTGGCCGCGGCGGCACCCGCGTCGTGGGCGGCAGTGGCCTCGTCAGCCCGTGCGCCGACAAGGTCGGCAGCCATGGACCCGGCGGCAGACACCGGAAGCAGGACAGCCTGCGGCACGCTGCCACCCGCCTGCACCGCCGCCACCAACGCCGCCACATCCGCGAAGACGGCCGCGCCGGGCAGGGCCGCAGCCGTCACGGAGCCCGCACCGCCGGCCGACCCGGCCTGCCGGGCAGCGGGCAGCAGCAGCGCCCAGTCCATCGGCGCGGCGGCCGGGGCGACCTCCTCGACCGGCCAGGACACCTCGAACAGCGACCGGTCCACCGCGTTGGGCGTGGCCACGCCGGTCAGCTCCCGCAGCACCAGCGAGTCCACCGACACCACCGGCGCACCCGACTCGTCCACCGCCACCAGACGGACCGACGTGCCGGAACCGGTCAACCGCACCCGCAGCGTCCGCGCACCCGAGGCATGCACCTGCACACCCTCGAACGCGAACGGCACCCGCGCACCCGACCCGGACCCACCGTCAAGCAACCCGATCGGATGCAACGCCGCATCCAGCAACGCCGGATGCACCCCGAACCCACCCGCATCGGCCACCACCTCATCCGGCAGCACGACCTCCGCGAACACCTCACCCGCACCGGACCACACCCGCCGCAGCCCCTGGAACACCGGCCCGTACGACAGGCCGTGCCCGACCAGGGCGTCGTACCAGCCGGTGAGGTCCGTCTCCGGGATGCCGACCGGCGGCCAGGCAGTGAGACCGGGCTCCTCGGCGGCGGCCGGTTCCAGGACACCGTCGGCGTGCCGGGTCCACTCGGCCTCGGGGTCGTCGTCGGGCTGGGAGTACACGGCCACGTCCCGGCCGCCGGTGTCGTCGGCGCTGCCGACGCGTACCTGCACCCGGACGCCGTCGGAGGCGGGCAGGGCCAGCGGCGCGGCGATCGTCAGCTCCCGCACCCGGGACGCGCCGACCTCGTCACCGGCGCGCACCACCAGCTCCACCAGCGCCGTGCCGGGCACCAGCACCGCGCCCGACACGACGTGCTCGGCCAGCCACGGATGGGTCGACACCGACAGCCGACCGGTCAGCACCACCTCGTCGTCCCCGGCGAGGCGTACCGCCGCACCGAGCAGCGGGTGCCCGGGGGCGGCCAGTCCGGCGCCGGACACGTCGCCGGACCGCCAGGCCGCCGCGTCGGGCCAGAACCGCTGCCGCTGGAACGGGTAGGTGGGCAGGTCGAGCGGCCGTCCGGCGCCGCCGCCGGTCAGCGGGGTCCAGTCGACGGGCACACCACCGGCGTACGCCTCGGCGAGGGCCGTGAGCAGCGCGGACGCCTCGGTGCGGCCCTTGCGCAGGGTCGGCACGACCACCGGGCCGTCGGCGGTGTCGTCGGCGAGGCAGTCCCGGGTCATGCCGGCGAGAACGCCGTCCGGCCCGACCTCCAGGTACGTGCCGACGTGGCGCTGCCGCAGGTACGCGATGCCGTCGGCGAACCGGACGGCGTCGCGTACGTGTCGCACCCAGTAACCGGGGTCACGGAGGTCCGCCGCGTCGGCGGCCACCCCGGTCAGGTTGGACACGACGGGCAGCAGCGGCGGGTGGAACGTCAGCCCGTCGAGCACCGACCGGAACTCGTCGAGCATCGGCTCCATCAGCGGACTGTGGAAGGCGTGGCTGACGTTGAGCCGCCTGGTACGCACCCCGAGGGCGGTGAAGTGCCCGGCCACCTCGTCGAGCACGTCGACCGCGCCGGAGACGACGACGGAGGTCGGGCCGTTGACCGCGGCGATCCCGACCCGGTCGGTGAGCCCGTCGAGCGTCGGCAGCACGTCCGCTTCGGCGGCGGCCACCGCGAGCATCCCACCACCGGCCGGCAACGCCTGCATCAACCGGCCCCGCGCCGCCACCAGCGCGCACGCGTCAGCCAGGGACAGCACCCCGGCCACGTGCGCGGCGGTGATCTCCCCGACCGAGTGCCCACCGACGAAGTCCGGCACCACACCGAACGACTCCACCAGACGGAACAACGCCACCTCGACCGCGAACAGACCGGCCTGGGTGAACACCGTCTGATCCAGCAGCCCCGCCTCCGGCGAGCCTTCCGGCGCGAACAGCACCGACTTCAACGGCTGCGGCAACAGCGGATCCAGGTGAGCGCACGCCTCGTCCAGCGAGGCGGCGAACACCGGGAACATCCCGTACAGCTCCCGGCCCATGCCGGCGCGTTGCGCACCCTGACCGGAGAAGAGGACGGCGAGCCGGCCGGTGCCGGCCGTGCCGCGCACCACGATGGACGACGGCTGGTCGTCGGCGACGGCGTCGAGACCGGCGAGGAGGTGCTGCCGGTCGCGGGGCAGCAGCACCGCCCGGTGCGTGAACGCGGAGCGTCCGGTGGCCAGGGCGTGACCGAGGTCGGGCAACGCGGTGGTGGGGTGCTGTCCCAGCCAGGCACGAAGCTGTCGGGCCTGGTCGCGCAGCGCCTCGCCGGTGCGGGCGGAGAGCACGCACGGGGTGGTGAGGTCGCCGGAGCTGACGGCCGGCGGCGTGGTTCCGGTCGGCGCGGGCGTCGCCTCGGGTGCCTGTTCCAGGATGGTGTGCACGTTGGTGCCGCTGATGCCGAACGACGAGACGGCCGCCCGGCGGGGCCGGTCCACCTCGGGCCAGGGCCGGGCCTCGGCGAGCAGGGCGACCGACCCGGCCGTCCAGTCGATGTGCGGGGACGGCTCGTCGACGTGCAGGGTGGCCGGGAGCAGCCCGTGCCGCATCGCCATGACCATCTTGATCACACCGGCGACGCCGGCGGCGGCCTGGGCGTGGCCGATGTTCGACTTCACCGACCCGAGCAGCAGCGGCCGGTCGGCGGGGCGGTCCTGCCCGTACGTCGCCAGGAGGGCCTGCGCCTCGATCGGGTCGCCGAGCGCCGTGCCGGTGCCGTGTGCCTCGACCGCGTCGACGTCGGCGGGGGCGAGCCGGGCGTTGGCCAGCGCCTGCCGGATGACCCGCTGCTGCGAGGGGCCGTTGGGGGCGGTGAGGCCGCTGCTGGCACCGTCCTGGTTGACCGCGCTGCCCCGGACGACGGCGAGGATACGCCGGCCGTTGCGTCGGGCGTCGGAGAGGCGTTCGAGCAGCAGCATGCCGACCCCCTCGGCGAAGCCGGTGCCGTCGGCGCCCGCGCCGAACGCCTTGCACCGTCCGTCGGGCGACAGGCCGCGCTGGCGGGAGAACTCGGCGAGCATGCCGGGGGTGGACATGACGCTGACGCCACCGGCGAGGGCGAGCCCGCACTCGCCCTGCCGCAGCGCCTGGGCGGCCAGGTGCAGCGCGACCAGGGACGACGAGCAGGCGGTGTCGACGGTGACGGCCGGGCCCTCCAGGCCGAACAGGTACGAGATGCGGCCGGAGGCGACGCTGCCGGCGCTGCCGTTGCCGACGTACCCGTCGAGGTCGTCGGAGGTGCCGAGCGCCTTGCCGGCGTAGTCGTGGTAGATGAGGCCGACGTAGACGCCGGTGCTGCCGCCCCGGGCGGTGAGCGGGTCGATGCCGGCCCGCTCGAACGCCTCCCACGAGGTTTCCAGCAGCAGCCGCTGCTGCGGGTCCATCGCGAGGGCCTCGCGGGGGCTGATGCCGAAGAAGGCGGCGTCGAAGTCGGCGGCGTCGTAGAGGAAGCCGCCGTGCTGCGGGGCGGTGGTGCCGTCCCCGGCGTCGGCGCGCAGGGCGGCGAGGTCCCAGCCACGGTCGGTGGGGAACGGCGCGATGACGTCCGCGCCGGCGGTGACGAGGTCCCACAGCTGCTCGGGGGTCCGCACGTCGCCGGGGAATCGGCAGGCCATGCCGACGATGGCGATCGGCTCGTCCATGCCGGTGGCCGTGACGGTGGCCGGGGCGGGTGCGGTGGCGGCCCGGCCGCCGATCTCCCGGTCGAGGAAGTCGGCGAGCACGACGGGGGCGGGGTGGTCGAAGGCGACGGTGGCGGGCAGCCGCAGGCCGGTGGCGGTAGCCAGCCGGTTGCGCAGTTCGACGGAGGTGAGCGAGTCGAAGCCCAGTTCCTTGAACGGCCGCTGCGGGTCGACGGTGTCCGCCGACCGGTGGCCGAGCACGGCGGCCACGCTGCCGGTGACCAGGTCGAGGAGCTGGCCGCGCCGCTCGGCCGGGCTGAGCGCCGCGAGCCGGTCGGCCACCGACAGGTCGGCGGCGGCCCGGGCCGCGGCGCGCCGCCGGGGCCGGGGCGGGCGGACGAGGTCACGCAGCAGCGCGGGGACCCGGCCCGGGTCCGGGACCGCCGGCACCTTCATGAGTACGACGTGGGTGCCGCCGTGCCGCTGCGCGGCGTCGAGCAGGGCGAGCCCTTCGGCGTCGGTGAGCGGGGCGCTGCCGGTGCGGATGGCCCGCCGGTGCTCGGTGGCGTCGAGGTGGGCGGTCATGGTGCTGGTGGTGGCCCACATGCCCCAGCCGATGCTGGTGGCCGGCAGGCCACGTTGCCGCCGGTGCCCGGCGAGGGCGTCGAGGAACGCGTTCGCGGCGGCGTAGTTGCCCTGCCCGGGTGAACCGAGCGTCGCCGCGATCGAGGAGAACAACACGAACGCCGACAGATCCAGGTCTGCCGTGGCCCGGTGCAACGCCCAGGCGGCGTCGACCTTGGGGCGCAGGACGGCGGTGACCGCGTCGGCGTCGAGGGAGGTGATCGTGGCGTCGGCGATGACCCCGGCGGTGTGCACGACGGCGGTCAGCGGGTGCGCCGGGTCGACCCCGGCGACCAGCGCGGTGACCTGCTCGGGGTCGGCCACGTCCATGGACACGGCGGTGACGGTCGCGCCGGCCTCGGTCAGGTCGGCGACGAGTGCGGCGTAGTCGCTGCCCTCGACGGGCAGCCGGCGGGAGGCGAGCAGCAGGTGCCGGGACTGACCGGTGGCGACCAGATGCCGGGCGACGACCCCGGCGAGAGTGCCGCTCGCACCGGTGACCAGCGTCGTGCCGTCCGGGTCCAGCGGCGCCGGGACGGTGAGGACGACCTTGCCGACGTGCCGGGCCTGACTGATGTGCCGCAACGCCTGACGCGCCTGCCGCACGTCCCACACCCGCACCGGCAACGGCCGCAACGCGCCCTGCTCGAACAGGGCCAGCAGCTCGGTGAGCATCTGACCGATGCGGGCGCCGCCGGCGGCGTTGAGTTCGAAGGCCTGGTACGTCACGCCGGGGTGCTGCGTGGCGACGAGTTCCGGGTCACGGATGTCGGTCTTGCCCATCTCGACGAACCGGCCGCCACGCGGCAGCAGCCGCAGCGACGCGTCCACGAACTCACCGGCGAGGGCGTCCAGCACCACGTCGACACCCGCACCACCCGAGGCGGCCGCGAACGCAGCCTCGAAGTCGGTGGTCCGCGACGACGCGATCCGCTCGTCCGCCACGCCCAGCTCGCGCAGGGTGTCCCACTTGCCCGGACTCGCGGTGGCGTACACCGTCGCCCCGAAATGCTGCGCGAGCTGGATCGCCGCCATGCCGACCCCACCCGCACCCGAATGAATCAACACCGACTCACCGGAGCGCAGACCCGCCAGGTCGTGCAACGCGTAATAGGCGGTCAGGAAGACCACCGGCACCGACGCGGCCTGCACGAACGACCACCCCGCCGGCACCCGGGCGATCCGGTCCCGTTGGGCGAGCACCTGCGGGCCGAAGCCGGGCTCGAACAACCCGAACACCCGATCCCCGGGCGCCAGGTCGTCCACGCCGGGACCGACCTCCAGCACCACGCCCGCGCCCTCGCTGCCCATGGCGGCGGTGGGATCCGGGTACATGCCCAGCGCGATCAGCACGTCGCGGAAGTTCACGCCCGCCGCCCGGACGGCGACGCGCACCTGACCGGCGGCCAGCGGCAGCGCCGCACCCGGCAGCAGGTCGACGCCGTCGATCGTGCCGGGGTTCACCGCCGCCACGTGCCACAGGTCGGTCGACGGGGTGAGGCGGTCGCCGGCCGGGCGGGTGACCCGGGGGGCGAACACGGTGCCGCCGCGCAACGCGACCTGCCCGCCCGTCGGGGTCGGGTCGGCGGCAACCGTCGCGAGCAGCGCCAACGCGTCGGCGTCCGGGGCGCGGTCGAGGTCGGCCAGCACGATGCGGTCCGGGTGCTCGGACTGCGCCGAGCGCAGCAGGCCCCACACCGCCGCGCCCGCGAGGTCGCCGGCCGGGTCGCCCGGCTGCGCCACGACGGCGTTCCGGGTGGCCACGACCAGCCGGGTGTCGGCGAGGGCGTCGGCCGTGAGCCACGCCTGTACGGTGGCCAGCACCGCCAGGGTGGTGGCGCGGACCTGCCCGGGCAGGTCGTCGCCCGCCGCGTCGCCGGCCATCGGGAGCAGCACGGTCCGGGGTGCGGGCTCCCCCGCCTCGATCGAGGCGAGCAGCGTCGCCGGGTCGGCGTACGCCGGCACGCCGGACAGGTCGACCGGTCCGCCGAGCACCGCCCAGCCGGAGACGGCCCCGGTGGGGGCGACCTGCTCGGTCTGCCAGGAAACCTCGAACAGCGACCGGTCCGCCGTGGCGGGCACGGGTGCGGCGCCCGCCTCCCGCAGCACGAGGGAGTCCACCGACACGACCGTCGCGCCGGAGGTGTCCGCCGCGACGAGGCGTACCGCCTGGCCGGCTCGGGTCAGCCGGACCCGCAGGGTCGGGGCGCCGGCCGCGTGCACCTGCACACCCTCGAACGCGAACGGCATCCGGGGGCCGGTGGCCGGGTCGGCCAGCAGCAGCCCGATCGGGTGCAGGGCCGCGTCGAGCAGCGCCGGGTGCACCTCGAACCGGCCGGCGGTCTCCGCGACCTCGTCGGGCAGGGCGACCTCGGCGTACACCTCGCCGTCACCGGTCCAGACCCGGCGCAGTCCCTGGAACACCGGCCCGTACGACAGACCGTGTCCGGCCAGCGTGTCGTACCAACCGGACAGGTCCACCTCGAACGCGTCGGCCGGGGGCCAGTCGCCCAGGGTCGGCTCGTCGGCCGACGCGGGTTCCAGGACGCCTTCGGCGTGCCGGGTCCAGTCGGCGGCCGGGTCGTCCTCGGGCTGCGCGTGCACCGTGACGCCGCGTGCCCCGTCACCGTCGGCGGCGCCGACGCGTACCTGCACCCGGACGCCGCCGGAGGCGGGCAGGGCCAGCGGCGCGGCGATCGTCAGCTCCCGTACCCGGGACGTGCCGACCTCGTCACCGGCGCGCACCACCAGCTCCACCAGCGCGGTGCCCGGCACCAGCACCGTCCCGGCCACCTCGTGCTCGGCCAGCCACGGGTGCGTCGAGATCGACAGCCGACCGGTCAGCAGCGTCTCGTCGTCACCGGCGAGGCGCACCGCGGCACCCAGCAACGGATGCCCGGCCACCCCGAGCCCCGCCCCGGAAACGTCACCGACCTGCCACGACCCCACCTCGGGCCAGAACCGCTCCCGCTGGAACGCGTACGTCGGCAGCTCGATTCGCTGCGCGCCGGTGCCGGCGAAGACGGCGGCCCAGTCGACCGGTACGCCGGTGGCGTGCAGGCCGCCGAGCGCGGTGAGCAGCTGGCGGGGGCCGTGCTCGTCACGGCGCAGCGAGCCGACCACGACGCCGGGCTGCCCGGTGACGGCCCGGTCGAGGGCGTCCTGCACCACGACCTTGAGCACAGGGTGCGGGCTGACCTCGACGAACGCCCGGAAACCGGCGTCGATCAGGGAGTCCACGACGGGGGCGAGGCGGACCGGCTCGCGCAGGTTCCGGTACCAGTAGTCGGCGTCCAGCTCGGTGGTGTCGATGCGGTCGCCGGTGACCGTGGAGTGGAAGGCGACCGCCGTGGGGCGGGCCTCGATGGTGCCGAGGGCGGCGGCCAGGTCCTCGCGGACGGCCTCGACGTGGCCGCAGTGCGAGGCGTAGTCGACGGCGATGCGCCGGGCCCGGATGTCACGCTCGGCGCAGGTGGCGAGCAGCTCGGTGACGGAGGTCGCGTCGCCGGAGACGACGGTGACGCCTGCGCCGTTCAGGGCGGCGACGGAGAGACTGCCCGCCCAGGGCGCGATGAGCTGCGCGGTGTCGTCGGCGGACAGCGGCACGGAGACCATGCCGCCGAGCCCGGAGATGGCCAGCAGCCCTCGGCTGCGGGCGACGACGAGGCGCATCGCGTCGGGCAGGGTGAGCGCGCCGGCCACGCAGGCGGCGGCGATCTCGCCCTGGGAGTGGCCGATGACGGCGTCCGGCCGGACGCCGCAGGAACGCCACACCTCGGCGAGGGAGACCATGACGCAGAACAGCAGCGGCTGCACGACGTCGACCCGGTCCATCGGCGGGGCGCCGGACGCGCCGCGCAGGACGTCCTCGGGGGTCCAGTCGACCAGCCCGGCCAGTTCCGCCGCGCACTCGCCCATCCGGTCCCGGAAGACCGGCGAGGAGTCCAGCAGGTCGAGCGCCATGCCGGCCCACTGGGTGCCCTGGCCGGGGAAGACGAAGACGACCTTCGGCGTACCGTCGCCGGTGCTGGCGTGGTGGTCGGCGTCGGCGAGCGCGGCGAGGCCGGCCAGCGCGTCGTCCCGGTCGGCGACCACCGCGACCTGCCGGTACGGGTGGTGGGCGCGCCCGGTGGCGAGCGCGTATCCGAGGTCGACGAGGTCGAGGTCCGGCCGCTCGGCGAGGCGGGCACGGACCCGGGCGGCCTGGTCGCGCAGCGCGCGGGCGCTGCGGCCGGAGACGAGCAGCGGCACGGCGTCGGCGGCGACCAGGCCGGGCAGCGCCTCGACGGGCGTGCTCCGGGTGGCCGGGGTCTCGGCGGGGGCCTGCTCGATGATGGCGTGGGCGTTGGTGCCGCTGATGCCGAAGGAGGAGACGGCGGCGCGGCGGGGCCGGTCGACGGCCGGCCATCCGGTGGCCTCGGTGGTCAGGGTGACCGCCCCGGCGGTCCAGTCGATGTGCGGGGACGGCTCGTCGACGTGCAGGGTGGGCGGCACCAGGCCGTGCCGCATCGCCTGCACCATCTTGATCACGCCGGCGACACCGGCGGCGGCCTGGGTGTGCCCGATGTTGGACTTGATGGAGCCGAGCAGCAGCGGACGGTCGGCCGGCCGGTCCTGCCCGTAGGTGGCCAGCAGCGCCTGCGCCTCGATCGGGTCGCCGAGGGTGGTGCCGGTGCCGTGCGCCTCGACGGCGTCCACGTCGGCCGGGGTGAGGCGCGCGTTGGCCAGCGCCTGGCGGATGACCCGCTGCTGGGAGGGCCCGTTGGGGGCGGTGAGGCCGTTGGACGCGCCGTCGGAGTTGACGGCGGTGCCGCGGATGACGGCGAGGACACGGTGGCCGTGGCGGCGGGCGTCGGAGAGCCGTTCGACGAGGAGCATGCCGACGCCCTCGCCCCAGCCGGTGCCGTCGGCGCCGGCGGCGAACGCCTTGCACCGGCCGTCGGGGGCGAGGCCGCCCTGGCGGGAGAACTCGGAGAACATGCCGGGTTGGGCCATCAGCGCGACGCCGCCGGCCAGGGCCATCTCGCACTCGCCGGAACGCAGCGCCTGCGCGGCCAGGTGCAGGGCGACCAGCGACGACGAGCAGGCGGTGTCCACCGTGACGGCCGGGCCTTCGAACCCGAAGGTGTACGCGACGCGGCCGGAGGCGACGCTGCCGGCGGTGCCGGTGAGCAGGTGGCCCTCCAGGCCGTCGAGTCCGTCGCTGCCGGTGGCGGCGTAGCCGGAGGAGGCGGCGCCGATGAAGACGCCGGTGACGGTGCCGTGCCCGGTGGTGGGGTCGATGCCGGCGTGTTCGAAGGCCTCCCACGAGGTCTCCAGCAGCAGCCGCTGCTGCGGATCCATGGCCAGGGCCTCACGCGGACTGATACCGAAGAAGCCGGGATCGAACTGCGCCGCGTCGTACAGGAACCCACCCTGCCGGGTGGTGGACGTACCCGCCCGGTCGGCATCCGGGTCGTAGAGCGCGTCGAGGTCCCAACCCCGATCGGACGGGAACCCACCGATCGCGTCGGCACCGGAAGCGACCAGCTCCCACAGCTCGTCAGGGCCGGCGATGCCGCCGGGGAACCGGCAGGCCATGCCGATCACGGCGATGGGCTCGTCGACGGCGGCCGGGGCGGCGGTGCGGGCGGGATCCCGCTCGGGTGCGGTGGTCTCGCCAAGCTGCTCGTGCAGGTGTGCGGCGAGGCGGGCCGGGGTGGGGTGGTCGAAGACGAGGGTGGCGGGCAGCCGCAGCCCGGTGGCCGAGGCCAGCCGGTTACGCAGCTCCACCGAGGTCAGCGAGTCGAACCCGAGCTCCTTGAACGCCCGACCGGCCGGGACCGCCTGCGCCGACGCGTGCCCCAGCACCGCCGCCGCCTGCGCGCACACCAACTCCACCAGCACCCGACGGGCCTCGTCCTGCGCCAACCCGACCAGCCGGTCGGACCAGGCGGTGCCGGTCGTGGTGGACGGGCCGCCCGCCTGCCGGCGGCCGCCGGTGCGGGCGAGCAGCCGGAGGATCGGCGGCACCTGCGCGGTGTCGGCGGTGATCCGCAGCCGGGCTGCCGCGACAGTGGGGAGCGCCCGGCCGGTGGCGGCGTCGAACAGGGTGGCGCCCTCGGTGGCGGTGATGCCGCCCATGCCGAGCCGGCGTAGCCGTTGTTCGTCGTCCCGGTCGAGGTGGGCGGTCATGGTGCTGGTGGTGGCCCACATGCCCCAGCCGATGCTGGTGGCCGGCAGGCCACGTTGCCGCCGGTGCCCGGCGAGGGCGTCGAGGAACGCGTTCGCGGCGGCGTAATTGCCCTGCCCGGGTGAACCGAGCGTCGCCGCGATCGAGGAGAACAACACGAACGCCGACAGATCCAGGTCTGCCGTGGCCCGGTGCAACGCCCACGCGGCGTCGACCTTCGGCTGCATCACGGTGGCCAGGGCGTCGGCGTCCAGGGAGGTCACGACGGCGTCGGCGAGTACGCCCGCGCAGTGCACGACGGCAGTCAGCGGGTGCGCCGGGTCGACCCCGGCGACCAGCGCGGTGACCTGCTCGGGGTCGGCCACGTCCACGGACACGGCGGTGACGGTCGCGCCGGCCTCGGTCAGGTCGGCGACGAGTGCGGCGTAGTCGCTGCCCTCGACGGGCAGCCGACGCGACGCCAGCAACAGGTGCCGGGACTGACCGGTGGCGACCAGATGCCGGGCGACGACCCCGGCGAGAGTACCGCTCGCACCGGTGACCAGCGTCGTGCCGTCCGCGTCCAGCGGCGCCGGGACGGTGAGGACGACCTTGCCGACGTGCCGGGCCTGACTGATGTGCCGCAACGCCTGACGCGCCTGCCGCACGTCCCACACCCGCACCGGCAACGGCCGCAACACACCCTGCTCGAACAGCGCCAACAACTCAGCGAGCATCTGCCCGATCCGCGCGCCACCGGCCTCGTTCAGGTCGAACGCCCGGTAAGCCACCCCCGGATGCTGCTGCGCCACCACATCAGCATCACGAAGATCGGTCTTGCCCATCTCCACGAACCGGCCACCACGCGGCAACAACCGCAGCGACGCGTCCACGAACTCACCAGCAAGCGCGTCCAACACCACGTCCACACCCGCACCACCCGAGGCGGCCACGAACGCAGCCTCGAAATCGGTGGTCCGCGACGACGCGATCCGCTCGTCCGCCACACCCAACTCCCGCAGCGTGCCCCACTTGCCCGGACTCGCCGTGGCGTACACCGTCGCCCCGAAATACCGCGCCAGCTGGATCGCCGCCATGCCGACCCCACCCGCACCCGAATGAATCAACACCGACTCACCGGAGCGCAGACCCGCCAGGTCGTGCAACGCGTAATAGGCGGTCAGGAACACCACCGGCACCGACGCGGCGTCCCGGAAGGACCAGTCGCGCGGCATCCGGGCGATCCGCTGCCGCTGGGCGACCACCTGCGGGCCGAAGCCGGGCTCGAACAACCCGAACACCCGATCCCCGGGCGCCAGGTCGTCCACGCCGGGACCGACCTCCAGCACCACGCCCGCGCCCTCGCTGCCCATCACCGCCGTCGGATCCGGGTACATGCCGAGCGCGATGAGCACGTCGCGGAAGTTGACGCCCGCCGCGCGGACAGCCACCCGTACCTCGCCGGGGGCGAGGTCGACCGGGGTGGCCGGGACGATCTCGACGCCGTCCAGGGTGCCGGGGTGGGCCGCGGCGACGTGCCACGCGCCGTCGACCGGCGGCGTCAGCTCCGCGCCCACCTGCCGCACCAGCCGCGGTACGCACACCCGGTCGCCGCGGACGGCGACCTGCCCGCCGGTGGGGGTCGGGTCGGTGGCCACCGCCGCGAGCAGCGCCAACACGTCGGCGTCCGGCGCACGGTCAAGGTCGACCAGCACGATCCGGTCCGGATGCTCGGACTG
>NZ_FMDN01000018.1:0-52460 GCF_900090245.1 Micromonospora halophytica
CCGGTGAACTGGACCGCTGGCTGGCCGAGCGTGGAGTGCGGCTGCTGCGACCGTCCTACCGCAACCGCACCCCACGCCCCGGCGAGCACCTGCTCAAGCCGATCCGGCAACTCATCGAATCGGTCAACGACACCCTCAAGGGCCAGCTCGACCTCGAGCTACACGGCGGCCGCAGCATCGAAGGCGTCGCCGCCCGCGTCGCACAACGGCTCCTGGCCATGACCGCCGCCATCTGGCACAACCGGACCACCGGACAACCCCTGACCAGGTCCTTGATCGCCTACGACCACTGACCAGGATTAGGACTTACTCGTCTAGGGGAGGGTGGTGATGGAGAAGAGGGCGCCCTGGGGGTCGCGGAGGGCGGCGAGGCGGCCCTGCGGGACGTCGTGGGGCGGGACCAGGATGGTGCCACCGAGTTCGGCGGCGCGCGCGGCGGCGGCGTCGGTGTCCGCCACCGCGAAGTGGACCGACCAGTACGCGGGCAGGTCCGCCGGCAGTTCCTCCAGCGGCGGCGTCATCCCGGCCACGATCCGCGCCCCGCACCGCCAGCCGGTGCAGGTGACCGGTCCCGTCGGCTCGTCCTCCGGGTGCCAGCCGAAGACCAGCTCGTAGAAGAGCTTCGCGCCGTCCGGGTCGGGGGTGACCAGCTCGTTCCAGCTCATCGCCCCGGGGGCGTTGAACAGTTCCGCACCGTGCATCGCCATCGGCTGCCAGACGCTGAACGTCGCGCCGGCGGGATCGGCGAAGACCGCCATCCGCCCCTGGTCGAAGACGTCGAAGGGCGCGACCAGCACCTGCCCGCCCGCCGCCTCGACCCGGGTGGCCGCCAGGTCGGCGTCGTCGGTGGCCACGTACGTGGACCAGATCGGCACCTGGTCCGGGGTGGCCGGCGGTCCGGCACCGGCCACCGCCCGCCCGTCCTTCAGGAAGGTGGTGTACCCGCCCGCCTCCGGCTGGCGGGACACCCGGCCGGTCCAGCCGAAGAGCTGGGGGTAGAAGCGCCGGGCGGCCGTCAGGTCGGGGGTGGCCAGATCGGCCCAGCAGGGCGTGCCGGGCTCGACGCCGCTCACGGTGACCCCTCTCCTCCGGTGGGCGGCCCGGCCGGACGCCCTGCCCGCATCGTGGCACCGGTCGGCCCCCGAACGGGCCGGAACGGGGCGAAACGTCAGCTGAACCGGCGACCCTCGTCCCGCCGGTACGCCCACGCCGCGAGCGCCGCGAGCACCGCCACCCAGACGACGAGCGAGACCAGCGCGCGAGGGTCCGGCCGCCAGTCGGTGGACGCCGCCCACATCAGCTCCACCGCGCCCCGGGTGGGCAGGTAGGGGGCGATCGCCTTGATGAAGCCGGGCGCGTCGTCCGGGCCGGAGAGCAGGCCGCCGCCGAAGGCGAGCGGGAAGAAGACGATCTGCGCGACGACGATCGCCGCCTTGCTCGGCAGCGAGTAGCCGATGGCGAGCCCCATCAGGGTGAACGGCACCGAGATCACCGCGACCGTGGCGAGGGCCAGCAGGAACTGCGCCGGGGTGACCCGGGCGGCGGTGGCCACCGCCGCGATCACCACCACCGGCAGCATCGACACGTACGTCAGCACCAGGCCGGCGAGGATCCGGCCGGCCAGCCGGGGCGCCGGGCCCGCCGGCAGGGTCCGGGTGTACGGGTTCCAGGGCTGGTCGCGGTCCTCGGCGACGCCCACGCCGTACTGGAAGATGTTGGCGGTGAGCACCGAGAAGGTGACCATCGCGGCGGTGGCGTACGTGGCGCCGACCCGGTCGTCCCCGGCGAACGGCACCACGAAGAAGAGCATCGCGGCGGCGGGGAAGAAGGCGCTGCCGAACACCGCTACCGGGATCCGGACGATCTCCAGCAGCTGGTAGCGGGCGTGGACCAAGGCGAGCGTCACCGGGTCACCTCCGGTACGTTGGCCGCCGGCCGGTCGTCGGCGGTGATGGCGAGGAACGCCTCCTCCAGCGAGGTGGGGCGGACCTCCAGGTCGCGGAAGGCCACCCCGGCGGCGACCAGGTCGCGGACGAGCTGGTCGGCGTCCGTGGTGAGCAGGTGGGTACGCCCGTCGGCGTGGGCGGTGTTGACCACGCCGGGCAGCGGGGGCAGCGTGTCGGCGACCAGGCTGACCCGGCGTACGCCGACGATGTCGCGCACCGCCCCGACGGTGTCGTCGGCGAGCACCCGACCCCGGCCCATCACCACCACCCGCTGCGCCAGCGCCTCCACCTCCTCCAGGTAGTGGCTGCTCAGCAGCACGGTGCCGCCCTGGGCGTGGAACGCCCGGATCTGCTCCCAGAGGGTGTGCCGCGCCTCCACGTCCAGCCCGGTGGTCGGCTCGTCGAGGACGACCAGGCGGGGTCGGCCGAGGAAGGCGAGCGCGACGGCGAGCCGGCGGCGCTGCCCGCCGGACAGCCCGCCGGACTGCCGTTTCACCTGTTCGGTGAGGCCGAAACGGTCGAGCAGTTCCGCCTTCGGCACCGGGTCGGAGTAGTGCGCGGCGACGAAGTCGACCACCTCGCCGACGCGGAGGGTGCCGGGCAGGCCGGTCTCCTGCGGGGTGACCCCGAGCTGCCGCCGGGACGCCGGGTCGCGGGGGTCGCCGCCGAAGAGTTCCACCCGGCCGGCGGTGGGGCGGCGCAGCCCGACCAGCAGATTGATCAGGGTGCTCTTGCCGGCGCCGTTCGGCCCGAGCAGGCCGACCAGTTCACCGGCGCGGACCGCCAGGTCGACGCCGTCGAGGGCGAGCACGTCGCCGTAGCGGCGGGTGACCTGGTCGGCCCGGGCGAGGATCACCGCTGCCGCTCAGCGGTGTGCGGCTGGTCGTCGGCCGGTGTCGGTGTGCCGGCCAGCGGGGACGCTACCGCCGGCGCGGCACCGGCCCCGGCCGTCAGGAGGTCCCGTCGGGACAGTGGCATGTCGAACTCCTCGTGGATGGTCGGTGTCCATCCTCGCCGGTCCCCGCAACCCCGGCCAGGGCCGGTCAGCCCAGTGGGGCGGGCAGCGGCGCGGCGTGCAGCACGGCGAGCCGGGAGACCGCCCGGGTCAGCACCACGTAGAGGCGGTGCAGGCCACGCGGCTCGGCGGCCACGATCGCGGCCGGTTCGACGACCACCACGTGGTCGTACTCCAGGCCCTTGACCAGGGTCGCCGGGACCACGGTGACCCGCGCCACGGTGTCGAGGTCGTCGGCGGTCGCGGTCTGCACCCCGGCGGCCGCCAGCGCCGCGCGGAGCCCGTCCACCGCGTCGTCGGCGGCGATCACACCGACCGAGCCGTCGTGCGCGAGCGCCGCCCGTACCTCGGCCACCGTCGCCGCCGTCAGGTCGGTCACGGTACGCACGTCCAGCGCGCCGTCGCGGCGCAGCGACTCGGCCGGGGGCACGTCGACGGCGAGCGCCGGCAGCAGGCGGTTCGCGAACGCGACCACCACGGCGGGCACCCGGAAGCCGACGCTGAGTGGCACCACCGCCGCGTCCGGCTTGCCCAGGTGGGCCAGGGACTCCCGCCAGTCGGTGGCGGCCCAGGGGGCGGTGCCCTGGGCCAGGTCGCCGAGGAGTGTGATCGAGCCGTGCTCGCTGCGCCGGGCGATGGCCCGGCACTGCAGGGGGGAGAGGTCCTGCGCCTCGTCGACGACCACGTGCCCGTAGCCAGCGGGACGTTCGAGCAGTCCGGCGGCCTCGTCGATCAGCACCGCGTCGGCGGCGGTCCACCTCGTCGCCTTCGGGGTACGGCCGAGTTTCGTGCCGTTGCCCGCCGTGGCCGACAGCAGCGCCTGCTCGTCGGCGGTGAGCAGGCCGTCGGCCGCCGTCGCGAGGGCGTCGGCGTCGGAGAGGAGCCGGTGCAGCAGGCCCTCCGGGGTCAGCGCCGGCCACACCGCGTCCAGGAAGGTGGTGACCGGTTTCGCCTTGCCCGTCCGGCGCAGCCAGGCGTCGCTGGGCGACTCGGCCCGGCGTGCCTCGGACTGCCGTTGCAACAGGCCGACCACCCGGGCCCGGATCCGCTCCCGGCCGGTGGCGTAGGGCAGGCCCTCCCGGCGGGTCTCCTCGACCAGCCGGTGCAGCGGTTCGAGGCCGATCCGCCAGCGGAACGAGCCGTCCGGCACCATGATCGGCTCGGTGGGTGTGCCGATGTGGGCGTCGACGGCCCGGCGCAGCACCTCGGCCATCCGTACGTCGTGCTTGAGGGCGGCCACCGTGGGGTCGTCGACGGCCCGCACCGGCACCCGGGCGACCAGGTCCTCCACCGTGGCCTGCTCGACCTCGACCTCGCCGAGCGCCGGCAGCACCGCCGCGATGTACGACAGGAAGGCCCGGTTCGGCCCGACGATCAGCACGCCCGAGCGGCGTAGCCGTTCCCGGTGCAGGTAGAGCAGGTACGCGGCCCGGTGCAGCCCGACCGCGGTCTTGCCGGTGCCCGGCGCGCCCTGCACGCAGATCGAGTCGGCCAGGCCGGCCCGGACCAGTTCGTCCTGCTCGGGCTGGATGGTGGCGACGATGTCCCGCATCGGGCCGACGCGGGGCCGCTCGATCTCGGCGGTGAGGATGCGGCTCGTCGTGCCCAGCTCCTCACCCCGGTCCAGGTGTTCGTCCTCGAAGCTGGTCAGCACGCCGTTGCTGAACCCGAAGCGACGCCGTACCGCGACGCCCTGCGGGTCGCGGGCGCTGGCCCGGTAGAACGACCGGGAGACCGGGGCGCGCCAGTCCAGCACCAGCGGTTCGCCCTGCTCGTCGGTGACGTGCCGGCGGCCGACGTGGTACTCGCGGCCGGCGTGGTCGGCGTGCTGCGCGCCGCCGTGCCGACCGAAGTCGAGCCGGCCGAAGAAGAGCGGGGTGGTGGGGTCGTCGGCGAGTTCGGCGACCCGCCGGGCCAGGTGCCGGCCGAGCTGTTCGGCGGTGTAGGCGTCGCCGGCCACCTTGTCGCCGGTGGCGAAGAGCGCCTCGGCGCGCTCGCGCATCCGGCGCAGGGCGGCGCGGGACGCGGTCAGGTGTTCGCGTTCGGCGGCGAGGTCGGCGTCGAGCGTGGTCGTGGCGGGGTCAAGTTCGGTGGCGGGCACAGGTGAACTCCCGGGGCTCAACATGATGCTCGCTCGCGTGTCCGGGGCGGTTGGCCTGCTCCCGGCGCGGGGACGTCCGCTGCGGTGCTTGCTCACCGCGGCCGTCAAGCGGCCATCCACGATACGGAAGCCCGGTGCGGCGCGCCACCGAATACGACTCGCGGCGCGACTTGACGACGCGACACTGAACTAAACAATATTATTAAGGTGGAGGTGGGGAAATGGAGTGGGAGATCCTCATGACGGGTCAGGTCGAGGAGTTCCTGGACGCCCTCTTCGCTGCCGACCGCGAGTCTCATCGTCTCGTCAACCAGGCCATCCTGGTGCTGGAACGTAACGGACCCGCCGAGGGGCGGCCCCTCGTCGACAGCATCACCGCCTCCCGTCTCAGCAACCTCAAGGAGCTTAGGCCCCCGTCCGCTGGGCGTACGGAGATCAGGGTTCTCTTCGTCTTCGACCCTTGGCGCTCTGCGGTCCTGCTCGTCGCAGGGGACAAGTCCGGACAGTGGAAGAGGTGGTACCGGGAGGCCATCCCGGAGGCGGAGCAGTTCTACGACACGTACCTCAAGGAGCGCGAGGAGGAGATCCGATGAGTGGGGTCAAGCGGTGGCGGGACACCACCCACCTGGACCGGGCGGTGGATACGGCCGGTGGGGAGCGCGCGTTCGAGGCTGCGGTCGGCGAGATGCTCGATGAGGCCCGCGGTTGGCGTCTCGCCGAGTTGCGCAAGCGGCGCGAGATGACCCAGGAGCAGGTCGCATCACGGATGGGGGTGTCGGTGGCCCGGGTGTCGCAGATCGAGGCTGGCAAGGTGGCGACCCAGGAGGTGCTGGCCCGCTACATTGCAGCCTTGGGTGGCACGCTAAAGCTGATCGCTGACTTCGGCGACGAACAGCTCAAAGTCGCCTGAGTCGGTGGTGCTGACCCTGGCCTCGTGGTCGACTTCCCCGCCAAGGAAGGGGTCATGCGGGAATGAGTGAGGCACGCCCCGAACCGGGCCGGGTGACGATCAGCGACCCGCAGGTGATGCGGGCCCTGGCCCACCCGGCCCGCATGGCGATCATGGAACACCTGAGCGCGACGGAGGACGGTGCGACCGCCACCGAGTGTGCCGAGATCGCCGGGCTCAGCCCGAGCGCGACCAGCTACCACCTCCGCGAGCTGGCGAAGTTCGGGTTGATCGAGGAGGCCCCGAGCCGGGGCGACGCCCGGGAGCGGGTCTGGCGGGCGGTCAGCCCGTCCTACTACATCGACAGCGGGCAGGACGCCGACTCGGAGACCCGCGCCGCCGAACTGGCCCTGGTCGACGCCCACCTGGCCCGGGACGGCCAGCGGGCCCGGGACTGGATCCGGCGTGCCGCGGACGAGCCGCGCGAGTGGTACGAGGCCGCCTGGTTCAGCGACTCGGTCCTGTTGCTCACCGCCGAGGAGTTGGCGGGGCTGAACGAGCAGGTCCAGGCACTGCTGGAGCCGTACCGGAAGCGGCTGCGGGCCGATCCGCCGGCGGGGGCCCGGAAGGTCGCCGTCCAGTACCGGACCGCGCGGTACGCGCCGAGCGCGCGGCGACCGCCGCTGCGGAGGCGGCCCCGGACGAGGTCGGTGCTGGGGAGTTGGCCACTTCCGAGCCGGCCCGGTGAGCAGGTCGCGACGCCCGGGGATACGGTCGGGTCATGGCTGAGCAAGTCGCCCGCCCCAGGGTCGGACACATCCAGTTCCTCAACTGTCTGCCGATCTACTGGGGGCTGATGCGTTCCGGCGCGCTGCTCGACGTCGACCTGCACAAGGACTCACCGGACCGGCTCAGCGCCGCGCTGGTCGCCGGTGACCTGGACATCGGGCCCATCTCGCACGTTGAGTACCTGCGGCACGCCGACGAGCTGCTGCTCCTGCCGGACCTGGCGGTCGGCAGCGACGGGCCGGTGCTCTCGGTCAACGTGGTCTCCACCCGGCCGCTGGCCGAGCTGGACGGCGCGCGGGTCGCCCTCGGCTCCACCTCCCGCACCGGTGTGCTCCTCGCCCAGTTGCTGCTCGCCGAGCGGTACGGCGTGCGTCCCGAGTACTTCCGCTGCCCGCCCGATCTGACCCAGATGCTGCTGGAGGCCGACGCCGGGGTGCTCATCGGCGACGTGGCGCTGCGCGCGCTGCACGAGGCGCCCCGCCGAGGGCTTGAGGTCACCGACCTCGGGCAGGCCTGGCGGGACTGGACCGGGCTCCCGATGGTCTTCGCCGTCTGGGCGGTACGCCGCGACTTCGCCGCCGCCCACCCGGGCATGGTCAAGGAGGTGCACGAGGCGTTCCTGCGCTCCCGTGACCTGTGCCTGGCGGAGCTGGACCAGGTCGCCGAGGCGGCGGCCCGCTGGGAGCCGTTCGACGCGGCGACGCTGGCGACGTACTTCCGTACCCTCGACTTCTCGCTGGGCGGGCGGCAGGTGGCCGGGTTGCGTGAGTTCGCCCGGCGGGCCGCGGTGGCCGGCGAGGCCCCGCCGCTGCCCGACAGCGGGCCGGAGTTCTTCGCCGGCTGACCCCGGCATCCTGCGGCCGACCGCTGCCGGGACGCCGATGTGGCGGTGTCCCGGACCCGGGAACACCGCCACATCGGCGAAACGGCCCGGCGGGGGCCGACTCAGACGTCCTTGCCGAGCACCGCCTCGGTGATCTTCTGGCAGTTCTTCATGCCGTACTCGTAGCCCATGCCGATCGGGTAACGGACCATCACGCCCATCGTCCAGCCGTCGCCGATGGCCAGGCAGTTGATGTGCATCTCCTGCTCGCGGGTCCGGTCGACCCAGCCGTTCTTGATCGCGATGGTCTTGCGCTCGGCGGCCGGGAACGCCTTGCGGATGCCGAAGTCGCCCGCGCCGCGAACCAGCCGCATCTCGTTGATCAGCCACTTGGTCCACTTCGGGCCCGCGGCCCGGCCGTCGGCGATGCACGCGCCGAGGCGGGTGGTGTCCCGGGGGGACAGGTTCGTCCGGCTCCAGCCGCCGTCGGCGGCCGGGCTGCTGTCGGTCATCTTGCAGATGGAGACCATCCGCTTGATCGCGGCGGACCGCCCGATGGAGTTGTAGAACTGCTCGGCCCGGGTGTTGTCGCTGTCCCGGATGATCCGGGTGGCGTCGGCGAGCTTGGCGTCGCTCGGGGTCTTCCCGCCCTCGGCCGTCCGGCGCAGGTAGTCGGCGACGATCCAGGACTTGATCAGCGAGGCGGTGGTGCTGGTCTCGGCCATGTTCTCCGAGCCGAAGATCTCGCCGGTCCGGGTGTCCTGGACGCTCCAGGCGTACCAGCCCTTCAGGTCGAGGTCGACCTGCTGGTCGCGGAACGGCAGCGGCTCGAGCGACGGGCTCGGGACGGGGTTCGCCTTCGGTCGGTCGCTGCGGTCGGAGGGCGCATTCGTGGACCGCCCGGGCGTGGACGGCTCGCCCCAGCGTGAGGCGGCGGCCGAGGCCAGCGGCGAACCGGGCAGCAGCCGCAACGAGACCAGCACCAGGCCGATCAGGATCGCGGTGACGGCGGCGAACTGCAGCGGGGCGTGGTCGCGCCGGCTGCGCCTGCTGCGGGCCATCAGAGCTTCCCGACCGGCTGCTGCGGGACCTTGAGAGCCGCGCCGGGCTGTGGCGTGACGAGCTGGGTCGCGACGCCGGCGCAGACCTTCGCGCCGTACGTCAGCTTCTGCGACTGCGGGTAGCGCAACATCACGGCGAGGCTCCACTTGTCGGTGACGGCAAGACAGTTCACGTGCCAGTTGCCGTCGTACGCGAGCGCGGTCCAGCCGTTCTTGATGCTGACCGGACCCTGTGCCCTGATCTCGGCGGGCAGGCCGTCCACGATGCCCCACTTGCCGCCGCCGGAGCGCGCCTGCTGCTGGGTGACGCTGCCGCGCACCTTGGCCATCTCGTCCAGCACCCACCTGGTCCACTTCGGGCCGGCGGCCCTGCCGTCGGCGATGCAGTCGCCCAGCCGGACGGCGTCGCGCGGCGACATCCGGGTGAAGCTCCACCAGCCCTCGTAGGAGGGCACGTTGCCGCGCTTGGTGTCGGTGAGACCGCAGATCTTGATGGCCCGCTGGATCACCGGGTCCGGCTGTCCGTTCGGTTCCGGCCGGTACGTGCCGCCGGCGGCGGCGAAGACCTTGTTCGCCCCGCTGTCGTCGCTGTCCCGGATGGCGGTGCTGGCGGCCTTCTTCAACGCCGCCGTCGGCTCCTTGTCGCCGAGCTGGCGCAGGTAGTCCGAGACGATCCACGCCTTGAGCATCGACTCGGTGGAGCTGGTCGAGGCCATGTTCTTCGAGCCGGCGATCTTGTCGGTCTCCCGGTCCATCAGGGCCCAGCCGAAGAACTCGCCCTTGAAGTTCACCGAGACCGGGCCGGCGGCCAGGGTCGGGGCCGGGGGCTCGGTGGGCGCGGGGGCGGGGACCAGCTCCGCGGCGCCGCCACCGACGCCGCCACTGTCGGACAGGCGTGCGTACGCGGCGGGCACCAGGAGGCCGGCGCCGAGCAGAACCGCCATTACGGCGAGCACCATGATCACGCGGGATCGCATGAGTGGGTGGACTCCAGATGTCAGGCCGGGGGGACCGGCTGTTCGCATGGGTCGGCTCGACCGCCGCGGCCGGGGGATGGGTGGCCGTCGTCTTCGTGGCGATCGTCAGCAGCCGATCGGTGTGACGGGGGGAAGTCTACGTTCGGATAAGCGACACGCCAGATCCGACGCTCGGCAAATTGCTGTAAAGCCGGAGCAAAGAGCCGGTATGCACGGCTTGAGAGGATTCATCTTCAACAAGTGACGCAAGTCATAGCATCGCCCCTCTCCTGGTGCCAGCCCGGAGCGGCTTCCGGGTAACGAAGGGCGTTCTCGGAATCCTGTTACACCCCCTGGTGTCATTGGGGGCGAGCTGTAACACTTGGCTCATGTATGGCAACGACTTCGCCGCGGAGGACGCTCCGGGCGGCGGCCTGCTCGGCCAGGTCGAGGCGGCCGAGGCGGCGCTGCGCGAGGCGGCGGCGCGGGGGCGGCGCGGCGCGCCGGAGCCAGGCGAGGACCTCGAGGCGTACTTCGCCGACGTCATCGACGCCGATCAGAAGATCGAGCCGCGCGACTGGATGCCGGAGGCGTACCGCAGGACGCTGATCCGGCAGATCGCCCAGCACGCGCACTCCGAGATCATCGGCATGCAGCCCGAGGGGAACTGGATCAGCCGCGCCCCTTCGCTCAAGCGCAAGGCGATCCTGCTGGCCAAGGTGCAGGACGAGGCCGGCCACGGCCTCTACCTCTACGCCGCCGCCGAGACCCTCGGCATCAGCCGGGACGAGCTGGTCGAGCTGCTGATCAGTGGCCGGCAGAAGTACAGCTCGATCTTCAACTACCCGACGTTGACCTGGGCCGACGTCGGCGCGATCGGCTGGCTGGTGGACGGCGCGGCCATCGTCAACCAGGTGCCGCTCTGCCGCTGCTCCTACGGGCCGTACGCGCGGGCCATGATCCGGGTCTGCAAGGAGGAGTCGTTCCACCAGCGGCAGGGCTACGAGATCCTGCACACGCTGTCGCACGGCACCCCGGCGCAGAAGGCGATGGCCCAGGACGCGATCGACCGCTGGTGGTACCCGTCACTGGCGATGTTCGGCCCGCCGGACGGCGACTCGACCCACTCCGCCCAGTCGATGGCCTGGAAGATCAAGCGGTTCTCCAACGACGAGCTGCGCCAGCGCTTCGTCGACATGTGTGTGCAGCAGGCCGAGATCCTCGGCCTCACCCTGCCCGATGCGGACCTGCGCTGGAACGACGAGCGGCAGGCGTACGACTACACCCAGCCCGACTACGACGAGCTGATGCGGGTGATCAAGGGCGACGGGCCGTGCAACCGGCAGCGGATGGAGCACCGTAGGCGGGCCCACGACGAGGGCGCCTGGGTACGCGAGGCCGCCGCGGCGTACGCCGCCAAGCAGGCGGAGAGGCAGAAGGAGAAGATCGCCGCATGAGCCAGGAATCCACGCCGCTCTGGGAGGTCTTCGTGCGGGCCCGGCGCGGGCTGTCGCACACCCACGTCGGCAGCCTGCACGCCCCCGACGCCGAACTGGCCCTGCGCAACGCCCGGGACCTGTACACCCGCCGCCAGGAGGGGGTGTCGATCTGGGTGGTGCCGGCGGGCGCCATCACCGCGTCCAGCCCCGACGAGAAGGACGCCTTCTTCGACCCGGCGGCGGACAAGGTCTACCGCCACCCCACCTTCTACGAGGTGCCGGACGGGGTGGCCCACCTGTGAGCAGCCCTGTGAACGGCCCCTTCGACTTCACCCTCGCCATCGGCGACGACGCGTTGATCGCGGCGCAGCGGCTGGCCGAGTGGACCTCCCACGCGCCGGAGATGGAGGAGGACATCGCGCTGGCCAACATCGCCCTCGACCAGCTCGGCGCGGCCCGCCTGCTGCTGACCTACGCGGGCGAACTGGAGGGCGCCGGGCGGGACGAGGACGCGCTGGCGTACCTGCGCGACGACCGGGAGTTCCGCAACTGCCTGCTGGTGGAGCTGCCGAACGGCGACTTCGCGGTGACGATGGTGAAGCTGCTGCTGCTGGCCGCGTACCAGGTGCCGCTCTACACCGCGCTGGCCGGCTGTGCCGACGAGCGGTTGGCCGCGATCGGCGCGAAGGCGCGCAAGGAGTCCGCGTACCACCTGGACCACGCCTCGCTGTGGGTGAAGCGGCTCGGCGACGGCACCGAGGAGTCGCACCGCCGCACCCAGGCCGCGCTGGAGCAGCTCTGGCCGTACCACCACGAGCTGTTCACGGCGGACCCGGCGGCGCCGGTCGACCCGGCCACCCTTCGGGCCGACTTCGACGCCACCGTGTCCGCCGTGCTCGACGAGGCCGGCCTCACCCGGCCGGAGGGCGGCTGGGCGCCGGCCGGCGGCCGGGAGGGCGTGCACACCGAGGAGTTGTCGTACCTGCTGGCGGAGATGCAGGTGCTGCACCGGGCCCACCCCGGAGCACGCTGGTGAGTGACCCGAGGGAGGCGGCGGCGTCGGTGGTGGATCCGGAGATCCGGGTCATCACCATCGACGAGCTGGGCATCCTGCGGGCGGTGGAGGAGGATCCGGCCAGCGGCCGGGTCGTCGTCACCATCACCCCCACCTACACCGGCTGCCCGGCGATGGACGTGATCCGCGCCGACATCCGCCGGGCGCTCGCCGCCGCCGGCCACCCGGACGCCGAGGTCCGCACGGTGTACAGCCCCGCCTGGAGCACCGACTGGATCACCGAGGCGGGTCGGGCGAAGCTCGCCGCCGCCGGCATCGCCCCGCCCGCCCCCGCGCCGCGCGGCGGCACCGTGGTGCCGCTGACCCTCGCCGTACGCTGTCCGCGCTGCGGCTCCCCGGAGACCGAGCAGGTCAGCCGATTCGGCTCCACCGCCTGCAAGGCGCTCTGGCGGTGCCGCTCCTGCCGGGAACCCTTCGACCACCTGAAGGCGCTTTGACTGCTCCCGGCACCGAAGGGCCGGGATTCCTGGCTCACGCCGCTCGGTCGCACAGCGAACGATCAAGTCTTACGCGATCAACACCAGCCGGGTTCAGACGGAGGCTCCTGTGACTGTCACCATCACCCGCCCGGTCCGCCGCCGGCCGGTCTTCCACCCGCTGCACGTCGCCGCCGTCGACCGGCTCACCGACGACGCCGTGGCGATCACCTTCGCCGTGCCGGAGGAGCTGCGGGAGACCTTCGCGTTCTCCGCCGGACAGCACCTGACCGTGCGTCGTCCCGGCGCCGCCGGCGGTGGCGAGGACGTGCGGCGGTCGTACTCGATCTGCTCGACGCCGGACGAACTGGCCCGGCACGGCCGGCTGCGGATCGGGGTGCGGGAGGTCCCGGGTGGCGCCTTCTCCGCGTACGCCTGCGGGGCCCTGCGTGGCGGCGACACCGTCGAGGTGCTGCCCCCGCTCGGGCACTTCACCACGGCGTTCGCGCCGCAGCGGGTCCGCCGCTACGGCGCGGTGGTCGCCGGCTCCGGCATCACCCCGGTGCTCGCGCTGGTCGCGACGGCCCTGGCCGTCGAGCCGGCCAGCACCTTCACCCTGGTGTACGGCAACCGCACGGCCAACACGGTGATGTTCGCCGAGGAGTTGGCCGACCTGAAGGACCGTTACCCGACCCGGCTGCACCTGGTGCACGTGCTCTCCCGGGAGCCGGGCGAGTCGCCGTTGCTGTCGGGGCGGATCGACGCCGACCGGCTGACCCGGCTGCTGGACACGATCGTTCCCGGCGACGCGATCGAGGAGTGGTTCCTCTGCGGCCCGTACGGGATGGTGGTGGACGCGAAGGCGGTGCTGGCCGGGCGCGGGGTGCCCGAGTCGGCGGTGCACGCGGAACTGTTCCACGTCGACGCTCCGCCCGAGCCGGTGCGCCGGCCCGCCGACGAGCCGGGTGCCGGCACCGAGGTGACGATCGTGCTGGACGGTCGCTCGTCGCGTTTTACCATGGGGCGTGCCGAGCGGGTGCTGGACGCCGCGCTGAAGGTCCGTGGCGAGCTGCCGTACGCCTGCAAGGGCGGGGTCTGCTCGACCTGCAAGGCCAAGGTCGTCTCGGGTGCGGTGACGATGGCCCGCAACTACGCGCTGGAGCCGGACGAGGTGGCGGCGGGGTACGTGCTCACCTGCCAGTCCAGCCCGACCACCGACACGCTCACCGTCGACTACGACGCCTGACGGGCGGTGGCGCGGACCGAGGCGCCGGGTGGCCCCACCGGCGGCGTCAGGCGGTCGGGGCGGCTACCCGGCGTGACCTCGTTCCGCGGGTCCGAACTTCTGTACTGAGCGTCATGTCCGTGGTGAGGTCGACGGTGCGGCTGTGTCGCTTTGCTCTGCACCTGGATACGCGCCACGCCGGTGAGCTGCCCTTCTTCGTCCCGGCTCTCGGGCGCTGGGGCGGTGACGCGCTACCGAGCGTGTCTGTCGCGTCCGTGGGTGCAGAGCAAAGGGGGCGGCGTGCGGGGGTGGGGTTGGCCGGGTGGTGACGGTGCGTGGCGAGTGGTCCGGGTTCGGCTGTCGAGGTCACATCGGGGTGGCCGCTCGTCGCCGGGCCGGAGCGGGCGACGTACCCTCAAAGGCGTGACGGTGAGCCGGGAGATCGACGACATCCTGCAGTGCGGCGCGGACGGCGGGCGGATCACGCCCGAGGAGGCCCTGCTGCTCTACACCGAGGCGCCCTTCCACGCCCTGGGTGAGGCGGCGGACGCGGTCCGCCGGCGGCGCTACCCGGACAACGTCGTCACCTACCTGATCGACCGCAACATCAACTACACGAACGTCTGCGTGACGGCGTGCAAGTTCTGCGCGTTCTACCGGGCCCCCAAGCACAAGGAGGGCTGGACCCACCCGACCGAGGAGATCCTGCGCCGCTGCGGCGAGGCGGTCGAGCTGGGCGCCACCCAGGTCATGCTCCAGGGCGGCCACCACCCGGACTACGGGGTGGAGTACTACGAGGAGCTCTTCTCCTCGGTCAAGAAGGCGTACCCGCAGCTCGCCATCCACTCCATCGGGCCGAGCGAGATCCTGCACATGGCCAAGGTCTCCGGAGTGAGCCTGGACGAGGCCATCGCCCGGATCAAGGCGGCCGGCCTCGACTCGATCGCCGGCGCCGGCGCGGAGATGCTGCCGGAGCGGCCCCGCAAGGCGATCGCGCCGCTGAAGGAGTCGGGCGCGCGCTGGCTGGAGGTCATGGAGCTGGCGCACCGGCAGGGCCTGGAGTCGACCGCCACCATGATGATGGGCACCGGCGAGACCAACGCCGAGCGGATCGAGCACCTGCGGATGATCCGCGACGTGCAGGACCGGACCGGCGGCTTCCGGGCCTTCATCCCGTGGACCTACCAGCCGGAGAACAACCACCTCAAGGGCCGTACCCAGGCCACCACCCTGGAGTACCTGCGCCTGGTCGCGGTGGCCCGGCTCTTCTTCGAGACGGTGCCGCACCTGCAGGCGTCCTGGCTGACCACCGGCAAGGACGTCGGCCAGCTCGCGCTGCACATGGGCGTGGACGACCTGGGCTCGATCATGCTGGAGGAAAACGTCATCTCCTCGGCCGGCGCCCGGCACCGTTCCAACCTGCACGAGCTGATCGGCATGATCCGTTCGGCGGGGCGGATCCCCGCCCAGCGGGACACCCTCTACCGCCGGCTCGCCGTGCACCACACGCCGGCCGACGACCCGACCGACGAGCGGGTGGTGTCGCACTTCTCCTCGATCGCCATGCCGGGTGGCGGCGCCGGGCGGCAGTTGCCGCTGGTCGACGCCCGCTGACGGGCGGGCCCGCCGCCCTTCGGCCAGGTGGCGGCGGCCTCCCGGCCACGCCGGGTGACCGGCCGCCCGCGTCCGGGTGACCGACCGAAAGTCCTGATCGGAGCCGTCGGGACGGCATTCCTGCCGACCGTTCGGAGGACCGGTCGGCCGGCGTGCCCGGCACAAGACCTGTCAATCCCGACAATCTCCGGGGTGGCGCCGGGAGTCCGGTCCGGTGGCGACCGGCGCGGGGGCTGGCGGGGCCGACGAGGGGGCGCTAACGTGCGGCCCGCGTACCTTTCGACGCCTGTTCGCGCAGGTGGGGGAGGTGCTAGCCGACAAACGAGGCGTGTCCTCCATCGGCCCATGAGGGCCGTTCACATATAACGCACGGCAGTGGGGGCGGGGTGGTGCCACCATCCCGCCCCCACTGTGTCATCCGTCCGGACGGGACGGTCGGGAGACGCGGCACGGTGCTGGCGTGCCCGCGTCGATCTCCGATACCGTCCGCTCGGTCCGCAACCCATTCCCACTGTCCCTAATCCCCGGGGGATCGATGACTCTGCTCCACCGCTCGGCCCTGGCCCGCGCCGGTGCCGTGGCCCTGCTCGCGGCGGCCGGCCTCGCCACCGTCGCCACTCCGGCGCAGGCGGCCGACCAGGCCGACCTCCAGCTGATCCCGCTCAGCTACGAGTTGGCCAAGGGCGTCAAGGAAGCCAAGGCCAAGCCGTTCAAGTTCCAGGTCCGCAACACCACCGGCACGGTCGACGCCAAGGACGTCCGGGTCACCGTCGAGACCAAGGGCCTCAAGGACCGCAAGGTCGGCGTGGTCGTGCCGGAGGGCTGCGAGGTCGACGGCACCCGCTTCAGCTGCCTCCTCGGCGACCTGGCCGGCGGCACCACCGAGGACTTCGGCATCCCGCTCTTCTCCACCGGCCGGCGCGGCGACGCCGGCAAGCTGGTGGTGGCCATCAGCGCGGCCACCGCCGACCCCGACCCGAAGAACAACAAGGTCAGGCACGACATCACCGTCGCCAAGCCCGGCTACGACCTCACCACCTGGGTGCAGGACGTGTACGCGGACGTGGTCGTCGACGGCGACGAGGCCGGCGAGGCGAACCTGACCCCGGTCCGGCCGGGCCAGACCGCCCCGCTGGACTGGGCGGTCTACAACGGCGGCAGCCGCAAGGCCACCGGTATCGCGTACCACATCACCCTGCCGGCGGACGTCACCTTCGCCCAGCTCCCCGAGGGCTGCGTCGAGCAGGAACTGGGCGGGCTCGCCCAGGCGTACTGCCAGGACGACGGTGCGGTGCTGCGGCCGGGCGAGTTCTACGCCGCCGAGGTGCGGGTGAAGGTCGACGCGGACGCCACCGAGAAGGTGCTCCGCCCCGGCTTCCTCTTCGCCACCGGCCTGGACGCCGCCGAGGGCCAGCCGGAGGAGGAGCCGAAGGCCGCCACCTCCCTGCAGCGCAAGGCGTTCACCGAGACCGACCCGGTCGACAACATCGCCCAGTTCGACGTCTTCGTCGACCTGAGCCCGGCGCCCTCGCCGACCCCGACCGGTGAGCCCACCCCGACCGGCCAGCCGACCGCGACCCCGACCTCGGGTGGCGGCAACGGTGGCGGTTCCGGTGACGGCGGCCTGCCGGTGACCGGTGTGCAGGCCGGCCTGATCGGTGGGATCGGCGGCGCGGTGCTGCTCGCCGGTGGCGCGCTGGTGGTGCTCTCCCGCCGTCGCAAGGTCGTCCTGGTGACCCCGGGCGACGAGAAGTCCGACAGCTGATCCGTCGCGTGCCGAGGGCGGGGTGGGTGACCACCCCGCCCTTTCGCGTACCTGCCGGCCGTCGCCGCCGTCGGCCCCGGCCGGTACGCCCCTCCGGCCGAGGGCCGGAGGGCGGCTGGCAGAGTGGAGGGGTGAGCCGTACCCCGCAGGGCCAGCGCGCCAGTCTGGACAAGCAGCCGCACGAGGTCGCCGCGATGTTCGACGGCGTGGCGGCCCGCTACGACCTGACCAACACGGTGATGACGGCCGGCCGGGACCGGGCGTGGCGCCGGGCCACCCGGGAGGCGCTCGGCCTGCGCCCCGGCGAACGGGTGCTCGACGTCGGCGCGGGCACCGGGGTCTCCACCGAGGAACTGGCCCGGTCCGGGGCCTGGGCGGTCGGCGCTGACCTGTCGCTGGGCATGCTGCACGCCGGCAAGCGGACCCGCCCCGAGGTGCCGCTGCTCGCCGGTGACGCGCTGCGGCTGCCCTTCGCCGACGGCGTCTTCGACACGGTGACCATCTCGTTCGCGCTGCGCAACGTGGTGGACACGGAGGCGGCGCTGCGGGAGTTCGCCCGGGTCACCCGGCCCGGGGGGCGGCTGGTGGTCTGTGAGCTGAGTCATCCCACCAACCCGGTGTTCCGCACGGCCTACCTGTCGTACCTGATGCGGTGGCTGCCGACGGCGGCGCAGGTGGTCTCCAGCAACCCGGACGCGTACGTGTACCTGATCGAGTCGATCCGGGCGTGGCCGGACCAGGCCGCGCTGGCGCAGCGCATCCAGGCGGCGGGCTGGGGCAAGGTGGCGTGGCGGAACCTGACCGGCGGCCTTGCGGCGCTGCACCGGGCGGTCCGCGACTGAGTCACGGCTCCGGCGGCCTTCCGCCGCCGATTTCGTGAATGTGCGTTTTCGGTCGGCTTTGCCCCGTAAGCTGCCCTGCATGACGGGACCGGAGCAGCTGGACGCGGCGACCGACGACGACGCCGCCGAACTCGTCGCGCAGCTCAAGGAGCTGGCCGGCGCGGATCCCGCCGACGTCCGTCAGGTGGTCGCCGAGGTGCTGACCGCGCTGGACCGCGCCGCCGGCGGGGCGCTGCGCGAGCACCTGCCCGACACGATCCGGGTCGACGCCGGCCTGGACGCCACCGCCCCGGCCCGCCACTGACACTGCCTCGACGCCGCCGAACGGAACCGCCGCCGACGCCGAAGGGGACGCCGACCGGCGTGTTTCCGGCAAGTTAGGTACCCCTCACCCGGCGGGGGTGAGGCACCGGTCATAGACTCCAACCCGATCGGGCTTGTGAAGCATTTCACGAGCATGCGGGAGGAGGCGCAGATGACCGCGGTGGAGAACGACGCCGACGTGATCGTCGTGGGCGCCGGTCCCGGAGGATCGGCGACGGCGTACCACCTGGCGCGGCACGGCGTACGCGTGCTGCTGCTGGAGAAGACCGAGTTTCCCCGGGAGAAGGTCTGCGGAGACGGGCTCACCCCCCGCGCCGTGCGGCAGCTCGTCCGGATGGGCGTGGACACCTCGCCCGAGGCCGGCTGGCTGCACAACAAGGGCCTGCGGGTGATCGGCGGCGGGGTACGCCTCGAACTGGACTGGCCCGACCTGGCCAGCTTCCCCAACTACGGCCTGGTCCGTACCCGGCTGGACTTCGACGACCTGCTCGCCCAGCGCGCGGTCGCCGCCGGCGCGAAGCTGCGCACCGGCGTGAACGTCATGGGCCCGGTGCTCGACGCCGACGACCGGGTGATCGGCGTGCAGGCCGAGGCCGGCCCGGAGAAGGAGCCGGTCAGCTTCCACGCCCCGTTGGTGGTCGCCGCGGACGGCGTCTCCGGCCGCTTCCCGCTCGCCCTCGGGCTGGCCAAGCGGGAGGACCGGCCGATCGGCGTGGCCGTCCGGCGCTACTACCGCTCGCCCGCCAAGCACGACGACGACTACCTGGAGTCGTGGCTCGAACTGCGCGGCAAGGGCAGCGACGCGCTGCTGCCCGGGTACGGCTGGATCTTCGGGCTCGGCGACGGCCGGGTCAACGTCGGCCTCGGCATCCTCAACTCCTCCTCCGCCTTCGGCAAGACCAACTACCGGCGGCTGCTCACCGACTGGCTGGCCAACACCCCCGAGGACTGGGGGATGACCGACGAGACGAACGCCGAGGGGCCGATCCTCGGCGCGGCGCTGCCGATGGGCTTCAACCGGGTCCCGCACTACACCCGCGGGGTGATGCTGGTCGGCGACTCCGGCGGCATGGTGAACCCGTTCAACGGCGAGGGCATCGCGTACGCGATGGAGTCCGGCGAACTGGCCGCCGAGATCGCGGTGCAGGCGCTCGCCCGACCGGCCGGGGCCGACCGGGAGCGGGCGCTGATGGCGTACCCGCAGGAGCTGAAGGCCCGCTTCGGCGGCTACTACCGGCTCGGCGGGATCTTCGTGAAGCTGATCGGCCGCCCGGAGGTCATGCGGATGGCCACGAAGCACGGCATGCCGCACCCCACGCTGATGCGCTTCGTGCTCAAGCTGCTGGCGAACCTGACCGACCCGCGCGGCGGGGACGCGATGGACCGGGTCATCAACGCGATGACGAAGGCGGCGCCAGCCGTGTAGTGCGAGGAGTGAGCTTGCGAGCCCCGCGGTCGCGAAACGAAAGCGGGCACCGTGTAGTCGACCACGCCCGGAGCCAACGCCGGCCCCGGCCGGACCGAGACAGACCCCGCTGGCGGCCGTCACGGGGGACGTGAATAGTGTGATTTCGCCAAGCACCAGGGGCAGGGGAAGGACGAGCAGGAGAAAAGATGTCGCTCTCGCCTTACGCACCGATCATCGGGCTGTTCGCCCTCGCCGCGGGGTTCTCGCTGTTCTCCGTGGCCGCCGCTCGCTTCGCCGGGCCCCGACGCTTCAACAAGGCCAAGCTCGAAGCGTACGAGTGCGGTATCGAGCCGAGCCCCCAGCCGGTGGGCGGCGGACGGTTCCCGATCAAGTTCTACCTGACGGCGATGCTCTTCATCGTCTTCGACATCGAGATCATCTTCCTCTACCCCTGGGCGGTCTCGTTCGACGCCCTGCCGATCTTCGGCTTCGTGGAGATGGTCCTGTTCATCGTCGCGGTCTTCGTCGCGTACGCCTACGTGTGGCGGCGCGGCGGCCTGGACTGGGACTGAGGGAGGTACGTCAGATGGGCATCGAGGAGAAGCTCCCCGCCGGCGTCCTGCTCACCTCCGTGGAGAAGCTGGTCAACTGGTCGCGGAAGTCGTCCGTCTGGGGCGCCACCTTCGGCCTGGCCTGCTGCGCCATCGAGATGATGGCCGCCGGTGGCCCGCACTACGACATGGGTCGCTGGGGCATGGAGGTGTTCCGCGCCTCGCCGCGCCAGGCCGACCTGATGATCGTGGCCGGCCGGGTGAGCCAGAAGATGGCCCCGGTCCTGCGCCAGATCTACGACCAGATGGCCGAGCCCCGCTGGGTCATCTCGATGGGCGTCTGCGCCAGCAGCGGCGGCATGTTCAACAACTACGCCATCGTGCAGGGCGTCGACCACATCGTCCCGGTCGACATGTACCTCCCGGGCTGCCCGCCCCGGCCGGAGATGCTCATCGACGCGGTGCTCAAGCTCCGCGAGAAGATCATGTACGAGCCGCTGGGCCCGAACGGCCGCAAGATGCTCCAGGCCCGCCAGGAGCGCGGTGACGTGCCCGTGGTGCCGTACGGCTCGATGCCCTCGTCGTACCGCAACGACAAGGCCCGGCGCGCCGAGTGGACCAAGGCCGTCCGCGAGGGGCGCGAGGAGCAGTTGCGGATCGAGAACTGGATGAAGGCCCAGAACCACCTGCACCAGCACGGGGGCATCAAGTGACCGCACCCAACGACAGGAACGACAACGGCGGCGTGCCGGTCCCGACCACGCCGGCCGGCGCCACCAGCGGCGCCCCGGCCGAGCACCCGCCGTCCAGCCCCGCCGGCCGCGGCATGTTCGGCATCCACGGCAGCGGCGACGTCTCCGGCTTCGGTGGCCTGGTCCGGCAGCGCCGACCGATCGAGGAGAGCCCCCGCCCGTACGGCGGCTACTTCGACGAGGTCCGCGACGCGCTGGAGGAGGCGTACCCGGCCTTCGGCGAGGCGATCGAGAAGGTCGTCGTCGACCGGGGCGAGCTGACCCTGCACGTACGCCCGGAGCGGATCGCCGAGGTGTGCCAGGTGATGCGGGACGACCTGGCGCTGCGCTTCGAACTCTGCTCCTCGGTCTCCGGCGTGGACTACCTGGGCGCCGACGAGCGCCGGCTGCACGTCGTCTACCAGCTCACCTCGATGACCTACCGGCGCATGGTCCGGCTGGAGGCCGCGGTCTCCGTCGAGCACCCGCACCTGCCGAGTGTCACCGCCGTCTACCCGACCGCCGACTGGCAGGAGCGGGAGGCGTACGACATGTTCGGCATCGTCTTCGACGGCCACCCCAACCTCACCCGGATCCTCATGCCGGACGACTGGGAGGGGCACCCGCAGCGCAAGGACTACCCACTCGGCGGCGTGCCCGTCGAGTACAAGGGCGCGGAGATCCCGCCGCCGGACAAGCGGAGGTCGTACCAGTGACGACGTCGAACTACGCCACCGAGCGCGAGACCACCGAGGGCAGGGTCTTCACCGTCACCGGTGGGGACTGGGACACGGTCGTCTCCGGTACCGACCCGATCAACGAAGAGCGCATCGTCGTCAACATGGGTCCGCAGCACCCGTCCACGCACGGCGTGCTCCGGCTGATCCTGGAGCTGGAGGGCGAGACGGTCCGCGAGGCCCGCTCGGTCGTCGGCTACCTGCACACCGGCATCGAGAAGAACCTGGAGTACCGCAACTGGGTCCAGGGCTCGACGTTCGTGACCCGGATGGACTACCTCTCCCCGCTGTTCAACGAGACGGCGTACGCGCTGGCGGTGGAGAAGCTGCTCGGCATCACCGACGAGGTGACCGAGCGGGCCACCACCATCCGGGTGCTGATGATGGAGCTGAACCGCATCTCCTCGCACCTGGTCTGGGTGGCCACCACGGCCATGGAGCTGGGCGCGATCAACATGATGCTCTACGGCTTCCGCGAGCGTGAGTACATCCTGGAGATCTTCGAGATCATCACCGGCCTGCGGATGAACCACGCGTACGTCCGGCCGGGCGGTGTGGCGCAGGACGTGCCGGACGAGGCGATCGTCAAGATCCGCGAGTTCCTCAAGCTGATGCCGAAGAAGCTCAAGGAGTACGAGAACATGCTCTCCGGCCAGCCGATCTGGCTGGAGCGGACGCAGAACGTGGCGGTGCTCGACGTGACCGGCTGTCTCGCCCTCGGCGTGACCGGCCCGGTGCTCCGCTCCGCGGGGCTCGCCTGGGACCTGCGCAAGACCATGCCGTACTGCGGCTACGAGACGTACGAGTTCGACGTGCCGACGCACACCGACGGCGACGTCTGGGGCCGCTACCTGGTCCGGCTCGCCGAGATCCGGGAGTCGCTCAAGCTGGTCGAGCAGGCGCTGGACCGGTTGAAGCCGGGCCCGGTGATGGTGGCCGACCGGAAGATCGCCTGGCCGGCGCAGCTCGCCATCGGCGTCGACGGCATGGGCAACTCGCTGGAGCACGTCGCCAAGATCATGGGTCAGTCGATGGAGTCGCTGATCCACCACTTCAAGCTCGTCACCGAGGGCTTCCGGGTCCCGCCGGGCCAGGTGTACGTCGGCATCGAGTCGCCCCGCGGCGAGTTGGGCGTGCACGCGGTCTCCGACGGCGGCACCCGCCCCTACCGGGTGCACTACCGGGAGCCGAGCTTCATCAACCTCCAGGCCCTCCCGGCGATGGCCGAGGGCGGCCTGATCGCCGACGTGATCGCCGGTGGCGCCTCGCTGGACCCCGTGATGGGTGGTTGTGACCGGTGAGCGCGAGGAGTGAGCTGGCGAGCCCCGCAGTCGCGAACGGAAGGCGGCTCTGATGACGACGACTTTCAGTGACGAGACCCGGGCCCGGGCGCGGGAGATCATCGCCCGGTACCCGGCCGACCGGTCCCGCTCGGCGCTGCTGCCGCTGCTGCACCTGGTGCAGTCCGAGGAGGGGTACGTCTCCCCGGCGGGCGTGGAGTTCTGCGCCGAGGTGCTCGGGCTGAACAAGGCCCAGGTCGGCGCGGTCGCCACCTTCTACACCATGTACAAGCGCCGGCCGACCGGTGACTTCCTGGTCAGCGTCTGCACCAACACGATGTGCAACGTGCTCGGCGGCCAGGAGGTCTACGACACCCTCGCCGAGCACCTCGGCGTCGGGCACGACGAGACCACCGCCGACGGCAAGATCACCCTGGAGCACGCCGAGTGCCTGGCGGCCTGCGACTACGGGCCCGTCATGACGGTCAACTACGACTTCTTCGACAACGTGGACCCGCAGTCCGCGCTCGGGGTGGTCGAGGAACTGCGCGCCGGTGGCCGGCCGATGCCGACCCGGGGCGCCCGGCTCTGCACGCTCAAGGAGATGGCCGTGCAGCTCGCCGGTTTCGCCGACGAGCGCGAGGGCGCGGTCGCCGACGGCGGGCCGGGGGAGCCGACCCTGCGGGGCCTGCGCCTGGCCGAGCAGCACGGGATCTCGGTACCCGGCTTCGACCCGAACACGCCGATCCGCAGCAAGGCCGAGGCCGACAAGGTCGCCGCCGAGGCGAAGGCGAAGGCCGAGGCCGCGAAGCCGGCCCCGACGGCGGCCCCGACGACGGCCCCGACCGGCAGCGCCGTCCCGTCGGGTACGCCCGGCAGCGCGGGCGTCGGCGAGCCGGCCCCCGCGGAGCGGGCCACCGGCAGCACCGCCCCCGACGTGAAGGCGCCGGACGCCAAGTCGCCCGAGATCCGGGCCGCCGAGACCCGGCAGCCGGACGCGCAGACCGCCGTGGCCGACGCCCCCGGCACCAAGATGCCGGTGGACGGCACCGCGCCGGCTGCCCGCGACGCGCAGAAGGCGGAGGCCGCCGGCACCGCCGCGAACGCGCCGGCCGGTGACGGCAAGCCCGCCGGCGACGAGGCCGGGGCGCAGGAGCGCAACCTCAAGGAAGCCGAGGCAGGGGCCGGCACCAACGGCGCCGGTTCCGCCGTCGCGAGCGAGACGGGGGTCCAGAAGTGACCACTCCCCGGCCGGAGACGCTGGCCAAGCTGACGCCGGTGCTGACCAAGCGCTGGCTGTCGCCGGACGCCTGGCGGATCGGCACCTACCAGAAGCTCGACGGCTACGCGGCGCTGCGCAAGGCCCTCAAGGCCCACCCGGACGACCTGATCCAGCTGATCAAGGACTCCGGCCTGCGCGGCCGGGGCGGCGCGGGCTTCCCGACCGGCCTGAAGTGGGGCTTCATCCCGCAGGGCGACGGCAAGCCGCACTACCTCGTGGTCAACGCCGACGAGGGCGAGCCGGGCACCTGCAAGGACCTGCCGCTGATGACGCACGACCCGCACTCGCTGGTCGAGGGCGTGATCATCGCGTCGTACGCGATCCGGGCCAACCGTGCCTACATCTACATCCGGGGCGAGGCGGTGCACGCCGCGCGGCGGCTGCGGCACGCCGTCCAGGAGGCGTACGCCAAGGGCTACCTGGGCCGCAACATCCAGGGCAGCGGCTTCGACCTGGATCTGGTGGTGCACTCCGGCGCCGGGGCGTACATCTGCGGTGAGGAGACCGCGCTGCTGGACTCGCTGGAGGGCTTCCGGGGCCAGCCCCGGCTGCGCCCGCCGTTCCCGGCGACCCACGGCCTGTACGCCAGCCCGACCGTGGTCAACAACGTCGGCACCATCGCCAGCGTGCCGTACATCGTGCTGGGCGGCGCGGACTGGTGGAAGACCATGGGCACGGAGAAGTCCTCCGGCCCGATGATCTACTCGCTCTCCGGCCGGATCGCCAACCCGGGCCAGTTCGAGTGCTCGATGGGGATCACCCTGCGCGAGCTGATCGAGCTGGCCGGGGGGACGCAGCCCGGGCACAACCTGCGGTTCTGGACCCCGGGTGGCTCGTCGACGCCGCTGCTGACCGCCGAGCACCTGGACGTGCCGCTGGACTTCGATCAGGTGGCGGCGGCCGGCTCGATCCTGGGCACCACGGCCACCCAGATCTTCTCGGACCAGGACTGCCCGGTGTACGCGACCTACCGGTGGATGGAGTTCTACCACCACGAGTCGTGCGGCAAGTGCACCCCGTGCCGGGAGGGCAACTACTGGATGGTGCGGATCTACCGGCGGATCCTCGCCGGCCAGGGCACCCATGAGGACCTGGACACCCTGCTCGACACCTGCGACAACATCCTCGGCCGTGCGTTCTGCGGCCTGGGTGACGGTGCGACCAGCTCGGTGACCTCGTCGCTGAAGTACTTCAAGCAGGACTACCTCGACTACATCGAGGGACGTACCGCACCCAGGTTGTCGGAGAAGACCTTGGTGGGTGCGCACTGATGAGCGCGAGGAACGAGCTTGCGAGTCCCGCAGTCGCGAATGGAAGGCGACTCTGATGACCGACGTAGCCAAGCCGGCCGAGACCGTCACCCTCACCATCGACGGCGTCGAGGTCACCGCCCCCAAGGGGGCGCTGCTGATCCGGGTCGCCGAGCAGTTGGGGACCGAGATCCCCCGGTTCTGCGACCACCCGCTGCTGGCCCCGGCCGGCGCCTGCCGCCAGTGCCTGGTCGAGGTGGAGGGGCAGCGCAAGCCGGTCGCCTCCTGCACCCAGACCGTCGCCGACGGCATGGTGGTGCGTACCCAGCTCACCTCCCCGGTCGCCAAGAAGGCGCAGGAGGGGATCATGGAGCTGCTGCTGGTCAACCACCCGCTCGACTGCCCGATGTGTGACAAGGGCGGCGAGTGCCCGCTGCAGAACCAGGCCATGTCCACCGGCCGCACCGACTCGCGCTTCCACGAGCACAAGCGGGAGTACGAGAAGCCGATGTCGATCAGCACCCAGGTGCTGCTCGACCGTGAGCGTTGCGTGCTCTGCCAGCGCTGCACCCGGTTCTCCGAGGAGATCGCCGGCGACAAGTTCATCGACCTGATGGGCCGGTCGTCCGCCGAGGAGATCAACATCTACCGGGACGACGCGTACGGCGCGGAGCCCGGGGACGACAGCGGTGACGTGCCGTTCAACTCGTACTTCTCCGGCAACACGGTGCAGATCTGCCCGGTGGGCGCGCTGACCGGCACGCAGTACCGGTTCCGGGCCCGCCCCTTCGACCTGGTCTCCACCCCCAGCGTCTGCGAGCACTGCTCGGCCGGCTGCGCCCAGCGCACCGACTGGCGGCGGGGCAAGGTGCTGCGCCGGCTGGCCGGCGACGACCCGCAGGTCAACGAGGAGTGGAACTGCGACAAGGGGCGGTGGGGCTTCCAGTACACCCGCGCCTTCGACCGGCTCACCACCCCGCTGGTCCGCGACGAGCACAGCGGTGAGCTGCGCGAGGCGTCCTGGAGCGAGGCGCTGACCCGGGCCGCCGAGGGCCTGCGCGCCGCCCGGGACGGCGGGCAGGGCACCGCGGTGCTGACCGGCGGCCGGCTCACCGTCGAGGACGCCTACGCGTACGCGAAGTTCGCCCGGGTCGCCCTGCACACCAACGACATCGACTTCCGGGCCCGGCCGGTCTCCCGCGAGGAGGCCGACTTCCTGGCCAGCACCGTCGCCGGGGTCACCGACGTGACGTACGCCGACGTGGAGAAGGCGTCCACGGTGGTGCTGGTCGGCCTGGAGCCGGAGGAGGAGTGCCCGATCCTCTTCCTGCGGCTGCGCAAGGCGTACCTGAAGAAGAAGCTGAAGGTCTACGCGATCGCCCCGTTCGCCACCCGGGGCCTGGAGAAGCTCGGCGCCAAGTTGGCCCGGGTGGTGCCGGGCGAGGAGGCGAGCGTGCTCGCCGAGCACGACACGGTGGCCGAGGCGCTCGGCGCCGAGGGCGCGATCCTCTTCGTCGGCGAGCGGCTGGCCGGCGTGCCGGGTGGCCTCTCCGCCGCCGCGGACGTCGCCCGGCGTACCGGTGCGAAGCTGGCCTGGGTGCCGCGGCGTGCCGGTGACCGCGGCGCGGTCGACGCGGGCTGCCTGCCCAACCTGCTCCCCGGCGGGCGTCTGGTCACCGAGCCGGCCGCCCGCGCCGAGCTCGGTGAGGCCTGGGACATCCCGGCCGGGGTGATCCCCAGCCAGGCCGGTCGGGACACCGACCAGATCGTCGCCGCGGCGGCCAACGGCCGGCTCGGCGCCCTGGTGGTGGCCGGCGTGGACCCCGCAGACCTGGCCGACCCGCGCCTGGCCGAGCAGGCCCTGGACGCGGTGCCGTTCCTGGTCAGCCTGGAGCTGCGCAACTCGGCGGTGGCCCGCCGGGCGGACGTGGTCTTCCCGGTCGCCCCGGTGGTCGAGAAGGCCGGCAGCTTCCTGGACTGGGAGGGCCGGCTGCGCACCTTCGAGGAGGTGCTGCACACCGGGGCGATGACCGACGGCCGGGTGCTGGACGCGCTCGCCGCGCAGCTCGACGTCCGGCTCGGCACCGGTGACGTGCCGAGCGTCCGCCGCGAGCTGGGCGGACTGCCGCAGACCCGGATGGCTCCCCCGGCAGCCCCGACGGTCGAGCCGGCCGCCGTCCGAGAGCTCGGGCCCGGGGAGGCCGTGCTGGCCACCTGGCACCAGCTCATCGACCTGGGCAGCCTCACCGACGGCGACGAGCACCTCGCCGGCACCGCCCGCCCGCCGGTGGTCCGGCTGGGCAAGGGCACCGCCGAGGCGATCGGCGTCGCCGACGGCGACCCGGTGACGGTGGGCACCGACCGTGGCGCGGTGACCCTGCCCGCCGCGGTCACCGAGATGCCGGACGGCGTCGTCTGGCTGCCGACCAACTCTCCCGGCTCGACCGTGCGGCGCAGCCTCGGCGCGACGTCCGGCGCGGTCGTACGGCTCTCCGTCCCCACCCCGACCGGCGCGAGCGTCCCGGCCGGGCGGGTCGCGGCGGACGAGGCCGGCCGTCCGGGTCCGCTCCTCAACTCCGGCGGTGTCCAGTGAGCGCGAGGAGTGAACGAGCGAAGCGAGTGAGCCCCGCAGTCGCGAACGAAAGGTGGGCACCGTGACCGTCCTCCTCGCGCAGGACCCGACGCTGGCCGACTTCGGCAAGGACCCGTGGTGGCTGGTCCTCGGCAAGATCGTCTTCGCCTTCGCCTTCGGTCTGCTCGCCACGCTGCTCGGCGTCTGGTTCGAGCGGCGGGTCGTCGGCCGCATGGCGGTCCGGCCCGGCCCGAACCAGGTCGGACCGTTCGGCCTGCTGCAGACCCTCGCCGACGGCCTGAAGATGGCCTTCAAGGAGGACATCCTTCCGAAGTCCGCCGACAAGGTCGTCTACTTCTTCGCACCGGTCATCTCGGTGGTCTGCGCGGTCACCGCCCTGTCGGTGATCCCGTTCGGCCCGATGGTCAGCATCTTCGGCCACCGGACGCCGTTGCAGGTCACCGACGTGTCGGTGGCGGTGCTGGTGCTGCTGGCCTGCTCCTCGCTGGCCGTCTACGGCATCGTGCTCGGCGGGTGGGCCTCCGGCTCGACGTACCCGCTGCTCGGTGGCCTGCGCTCAAGCGCCCAGATGATCTCGTACGAGGTCGCGATGGGGCTGAGCATCGTGGCGGTCTTCATGACCGCCGGCACGATGTCCACCAGCGGTATCGTCGCCGCCCAGGCCAACGGCACCCAGCTCAGCATCGGGGGCTTCGAGTTCCCGGCCCCCGGCTGGTACGCGATCCTGCTGCTGCCCAGCTTCATCATCTTCTTCATCGCCACCGTCGGTGAGACCAACCGGGCGCCGTTCGACCTGCCCGAGGCGGAGTCCGAGCTGGTCGCGGGCTTCATGACCGAGTACAGCTCGCTGAAGTTCGCGCTCTTCATGCTCTCCGAGTACGTCGCGATGGTGACCATGTCCGCGGTCACCACGACGCTCTTCCTCGGCGGCTGGCGGGCCCCGGCCCCGATCACCACCATCTGGGCGGGCGCCAACTCCGGTTGGTGGCCGATGCTCTGGTTCTTCGGCAAGGTGCTGATCCTGGTCTTCGTCTTCGTCTGGCTCCGGGGCACCCTGCCCCGGCTCCGGTACGACCAGTTCATGCGCTTCGGCTGGAAGGTCCTCCTCCCGATCAACCTGGTCTGGATCCTGGTCCTGGCCGGCCTGCGGTCGATCGAGGACTGGCAGTCGCGGGACCGGCTGCTCGCCACCGCCATCGGCGCGGGCGTGCTGCTGCTGATCACGCTGCTGTGGCCGAGCCGCAAGGCGACGCCGAAGCCGTCCGTTCAGGAACAGGTCAACAGTCGGCCGCACGGCAGCTTCCCGCTGCCCCCGATGGACCTTCAGGTACCACCGAGCCCGCGCACCAAGCGCGTGGTCGCCGAGCGGGAGCCGGCCAACATCGCCGCCGGCTCGGACTCCAGGGAGGTGTGACGTGGGCGCGATCACCGGAACGTTCAAGGGCTTCGGGGTCACCTTCTCGCACATGTTCAAGAAGGTCGTCACCACCGACTACCCGTTCAAGCCGCCGGTCTCGGCGCCGCGCTACCACGGCCGGCACATCCTGAACCGGCACCCGGACGGCCTGGAGAAGTGCATCGGCTGCGAGCTGTGCGCCTGGGCCTGCCCGGCGGACGCGATCTACGTCGAGGGTGGCGACAACACCGACGAGCAGCGCTTCTCGCCGGGTGAGCGGTACGCCAGCGTCTACCAGATCAACTACGCCCGGTGCATCTTCTGCGGGCTCTGCATCGAGGCCTGCCCGACCCGTTCGCTCACCATGAGCAACGAGTACGAGCTGGCCCGGGACAACCGGCAGGACCTGATCTTCACCAAGGAGCAGCTGCTCGCGCCGCTGCTGCCGGGGATGGAGCAACCGCCGCACCCGATGCGGCTGGGTGACAGCGAGAAGGACTACTACGTCGGCGCGCTGACCAACCCGGGCACCTCGGCCGGTGCCGAGCACTCGGCCAACAACCCGGGCCGTTACCAGCTCGAGGAGCACCCCGGGGTGACCTTCCCCGGTGCCGAGCAGCACGCCCAGCGGGCCGAGGCTGGCAAGGGAGCAGGAGCATGACCACGCAGACGGTGCTCGCGGCGGCGGGCGGGGTCTCCGGGGGTGAGCAGGTCACCTTCTGGATCCTCGCCCCGCTGGCGCTGATCGGCGCGATCGGCATGGTCCTGGCCCGCAACGCGGTGCACTCCGCCCTCTGGCTGGTGCTGACCATGCTCTGCCTGGGCGTGTTCTACGTGCTCCAGGCGGGCCCGTTCATCGGCATGGTGCAGATCATCGTCTACACCGGCGCGATCATGATGCTCTTCCTCTTCGTGCTGATGCTGGTCGGCCGGGACGCCTCGGACTCGCTCATCGAGACGCTGCGCGGCCAGCGGGTCGCGGCGATCGTGCTGGCCCTCGGCTTCGCCGGCCTGGTCGGCACCGGCCTGTACCGCGCCCTCGACGGGGTCACCGCGGCCGGGCTCGACCAGCCGAACGCCGAGGGCAACGTGCAGGGCATCGCCCGGCTGCTCTTCACCAAGTACGTCTTCGCCTTCGAGCTGACCTCGGCGCTGCTGATCACGGCGGCCGTCGGCGCGATGGTGCTGGCGCACGTGGAGCGGCGCAAGGAGGACCGGATGGACCAGGTCGCCACCATGAAGGCCCGGTTCCGTCCCGGCAACTACCCGGGCCCGAAGCCCGGCCCGGGTGTCTTCGCCACCTCGTCCTCCGTGGCCACCCCGGCCCGGCTGCCCGACGGCCGGCTCACCGACCGCAGCATCCCGGAGATCCTGCCGGTGCGGGAGCTGACCGCCGAGGAGACCACGCTGAAGGGGACGGACAAGTGATGGGCGAGTTCTTCTCGGTCGAGCCGAACTACTACCTGGTCCTCGCGGCGGTGCTCTTCACCATCGGCGCCGTCGGGGTGCTGGTCCGGCGCAACGCGATCGTGCTGTTCATGTGCGTCGAGCTGATGCTCAACGCGGCGAACCTGACGCTGGTCACCTTCAGCCGGATCAACGGTGACCTCAACGGCCAGATCATGGCGTTCTTCGTGATGGTGGTGGCGGCGGCCGAGGTCGTGGTCGGGCTCGCGATCATCATGTCGATCTTCCGGACTCGGCGCTCCGCGAGCGTCGACGACGCCAACCTGCTGAAGTACTGAGGGGCCCTGCGGTGGATGAGATCCTGACGTACGCCCAGGCCGAGCCGGCCGGCACCGTCGCCTACGCGGAAGCTGGGGGTCTGCTGAGCAGCGTCTGGCTGCTGGTGGCGATCCCGCTGGTCAGCGCGGCGATCCTGCTGCTGCTCGGGCGGCGGGCCGACCGCTGGGGGCACTGGCTCGGCGTGGCCGCCATCGGCGCCGCGTTCGTGCTCGGGCTGAGCTACTTCTTCCAGCTCCGCGGCCTGGAGAACAAGTCCGTCGAGCTGAGCCTCTGGGACTTCATCACGGTCGGCGACCTGCGGGTGGACTTCGGTCTGCTCTTCGACCCGCTGGCCGCGGTCTTCGTCCTGCTGATCACCGGGGTGGGTTTCCTGATCCACCTCTACGCGGTCGAGTACATGGCGCACGACGAGGGCCGGCGACGGTTCTTCGCCTACTTCAACCTTTTCGTCGCCGCGATGCTGCTGCTGGTGCTCGGCAACAACTACGTGATGCTCTACTTCGGCTGGGAGGGCGTCGGTCTGGCGTCGTACCTGCTGATCTCCTTCTGGTACGGGCGGCCGAGCGCGGCCACCGCCGGCAAGAAGGCGTTCCTGATGAACCGGGTCGGCGACGCCGGCCTGGCGATCGGCATCTTCATCATGTTCGCCACCCTCGGCACCACCCAGTACGACGAGGTCTTCAACGGCGTCGGCGCGCTGGCCGGCGGCACCGTGCTGGTGCTGGGCCTGCTCCTGCTGCTCGGCGCGGCCGGCAAGTCCGGCCAGTTCCCGCTGCAGGCCTGGCTGCCGGACGCGATGGAGGGCCCGACCCCGGTGTCGGCGCTCATCCACGCCGCCACCATGGTGACCGCGGGCGTCTACCTGATCGCCCGCTCCAACCCGGTCTTCTCGGCCAACTCCACCCTCCAGCTCGTCGTGGTCAGCGTCGGCGCGATCACCCTGCTGATGGGCTGCCTCATCGGTGCGGCCAAGGACGACATCAAGCGGGTGCTGGCCTGGTCGACGGTGAGCCAGATCGGCTACATGTTCCTCGGCGTCGGCCTGGGCGGCGCGGCGTACGCGCTGGCGATCGTGCACCTGCTGGCGCACGGCTTCTTCAAGGCCAACATGTTCCTCGGGGCCGGCTCGGTCATGCACGGCATGAACGACCAGGTGGACATCCGCCGCTTCGGCGGGCTGTCGAAGTACATGAAGGTCACCTGGATCACCTTCATGATGGGCTGGCTCGCCATCATCGGCATGTTCCCCTTCTCCGGCTTCTTCTCCAAGGAGCCGATCATCGTGGCGGCGTTCGAGCGGGAGGGCTGGACGGCCTGGCTGTTCGGCGGCGCGGCGCTGCTCGGCGCGGGGCTGACCGCCTTCTACATGACCCGGCTCTTCGTGCTCACCTTCCACGGCCCGAAGCGCTGGACCGAGGACATCGAGCACCCGCACGAGTCGCCGAAGCTGATGACGATCCCGCTGATCCTGCTGGCGATCGGCTCGGTGGGCGCCGGCTTCCTGCTGGCCACCTCCGTGCCGGACTGGCTGACCGCCACCGCCGGGCTCGGCGCGCAGGAGGAGGGGCACGAGGCGGTCCTGTCGCACACCGTCATCACCGTGCTCTCGCTGCTGGTCACGGTGCTCGGCGCCGGGCTCGCCTGGATGCTGTTCCGCAACGGCACGGCCACCGCGCCGCAGCCGGCGGGCGTGCTGGTCACCGCCGCCCGGCGCAACCTCTACACCGACGCCTTCAACGAGGCGGTCTTCGAGAAGCCGGGCATCTTCCTCACCCGGGCGCTGGTCTTCATCGACAACCGGGGCGTCGACGGTCTGGTCAACGGCCTGGCCGCGGCGGTGGGCGGCGGCTCCGGCCGACTCCGGCGGCTGCAGACCGGCTTCGTCCGGTCGTACGCGACGTCCATCCTCACCGGCGCGCTGCTCGTGGTGGCCGCGTTCCTGGCCGTCCAGGCGGGGTGGTTGGCGTGATCGACCTTCAGGCGGCCGTCGCCGGCGGACCGCGCAGTGACGACGGAGGTAAGGCCGCATAATGTCCGACTTCCCGTTCCTCTCGGTGCTCACCGTGGCGCCGCTGGTCGGCGCCCTGGTCGTGGCCTTCCTGCCACGCCGCCGGCCCGAGCTGGCCAAGCAGGTGGCCTTCGCCTGGTCGCTGCTGGTGCTGGTGCTCTCCGTGGTCATGTGGGTGTCGTTCCAGGTCGACGGCGACCGGCTCCAGTTCCGTGAGTCGTACCCGTGGATCCCGACCTGGGGCGTCAGCTTCACCTTCGCCGCCGACGGCATCGCGCTGGTCATGCTGATGCTGATCGCCGTGCTGGTGCCGCTGGTGATCCTGGCGTCCTGGCACGACGCGGAGGCGTCGAAGCGGTCCGTGCCGGTCTACTTCGCGCTGCTGCTCATCCTCGAGAGCACGATGATCGGTGTCTTCGCCGCCGCCGACGTCTTCCTGTTCTACGTGTTCTTCGAGGTCATGCTCGTGCCGATGTACTTCCTGATCGGCAGCTACGGCGGCCACCAGCGGCAGTACGCGGCGGTGAAGTTCTTCCTCTACTCGCTCGTCGGCGGTCTGTTCATGCTCGCCGCGGTGATCGGCCTCTGGGTGGTCGGCGGGAAGACCTTCGACTGGCAGACGCTGACCCAGGTGGACATCTCCACCGGCACCGAGCGCTGGCTGTTCCTCGGCTTCTTCCTCGCCTTCGCCATCAAGGCGCCGTTCTTCCCGTTCCACACCTGGCTGCCGGACGCCGGTGGCGCCGCCCCGGCGGGCGCCGCCGCGCTGCTGGTCGGCGTGCTGGACAAGGTCGGCACCTTCGGCATCCTGCGGTACTGCCTGCCGCTGTTCCCCGAGGCGTCGAAGTGGTTCGCCCCGTGGGCGCTGGCGCTGGGCCTGATCGGCATCATCTACGCGGCGCTGCTGGCGGTCGGTCAGTCCGACCTGAAGCGGCTGGTGTCGTACACCTCGATCGCGCACTTCGGCTTCATCGGGGTCGGCATCTTCGCCTTCACCACCCAGGCCGGCACCGGCGCGGTGCTCTACATGCTCAACCACGGTCTCGCCACCGGCCTGCTCTTCCTGGTCGTGGGCATGCTGATCGCCCGCCGTGGCTCGGCGCTGATCAAGGACTTCGGCGGCGCGGGCAAGCTGGTGCCGCTCCTGGCCGGCGTGCTGTTCTTCGCCGGCCTGGCCTCGCTGGCGCTGCCCGGCACCGCGCCCTTCGTCTCCGAGTTCCTGGTGCTGATCGGCACCTTCACGGTGAACAAGCCGGTGGCGGTGATCGCCACGCTGGGCATCATCCTGGCCGCCGCGTACGTGCTGTGGATGATCCAGCGCACCACGCAGGGCACGCTCAACCCGGAGCTGACCGAGGTCGAGGCCATGCGCCGTGACCTCAGCCTGCGCGAGAAGGTCGTGGTCGCCCCGCTGATCGCTCTGATCGTGCTGCTCGGCTTCTACCCGAAGCCGGTCACCGATGTCATCAACCCCGCCGTCCAGGCGACCATGCAGGACGTCGGCAAGACCGATCCCGCCCCTGAGGTCGGCAGCGTCCAGGAGGCATCGCAGTGAGCGCGAGGAGTGAACGAGCGCAGCGAGTGAGCCCCGCAGTCGCGAACGAAAGGCGGCATCTGCAATGACCGAGCTGAAACTGCCGTCGATCGACTACGCGGCGCTCGCTCCGATCCTGATCATGCTGGGCGCCGCCCTGCTCGGCGTCCTGGTGGAGGCGTTCGTCCCGCGCCGCAGGCGGCACCTGGTGCAGCTGTCGCTCGCCCTGGCGGCGGTGCTCGCCGCGCTCGTGATGGTGGTGCGGGGCGCCGGTGACCGGCTGATCACCATCGGCGGGGCGATCGCCATCGACGGCCCGGCGCTCTTCCTCCAGGGCGCCATCCTGGTGCTCGCCGCGATGTCGCTGCTGCTGATCGGTGAGCGCTCGGTGGAGCGTGGCGGGGCGTTCGTCGCCCAGGCCGCGGTGACCGCCGAGTCGGCCGACGACCGGCGGCAGGCCGAGGGGAAGAACGGGGCCACCGAGGTGTACCCGCTGACCACCTTCGCGATCGGCGGCATGCTGATCTTCGTGGCGGCCAACGACCTGCTGACCATGTTCATCGCGCTGGAGGTCTTCTCCCTGCCGCTCTACCTGCTCTGTGCGCTGGCCCGCCGCCGGCGGCTGCTGAGCCAGGAGGCGGCGATGAAGTACTTCCTGCTCGGCGCGTACGCCTCGGCGTTCTTCCTGTTCGGTGTGGCGCTGGTCTACGGCTTCACCGCCGGGATTCCGGGCCGGGCGGCCGGCGTCGACTTCGCCACCGTGCACGCCGCCGTCAAGGAGTCGCCGGCCAGCCCGGTGCTGCTCTTCGCCGGCATGGCGCTGCTCGCCATCGGTCTGCTCTTCAAGGCCGCCGCGGCGCCGTTCCACGTCTGGACGCCGGACGTCTACCAGGGCGCCCCGACGCCGGTCACCAGCTTCATGGCGGCCTGCACCAAGGTCGCCGCCTTCGGCGCCCTGCTCCGGGTCTTCCATGTGGCGTTCGCGGACGCGGCCTGGGACTTCACCCCGGTCCTCGGCGTGGTGGCGGTGCTCACCATGCTGGTCGGCGCGGTGCTGGCGGTCACCCAGACCGACATCAAGCGGCTGCTGGCGTACTCCTCGATCGCCAACGCCGGCTACCTGCTGGTCGGTGTGCTCGCCCCGAGCGGCGCCGGCATCTCCGGCACGATGTTCTACCTGGCCGCGTACGGCTTCTCCGTGCTGGCCGCGTTCGCCGTGGTGACCCTGGTGCGGGACGCGGACGGGGAGGCCACCCACCTGTCCCGCTGGGCCGGGCTGGGCCGCCGCTCGCCGTTCTACGCCGGCATCTTCACCTTCATCCTGCTGGCCTTCGCCGGTATCCCGCTGACCAGTGGCTTCACCAGCAAGTTCGCGGTGTTCGGCCCGGCACTGGAGGCCGGTCACGCCTGGCTGGTGGTGGCGGGCGTGCTGACCAGCATGGTGCTGGCCTTCCCGTACCTGCGGGTCGTGGTGATGATGTGGCTCTCCGAGCCGGGCGAGAGCACCCCGACGGTCACCGTGCCGGGTGGCCTGACCGCCACCGCGCTGATGATCGGCGTGGTCGCCACCCTGGTTCTCGGCGTGGTCCCGGCCCCGCTGCTCGACCTGGCGACAGACGCTGCGGCGTTCGTAAGATGATCCACTTTTTCCGGATGCGGGGCCGGTGCGCTGTGGCGCACCGGCCCCGCGCCTGTATCCCCGCCCCGGTGCAGGTCGAACGGGTGTGGCATGGTTGATGGCGTGGTGATTCCGGCTGGCGAGGGTTCAGGCGTCGTCGGCTCCGGCGGGCGTCGGAGCCGGGCGGGCACGAGTCAGGTCGGCGCGCTCGGCGTCTATCTCGCCGATTCGCGCGTCGAGACCTCCGTGCTGGGTCTGCTCGACTCCGTCGAGGCCGACCTGCGCGCCAGCGTGGCCAGCGCCGACCCGTTCGTCACCGAGGCCGCGCGGCACCTGGTGGAGGCCGGTGGCAAGCGGTTCCGGCCGCTGCTGGTGGCGCTGGGCGCCCAGTTCGGTGATCCGACCACCGCGCAGGTCGTCCCGGCCGCGGTGGTGATGGAGCTCACCCACCTGGCGACGCTCTACCACGACGACGTGATGGACGAGGCGGCCGTACGGCGGGGCGCGCCGAGCGCCAACTCCCGCTGGACGAACTCGGTGGCCATCCTGGTCGGCGACTACCTCTTCGCCCGGGCCGCGGACATTGCCGCCGACCTCGGCCCGGAGGCGGTCCGCCTCCAGGCGCGCACCTTCGCCCGACTGGTCCACGGCCAGATCGCCGAGACCGTCGGCCCCCGGGCCGGCGAGGACCCGGTGGCGCACTACCTGAGCGTCATCGCGGAGAAGACCGGCTCGCTGATCGCCACCTCGGCCCGCTTCGGCGGCCTGTTCAGCGGCGCGACCGCCGAGCACACCGAGGCTCTCGCCGGGTACGGCGAGACGATCGGGGTGGCCTTCCAGCTCTCCGACGACCTGCTCGACATCGCCAGCGAGTCGGTGCAGTCGGGCAAGACGCCCGGCACCGACCTGCGCGAGGGCGTGCCGACCCTGCCGGTGCTCTACGCCCGGGCGTCGGACGACTCCGACGCGGCCTCGGCGCGGCTGCGCGAGATCCTGGCGACCGGCCCGCTGGTCGACGACGCGCTGCACGCCGAGGCCCTCGGCCTGCTCCGCGAGAGCCCGGCGCTGAAGCGGGCCCGGGAGACCGTCCGCAGCTACGCCGAGGACGCCAGGGCGCGGCTCGCCCCGCTGCCGCAGAGCCCGGCCCGCCGCGCCCTCGAATCCCTCTGCGACCACATCGCCGACCGCACCAGCTGACGTGCGCGCCCGCCGGGCTCCCGCGCCGCCGCGCGCCGGTCAGGAGGTGCCCGCCCGTTTCCGTTCCCCGACGCCCTCGTGCCGCTCCGGGCGGTGGGGCCGGGTCACTCGTGTTCGTAGAAGGTGACGGTGATGCCGTCCCGGCGGACGCCGACCAGCGCGTGGTCGCCGAAGGCGTCGAGGAGCACGTCGTTGAAGCCACCCGAGGTCAGGGCGTCGGCGAGCGCCCGGGCCCGCTCGTACCGGAGTTCGTCCGGGCCGGTGTACGGGTGCTGCCGGCCGGCCTTCCGGCCCCGCCAGCCCAGGGTCGGGTGCGGGTCCTCGTACTCGCCGACGCAGAGGTCCTCGGGGCCGGTGTCGGGGGCGTCGGCGGTGGTCCGCACCCAGAAGCCGTCCACGGCGAACTCGCACGGCTCGCCGTCGTTGAAGTAGGGCGTGCACTGCTGCCAGCCGAACTCGACCACCGCCTCGTCGTCGAGGAGCGCCCGGAGCAGGGGCTGCAACTCGGCCAGCGGTCGCTGCACGATCCGGCGGCGCCGGGTGATATCGCCCTGGACGGGGATGCCGAGGAAGTTGACGTGACTCACTGGTCGCCTCCGAGCAGGGTGGAGAGGGGCAGTTCCTTACGCCGGGCACCGGACATCCACGGCAGGATCGGCATGCCCTCGATGTAGTCCGCCGGGGTGGGCAGCCAGCCCAGGTCCTCCAGCACGTGCCGTTCGGCGATGAGACGGACCGGGATGCGTCGCCGCCCCACCTGGAGGGTGTCGCCGAAGATCCGCTGGCAGAGGTAGATGCCGGCAGTGTGGTGGTACATCGACCGGTGCCGGACGTCCCCGATGAGCTGCTTCGACGAGTCGATGAACTCCTCGATCGGCAGGTAGTCCTCCGGGGTCCCGCCCCACTTCCGGGCCGCGGACTGGGCGTGGTGCCACGAATTCACGATCGACAAGGTAGTCGGCGGCTCCGACAGGTTCAGCCCCGGCGGGCCAGCATCCGACTGCCGAGCAGCATGAACGCGGCAGCGGTCAGCATCGCCACGGCGGCGGTCAGCCACATCACCGGGTAGCCGAAGGCGGCGGCGGTGGCGCCGAGGCCCAGCGGGCCGAGGCAGCCGCCCGCGTACACCCCGGTCTGGGTGATCGAGGTGGCGGCGGCGGGAGCCTGCGGGTGCAGCCTGACCACGGCGAAGGTCATCAGCCCCGGCCAGGCCCAGCCCAGACCGAAGCCGAGCACCACGCCCACCACCAGCGGCACCGCGCCGGCGACGGCGAGCAGGCCCAGCCCCACGGCCCCGACGACCAGCATCCCGGCGATCACCGCGACGTGCCCCTCGGCCCTGCGGTCTGCCAGCCAGCCCCCGCCCACCCGAGCGGTCACGCAGACCGCGCTGCCCAGGGTGAGGGTGAGCCCGGCCAGCCCGGGCGCGAGGCCCCGGGCCGCCGAGGAGTCGACCAGGAAGGTGCCCAGGGCGTTGGCCGCCGCCGCGGCGAGCGTCGCGGCCACCCCGACGACCACCAGGGCGGGGGTGACCTGCCGGCCACGCGTCCTGGCGCGTGCCACCGGTCGGGCCTCCGCCGGGGGTACGGCGGGCAGGGCGGCCAGGGCGGCGACGGCTGCCGCCGCGAACGCCCAGCGCCATCCGGCGGTGAGCGCGATCGTGGGCACGGCCGCGCCGGCGAGCAGCGTGGAGGCCGGGATCGCCGCCTGCTTCACCCCGAAGGAGAGGCCCTGGCGGCGGGCCGGCACGTGCCGGGCCAGCGCGGCGTTGCTCGCGAGTTGGCCGAGCGCGTTGGCGGCGGCGCTCAACCCCAGCAGGATCACCAGCGCCGGGTACGAGCGGGCGAGCACCGCGATGGCGAGCAGGCAGCCGGCGGCCAGCAGGATGCCGGCGCGGCCGACCACGGCCGCGCCGTACCGCTCGACGAGGCGGCCGGAGGGGACCGACGCCAGCGCGCTGACGCCGAAGTAGACCGAGACGGCCAGCCCCAGCCCGGCGGGGGAGAAGCCGAGGTCGTCACCCATCTGCACCGCCAGGCCGCCGACCAGGAACACCGGCAGCACCGAGGCGATGGTGGTCGCGACGGCACCGGCCCCGGCGCGCAGCGGACGCACCGCGGGCCGGCTCGGCGGGGGGTCGAGAACGGTTCCGGTCATGGTCTCGTCAACCTACGCGAATCCGCCTCACGACGACTCGGCGTGTCGGAGCGATACACGCCACGTACAGACCGATCTGGCATCCTCGACCCGAACGGGCGTTCCGTCCCCGGCCTGTTTTTCATATGGTGTAAGTCCCCGGCTGCGGAGGTGGTTGTGCGCGACCCCCTGGCGGAGCCTTCGGATCTCATCCGGAGCGTCTCCCGCGCGTTACGCGTGCTCGAGTCGGTCGGTCGTGCCCCGAAGGGCCTGACCGTCAAACAGATCGCCCGGCGGTGCGAGCTGACCGTCGCCACCACGTACCACCTGGTCCGGACCCTGGCCTACGAGGGCTACGTGATCCGCCGGGAGGACGGTACGTACATCGTGGGGCTGGAGGTGGCCGACCGGTACCGGGAACTGGTGACGGCGTTCCGGGGGCCGCCGGTGGTCGGTGAGACGCTGCGCCGGGCCGCCGCCGACACCGGCTGGAGCCACTACCTCGGCCGGTTCGTGGGCGGCCAGGTGGCGGTCACGGCGGTCGCCGAGGGCCCGCGCTCGCCGTACCTGGAGGACCTGGTCCCCGGCTTCGACGAGGGGGCGCACGCGACCGCCCTCGGCAAGAGCCTGCTCGCCACCCTCACCGCCGAGCAGCGGTTCCGCTACCTGCGCGAGTACGGCATGCGACCGTTCACCGCGGCCACCCTGACCAGCCCGGAGACGTTCGAGGCCGACCTGGCCGCCGGGGACCGGCGCGGCATGCAGTTGGAGCTGGGGCAGTTCCGGCAGGGAGTGGCCTGCGCGGCGGTGCTGGTCACCCCGGACAAGGACATCGAGCGCCGCGTGGTGCTGGCCTGCGCGCTGCCGGCTGGCGAGATGATGACCTCCGCCCGGGTGGTCCGGGCCAAGCTGCTGACGGTCGCCCGGTCCGTCGCCGACGGCATCGCCACGGACAGTTGACCGCTGCTCCGCGGTAGTCGGCCGTCCCGCCGTGGGCAGCACGCGGTGCCGCCGGGGTCCCGACAGCGGCCGGTCGACGCCGGAAGGGCCCCGTCCCTGGCGGAGAGCGGGGCCCTTCGGCCGGTGGTCCAGCGCCGGACCACCGAGGGGAACGTCAGCTGCCGATCGGGCCGCCGTCCAGACGCCAGGTGACCACCACGCCCGGCTTGGCGTAGTCGCCGTCCGGCCAGGTCGACACCGGGCTGTCCACCGTCGCGCCGGTGACCTCGCCGGGGTGCTGCACCGCGACGAAGACCGAGCGGCGGTCGTCGGTGATGAACGGACCGCAGGCCTCCGCACCGACCGGCACGGTGAGGAACTGCTTGAGGTGGCCGCGCTCCGGCCCCTCGACGGCGGTGGCGAAGAGGCCGTCGTTGCTGCCCAGCGCGTTGCCGTCGGTGGAGATCCAGAGGTTGCCGGTGGCGTCGAAGGCGACGTTGTCCGGGCAGGAGATCGGCGACACCTTGGTCTTGTCGTACCCGGCGAAGTAGGTCGACGGGTCGGCCGGGTCGCCGGCGACGATCGGCAGCGACCAGGCGAAGGTCTCGGCCGTGTTGTCGGCCCGGTCCTCGACCAGTTCCAGGACCTGCCCGTGCTTGTTGAGGTTGCGCGGGTTGGCCTCGTCGGCCGGGGCCTTGCCGGGCTTGCCGCGGTCGGTGTTGTTGGTCAGCGCCACGTACACCTTGCCGGTGAGCAGGCTCGGCTCGACGTCCTCCGGCCGGTCCATCTTGGTCGCACCGACCTTGTCACCGGCGAGCCGGGTGAAGGTCAGCACGTCGGCGGCGGTCATCCCGTCGACGTACGAGCGGTTGCCGCTGACCAGCTTGATCCACCGGCCCCGGCCGTTGAACGCCCCGTCGGCCGGGAGCCTGCCCGAACCGTCGATCTCGGCGGCGCTGGACTGCTCGATCTTCGCCACGTAGAGCGTGCCCGACTCCAGCAGGGTCAGGTTGTGCCTGCGCGCCACCCACGAGTCGCCCGGCAGGAACTTCTTGTCGGAGACGAACTTGTAGAGGTAGTCGAAGCGCTCGTCGTCGCCCATGTACGCGACCACGTGCCCGTTCTTCGCCACGATGACGTTGGCGCCCTCGTGCTTGAACCGGCCCAGCGCGGTGTGCTTGCGCGGCCGGCTCTCCGGGTCGTACGGGTCGATCTCCACGACCCAGCCGAACCGGTGCGCCTCGTTGGGGTGCTTCGCCAGGTCGAAGCGCTCGTCGGCCCGCTCCCACTTCCGGCTGCCGCCCGGGTACCGCGTGGTGGTCTTGATGCCGTACCGGGCCAGCTTCGGCTTCAGCTCCTCCGGCGCGGCGTCGCCGCCGACGAAGTACTGGTTGAAGTTCTCCTCGCCGGAGAGCACGGTGCCCCACGGGGTGACCCCACCGGCGCAGTTGTTCAGCGTGCCGACGACCGTGCGGCCCTTCGGGTCGGCGGCCGTCCGCAGCCAGGCCGAGCCGGCGGCGGGGCCGGTCAGCTCGAACTTCGTGGCCAGCGCGGTCACCCGCCGGTTGTACGGCCGCCGGCCGTTGGCGACCGGACGCCACTGCCCGGTGCCGTCGACCCGCTCCAGCTCCACCACGGACATGCCGTGCGCGGCCATGGCCACCCGCAGTTGCTCCACGCTGAGCGCGTCCATCGTGGTGAAGCCGGGGAACATCAGCTCCTCGTTGGTGTACTCGTGGTTGACCACGAGCAGCGCCCGCCGGCCCCGCCGGTCCAGCGGCAGCACCCCGACGAAGTCGTTGTTGTAGCCGAACTGCTTCGACTGCGCGGCGGCGGTCTGGCCGCGCAGGTCGAACTCCGGCGCGCCGGGGACGACCGGGTCGCCCCAGCGGATGACCACCGCGTGGTCGTACCCGTTGGGGACGACCAGGGTGTCGAGCTGGTTCGGCGGGATCGGGCTGAAGGTCAGCGCGCCGCTGCCGGTGCCCGGCTGCGGGCGGCCGAAGCCGGCTGCCTCCGGCACCACCGGGGTGCCGGGCGCGGCGGCGGCCGGGGCCGCGCCGGCCAGCGCGCCGGCCGCCGCGCCGCCGAAGCCGAGCACCAGCGCGCCGACCGCGCCGGCCCGGACCACGCCGCGCCGGCTGACCTCGGCGGAGACCACGTCGCCGAAGTACGCGTTGTCGGAGGTGTTGGGAACAGGGTGGTCGCAGGCGTTGCCGCACCGGTACAGACAGGTCATCGAGTCACGGCTGCCGTGGCGGGTGGTGGTGCCCAGCAACGGGAGCAGCCGGGGTCGGTCGCTCATGGGGTGCCTCCTGGAAGCAGCGGTTCGGTGGCACGCGGATCGCTGATCGACGTGCGTACCGGCCGGACGCTGCCAGGACGCGGTGAGCGGCCCTCGGATTGAGCGTGAACGAGGTGTGAACAGCTGTCGCGGTGAACCGATCCGGGTCGCCGCGCGTATCCACGGGCGAACACCCACCCGGCCCGACTCGCCGCGGAGAGCGAGGGGATCACCATCAGCGACCACGACGCCCAACTGCTGCGCGCCCTGCACGACGAGCACGCGGAGGCGCTGTTCGCGCATGCGCTCCGGCTGGTCAACGGCGACCGGACGCGGGCGGAGGACCTGGTGCAGGAGACCCTGCTGCGGGCCTGGCGCCATCCCGGGTCGCTCGACCCGCGACGCGGCTCGGTCCGCGCCTGGCTCTTCACCACCGCCCGGAACCTGGCGATCGACGCCTGGCGGCGCCGGTCCACCCGGGTCGGTGAGGTGTTCACCGATGACCTGCCCGAGCCGCCGGAGGCGGTCGACGAAGCGGAGCGCGCGGTGGAGGCGTGGACCGTGGCCGAGGCGCTGAACCGGCTCAGCCCGACCCATCGGGAGGTGCTGGTCGAGTGCTTCTACCAGGGCCGGTCGGTGGCCGAGGCGGCTGCCCGGCTGGGTGTGCCGCCGGGGACGGTCAAGTCCCGCACCCACTACGCGCTGCGCTCACTACGGTTGGTCCTGGCCGAGATGGGGGTGACCGGATGACCCGCTGCGAGTTCGCGCACGACGACGGCGCGTACGTGCTGGGCGCCCTCGCCCCGGCCGACCGTGCCGCGTACGAGCGGCACCTCGCCGGCTGCGCGGCCTGCCGGGAGGCGGTCGCCGAGATCGCCGTGCTCCCCGGGCTGCTGGGCCGGCTCGACCCGGTTGCGCTGGACGAGTTCCTGCCCGCACCGCCGGAGACCACCCGGGTGCCCGACCTGCTCGCCGCCGCCCGGGACCGCCGTCGCCGCGACCGGTCGCGCTCGCGCCGACGGTACGCCGTGACCGCCCTGGTCGCCGCCGCGTTCGCCCTGGTGGTGGGCTTCGGCGGGGCGACCGCGCTGCGTCCGGCCGACCCCGTGCCCACGCCGACCGGGCAGGCGGTCCGGATGGTCGCCATGCGGCCGGTGTCGGCGAAGACGCCCGCGGTGCACGCCGAGATCGGGCTGACCGGGACCGAGTGGGGCACCGAGATCACCATGCGGTGCGGGTACGACGCGACGGCCGGCTACGGCAAGGCGTACACCTTCCGGCTGGTGGCGTACGGGCCGGACGACGCGACTGAGCAGATCGCCTCCTGGCTGGCCGCCCCCGGGGACGACGTCCGCCTCACCGGCGCGACCCGCTTCACCGACGCGGAACTGGTCCGGCTGGAGCTGATCCGCGCCGACGGCACCGCCGTCCTCGGCTACGACGTGCGCTGACCCGGATCCCACGCCCGGCCGATCCGGGCGCGGGTGGGGCTCACCGGGCGGCGGCGACCGGCTCCAGGGCGCGGGCGGCGGCCCGGGTACGCCGGCCGCGGTGCAGCGCGTCCATGGTGAAGATCACCAGCGCCACCCAGACCAGGGCGAAGCCGGCCAGCCGGGCCGGCGGCATCGGCTCGTCGAAGATCAGCACTCCGCAGCCGAGTTGGAGGATCGGGGCGAGGTACTGCAACATGCCGAGCCCGGAGAGGGGCAGCCGGTTGGCCGCGCCGGCGAAGAGCATCAGCGGGACGGCGGTGGCCGCCCCGGCCAGCACCAGCAGCGCGGTGTGCCCGGCCGACAGCTGCCCGAACGTGGCCGCGCCCCGGGACGCGAGCCAGCCCAGGTACGCCAGGGCGGGCAGCGCCAGCACCGCGGACTCGACGAAGAACCCCTCCGCGGCGGGCAGCCCGAGTCGTTTCTTGACCAGCCCGTAGCCGGCGAAGCTGAAGGCCAGGGTGAGCGCCAGGTACGGCAGCCGGCCGTAGTCGACGGTGAGTACGGCGACCGCCAGCGCGCCGACGCCGAGCGCCGCCCACTGTGCCGGGCGCAGCCGCTCGCGGAGCACGAAGACGCCGAGCAGCACCACGACCAGCGGGTTGATGAAGTAGCCGAGGGCGGTCTCCACCACCCGGTCGGAGTTCACCCCGTAGATGTAGGCGCCCCAGTTGACCGCGATCAGCACCGCCGCCGCGACGATGCCGGCGAGCGTACGGGGGCGGCGGGCCAGCGCGCGCAGGAAGCCGACGTTGCGCATCGCGGCCAGCACCAGCGAGACGAGGACCACCGACCAGACGATCCGGTGGGCCAGGATCTCCACCGCGCCGGCCGGGCGCAGCAGTTTGAGGTAGACCGGGAAGAAGCCCCAGATCAGGTAGGCGACGAAGCCGTAGAGGTAGCCGAGCCGGGTCTGGTTCACCGCTCCACCGTAAGGGCCGGCGAGCCGCTCGGCTCCTTTCCGGTGAGCGGACTGACCGGCCGCCGGTCCAGCTCCATCCAGCGTTCCGGCGCGACCGGGGCGAAGCCGATCCTGGCGTACACCCCGTGCGCGTCCTGGGTCGCCAGCAGGATCCGTCGTACGCCGAGGGAGGCCAGGTGGTCCCGGACGGCCGTGGCCAGCCAGGTGCCCAACCCGCGCCCCCGCTCCTCGCGCGCGACGTAGACGTCGCAGAGCCAGGCGAAGGTGGCCCCGTCGGTGACGACCCGGGCCACCGCCACCTGCCCGCCGTCCGGCACCCGGTGCACGCCGTACGGGATCGAGCCGGCGAAGGCGCGTACGACGGTCTCCCGGCTCCGCCCCAGCGCCCAGTACGCGTCGGTGGAGAGCCAGTGGTGCACCCGGTCCACGTCGATCCGGTCCGGGTCGGTGCTGAGCAGGTAGCCGTCGTCGCGGGTCAGGGTGAACACACCGGCGACGCTAGACCGACCGACCGCCGGCCGCGCCGGCCAATTCCCACCCGCTGGCCGTCGTCCCGGGTCGGCGGCTCAGTCGCGGTCGAGGACGGCCCCGAGGATCCAGGTCACGATGCCGACGAAGAGCGCGCCGAGCACCGCCGCAGGCCAGAAGCCGTCCACCTGGAAGGGCAGCCCCGCCTGGTCGGCGATCCAGCTCGTGAGCAGGAAGAGCAGGCCGTTGACCACCAGCGCGATCAACCCGAGGGTCAGCAGGTACAGCCCGCAGCCGACGGTCTTGATGATCGGCTGGAGCACGGCGTTGACCACGCCGAAGATCACGGCGACCAGCAGCAGCGTGGTGACCGTCTCCACCGCCGAGCCGGAGTCCAGGGTGATGCCGGGAATGAGCAGCGTCGCCAGCCAGAACGCGACGGCCGTGGCACCCAGCCGGATCAGCAGGCCCTTCAGAAAACCCATGGCGGGGATCGTGCCACGGCAGATCCACCCGGGGAAGCCTCCGGCCGCCCCGGAATCAGCGCCGCGCGGGCCGACCGATCAGCTGCGACTCGATCGGTGTGGGGGAGAGCAGCGCCCAGCGCAGCGCCCGCCGGTTCACCACCGCCACCATGTCGTCCCGGATCCGGGTCAACCACTCCGCCGAGCCGCCCAGCCCGAGCGCGGTGCCGGCCAGCGCCGCCTCCTGCGCGTCCAACGGTTGCAGCACCGCCAGGTCGGCCCGGCCCAGCACGTCCACGTCGGACGCGGTCAGCTCGTCGCGTACCACCAGGGTGGCCCGCCAGGCCGGGCCCGGCGTCGACTCGACCGGCGTCGCGCCGGCGTCGACCACCAGCAGCAGCGGGCACAACGGGGAGCCGGGCGCGCCGCCCACCGGGCGGCCGGGCGGCAGCACCGCCACCCCGCCACCGGTGCTGCCCACACCCCGGACGAACGGCTCCCACACCCGGGGGCGGCCGGTCTGCACCGCCACCCGCGCGCCCAGCGCCATCGCCCGCAGGACCAGCAGTTGCGCCGCGCGTACCCCGCCGACGAGGACCAGCCGGGTGCCCTCGGCGCGGAACAGCCGTACGGTCACCGCCCCGCCGTGCCGGTTCGCCCCCACCATCAGGCCCCCGCCACGGATCGACAGGTCCAGCGGTTCCGGCTCCGGGCCGGGCGCCGGTGGGCCGCCGGCCACCGCCAGCGGCAGGGTGGTGGCCAGCCCGGCGAGCTGCTCGCCGTCGAGCCGGCGCACCTCGCCACCGGCGTCGGAGACGAGCCGGTGCAGCGCCTGCGCGGCCAGCGCCAGCTCGTCGGGCGTCCAGGCGGTCAGCCGTACCGTCAGCCCGGCCGGCGCTGGGACGGAATCGGCGCCGGCGCGCGGACCCGCGCAGAGCGCGACGCTGGTCGCGGTCGCCGGCAGTGCCAGCAGCCGGGACACCAGCCGTCGGCCCAGGTCGGTCCGGGGGTCGGGCCAGCGGGTCAGCCCGAAGCCGACCTGCAGCAGGCCGCCGGAGGAGACCGCCTGCCAGGTCTCCCGGGTCGGTCGCCCGGCGTCGTGGTGGGCCAGCTCCCCGAGTACGCGCAGCGCGGCGTGCTCGCCGAGCGGACGCCCGCCGGCCGGCCCGAGGCGGCGCAGGATCCGGCGTACGGTGCCGGAGAGGGCCCGGCGCAGTTCCTCGTCGGACCAGCCGTCCACCCGCAGCACCCGCACCGCCAGCAGGGCCCGTTCCTGGCCCGGCAGCCGTCCCTCGGTCAACTGCCGGTACGACGTCCCGGCCGTGCCGCCCGCCGCGCCGGGCGCCGGCGCCGGGGCGGCGTGCAGGAGGAGCTGGACCCGCACCGGCGGGTTCTCGGGCGTGGCCGGTGGGAGCAGCGTGGCGGGCGCGGGCAGTGGACGGCGGCCGTCAACGAGCAGGTCGCCCGGGTCGCCCAGTTCGAGCAGGGCGGTGAGCCCGGTGGCGTCGTCGACGACGGCGGCGGGCTCACCGGACAGTTCGGCGGCGCGCACCGCGGCGCCCGGAAGCACCAGGTCCAGCAGGGCGTCCGGGCCGGCGGTCGGGGTGAGCGCGTGCCGCCGGGTGGCGTACCCGAGGGCGGTGCCCAGCCACTGGAAGAGCCACCGGCCCCGCCATCGCACCCAGGCCGTGGCGAGCAGGGCGCCGGCGGCGAGCAGGGCGAGCCCGGTCGTCGCGGCGCCCCGGCCGGTCGCCGCGACGGCCAGCGCCGCCGCGACCTGGGCGGCCACCACCTGGCCGGCGCGGACGGCGGTCGACGGGCGGGCGGTCGTCAGCCACTGCGGCGGCAGCGGCTGGCGGTGGATTGCTCCGGCCGGCCGGCCGGTCGTGCTCGCCGTCACCGCGTCTCCTCCGCTCGACGTGTCGGGACCTCTCGGCTCCGGTGGGCCGGCCGCGACGGGGTGTCGCGCCGTTCACGCGACCGCACCGCGACGGCGGCGTGACCCATGGTAAGGGGCCGCGGGTCCGCCGGTTGTCCACAGGGGAGGGCGACGGGGTAGCACGACGGCGATCGGGCCGCTACCGTCAGCGACGAGTTCGGCCGACCGTGCGCACCGGGGCCACCCACCCGGCGTGACGTCCACCGTGGACGTGACCGACGGTCCGCCACGACCGAGGAGACGAGGTGACGTCCGGGTGTCCCAGACCCAGGCAGAAGCCGCGGTGATGCAGCAGACCGCCGCGAAGTTCGAGCAGGTGGACCAGTCCCTGCAGACCATGCTCAGCGGCCTGCTGGCCGAGTTGGAGGTGTTGCAGCAGGCCTGGCGGGGCGCCGGTGGGCGCTCGTTCGAGCAGGTCAAGCAGCAGTGGTCGCAGGACCAGGCCGCGTTGCAGCGGGCACTGCGGGAGACCGCGTCGGCGATCCGCACCGCCGGCCGGCAGTACGACGCCTCGGACGCCGAGGCCGCCGGCCGGGTCGCCGGCACCCACCGCGGCATCCAGTTGCCGCTGTAACCGCACCCGAGGGGGAGGACATCCGATGGACAACGGTGTGCTGGTCGTCAACTTCGCCGCGCTGCAACAGGCCAGCGCGGACATCCAGAAGGCGTTGAACACGCTCGACTCGCAGCTCGGCCAGCTCGAACGGGACGCCGCACCGCTGGTGGCGAGCTGGGCCGGCGAGGCGCAGCAGGCGTACGAGCAGCGGCAGGCGCGGTGGCGCTCCGCCTCGCAGGACCTCCAGGCGATGCTGCGGGACATCAAACTCGCGGTGGACGACTCCGCCGGCGACTACCTCAACACCGAGAAGAGGAACGTCGGCCTGTTCCAGTGAGACCGGCCGCGCGGCGGTGCCCGACCATCCCGTCGGTGCGCCGCCGTCGTCGTTCCGCGCCGTGTCGCCCGGACCCGGCGCTGGTCGGGGCCACGACGCGCGTAAGGCTGCGGCCGGTGCCCGGCTGACGGCAGAGTCGGGGCGCGGCCGTGCTGCGCCGGTGGCTCAGGCCGGACCGGCCGGGCGCCAGCCGCGTCGGACGCCGCGCGGCAGCACCAGCGCCAGCAGGACCGCCGCCGCCACCGCCGCGCCGGTGACCCCGGCGACCAGTAGCGCCCGGTCCCGGGCCGCCGCCCGCCGGTCGGCACGCGCGAGCAGCGCCGGGTCCGGACGGTCCGCCGGCAGGGTGGCCGGCGGTCGGTACGCCACCGGCCCCGAACCGGTGTCGGCGACCGCCCGGTACGGGTTGAGCACCCCGGCCCCGTACCCGCCGCTGCCCCGGTCGCCGGGCGCCGGGTCGGCGGCGCCCACGATGCGCTCCGCCACCTGGGCGGCGGTCAGGTCGGGCCGGTACTGCCGGATCAGCGCCGCCGTGGCCGCCACGAAGGGCGCCGCGTAGCTGGTCCCCTCCGCCCGGTGGTGCCCCTGCCCCGGCGCGGCCATCAGCACGTCGCTGCCGGGCGCGACCAGGTCGACGTACGGGCCGGCCTGGGAGAAGTCGGCCCGGGTGCCGTCGGACGCGATCGCCCCCACCCCGAGCACACCCTCGTAGGCGGCCGGGTACGGGCGGGGGTCGCCGCTGTCGTGCAGGTTGCCGGCGGCGGCCACCACCACCACGTCCCGGCGGACCGCGTAGCCGACCGCCGCCCGGACGGCCGGGTCGTCCGCGTACAGCACCACGGAGAGGTTCAGCACGTCGGCGTCGTGGTCCACGGCCCATCGGATGGCCCGGGCGAACTCCGCCGCGCCGACCGTACGCCCCGACTCCCGCCCCTCGACGACCTGCTGCTCGCTGACCCGTACCGGCAGGATGCGGGCCCTCGGCGCCAGCCCCTGGAAGGCGACGCCGTCGCCGGGGGCCGCCGCGATGATGCTGGCCACCCCGGTCCCGTGGCCGGCGCAGTCGCGGCCGCCGTCGCCGCCCGGGTCGAGGAAGTCCGCCCCGTCGAGCACCTGACCGCGTAGTTGCGGGTGCCGCCGGTCCACCCCGGAGTCGATCACCGCGACGGTGACTCCGGCACCGGTGGCCAGGGGTGCGAGGCGTTCCGGGGCATACCGCTGCTGGGCCCAGGGCGTGGTGGCGACGGCGCGGGCCGGGGCGAGCGGGGCGGCGCACCCGGGTGCGGGCGTGCGGGCCGCCACGGATGCCGGGACGGCGGCGCGGGCCGGGGTGACCGACGACACGGCGACGGCCGGGATTCCGGTCAGCAGGGCCGCGGCCAGGCCTGCCAGGGCCGGTCGGGTACTGGGCCGGTACATCGACCGCCTCCGTATCGTGTCGACTCCGGAACGGGATGTTATCGCCCCGAGGTCGCGGCGGCGGCCCGCCGCCGGCCAACCCATTGTGATCTTGTTCGTACCTTGTAGGTTGTACGCGATGCCTATGGCCTGTTAGCGGGAGGAGAGGTGGCCGTGACCGACTGGGAGCCGGCTACCGAGGTCGAGGCGGCGATGCGGGACGCGCTGCGCGCCAACGACCAGGGACTCTACTTCCGCATCCTGGCCGGTACGGAGCTGTTCCTCCCGGTTTCCGCGCAGGCCCTGGCCGGCGAGGCGCCGATAGGCTGGGGCACCTGGACCACGGGTGGCCGGACGCATGTGCTGGCCTTCACCTCGCCCGCCGCGATGCGTGCCTGCCTCGGCGCCGACCACGGTCCCAGCCGGCGCAGCCCCTACGCCGACCTCGCCGCCGCCTGGCCCCACCACGAGTGGTGGCTGGCGGTCAACCCGGGCCTGCCGGTCGAGGGCTACCTCCCGGCCTGGTTCGTGTCGCAGCTCTCCCGGGGCGACGTGCGGCTGCCCGGCCGCACCATGGGTGCCCGCGCCCGGCTGGAACGGGTGGAGTCGCTCGCCGCCGAGCAGCCGGGCACCGGCCCCGCCGACGCCCGGAGGCAGCCGGAGCCGGCTCCGCCCCCGGCCATCGGCGGCGTGGCCGACGCCCCACCCGTCCGGCCCGCCGCCGCGCGGGAGCCCCATCCGGTGCGGGCCGCCCACGGGCCCGGTCCCGCCCCGGTGCGTACGGCCGGCGGGCAGCCGACGGTCCCCGCCCCCGCCCCCGCCCCCGCCGCCCGCCCGGAGGCCGTACCGGCCGATGCCGGGACCCCGGCGAACGGTGAGCCCGGCCCCGGGCCCGACCCGCGCGACGGCGGCGCGGGCCGGACGGGCACGTCCTGGCCGATCCCACCGCGACGTCGTCTGCTCGCCGAAGGGCCGGGTGCCCGGTCCGCCGGGGACGAGGGCCAGCCCAACGGGCACAGTTCCTTCTTCGAGCCGGCCTCCGGTCGGGGTGCGGCCCGGGTGTTCCGGGACAACCCGCTGCGCTCGGGCGAACGGGCCGCCCCGCCACTGCGGCCCGGGCTCGGCGGCCAGCCGTTCCCCCGTCGCGGCCCGGCCGGCCCGCCGGGCGACGACCCGACCCGCGCGTTCCGGATGGACACCGACGAGGCGAAGGTGACGCCACCGGTCCCCGGGCCGGGGACGAACGGCCTCCGGCCCGACCGGCCGACGGAGGAGCCCACCCGGGCCTTCCGGGTGCCGGACCCCGAGGCCACCCAGTCCCTGCCGCGCCGCCGGCCGACGCCCGCGCCGCCACCGGCCGAGGAGCCCACCCAGCCGCTGCCCGACCCGTCCCCGCAGCCGACGCCCGCGCCGGCCCCGGTCGAGGAGGTGGCCGAGGAAACGCCGGTGTCGTACACCGAGCCGGTCTCCGCGCCGTCCGCGCCGCGCCGGGGCTTCTCGCCCATCGTGATAGAGGGCACCGTCATCGAGTCCCGGGACCTGCCCGTCGCCGACGAGCCCGCGCCGGCTTCCGCGCCCCGGCCCGCCGGCCCGCCGGTCGACACCGCTCGGGACGGGCACGCCACCGGGACCGGTTCCGGCGCACCCCCGCAGGGCACCCCGGGCGGGCAGCCCGCCGGACCGGTCGGGCCCGGGGCCGAGGAACCGACCGAGCTGATCGTCGCCGCCCCGGGCGAACCGACCCGGCCGATCTCGCCGGTCGCCGGGGTGGTCCCGCCGGTGCCGGAACCGAGGACCGCTCCGGGCGCCCCGGGCGCGGAGGAGCCCACCGAGCCGCTCGCCTCGCTCTTCGCCGACCGGTCGAAGCCGGTGGATCGGGCGGAGCCGACGGTGTCGTTCGGGTCGGTGGACCGGGC
>NZ_FMDN01000018.1:52540-122379 GCF_900090245.1 Micromonospora halophytica
CGGGCGGAGCCGACGGTGTCGCTGTTCGCGGACCGGTCGGAGCTGGTGGATCGGGCGGAGCCGACGGTGTCGTTCGGGTCGGTGGACCGGGCCGAGGCGGCGGTGTCGCCCGACCCGGCGACGGTGCCGGGCCCCGCATCCGAGCCGGTCCAGGGTCCGGACGACCCCCGCCCGCCGGTCGCCTCCCCGGTGGACGAGGCGTCCCCGGTGGACGACGGTCCGGGGGAGGCGGTACGACCCGCTCCGGAGCCGGCCGTGTCCCCGCCGGCCGTCAACCCGCCCGTCGACCCGGCCTTCCTGCCGGCCAACGAGGTCGAGGAGGAACTGCTGGACGCGGCGGGCGCCGGCAGCACCGACACCTTCCTGTCGACCCTGCTGCTGGCCCGGGTGCTGCTGCCCGTCGCCCCGGACTCGGCCTCCGGGAGCCGCCCCGGCGACCCCGGTTTCGTCTGGCGTACCGAGAAGCTGGACGGGGAGCGCTACGTGGTGGTGCACACCTCGCCGGAGCGGCTGGCCGACCACACGGACGCGGTCGTGGAGACGGTCGAGGTCCGGTTCGTGCAGCTGATCCGAAGCTGGCCGGACGAGCAGTGGTCGTTCGCGGTGAACCCGGGCACGCCGGTCGGGGCGAAGCTGCCGGGTGAGCAGATCGTCGCGTTGGCCAACTGGGCGGCGGAGATGGGGCTCGGCGACGACGCGGAGCCGGAGGCGTCGACCGAGCCGGCGCCGGCCGAGACCCCGCGGTACGTCCCGACGGCCAACGATCCCACCAAGCCGGTGGTCATGCAGAAGGCGATCGCGCCGAGCCAGCTCGCCTACTACCTGGAGCGCGGCTACGACCGGGTCTCCGGCTTCGTGCACCGGGCCAACGAGCTGGCGCACCTGACCACCCCCGCCCAGCTGCACGACGCGCTCGGCCTCGGCTACCCGGACTCGCCCTTCGCCCGGGACGCCGAGACGATCTACGTGCTGCGCTGGCCGGCGTACCGGCCGAGCCTCTACCGCATCCCGTACGGCGGGCAGAACGAGGCCGCCATGCGGGCGATGGAGGGGTGGGTCATCGAGCGTGCACCGTTCCGGGGCAACGGGTTCGCGCCGGGCGAGAGCAGCGACGTGGTGGCCGAGTTCAAGGTGGACAGCGCCCGATTGCCGCACGGCACGCAGTTGTGGCGCATCGGCGCGGACGGCACCGAGCGGGTGATCGCCATCCTCGACACCGACACGCTGCTGTGGCGACAGGTGGGTGAGCCGTGACGCGCGACGGTTACGTCGCCCGCTGGCGCGGGCGCGAGTACCAGGCCAGCCCCGACGGCGACGACATCCGGATCTACCAGCCCGAGCCCGGTGAGGGCTTCGAGGAGGTCCGCCCCGGCCGGCACGTCCGGGTCCTGCCGGCCGCCGAGGTGGAGGAGTTGGCGTACGTGCGGACCACCTGCACCTGGCAGGGGCAGCCGTTCATCGTCCTCGGCGAGCACGACGGGTGGCTCCGGGTGGAGTACACCGGCGGACGCTGGCCGGTGGCGAAGGCGATGGGCCTGGAGGTCTTCGACTTCGGCGTCTACCAGGGCTGGGCCCCCGCCGCCGAGGTGGCGGACCTGCGCGAGCAGCGGGTCTGAGTCAGGACTTCGTCCAGCGCAGGATCTCGCCGAGCACCACCTCGCGGGCCTCGACGTGCGGGAAGTGCCCCACCTCGTCGAGCAGCCGCCACTCGTACGGCGCGCTGACGTACCGGCCGGAGCCCTGAGCGGTACGGGGCAGCGAGGCGGCGTCGAGCGCGCCGTGCAGTTGCAGGGTGGGCGTCACGAGGGGCTTCTGCATCAGTCGGACGAAGCGGTAGCCGTGCAGGCGCAGCACCGACCGGAACGCCCACCGGTAGCCCTCCATGGCGCAGAAGGCGGCCTGCGGGATCTGGATCGCCTCCCGGCAGCACCGCGCGTACGCCTCGAACTCCGGGCTCTGCGTCCAGCGAGGGCCGCCCCAGCGGCGCAGGATCTCCTCGACGGCGGCCCCGCCGTCCCGGGTCAGCACGTGCTCGTAGCGGGGCAGCTGGAACTTCAGCGTCGGCGTGGAGGCGGTGAACTGCCCGCGCGGGTCGGCGAAGATGGCCGCGCGCAGCCGCAGCGGGTGCGGTGCCCCGAGCACCACGAGCCGCCGGACCAGGGTGGGGTGGAACGACGCGGCGGTCCAGCCGATCAGGCCGCCCGCGCCGCTGCCGACCACGGTCGCGGACCGCTCCCCGAGGGCGCGGATCAGTCCGGCGACGTCGGCGGCGAGCGTGTAGCCGTCGTACCCCCGGGGTGGCTTGTCGCTGGCGCCGTAGCCGCGCAGGTCGACGGCGACGGCCCGGAAGCCGGCGTCGGCGACCGCCGGGAGGATCTCGTGCCAGGCCCACCAGTACTCGGGGAAGCCGTGCAGGAAGAGCACCATCGGCCCGGTCCCGGCCTCCACGACGTGGAACCGGCTGCCGTTCGCGCCGACGAAGCGGTGCGTCCACGGCCCCTCGGTCAGGACGCAGGACTCGTCGACGGCCCCGCCACGCTGCTCGGTCATGTGCCACAGCCTAGGGCCCCGGTGCCGGTCGGCCCGTTTCGCCGATGCGCCGGGTGGCCGGGACGGGCCGCCCGGGGTCACCCGACCGGGCTGATCTTCACGATGCTGGCGGGGATGCCGGGCCCGCAGTCGATCCTCGGCACGGCCGAGGAGATGGTGACCTTGACGGTGGTCTCGGTGCCGTAGCTGCCCATCCCCACGCCGTACAGGGCGTACTCCCGGCCGTCGTCGGTGACCAGGCCGTAGCAGGGGCCGGAGCCGCCCCGGACGATCCGGCCGGCGAGCACGTCGGTGCGGCGGCTGTCGGTCGGCGTCTTCGGCAGGGTGGGGGTCGGCGGCAGGGTCGGCAGTTCGGTGGCGGAGAGCGGGGTGGGGCGGCCGGCGGAGGGGACCGGCCGGTCGGGCGGCGGCTGCGTGCCGGAGGGGACCTCGGTGGGCAGGGCCGGCGGCGACACCGGCGTGGTGGCGGGTGGCGTGGACGTCGGTCCCTCGGACACGGTGTCTCCGTTCCCGGCACAGCCTGCCAGGGGTACGAGCAGGGCCAGCGTGAGCGCGGCCGGCAGGCCGGCGGTACGTGGTGTCACACTCCTCGGACGCGTCAGCGGCCCCGCCGGTTCCCGGTGTGCCGTGCAGGCTCGTCCGGGTGGGAGAAAGGCCGATGCCCGGGCAGGTGACCCTGCCCGGGCATCGGTGGTGCGCTGATCAGCGGATCAGGAGAAGCGGACCTTCAGCGAGGTGCCCTTCTGCTCCAGCACCCGGATCTTGGTGCCGGTGGCCGGGAGCTTGACGCCGTGGTTCGGCAGCTCCTCGAACCAGTACTTCTTGGTGTCGTCGAACAGCGGCTGCGCGGCCTGACCCCGGATGTACGAGGGCTGGCTGTTGATGTGCAGCGTGAACGAGTCCGCCTTCTTCAGGCTGAACGGCGCGTCGTAGACCTGGACGCGGGAGCGCCAGGGCTGCCCGGTCAGGTTGTAGATCGGCCGCGGGTGCGCGTCGATGATCATGTTACGACCCTCGCCCGGGTGGTCGAAGGTGTCGTTGTCCGCCCACCGGGTGTTCCAGTAGGAGATCAGCAGACCCTCCTGGTACGCGTAGTGGTCCACGTAGTCCGGGCGGGTGTTCGCGTAGCCGAAGTAGTACGGGCCGGTCTTCAGGTACTGGTCGTACGAGACGTACGACCGGTGGCCGGCGATGTAGTAGTTGTCGAACAGGCGGGTGTAGGTCTCCTCCTGAACGCTGAACCCGTTGAGGGTCCAGCCCTCGGCACCGGCCTCGGCACCGTCGCTGAGCAGGGTCTGCCCGTCGGCGGTCACGGTGATCGCGTCACCGTAGAAGCCACCGGAGGAGACACCACCGTCGGTCTGGTAGCGGAGCCGGAACTGCACGACCTGGCCGGCGAGCGCGTCCATCGGAATGGTCACGTCGACCCACTGGTCGTCGCTGGAGCCGTCGAGGGCGAAGCGCCCGGCCGAGATCTCCTTGAGGGCCTTGCCGTTGGCCGTGCCCGGCAGCGTGGCCCAGCTCTGGCCACCGTCGGTCGAGGCCTCGAAGAAGAGGTAGTCGTAGTCCTCCTCGATGTTGTAGCGACCCTTCATCGACAGCGCGGCGCTGCTCTTCCCCGTGAGGTCGATGGTCCGCGTCATCGAGTTGTTCAGGTCGTCCTCGTTGCCCGAGAAGAACTGCTTCTCACCCTCGAACGGCTTGCCGTTCTGGAAGGTGTACTCCCGCTGCGGCAGCACCACCACGGCGGCCTGGGCCTTGGCGGAGTTGTACTCCTGCGGGCCCAGTTCCAGGGTGCGCTTCTGGCCGGCCACGATGACCTCGTAGTCGAGCCAGCCGAGCTGGAGCTTGTTCCATGCGCCGAGGTCGCCGCCCCGGTCGCCGATGCCACCGTCGTTCTTGGCGCCGAGCCGGCTCTGGGCCATCAGGGTCCAGTGCTCGTTGTTGTTGTCCCCACCGTTGTTGACGTTGTAGTCGTCCGGCAGACCGAGGTCGTGGCCGTACTCGTGGTAGAAGACGCTGCGGCCGCCGTTCTCCGGCTGGATGGTGTAGTCACCGATCCACACGCCCGTGTTGCCGATCTGGGTGCCGCCGGCCGGGAAGTTGGTCGGGCCGGTCGAGCCCTGGTCGGAGGCGAAGGCGTACCAACGGTGGCTCCAGATGGCGTCCTCACCCTGGTACGGGTCACCGTCGGCCTCGTCACCGCCGGAGTGGACGATCTGGAAGTGGTCGATGTAGCCGTCCGACTCGTTGAAGTCACCGTCGGCGTCGTGGTCGTAGCGGTCCCACTGGTCCATCGCCTTGACGTCGGCGGCGATCTCCTCGTCGGAGCGCCCCTGCGCCTTCTGGTCGGCGACCCACTGGTTGGCGGCGTCGCGGACCAGGGCCCAGGTGTTGGTGCAGACGTTCGAGCCGCACGGGTAGCCACCCGAGCGGCCGTACCGGGCCTCGTTGTACTGGACCTTGACCCAGTCGGTGACCTTGCCCTCGACGCTGTAGCGACCCGAGGACTGGGCCTCGTAGTACTGCTTCAGCGACTCGTCGCCCTGACCGGTGCCGAAGTAGAGCTTGCGGTAGTGGTCGGCGTTGTAGTCGGCCTGCCAGACGGTGGTGTTGTCCACCGCCCGGTTGGGCTTGGGGATCTCGTTGTGCAGCGGCCCGTCGAACCGGGTCGGACCCGGGGTGTCCGGGTCGGTGTCCTGGTCCGGGTAGCTCGGGTGCCGCTCGTTGCCGAACTCCGCCAGGATCACGAAGATCCGGTCGGTCTGCTGGCGGGAGAGCTCGACGTACTGGTCCTGCGTCGGGGTGGAAGCCCCGAACGACCGGGCGCTACGCCCCTCGGCCTGGGTCTTGCCGACCTTGACGACCGTGCTGCCGTTGATCTTCTGCGCCTTGGCCTTGCCGGACAGGACCTCGCTCAGGCCCTCCTGGCGCAGCGCCCGCCGCTTGGTCTCGAGCGGGTTGGGCAGATCGTGGTCGACATGGGCGGGCTCGGCGGCCGACGGTGCGGCCGCCGGCAACTTCGGCGTCGGCGCGGCGCTGGCGGACGTGCCTGTCACCAGTCCTGTCGCCGTCAGCGAGAGCCCGAGCAGACCCACTGCGACTTTGCGCACGTGGTACCTCCGGTGTGAGGGAACCGGCCCAACGGGGGTACGGGCCGGTGAATACGTCCGACTGGTGGGACCAGTGGGACTCATGGTGAAGATAGACACTGCCGGGACCGGTGGGAAGACGCGCGCGTCGATTTGTTGCAACTTCTTGATGGGAATGCTTTTCACCGTCACACATACGCTGTTCATCAGCGGTGGTGAGCTGCGAAGACCTGCGGCGCGGCAATCGCAGTGACAGATTTCGATCAGATTCCGGTGGCACACAAAACGGTGGGGGCCGGTGGCGTCTGCCACCGGCCCCCATTGTCGACCAATCGGTCAGTTGGTGACCTTCACGACCATGTCGTCGGTCGGGTTGGTGCCCTGCTCGAGGATCTCGATGGTGGTGCCGCTGCCGGCGACCTTCACCGAGTTCCACGCGTTGCCCGCGGTCCAGTACTTGCCGATGCCCTTGTCACTGAAGACCGGGTTCGGCTCGAGTTCCGGCACCGTGACCGCCACGCCGTTGACGTGGAAGGTCTGCGCCGGCTTGGCGTACCGGCTGAACGTCGCGTCGTAGCCGTTGCGACGGTTGGTGATGGTGCCCTGACCGCCAACGTTGATCTTGTCGGGGCGCACGTCCACCGGCAGGTTCAGGCCGTAGCCCGGGTGCTGCGAGGTGTTGTTGTCGCCGTACGCGAGGTTCACGTACCACACCAGCATGCCGGGGTGGTTCGCGAAGCGCTCCACGAAGTCCGGCCGGGTGTTGCCGAAACCGAAGTTGTACCCACCGGTGCGCAGGGTGTCGTCGTAGCCGACGTAGGACCGGTTCTCCGCGATGTAGAAGCGGGGGTACGAGTCGGTGACCGAGCCGGTCATCCGGGTGAAGCCCTTGGCGGTCCACTCGGCGGCCAGCGTCTCCGCGTCGTCGGTCCAGGCGACCGCGCCGTTGGAGATGAGGGAGATGTCGTCCAGGAACGCGCCGGCGAGGTGCACGCCGCCGTCGGTCTGGTAGCGGTAGCGGAACTGCACGGTCTGCCCGGCGTACGCGGACAGGTCGTAGGTCAGGTCGACCCAGTTGCCACTGGTGGAGCCGTCGACCCCGGTCTCACCGGCGTCGATCGACGAGTTGCTCAGCGGAGCCCAGGTGGCGCCACCGTTGGTGGACACCTCGGCGTAGAGGTAGTCGTAGTCCTCTTCGATGTCGTACCAGGCCTTGGCGGTGATCGACGCGGAGGTCGAGCCGCTCAGGTCCAGCGTCCGGGTCAGCGTGGTGTTCAGGTCGTCCGCGCTGCCACCCCACCACTCGTACGAGCCCGCGAACGGGGTGTTGTACGAGGTGGTCTGGGTCTGCGGCGGGAGGTTGACCACCACGGCCTGAGCCTTCGGGCCGTCGCTGTCACCGGCCGGGCCGAGGGTCACCTGGGTGCTGCCCTTGCCGTACTCCACGGTCGAGTAGTTCAGCCAACCGAGGAACAGCTTGGAGAACGGGTCCATGTAACCCGGGGTGGAACCGATGTCGTCGGTGCCGTGGCTCAGCCACGAACCGGACGCCATGAGGCTCCAGAAGCCCACGCCGTTGTCGCCACCGGCGGTGTCGTAGTAGTCCGGCAGACCGAGGTCGTGGCCGTACTCGTGGGCGAACACGCCCAGACCGCCGTTCTCCGGCTCCGTGGTGTAGTCACGGATCCACATGCCGGTGTCGCCGATCTGCACGCCACCGGCGAGGTTGCCGGCCGGACCCGCGGAGCCCGCGAGGTTCGGGAAGGCGGCCCACCGGTGCGACCAGATGGCGTCCTCGCCCTGGGCGCCGCCGCCGGCCTCCTCGCCCTCACCGGCGTGCACCGCCTGGAAGTGGTCGATGTAGCCGTCGGCCTCGTTGAAGTCGCCGTCGCCGTCGAAGTCGTACCGGTCCCAGACGTCGAACTGGGCCAGGTACTCCTTGATCTGCGCCGGCGTCTTGCCCGCCGCCTTCTGGGCGTCGTACCAGGCGGTGGCGGTGTCCTTGACGAAGTTCCAGTACCCGTCGGCCTCGGAGATGGCAGGGCTGCCGTACCGGGCCTCGTTGAAGGGCACCTTCACCCAGTCGCTGACGTCCCCGTTGACCGTGTAGCGCCCGCCGGACTGCTTGAAGTAGAAGTCCCGCATCGACTCGCCAGGACCGAACATCATGTCCTGGAAGTGGGCCCGGTTGAAGTCCGACCGCCACAGGGTGCTGTTGTTGTCGGTCGAGCTGCCGTCCCAGGTGCGGTCCGGCTCGGGGATCTGGTTGTGGAGCGGGCCGGCGGTTCCACCGGTCCGCGGGTCCGTCTTGTCGCCGAACTCGACCAGCATGGTGAAGATCGGGTCGGTCTTCGGGGCCTGCTGGTACTCGACGAACAGGTCGTCCTTGACCTGGATGACCTTCGAGCCGTTGCGCGTCTGAAGCTTGGCCTTGCCGGAGAGCAGGTCGGAGATGGCCTGCTTCTTGATCTCCCGCTGCTGATCCGCCTTCGGATCGGGGAGGTTGTCCTTGCCGTGCTTCGCCTTGTCGGCGCCGGGGGTCGGCTCCGCCACCGGAGCGGCGGTCGCCGGGGCCGTGACGACACCGGCTGCCAGCAGCGCGGCCGCGGCCGAGGCCAGGCCGGCTGTGACTCGTCTCCTCAAAGGTCCTCCTCCTTTGTGGATCTGTTACATGACCGGGGCAGCCGAGGCCGCCACTGTCATGTGATGCGCCACTCACCATGGCAGAGGTTTCGGCGGTTGTCACGGGTCAATCACGGCCGGAAGCGGGCTTCAAATCGGATCAAATCGGCTCGAATGCAGCCGCAAAAATGCCGCTGATTCACGTTACGTTTCGGCCACGATCACCTAGCGTGATGGCGATTATGGAGTCCCCTTAGGGGAGCGAACAAGCTCTCGAAAATGTCACACCGATTGGTCGCGAGCATCGCAGGCGCGTAAGAGAAGGGGCCCGCCGGTGAGCAGTGTGCTCACCGACGGGCCCCGTCGTGTGTCCCGACGGACGAACCGGACGAATCAGTTCGTCGCGGGCGTCACCTGGACCGTGGCGTACGAGTTGTCCTTGGCGGCCCGCAGGATCCTGATCGAGACGCCGTAGCCGACGCCCGCGTCACCCGGGTTGCCCGAGCCGAGGACGGTGAACCCGAGGTCGGTGCCGTAGAGGCCGGTCGCCGGGGAGCCGTCCGGGTTGGTGATCCGGGTGGTGTAGGGCGCGTTGCCCCGCGACGGAAGCACGACCGAGGCGTCGTTGTCCCGGGCGAAGAGGCGCCCGTCGCGGATCTCGATGCCGGGGTACCAGCCCTTGGCGTCGGTGAAGACCGGCACCGCCGGCTGCGCCGCGAAGTCGGTGCAGTACTCGCTGTACGGCTCGTCCGCCGCCTCCAGGCACTCCTTGAAGGGGTACGTGGAGTTCAGCGAGAAGGCCGCGTTCGCCGACTGCGGCCGGCTGGGCAGGTTGTCCAGCGCAGACGGGTCCTTCTCGGCCGCCGCGCCCTGCCTGCGGTACGGGTCGAAGTGCGAGTCGACGACGAGCAGGCCGCCCTTGGCGCCGTAGCTGGGCAGCGCGGTCAGCTGCGCGGTGACGTGGTTGACGTCGCCGAGCGCGGTGTCCCGGTACCAGACCAGCATGCCCGGCGCGTTGTACGACAGCTTGTCCACCTTCCAGGCGTCCCGGGCGTAGACCGTGTCGTAGGCGTACTTCAGGCCGTTGTCGAAGCCGTCGAAGTTGCGCCACTCGGCCAGGTAGTAGTGCGCCTGGCTGCTGGTGCCGCTGTCGATGCGCCAGCCCGCGCCGGTGGTGTCGACGAAGGTGCCGCCGGTCTGAATCCAGCCGTTGGCGCCGCCCTCGACGTCGTCGCTCCAGGTGGTGACGCCGCCGCCGGTGACCGAGAAGTCGTCGGCGAACCAGCCCCGCTCGAGGAACGCCTCGTCGGTGGCCTGCCGCAGCCGCAGCTGCACCGTCGTGCCGGCGTACGCCGACAGGTCGACGTAGTCGTGCCGCCAGCCGTGGGTGTCACCGGTCAGGCCGTACTTCTTGTTGCCGAAGTCGACCATGCGGCCGTTCGGGTCGGCGTAGCCGTCGTCGGTGCTGACCAGCGTGCCGGTGGAGTCGTAGACCTTCTGCTCCGCCCAGGTGGCGCCGCCGTCGGTCGAGACCTCGACGAAGCCGTAGTCCCAGTCCTCCTCGATGACGTAGTTGTTCCACATCCAGAACTTCGCGTCGGCCGCCGCCGGCACCGCCACCTGGCGGCTCAGCTTGACGTCGGCCCAGTCCTGGTCGGCACCGGAGTACCACATGTTGGCGCCGCTGTGCGGCGTGGCCAGCGTGACCACCTTGTTCGGCAGGTTGATCTTGATGCCGTCCTTGGTGCCCACCGGCGTCCGGGACGTCTGCCCGAGCTGGACGTCACGCGGCTCGCTGCCCGGCGCGATGTTCAGCGGGTCGGCCCAGCCGAGCACCCACTTGTCCCACAGGCCCATGTGCGTCGGCAGCGCCTGGAAGATCTCGCCCGAGTGCGAACCGGACGCCATCAGGTCCCAGAAGTCGACGTCCGAGTCGGCGTTGCCGGAGGTGTCGTAGAGGTCCGGCAGGCCCAGGTCGTGGCCGAACTCGTGGGCGAAGACGCCGACCCCGGCGTCCTCCGGCTGCACGATGTAGTTCGACACCTGCAGGTCGGTGCCGGGGATGGTGTAGCCGCCGGCGATGGACGACGAGTGCGCCCAGACCGCGTACACGCCCTCCGCGCCGCCGCCCCGGGACTTGCCCTGGCCGGCGTGCACCAGCACGAGGTGGTCGATCACGCCGTCCGGCTCGAGGACGTTGCCGTCACCGTCCCGGTCGCCCTGGTCCTCGATGTCGTAGTCGGCCCACGGGAAGTCCGGGTCCATCTTCGCGAGGGTGTCGATGGCGTCGGTGGCGAGCCGGCCCGCGCCCTGCGGGTTGTCCGGGTGGCCGTTCATCGACTGCTGCCGGCCGGCGACCCAGTTGCCGTTCTCGTCCTGGAAGCAGCGTGAGGCCGCGTACCAGCCCTCGGAGTGCGGCACGGTGATCCACGGGCTGGCCTGCCCGTCCACCGTGTACGCGCCCTTGGACATCTCCAGGTACATGTTGTGCATGGTCCGGCCGGCCAGGTCGATGCCCGGCTTGCCGTCCGGCCCGGTCAGGTCCTTGCGGACCCGCTCGGTGATGCCCTCCTTCGTGTAGAGCATCTTGTCGAAGTGCTCCGGCGAGAAGTCCGGCACCCACATGGAGTTGTTGTCCAGGTGCGGCAGCGAGGCCGGGTCGGGGATGTTGTTGTGCTTCGGCCCGTTCTGCACGGTGCCGGGGACACAGCTCCGGTCCTCGAAGACCGTGTTGGGGACCATGACGTTCGTGAAGTCGTCGTCGGCCTGGTCGTTGAACTCCACCAGCAGGGTCAGCAGCTTGGCGGTCTGGGTGCCCTTGGCGTTCTTGATCTGCCGGGGGTTCTTGCCGGTCTTGATCGCCTGCGCCTCGGTCTTCGCGAGCTGGCGGGCGGCCACCGGGTTGCCCCGGGCGAACTTGCGGTCGTACGCCCGGGCCTCGTCGACGGCCGGGGCGTGGATCCCGCCCTTGCCCTTGACCTCCTTGCCGTCGGTGTCCGGCTGTACGGCCGGCTCGGCGTAGTTGATGTAGTACTCGTCGGCACCGATCGTGGCCCGGGCGGGGCCGTTCTCCTGGGCGGCCGCGCTGCCCGTCACGGTCAGTGACGTGGCGGCGAGGGCGATGGCGGGCAGCGCGACGAGTAGGCGTCGGCGTGACCCGGTTCGGGGATTGATGTTCATGCCGCTCCGTTTCTCGGGCATGGGGAGAGATGAATCGCCGGCTGCGGGCCGAAGTGACGCGCGTCGAAATCCGGGCGATGCGGCTGAACCTAAATGAGAAAGAAGCCGCCCGACAGGGGGCGACGAGCGCCTTTGACCGTTCAGCCCGCCTCGCCTCCACCGACCGAACGATTCGTACCCGGAAAACGGAAGCGGGGTGGGTGACGGTCCGTACGGACCGTCACCCACCCCGGGGTGTACGCGACGCGTCAGTCCTCGTCGGACTTCCCGCCGCCCATGCCGGAGGAGATCAGCTCCATCACCGAGGAGTCCTGGAGCGTCGTCACGTCGCCCAGCGAGCGGTTCTCCGCCACGTCCCGCAGCAACCGGCGCATGATCTTGCCGGAGCGGGTCTTCGGCAGCTCCGGCACCAGCATGATCTGCCGGGGCTTGGCGATCGGGCCGAGCGTCTTCGCCACGTGGTTGCGCAGCTCGGCGATGAGCTGCTCGCCCGCCTCCCCTGCGGTGTCGGTGGTGCCGCGCGGGATGGCGAAGGCGACGATCGCCTGGCCGGTGGTCGGGTCGGTGGCGCCGACCACGGCCGCCTCGGCCACCGCCGGGTGCGACACCAGCGCCGACTCCACCTCGGTGGTGGAGATGTTGTGCCCGGACACCAGCATCACGTCGTCGACCCGGCCGAGCAGCCAGATGTGCCCGTCGTCGTCCTTCTTCGCCCCGTCGCCGGCAAAGTACATGCCCTCGAACCGCGACCAGTACGTCTCGATGAACCGGTTGTCGTCGCCCCAGATCGTGCGCAGCATCGACGGCCACGGCTCACGCAGCACCAGGTAGCCGCCGCCGCCGTTCGGCACCGACCGGCCCTGGTCGTCCACCACGTCGGCGACGATGCCGGGCAGCGGGGTCATCGCCGAGCCCGGCTTGGCCTCGGTCACGCCCGGCAGCGGGGAGATCATGATGGCGCCGGTCTCGGTCTGCCACCAGGTGTCCACGATCGGCAGCTCGCCCCTGCCGACGTGCTGCCTGTACCACATCCACGCCTCGGGGTTGATCGGCTCGCCGACGCTGCCGAGCAGGCGCAACGAGCTCAGGTCGTACCCGGCGGGGATGTCATCGCCCCACTTCATCATGGTGCGGATCAGCGTCGGCGCGGTGTAGAGGATGCTGACCTTGTACTTGTCGACGACCTCCCAGAACCGGCCCTTGTGCGGGGTGTCCGGGGTGCCCTCGTACATCACCTGCGTGGCACCGTTGGAGAGCGGCCCGTACACGATGTAGGAGTGCCCGGTGACCCAGCCGATGTCGGCGGTGCACCAGTAGACATCGGTCTCCGGCTTCAGGTCGAAGACCGCGTGCGTCGTCCAGGACGTCTGGGTGAGGTAGCCGCCGGTGGTGTGCAGGATGCCCTTCGGCCGGGCCGTGGTGCCGCTGGTGTAGAGGATGAAGAGCGGGTGCTCGGCGTCGAACGCCTCGGCGGTGTGCTCCGCCGACGCGGTCTCCACCGTCTCGTGCCACCAGTGGTCCTTCGCCGACCAGGCGACCTCCTCGCCGGTGCGGCGGAGCACCAGCACATGCTCCACCGACGGGCAGTTCGCCACCGCCTCGTCCACCGTCGGCTTCAACGCCGACGGCTTGCCCCGGCGGTAGCCGCCGTCGGCGGTGATCACCACCTTGGCGCTGGCGTCCTGGATCCGGTTGGTCAGCGCGTCGGCGGAGAAGCCGCCGAAGACCACGCTGTGGGTGGCGCCGATCCGGGCGCAGGCGAGCATCGCCACCGCCGCCTCGGGGACCATCGGCAGGTAGATCGCCACCCGGTCGCCGGCGGTCACCCCCAGCTCGGTCAGCGCGTTCGCCGCCTGACAGGTCATTCGGTGCAGGTCGGCGTAGGTGAGGGTGCGGGTGTCGCCCGGCTCGCCCTCCCAGTGGATCGCCACCTTGTCACCCCGGCCGGCCTCCACATGCCGGTCGAGACAGTTGTACGCCACATTGAGCCGGCCCCCGACGAACCACTTCGCGAACGGCGGCTTCGACCAGTCGAGCACCTGGTCCCACGGCTGCGCCCAGGTCAGGCGCCCGGCCTGCTCCGCCCAGAAGCCGAGCCGGTCCGCGTCGGCCTCCGCGTACGCGTCGGCGGTGACGTTGGCCGCCGCGGCGAGCGCGGCCGGCGGCGGGAACTGGCGCGTCTCGTTCAGCAGGTTGGCCAGAGCCTCGCTCATGCCGCCACCTCGCTTCGCTCGGCGACGCCAGGAGGCTCCTCCGCTCCGAGCCTGATGATTCGCTCGCTTCGCTCGCTCATGCGGTGACTCCTTCGTCGCGTGACCTGCGTCTCCTACCCGGGTGAGGTTAGTCGCGGCCGGCGACCGCCGCGACAGCTCCACCGGCCGTCGCGCGCCCAGCGGACGCCGTCGCGCGCCCGGCGGCGTACGCCCGCCCGCCCGCGCGTCCCACGTGCTCGTCGCCCCCGGTTTCGCGCGCGTCCGGTGCTCCCATTCGCAGGCCCGCGCGTCGTGGTGGCGCGTCCGGCGGCGGGCCCGGCGGCCCAGCCCAGCCCCCGTCCGGCCCGGTACCGCTGGCGGGGCCACCGCCTGATCGACTCCACAGCGGGAACATGGCGGGGTCGGAGTGATCGGGACACCGCCAGGCCGCCGCCATCGCCCGCCGCGACCGTCCAGCCCTCGGCGGCCGGTGGTCCGGGTCGCCTTCCGGGCGGGTGCCGCCCGGCCGGGGCGTCCGGGTCGCTAGCGTGGCGGGGTGACCACCGATCCGCTCGCCCCGCTGCTCGCGCTCGCCGACATCGCCCCCGCCGTCGAGCGGGCCCGCGAGCGGGTCGACCAGGCAATGCGGCACCGCGCGTTGCGCCGGCACGGCGGCCAGGTCGCGGCCGAGGTCAGCCTCCGGTCCGCGGTGGCCAGCGCCGCCCTGGAGGGGTACGCCCACGAGCGCGAGGAGGTTCGCGCCGGAACGGTCACCGAGCCGGTGCTCCAAGGCGCGTTGCGGGTCGCCGGCGCGCTGCCCACCCTGAGCGAGCTGTGGCCGAAGGCGCCCCGGCAGGCCCTCGCGAAACTGCACGTGCTCGCCGCCCGCGACGTGGTCGCCGAGGCGGAGCTGGGCCGGCCGGTGGCCGACCCGGTGGTCGCCGCCCGGTTGGACGGGCTGGCCGGGCTGGTCGCCGGCGGCACCACTGTCCCGCCCCTGGTGCTCGCCGCCGTGGTGCACGGCGAACTGCTGAACCTGCGGCCGTTCGCCGGGCCGTCCGGCGTGGTCGCCCGGGCCGCCGCCCGGCTGGTGCTGATGTCCCGCGGCTTCGACCCGCGCGGCCTGGTCGCCGTCGACGTGGGGCACCGCGAGCGGGAGCCGGAGTACGTGGGCGCGGCCGGCGCCTTCGCCACCGGCACCCCGGACGGGCTGCGGTCCTGGCTCCGGCACTACATGTCGGCCGTCGAGGTGGGCGCCGACCAGCTCACCGTCATCGGCGACGAGGTGCTGGCCGCCTCCTGAGCACGGCAGCGCCGCCTCCTGGCCCGGTCAGCCGGCCTGCCGGGACGCGGTCAGCTGGTCCGTCGGACGCGTCGGCTCGCGGCTCGGGTTCCCCGGGTCGGGGCCAGCTCCGCCCGCCGAGCAGGTGAGCTGCGGTGGTCGGTCAGGCGACCCGGGCGGAGCGGGTCCGGCGGTGTCGGCCGTACCAGGCGATGCCGATGGCCACCCCGACACCGACGCCGAGCGCCGCCGCGGCGACCGGCACGGCGGGGCGCCCCCGCAGCCGCCGGCCCAACGGGATCGGGTGCCGGAACTCCAGCACCGGCCAGGCGTTCTCCACGGCCAACTTGCGCAGGGTCCGGTCGGGGTTGACCACGCTGGGGTGGCCGACGCACTCCAGCAGCGGCCGGTCGCTGTACGAGTCCGAGTAGGCGTAGCAGTCGGCGAGGTCGTAGCCCCGGACCTCGGCCAGCTCGCTCACCGCGTCGACCTTGCTCTGCCCGGCGGCGTAGAACTCCACCGCGCCGCTGTAGCGGCCGTTCTCGACCGCCATCCGGGTGGCGATCACGTCGGTGACGCCGAGCAGCTCACCGATCGGCCGGACCATCTCCTCGCCGGAGGCGGAGACCAGGACGACGTCCCGGCCGGCGGCCTGGTGCTCCTCGATGAGGGCGGCGGCCTCGGCGTACACGTAGGGGTTGATCAGCTCGTGCAGCGTCTCCGCGACGATCTGGCGGACCTGTTCCACCTGCCAGCCCTTGCAGAGCGTGGCGAGGTAGTCCCGGGTCCGGGCCATGGTCTGCTCGTCGGTGCCGCCCAGCCGGAACATCAGCTGCGCGTACGCCGACTTGACCACGTCCCGCCGGGTGATCAGCCCGTCCCGGTAGAACGGCCGACCGAACGCCAGGGCGCTCGACTTGGCGATGACGGTCTTGTCCAGATCGAAGAAAGCGGCACTTCGGCCCACGGCGCGAAAGTCTAGCCCGATGGTCTATCGTCGGCGGGTGCCTGGGGTCCACACCCTCCCCGACCTGCGGGCACAATCGCGCAACCCCTGCAGAACGTGACGGCCGTCACACGCTGTGGTCACATTTTCGCAGTGAGTGGGGTCGGCACCACTCGACGTGAACAGTCTGCTCGGGCATGCTTGTCATCACGACGAGTGCTCATATCTCGGACAGTTGCAGACCCTCGGCGGTTGCACCCCCCGTAACCGCTGAGTGGTTCGGCTCAACCCCCCCGGAGCCGAACCTCCCGACGACCCCCGTCTCCCCCCGACGGGGGTCGTCCCTTTGTGTGCTCCGTGGAGGAGGCGGTCGATCGCCGCCTACCTGATCACCGCCTTCTTGATCTCCCGGGCGGGAAGGAAGCAGACCAGCCCTCGGCCGTCGCCGTCGGTCACCACCCACGGGTGACCCACGTAGGTCTGCTGCCGGTAGCCCTGGCCCGGTTGCAGCACCGCGTACCGCTGCCGCTGGCCCCCGTAGTCCAGCCAGTGGACGACGACGAGCGTGCCGCGGGTGTTGACGAAGTCGACGAAGGTCTCCGGCCCGCCGCTGCTTGATCGCAGGGACGGCTCCTGGGACGGGGGCAGCGGCTCCAGTTCGTCGGGGCGGGGCTCTTCGGGGGCCGGGGGCCTCGGTGGTGTGGGCGACGGGCTCGGCCGGGTGGTCGTACCCGCGGCGGGCCGGGTGGGCTGATGGGTGGGCGACGCCGCGCGGGTCGGGGAGGGCAGCGACGCCCGGGTGGAGAGCGACACCGGTGCCGGCGAGTACGTCCAGCTCGGCGTGGCGCTCACCGCTTCGGTCCCGTCCGCCTGCCCGGCACCGGTCGGCGGGACGGCCACGGGCCGGTCCTCCGGGCGGGGCGAGGTGGACCAGAACGGTGACAGCGCGAACACCAGCGTGGCGATCACGCCGACCGCGACGCAGCCGAGGACCAGGGTCCGGGTGGGACCGCCGGGGCCGGGCGGGGACGCGGGCGGCGGCGCCTGCGCGCGGTGCCGGCCGTCGTGGGCTCTGACCATGGGGTGTGGCGGTGGGGGCGGTGCGTGCCGGCGCGACTCGGGCAGCCAGCCGCCGATCCGCAGGGTGGGGTCGGTGCGGTGCACATCGTCGGGTGATTCGGGCATGGCCCCGTTCCGAGAACGCGGGAGCCACCTCCAGCGGTGGCGCGGGCCACGATTATCGGCGCACAGGGATCCCTGTCGTCAATGGCTCAGAGGGTGGAAAACGGGACGTTCTTTCACCGCCCGTTCTGCCGCCCCTGCGCGGCAACGGGGAGTTCCGGATGGTCGGTCGGTCAATTCATTCGCCGCGTCGCTGTCGCGTGTAACGGAATTCAGATCCACGACGCTGTTATGGAATTCCTGAGGTGACGCTACGTGTCGGTCCCGGGCCCCCATAGCAGATCGTCGCCCGGTACGGCCGTCGTCCACAGGCCCCTCCGTCGTCCACAGGTGATGGTGGCGGGCCGGCGGACCTGGCTCCCCCGGAGCAGGGTCTCGGTCAGCACCCCCGAGCCCGACCGCTGGAGGCCGTGATGCCCCGTACCTCCCTCCCACCCCACCGGCGGCTGCCGCTGCTGGTCACCTCCGACGGCGACCTCCTCGACGAACTGCTCCGGCTCGCTGCGGCCGGCGGCACCGAGGTCGAGCTGGCCGCCGACCCGGCCGCCGCCCGGGCGCGCTGGCTGCCCGCCCCGCTGGTGCTCGTCGGCCGTGACCAGGCGCAGGCGTGCCTGCGTGCCCGGCTGCCCCGGCGGCCGCGCACCGTGCTGGTCGGACGCGCCGGTGAACTGGACCCCAGCTGGGAGATCGCCGAGCTGATCGGCGCGGAACACGTCGCCACCCTTCCCGCCGCCGAACCCTGGCTGGTCGACCGGTTCATCGAGTGCGGGTCCGACCGTCCGGCCGGCGGGGCGGCGCGGACCGTCGCGGTGCTCGGCGGTCGGGGCGGCGCCGGGGCCAGCGTCCTCGCCGGTGGCCTCGCCGTCACCGCCGCCCGCGCCCGGCTGCACACCCTCCTCGTCGACGCCGACCCGCTCGGTGGCGGGCTCGACCTGGTGCTCGGCTGGGAGGAACTCGACGGCCTCCGCTGGCCGGCGCTCACCGACGCCGACGGGCGGGTGGACGCCCCCGCGCTGGTTCGGGCCCTGCCCAGCCGGGGCGACCTGGTGGTGCTCTCGTGGGACCGGGGCGACCTGCTCGCCCTGCCCGCGCAGGCGATGGCTGCCACCATGGACGCCGCCCGCCGAGGGCGGGACTTCGTCGTGGTCGACGTGCCCCGTCAGCTCGACGCCGCCGCCGTCGTCGCGTTGCAGGCGGCCGACCAGGCGTATGTGGTCGTACCGGCCGAGCTGCGGGCCACCGCGTCGGCGGCCCGGGTGGTGGCCGCGGCGGCACCGCACTGCACGGCACTCGGGGTGATCGTGCGTGGCCCCGCCCCCGGCCGGCTGAAGGCCGTCGAGGTGGCTCGTGCCCTGGGCCTGCCGCTCGCCGGCACCCTCCGACCCGAACCGGCGCTGTGCCGGGGGCTCGAACGCGGTGAGGCGCCTGCGGCTGCCGGGCGTGGGCCGCTCGCGACGCTCTGCCGACGCCTCGTCGGTGAACTGACCGGCCTGCCCGTGCCGGGTGCGGCGTGAGCGCCCGCCCCGAGGACCTGTCGGCCCGGGTCCGGCAGCGCATCGCCGGCTCGGCTGTCCCGGTCACCCCGGCCGCGATCGTCTCCGCCGTACGCGCCGAGCCCACCGCCGCCGTCCTCGGCGACACCGCTGTGCTGCGGATGGCCGACCGGGTCCACGACGATCTCGTCGGCGCTGGGCCGCTCGCCCCGCTGCTGGCCGACCCGCAGGTCACCGACGTCCTGGTCAACGGCACGCGGGTCTGGGTGGACCGGGGCGAAGGGCTGCGCCAGGTGGCGGTGCCGCTCGGTTCCGTCGACGACGTACGACGGTTGGCGCAGCGGCTCACCGCAGCGGCCGGCCGCCGGTTGGACGACGGCTGCCCGTACGCCGACGCGCGGCTGCCCGACGGCACCCGGTTGCACGCCGTGCTGCCGCCGGTGGCGACCGACGGCCCCTACCTGTCCCTGCGCACCTTCCGGCAGCGCCCGTTCACCCTCGACGAGCTGGTACGCCAGGGCACCGTGCCGCGCCCCGTCGCCCCGTTGCTGTCGGCGGTGGTGGCGGCCCGCCTCGCGTACCTGGTCACCGGGGGCACCGGATCCGGGAAGACCACCCTGCTCAACACCCTGCTCGGGCTGGTGCCGGCGACCGAGCGGATCGTACTGGTGGAGGACGCCGCCGAGCTGCACCCGGTGCATCCGCACGTGGTGGGCCTCCAGGCGCGGACGGCCAACGTGGAGGGATCGGGCGTCGTCGGGCTGAGCGACCTGGTCCGGCAGGCGCTGCGGATGCGTCCCGACCGGCTGGTGGTGGGGGAATGCCGGGGCGCGGAGGTGGTGGACCTGCTCGCCGCGCTCAACACGGGCCATGACGGCGGGGCGGGCACGCTGCACGCGAACACCCCGGCGGACGTACCGGCCCGGCTGGAGGCGCTCGGGCTGCTCGGTGGCCTGCCCCGTGCGGCACTGCACGCCCAGGTGGCGGCCGCGCTCCAGGTGCTGCTCCAGGTACGCCGTGGATCCCGAGGTCGGGTGCTGGAGTCGATCTGCCTCCTGCTCCCCGAAGGGCCCGAACGGCTGGTCACCGTGGTCCCGGTCTGGATCCGGGGGCGAGGGCTCGGGCTGGCCGGTCGGGCGCTCGCCACCCTGCTGCGGGATCGCGGCGTGGCGGTGCCGCCGATCCTCTGCGAACCGTGGCCGGGATCGGCGAGCCCGGCATGACGTCCACGTTCTGGACCGTGGCGGCACTTCTGGCCGCCGCAGCGATGGTGGTCGCCTGGCCGGCACGCCGGATCCGACGTCGTCGCCGGGCGCTGCTCGGTGCCGGCGTGTCCGCTCTCCCCGCCCTGTCCGCCGCGCCGCCGTCGTCCGGTCCCGTCGCGCCGTCGTCCGCCGGAGCCGGGTCGCCACCGCTGTCCCGGTCGAGCAGCGACGGGCGATGCGTGGCGGCACCGGCCGCCCAGGACGTGCCGGCCGGTCCGCCCCGGTCGGGAGGCCGCCCACCGTCGCCCCGCCCACCTGGGCGGCGGGACTCTCGTCGCCCGCCGTGGCTGCCGGAGCCCGCACCGGCGGTCGGGCCGGCCCCGGCGTCCGGCCTCGCTCCGGCGGCCCGCCGTCGGGCGGGTGGCGAGATCACCCATCACCTGTCCGGCCCGGTGTCGACGGTCGTCTCAGGCTGGCGACTGTCGGCCCACCCTCGCCGAACGCTGCTCCTGGTGGGCGTGGTGGGCGCGGGCGTGGGCGGCGTCACCGCCGGCCCGGTCGCCGGGCTCCTGCTCGCCGGGTACGCGGCGCTGGGTGCCCGAGCGGTCCACCGGGGCCGGGCGGGGCGGCACGCCGCTCGGGAGCGCCGCCGCCGGTTGGACCAGCTCAGCGCCCTCGCCGCCGACCTGCGGGCCGGGCTGCCCGTCCCGGAGCCGGACGGCGACCCGGACCGACTCGGCCGGTTGACCCGGGCTGCCGTGCGGCTCGCCGACCGGACCGGCGCGCCCCTGGCGGAACTCCTCGAACGCGTCGAGGCCGACGCCCGGGCGTTCGACCGCGGGCTCGCCGCCGCCTCCGCGCAGGCCGCCGGCGCGCGGGCCACCGCGCTGCTGCTGGCAGCCCTCCCGCTCGGCGGGATCGGGCTCGGCTACGGCATCGGCGCCGACCCGCTGGCGGTGCTCCTGCACACCCCTGTCGGGGCGGTCAGCGCGGTGACCGCGATGGTTCTTCAGATCGCTGGTCTGCTCTGGACCGAGCGGCTGGGCCGGGTCCCGGACGGGGACAGCGGATGAGCCCGGCGGTCGCGGGTGTGTTGCTGGTCGTGGCGGCGCTGGTGGCGGCCGTACGCCCGGCGGCGTCCCCGCCGGCCCGGCGGCTGCGGATGCTGCCCGCCGGTACTCCGGGTGGGGTCGGCAACGCCGGGAGCGAAGCCGAACGTGCGGGGGCCACCGGTCCGGTCCCGGTGGAGGCGCCGGCCGGGCGGAGCCGACCGCCCTGGTGGCCCGACCCGGTACGCCTCGGCGCAGGGCTGGCCGGGCTGGCGGTCGCGGTGCTGCTCGGCGGTGTGCCGGGGTGTCTCGCCGGGGCGGTGACCGCGCTCGTGGCGGACCGGCTGCTGCGGCGGATCGAGCCCCGGGCCGCCCGCGCCCGCCGGCTGCGGGAGGCCGGCGACCTTCCGCTCGCCGCCGACCTGCTGGCCATGGCGCTACGGGCCGGGGCGCCGGTGGACCGATCGGTGCTGGCCGTCGCCGACGCGCTCGGCGGGCCACTGGCGGAACGTCTCGGCCGGGTCGGTCGGACGCTGCTGCTCGGCGGCGGTCCGGAGGAGGCCTGGGCGCACCTGGCCCCGGTGCCCGGTGCGGAGCGTCTCGTCGCTGCGGCGCTGCGTTCCTCGCGTAGCGGTGCCGCGCTCGCCGGTGCGCTGACCCGGGTCGCCGACGACCTGCGGGCCGACCGGTCCACCGCCGCCGAGGCGTCCGCCCGCCGGGCCGGGGTGCTCATCGTGCTGCCGCTGGGGCTCTGCTTCCTGCCGGCCTTCATTCTCGCCGGTCTGGTGCCGGTGATCGTCGCCGTCCTCGGCGACGTGCTCTGACAACCATCGAGAAGGGACACACAGTGCGCAGACTCCGTACCCGAATCCGCACCCGGCTGCGTGGGGACGCCGGGATGAACACGGCCGAGTACGCCGTCGGCACCCTCGCCGCGGTGGCCTTCGCCGGCATCCTGCTCAAGGTGCTCACCTCCGGCAACGTCCAGTCCGCGTTGACCGCGGTGATCGACCGGGCCCTCAAGTGAGCCCGCGCCGGCGGGCCGGCCGTGACCGGGGCTCGTTCACCGCCGAACTGGCGGCCGGCCTGCCGGCGCTGCTCCTGCTCCTGCTGACCGGTGTGACCGCGGTCGACGCGGTCACCACGAGGGCCGCCTGTCTGGACGCGGCCCGGGAAGCGGCGCTGGCCACCGCCCGGGGCGCGGACGGCGTGGCGGCCGGTACGCGGATCGCCCCGTCCGCCGCGACGGTCTCGGTGTCGGTCGAGGGGGACCGGGCCACCGCGACGGTCCGAGCCCCGGTACGCGCCCTCGGTGCCCGGCTGCCCCGGCTCACCGTCGAGGTCACCGCGGTGGCCGCCGTCGAACCGGGATCCCCGGGGGCCGAGCCGTGACGGTGGATCACTCCGGGCGTCCGGTGGGGGACCGCTCCGGCGGGGTCTCGCCGGCCGGCTGCCGTGGGCGTCTGTCGAGGTCACCGTGCCCGGGGTGGGCCCGGGTCGACCGGTGTCGTGCCGACCGGGGCGGTGCGACGGTGTGCCTGCTCGTCGTCGGTCTGGTGTTCGTGCTGGTGGGCGTCTTCGGCGCGGCGATCGGCAGTGCCCGGGTGGCGCGGCACCAGGCCCGGGTCGGTGCCGACTTCGCGGCGCTCGCCGCGGCGGGGCAGGCGCTGCGTGGTGACGCGTCGGCCTGTGCTGCGGCGGGTGAGCTGGCCTCCGCCAACGGGGCCCGGCTGACCGGGTGCCGGCTGGACGGGCTCGACGCGCTGGTGACGGTGCAGGTGCCGGTGACGCCGCTGCCGGGGTTCCACCGGACGGCCACCGCCACCGCCCGCGCCGGTCCGATCCGTGACTGACCGTGCCCGGACCGTGCGGCCGGGACCGTGCGGCCGGGACCGTGTCGCCGGGACCGTGCGGTCCAGGCTGGCGGTCGGAGTCGGCGCGGTCGAGGCCGGCGCGGCCGGGCCGATCGCCCGGGTCCCCACTCCCGGCGGGCTGCGGAAGGGCCGGCCGGGGTGCGGGTCGTACGGCACACACCCCAGCCGGCGGGTGGGTCAGCGGCCCTGGAGCGCGTCCAGGCCGATCGCCATCGCGATCACCAGACGGCGGTCGATCTGCGGGTTCTGCACCTCGACGACGTACCGGTCGCGCAGGCCCCACTTCTTGATCACCGAGAAGACCGGCTGGCCGCCGGCGACGAAGTCGAAGTGGTACGGCAGCCAGGAGAGCGAGTCGACGAACCGGCGCAGCAGCGCCACCGGCATGCTCCGCTCCTGACCGGTGACCTGCGGCAGGCCGGGCTGCTCGACGTGCCAGGTGGAGCGCAGCAGCGACTGGGCGAAGTCCTTGCGGAACAGCCCGATCGGGGTGCCGGCGTGGTCGGTGACGTCGTAGGTGGCGCCGAGGTCGAGCCGCTGCCGGGCCTTGAAGCCGAGCAGGGGCTGCTGCTTGGAGTCGTCGGTGTAGATGGTCACCTGCTCCTTGAAGGCGAGCCGCTTCTGCTGCGCGAACGCCAGCAGCTCCCCCTCGGCGCCGTCCGGCGCCACCGCGTGGACCTCGTACTGGTTGACCATCATCCGGATCCGCTGCCGGATGTGGAACTGGTGCTGGGTCTGCAAACTGTCGAGCTGCATGAAGATCTCCTCCGAAGTGTGCGCCGGAGTCTCGCACAACCCGCCGGTCAACGCCCTCCCTCGAGGGTCGACTTCATCGCCCAGGTGTTCAGCACCTGGTGGATGCTGCGCAGTCGCTCGTTGATCTGGTCCAGTCGTTCCGCCTGCGCGAGGGTGGCCAATGCGGAGCCCAGGGCGATCTGCTGGTCGGGGGTGAGTTTGTCCTGGTCGATCGTGTAGAGCAGGTCGACGGTCTCGGCGATCGTGTCGGCCACGGCTCCTCCTCGACAAGAAGAACGGCAGGGTCAGCTGGTCGGTCGGGTGCCTCCGAACCGGCCAGGCCGATGATGGAAGCGCTCCCATAGGCTCTTTTGCCCACCTGCCGCGTCGCTCATGCACACCTTCCGCCACCCGGTCCGACGGACGCGAGGCACACCGCTGCGGGGCGATCGCCGTATCCCGACTGACGAACGCCGCTCCTCGCCCAGACGACGCCGCTCCGGCGAGTCACGGTGCCACGGCTGTCCGGCGGACTACTGCGAGGGCAGGCCGTCGCGGCCAGCGGGCCAGCGCGTCGCGCAGACCTCACCGCTGCGGCGTGCCGCAGGGCCACGGCCGCCCGGCGGCTACTGCCCCACCTGGCGGGGCACCGTCGGCCCCGAGCCACTGGTCACGTCACGACCCGGGTCGCCGGTCGGCGCCGACCCGCCGGCCGCTGCCCCGGTCGCCGCAGACCCCGCCACCACGGCACCTTCCGGTGCCGCCCCGTGTGTGGCGTCGCCGGCCGGCGACGCCACCGCTGCCGGCTCGTCCTCGGACGGTGCGGGGAGGTTGGTGAGCACCACGTCGAGGACCCGGACGGCGTCCGGCTTGGACAGCGGGTTGTTGCCGTTGCCGCACTTCGGGGACTGCACGCAGGACGGGCAGCCGGACTCGCAGCCGCATTCGGCGATCGCGTCCCGGGTGGCGCGCAGCCAGGCCGCCGCCGTCGCGTACGCGCGCTCGGCGAAGCCCGCGCCGCCGGGGTGGCCGTCGTAGACGAAGACGGTCGGCGCCTCGGTGTCCGGGTGCACGGCCGTCGAAAGGCCCCCGATGTCCCAGCGGTCGCAGGTCGCCATCAGCGGCAGCAGCCCGATCGCGGCGTGTTCGGCGGCGTGCAGCGCGCCCGGGATGTCGGCCGCCTCGACGCCGGCGAGGGCCAGCGACCGCGGTGACACGGTGAACCAGACCGCGACGGTGCGCAGTTCCCGGGCGGGCAGGTCCAGCGGCCGGGTGTCGATGACCTCGCCGGAGGCGATCCGCCGGCGCTGGTACGACACCACCTGGCTGGTCACGTCGACCTCGCCGAGGAAGAGTCCGACCGGCCCGGCGTCCACGTACGACCGGACCGACGCCACGGAGAGGGAGGTGACGTCCCGGGCGTGGGTGGACCAGTCCGGCTCCTCGGCGTGCACCAGTGCGCAGCCGTCGGCCAGGTCGAGCGAGTCGACCACGTACGAGACGCCCTGGTGCAGGTAGACCGCGCCGGGGTGGATGAGGAAGTGCGACGAGCCGCCGTCCACGGTGCCGAGCAGTCGCCCGGTGGCCGCCTCGACCACGCAGACCGGGGTGCCGTCCTCGCCGCGCAGGTCGACCTCGGGCCGCTCCCGGTGCCGCCAGTACCAGCCGGTCGGGCGCTGTCGCAGGGCGCCCGCCTCGACCAGCGAGTCCACCGCCTCTTTCGCGCCGTCGCCGAAGAGTTCCAGGTCGGCGGGGGTGAGCGGGGCCTCGGACGCGGCGCAGGCGAGCTGCGGGGCGAGCACGTACGGGTTGGCCGGGTCGAGCACGGTCGCCTCGACGGGCCGCCCGAACAGCGCCTCGGGGTGGTGCACAAGGTAGGTGTCTAGCGGGTCGTCCCGGGCGACCAGCACGGCGAGGGCCTCGTCGCCGGAGCGGCCGGCCCGGCCGGCCTGCTGCCAGAGCGAGGCCCGGGTGCCGGGCCAGCCGCAGATCAGCACCGCGTCCAGTCCGACCAGGTCGACGCCGAGTTCCAGCGCGTTGGTGGAGGCCAGGCCGAGCAGTTCCCCGTGCAGCAGCGCGCGTTCCAGTTCCCGCCGCTCCTCGCGCAGGTAGCCGGCGCGGTAGGCGGCCACCCGGTCGCCCAGCCCCGGCACCGCCTCGTCGAGCGCCCGCCGGGCGTTGGCGGCCACCACCTCGGCGCCGCGCCGGGAGCGGACGAAGGCGAGCGTGCGTACCCCCTCGGCGACCGTGTCGGCGAGCAGGTCGGCGGTCTCCCGCAGCGCCGACCGGCGGACCTGGCGGAGGTCGGCGTCGGTGCCGGACGCGTCGGAGGAGGGCAGCAGCGGTGGCTCCCAGAGCGCGAAGGTCACCCCGCCGCGCGGCGAGGTGTCCTCGGTGACGGCGGTGACGGGCAGGCCGGTGAGCCGGCCGGCCGCCGTCGCCGGGTCACCCGACGTCGCCGAGGCCAGGATGAAGGTCGGGGCCCGGCGCGAGCCGGCGAGTGCGGCAGAGGAGGTACGGCCCGGACTTCCGCTGAGTCTGCGCAGCCGGCGCAGCACATGCGCGACGTGGGAGCCGAAGACGCCCCGGTAGGTGTGGCACTCGTCGACGACCACGTACGCCAGCCGGCGCAGGAAGCCGGACCAGTGCGCGTGCCCGGGGAGGATGCCGTGGTGCAGCATGTCCGGGTTGGTCAGCACGAACCGGGAGTGCCGGCGGATCCACTCCCGCTCGGTGCGTGGGGTGTCCCCGTCGTAGGTGGCGGGGCGTACCCCGTCGAGTTCCAGGCCGGCGACGGCGCGTAGCTGGTCGGCGGCGAGCGCCTTGGTCGGTGCCAGGTAGAGCACGGTGGCCCGGGGGTCGGCGAGCAGCGTGGACAGGGCCGGGAGCTGGTACGCCAGGGACTTGCCGGACGCCGTCCCGGTGGCCACCACCACGTGCTTTCCGGCGTACGCCAGCTCGGCGGCCTCGGCCTGGTGCCGCCAGGGGGCGACGACGCCGCGCCCGGCGAGCGCCACCCGCAGCTCCTCGGGGGCCCACCCGGGCCATCCGGCGGGCTGCCCGGGGCGGGCCGGCACCCGCTGCACGTGGGTCACCGGGTCGATGCCGTGGTGGCGGGCGCGCAGCCGGCGCAGCAGGTCGCCGGGCGCCGCCGTCAGCGGTCGACCGGAGCCCGGACCTGCGGATACGGTGGCTGCGGGGTTCACGTCCTGCACTTTCGCACTGGTGTTCGGGTGGTGAACGACCGGGGGCGTGGGTAAGGAGGAGCCGCCGCCGGTGACCGGAGGTCACTGTGGCGGGGATGGTTAGATGCCCAGGAGAGTTTACGGCTCTCGGAGGAGGGACTGATGGAGCTGTCGCTGGCGACCCGCACCGTGGGGGAGCACACGGTGCTCGAGGTCGGCGGTGAGGTGGACGTCTACACCGCACCCCGGTTGCGCGAACGGCTCCTGGAGTTGATCGACGGTGGGGTCCGGCAGGTGATCGTCGATCTCGGCCGGGTCGACTTCCTCGACTCGACCGGCCTCGGCGTGCTGGTCGGCGCCCTCAAGCGGCTCCGCGCGGCCGGTGGCTCCTTCGCCCTGGTCTGCGACAAGGAGCCGCTGCTCAAGATATTCCGGATCACCGCACTGGACCAGGTCTTCCCGCTGCACCCCACGGTCGAGGCGGCGATCGCGGCGGATCCCACAGGCGCCGGCGCGTGATGGCGACGGTCCGGCTCTCCTTCTCCCCGGCCCCGGTGCACGTGCGTACCGCCCGCCTGGTCGGTGTGGCGGTGGCCCGCCGGGCCGGAGTGCGCGAGGACCTGCTCGACGAGGTGCGCCTGGCCATCGGTGAGGCGTGCACCCGGGCCGTCGCCCTGCACCGGCAGTACGGGGTGCCCGACCCGGTGCTGGTGGAGATGTCCGACTCGGGGTCGTACCAGGTGCGGGTGGTCGACCGGGCGCCGATCGAGGCCGGCATCGGCCTGGCCGCGCTGAACGCCGACGAGCTGGCCAACGAGTCGCTCACCGACGAGGCGCTGACCACCGGTGTGGGCTTCGCCCTGCTCGCCGGTTTCGTGGAGGATCTGCAGGTCCGCCCGGTCGACGAGGGTGTCGGGACCGAGGTGCGGATGGTGTGGCCGGTCGGCCGCTGACCGCAATACGCTCCGCCGACGAGGCCGTGACCCTGTGTGGGGTCACGGCCTCGTCGTGCTGATGGCCCCCTATATCAGATTTTTCCTCATAACACAGTTGCGAAGATCATCCAAACACGGCGTCCCCCGCATGTGACCTCCGACACGCGGCGGGGCTACAGTCTGTGAGTTGTCAGCACGGGTTCCTTCCCGCAGCCAGCGGATATGGACGTTGATCTTGGTCCGCCGGCTGGGCAGGAGCGCGTGCGCCACCGCATCCAGGCGTCGGTCAGTACGTCCGCCGGCCGACGCGACAGTGTTCGGTACAGGAGGACATAGATGTCCGGGACCTTGGCCGCCGAAGGCGGCGCGCTGTCCCTCACCGGAGCAAACCTGACGTACGTCGTCATCGCGGCGGTCATCGCCGCGGTGGCCCTCGTCTTCGCCGCCGCCTTGACCAAGGCCGTGCTGGCAGCCGGTAAGGGCACCACCAACATGCAGGAGATCTCCGGGGCGGTGCAGGAGGGCGCCTCCGCGTACCTGCTCCGGCAGTTCAGGACGTTGGCGATCTTCGTCGTCGTCGCCGTCGTGCTCCTCTTCCTGCTACCGGTGCACGACACCGACGGCAGTGAGGTCGCGGTGAAGATCGGCCGGTCCGCGTTCTTCGTGGTCGGTGCCCTGTTCAGCGCGTTCATCGGCGGCGCCGGCATGTGGCTGGCCACCCGAGCCAACCTCCGGGTCGCCGCGGCGGCCCGCGAGGCCCAGGGCGGGCGCGAGGCCGCCATGAAGATCGCCTTCCGCACCGGCGGTGTGGTCGGCTTCCTCACCGTCGGGCTCGGCCTCCTCGGCGCCGCGCTGGTCGTCATCATCTTCGAGGGCGACGCTCCGACCGTTCTGGAGGGCTTCGGCTTCGGCGCCGCCCTGCTGGCCATGTTCATGCGGGTCGGCGGCGGCATCTTCACCAAGGCCGCCGACGTCGGCGCCGACCTGGTCGGCAAGGTCGAGCAGGGCATCCCCGAGGACGACCCGCGCAACGCCGCCACCATCGCCGACAACGTGGGCGACAACGTCGGCGACTGCGCCGGCATGGCCGCCGACCTGTTCGAGTCGTACGCGGTCACCCTGGTCGCCGCGCTGATCCTCGGCCGCGCCGCCTTCGGCGAGCAGGGCCTGGTCTTCCCGCTGATCGTCTCCGGCATCGGTGTGCTCATCGCGATCATCGGCGTCTTCATCACCCGGCTGCGCGCCTCGGACCGCAACGGCCTGACCGCCATCAACCGGGCCTTCTACATCTCCGCGCTGCTCTCCGCGGTGCTCGTCGCCATCGCCACCTGGCAGTACCTCCCGGCGACCTTCGGCGAACTGGAGGGCGGCCTCACCGACGTCGACCAGAACCCGCGGACGGTGGCCATCGGCGCGGTGGTGATCGGTATCGTGCTGGCCGCCGCCATCCAGGCGCTGACCGGCTACTTCACCGAGACCAACCGGCGCCCGGTGCAGGACATCGGCAAGAGCTCGCAGACCGGCGCGGCCACCGTCATCCTCGCCGGCATCAGCGTCGGCCTGGAGTCGGCCGTCTACTCGGCGCTGCTCATCGGCGCCGGCGTCTTCGGGGCGTTCCTGCTCGGCGGCAGCTCCATCACGCTCTCGCTCTTCGCGGTCGCACTGGCCGGCACCGGCCTGCTCACCACCGTCGGCGTGATCGTCGCGATGGACACCTTCGGCCCGATCTCCGACAACGCCCAGGGTGTGGCCGAGATGTCCGGCGACATCGACGAGAACGGGGCCCGGATCCTCACCGAGCTCGACGCCGTCGGCAACACCACCAAGGCGATCACCAAGGGCATCGCGATCGCCACCGCGGTGCTCGCCGCCACCGCGCTGTTCGGGTCGTACACCGACACGCTGCGCACCTCGTACGCCGACGCCGGCGTCGGCGACGTCGGGACCGAGATCCTCAACGCGCTCAACGTGTCCAACCCGCGCAACCTGGTCGGCCTGATCATCGGCGCGGCGGTGGTCTTCCTCTTCTCCGGGCTGGCCATCAACGCGGTGTCCCGCTCGGCCGGCGCAGTGGTGATGGAGGTCCGCCGGCAGTTCCGCGAGCTGCCCGGGATCATGGACCGCACCCAGCGCCCCGAGTACGGCAAGGTCGTCGACATCTGCACCCGGGACGCGCAGCGCGAGCTGATGACCCCCGGCCTGCTCGCCATCCTCGCCCCGATCGCGGTCGGCTTCGGCCTCGGCCCGGGCGCGCTGGCGTCGTACCTGGCCGGGGCGATCGGGGCCGGCACGCTGATGGCGGTCTTCCTGGCCAACTCCGGTGGCGCCTGGGACAACGCCAAGAAGCTCGTCGAGGACGGCGCGTACGGCGGCAAGGGCTCCGAGTCGCACGCCGCGACGGTCATCGGCGACACCGTCGGCGACCCGTTCAAGGACACCGCCGGGCCGGCGATCAACCCGCTGCTCAAGGTGATGAACCTGGTCTCGCTGCTGATCGCGCCGGCCGTGGTGGCCTGGAGCGTGGGCGACGAGAAGAACACCCCGCTGCGGGTGGGCGTCGCGGTGGTCGCGACCCTGATCGTGGTCGCCGCGGTGGTCTTCAGCAAGCGCAAGGGGGTCGCGATGGACTCGTCCGCCGACGGGAACGACCCCGGCGCGGGCAGCGCCGAGCGTGCCGAGGCGGTCAGCGCCTGAGTCACGACGGCGGGTTCCCCGGCCGGTGTCGCGTGCCGGCCGGGGACCCGTCCGCCGTCCGCCTGAGCGGTGGCGCATTCACCGCGAGGCCGTACGCTGCAACGCATGCGTACGTGCCGGGCGGCAGCCGCCGGAAAGCTCACGGTGGTCCTGGCCACGCTCGTGCTGGTCGTCAGCGGCTGCGGTGGCGGGCCCAGCCCGCGCGCCTGGGCCGCCTCGGTCTGCGAGGCGCTCACCCCCTGGCGGGCCGAGATCAGCAAGTTGACCAGCAGCACCGACCAACAGATGACCGCGCAGACCACCCCGGCGCAGGCCAAGGAGAACCTGGTACGGCTCTTCGCCGGTGCGGAGGAGGCCAGCGAGACCGCCCGCCGCCGGGTCGCCGACGCGGGCGTCCCGGAGACCGAGCACGGTGAGGAGATCTCCCGGGGCTTCCGCGCCACGCTGGAGAAGGTCCGCGACGCGTACGGCCGGGCCCGGGACACCATCGACGGGCTCGGCACCGGCGAGGCCACCGCCTTCTACGACGGTGTCAAGGCCGCGGTCGACACGCTGACCAAGGAGTACGACGCGAGCGCGCTGGACACCAGCAAGCTCAACTCTGAAGAGCTCAAACAGGCCTTCGACGAGGTTCCGGAGTGTCGCTGACCCCTCCCGACACACCTCCCGGACCGGTGCGCCAGCTCTCGCTGTTCGGCACCGAGGCGGCGGATCCGTCCGTCGCCGATCTGGCCGGCCTGCTCGCCGGCCCGGGGGAGGTGGTCCGGATGGGCCGGACGGCCCGGTTGTCGATCGTGGTCGACGCCGCCTGGCGGGTGCACGTGCTCGTCGCCGAGTTGCGGCTGCGCGGGCTCGCCGCGGGCTGGGAGGCGACCGAGGATCAGCGGTTCGCGGTCCGCACGTCGTACGCGAGGACCCTGGCGCCGCTGGCCTCGGCCTGGCTGGCCGGTCCGGTGGGCAAGCGGCCGCCCGCCGGCTTCCATCTCAACGGGCGGCGGCTGCGGCTCTGGCTGGCTGCCGCCGGCGCCGGCGATCCCGCCGGCTTCCTGCTGGGACTGGGCGCGGCCGACCAGGAGTGGTGGCCGGCGGTGCGGGCGGCGTTGGCCGCCGTGGGACTGCCGACGGCGGTGGTGGAGCCGGACGTCGGTGGTCCGGCGTTCCGGATCGCCGGCCGGCGGCGACTCGCCCGGCTGGCCGAACTCGTCGGGGAGCGACCGGCCGCCGCGCCGCCGGAGGCCTGGCCGGCGGCCCCGGCCTGACGACCGGCCCGGCCCTGTCCGCTCCGGCCGGCCCGGCCCTGTCCGCGCTCGGGCCGGCCCGGCTGCCTTGATCAACTCCATGGCGGCGTAGTGGTGGGGTCGAGGCGGCCGGGACGGCGCTCTTTCGCCGCAACGGAGTCGATCACGACGGGCCCTGCGGACGGCTGGGCTCGCCCCGGGCGTCGGTCCCGCGGCGGTCAAGGCGGCGAGGTGTCCGATCAAGGACAGCCGGCCGGCGCTCCGCCGGGTAGGAACGGGCCGGTGGACCTCGGCCGAGGGTCCGCCATCGTCACAGTGACCCGCCTGGCACCCTACCCACGGTGTACGGTGGCGCCGTCCGGCCCGTGAAGCCCGCGCGGCACCGGTCGCGTACCACCGCGCGGGGCTGATTGCCGCCCGCGAAACCCGAAACCCGGGCGGCGCGTTACGTTGGACATCCGGACCGCCGGTGGTCCGGCAGGTGCAACACGGCCCGAATCGGGCATGGAGCAGGAGTGAGGTCGGGGAGAGACGTGCCGAGCAACGCTGGAACCACCCGTCTGGTCATCGTCGAGTCACCGGCGAAGGCCAAGACGATCTCGGGCTATCTCGGCCCGGGGTATGTCGTGGAGGCCAGCTTCGGTCATGTCCGCGACCTTCCGCGCAACGCCGCCGACGTGCCGGCCAAGTACAAGGGCGAGCCGTGGGCCCGGCTCGGGGTGGACGTCGACAACGGCTTCCACGCCCTCTACGTGGTCTCCGCCGACCGGAAGCAGCAGATCAGCAAGCTGGTGAAGCTGGCCAAGGAGGTCGACGAGATCTTCCTGGCGACGGACGAGGACCGCGAGGGCGAGGCGATCGCCTGGCACCTGGTGGAGACCCTCAAGCCCAAGGTGCCGGTCAAGCGGATGGTCTTCCACGAGATCACCAAGCCGGCGATCCAGGCCGCGGTCGCCAACCCGCGGGAGATCGACCGTGACCTGGTCGACGCCCAGGAGGCCCGGCGCATCCTCGACCGCCTCTACGGCTACGAGGTCTCGCCGGTGCTGTGGAAGAAGGTCATGCCGAAGCTCTCGGCCGGCCGGGTGCAGTCGGTGGCGACCCGCATCGTGGTCGAGCGGGAGCGGCAGCGGATGGCCTTCCGCACCGCCGAGTACTGGGACATCCTGGCCACCCTCGCGGTGGCCCGGCCGGGCGAGGGGCCGCGCAACTTCTCCGCCACCCTGGTCGCGCTGAACGGCGACCGGATCGCCACCGGCAAGGACTTCGAGCCGACCACCGGCCGGGTGCGGCCCGGCGCGGGCGTCGTGCACCTCGACGAGAGCGGGGCGCGCGGCCTGGCGGCCCGCCTTCAGGGGCGGCAGTTCACCGTCACCCGGGTCGAGGAGAAGCCCTACCGCCGCCGCCCGTACGCGCCGTTCATCACCTCCACCCTCCAGCAGGAGGCGGCCCGCAAGCTGCGGTTCTCGTCGCAGCAGACGATGCGCACCGCGCAGCGGCTCTACGAGAACGGCTACATCACCTACATGCGTACCGACTCGGTGAACCTGTCGGAGACCGCCATCGCGGCGGCCCGCCGGCAGATCGTCGAGCTGTACGGTGAGCGCAGCGTGCCACCGGAGCCGCGTCGTTACACCGGCAAGGTGAAGAACGCGCAGGAGGCGCACGAGGCGATCCGCCCGGCCGGGGACAACTTCCGCACCCCGGGCGAGGTGGCCAAGGAGCTCTCCGCCGAGGAGTTCAAGCTCTACGAGCTGATCTGGCGGCGGACCATCGCGTCGCAGATGACCGACGCGGTCGGCTCCAGCGTCTCGGTGCGCATCCGCGCGGTCTCCTCCGCCCAGGAGGAGGCCGACTTCGGCGCGACCGGCAAGACCATCACCGACCCGGGTTTCCTGCGGGCGTACGTCGAGTCGAGCGACGACGAGACCGCCGAGGCCGAGGACGCCGAGCGCCGGCTGCCGAACCTGGTGAAGGACCAGCCGCTGACCGCCGACGAACTGGCCGCGCAGGGCCACCACACCCAGCCGCCGTCGCGCTACACCGAGGCGTCGCTGGTCAAGGCGCTGGAGGAACTGGGCATCGGCCGCCCGTCGACGTACGCGTCGATCATGCAGACCATCCAGGACCGCGGATACGTCGCCAAGCGCGGCCAGGCGATGATCCCGACGTTCCTGGCGTTCGCGGTGATCGGTCTGATGGAGCGGCACTACCCGCGCCTGATCGACTACGACTTCACCGCCAGCATGGAGAACGAGCTGGACGAGATCGCCGGTGGTGACCACGCCGCGGTCGACTTCCTCACCTCCTTCTACTTCGGCAGCGCCAACGGCACCGGCGACCAGGCGATCGCCCACGCCGGTGGGCTGAAGAAGCTGGTCACGGAGAACCTCAGCGACATCGACGCGCGCAGTGTCAACTCCATCCCGCTCTTCACCGACGACGAGGGGCGCGAGGTCGTCGTCCGGGTGGGCCGGTACGGGCCGTACCTCCAGCGGGCGGTGCCCGGCGAGCAGCCGGCCCCGACCGGGGAGGGTGAGGAGGGCGGTGCCCCGGGCGACCGTGCTCCGATCCCGGAGGGCCTCGCCCCGGACGAGCTGACCCCGGAGAAGGTGCACGAGCTGTTCCTCGGCGGCGGGGGTGAGCGCAAGCTCGGCGACGACCCCGCCACCGGCGAGCCGATCCTGCTGAAGTCCGGCCGGTTCGGCCCGTACGTGGCCAGCGGCGAGCGCAAGTCCTCCCTGCTCCGCTCCCAGTCGCCGGAATCGCTCACCGTCGACGAGGCGTTGAAGCTGCTCAGCCTGCCCCGCCTGGTCGGGGTGGCCCCCGACGGCGTCGAGGTCTTCGCCAACAACGGCCGCTACGGCCCGTACGTCAAGCGTGGTGACGAGTTCCGTTCGCTGGACTCCGAGGACAAGATGTTCACCGTCACGCTGGACGAGGCGCTGGCCCTGCTGGCCGCCCCGAAGACGCGCCAGCGCCGGGCCGCCGCGCCGCCGCTGCGGGAGATGGGCAACGACCCGCTCACCGAGAAGCCGCTGGTCATCAAGGACGGGCGGTTCGGGCCGTACGTCACCGACGGGGAGACCAACGCGTCGCTGCGGCGCGCGCAGACCCCGGAGGAACTGACCCTCGAAGAGGCGTCGGAGATGCTGGCGGAGAAGCGGGCCAAGGGCCCGGCGCCGAAGAAGAAGGCGGCGAAGAAGGCGGCCCCGGCGAAGAAGACGGCGGCGAAGAAGACGACGGCCGCCAAGAAGACGACGGCGAAGAAGGCCGCGCCCGCGAAGAAGGCCGCACCGCGGAAGGCGGCTGCCGTCACCGAGGGCGAGTGACCAACGGCATTCCGGTCGGTTCCACCTGAGGTGGAATCTTGTCCTACGCTGTCGCGGTGTCTAAACGGGACGGCGGAGGCGGTGGGCTCGGCGGGGCCAGGGTGACGGGCATCGTCATCCTGGTGCTGGCGGTGCTCGCCGGGGCCGGGATGATGGTGTGGGGCCTCGGGGGGCGGGACGGTGATGCCACCACGGAGTCCGTCAAGCCGGGGCGCGCGCCCGCCGCGGCCGGTACCCGGGAGACCCCACGCGACCCCGAGCCTCGACGGGACAAGTCCGGTCGGCGGCTCTTCACCATCCTCGGGGCCGGTGACGTGCTGGTGCACCCGGAGTTGACGTACCAGGCGCGGCGGGACGCCGAGCGCGCCGGGATCCGGGACGGGCTCGACTTCAACCCGCTGTTCCAGCACGTTCGCCCCACCGTGGCCGCCGTCGACCTGGCGATCTGCCATCTGGAGACCCCGCTGGCCCCGACGGCCGGCCCGTTCGTCGGCTTCCCGAAGTTCAGCGTTCCGCCGCAGGTGGTGGACGCCATCCGGGGGACTGGATTCGACGCCTGTTCGACCGCGTCCAACCACACGGTCGATCACGGCGAGGAAGGGGTCCGGCGCACCCTCGACGCGCTCGACGCCGCGAAGATCGGGCACACCGGCAGCGCGCGCAGCGCGAAGGAGGCTCTGGTTCCCCGCATCTACCAGCGGTCCGGGGTGAAGGTCGGGCACCTGTCGTACACGGTGCACTTCAACGGGTTGACCCGGCCGGCGGGCAAGGAGTGGATCGCCAACCTCATCGAGCCCCGGAAGATCCTCGCCGCAGCGAAGAAGCTGCGCGGCGCCGGTGCCGAGATCGTCGTGCTCAGCCTGCACTGGGGCACCGAGTACCAGAACCAGCCGGACGCCAACCAGGAGAAGTGGGCCGGGCCGCTGATCAGGTCCGCCGACATCGACCTCATCCTCGGCCACCACGCGCACGTGGTGCAGCCGATCGAGAAGATGGGTCAGGACTGGGTGGTCTACGGCATGGGCAACCAGGTCGCCCGGCACGCCGAGCCGGTGTTCGCCAACCGGGAGGGGGTGATGGCCCGATTCACGTTCACCGAGATCGCGTCGAAGAAGTGGCGGATCACCACCGCCGAGGCGATTCCCACCTGGGTGGACCTCAACCCGGACGTCCGGCTGGTCGACCTGCCGGCCGCGCTGGCGGACCCAGCCACGTCGGACAGCCGTCGGATCGTCTACCAGGCCGCGCTCGACCGGATTCGGGGCCACCTGTTCGCCAAGGGCGGCGACGACGCCGGCCTGCGGGTCCTGGGCCCGCCACCGGCCACTGCGGACGCCGGCGACCCCGGAACGCCCTCCACGCCGAGCGCATGAGCGGGGCCAGGGCGGGTCGGGCGTACCTTGTCACCGATCGACGGTCGGCGCTGGGCACGCCGGACGCTCTTTTGCTAGCCTCGCCTGCTGGCCGTCACGGGGAGGAAACGACGTTGGCTGACACTGTCCAGGCCGGGGCCCGCGGATGAACGTGGCACCTCCCGCCGGCCGTCCGGACCGCCGGCGACCAGGTGACTCCCCTGAGCAGCTCGCCCGGTGGCGTCTGATCAGCTTGGAGAAGCAGCTCCCCACGCCGCGTCCGCTCACCGGTCTCGGCGCACCGGTCGTGGTCGGTTCGATCCTGCTCGCGCTCCTCGCCGCCTTCGCCTTCGTCCACCTCGACCGGGTAAGCCCGGCGGGGGTGCCGACCGCCGTCACGGAGTCGCAGCGCCAGTTCGTGGAGGGGCTCGCCCGGGGCCTGGGCAACTCCGTGGGCCGCAGCCGTGACGAGTTGACCGAGCTCGCGGCCGACTGCAACGACCGTCCCGGTCAGGCCCGGCCCCTGCTCAGCAGGTTCGTCGACGGCCATCCGATGTGGCGGGGCGTGGCCGTTGTGGACAGCACCAGCCGCGCCCCGACGGCGGCGGTCGGTCAGCCCGTGACGCTGCCGCCTGGCCTCACCCCGACCCGGGCCGCACTGCCGCTGGTCGACGGGAACGACCCGCGCCTGCTGCTGGTCGAGCCGCTCGCCAGCGGCGCCCTCCTCGTCGGCGAGCTGGACCTGGGCGTGCGCTCGCTGCGTCTCGACCCGCGGTCCCGGCAGGCCATCCTCATCGCTGTTCCCGGCGTCGGCCGCGCCCTGGCCCAGGGCACCCCGGTCGAGGCGGGTGGCCCGGTCGAGGCCCTGCTCGACCGCGCGCTCACCGCGAGCGCCGAGGAACACACCGTCACCCGGTCGGGCATCGCCGGTCCGGCGCCGACCGGTGACGCAACCGCCGCCGATCCGGTCGCCCCGCTGGTCACGGCTTCGGTGGTCGGCAACCTCGGCTTCTCGGTCGTCTCGGTGGTGTCCGCCCCGGTCACGGTCGAGCGGGTGAGCCGTGAACCGTTGTTCACCGCGGCCGTCCTCTTCGTCGCGTCGCTGCTCGTCCTGCTCGTCACGTGGCTGGGCCTGGTCCGGCCGGTACGCCGGTTGCTCGACCACGCCAAGGCGACCGCGTCGGGCAATCCCGTCGCCGGGCCGCTGCGGACGGTCAACCGGGAGGCCAACCGGATCGGCGCTGCCTTCGACACGCTGGCGACTCAGCGTGACGGCACGAAGGGGGTACGGCGGGACGAGCGGCCCGGCGGGGTCGGCGCGACGTGGTGGGTGATCGGAGCCACCCTCGTGATCCTGGCGTCGAGCGGCCTGATCGTGGCCAACCTCGCCCCGGCCGAGCGGGAACTGCCCGGCCAGGTCGTCCGGGACGCGCAGAACCAGGCGAGCGCGGTCGCCGCTTCGCTCAGCGACACCCTCGACGGTGGTTTCGCCATGCTGGCCGACACCGGACGGGACCATGGCAAGGCGAACACCTCGGGGATGCGCAAGGTCGTCGACCGCCTCGTGGACGATAACCCGCGCTTCCGTAGCGTCTACCTCGTGTCGGCGGGCGGTGACACCGTGGTCGGCGCGGGCCGGGAGCCGATGCGACCGGCGGGCCCGGTGCCGGGGGAGAGCGGCGTCAACCTTTACGACGTGCAGGGCCGGCTGCCGATCGTCTACGCCTACTACCAGCTCGCCGACGGCCGGGCCCTGGTCGCCGAGTACGACGTCCGGCACCTGTCCCGGCTGCTGGACCGGATGCCGGGGCGAGTCCAGGTGCTCGACATCGACCAGCGCGACATCCTGGACACTTCGGGATATCTCGCCTTCGAGGCGGTCACCGTCGAGCAGGTGCGGTCGGCGTCGGCCGCCGCGCTGACCGGCCGGCCGTACGCCGAGGTGACCGAGCTCGACGGCCGTCGGGAGTTGCTGGTCGCCACGCCGGTCTCCCTGGAGGGGACGACGGCGCAGCTGGAGTGGACCCTCGTGGCCCGGCGGCCGGTGTCCGACTACGCGCTGCCGAACAACGCCCTGCGCAAGGGGTCGATGCTGGTGCTCGTGGTGGCGGTCGGCATCGGACTACTGCTGTTCAGCTGGCACTACTTCTTCCAGCTGCGGCCGCTGCGCAACCTGGCCCGGGAAGCGGGCGCGCTGGCGGAGGGGAAGACCAACCGGGTCGTCTCACCCCGCTGGCACGACGATATCGGCGCGGTGGCGGTGTGCCTGGAGGTCTGCCGCCAGGCCGCGGTGCACGGCGAGCAGCGGCTCGGCGGCGCGGCCCGGCTGCGTGGCGTGGAGGGGATGAACACCGTGATCATGACAAAGGTGCCGGAGCGGCGCCGGAGGGGCGGCTGAGATGCTGTTCCTCTATGTCGTGTTCGTCCTCGCCTGCCTCGGCCTGCTGGCCGCCGGCGTCGTGGAGCAGCGCAACCACCACAAGAGCCTGCACAGCATCCCGCACCGGGTGCTGGTCAACGGCATCCGCGGCAAGAGTTCGATCACCCGGCTCTGCGCGGGCGCACTGCGCGGCGGCAAGCTCACCGTGGTGGCCAAGACCACCGGCACGGCCGCCCGGTTCATCTTCCCTGACGCCAGCGAAGAGCCGGTCTACCGGAAGTTCGGCATCGCCAACGTGGTCGAGCAGATCGGCATCGTCCGGCGGGCCGCCTCGTACTTCCCCGACGTGCTGGTCATCGAGTGCATGGCGGTCATGCCGCCGTTGCAGGAGCTCAACCAGACCAAGCTGATCCAGTCCACAATCGGCATCCTCTGCAACGTGCGAGAGGACCACCTGGCAGAGATGGGCCCGACGTTGGACGACGTTGCCCGGTCGCTGAGCCGGTCGATGCCGGTCGGTGGGATCTGCGTGACGGCGGAGAAGGACCGGCTGCACATACTCCAGGAGGAGGCCGACCGCCGGCAGTGCAAGCTGGTCGCGGTCGACCCGGAGTCGGTCACCGACGAAGAGATGAAGGGCTTCAGCTGGACGACGTTCAAGGAGAACGTCGCGATCGTGCTCGCCGTGGCGGAGCTGCTCGGGGTGAGCCGGCGGGACGCGCTGAAGGGCATGTGGACCGCCCCGCCCGACCCGGGTGTGCTCAGTGTGGAGGAGTACCGGGCGGACGCGAAGTCGCTGCGGTTCGCGAACATCTTCGCGGCGAACGACCCCGAGTCGACCTTCATGAACATCCAACAGTTGCAGGCGCAGGGGTCCATCCCACGTCCGCTGCATGTGCTCATCAACTGCCGGCCGGACCGGGTGGAGCGCAACGGGCAGATGGGCTCGCTGGTGTCCCGGATCGATCCCGACAAGGTGATCCTCATCGGCGACCCGACCCGCAGCGCCCGCGTGAAGATCGACGACAAGTGGCAGGACCGGGTGGTGGACCTGGGCGGAAAGCTGGAGGCCGGAGAACTCCTCGACGGCGTGCTCGGCACCATCGACCGGTACGCCTCGGTGCTCGCCATCGGCAACATCCACGGCCAGGGCGAGATCCTGCTCGCCCAGCTCGAACGACTGGAGCGGCCGGCGCCCCACGAGTCCGCCGTCCCCTCGGCCGGACACGCTCCGGCCGTCCCGGTGACGGACGCGCCGACGGAGGTCGTCTTGCCGCGGCAGGTCCAGGCGGTGCGGTCCACGTACGGCCGTCCGGCGTCGGCGCCGCCGGCCCAGCGGGCCGCCGCCGGGCAGGCCCCAGGCGGGCTTGTGGCCGCCGGCCCGTCCTGGGCGGCCGGACCTCGGGGGCACGCTGCCGGTGGCGCGGAAGCAGGGCTTGCTGCCACCTGGCCGGCTCCGCCCGGACCTCCGCCGGCTCCGCCCGGACCTCCGCCGGCTCCGCCCGGACCTCCGCCGGTCCCGGCACAGCACCACGACCGCGACCGGACCCAGGGTTCCCGGTCGAGGGTCGGCCCCGACCCGACCTCAACCCGGTACAGCACGGCGGAGCCGGTGCCGGCCCGGCCGACCGCACCGGGTGCGGCCGGTCACCACCGGCCTGACCCCCAACAGGGCGGCTGGGATCACCGCCAGCAGGGTCACGGTGACCACGCGGTCCCGTCCCGCCCGCCGGCGGGGAGCCGTTCGTACGACCACCATCAGCGCGGCAGCGTCCCCGGCGGGTATGGCCCGGACGCGCCGCCAGAGCCGGGTCGCGGCCCGGGTGCCGCCGCCTACCGGGCGCTCGCGGAGGACGACCTCGGTGGTCCGCCGCGCGGCTCCGACGCGCCCTACCCCGGCTGGTCCGCCCCGGGGGCCGCCGAGCAGCCGGCCCCCGGCTGGAACGGCGCCGGTCACCCCGCCCGGTACGGCCCGCCGCCCGATGACCCCGACCAGTCCGGTCGTCCCGGATCCGCCCCCGGGCCGCCGCCATGGCAGCGGCCGTCCGTCTACCGGAGCCCTGAATGATCAACGGAGAACTGACCCCCGCGTTGGCGACCCTCTGCCTCGGCGTGGGACTGGTGCTCGCGCTGGCCTGCTACCTGACCACGAACCTCTCCCCGGGCGGCATGATCACGCCGGGCTGGGTCGCGCTGGCGCTGGTCGAGGAGTATCGGCAGGTCGCGGTGATCGTGGTGATGACCGGGGTGACCTGGGGGCTGACGAGGCTCATGCAGAAGGTCGTCATCCTCTACGGCAAGCGGCTGTTCGCGGCGATCGTGCTGCTCAGCGTGCTGCTCCAGACGACGCTGTTCCTGGTGGTCCAGCAGGACTTCCCGTTGCTCTTCTCGCACCAGACGCTGGGCTTCGTCGCGCCCGGCCTGATCGCCTACCAACTCGTCCGGCAGCCGCCGGTAGCCACCCTGCTCGCCACCGGGGCGGTGACGGTGGGCTCGTATCTGATCGTCATCAGTGGCATCCTTGCCGGCCTGGTGCCGGTGAGCTGACCGGGGCGCGAAGGGAACATCGCGGTGGACAGGAAATGGATCTGGGCGTTGATGGCGCTCGTGCTCGTCGCGGGCGGTGGCCTCGTCATGTGGCAGGCCACCGACCGCGACCCGGCCGACGACACTCCGGTGGCGGTGGCCGCGCCCGGCGGCGCCGCGGCGGGCACCGGCGAGCCGACCTTCACCCGGCTGGAGAACCCGGCGCGGACCGAGGTGCGCGACGGCGGTGGCCGGGTGGTGGCGGTCTTCACCGACGGTGCGCGGACGGTCCGGCTCACCGGACGGGAGCGGACCTTCAGCGAGCCGCGGTTCACCAAGGCCACCGTCACCACGGACGCCTGGATCCGGCTCGCGCCCCGGGAGTGGCGTGCGGGTGCCGAGAAGGCCGGCTGGTTCAAGCCCTGGCTGGACAAGGCGCTCGCGGACCGGAGTCCGGACGCGCTGGCCATCATGATGGACTACATCGACGGCGCGAAGCCCCGCCGCAACGCCGACGGGCTCCAGACCGCTGGCGACGCCTCCTTCGGGCCGCTCTCGGCCACCGACCCGGACGGCCGGGCGGAAAACTCGGACTTCTACGATTATCTCGGCGTGTCGTGGAAGTTCCCCGACGGCAAGAAGGAGCAGCCGTCGCGGAGCCACTTCCGCGCCCTGGACTGCTCCGGATACATCCGGATGGTGTACGGCTACCGGATGAAGTACCCGCTGCGGGGCACCAACACCAAGGGGACCGGCCTGCCCCGCCGGGCGTACGCGATGGCGGAGTTCGGCCCGGGCGTCCAGTTGATGCCGAACACCGGGCGGGCGGTCCGCGACTTCGAGCTGCTCCAGCCCGGTGACCTGCTCTTCTTCAACGCCGGGCCGATCGGCGGCAAGCACATCGAACACTCCGGCATCTACCTCGGGCTGGACGACTCCGGTCGTCACCGGTTCATCTCCAGCCGGTCCAAGGCGGACGGCCCGACGATGGGCGACTTCGGCGGCGACTCCCTGCTGGACGGCGGCGGCTACTGGGCCACGAAGCTGCGTACCGCCCGCCGGATCTGACCGGGAGGCGGGGCACGGGTCGTCAGTCCGCCGTGAGGCCGGCGGCGGCCAGCGCCGCCACCAGCGCGGCCCGACGCTCGGTGTCCCGCCGGACGGCCCAGGTGATCTCCAGGTGGATGAAGATCGACCGGCGCCGGCGGGCCTCCTCGGCCTGTGTGTTGGTGGTTCCTTCGAGCTGACCGCAGCGGGTCGTCCAGGCGCGGCATGTGGCGAAGCCGGCGTCCTCCAACGCATCGGCGACGCGGCGCAGGGGCGCGTTGGAACGGCGCTGACCGTTGGAGACCACGGCGTCCTCGTCGGGAAGGCTCTTGTCGGCGAAGCCGTGCAGTTGGATCTGGTTCAGGTCCCGCCGGGCGAACCGGCCGGTGACGACCTGGAACAGCCCGTCCTCGTTGTGCGCGGCGTCCGCCCGCTCGTCGGCGGCCCGCCGGTGCGCGCCCGCGACGACCAGCATGGACCCGGGCACGGCCCGGAACAGCCGTAGCCCCACGTCCTCGGTGTGCAGGTCGGAGTTGGGGTGCGGCACCTCGATCGCCAGTTCCACCTGCCGGGACAGGTCGACCAGCAGGATCCCCCAGGGGCGGTCGCCGCCCGCCTCGGTGCGGAAGATTGCGTACTCGCGGCCGGTTTCCGGGTCAGTGCCGACCCGCGCGTCGTACCCGATGGCGGTCAGCAGTCCGGTCGCCTCGTCCAGCCCGTCCCGGCCGTCCAGGAGCAGGTCGACCGCGCCCCGGGCGTGCCGGCGCTCCTCGGCGGTCGGGTTCCGGTACGCCGCGGTGGGCTGGAGCTGCGCGACGAAGGCGGTGACCTCGGTGGCCGGGTCCGTGTCTGCGGCGGAGGTGGGCGGCGCCGGGGCGGGCGCTGGGGTGCAGGCGGCGAAGACCAGGGCCGCACCCAAGCATGCGGCGAGTCCGGCGCGGGGCCGTCGGTTCCGGGACATCGTGCGGAGGGTATCGGGTGCGGTCACCGCTCCTGCCGTGGCCTCAGGTGCCGAGGATGTGGTCGAGGTGGGAGTTGCTGAGGATGCGGTCCGGGTCCAGGCGGTTGCGCAGCGCCTGGAAGTCGGCGAACCTCGGGTACGCCGTGGCCAGCGAGGCGGCGTCGCGCCAGTGCATCTTTCCCCAGTGGGGTCGGCCGCCCAGCTCCGTCGTCACCTCCTCGAACGCCCGGAAGTACGGCTCGTACGGCATCCCGACGTACTGGTGGACGGCGATGTACGCGGAGTCCCGGCCGTAGCCGTGCGACAGCCAGATGTCGTCGGCGGCGGTGAACCGCACCTCGACCGGGAAGAGCACCTTGAACGGCAGTCGGTCGACGATACGGCGCAGTTCCTCCAGCGCGGTGGTCAGGTGGGCGCGCGGGACGCCGTACTCCATCTCCACGAACCGGACCCGGCGCGGGGTGCAGAAGACCGTGTCGGAGCGGCCGGTGTAGGTGCGTTCGGTGAGGGCCCGGGCGCAGACCGCGCTGATGGTCGGGGCGAGCGCCGGCACGGCTCTGCCCAGCCGGCAGGCTCCGGCGAAGACGGTGTTGGCGAGCAACTCGTCGTCCAGCCAGCCGCGCCAGCGGGGCAGCGGCCGGTCGTCGGCGGGCACCCGGTCGTTGGTCTTGACCTGCACCCGGTCGGTGTACGGGAACCAGTAGAACTCGACGTGGTCGTGCCGGTCGATCAGCCCGGGCAGGTCGGCGAGCACGGCGGACAGCGGCGCGGGGCGCTCGTGGGCCCGCAGCACGAAGGCGTCGACGCAGCGCAGGGTCACCTCGACCAGCACGCCGAGCGCGCCGAGCCCGACCCGGGCGGCGGCGAAGACGTCGGGGTGCTCGTCGGCGGAGCAGTGCAGCACCTCGCCGGTGCCGGTGACCAGGGTCAGCGCCTCGACGAACGTGGCGAGGCAGCCGTACGCCGCCCCGGTGCCGTGGGTGCCGGTGGAGATCGCTCCGGCGATGGTCTGGGCGTCGATGTCGCCGAGGTTGGGCATGGCGAGGCCGTGCGCGGCGAGCAGCGCGTTGAGCGTACGTAGGGTCATCCCGGCCGGGACGGTGACGAGCCGGCTGGCGAGATCCACCCGGACGTCGGTCTCCAGCGCGGTCAGGTCCAGCAGCCGCCCGTCGGGCCGGGCGATCGGGGTGAAGGAGTGGCCGCTGCCCACCGCCCGGATCCGCTCGCCCGCCGCGGCGGCGTCCCGGACGGCCTCGGTGACGCCGTCGACCGTGCTCGGGCGCAGGATGGCGTTGGCGAGGCTGTGCTGGTTCCCTGCCCAGTTGGACCATGCGGTGGTGGTACCGGCCATCGGCGCTCCTCGACGTGAATATGAGCCATCTTCATATCAGGAACGTTGTAGCTGGTAAATACCGGAATCGAGGTCCGCTCGTTGTACCGGTAGTCACGAGCACGTGACATGCAGATATGTTCTTCCGTCGAAGGGGGGTGGCGCCGAGTGTCCACACCAGCCGCCACGACCGGACCGCTGCGCCGCGTTCCGGTGCAGGGTCGAAGTGTCGCGCGGGTCCAGCGGATGTTGGACGCCTGTGCCGAACTCGTCGACGAAGTGGGGTACGAGGGGCTGACCACCACGCTGCTCGCCGAGCGGGCCGAGGTGGCGATCGGATCGGTCTACCAGTTCTTCCCGGACAAGCGGGCCATCGTGCAGGCGCTGACCCTGCGCACGATGGAGTCCTACCTGCAGCGGCTCGACGAGCGGTTCGCCTCGGACGACCTGACCCACTGGTGGGACGGCGTCGACGCTGGCATCGACGAGTACATCACGATGCACCGCACCGTCCCCGGGTTCCGTACCCTGCACTTCGGCGACGTGGTCGACCTGCACCTGCTCGATGAGCAGCGCGACAACAACGGCGTGATCGCCGACCAGTTGGCCCGGGTGCTGACCGAGCGGTTCGGGATGGTCGACGAGCCGCGGCTGCGGTTCTGTCTGGAGATCGCCGTCGAGGCCGCGGACGCCCTGATCAAGCTGGCGTTCCGGCGTAAGCCGGAGGGTGACGAGCGGGTGCTGGCCGAGGCGAAGGCGCTGATCCGCGAGTACCTGCACCGGCACGTCGACGCACCGGCCGAGCCGGTCACGCAGGGCTGACCGCCCGGCCGTCCGGCCGCCGCGCCGGGCGGCGTCCGGCGCGGCCGGCGCCCGGTCTAGAGGAAGGCGTGGCCCTCGCCCCGGTACGTGGGCACGACGCCGAACACCTCGTCCCCCTCGACCAGGTGCAGTTCGTTGACGTGTTCGCAGAGCTCACCGGCCTTCGCGTGGCGGAACCAGACCCGGTCGCCGACCCGCAGCCCGGCCGTCGCCGGACCGGCCAGCGGCGTCTGCACCTCACCGGCGCCCTCGGTGCCGACCAGCGTCAACCCGGCCGGCAGCCAGGGTCGGGGCAACCGGCTCCGCTCGGCCGGACCCGAGGCGGTCCACCCCCCGCCCAGCACGGTGATCAGGCCCGGCCCCGGCCGGCGCACAACCGTGCAGGCGAAGAACGCCGCCGGGGTCGGCCGCCAGGCCCGGTACGCGTCGAAGAGCGTCGGCCCGTACAGGCCCGATCCTGCGGTGACCTCGGTGACGGCGGGATCGGCGCTGGTGGCGGCCACGCTGCCGGTGCCTCCGCCGTTGACGAACTCCAGGTCGGCGTGCTCGCGTACCGCTGCCACGGCCGCCCCTCGGCGGGCCAGCAGTTCCCGCCACGACCCGCGCTGGGCGATCCGGATCGCGGCGCCCAGCGCCGCCCGCCCCGGCGGTGCGTCACCGAGCCCCGCGATCTGCGCCTCGTACGACATCAGCCCGACCAGCCGGAAGCCCGGCCGGGCGGCGACGGTGGCGGCGAGCGCGCCGGCGGCCCGGGCGCTGTGCACCGGCGAGCGGCGCACCCCGACGTGCACCCGCCCGCCCAGCGGTCGCCAGGAGGCGTCCAGGTCGAGGCAGACCCGCAGCTCGGTCCGGCGGCCGGGGGCACACACCGTGTCGACGAGGTCGAGCTGCTCGGTCCCGTCGACCATCAGGGTGACCGCCGCGGCGAGCGCCGGGTCGGCGGCCAGCTCGGCGAGCGCGCGGCGGTCGGCCGTCGGGTAGGCGACCAGGGCGTCGTCGGTCACGCCGGTACGTACCAGCCAGATCGCCTCGGGCAGGGTGAACGCCATCACCCCGGCCCAGCCGGGCCGGTCGAGCGCCCGGCTGATCAGATCCCGGGCCCGGATCGACTTGCTGGCGGCGCGGACGGGCTTGCCGCCGCTGCGTCCGGCCAGCGCGGCGGCGTTGGCGTCGAAGGCGGTGAGGTCGACCACGGCGTAGGGCGGGTCGAGGTGGGCGGTCGCCCGGTCGAGGCGCTCGCGCAGGGTGTCGCTGTCGGTGGCCACGGTTGCACGCTAACTGTCCGGGATACTAATGCGAAACACCCTCATGTCCGTCGGCTGCGGACGCTGGTTCCGGCGGCCTAGGCTCGGCGAGCAGGAGAATGTCGCGGTGGGAAGGCCTCCCACCGGGACTAGAGTGTTGCACCGGGACCGCCCAGTGTTGGGCCGGCACGTGGAGGTACGGCCATCGAAAGCCAGAAGAACGGCGAGTCGTCCGGCGTGTCGTCGTCCGGGACACAGTCCGACCGCTCCGGGTACGCCGCGATCCGATCGGTACTGCGCATCCGGCCGTTCCGCCGGCTCTGGATCGTGCTCGGCGCGGCCTCCTTCGGCGACTGGCTCGGCCTGCTCGCCACCTCGGTCTTCGCCGCCGCCCAGGTCTCCGGCAGCACCGCCAAGGGCGCCGCCTTCGGCACCCTGATCGCGATCCGGCTGCTCCCGGCTCTGGTGCTCGGCCCGGTGGCCGGCGTCCTCGCCGACCGGTTCGACCGGCGCTGGACGATGGTCATCTGCGACCTGCTGCGCTTCGTGCTCTTCGCCTCGATCCCGCTGCTCGCGCTCACCGGGGCCAGCGGCGGCGTGGTGGTCACCTGGGCGGCGATCGCCACCTTCGGAATCGAGACGGTCACCCTGCTCTGGATCCCGGCCAAGGAGGCCGCGGTCCCCAACCTGATCCCGCGCGCCCGGCTGGAGACCGCCAACCAGCTCACCCTGATCACCACGTACGGGCTGACCCCGGTGGCCGCCGCCGTCGCCCTGGCGGTGCTCGACCGCAGCGTCCGCGCGGTGACCGGCGGCGAGATGCCGGGCTGGGCCGAGCCGGCGCAGCTCGCCCTCTGGTTCAACTCGTTCTCCCGGCTGGCCACCGCGCTGGTGGTGGCGTTCGGCATCAAGGAGATCAGCCAGACGCAGGCCAGTGAGCGGGAGCGCACCGAGCAGAGCATGATGCGTCAGTTCACCGAGGGCTGGAAGTTCATCCGGCAGACCCCGCTGGTGCGCGGCCTGGTGCTCGGCATCTTCGGCGCGTTCGCCGGCGGCGGCATCGTGATCGGCACGGCCAAGTTCTTCGCCGCCTCGCTGGGTGCCGGCGACGCGGCGTTCTACATGCTCTTCGGCGCGATCTTCATCGGCCTGGCCGTCGGCATCGGGCTCGGTCCGATGATCGTCCGGGACATGTCCCGCCGCCGCTGGTTCGGCATGAGCATCGTGCTGGCCAGCGCCTCCGTGCTGGTGCTCGCCTTCGCCATCCACCTGTCCATGGCGATGCTCGGCGCGATCATGGTGGGCGCCGGTGCCGGGATGGCCTTCCTCGCCGGCACCACACTGCTCGGCGGCGAGGTCGCCGACGAGGTGCGCGGCCGGGTCTTCGCGGTGGTGCAGATCGGCACCCGGCTGGTGCTGATCCTCGCCATCGCGCTGAGCAGTCTCCTGGTCGGCGTCGGTGGCTCCCGCCAGCTCACCATCGCCGACCTGGGCATCTCCGTCTCCTCGACCCGGCTGCTGCTGCTCGCCGCGGGTGCCGCCGGCATCTTCGCCGGGATCAGCGCCTTCGGGCAGATGGACGACAAGAAGGGTGTACCGGTCCTCGCCGACCTGTGGGGCTCGATCCGGGGCCGTCCGCTGATGCCGGCCGAGCCCTTCGTCTCCAGCGGGCTGTTCGTGGTCTTCGAGGGCGGCGAGGGCGCCGGCAAGTCCACCCAGCTGCGCGCGCTCGCCGAGCAGTTGCGCGGGCAGGGACGCGAGGTCGTGGTCACCCGCGAGCCGGGCGCGACGCCGGTGGGGGAACGGGTCCGCTCGCTGGTGCTGGAGAACTCCGGCGCCGACGCCCCGTCCCCACGCGCCGAGGCACTGCTCTACGCCGCCGACCGCGCCCACCACGTCGCCACCGTGGTCCGTCCGGCGCTGGTGCGGGGCGCGGTGGTGATCAGCGACCGGTACGTCGACTCCTCCCTGGCGTACCAGGGGGCCGGGCGGACGCTGCCGGTCGAGGAGGTCTCCTGGCTCTCCTCCTGGGCCACCGGCGGCCTCAAGCCCGACCTGGTGGTGCTCCTCGACGTCGACCCGCACACCGGCCTGTCCCGGGTGGCCTCCCGCAACCAGGGCACCGATCGGCTGGAGGCCGAGTCGCTCGCCTTCCACGAGCGGGTCCGGTACGCCTTCCTCGACCTGGCCGCCAACGACCCGAAGCGCTACCTGGTGCTCGACGCCTCCCGACCGGCCGAGGAGATCTCCGCCCTGGTCGCCCGCCGGGTGCAGGAGTTCCTGGTGGATCCGGCCGGCATCGTGCATCCGCGCCCCGCCCACGGGCCGGACACCTCGGTGCAGCCCGAGTTATCCGACGCGGAGCTGGTGACGATGGAGCATCGGACCTGATGCCGGACGTCTTCGCCGACCTCGTCGGCCAGGACGAGGCGGTCGACACGCTGCGCCGCGCCGCCGCGTCGGCCGCCGCCGTGCTGCGCGCCGCCCACGGGCCCGGGCCGGCCCCCGACGACCTCGACGGGTACGGCCCCGCGGTCGACCCGGGCGCGGGGATGACCCACGCCTGGATCTTCACCGGCCCGCCCGGTTCCGGCCGGTCGGTGGCCGCCCGCGCCTTCGCCGCCGCCCTCCAGTGCGTGCACGGCACCGGCTGCGGCGAGTGCCCCGGCTGCCACACCACGATGACCGGCACCCACGCCGACGTCCGGCTGGTGGTGCCCGAAGGGCTCTCCATCGGGGTGAGCGAGATGCGGGCGCTGGTGCTCCGGGCCGCGAGCACCCCCTCCGGCGGCCGTTGGCAGATCGTGATCGTCTCCGACGCCGACCGGCTCACCGAGGCGGCCGGCAACGCGCTGCTCAAGGCGGTCGAGGAGCCGCCACCGCGGACCGTCTTCCTGCTCTGCGCCCCGTCCACCCACCCGGACGACGTGTCGGTGACCATCCGCTCGCGCTGCCGGGTCGTACCGCTGCGGCAGCCGCCGGCCAGCGCGGTGGCCGAGGTGCTGGTCCGCCGGGACGGCATCGCGCCCGACGTGGCGCAGTGGGCGGCGGCGGCCGCGCAGGGGCACGTCGGGCGGGCCCGGCGGCTGGCCCGCGACCCGGAGGCCCGGCAGCGCCGGGACGCCGTGCTGGCGGTGCCGCGCCGGCTCACCGGTGTCGGCACCGCGTTGGACGCGGCGTCCGCGCTGATCGAGGCGGCGGAGGCGGAGGCCGAGGCGTCCGTCGCGGAGGCCGACGCGGCCGAGCGGGCCGCCCTGCAGACCGCGCTCGGCGCGGGCGGCACCGGGCGGGGTGCGGCCGGTGCGATGCGCGGCGCCGCCGGGCAGCTCAAGGACCTGGAGAAGCGGCAGAAGTCGCGGGCCACCCGGGCCCAGCGCGACGCCCTCGACCGGGCCCTGGTCGACCTGGCCGGCTTCTACCGGGACGCGCTCACCATGGCGCTGCGCGCGCCGGTGGCCCCGGTGCACACCGACACCGCCGCGATGGCCGAGGCGGGCGCGCAGAAGTGGGCGGCCGAGGGCGCGCTGCGGCGGCTGGAGGCCGTGCTGGAGTGCCGCACGGCCATCGAGGCGAACGTCAAGCCGCGGATCGCGGTGGAGGCGATGATGCTCGCCCTCTGGAAGGGGTAGGGGCCACCCCCGGGCGGCATCGACAGGCGTCGTGGGCGTGCGGTACGGTCCGGTGTGCCGTGGTGACGGTGGCGGTACGCAGGGTGAGGTCGGCCGGGGGGAGAACCGATGCCGCGCGAGATCGACGAGGCGTGGATCGAGGAGGCGGTGCGGCGCTACCGCCGTATCGAGTCCCTGCAGGCCGAGTTCGACCAGGCGGTCGACACGGTCGAGGTCACCGTCCGCTCGCCCGACGGGCTGGTCGAGGTGGTGGTGACCGCCGGCGGCCGGATCACCGACGTGCGTTTCCTCGGGCCGCTGCACCACCGCCACCCGCGCGACGTCGCCGGCTCGGTGCAGGCCGCGGTGACCGCCGCCGCGGACGCCGCCCAGTGGGCCCGGGAGAAGCTGCACAACGAGACCTTCGCGGCGTACCGGCCGCTGGCGGGGGCCTGATGGACACGTTGCGCGCCCTCGCTGCCCGGCTGGAGGAGGCGAGCGCCACGCTGGCCGTGCTGTCCCGCACGGTCACCGCCGCCGACCCGGCCCACCCGGCCTTCGGCGCCGACGCCCCGGGCCGGCCCGGGGAGATCGGCCGTGCCCTGCACCGGCAGTGGACCACCGCCACCGGCGACCGGGCCCGTGAGGCGAGCGCGGCCGCCGCCCGGCTCGCCGCCGCGGCCTCCGCCGTGCGCAGCGCCGCCGACCGCTACGCCGACGCCGACGACATCGCCCGGCGGCGGCTGGCCGGGGAGCGCTGATGGACGCCCTCGACCGGCTCGCCGAGCCCGGCCTGGACCTGCTGCGCCGGGTCGATCGGCTGCTCGCCGCCGGGGCTCCCGAGGGGCACCGGCTCTGGCCGCTGCTGCGCCGCATGCAGGTGCTCCCCGGCGACGCGCTGCGCGCCTTCCTCGACCTGCACCCCGCGCCGCTGGCGACCGCCGGGCACGCGGTGCGCCGGCTCGTCCGGGGGTACGACGACGCGTCCGCCGCCCTGACCGATCCGGGCCTGTGGTCCGGTCCGGCCGCGTCGGCGTACGACGAGGCCCGTTCGGCCCTGCTGCGCCACCTCGACGAGGGGCCGGAGAGCCTGGTCGGGCGGCTGGAGTCGACCGCCGGTTACGCCGACGCCCTGGCCCACTGGGTGGAGGGGAGCCGGCTGGCGGTGGCCCGGGTGCTCGCCGAGGTCATCGGCTCCACCGAGGCCGTACACGTGCACGCCGCCACCGCCCTCGGTGCGGAACCCGGTCCGGGCACCCTCGCGGCGGCGGAGATCGCCACCCGGGTGCTCTCGGTGCTCGGCGTGGCGTACGACGGCGCGGAGACGCTGCTGCGCGAGTGGTCGCCGAGCCTGGCCGAGTCGACGTGGCGCGGGCAGGCCGGCACGGCAGGGGTCCGCTACGACGGCACGCTGCGCGTGGGCCGCTGAGCGCTGATCCTCAGGCGGGCGGACCACGGCGCCGCGCGCGACGCCCGGACCGGCCGGGCCCGGCGGCGGCGCCGTGGCCTTTCCCCTGCACCCCCCGCAGGTCTGACTCCACTCAACGCCCACCGTGGCCGTTTGTCCTCCGGCACCGGCCGGATTCCACCGTCCGGGCGAGGGATCAGGGCACGAGTCGGCGACCGTGGACGACTGCACGGGGTGACCGGCCGGCGACGGGTGGGCCGGTGGTGGCCGGTCGTCCGTCGTAGGGTGGAGCGCATGGGCATGCTCTGCGCGGTCAGCTTCAACCGGTACGGGCGCCTCTACTACCTGGACCCGGGTGAGTTGCGTCCGCAGGTCGGCGACCGGGTGCTGGTGCCCACCGACGACGGGCCCGAGGTGGCGGAGTGCGTCTGGGCCGCGCAGTGGGTCACCGAGGACACCGACGGCTTCCCGAAGCTGGCCGGGCTGGCGCAGGAGGAGGACCTGCGCCGCGACGAACTGCTGCGCCGGCGCAAGGCCGAGGCGAAGGTGGCGGCGAAGCGGCTGATCCGGGAGCACGGGCTGCCGATGAAGGTGGTCGCCGTCGACCACGTCTTCGGCACCGTCGAGGGCTCCGGCGACCGGACCACGGTCTACTTCACCGCCCCGCACCGGGTCGACTTCCGCTCGCTGGTCCGTGACCTGGGCGCGACCCTGCACTGCCGGGTGGAGCTGCGCCAACTATCGGCACGCGACTCGGCGCGGGTGCAGGGCGGCATCGGCTCCTGCGGGCGCGACCTGTGCTGCGCGACCTTCCTCAACGACTTCGAGCCGGTGACCATCCGGATGGCGAAGGACCAGGACCTGCCGCTGAACCCGCTGCGGATCTCCGGCGCCTGCGGTCGGCTGATGTGCTGCCTGAAGTACGAGCACCCGCTCTACCAGCGGTTCCAGGAGTCGGCCCCGGCCATCGGCACCCGCGTCACCACGCCGGAAGGGGAGGGCCGCGTGGTCAGCCACAGTGTGCCGAGAGACGCGGTGACCGTCCGCCTGGACGCCGACGGCTCGCGCTCCATGTGCTCCCGCGCCGACGTCTGCGGCTCCCGCCGCGCCTACGAAAGCCGTGACCTGTCAGGCCCGGAGGGTGCAGCGCGATGATCGACGTGCCTCGTCGCTCACGGCGGTGATCCCGCGATGGGCGTGCGGAACTATCTGATCGAAGGCGTCTCCGGAACCGGCAAGACTTCGGTCTGCAAAGAGTTGCAGCGGCGCGGCTACCATGCCATCAATGGTGACCGGGAACTGGCTTATCAAGGCGACCCGGAGACTGGTGAGCCGTTGGACGGTCTCGGGCACGAGCACCACATCTGGCGCGGGATGACGTAAGGGCGCTGGTCGCCGGCCACGACGAGCCGCTGACCTTCCTCTGCGAGGGCTCCCGGAACTTCCACAGGTTCATCGAATCCTTCGCCACGTGACGCTGCCTCCAACCAGGTGAGCCGGACGTCCCACCCCCGCCCCGGCCCTTCGCCGGTGATCAAGAAGTTTTGGTCCTGATCCGACCCCCCTGGACGCCGCAAACTTCTTGGTCAACTCCGGCTGCCGGTGGGCGGTGGTGGGTGGTCGGGTGGTGGGGGGGGGCTATCCGGACAGGTTTGCAGTCAGGTGAGGGTGATGGGGGGTTCGGCTAGGCGGGGGGTGAGGGGGCCCTTCGGGAGCAGCCAGCTGGCGGTGGGGGACTGGTCGGGGTTGAGGCGCCAGTCGCGGGAGACCCGGTCGACGGCGATCGGGTAGATCGTCAGGGCGCCGTCGGGAGTGACGTGCAGGCGCAGGAACGACTTCGCGTCCTCGATGCCCTGGCCGGCGAAGAGCTCGTTGAGGTTCACCCCGAAACTGCCCGCGATCAGCAGATACGCGGCCACCACCTGGCTGGAGACCAGCCCGATCACCGGCCCGTAGACGACCGCCGCGGCGACCGCCGGCAGCGGCCACGGCCACTCGTAGAGAGGCAACGCCAGCCAGGCCCAGGTGCCGGCGGCGGCCAGCCCGACGTGCGTCAAGCCGTGGCCGATCCCCAGGATCCAGTGCCGGACGTGCCGTTTCCCGCCGGCGCTCGGCGGCTTGGCGAAGAACGCCGCGCCGAGCAACGCCACCCCCACCATGATCACCAGCGGGACGCTGAACAGCCGCTGCTCGGTGGTGCCCGCCCGGTTCGCCGCCGTACCGGCCATGGCCAGCATCAGCAGCGTGTGCACGGTGCCGAGCAGCGTCGTGAAGCCCGGGTTGCGGAACGGGAGCCGGGCGAAGATCCCCCAGCCGTACCGCCGGGAGCGCGCCGCGTCCGGGTAGCAGCCGGCCAGGTCGTACCCGCGGGTGCGGCTGGCCCGCCGGGAGAGAGTGTCCTTCGGCGGCACCTCGATCCGCTGCGGGAGCTTGTGCGTCGGGTAGAGGTACGCCCCGCCCCCGCCGCAGGTGACGAGCTGCCGGTCCGGGCCGGCATACCGGGCGTAGTGGTGCAGGTCGCCCGAGATCAGCAGCCGTACGTGCGCGCCGGTGGGGGCGATGATCGTACGAATGAAGTAGTCGATCGAGTCGTACGCGGTGGGATGGTCGACGGCCTTGACCCACGTCGGCGCCGGCACTGCCAGGACCACCCGGCTTCCCGGCCCCAGCCGGCGGGCCACCTCGTCGAAGTAGGCGAGCTGCGGATCGTCCAGGTACGACCCGGACTGGTCGTCGAGGCCGAGCAGCCACCAGTCGCCGGGTAGTTCCACCGCGAAGTACGACCGGGACTGGCCGGTGCCCCAGCCGCCGAAGTGCCGGTCCCGGGAGCGGACGAAGATCCGCAGGAAGGCGGTCAGGCCGTCGTACCAGTCGTGGTTGCCGGGCACGGCGAAGAGCGTCGGACGCTCGGGTGGGGCCACTGGCATGGCGGCCTGGTACGGCCCCTTGCAGCGGTCCTCGTACGCCTCGTAGCCCGCCGACGGGTAGACCTGGTCGCCACCCATCACCAGCGTCTGCGCCCGGGGCAGCCGGTGCCCGTCCACCACCAGCTCCGGCTGCGCCAGCAGGTACGCCACCGAGTACGTGGCGTTGAAGCCGTCACCCAGGTCCGCCACGTAGTCCAGCCAGAGCCCACCGTCCGGCCCCACCTGCCTCGCGATCCTCGCGTCCAGGGCGTTCTGCAGCTCCCGCTTGTCCAGGTACGCCCCGAACAGCATCGCCAGCAGCGTACGGATGCCGGTGCTGATCAGCAGGAACGGCGCGAGCCACGGGACCGGCCTGCGTGGGGTGAAGCCCAGCTCGACCGGGTCGAGGCTGCGCGGCCGGCGGACGGCCCGTTCACCGGGGACGTGCTCGCCGTCCTCGGGGTGAGCGGCTTCGGGGTGGATTCCTGAATCGTCCGTCACCCGGCGGAGCGTAGTCCGGACCTGCCGCTACCGCTGTCCGGCGAACGGCCCGATCGTGCGCGATGTCGGGATCGATCGACGGGCCGGGTGGTGTCCGGGTCGTTGGTCGGGTCGGGGAAGGGAACCCCCTCGGCCGGTGGTCGGGGCGTGGCGTACACTTGCTGATCGTTGCCGCCTTAGCTCAGTCGGCTAGAGCGACGCACTCGTAATGCGTAGGTCGACGGTTCGATTCCGTCAGGCGGCTCGGTATAGAAGCCCAGGTCATAGGCCTGGGCTTCGCCGTTTCCCGAGGTCGACCGCATCGCCGCTGGCCGTGCCAGTCCGCATCCCGCGCCGCGACCGCCTCGTCCAGCCGGTTCGCGACCGCGTCCAGGTCGTCACCGAACAAGGATCTGACGCCGTGACGCCAGCTCATGCCGCCCGTAGCGTCACTGGTGGAGGGTGCTCACCGGAACGCCAAGTTGGCTCGACACATCCTCGGTGAACCAGCCCTCGGTGTGGCCTGACCGATGATTCTTCCGCGCCGTGCTGGTCTGTATGCCGAGTACCGACTCACGGGAGGCTGACACCATGGGAAAACTGACCTTCGGCATGAACCTGAGCCTGGACGGCTACATCGCCGCGCCCGGCGACGACCTCGGCTGGAGTGTGCCGAGCGACGAGCTGTTCCAGTGGTGGTCCGACCGGGTGAGGGCGACAGGCACGGCGCTGTACGGGCGCAGACTGTGGGAGACGATGAGCTCCCACTGGCCGACCGCCGACCAGCAGCCGGATGCCACACCGGCGGAGATCGAGTTCGCCCGCCGCTGGCGGGACATGCCGAAGGTGGTGTTCTCCTCGACGACCAGCACGGTCGACTGGAACACCCGCCTGGTCACCGGCGACGCGGTCACCGAGATCACCCGGCTGAAGGCCGAGGACGGCGGCCCCATGGACATCGGCGGCGCCACACTCGCCGCAGTGGCCATGCGGGACGGGTTGATCGACGAGTACGCGATCGTCACCCATCCGGTCCTGGTAGGTGGCGGCACGCCGTTCTTTGCGGCCCTGGACAACTGGGTGAACCTGACCCTGGTGGAGACCCGGACGTTCCCTGACGGCGTGGTCCTGACCAGGTACGAGACCAGGCGCTGAGTACCTCAACCTCGGATCGGCCTGGGTTTCGGGTCGCCCGTCGCCCCAGCCGAGAACCCTGCTCAACTTCGAGAGCCGTCATCGTCCGGCAACCCGTGGAGAGGCGTGGACCGACGAGCCGCTGGAGGGAATCGAGCGGCACCAGAAGAGGATCAAGCTCAACCGCTCCGTCAAGGACCTCGCGGTCCGGCTGGTGTTGTGCGACGAACACGACCGTGAGTTGACCGCATTTGCGTGGGAGGCGGTGCCGACTCCGACCCTCCACCGGCTTCACGTAGACCGCCGCTGAGCCCTGTTGCTCAAAACTGCTTGCTGTTGGCAGTTTGATTCACCATCAGCTGTACCTCGAAAATTGGCAGCTCGCTGGATTGAAGGATGTTGACGGAGGTCAACTTGCCGACTAGTTTGACCACGATATGACGTTCTGATGATTCGGGGGCCGGAATTGTTAATCGAATCAACCTCGGGTGCGCGCACCCGTTCCACTCGTCGTGGGCTCGTTGCGCTGACCGCGTCGCTGGTGCTGCTGGCCGCCGGTTCGACGCTGCTGGCGCCGCCCGCGTCGGCGGGCGTCGCGCGGTCGGTCAAGACGAAGGCGCCCCTCCAGCCGACGATCAGCTTCCCGAACGGGGACAGCGTGGTCGAAGGCGGTCAGCTTGCCATCAGGTTCGACGCGAACGGTGACACCTCGGTGACCAGTTACCGGTACAGCGTCGGCGGCACCAGCCTGGACAGCATGGTCCCGGCGGGGCCTGACGGGGCGGCCAATGTGACGATCGACGTCGGCAACGTGAACGGTGAGCGTCCGGTGTACGCGGTGGCAGTCGACCGCCGAGGCCGGGTCAGTCCCATGACGCAGGGATCCTTCACGGTGTCCGTCATGTGGAGCCTCAGGGGCCAGGCGCTCGACATGAACACCTGGCTGCCGGTGGCGGGGGCGACGATCCGGCTGGAGCCGGTGGGGATCGAGGTTGTTACTGGCTCTGACGGCGGCTTTCAATTCGCTGTTGATCCGGGTCTCTACACGCTGACCGGCACTTATGCTGGCCCGCCCAGCCTCTCGGGCAGCAGCCAGCAGTTGGAGGTTGACAGTCAGGGACTGTGGTTCGACCTTTACCTGTTCCCAGATTCCGGGAGCTGATGACCAGCACCTATGGAATGGGCTGGGCATCGTGACCGTATAAGGACCAGGGTGGTGGGCCCGCGCCCGGGTGCTGACTCGTAATGGGTAGGTCGACGGTTCGATTCCGTCAGGCGGCCCAGTGGGAAGGCCCAGGTCATCGATTTGTCGCCGATCATGACCTGGGTCTTTTTGCTCGCTTCGTCGGCCGGGTAGCGAAACATCACTCACCCGAGCTCGTCAGCGCAATCTCGCGGTCCACCAGGATCAGGTGGATCCGCCAGCGCAGTCCTCACCGTCCGGCTCGATCCCCGCCGGGAGAGGTCAGTCACCGGGCAAGCTGGATCCTGTGGACAGGGAGCAGGTGACTGGCTGGCTCGGGGCGTACGAGCAGGCGTGGCGGGCGCCGGGGACGGAGCTGCTCGCCACGATCTTCACCGCGGACGCGAGCTATCTGCAGGGGCCCTACCGGACACCGATCGTCGGCCTGCCGGGCATAGCCAGGATGTGGGCGGACGAGCGCATCGGCCCGGACGAGGTGTTCCACCTGACGAGCGAGATCGTCGCGGTGGAGGGCGACACTGCGGTGGCGCGGGTCGAGGTCCGCTACGGCAATCCGGTCGACCAGGAGTACCGCGACCTGTGGATCATGCGCTTCGCCGAGGACGGGCGCTGCAGGTCGTTCGAGGAGTGGCCTTTCTGGCCGGCGCAGCCGACCGCCGCCTCCCGCCCCGATGGAAGCTGACACGAGCACGGGACGACGACCAACCCGGGTGAGAGACGTCGGGTCGGGCGCTGTCACCGGCCTCCGGGACGATCGACGAGCAGGGGAGACCAGCCCCCATGACGGGCGCGGCGACCGTCGTCGGTTCAGGACCGCGTCGTCTGACCGGTGACGTACGGGTCGACGCTCGCCTGGACCTGGAGGTCTACCTGGAAGCGCCGTTGCCATGCGACGGCGGCCCGGCCTCCGGGGGTCACCGCGACCGTCGGCGTCGTGCCGTTGGGTACCACCACCTCCGTGGCGCCGAACGTCCCGGACTGGTTCACCCGCCGAGCGGCGATGCTGCTGACCGAACCGTCGATGCCCTGCCCCTGCCAGACCACGATGCCGTCACCGTCGTCGTCGAGCCGGACGGAGTGCATCCGGCCGAAGCTCGACAGCAGGACCGGCTCTCCGACCGCCTTCGTACGGCTGATGGTGACGGAGTAGAGGTGCCCGGTTCCGAACAGGTCCCAGGTCAGCAGCATGTCGCCGTCGAGGTCGCCGGCGACCGAGTAGTTCACCGGGTCGGTGTGCGCCGAGGGGGTGAGCTGGCGGACCTCGCCGACGGTCCCCTCGCGGGACAGCCAGCGACCCCAGATCTGGTCGCTCTGGTCCGCGGCGGTCCAGTGTCGCCAGGTGACGAGCGCGTCGCCGTCCCGGTCCACGGTCACCTTGGCGGTGAAATGGCGGTCGATCGGCGAGAGAGGCGCCGACACCGTCCTGAGCTCACCGAGGGTCCCGTCGGCGCTGAGCGTCCGGGCCTGCACGACGTTGTCGTTGGCCCAGGCGAGGACGGCGTCGCCCTCCCGGTCGTACGCCACCGCCGGGGTCTCCGCGTGCGCCGGGGTCGAGGCGAGCACCACGGCCGGCGCCAGGGACCCGCTGCTGCTGTAGCGGCGCATCATCGGCCGGACGGCGACGTCCTCGTCCCACTCGATCCAGGTGATGACCGCGTCGCCGTCGGGGTCGATGGCGACGTTGGTGCCGTGCACCGTCAATCCGGGCGCGGACAGCTCCACGAGCGGCCCCGGCGTCCCGTACCGGGAGACGCGTCGGGCGTAGGCGTGGTAGTCGACGCCGTCGTACGCGTGCCACACCACGATCGCGTCACCGTCGTCGTCCAGGGCGACCTTCGGCGCACGCGGATCCTGCCCATATGGAGACACGGTGGTAGTGGTGCCCCAGGTGCCCCGGTAGCTGCGGGACTTGATCTGGACGTACCGGTAGCGCGGATAGGTGTGGTCCTCCCGCACCCAGGTGAAGAGCGCGTCGCCCTGCCGGTCGAAGGCCTGTTGCTGGTCGTAGGAGTCGTAGCCCGCCGGGGATATCGAGGACGGTGGGCTGAGCACGGCCGAGGCGACCGTCGGTGTCGAGACGAGGCAGGCGAGGGAGAGTGCGACCGCCATGGTCGCGGCAAAAGGTCGCAGCCTTCTGCGAGTCATCGGTGAGGCCTCCGAACAATCCGGGTTCAGACGGTGACTTTCGGTAGCGTGACGGGCCGGGTGGGTGGGCATCGCGCGGCAAACGCCCTGCTCTCGCCCTCGCTGCGGCTGATCGGAGCATAAAGGACGGTGCCGACACCCGCCGCCCCGTCGAGGTGAGGCGGCGCTCGATGCGATCCGCGTCGCGACAACCCGGTCGCGAGCGAGGCGATGTCGCTGGCCTGCCCCGGCAGGTCGTCCCGGCCGAACCGCTGTGGACGGTCGCACCACGTTGACCGGGTCGCATAGCCTGCCGGCGTGAACTGGTCTACGCTGGCCGGGACGATCCTGACGCTCGCTGCCGGCGCGCTGATCGGCCTGGTGCCCTCACTGCTGATCGAGCGTCGTAAGGAGAAGCGCCAGCTGGCGACCCGCTGGGACGCCCCGCTCTACGACCTGAGCGTCGAGTTCGCCTCGACGGTCCGCGTCTTCCGCCACTCGGCCTCCCGGCTGGCGGACGCGCCGGACCGGGCCGCCCACCAGGAGCGTACGGAGGAGGAGCGGCAGCGGTTGAACGCCCTGCTCGAACAGATCCGGCTGGTCGGCGACGAGCGGGTGCAGCGCGCCGCGCGGATGGTGGTCCGCCACTCCTGGGCGGTGGCACGGGTCGCCGAGGGGCACGAGGACGAGCGGGCGGCGGAGTATCCCGGGGCGTCGCCGGAGCGGCGGCTGACCGACGCGCTGCACGAGTTCATCCGCGCGGTACGGGTCCAGCTGCGGGTGCCGCACGCGGAGCGGATCGCCTCCGACGAGCCCGACGACTGGCCGGAGCTGGCCGGCGGCCAGCGGCCGTTCCGGATCGGCCTGCCCTCCCGCTGAACGGCTCCGCCGTCCCGTCCGCGGGCCGGCAGGAACGGCGAGGGCCCGGACCACGTCGCACGTCGGTCCGGGCCCCCGGCGGTACGCGTCAGTCGTCCCAGCTGATCTCGCGCAGCGGCCCTTCCGCCCGTCGGACGGGAAGTCGAAGCGCAGGACACCCGGGTGCCCGTCGTGCTCGCTGCCGTCCACCGTGGTCGCACCGGTGCGGCGACGGTTGCGCCTACCGGACCGGAGCGCGAACGCGCAGCGATCCACCTGTGCGATCAGGTCCGTAGCGTGTCGAACAGGGGGCACCACCGGTGGCGGGCACCGCCGCGACTACCCCCGGTACAGCGAGCCGAGGTACGCCGGGCCGTAGTAGTGGCGTTCCAGGTCGGCGAGGCTCTCCGGCACCGCCTCCACCTCCTTGACCAGCCGGGGCCGCGGCGGCAGCGCCTCCGGCCGCTCTCCGGCCGCCACAGCTCGGAGCGGAGGAACGCCCTTCGCGCGCGCCGGTTGCCCGGTCGCTCGGGAATCGCGATGGTGGTGTCGTCCAGCACCCGGACGAAGCCGGCCGGATCTCCCTTGGCGGAGACGTCGCAGCTGCCGTCCGCACCGGCGGTGGCCACCAGGCAGAACGGCGACGTGGCCAGCCACTGCCGGTCCCGTTCGTGCAGCACCACCCGCTCCTTGGCGACCGCCCGGGGCGTCGGCGCCCCCAACAGGTCCCGTAGCTCCTCCGGCGAGGTGATCTCCACCGTCACGTCCGCCTCCCCCGTCCGTTGATCCTCTCAGGCGGCCGACGGAACTTTGGCCGCCGCCCGTCAGCCTGGGCGGGCGTGGTGAGCGTGAGGTTTGCCCGCGACAGCGGCGGGTACCGCCTCACCCAGCGCCCCCGGACGCGAGCAGTGGGAGGCCCACCATGGAGAGCAGACTCAAGGTGCTCGGCCATCCCGTGCACCCGATGCTGGTGATGTTCCCGGTGGCCCTCCTGGTCACCGGCACACTCTTCGACCTCGTCGACACCGTCGGCGGTCCCGACTTCCTCGGCGAGGTGGCGTACTGGAACATCACGATCGGCCTGATCGGCGGCCTGCTGGCCGCGGTGGCCGGGACGTTCGACCTGCTCGCCATCCCGGCCGGCACCCGAGCCAAGCGGGTGGCGCTCACCCACGCCGCGGCCAACGTCGCGGTGGTCCTGCTCTTCGCCGCCGTCTGGGTGGTCCGGCTCAACGCGGAGTCCCGGGCGGCCGGCGGCGCGCTGATCGCGATCGAGGTGGTCGGTCTGGCCCTCCTCGGCGTCAGCGCCTGGCTCGGCGGTGAGCTGGTCGACCGGCTCGGCGTGGGCGTGGACCCCGACGCCGGCCTGGACGCCCCCAGCTCACTGCGGCCCGCGGCGGCCGCGAAGCGGATCGGAGAGATGCGATGACGGAACAGTCCGGCGGGTTGGGTCGGGGATGGCGAGGTCGGCAGCAGGGCTGGGACCCGATGGGGGAGCTCCAGTCGCTGCGCTCCGAGCTGAGCCGCCTGGTCGGTGGTGGCCGGGGCGCCTCCCCGGACGTCGAGCTGGCCGAGACGGCCGACGGCTGGGAGGTGGTCGTCCGGCTCCCCGGCGTCGCGCCCGAGGAGGTCGCCGTCGAACTGGACGACCGCGAGCTCTGCGTCCGGGCCCGCTCCGAGGCCGAGGTCAACGCCGACCAGGGCATCCCGGGCGGTTTCGAGACGCGCGGCTTCGAGTACCGGGTCGACCTGCCGTCCCGGGTGGACCCCGACGCCATCGACGCGGTGATGGACCACGGCCTGCTCCGCGTCCACCTGCCCCGGGCGAAGCGGCCCGCGCCGCGCACCATCACCGTCGGCCGTACCGGCTACCGCGGCGGTCCCGCCGCCGGGGGTACGACCACCGTGACCGACCCCGCGGCGGACCGGGAACTGCACCACCCCGACACCGCCCTCGACCGGTAGGTCACATGGGCACCCCGTCCCTGCTCGGCCCGGTGGGTGAGCGCGTCCCCGACGTCGCCCGGATCGCCGTGCTGCGGGCCAACGCGCTCGGTGACTTCATCTTCCTGCTACCCGCCCTGGAATCGCTGCGCGCCGCGTACCCGGAGGCGGAGATCGTGCTGCTCGGCGCGCCGTGGCACGCGGAGCTGTGGCGCGACCGGCCCGGCCCGGTGGACCGGGTGCTGGTGATCCCCCCGGCCCCCGGCATCCGCGACCCCGGTCCCGGCGAGAAACCCGGCTCCCTGGACGACTTCCTGGACGCGGCGGCCGGGGAGCGTTTCGACCTGGCGTTGCAGGTGCACGGCGGCGGCGGGAACTCCAACCCGATCGTCAACCGGCTCGGCGCCCGGGTCACCGCCGGCCTGCGGGCCGAAGGCGCGCCTCCGCTGCACCGCTGGATCCGGTACGTCTACTACCAGCACGAGGTGATCCGCTACCTGGAGGTCACCGCGCTGGTCGGGGCGCCGGCCGTCACGATCGTCCCCGCGCTGGCGGTCACCGACACCGACCGCGCCGAGGCGCGTGACGTGCTGGGCGCGCCCGTGGGCCCGCGTGTCGCGCTGCACCCCGGGGCCACCGACAGCCGCCGGCGCTGGCCCGCCGAACGCTTCGGCGAGGTCGCCCGGGCGCTGCACCGCGACGGGTACGACGTGCTGGTCACCGGCACCCCCGCCGAGCAGGACCTGGTCGACGCGGTGGTCGCCTCGGCCGGCGTCCCGGTGCGCCCGCAGGTCGGCACGCTCAGCCTCGGCGGGCTGGCCGCCACGTACGAGGGGTGCGACCTGGTGATCTCCAACGACACCGGCCCGCTGCACCTGGCCGGCGCGGTGGGCACCGCCACGGTCGGCGTCTACTGGCTCGGCAACCTGATCAACGGGGCGACCCCGCTGCGCGCCCGGCACCGCCCGATCGCCTCCTGGACGACCCACTGCCCGATCTGCGGGGTGGACTGCACGCCGGGGATCTACCCGCACCGTCCCGGCGACGGCGACTGCCCGCACCGGGACTCGTTCGTCACCGACGTGCCGGTGCTGGAGGTGCTGGAGGCCGCCGCCGAGCTGCTGCACCCGGAGCCGGGCGCCCCCGGCGTCTGACCGTCCGGCGCGTCGGCGAGCACGACCTCCCACGCCTCCACGTCCCGCTCGGTGACCGTGGTCGGCGACTCCAGGTGGTACGCCCCGCTGGGCAGGACGCCTGCGCCGCCGTGCCGCGCCAGCACCGCGAGCTGTGCGGCGACGTCCTCGCCCTGGTGTTTCTCCTGCACCCGCCGCCAGAAGTCGAAGCCGCCGGAGTCCACCAGCGCTGCCCGGTCGTACAGCACGCAGCCGCCGATCCAGGAGACCTTGTACGCCCGCCAGGCCCCCGGTGGCAGGTCGAGCTGGTGCGTCACGTGCAGCAGGTTCGCCGCCGAGTGGATCGACGCCCGGCGCCACTGCGGGGTGCCCGGGCGGATCCGCTCCGGGACGGGCGGCCCGTCCCACTCCTGGTAGTGCTCGTGGGTCTCCGGGCGTACGTCGTCGACGTAGGACAACCCGTGCACCGCGTTGCCGACGAAGCCGCAGCCCAGCTCCCCGATCGCGGTGACCAGCCGGTGCAGGACGCCCGGTTCCAGCCAGACGTCGTCGTCGAGGCAGAGCACGTACCGGGCCACCGACCGGTCCAGCAGGTACGCCCGGTGTTCGGCCAGCCCACGCCGGGGCAGCCGTCGGGTCAGCAGCACCGGGTGCCCCCGGTGGCGCAACGCCCGGACCATGGTGGCCGCCGCCGGGTGCGCGTACGCGGGCTCGCCGTCGGACTGGTCGCTCACCACCACGCCGAACCCGTCGACGCCCTCCTGAGCGGCCAGCCCGGAGAGGGTGACCGCCAGCTCGGCGGGCCGGTTGCGGGTCGGCACCAGCACGTCGAGCTGCCGGGGCCGGCGGAAGTCCTCGTCCGTGCCGAGGTTGAGCGGTCGGTTCACGCGGTCCTGCCCATGCTCTGCGGGGCCGGGTCGACGCCGTCCCGCGGCGTGCCGTCCGGGGCGGCCGGCGACGTGGACCGGGTGCCCGCGCCGGGCCGGGTCGGCTGCGGCGACGAGACCGCCTGGGTGCGGATCCGCTCGATGATGGCCGAGGTGGAGCGGTCCGGCACGTACCCGAGAGTGCGGACCTGGCCACCGAGCCGGCGTACCAGCGGCGCCTCCGGCACCATCTCCGGCGGGTAGTCGCCGCCCTTGACGTAGACGTCGGGGCGGACCGTCTCGATCAGGCCGGTCGGCGAGTCCTCCTCGAAGACCACCACATGGTCCACGCAGGAGAGCGCGGCCAGCAGCGCGATCCGGTCCTCCACCGGGTTGACCGGCCGGTCCGGTCCTTTCAGCCGGCGGACGCTGCCGTCGGAGTTGACCGCCACCACCAGCAGGTCACCCAGGGCGCGGGCCTGTTCCAGGTAGCGCACGTGCCCGGGGTGCAGCACGTCGAAGCAGCCGTTGGTGAAGACGATGGCGCGGCCGGCCCGGCGGTGGTCGGCGACGATCGTCGCCAGTTCCTCCTTGCCGACCAGCGTCGGGTGGGCGGTGCCGTCCGGGGTCATGCCGAGCGCGGCGAGCAGGTCCTCCCGCCGACAGACGCAGGTGCCGGTGTCGGACACGGTGATCGTCGCGGCGAGCTGGGCGAGCTGGGCGGCGGTGGGCAGCGGCGCGTCGGCGGCCAGGGCCAGCGTCATCGCCGCCAGGTACGCGTCTCCCGCACCCACCGCGTGGCTGGCCGGGACGGGGGTGCTGTGGCTGCGGCGCGGTTCGCCGTCCGCGCCGGCGACCACCGCCCCCTCGGTGTCCAGGGTCACCGCCACCACGTCCGCACCGGTGTGTTCCCGCAGCTCGGCCAGGCGGGACTCGGCGAGCAGCGCCCGGTCGACGCCGTCACCGGCCGAGGTGTTCACGGTGACGCCCGTGCCGGTGACGGTCAGCCCGTCCCCGGTCATGGCCACCCGGTCCTCCCCGGGCGTCGGCTCGCCGGTGGGTGGGTGGCCGAAGCCGGGCGGGTCGGTGCTCAGGTGCCGTTCGCCCGCGCCGCCCGGGGCGGCCCCGACGACGAGTTCCGACGGGCCGTCGGCCGGATCGGACGGCGGATGGTCGAGGTGCAGGGCGTTGCCGGCGCGGACCGGGGCGGGCGGCGCGCCGAATCCGGCGGCGGCGCGGGCCAGGAGCCGGGTCGCCTCGGCGAAGCTCGGGGTCACCACGGTCGGCGCGAGCCCTCGCCAGTCGGCCAGGTCGTGCGCGTCGAGCGCCACGGTGCCGAACCGGTTCCGGTGGGCGACCAGCCAGGCGCGTACCGGTGCGGGCAGCGCGCCCAGACCGTAGTCGCAGACCACCAGGGTGGGTGCCGCACCGCCGGCGACAGCCTTCAACTCCTCGGTCGCGCAGTCCAGCGCGGTGAGCAGTCGTCCCACACCGTCGACGTCGAGCAGGTCCTCGGGGTCACCCGAGTCCTCCCGGAGCAGGATCTGGTTGCCGGCCAGCATCCGCCGCTTCACCGGCGTCGGGCGGTGCTGCTGGCTGACCGTACGGTCCCAGACGCCGGCCCGGTCCAGGCAGTCGTGCAGTTCGTCACCGGCCACGTCGGCGCCGACCGGGGCGACCAGCAGCGCCCGGCCGCCGAGGGTGGCGATGTTGACCGCCGTGTTGGCGGCCCCGCCGGCTGCGGAGATGCGCCGGCGCAGGGTGAGGACCGGGGCGGGCGCCTCGCGGCAGAGCCGGTCGGACTCGGCGAACCGCCACTCGTCGAGCATGGCGTCGCCGACGACCAGGACGGGACGCCCGAGCCAGCTCTCCACGACGGTGGACAGCCGGCGCTGTTCCGCTGCTGCTCCTGCCATGCCTTCCCGACTCCCCCGGGGGTCCCGGACCAAACCTGCCCCCGGCCACCCCGCCGAGGCATGTTTCACCCGTCGTGGGAAAGAAGACGGGATGACCACCCACGCCCAGGACCGTCCGGTACTCACCGCCCGTCAGATTCGGCTGCTGATGTTCGGCCTGATGACCGGAATGCTGCTGGCGGCGCTGGACCAGACCATCGTCGGCACCGCGCTGCCCACCATCGTCGGCGAGCTGGGCGGGATCAACCACTACTCGTGGGTGGTGACGGCGTACCTGCTCGCCTCCACCGCCTCGACCCCGCTGTACGGAAAGATGGCCGACCTTTACGGGCGCCGCCCGGTCTTCCTCTTCTCGATCGGCACGTTCCTGCTCGGCTCGCTGCTGGCCGGGCTGTCGCAGGACATGACCCAGCTGATCGTCACCCGGGGCATCCAGGGGCTCGGGGCGGGCGGGCTGATGACGCTGGCGTTCACCATCATCTCGGACGTGGTGTCGCCCCGGGACCGTGGCCGCTACCAGGGGCTCTTCGGCGCGGTCTTCGGGGTGTCGTCGGTGGCCGGCCCGCTGGTGGGCGGCTACTTCGCCGAGTCGAACTGGCGCTGGATCTTCTACCTCAACGTGCCACTGGCGATCCTGGCCATCGTGGTCTGCTACCACGTCATGCGGATGGTCCCGTTCACCCGGCGCGAGCACGCGGTCGACTGGGTCGGGGCGGGGCTGCTGGTCGGCGGGGTGAGCTGCCTGCTGCTCGCGCTGAGCTGGGGCGGCAACGAGTACGCCTGGGGCTCCGGCGTGGTCGTCGGTCTCTTCGTCGCCGGGGCGGTGCTCGGCGTGCTCTTCGTGCTCCAGGAGGCCCGGGTCGCCGAGCCGATCCTGCCGTTGCGGCTGTTCCGCAGCGCCACCTTCGCGCTGGCCAACTCGGCCGGCTTCGTGCTCGGTCTGGTGATGTTCGGGTCGATCATCTTCATCCCGCTCTACCTCCAGATCGTCCGGGGCGCCTCGCCGACCCGCAGCGGCCTGCTGATGCTGCCGATGATGGCCGGCATCATCGTCACCTCGATCGTCACCGGGCGGGCGATGAGCCGGATCGGTCGGTACAAGTGGTTCCCGGTGGCCGGTTCGGCGGTGCTCCTGGCCGGCATGCTGCTCTTCACCCGGCTGGCGGTGGACACCTCGCTCTGGGTGGCGTTCGGCTACCTGGTGGTGATCGGCGTCGGGCTGGGCCTGTGCATGCAGTCGCTGATCCTCGCCGTGCAGAACACGGTCGACGTCCGTGACCTGGGGGCGGGCACCTCCGCGGCGACGTTCTTCCGCTCGCTGGGTGGCTCGTTCGGCGTGGCGATCCTCGGCGCGGTGCTCTCCGCACGGCTCACCGCGCAGCTCGCCGACCGGCTGCCCGGCGCGATCGCCCAGCTCCCGCCGGAGCAGCGGGCGGCGGTGGCGGCCGGCGGCGGGGCGGACATCTCGATCAACGACCCGGCGACCATCCTCGCCCTGCCCGGCCCGGTCCGGGCCGCGATCCAGGCCGCCTTCGTCGAGTCGCTGCAGCTGGTCTTCCTGACCACCGGCCTGATCGCGATCCTCGCCGTACTGGTCACCCTGGCTCTGCCGGACCACCAGCTGCGGGGTGCCGGCCCGCAGGGCGCGACCGGCGGGGCCGACCCCCTCGGTGGCCCGGCCCCGGCCCCGGGCGGCAAGCCGTTGCCGAAGGAGTCCCCGCAGGAGGCCGCCGCCGACATGGAGGCCAAGTCCCAGACCATGCTCTGACCGTCCCGGGTCAGGTGTCGGCGGGATCCGGTCGGCGGGCGTCGGTGCAGGCGCGCAGGAGGGTGAGGATGAGGGCGAGCGGGGGCCACGCGGCACGACCGCGGCGGGTGACCGCGTACGAGCGGAGGACGACCTCGGGGCCCGCCAGGGGGAGCAGGCGTACGCCGGGGATGGTGGGCTGGTCGGCGGGGAGCAGCCCGACCCCGAGCCCGGCGACGATCAGGTCCTGGACGAGTTCGAGGCTGTCGGCGCGGTGCTCGATCCGGGGCTCGAAGCCCGCCATCGCTGCGACGGCGCGGACGACCACCTCGTCGGCGGTGTTGCGGGAGTTGACGATCCAGTCGTGCTCCCGGAACGGGGCGAAGACGTCGGCGGCGGAGCCGCCGGGCTGCGGGGCGGGTGCCGGCACGCCGAGGCTCCACGCCGTGGACCACAGCGGGATCACCTCGACGGCGCGGTCCACGGGAGCCGGCGCGAGGTGGTAGTCGTACGTCAGTGCCAGGTCGACGTCGTCCGCTGCGAGCAGCGCGTACGCCTCGGCCGGCTCGTGTTCGTGGATGCGCAGCCGTACCCGTGGATGCCGGGCGGCGAGGTCGGCGGCGACCGGCAGCAGTGAGCGGCGTACGGCGGTGGCGAAGCCGGCGACCCGGACGGTGCCGGTCGGCTCGGCCGCCGGGTCGAGGTCGAGCCGGGCGGCGTCGACCGCGGCCAGGATCGTCACCGCGTGCTCGGCCAGCCGCCGTCCGGCGGGGGTGAGGCGGACCCGGCGGCCCTGCGGCTCGATCAGGGTCGCGCCGACCTCCCGGGACAGCACCGCGAGCTGCTGCGAGACGGTGGAGGTGGTCACCCCGAGGTCCTCGGCGACCTCGCGCATCGAGCCGAGTCGGGCCAGTTCGCGCAGCAGTCGCAGGCGTCGGAGGTCCATCCGACAGATTGTTCAGCATCATCGAACGATGCGTCCACTGATGTCATGTGGACGTGAACGGTCGGTGCCGGCTCTACTGGACGCATGGCTCCCACCCGTGCGGGCGCGGCGATGGCCGTCGCGTCGATGCTCTTCGTCCAGCTCGGCCTCGCCGCCTCCGTCTCCCTCTTCGACCGGATCGGTCCCGAGGGTGCGGCCTGGCTCCGGCTGGCCTGGGCCGGGGTGCTGCTGGCCGCCGTGCTCCGTCCTCGCCCGTCCCGTTTCTCCCGGCGTGCCCTGCTGGCCTGCGTCGCGCTCGGCGTGGTGACCGCCGGGGTCACGATCCTGTTCATGGCGGCGGTCGCCCGACTGCCGCTGGGTACGGCGAGCGCGCTGGAGTTCCTCGGCCCGCTCGGTGTGGCGGTGGCCCGGGGCCGGGGCGGCACGAAGCTCTGGGCGGCGCTCGCGGCTGTGGGCGTGCTGCTGCTCACCGAGCCGTGGCGGGGCGGAGCCGACCCGGTCGGCGTCGCGTACGCGCTGGCCGCCGGGGCGTGCTGGGCCGCGTACATCCTGCTCACCCAACGGGTCGGTGACGAGGTGTCCGGCGTCCGGGGGCTCGCCGTGTCGATGCCGGTGGCCGCCGTGGTCGCCACCGTGGTGGTCGGGCCGTCGGTGATCGGCGACCTCACCGGGGAACTGCTGCTGGCCGGGCTGGGGCTGGCCGTGCTGCTGCCGGTGGTCCCGTTCGTGCTGGAACTGCTCGCGCTGCGCCGGCTCACCACCGCCGCGTTCGGCACGCTGATGAGCCTGGAGCCGGCGATCGCCCTGGTCATCGGCCTCGTCGTGCTGGGGCAGGTGCCGGGCCCCGGGGCGGTGGCCGGGATCGCCTTCGTGGTGGCCGCCGGCATCGGCGCGGAACGCACCGGGTCCCGCACCGACGCGGTCGAACGGAGTCCGGGCACCCAGCGGGTAATCGTGCCGGCCGTGGTTGCGGCGGGCCCGGCCGGGCCGGTAGCTGCCGTGCAGGGGGTGGCCGAGCCGGGCACGGCCGAGCCCGGTGGGGTCGGGCCGGGCGGGGTCGGGCCGGGCGGGGTCGGGCCGGGCGGGGTCGGGCCGGGCGGGGTCGGGCCGGGCGGGG
>NZ_FMDN01000002.1 GCF_900090245.1 Micromonospora halophytica
GGCATTGCCATGCCAGTCCAGATCTCCCGCGGTGTCCGCGTCGGCCTGCAGCATCGCCTCGATCCGCGCCCAGGTCCCGTCCTCCTGCCAGCGGGTGAACCGCTTGTACAGCGTCTTCCACGATCCGTATCGCTCCGGCACGTCACGCCACGGCACCCCGGTCCGCACCCGGTACACGATCCCGTTGATCACCTGCCGGTGATCACGCCACCGCCCACCACGCTGCGGCGTCATCGCCGGCAGCAACGGCGCGATCCGCGCGTACTCGACATCGCTCAGCTCAAACCGTCCACCCACAACAGAGATGAATAGTCGAGCCACGCCCCAAGATCCAGGAGACACGCCCTAGTTGGCGGCGGCGGGCGGCAGGGCCTCCTGGGCGACGTACGTGCCCATCGGCACGGTGGTCACCACCGGCTCGGACTCCACCTCGTCGGCGTACGGGGTGGGCGAGTCGGCGACCGCGAACTGGGTGCGGTACAGCTCGGCGTAGAGCCCGCCGACGGCGACCAGCTCGTCGTGCCGGCCCCGCTCCACGATCCGGCCGTCGTCGAGGACCAGGATCTGGTCGGCCTCCCGGACGGTGGAGAGCCGGTGCGCGATGACCAGCGCGGTACGCCCGGTCAGCGCCACCGACAGCGCCCGCTGCACGGCCGCCTCGCTCTCCGAGTCCAGATGGGCGGTGGCCTCGTCGAGGATCACGATCGACGGCGCCTTGAGCAGCAGCCGGGCGATCGCGATGCGCTGCTTCTCCCCGCCGGAGAAGCGGTACCCGCGCTCGCCGACCATGGTGTCCAGCCCGTCGGGCAGGGCCCGGACCAGGTCGGCGACCTGCGCGCCGGCCAGCGCCGCCCAGATCTCGTCGTCGGTGGCCTCCGGTTTGGCGTAGCGCAGGTTCTCCCGGATCGTCTCGTGGAAGAGGTGGCTGTCCTGGGTGACCACGCCGATCTCGTCGCGCAGCGAGGCGAGGGTGGCGTCGCGGACGTCCATCCCGCCGACGCGCACCTCGCCGTCGGTGACGTCGTAGATCCGGGAGATCAGCATCGACAGCGTCGACTTTCCGGCGCCGGAGGGGCCGACCAGGGCCACCATCTGACCCGGCTCGACGGTGAACGAGACGCCCTTGAGCACCGGCTCGTTGACCGTGCGGTCGAGGGTGGCGACCTCCTCCAGCGAGGCGAGCGACACCTCGGCGGCGGCCGGGTAGCGGAACCGCACGTCGCGGAACTCGACCCGACCGGCGCCCCGGGGCACCGGCACCGCGTCCGGCTTCTCCTCGATGCCGGGGCGCAGGTCGAGCACCTCGAAGACCCGGTCGAAGGAGACGAGGGCGCTCATCACGTCCACCCGGACGTTGGACAGCGCGGTAAGCGGGCCGTACAGGCGGGTGAGCAGCAGCGCGAGGGTGACCACGGTGCCGGCGCTGACCGCGCCGGTGACCGCCAGCCAGCCGCCGAGCCCGTAGGTCAGGGCCTGGGCCAGCGAGGCGACCAGGAGCATCGCGACGAAGAACGTGCGCGAGTACATCGCCGACTGGATGCCGATGTCGCGGACCCGCTCGGCCCGGCCGGCGAACCGGCGGGCCTCCTCCTCGGGCGAGCCGAAGAGCTTGACCAGCAGAGCCCCGGCCACCCCGAACCGTTCGGTCATGGTCGCGTTCATCTTGGCGTCGAGGTTGTACGACTCGCGGGTGATCTCGGCCAGCCGCTTGCCGACCCGACGGGCCGGGATGATGAAGATCGGCAGCAGCACCAGCGAGAGGGTGGTGATCTGCCAGGAGAGGGTGAACATCACGCCGGCGGTGAGGACCAGCTGGATGACGTTGCTGACCACGCCGGACAGCGTCGAGGTGAACGCCCGCTGGGCGCCCATCACGTCGTTGTTGAGCCGGCTGACCAGGGCGCCGGTCTGGGTGCGGGTGAAGAACTGCAACGGCATCCGCTGCACGTGGTCGTAGACCCGGGTGCGCAGGTCGAGGATGATCCCCTCACCGATGCGGGCCGAGTACCACCGCTGGGCCAGGGAGAAGAGCGCGTCGGCGACCGCCAGGGCGGCGATGAACAGCGCCAGCCGGACGACCGCGTCGCCGGCGTCCGGGCCGCCCCGGGTGATGGTGTTGATGACGTCGCCGGCCAGGACCGGGGTGGCGACCCCGATGATCGCGGCGATCACCACGGTGATCAGGAAGACGACGATGTCCCGCCGGTACGGCTGGGCGAAGGCGACGATCCGCCGGGCGGTGCCGCGCTTGAGCCGGTGCGTGGAGACCTCGTCCTGGCTACGCATCGACCGGAGCATGCTCCACCCGGCCATGCCCCCGCCGGACATCGGGTTGGACATCGGTCACCTCCGGATCGTGGGCAGCGCTGCGCCGTCGGGTCCAATTCTCCCGACGACTACGACAACCTCGGCAGTAACCCGGATCTTCCCGAACGGTCCTTACTATTCTCCCCGCCCGGCGAGATCACGCAGCCGACGGGTCTGCGACTCCCGCTCCGCGCGCTGCTGCTCGGCGTGGGTACGGCCACCCGCGCCGGCGAGCAGCGCCTTGATCTCCACCACCGCGTCACGGTTGGCCGAGAGCAGCCCGGCGGTGAGGTCGCGGACCGCCCCGTCCAGTTCGGCGCCGGGCACGACCAGGGTGGCCAAACCGATCCGGTCCGCCTCGGCGGCGTCCAGCCGACGGCCCGTCGCGCAGATCTCCAGCGCGCGGGAGTAGCCGACCAGTTCCACCAGGCGCTTGGTCCCGGCCAGGTCGGGGACCAGCCCGAGGGTCACCTCGGCCATGGAGAACCGGGCGTCCTCGGCCAGCACCCGCAGGTCGCAGGCGAGCGCCAACTGGAAGCCCGCGCCGATGGCGTGCCCCTGCACGGCGGCCACCGAGATCACGTCGGGGCGGTGCAGCCAGGTGAAGCCCTGCTGGTACTCGGCGATCCGGTCCGCGCACTCCTGCTCGGGCAGGGTGGAGAGCTCGGCGAAGGAACCGGGCCCGGAGGCGCCGGCCACCGACAGGTCGAGACCGGCCGAGAAGGCCCGCCCCTCGCCGCGCACCACGACGACACGCACGTCGCCGGGAAGATCCCGGGAGAAGTCGCTCATCGCGCGCCACATCGCCGGGGTCTGGGCGTTGAGCACGTCGGGCCGGCACAACGTGACCGTCGCGACCGGCCCGTCGCAGTCGAGGCGTACCCCGGTCGTCTCGGCGGTCACCGGACCGCCCGGAGGACGACGCTGGTGGACGACGCCGGTGGGCGGGTCACGCCTTCTTGCGGCGCCGGGCACCGCCACGCTGGCGCAGCTGCACCCCGGACTCGGTGAGCACTCGGTGGATGAACCCGTAGGATCGCCCCGTCGAGGCCGCGAGAGCACGGATGCTCTCTCCGCCGGTGTACCGCTTTACCAGGTCCTTGGCGAGCGTCTGACGCTCGGCTCCGACGATCCGGCGACCCTTCTCAGTGCTGGTGGCTGTGCCAGTGGCTGCCATGCTGATTCCTCACGTCCCAGACTGTGCGGTTCGGATACGGTCCCACCTATTAGACCGCCTCGAACGATCATGCGCCAGATATCAACTCTTCGCCAACCGACACGCTATGCAATGTCAGCTTCCCGATAGAGTGATCCTGCCGACGTCCACGTGTGGTGGGCGTCCGGTTCGACGGCCCGGGCCGCCACCCGTACCCTGCCGGGCATGACCGGCCTGCTCGCCGCCGCGGCGGCCGCGGCGCTGGTGTTCACGGCCACCAACGTCGACGACATCGTGGTGCTGACCGTGCTCTTCGTGGCGGCGCGCAGCCGGCTCCGGCCTCCCCACCCACCTCCTCCCCTGACCACACCCCGGCGCGCCGTCAGGCGAGTTCGACGAGTTCCAGGAGGTCGTCGGACCAGGCGTCCTCGTCGCCGTCGGGCAGCAGGATCGCGCGGTCGGGCTTGAGGGCCAGCACGGCGCCGGGGTCGTGGGTGACCAGCACGATGGCCCCCGGGTAGCGGGCGATCGCGTCGAGCACCTGCTCCCGGCTGACCGGGTCGAGGTTGTTCGTCGGCTCGTCGAGCAGCAGCACGTTGGCGCCGGAGCAGACCAGGGTGGCCAGGGCGAGCCGGGTCTTCTCCCCGCCGGAGAGGACCCCGGCCGGCTTGTCCACGTCCTCGCCGGAGAAGAGGAACGCGCCGAGGATCTTGCGCAGGTCGGTGTCGGTCTGGTCCGGCGCGGCGCTGCGCATGTGCTCCAGGATCGTCCGCTCCACGTCCAGCGTCTCGTGCTCCTGGGCGTAGTAGCCGAGCCGCAGCCCGTGGCCCGGGTTCACCGAGCCGGTGTCCGGCTCCAGCAGGCCGCCGAGCATCCGCAGCAGGGTGGTCTTGCCGGCGCCGTTGAGGCCGAGGATGGCCACCCGGGAACCGCGGTCCACCGCGACGTCCACGTCGGTGAAGATCTCCAACGAGCCGTACGACTTCGACAGGCCGGTCGCGGTGAGCGGGGTCTTGCCGCAGGGCGCGGGGTTCGGGAACCGCACCTTGGCCACCTTGTCGGCGATCCGGACCTCGTCCAGGCCGGAGAGCAGCTTCTCGGCCCGGCGGGCCATGTTCTGCGCGGCGACGGTCTTGGTGGCCTTCGCCCGCATCTTGTCGGCCTGCGCCATCAGCGCGCCGGCCTTCTTCTCGGCGTTGGCCCGCTCCCGGCGGCGACGCCGCTCGTCGACTTCCCGGGCCTCCAGGTACGCCTTCCAGCCCAGGTTGTAGACGTCGACCACCGAGCGCGTGGCGTCGAGGAACCAGACCTTGTTCACCACCGACTCCAGCAGCGCACCGTCGTGGGAGATCACGATCAGGCCGCCCTTGTGGTTGGCGAGGAAGCCGCGCAGCCAGGTGATCGAGTCGGCGTCGAGGTGGTTGGTCGGCTCGTCGAGCAGCAGGATGCCGCCGCCGTTCTCGCCGGCGTCGCGGAACAGGATCCGGGCCAGCTCGATGCGTCGGCGCTGACCGCCGGAGAGGGTGCCGATGGTCTGCGCCAGGGCGCGGTCGGGCAGCCCGAGGTTGGCGCAGATCCGGGCGGCCTCGGCTTCGGCGGCGTACCCACCGAGGGCGGCGAACTGATCCTCCAGCGCGCCGTAGCGCCGGACCAGCTTCTCGTCGGCGTCGACGGCGAGCCGGGCCTCCAACTCCTTCATCTGGGCCATGAGCACGTCCAGCCCGCGGGCGGAGAGCACCCGGTCCCGCCCGGTGACGTCCAGGTCGCCGGTTCGCGGGTCCTGCGGGAGGTAGCCGATCGCGCTGCGCCGGTCGATCTGGCCGGCGTACGGCTGTCCCTCCCCGGCCAGCACCTTCAGCGTGGTGGTCTTGCCGGCGCCGTTGCGGCCGACCAGGCCGATCCGGTCACCGGGCTGCACCCGCAGGGTGGTGTCGGACAGCAGGATCCGGGCGCCGGCGCGCAGCTCCAGGCCGGTGGCAGTGATCATTTCCGGTACTCGCTCTCGGGGTCTGGAAGGGCTGACTCAGGGCACGCGAAACGGCCGGCGGGCCTCAGGGACCGTCGGCGCGGGGCGGTTCAGCCTTCGCAGAGCAGCACGGGGGCAAGTGTACCGGGCGGCCCGTGACGCGCCGCCCGGATTACCTGGCAAGATCATCGGGTACCGAATCGCCGTCCGGACCCGGTCCGGTACCGCAACCACCAGACGTGACGAATCGGTGATCGGGGTCAACATGGAGCTGAACGAGAACGCGCGGATCGACACCAGCCAGGTGGACGACCGGCGAGGGTCCGGCGGAGGCGGCGGGATGGGCATCCCCATCCCGATCGGCGGCGGTCGCGGGGGCGTCGTCGGCATCGTCATCGCCGTGCTGGTGGCGCTGGTCGGCGGCGGCTTCGGGCTGAACGCGATGAACGGCGGCGGGGGCGGGCAGGGGGACAACACCGCCCTGGAGCAGAAGTGCTCGACCGACGACGCGCTGCGGCAGCTGGACTGCCGTAACACCCTCTACGTGAACTCCGTCCAGGCGTACTGGCGTACGGCGCTGCCCGAGGCGTTCGGCGAGCAGTACCGCCCGTCGAAGACGGTCTTCTTCAGCCAGGGCGTGAACACCGCCTGCGGCCAGGCCGGCTCCGGCGTCGGCCCGTTCTACTGCCCCGCCGACTCGCTCGTCTACATCGACCTCACCTTCTACCGGGTGCTGGCCGACCAACTCGGCGCCGAGGGCGAGTTCGCCCAGCCGTACGTGCTGGCCCACGAGTACGGCCACCACGTCCAGAATCTGCTCGGCACCAACGAACAGGTGCGCCGCCAGCAGCAGCGCGACCCGGACAACGCCAACGCGCTGTCGGTGAAGTTGGAGCTCCAAGCTGATTGCTACGCCGGGGCCTGGGCGAAGAACGCCACCGGCACCGCCGACGAATCCGGTCAGAAGATCTTCAGGAGCATCTCGGAGCAGGACATCGCGCAGGCGATCGACACGGCCGAGAAGATCGGTGACGACGCCATCTCGGAGCGGGCCGACCGCCCGGTGAACCCGGAGGAGTTCACCCACGGCTCGTCCGCGCAGCGCAAGGAATGGTTCACCCGGGGCTACGCGAGCGGGGACCCGAAGTCCTGCGACACCTTCGGCGGCAGCCTCTGAGCGTCCGGCACCCGGCCGGCCGTCGGCCTGTACCGCTGACGCGCAGCCAGCGGTACAGGCCGACGACCCGGCATCGTGACCCGGCGGCGGCTCAGCTCGGCAGGGCCACCTGGGCCGGGGTGGACCGCTCGATGGTGGTGCCGTCGCCCAACTGCCCACCGCTGTTGTCGCCCCAGCACCACAGGCCGCCGTCGGCGCGGATCGCGCAGCTGTGGCTGCTGGCGGCCGGGCCGCCGGTCCAGGTGGTGGCGTCGCCGACCCGGGTGGGCGCGGACCGGTGGACGGTGGTGCCGTCGCCCACCTGCCCCTCCGCGTTCTTGCCCCAGCACCACAGGCCGCCGTCGCTGCGGACCGCACACGACGTGTCGCCGCTCGCGCCGACCCTGCTCCAGGTCGTGGTCGTGCCGACCTGGACCGGCGTGGTCTGGAAGTTGGTGTTCACGCCCAACTGCCCGTACCCGTTCTCACCCCAGCACCAGAGGGTGCCGGACCGGATCCCGCAGGTGTGCGCGTACCCGGCCGTCACGCCGGTCCAGGTGGTCGCGGTGCCGACCTGCGCCGGCGTCGTCTGAGAGCCCAGGGTGCCGAGACCGAGCTGCCCGTCCGAACTGTAACCCCAGCACCACAGCGTTCCGTCGGTGCGGACACCACAGGTGTGCGCGAAGCCGGTCGAGACGCTCGCCCAGTTGGTCGCCGTGTCGACCTGCAGCGGGGTGGTCGCGACATAGGGCGAGTTGCCGACGCCCAACTGCGCGGTCCGGTTGAAGCCCCAGCACCAGAGGGCGCCGTCGGTCCGCACGGCGCAGGTGTGGGCGGGGCCGGCGTCGACACTGGCCCAGGTGGCCGTACCGATCCGCACCGGGGTGCTCCGGCTCGTGGTGGTCCCGTCACCGACCTGGCCCCGGAAGTTGCTGCCCCAGCACCACAGCGACCCGTCCGCCTGCACCCCGCAGGTGTGCCCGGAGCCGGCGTCGACCCCGGTCCAGGTGGCGGTGCCGACCCGCGCCGGGGTGCTCCGGTTCGTGGTGGTCCCGTCACCGAGCTGGCCACCGTAGTTCGAACCCCAGCACCACAGTCCCCCGTCGGCGCTGATCGCACAGGTGTGTGCCGCGCCCGCGGTGACGCTGGTGACCGCCGGGGCGGCCAGCGCGCCGCGCTCGGCCTGGGTGACGCCCGCCGCCGCCGCGCCGGCCGTCAGTGCCCCGGTGAGCACGGCGCTTCCGATGGACATCGCCGCTGCGGCGGCGAGGAGTCTCGTCGCACGGCGCCACCGGGCCCGCAGCCGGCCGTCCTGATGTCCGTTCATGTACTGCTCTCTCCCAACGATGTCGGTGCCTGGACGACGAAGCTGCCCCGGCGGGCGCCCGGAGACCCACCACTTCGTCGCACCGACGATATGCATCGGCTGCCTTCGATGCACATTAGACGGGTTGGATTGACCCGCCTTGATGGGATCTTTTCCGTTCAGCGGACCAGAATGTGGACCGCTCGGGCGGCGGAGACGGCGGCGACCAGGACTGCGTGCCGGGGTTCCGGCACGTCGAGGAGGCGGCCGGCGCGCAACGCGGCGAGCGGGGCCAGCCGGCGATCGGCCAGCACGGTCTCCACCGCCCGCCGGTCACCGCCGCAGACCAGGGCCGCAAGGGTCGACACCTCCGGCAGCAGCAGGCGTACGGCCAACTCCGCCGCGTCACCGAGGGCCGCCTTCGCCTGGTTGTCGCGCCGCCGGGCGAACCGCTGCTGGGACCACCCACCGGCGGCGGTACGCCCCTGCACGTAACGGGTGTCCACCTTGGAGACCACCAGGTCGAGGCCCTCGGCCACGCCGACGGCGACCGCGCCCTTGCGGGCGAGCAGCAGGCCGATCCGGCGGGGTGCGGCCGCCGCCCCGACGAATCCGGGCAGGTCCGGCGCGGGGCGTGCGCCGGGCGGGGTGTGCAGCTCGGCCGTGGCGCCGTCCGGGGCGGTCAGCAGCAGGCCGTACCCAAGAACGGTGGTGGTGGGCGGACCGTGCCGCTCGGCGAAGCCCTCGGTCCACCGGGCCACCCGGGCCGGTTCGACCTCGACCCAGCGGCCGCCGCCGGCTGCGGGTCGGCTGCTCACGCTCCCGAACCTACGCCACTGGCCCCTGCCCCCGCCCCTCAGTACCGCGATCTTGCAGAGGTGGCCCCACCGAACCGGCGCGAAGGCCGCGAAAAGGCGACCGGAACCGCATGATCGCGGCAGGCGGCCGGGGTCGGGTCGGAATCACCCGACGAACAGCACCGCGACGGCGAGGGCGGCGATGATCGCGCTGGACACCAGGGCGGTGACCAGGCGGCCGCGCGGACCCGCCAGCACCCGTCCGACCAGGGAACCGCCACCGGCGATCAGCAGTTGCCAGCTCGCCGAGGGCGAGATCGCCCCGAGCAGAAGGCGGACGCGACCGGCAGGTCCGGGTCGACGGAGCCCCGGCGGCCGATGACGAGCGCCGTGAAGTAAACCACGGTGGCCGGGTTCAGCAGGGTCAACGTGAGCACCCCGGCGAAGGCCCGGGACGGGCTTGTCCAGGCCCCGGCGGGGGGACAGCCCGGATGACCCGCGCGTCGAGCGCGGCACCCCGGTGCCGGGTGCCGCGCTCGACGGTGACGGTCAGACGTTGAAGCCGAGCGAGCGGAGCTGGTCGCGCCCCTCGTCGGTGATCTTGTCCGGCCCCCACGGCGGCAGCCAGACCCAGTTGATCCGGATGTCGTCGACCAGGCCGCCACCCGGGCCGGTGGTCAGCGCCTGTCGGGCCTGGTCCTCGATCACGTCGGTGAGCGGGCAGGCCGCCGAGGTGAGCGTCATGTCCAGCGTCGCGACGTTGTCGTCTCCGACGTGCACGCCGTACACCAGGCCGAGGTCGACCACGTTGATGCCCAGCTCGGGGTCGACGACGTCCTTCATCGCCTCCTCGATGTCGGCGACGGCGGCCCTGCCGCCGGCCGCCGGCGCCGCGCCCTCGGTCGCCACCGCGCCGTTCTCCGGCGCCGTCGTCTCGTCGCTCATGCCTTCACCTCCGTCGGGCTCGCGCCCACGCCGGCGCGTGCCGCGGCATCCTTGAACGCCATCCACGGCAGCAGCGCGCACTTGACCCGGGCCGGGTAGCGCGCGACACCCGCGAACGCCACCCCGTCACCGAGCACGTCCTCGTCCGGCGTGACCTGGCCACGCCCGGACATCAACTCGACGAACGCCTCGTGCACGGCGAACGCCTCACCCGCGCCCCGGCCGCGCAGCAGCTCGTGCAACACGCTCGCCGACGCCTGGCTGATCGAGCAGCCCATCCCGTCGTACGAGATGTCGTCGAGCACGTCGCCGCCGGTGGCCACCCGGACGGTGATCTCATCACCGCAGGTCGGGTTGACGTGGTGCGCCTCGGCCACCCGGGCCTGCGGGTCCTCGGCGTCACGCAGCCCACGCCCGTGCGGGTGCTTGTAGTGGTCCAGGATGATCTCCTGGTAGAGCTGATCCAGCTGCATCTCAGTCGAACACCTTCCGCACCTGCTCGAGACCCGCCACCAGGGCGTCGATCTCCTCCGTGGTGGTGTACAGGTAGAACGACGCCCGGGTCATCGCCGGGACGCCGAACCGGGTGCACACCGGCTTCGCGCAGTGGTGCCCCACCCGTACCTGCACGCCGAGCGAGTCGAGGACCTGCCCCACGTCGTGCGGGTGGACGTCGCCGAGCGCGAACGAGATCGTTCCGCCCCGGCCGACCGGCACGTTCGGGCCGAAGATCCGCAACCCGGGAACCGTGGCGAGGGCGTCCAACGCGTACGCCGTCAGCTCCTTCTCGTGCCACTGGACGGCCCGCATGCCGATCCCGCTCAGGTAGTCGACCGCCGCCCCGAGCGCGACCGCTTCGGCGATCGGCGGGGTACCCGCCTCGAACCGGGCCGGCGGCGCGGCGAACGTCGAACGCGCCATCGACACCGTCTCGATCATCGAGCCGCCGCCGAGCACCGGGGGCATCGCGGCGAGCAGCTCGCCCCTGCCCCACAGCACGCCGATGCCGGTCGGGGCGCACATCTTGTGCCCGGTGAAGACGATGAAGTCGGCGTCGTGGTCGACCACGTCCATCGGCATGTGCGGCACCGACTGCGAGCAGTCGAGCAGCAGCAGCGCGCCCACCTGGCGGACCCGCTCGGTGATCCGCGCGGTGGCGTTGACCGTGCCGAGGATGTTGGAGGTGTGCACCAGCGAGACGATCTTCGTCCGCTCGGTGACCAGCTCCTCCAACCCCGACTCGTCCAGCCGCCCCTGGTCGGTGACCGGGAACCAGCGCAGGGTCGCGCCCGTGCGTTCGCAGAGCAACTGCCAGGGGACGATGTTCGAGTGGTGCTCCATCTCGGAGATCACGATCTCGTCGCCCGGGCCGAGCCGGAACCGCTCGTCGGCGTCGGGCCGCAGCGACGCGTTGGAGAACGCGTACGCCACGATGTTGATCGCCTCGGTGGAGTTCTTGGTGAACACCACCTCGTCCACGCTCGGCGCGTTGATGAATGCGGCGATCTTCGCCCGGGCCCCCTCGTACGCCTCGGTCGCCTCGGTGCCCAGGGTGTGCACCGAGCGCGACACGTTGGCGTTGTGCATCGCGTAGTGCTCGGCGAGCACGTCGAGCACCTGCCGCGGCTTGTGCGAGGTGTTGGCGCTGTCGAGATAGACCAGCCGGTGCCCGTTGATCTCCCGGTCCAGGATCGGGAAGTCGGCGCGCACCGCGGCCACGTCGAAGCGGGGCACGTCGTCGTACTGCGGCATGCCCTCGGGGATGGCGATGGTGGTCATCTCAGCGGCCCCTGTCGTGTGCGTGTCAGGCCCGCGCCGAACCGGCCCCGGCGGCGTAGCGCTCGTAGCCCTCGGCCTCGAGCTTGTCGGCCAGCTCCGGCCCGCCCTGCTCGACGATCCGGCCGGCGACGAAGACGTGCACGAAGTCCGGCTTGATGTAGCGCAGGATCCGGGTGTAGTGGGTGATCAGCAGCACGCCGGTGTCACCGGTGTCGCGGACCCGGTTGACGCCCTCACTGACCACGCGCAGCGCGTCCACGTCGAGGCCGGAGTCGGTCTCGTCGAGGATGGCGATCTTCGGCTTGAGCAGCTCCAGCTGCACGATCTCGTGCCGCTTCTTCTCCCCGCCGGAGAAGCCCTCGTTGACGTTGCGCTGGGCGAACGCCGGGTCCATCTGGAGGCGCTGCATGGCGCCACGCAGCTCGCCGCCCCAGGTGCGCAACTTCGGGGCCTCGCCGTCGATGGCGGTCTTGGCCGTGCGCAGGAAGTTCGCCACCGAGACGCCGGGGACCTCGACCGGGTACTGCATGGCCAGGAAGAGGCCGGCGCGGGCCCGCTCGTCGACGGACATGGCCAGCACGTCGGCGCCGTCGAGGGTCACCGAGCCACCGGTGATCTCGTACTTGGGGTGGCCGGCGATCGAGTACGCCAGGGTCGACTTGCCGGAGCCGTTCGGACCCATGATCGCGTGGGTGCTTCCCGAATCAACCGTCAGGTCTACCCCATACAGGATCGGCTTGAGCTCACCCTCGGGCAGCTTGACCGACACCTTCAGGTCGCGGATCTCCAGGGTGCTCATTATCGGGTCACTCCATTGCTCGGCGTCAGGCTGACGTAGATGTCGCCGTCGCGGACTTCGACGGGGTAGACGGGAACGGGTTCGGTGGCGGGCAGCCCGGTGGGCTCGCCGGTACGCAGGTCGAAACGGGAACCGTGCAGCCAGCATTCCAACGTGCACCCCTCGACCTCCCCCTCGGAGAGGGCGACCGCGGCGTGCGAGCACTCGTCGTACACGGCGTAGAACTGGCCGTCCTCGCCGTGCACGAGGGCGATCTGCGTGCCGTCCACGTCGGCGCTGATCACGGTGCCCTTGGGCACGTCCTCGGTCGAGCAGATCCTGATCATCACGCGCCGGCCTTCGCCAGGCGGGCCTCGATCGCGTGACCGAGCCGCTCGCGCAGCTCCTCGACCGGGATCTTGTTGATCAGCTCGGCGAAGAAGCCGCGCACCACCAGGCGGCGGGCCTCGCCCTCCGGGATGCCCCGGGCCATCAGGTAGAAGAGCTGCTCGTCATCGAAGCGGCCGGTCGCGCTCGCGTGGCCGGCGCCGGCGATCTCGCCGGTCTCGATCTCCAGGTTCGGCACGGAGTCGGCCCGGGCACCGTCGGAGAGCAGCAGGTTCCGGTTGATCTCGTACGTGTCGGTGCCGGTCGCCTCGGCCCGGATCAGCACGTCGCCGACCCAGACGGTACGGGCGTCGTCGCCCTGCAGCGCGCCCCGGTAGCCGACGTAGCTGCGGCAGTCCGGCACGTTGTGGTCGACCAACTGCCGGTGCTCCAGGTGCTGCCCGCCGTCGGCGAAGTAGACGCCGTACAGCTCGGCCTCGCCGCCGCGGCCGGTGTACTCCACCGAGGTGTACTGCCGGACCAGGTCTCCACCGAGGCTCACGTGCACGTGCGTCGCCTTCGCGTCGCGGCCCAGCCTGATCTTCAGGTGCTGGGCCTGCACCGCGTCGGCGGACCAGTCGGCCACGGTGACCAGGGTCAGCTTCGCGCCGTCGGCCACGGACACCTCGACGTTGTCGGCCAGGGTGGCCGAGCCGAGGTGCTCCAGCACCACGACCACCTCGGCGAAGCGGCCCACCTCGACGAAGGTGTGCCCGAAGGCCAGCCCCTCGGCGCCGTCGCCGACGACCCGCAGGGTCACCGGCCGGTCGACCACGGCGTCCGCCGCGACCGTCACGAGCAGCGCCTGGTCGGCCCCGCCGTACGCCAGCGCGCTGACCCGGTCGACCGGGGTGAGCACGCTGCCCACCCGCGGGTCCTCCTTGGTGATCCGCTCGACGGTGACGCCGGAGGGCAGGTCACCGTACTCGTGGCGGACCGTGGCGGCGGCGGCCTGCGCCTCGCCGACCAGCCCGCGCAGCCGCTTGAGCGGGGTGAAGCGCCACTCCTCCTCCAGGCCGGTGAGGGCCGGGAAGTCGGCGACGTCGTACGAACGGAGCGCCTGCGTCTTGGTGCTGGGCGGCGCGGAAGCCTGGGTAGTCATCTCTTCCTTGGTCTGTCTGTTCCGTGGCGACGGTGGCATTGATCGGAGGGCAGGTCGGGCCGGTCGCGACGCGGCACGACGGGCCGGGGCCGCACGCGGGTCGGCCCACGTCGGGCGGCGTCAGCCGACCGCGCCCTCCATCTGGAGCTCGATCAGGCGGTTGAGCTCCAGGGCGTACTCCATCGGAAGCTCCTTGGCGATCGGCTCGATGAAGCCGCGCACGATCATCGCCATCGCCTCGTCCTCGCTCAGGCCACGGCTCATCAGGTAGAAGAGCTGGTCGTCGCTGATCTTGGAGACGGTCGCCTCGTGCCCCATCGCCACGTCGTCCTCGCGGATGTCGACGTACGGGTAGGTGTCCGAGCGGGAGATGGTGTCGACCAGCAGCGCGTCGCACTTGACCGTGCTCCGGCTGTGGTGCGAGCCCTCCAGCACCTGCACCAGACCCCGGTACGAGGTGCGGCCGCCACCCCGGGCGATCGACTTCGACACGATGGTCGAGGACGTGTGCGGGGCCGCGTGGACCATCTTCGCGCCGGCGTCCTGGTGCTGGCCCTCACCGGCCATGGCCACCGACAGCACCTCGCCCTTGGCGTGCTCGCCGGTCATGTAGACCGCCGGGTACTTCATGGTGACCTTGGAGCCGATGTTGCCGTCGACCCACTCCATGGTCGCGCCCTCGTGGCAGACGGCACGCTTGGTGACCAGGTTGTAGACGTTGTTCGACCAGTTCTGGATGGTCGTGTAACGGCAGCGGGCGTTCTTCTTGACGACGATCTCCACCACCGCGCTGTGCAGCGAGTCGGAGGAGTACAGCGGAGCGGTGCAGCCCTCGACGTAGTGCACGTAGGCGCCCTCGTCGACGATGATCAGCGTCCGCTCGAACTGGCCCATGTTCTCCGTGTTGATCCGGAAGTAGGCCTGCAGCGGGATCTCCACGTGCACACCCTTCGGCACGTAGATGAACGAGCCACCGGACCACACCGAGGTGTTCAGCGCCGCGAACTTGTTGTCGCCGACCGGGATGACCGTGCCGAAGTACTCCTTGAACAGCTCCTCGTGCTCCTTGAGCGCGGTGTCGGTGTCCAGGAAGACGACGCCCTGCTCCTCGAGGTCCTCACGGATCTTGTGGTAGACCACCTCGGACTCGTACTGCGCCGCGACACCGGCGACCAGGCGCTGCTTCTCCGCCTCGGGGATGCCCAGCCGGTCGTAGGTGTTCTTGATGTCCTCCGGCAGGTCCTCCCAACTGGTGGCCTGCTTCTCGGTGGACCGCACGAAGTACTTGATGTTGTCGAAGTCGATCCCGGTGAGGTCGGCGCCCCAGGCCGGCATCGGCTTGCGGCCGAACAGCCGCAGGCCCTTCAGGCGCAGGTCGAGCATCCAGGCCGGCTCGTTCTTCTTCGCCGAGATGTCCCGCACCACCGCCTCGCTGAGGCCACGCTGGGCGGCGGCCCCGGCGACGTCGGGGTCGGCCCAGCCGTACTCGTAGCGACCGAGGGCGGCGAGCTGCTCTTCCTGGGTCAGGGGCTGGACGATCTGCTCGGTCATCTATCTGTCCTCACAGTGGTGACGGTGGTACCGGACTGGGCACGCGGCTGGGCCGGGATGTGCGTGGTGCACACCCCGTCGCCGTGCGCGATGGTGGCCAGGCGCTGCACGTGAGTGCCGACCAGGCGGGAGATGACCGCGGTCTCGGCCTCGCACAGCTGGGGGAACTCGGCGGCCACGTGCGCCACCGGGCAGTGGTGCTGACAGAGCTGGCCGCCGGAGGCGATCGTGGACGCGTTGGCAGCGTAGCCCTCGGCGGTGAGCGCCCCCGCGAGCGCCTCCGCCCGCGCCAGGGGCTCGTCGCCGGCGTCCTCCATCGCGGCCCGGCAGCGGGCCTCCAGCGCGGCCACCTGCTCGGCGGCGAACTCCTGCACCGCGTCGGAACCGCCGTTGCGGGCGATCCAGCGCAGCGCGGCGGTGGCCATGTTGTCGTAGTGGTGCGTGCCGCAGCGGACCCGGGCGGCGTCGGTCAGCAGGAACACCTTCGCCGGGCGACCCCGACCCCGACTGCCCCGCACCACCTGCTCCCGGGCGACCACGTCGCCGTCGGCGAGCATCGCGTCCAGGTGCCGGCGGATCGCGGCGGGGCTGAGGCCGAGCGCCGAGCCGAGCTGCGCGGCGGTGGTCGCCCCCCGCTCCAGCAGCAGCTGGGTGACCCGGTCCCGGGTGGAGAGATCGGCGGACGCGGCCGGAGACAGCTCCAGCTCGGCGCGTCCGGCGCCGCGCCGCGACCTGGAGCCGCCGGCGACCGGGGCGGCCGCCGGCAGGTGCTCCGAGAGCGCCGCCGCGTTTTTCACAACGCCAACGTTACGTAATTCGCCCAAGGCCCGCAAACCCGGGTCCCGGTGATCCCCGACACCGGGGCGGCGGAGTCACCCGATCGGGCTCCACTACACGCCGTAGGATTCGCTGCGTGAAGGCATCCGACCGGTTCCCGGTGTCCACCACCCTGCTGCGCCGCCTCGCATACGCCTCGATCGTGGCGAACGTGGCCATCGTCGTGACCGGTGGGGCCGTCCGGCTCACCGCCTCCGGCCTGGGCTGCCCGACCTGGCCCCGGTGCACCGACGCCTCGTACACCACCACGCCCGAGATGGGCGTGCACGGGATGATCGAGTTCGGCAACCGACTGCTGACCTTCGCCGTCGGGATCATCGCCCTCGCCGTGGTGCTGGCCGTGCTGCTGCACCGCCCGCGCCGGCGCGGGCTGCTGCCGCTCGCCGTGGCGGTGCTGTTCGGCATCCCGGCGCAGGCGGTCATCGGCGGGATCACCGTGCTGACCAACCTGAACCCCTGGGTGGTCGGGCTGCACTTCCTCGCCTCGATGGTGGTGATCGCGGCCGCGTACGCGCTGTGGCGGCGGATCAAGGAGCCGGACGGGCCGGCGGTGGCCGTGGTGCCCGGCCCGCTGCGTACCCTCGCGCTGCTCACCACCGTGGTCAGCGCGTCGGTGCTGGTGGTCGGGACGTGGGTGACCGGCAGCGGCCCGCACGCCGGCGACGGCGGCGCGGCCCGCAACGGCCTGGACCCGGAGCAGATCTCCCAGGTGCACGCCGACGGGGTGTTCCTGCTGATCGGGCTCTCCGTGGCGCTGGTCTTCGCGTTCCAGGCGGTCGGCGCCACCGCCGCCGCCCGGGCGGCGGTGGTGCTGGTCGCGGTGGAGCTGGGTCAAGGCGTGATCGGCTTCGTGCAGTACTTCACCGACCTGCCCGCGCTGCTGGTCGGCGCGCACATGCTCGGCTCCTGCCTGGTGCTGCTGGCGACCCTGTCGGTGCTCTGGTCGACCCGCGAGCGCCGCCCGGCCCCTCCCGCTCCCGCTCCCGCAGCCACCGCGACGGCCGACCGCGTACCCGCCGTCGCCTGACCCACCAGCACCTCGCCGCGAGGTCGCCGATGTGGCGGTGTCCGCGCCGCTCCGACACCGCCACATCGGCGACACAGAGTCGATCAAGGCCGACCTGATCAGCGCCGTCCGGCTGCTCGGCGCGCCGCCCGCCCTCCGAGCGCCGCCGTCAAGGCGGGCCGCCGGAAGTCAGGTCGCCTGACGGGACAGGTGGGCGACGATCGCGTCGGCGAGGCGCTCGGGGGCGCCGTCGGCGTACCCGAGGAACAGGGACGGCTCGGTCAGCTCCAGCTCCACCAGGACGGGCGTGCCGTCCGCGCCGGGGATGAGATCCACCCGGGCGTAGAGCAGGCGCTGCGACCCGCCGGGGACCGCCGACAGGACCTGCTCGGCGACGGCCAGCTGCTCCGGCGTCGCGGTACGGGCGGTGATCTCCTCGGGCTTGTAGAGCCCTTCCACGCCGAGGTCCGGGCCGTCCAGCATCGGGCCCTTGCGGATCGCGTGGCTGTAGGCCAGCCCCTGCGGACCGGCCAGGAAGAGCAGCGCCGTCTCCCCCGCCGTGTCCACGGCGGTCAGGTACGGCTGGACCATGGTGACCCGGCCGGCCGCGGAGAGCCGCCGCACGTGTGCCGCGGCCAGCTCGCGGTGCTCCGGGTCGGCGAGGTCGTACCGGCCGGTGTCCTGGCTGCCGGCGCTGACGGCGGGTTTGATGACGTACTCGCCGGAGTCCGCGGGCGGCGTCCAGTCCTGCCCCGGCTCGACCCAGCCGGTCGGCACGGTCGGCACCCCGGCGGCGGCCAGCTCGCCCAGGTAGCGCTTGTCGGTGTTCCAGCGCACCACGTCGGCCGGGTTGACCAGCTGCGGCACGCTCTCCGCCCAGGCCACGAACTCGTCGCGGCGCAGCGCGTAGTCCCAGGGCGAGCGGAGCACGACCAGGTCGTACGCGGCCCAGTCGACGTCCGGGGTGTCCCAGACGGCCGCCTCGACGGTGACGCCGTGGGCGGCCAGCGGGGCGAGCACGAGCCGGTCGTCCGGGTCGAGGTCGGCGAGCCGGTCGCAGGTGACGAGAGCGACCCGGGGTTCCCCCCGGGTCGACTGGTGGTGGTGGGTCAATTTATGTCAACGGGCCATCGTGCGCCGGGCCATCGACCGCCAGAGGTCGTTGCTCGGGCGCATCTGGTCCATGAGCTCACGCTCCCAGGCGTTCTCGACGGTGACTCCCGCCTTCGCGCACGCCTGGCGTGCGACGACGGTGTCGTCCGCGAACTGGTCGGCCCACGCGCCGTCCTCGCCGACGAGGACGATCCGCGCGCCACGCTTGCCGACGTACTCGATGACCGCCTTCGCGCCGCCGTGCCCGGCGGCGAACGACCTGATGCCGGAGACCAGGCCGTTGGGGGCCTGCTCCGCGGTCTGCTCAGCCGTCAGCGTCGTATCGGAACCATCTGCCATGACGCGAAGCCTAAGCAGAGAGCCACCCGTTGGTGCGAGAACGATGAACCTTTTGTGATGCCAATTACCTACGGGTTTAAGGAAGACCACAGGTAATTTGCCCTGACAAGTCGTAAAGGGTGGGACAAACCGGGCGGCCCGGATCGCCCTAATGCGTCCAACTTGAGTCGATGCCGCTCAGGGTGAAAAAGATTCCGGAAATTGATGTTCAGCGAGGCCGCAGGCGTGACGAACGGCACGCCGGGGCGGCACGGTGTGACACCGGGCCACACCGTGCCACCTTCGGGTGTCAGATCAGCGCGTCGACCGCGACAGCGGCGAAGAGGATCGTCAGGTAGGTGGTCGACCAGTGGAACAGCCGCATCGGCTTGACCGCCTCGCCCCGCCTCACCCGGCGGCACAGCTTGTGCGCCTCGACCAGGAAGATGCCCCCCACCACGAGCGTCGGCACACCGTAGATCGGGCTCATCCCCATCGGCCAGAGCGCCAGCGAGGTCAACACGGTGAGCCAGGCGAAGACCAGGATCTCGGCGTTGACCCGGCGGGCCGAGGCCACCACCGGCAGCATCGGGATGCCGGCCCGCGCGTAGTCGTCCTTGTACTTCATGGCCAGCGGGTAGAAGTGCGGCATCTGCCAGAAGAAGACCACCGCGAAGAGCGCCCACGCCTGCGGCGCGAGCGAACCGGTGACCGCCGCCCAGCCGATCAGCACCGGCGCGGCCCCGCAGGCACCGCCCCAGAAGGTGTTCGCCGTCGTGGTGCGCTTGAGCCAGAGCGTGTAGACGAGGTCGTAGTAGGCGATCGCGGCCAGGGTCAGCCCGGCCGCCAGCAGATTGGTGAACGCCACCATCAGCGCCGTCGACACCGCCGCCAGCACCAGGCCGAAGATCAGCGCGTTACGCGGCGACACGGTGTGCGCCGGCAGCGGGCGGCGCTTGGTACGCCGCATCAACTGGTCGATGTCCCGGTCGATGTAGCAGTTGAGCACGCTCGCCGCGCCGGCGGCGAGCGAGCCGCCGATCAGCACCACCGCCACCAGCCAGAGCGACGGCATGCCACCGTCCGCGAGCATCATCGCCGGCACCGTGGTCACCAGCAGCAGCTCGACGATCCGCGGCTTGGTCAGCGCCACGTACGCGGCGACCACCGCCCGGACGTCGCGGCGCGGTTTCGCCGACTCCTCGGCCACCGTGCGCACCGGCGGCTGCCCGGCAGAGTTGCTGACGGGGCGCTCGGTGATCATGCTCACGGATTGCCACCTTCCGGCTTCGGCAGGGGGATCGGGTCGGCCGGACCCGACTGGGTCCACACACCGCCCCACACACTACGCGCTGTCGTTTTGGCTGCCCGGGCGACCCGACAACGGTGCGAGCCGTCACACCTGGCGACCGAACGGTCCCGGCGTCCGACACGTACCCGTCGGCGTGCAGTGATCCCCGGGCGGAGGTTTAGGGCCGCTCGATAGGGTCACTGGTGAGGGTTCCGCCCATCTGCCGAGGAGCACAACCATCGTGGCTGCCAACCGTCCCGAGCACTCCGCTCTCAACTGGTCCGACCTCGACCGCAGGGCCGTCGACACCGTCCGCGTGCTGGCCATGGACGCCGTGGAGAAATCCGGCAACGGTCACCCGGGCACCGCGATGAGCCTCGCGCCCGCGGCGTACCTGCTCTTCAACCGGGTGATGCGGCACAACCCGGCCGACCCGAACTGGCCCGGCCGGGACCGGTTCGTGCTCTCCGCCGGGCACTCCAGCCTGACTCTCTACATCCAGCTCTTCCTCTCCGGCTACCCGCTGAGCCTGGAAGACCTGAAGTCGCTGCGGCAGTGGGGCTCGCTGACCCCGGGCCACCCCGAGCACGGGCACACCCCCGGCGTCGAGACCACCACCGGCCCACTGGGCCAGGGCATGGGCAACGCGGTGGGCATGGCGATGGCCGCCCGTCGCGAACGCGGCCTCTTCGACCCGGAGAGCGAGCCCGGCGCGTCGGTCTTCGACCACGACATCTGGTGCATCGCCTCCGACGGCGACATCGAGGAGGGCATCAGCCACGAGGCCAGCGCCCTCGCCGGCCACCAGCAGCTCGGCAACCTCTGCGTGATCTACGACGACAACGAGATCTCGATCGAGGACGACACCCGGATCGCCAAGAGCGAGGACGTCGCGGCCCGCTACGAGGCGTACGGCTGGCACGTGCAGACCGTCGACTGGCGCGCCGGCGACGCCGACCAGGGCGACTACCACGAGGACGTCGAGGCGCTGTACCAGGCGCTGCTGGCCGCCAAGGCGGAGACCGACCGCCCCTCCTTCATCGCGCTGCGCACCATCATCGGCTGGCCCGCCCCGAACAAGAAGAACACCGGCAAGATCCACGGCTCGGCGCTCGGCGCCGACGAGGTGGCCGCCACCAAGCAGATCCTCGGCTTCGACCCGCAGCAGAACTTCGAGGTCGACGAGGAGGTCCTCGGCCACGCCCGGCTGGTGATGGGCCGGGGTGACGCGGCCCAGCGGCAGTGGCAGCAGGCCTTCGACGCCTGGGCCGGCGCCAACGCCGAGCGCAAGGCGCTCCACGACCGGATGGCCGGCCGGGTGCTGCCCGCCGGCTGGGCCGACGTCCTGCCGACCTTCCCGGCGGACGCCAAGGGCGTGGCCACCCGGGCCGCCTCCGGCAAGGTGCTGGAGGCGCTCGCCCCGGTGCTGCCGGAGCTGTGGGGCGGCTCGGCCGACCTGGCGGAGAGCAACAACACCACCATGAAGGGCGAGCCGTCGTTCATCCCGGCCGCGCACGCCACCAAGGACTTCCCCGGCCACGAGTACGGCCGCACGCTGCACTTCGGCATCCGTGAGCACGCCATGGGCGCGATCCTCAACGGCATCGCCCTGCACGGCGGCACCCGCCCGTACGGCGGCACCTTCCTGGTGTTCAGCGACTACATGCGCCCCTCGGTGCGGCTCGCCGCGCTGATGAAGCTGCCGGTGGTCTACGTCTGGACGCACGACTCGATCGGCCTCGGCGAGGACGGCCCGACCCATCAGCCGGTGGAGCACCTGACCGCGCTGCGCGCCATCCCCGGCCTGGACGTGGTCCGGCCCGCCGACGCCAACGAGACCGCCTGGGCCTGGCGGCAGGCGCTGGAGCACACCGACCGGCCGACCGCGCTGGCGCTGAGCCGGCAGGCGCTGCCGACGCTGGACCGTACGCAGCTCGGCGGTGCCGAGGGTGTCGCCAAGGGCGGGTACGTGCTGGCCGAGGCGTCCAACGGCAAGCCGCAGGTGATCATCGTCGGCACCGGCTCGGAGGTGCAGCTCTGCCTCACCGCCCGGGAGCGGCTGGAGGCCGACGGCACCCCGACCCGGGTCGTCTCGATGCCCTGCCAGGAGTGGTTCCACGCGCAGGACGAGGCGTACCGGGAGTCGGTGCTGCCGCGCGGGGTAAAGGCTCGGGTGAGCGTGGAGGCGGGCATCGCGATGTCCTGGCGCGGCGTCGTCGGGGACCTCGGCGAGAGCGTGAGCCTGGAGCACTACGGGGCGAGCGCGCCGCACACCGTGCTCTTCGAGCAGTTCGGGTTCACCCCGGACCGGATCGTGGCGGCGGCTCACGCGTCGCTGGCCCGGGTGGGCGACATCACCGGTTTCACGACCGGCAACTGAGGGGAGCGTGGACGGCATGACGACGGACAGGCTGAGCGAACTCACCGCCGCGGGCGTGGCGGTCTGGCTCGATGATCTCTCCCGGGTACGACTGAGCTCCGGCGGGCTGGACCAGCTGCGCCGCGAGAAGCACGTGGCCGGGGTGACCACGAACCCGACCATCTTCGCCAAGGCGCTGAGCGACGCCGACGAGTACAACTGGCAGCTGCGGGACCTGGCCACCCGTGGCGTGGAGGTCGAAGAGGCCGTCCGCATGCTCACCACGTACGACGTGCGCTGGGCCTGCGACGTGATGCGCCCGTCGTACGACAAGAGCCACGGCGTCGACGGCCGGGTCTCCATCGAGGTGGACCCCCGGCTGGCGCACGAGACGGAGCGGACCGTCGCCGAGGCCAAGGCGCTGTGGTGGCTGGTCGACCGGCCGAACCTGTTCATCAAGATCCCGGCGACCGAGGCCGGCCTGCCGGCGATCACCGCGACCCTGGCCGAGGGGATCAGCGTGAACGTGACGCTGATCTTCGGCCTGGACCGCTACTCGCAGGTGATGGAGGCGTTCCTCGCCGGGCTGGAGCAGGCGAAGGCGAACGGTCACGACCTGTCCAGGATCGGCTCGGTGGCGTCCTTCTTCGTCTCCCGGGTCGACACCGAGGTCGACAAGAGATTGGACCGGATGGCCGGCGAGGCTTCCGACGCCGCGGGCAAGGAGCGCGCGCTGGGGCTCAAGGGGCGCGCCGCCGTCGCCAACGCCCAGCTCGCCTACGAACGCTACGGCCAGGTCTTCTCCTCGGACCGCTGGCAGGCCCTGGCCGACGCGGGCGCCCACCCGCAGCGGCCGCTCTGGGCGTCCACCTCGACGAAGAACCCGGAGTACCGGGACGTGATCTACGTCGAGGAGCTGATCGCCCCCGGCACGGTCAACACCATGCCCGAGTCGGTGATCCACGCGTACGCCGACCACGGCGAGACCCGGGGCGACACCATCACCGGGTCGTACGACGCGGCGCGCACGGTCTTCACCGACCTGGAGTCGGTCGGGGTGGACATGTCCGACGTGATCGCCACCCTGGAGCGCGAGGGCGTGGAGAAGTTCGAGGCCAGCTGGCTGGAGCTGCTCGACGGCGTGACGAAGTCGCTGGTCGAGGCGGCGAAGGGCACCGGCAGGCCGAACCGGGCCGCCAAGGGCGACGCACAGGCCGCCGAGCAGGCCGGGGGCAACGCGTGACGTTGGGCGTCGGACGCGCCGCGGGGTTCCGCCCCGCGGCGCGTCACGCCGTCGCCCGCCCGGCCCGGTGGCCGCATGAGTGACCTGACGGCCGAGCCGGCGGTCGCGGCCGCCGGGTTGGCCGTGCACGGCGCGGACGCCGTCGACGGCGCCACCCGGCTGCGGGAGGACCTGGTCGGTCGGGGCCTGCCGGCGCGGCTGGCCGGCAAGGACCCCGCGCTGTGGGGGCCGGACGCCGAGCCGACGGCGCGCCTGCGGCTGGGCTGGCTGGACACCCACCGGCGCAGCCGGGAGCTGCTCCCCCAGCTCGCCGAGCTGACGGCGGAGCTGGCCGACCTGGACCACGTGGTCCTCGTCGGGATGGGCGGCTCGTCGCTGGCCGCCGAGACCATCGTCCGTACGCTGGGCCGGCCGCTGACCGTGCTCGACACGACCGACCCGGGACGAATCCGGGCGGTGCTGGCCGACCGGCTGGAGCGCACCGTGGTGGTGGTCGCCAGCAAGTCCGGCGCCACCGTGGAGACCGACAGCCACCGCCGGGCGTACTGGCAGGCGTTCCTGGACGCCGGGATGGGCGAGGCCGAGGCGGCCCGGCACTTCGTGGTGGTGACCGACCCGGGTTCGCCGCTGGAGGCCGTCGCCCACGAGATGGGCGCGGTGGTGCTGCCCGCCGACCCGGAGGTGGGCGGCCGGTACGCGGCGCTGACCGCCTTCGGCCTGGTCCCGGCCGCGCTGGCCGGGGCCGAGGTGACCGCCCTGCTGGACGACGCCGAGGCGTTCTCGGCGTCGCTGGGCCGGGACGCGGACAATCCCGCCCTGGCGCTGGGCGCGGCGCTGGGCGCGGCGGCCACCGGGGGCCGGGGCACGGTCGCCCTGGTCGGCGACGGCACCGGCCTGGACGGCCTCGGTGACTGGGCCGAGCAGTTGCTGGCCGAGTCGACCGGCAAGGCCGGCACCGGCATCCTGCCGGTGGTCGTGGAGTCACCCGTGGCACCCGGCGTCGCCGGGCCGGACGTGCTGACCGTCAGCTACGGCGGCGCCCTGGCCGCCGGAGACGTCCCCGGCGGCGGATGCGCGCCGGACCTGGCGGTGAACGGTCCGCTGGGCGCGCACTTCCTCGCCTGGGAGTACGCCACGACCGTCGCCGCGACGGTGCTCGGTGTCGACCCCTTCGACCAGCCGGACGTCGCCGCGAGCAAGGAGAACACCCGGCGGATCCTGGAGTCCGGGCCACCGACGCAGACACCGTCGCGCACCGAGGGCGCCATCGAGGTGTACGCCCCACCGGGCGCCCCCGCCGACCTCGACGGCGCGCTGCGGCACCTGCTCGACGGGGTGGACGTCGCCGGTCACCTCGCCGTGACGGCGTACCTGGACCGGGTCGCCGACGCCGACGCGGCGGAGCTGCGACCGCTGCTGGCCCGGACGCTCGGGCGGCCGGTCACCTTCGGGTGGGGCCCCCGGTACCTGCACTCCACCGGGCAGTACCACAAGGGTGGCCCGCCGGTCGGCAGCTATCTTCAGCTCACCGGGGCGGTGGACGTTGATCTGCCGGTGCCGGGACGGCCGTACTCCTTCGGAGAGTTACAGGCGGCACAGGCCACCGGCGACCGGCAGGCGCTGATCGAGCGGGGCCGACCGGTGCTGCGGCTGCACCTGACCGACAGGGCGGCCGGGCTGGCCCAGCTGCGGGATGCGATCGGACGATGGCGGGCGTGACGATGGACGACATGGACCAGACCGAGCGAGGAGGCGGCGTGAATCCGCTGCGCGACGCGCAGGACCGACGACTTCCCCGGATCCCGGAGCCCTGCGCTCTGGTGATCTTCGGGGTGACCGGCGACCTGGCGCGCAAGAAGTTGCTGCCGGCGGTCTACGACCTGGCCAACCGGGGACTGCTGCCCCCCGGATTCGTGGTTCTGGGCTTCGCCCGGCGCGACTGGGGTGACGGCGACTTCGAGTCGCTGGCCCACGAGGCGGCGCGGAAGCACGCCCGTACACCGTGGCGGGAGGAGGTGTGGTCGCGGCTGGCCGGCAACATCAAGTTCGTCGGCGGCTCGTTCGACGACGACGCGGCCTTCGACAAGCTCGCCCGGACACTGGACGACCTGCGCGCCAGCCACGGCATCCACGGCAACGCCGCCTTCTACTTCTCCATCCCCCCGACCGCCTTCCCCGTGGTGCTCAAGCAACTCGCCCGCACCGGCATGGCCGACAACGAGAAGTGCGGCGGCTGGCGCCGGGTGGTGGTGGAGAAGCCGTTCGGGCACGACCTGCCGTCGGCCAAGGAGCTCAACGACCTCGTCGACGACGTCTTCACCCGCCAGGACGTCTTCCGCATCGACCACTACCTGGGCAAGGAGACGGTCCAGAACATCCTCGCCCTGCGGTTCGCCAACAACCTCTTCGAACCCCTGTGGAACTCCAAGTACGTCGACTCGGTGCAGATCACCATGGCCGAGGACGTCGGCATCGGCACCCGGGCCGGGTTCTACGACTCGGTCGGCACCGCCCGCGACGTGCTCCAGAACCACCTGCTCCAGCTGCTCGCCCTGGTGGCGATGGAGGAGCCGACCAGCTTCGACGCCGACGAGATCCGGGCCGAGAAGCTGAAGGTGCTCAAGGCGATCACCCTGCCCAGGGACATCTCCCGGGGCACCGTACGCGGGCAGTACCTGCCCGGCTGGGTCGGCGGTCAGCGGGCGGTCGGCTACCTGGACGAGGACGACGTGCCGGCGGACTCCACCACCGAGACGTACGTCGCCGTCGAGCTGGGCATCCAGAACCGCCGCTGGGCGGGGGTGCCGTTCTACATCCGCGCCGGCAAGCGGCTGCCGCGCCGGGTGACCGAGGTGGCCGTCATGTTCAAGAAGGCGCCCCACCTGCCCTTCAACCCGGCCGACATGGAGTCGCTGGGCCCCAACCAGCTGGTCATCCGGGTGCAGCCGGACGAGGGCGTGGTGCTGAAGTTCGGCTCCAAGGTGCCGGGCACCACGATGGAGGTCCGCGACATCGCGATGGACTTCCAGTACGGCGAGGCGTTCACCGAGTCCAGCCCCGAGGCGTACGAGCGGCTGGTGCTGGACGTGCTGATCGGCGACCGGACCCTCTTCCCGGACGCCGCCGAGGTCGAACAGAGCTGGGCGGTGGTGGACCCGCTGGAGCACGCCTGGGCGGGCACGAAGCCGGAGCCGTACCGGGCCGGCGAGTGGGGGCCGCGGGCGGCCGACGAGATGCTGGCCCGCGAGGGCCGCGCCTGGCGGCGGGCGTGAGCGGCCACCGCCGGACGGCGGCCGTGGACAGTCGAAGCGAGCGGACCGGGAGGCTCCAGTGATCGGCCTGTGGGACACCACCGGCAACGAGGTGGTCAAGGCGCTCGCCGCGGAACGGCGCAGCGCGGGTGGGGTGGCCAGCGGCATGGCCCTCACCCTGATCGTGGTGGTGGACGAGAAGCGGGTCCGCGAGGCGGAGGCCGCCGCGACCATCGCCGCGGCGGCCCACCCGTGCCGGCTGCTGGTCGTCGTCCGCACGGACGTCGAGCGGGAACGCAACCGGCTGGACGCGGAGATCGTCGTCGGCGGCCGGCTCGGCCCCTGCGAGGCCGTGGTCACCCGGATGTACGGGCGGCTGGCGCTGCACGCCGAGTCGGTGGTGATGCCGCTGCTGGTGCCGGACGTCCCGGTGGTCACCTGGTGGCACGGCGAGCCGCCGCAGGAGATCGCCACCGACTTCCTCGGCGTGGTGGCCGACCGGCGGATCACCGACTCCGCGCAGGCCGCCGACCCGCTCGAGGCGCTGCGGCAGCGGGCCCGGGACTACGCCCCGGGCGACACCGACCTGGCCTGGACCCGGATCACCCCGTGGCGCACCCTGGTCGCCGGGGCGTTCGACACCACCGGGGCCCGGGTCACCGACGCGACGGTGGTCGCGCCGCGCGCCGACCCGACGGCGGCGCTGATGCGCGGCTGGCTGGCCGCCCGGCTCGGCGTCGACCCGCAGTGGCAGCACACCGACGAGCACCCCCGGATGCGTGAGGTGCAGCTGCGCTGTGCCAACGGCGACGTGCTGACCCTCACCCGTACCGACAGCCTGGCGGTCTTCCGGCGTACCGGTCAGGAGGACCGGACGCTGCCACTGGTGCGCCGCCCACTCGGCGACGAGCTGGCCGAGGAGCTGCGCCGACTCGACGCCGACCAGGTGTACGCCGAGGCGCTCGGCGCCGCGGCCGGGCTGTCCGGCCTCGACCAGCGCCCCGCCCAGCGGGTGCACGTCTGGAAGGACCCGGCGACCGCGCGGCGCGCCGAGGCCGGGGTGACCGCCCACGCGGGCACCAGCGCCGGCAGTTGACCGCCGTGGTGTGGGTGGGAGCCGTCCGGCCGCCACCCACACCGACGGGCGGGCGAGGGCCCGCGACCCACGGGCCGACCGGCCCCCGGGCACGACGAACAGGGACCGCGTGGACGCGGTCGGGAGACGAAGGCACAACACATGAGTGAGGCGAGTGTCGCCGTCCACGCCGATGCCGACCTGCTGGCGCAGGCGGTGGCGGCCCGGCTGGTGGTGAAGCTGCTCGACGCGCAGGCGGAGCGGGGCCAGGCCGCCGTGGTGCTGACCGGCGGGCGGATCGCCGCGGCGGTCTACCGGGCGGTGGCGGCGCTGCCGGCCCGGGACGCGGTCGACTGGTCCCGGGTGGACGTCTGGTGGGGCGACGAGCGCTTCCTGCCGGCCGGTGACCCGGAGCGCAACGAGACGCAGGCGCGGGCCGCGCTGCTGGACGCCGTACCGCTGGACCCGGCCCGGGTGCACCCGATGCCGGCCTCGGACGGCCCGGCCGGGGCGGACCCGGAGGCGGGGGCCGCCGCGTACGCCCAGGAGCTGGCCCGGGCGGCCCGCCCCGGGCACGCCACGCTGCCGCACTTCGACGTGCTGATGCTGGGCGTCGGCGAGGACGGGCACGTGGCGTCGGTCTTCCCGGAGCACCCGGTGCACCACGACAACCGGCCGGTCAGCGCCGTGCGGGGCAGCCCGAAGCCGCCGCCGCTGCGGACCACGCTCACCCTGCCGGCGATCAACACCGCCGAGGAGGTCTGGCTGGTGGCCAGCGGCGCGGACAAGGCCCGGGCGGTGGGCATGGCCCTGGCCGGCGCAGGGCCGGTGCAGCTGCCGGCGGCGGGCGTGCAGGGTGTCACGCGTACCCTCTGGCTGCTGGACCGGGCGGCGGCGGCCGACGTGCCGCCACGCTCGCGCAGCCTGCGCTGAGAAGACAGCACGGAGCCCCGGCCCCCCAGCGGGAGGACCGGGGCTCCGGCGTCTCAGTCGCGGCCGCGACGCCGGCGCAGCGCCGCGAGTGCCTCGGCCAGGATGGCCTCCCCCTCCGCGTCGCTGCGCCGCTCCTTCACGTAGGCCAGGTGGGTCTTGTAGGGCTCGGGGCGGGCCCGGCCGGGCGGGTTGTCGGCGTCCCGGCCGGCGGGCAGGCCGCAGTGGGGGCAGTCCCAGAGGGTGGGGACGTCGGCGTCGAGCGCCATCCGGATCTGGGTGGCGTGCGAGTTGCGGCACCAGTAGGTCACCGCGTGGCGGGGCGCCAACTGGTAGCGCTCGGCGGGGCGCTCCGGGGCCGAACCGACCCGTGCGCCCCGGATGATGTTGACACTCGGCACGGCTGCTCGTTCCTGTCCGTCGGAGGGGACCACCACCCGGAGGGGAGGGCGGCGGCGACGCGGTGCACAAAAATCTGCGCGCGGTCCGTAACGGACCGCGCGCAGATTGTACGCCGAGACTCCGACGGGATCAGGCCCCGCTGCTGAGCTGGAGCCGGAGCCAGAGGCCCAGCCCGACAATGCAGGCGAACCAGACGATACTCACCAGGACGGTGTAGCGGTCCAGATTCTTCTCGGCCACCGACGAGCCGGCCAGGCTGGAGCTGACCCCACCGCCGAACATGCTCGACAGACCGCCGCCCTTACCGCGGTGCAGCAGGATCAGCATGGTGAGCAGAACGCTCGTGATGACCAGCAACACGATCAACGTGTATGCGAACCAGATCGGCATGGCTGGGGTCAGTCCTCTCGTTACGATCCTCGCCCGGGCAGATCGGGCACGGCGGCACCGACCGGTGGACGGGCGGAGTCAAGGATAGCGAGCGATCAGCGGGCCGTGTGCTCCGGGAACCGGCAGATCTTCGCGAACTCCTCGGCATCCAGGCTGGCGCCGCCGACCAGGGCCCCGTCCACGTCCGGCTGGGCCATGATCGCCGCCACGTTCGAGGACTTGACCGATCCGCCGTAGAGGACCCGGACCTGGTCCGCGGTGCCCTGGTCGAAGGTCTCGACCAGCCGCTTGCGGACCTCGCCACAGACCTCCTGGGCGTCCTCCGGGGTGGCCGTCTTGCCGGTGCCGATTGCCCAGACCGGCTCGTACGCCACGACGACCTTGGTGACCTGCTCGGCGGTGAGCCCCTTGAGGGCGCCGTCGAGCTGGTCGCAGCAGTGCGGCACGTGCCGCATCTGCTCCCGGATCTCCAGACCCTCACCGATGCAGAGGATCGGGGTGAGCCCGTTGGCCAGCGCCGCCGCCACCTTGGCGTTGACGATCGCGTCGTCCTCGTAGTGGTACGCGCGCCGCTCGGAGTGCCCGACCACCACGTACGTGCAGCCCAGCTTGGCCAGCATCGCACCGGAGACGTCCCCGGTGTAGGCGCCCGACTGGTACGGCGACAGGTCCTGCGCGCCGTAGCCGATCAGCAGCTTGTCGCCGTCCACCGCGGTCTGCACTGTACGCAGGTCGGTGAAGGGCGGCAGGACCACCGTCTCGACGTCGGTGAGCTGCTTCTCGGTGAGGCTCGCGGCCAGCTTCTGCACCAGCAGGTTGGCCTCGAGGTGGTTGAGGTTCATCTTCCAGTTGCCGGCCATCAACGGCCGGCGGCTGACGCTCGCCATCACTTCTCCAGGGCCGCGATGCCGGGGAGGGTCTTGCCCTCCAGGTACTCCAGGGACGCGCCGCCGCCGGTCGAGATGTGCCCGAAGGAGGACTCGTCGAGGCCCAACGCACGGACCGCAGCGGCGGAGTCACCGCCACCGACCACGCTGAACGCGTCGGCCTTGGTGATCGCCTCGGCGACCCCACGGGTGCCGCCCGCGAACGCCGCCATCTCGAACACGCCCATCGGGCCGTTCCAGAAGACGGTCTTCGCCTGCGAGAGCGCGGCGGCGAAGCCGGCCACCGTCTCCGGGCCGATGTCCAGGCCGAGCCGGTGGCTGGGGATGCCGTCGGCGGGCACCGTGTCGTGCGCGGCGTCCGGGGCGAAGGCGTCCGCGGCCACCACGTCGACCGGGAGCATGATCTTGCCCTCGGAGCGCTCCAGCAGGTTGCGGCAGGTCTCGACCATCTCCTCCTCCAGCAGCGAGGTGCCCACCTCGTGGCCCTGGGCCTTGAGGAAGGTGAAGCACATCCCGCCGCCGATGAGCAGCCGGTCGACCTTCGGCAGCAGGGCCTCGATGACCGCCAGCTTGTCGGAGACCTTGGACCCCCCGAGCACCACCACGTACGGGCGCTCCGGCTCGCCGGTCAGCTTGGAGAGCACCTCCACCTCGCGCAGGACGAGGCGGCCGGCCACGCCCGGCAGCCGCGCCGGCACGTCGTACACGCTGGCGTGCTTGCGGTGCACGGCGCCGAACGCGTCGTCGACGTACACCTCGCCGAAGGCGGCGAGCTGGTCGGCGAAGGCGCCCCGCTCGGCGGCGTCCTTGCTGGTCTCCCCCTTGTTGAAACGGAGGTTCTCCAGCAGGGCGACCTGGCCGTCGGCCAGGCCCTCCACGGTGGAGCGGGCCGAGTCGCCGACGGTGTCGGAGGCGAAGCTCACCGGCGCGCCGAGCAGCTCACCGAGCCGGCCGGCGACCGGGCGGAGGCTGAACTGCGGGTCCGGCGCGCCCTTCGGGCGGCCCAGGTGCGAACAGACGACCACCCTGGCACCGGCCTGGACCAGCGCGCCCAGGGTCGGCAGGACCGCGCGGATGCGGCCGTCGTCGGTGATCTCACCGGTCTGCTTGTCGAGTGGGACGTTCAGGTCGGCGCGCACGAGCACGCGCCGACCCGACACCCCCTCGGCGAGCAGGTCGTCGAGGTTGCGGATGCTCACCGAGCTAGGCCTCCGTTCGTGACTGCGGGGCTCGCAAGCTCACTCCTCGCACTCACAGCGAGCTACCCACCAGCTTGACCAGGTCGACCAGGCGGTTGGAGTAGCCCCACTCGTTGTCGTACCAGCCGACGACCTTGACCTGGTTGCCGACGACCTTGGTCAGCGGCGCGTCGAAGATGCAGGACGCCGGGTCGGTGACGATGTCGGCCGAGACGATCGGGTCGTCGTTGTAGGTCAGGAAGCCCTTGAGCGGGCCCTCGGCGGCGGCCTTCATCGCGGCGTTGACCTCGTCCACCGTGGTCTCCCGGTTGACGTTGACCGTCAGGTCGGTGGCCGAGCCGGTCGGGATCGGCACGCGCAGCGCGTAGCCGTCCAGCTTGCCCTTGAGCTCCGGCAGCACCAGGCCGATCGCCTTCGCGGCGCCGGTCGAGGTCGGAACGATGTTCAGCGCGGCGGCCCGGGCCCGACGCAGGTCCTTGTGCGGCGCGTCCTGCAGGTTCTGGTCCTGGGTGTACGCGTGGATCGTCGTCATCAGGCCGTGCTGGATGCCGAACGTGTCGTGCAGGACCTTCGCCATCGGGGCGAGGCAGTTGGTGGTGCACGAGGCGTTCGAGATGATGGTGTGCTTGGCGGCGTCGTACTGCTCGTGGTTGACGCCCATCACCACCGTGACGTCCTCGTTCTTCGCCGGGGCGGAGATGATGACCTTCTTGGCCCCGCCGTCGACGTGCGCCTTCGCCTTGGTGGCGTCGGTGAAGAAGCCGGTGGACTCGATGACGACGTCCGCGCCGACCTCGCCCCACGGCAGCTTCGACGGGTCCTTCTCCGCGTACGCCTTCATGGTCTTGCCGCCCACGGTGATCTCGTCGGCGGTGGCCTTGACCTCGTGCGGCAGGCGGCCCAGGATGCTGTCGTACTTGAGCAGGTGGGCGAGAGTCGCGTTGTCGGTCAGGTCGTTGACCGCCACAACCTCGATGTCAGCGCCGGACGCCAGCACTGCCCGGAAGAAGTTACGGCCGATCCGGCCGAAGCCGTTGATGCCAACCCGGATGGTCACAGGTCCCATCTCCTCGCGTTCTGGTCCGCCGGCGTAAGACCCGGACCGGCGGAGGTGTGTGCGCCGACCGTTGGAGCCGGCCGTTGACGGTTCATCTCGGCCACCCCGCCGCGGCCCTGGAGGACCTGACCGCCCGAGGCGGTGAACACGGCGAGGGATGCCTGTGCCGGCCCCCTTGCCGTACGCAGCGACCCTATCCGAGCGTGCCGCGCCGTGCAGCGTCGGGTGGTGACCCCACTCGCGCCACCGGCCCTCACCGTCCTATCAGACCACGAGCATGTCCGGCGTGACTGCCGCTTCCGTATCCGGGATGCCCAGGTCACGGGCGCGCTTGTCGGCCAGCGCCAGCAGCCGGCGGATCCGGCCGGCGATGGCGTCCTTGGTCAGCGGCGGGTCGGCCAGCGCGCCCAGCTCCTCCAGCGAGGCCTGCCGGTGCTCCAGGCGCAGCCGCCCGGCCGAGGTGAGGTGGTTCGGCGCGTCGTCGGCGAGGATCTCCAGCGCCCGGGTCACCCGGGCGGCGGCGGCCACCGCGGCCCGCGCCGACCGGCGCAGGTTGGCGTCGTCGAAGTTGGCCAGCCGGTTGGCGGTGGCCCGCACCTCGCGGCGCACCCGCCGTTCCTCCCAGGCCAGCACGCTGGAGTGCGCGCCGATGCGGGTGAGCAGCGCGGCGATCGCGTCGCCGTCCTTGACCACCACCCGGTCCACCCCGCGCACCTCACGGTTCTTGGCGGTGATGCCGATCCGACGGGCCGCACCGACCAGGGCCAGCGCCGACTCCGGGCCCGGGCAGGTGATCTCCAGCGCGCTGGAGCGGCCCGGCTCGGTCAACGAACCGTGCGCCATGAACGCGCCACGCCACGCCGAGACCGCGCAGCACACGTTCGCCGCCACCACGTGCGGCGGCAGGCCCCGCACCGGACGGCCGCGCACGTCCAGCAGGCCGGTCTGCCGGGCCAGCGCCTCGCCGTCCTTGACCACCCGGACGATGAAGTGGCTGCCCTTGCGCAGCCCGCCCGAGGCGAGCACGTGGATCTCACTGGGATAGCCGTACACCTCGGCGATCTCCCGGCGCAGCCGCCGGGCCACCGCCCCGGTGTCCAACTCGGCCTCCACCACCACCCGACCGGAGACGATGTGCAGCCCGCCGGCGAAACGGAGCAGCGCGGCCATCTCCGCCCGTCGGCAGCAGGGCTTGGGCACGTCGACCCGACTCAGCTCGTCCTTGACCGCAGCCGTCATCGCCATTGTGCGCCCCTCCACGGACCGGTACCGGCGTGTCGCCGGTGATTACGTACGTGCTTAACGATCGGCGCCCAGGACAGGCACCAGCGCGGCGCCAAGGGCGGCAGGGTCGTGCCGGGCAGAGCCGTCGTCGACGGCGACGGGGGCGAGCACCAGCCGGGCACCCAGCGATTCTGCCGCACGGGCGACCGGTTCGGGATCACCCACCGCCTTCGAATCGGCCAGCACGAAGTCGACCGTGAGCTGCGGAAGGTACCAGTGCAGGGCGGCCAGGTGGTCGGCGACGGAGAGCCCGAGGGTCTCCTTCTCGACCGCCAGGTTGAGGGTGACCAGCCGTCGGGCCGGGCTGGCGACGATCGCGGCGGCCAGCCCCGGCACCAGCAGGTGCGGCAGCACGCTGGTGTACCAGCTGCCCGGGCCGAAGATCAGCCAGTCCGCCTCGCCGACGGCGGCGACCGCCTCGGCGCAGGCGACCGGGGCGTCCGGGTTGAGCCGCAGCGACTCCACCCGGCCGGCGGTCACCGCGACCTGGTGCTGCCCGCGTACGGTGCGGACCTCGCCGGGGCGTCCCGGGTCGGCGCCGCGCACCCGGGCTTCGATGTCGACCGGCTGGGGCGACATCGGCAGCACCCGGCCGACCGCGCCCAGCATCGCCCCGGCGTGCTCCAGCGCGGCCACCGGGTCGCCGAGCTGCTCCATCAGGCCGCAGAGCACCAGGTTGCCCACCGCGTGCCCGGTCAACCCGTCCCGGCCGTCACCGGCGAAGCGGTGCTGGAACAGCCCGGCGCTGCGCCGGGTGGCCGGGTGGTCGCCGGCCAGCGCGACGAGGGCCTGCCGCAGGTCGCCCGGGGGCAGCCCGCCGCGTTCGGCCCTCAGCCGCCCGCTGGAGCCGCCGTCGTCGCCGACGGTGACCACGGCGGTGATGTCCAGGTCGAGTTCTCCCGTGCAGTGCCGCAGCGCACGCAGCGAGGCGGAGAGGCCGTGCCCTCCGCCGAAGGCGACCACCTTCGTCGCCGCCACTACTCCCGCCCCAGGTCCCGGTGCTGAGCGTTGGCGGCGAGCCCGGACTGGCGCAGCCGGCCGGCGAGCTCCTCGGCGATGGCGACACTGCGGTGCTTGCCACCGGTGCAGCCCACCGCCACCGTCAGGTAGCGCTTGCCCTCCCGCTCGAAACCTGCGGTGGTGGCGCCCACCAGGTCGGCGTACGACGACACGAAGGCGTCCGCCCCCTCCTGGCCGAGCACGTACGCGCTGACCGCCTCCTCCCGCCCGGTGTGCTCGCGCAGCTCGGGCACCCAGTACGGGTTGGGCAGGAACCGGGCGTCGAGCACGAAGTCGGCGTCCGGCGGCAGGCCGTACTTGAAGCCGAAGGAGATCACCGTCACCCGCAGCCGGCGGGCGTCCTCGCCGCCGAACAGCTCCTCGACCCGGCGGCGGAGCTGGTTGACGTTGAGGTGGCTGGTGTCGATGATCACATCGGCCTGGTCGCGGGCCTCCTCCAGCAGGCCGCGCTCCACCGCGATGCCGTCGGCCAGCCGCCCCTCCCCCTGCAACGGGTGCGAGCGCCGCACGCTCTCGAACCGGCGGATCAGCACCTCGTCGTCGGCGTCGACGAAGATCACCCGGGGCGAGAAGCCGCGCTCCTTCAGCTCCCGGATCGCGCCGGCCAGGTCGGTGGAGAAGGCCCGCGAGCGCACGTCGAGCACCATCGCGGTACGCCGGGCGGCCCCGCCGGCCTTGACCGCCAGCTCGGCCATGTCGAGCAGCAGCGCCTGGGGCAGGTTGTCCACCACGTAGTACCCGACGTTCTCCAGCGCCCGGGCGACCGTGCTGCGGCCACCGCCGGACAGGCCGGTGACCACCACCAGCGAGGTGTCCGACTCCGCCGTCGCCGTGCCGTCGCCCGGGGCGTACCCGTCGGCCGTCCGCGCCTCGCTCACCACACACTCCCGAGTCCCTGGCGCCGGGTCCGGTCCCCCGGCCACGCATGGTCGATCTGCGACTCTATCCCGACGGGCGGCATCGATCGGTTCGTGCCCGTCCGACCGGTGCCGGTGTCGCCGTCGGCGGTCGCGCCGTCTCCCTGGCGAGCCGCCGGGCGCGACGTGGTATTCCCATCGGCCGGTCGCCGGGGCGGCGGTGTCGGCGCCGGCTCGTAGACTCCCCGGGTGACCTCCCCCACCGAGACGCGCACCTCCGACGCCCTGCGGGTGCTCAACCGGGTCTTCGGCTACGACGCCTTCCGCGGCTTCCAGCGAGAGGTCATCGACCACGTGGTGGCCGGCGGCGACGCGCTGGTGCTGATGCCCACCGGCGGCGGCAAGTCGCTGTGCTACCAGATCCCGGCCCTGGTCCGCGACGGTGTCGCGGTGGTGGTGTCGCCGCTGATCGCGCTCATGCAGGACCAGGTCGACGCGCTGACCGCGGTCGGCGTCCGGGCCGGTTTCCTCAACTCCACGCAGGATCTCGACGCCCGCCGCCAGGTCGAGCGGGCGTTCGTCGCCGGCGAGCTGGACCTGCTCTACCTCGCCCCCGAGGCGCTGGGCACCCGGGGCGCGCAGCAACTGCTCGACCGGGGCCGGATCAGCCTGTTCGCGATCGACGAAGCGCACTGCGTCTCGCAGTGGGGGCACGACTTCCGCCCCGACTACCTGGCCCTGTCGATGCTGCACGAACGCTGGCCGGACGTCCCGCGGATCGCGCTCACCGCCACCGCGACCAGCGCCACCCGGGCGGAGATCGCCACCCGGCTCAAGCTCACCGAGGCGCGGCACTTCGTGGCCAGCTTCGACCGGCCCAACATCCAGTACCGGATCGTGCCGAAGCGGGAGCCGCGCAAGCAACTGCTCAGCCTGCTGCGCGACGAGCACCCGGGCGACGCCGGCATCGTCTACTGCCTGTCCCGGGCCTCGGTGGAGAAGACCGCCGAGTTCCTGGTCGCCAACGGCGTCGCCGCGCTGCCGTACCACGCCGGCCTGGACGCGGGCACCCGCGCCGCCAACCAGCAGCGCTTCCTGCGGGAGGACGGCCTGGTCATGGTGGCGACGATCGCGTTCGGGATGGGCATCGACAAGCCGGACGTCCGGTTCGTCGCCCACCTCGACCTGCCCAAGTCGGTCGAGGGCTACTACCAGGAGACCGGCCGCGCCGGCCGGGACGGGCTGCCGTCGACCGCCTGGCTCGCGTACGGGCTGCAGGACGTGGTGCAGCAGCGCAAGATGATCGAGACGTCCGACGGGGACCTGGCCCACCGGCGCAACCTCGCCACCCACCTCGACGCGATGCTGGCGCTGTGCGAGACGGTCCGCTGCCGCCGGGTGCAGTTGCTGGAGTACTTCGGCCAGACCGGGGCGGCCGGCTGCGGCAACTGCGACACCTGTCTCACCCCGCCGGAGACCTGGGACGGCACCGTCGCGGCGCAGAAGCTGCTCTCCACCGTCTACCGGCTGGACCGGGAGCGCAACCAGCGCTTCGGCGCGGGGCACTGCGTCGACATCCTGCTCGGCAAACAGACTGACAAGATCACCCAGTACGGCCACGACGCGTTGAGCACCTTCGGCATCGGCACCGAACTGCGCGAGGCGGAGTGGCGCGGGGTGGTCCGGCAACTGCTCGCCGAGGGGCTGCTGGCCGTCGAGGGCGACTACGGCACGCTGGCGCTGACCGACGCCAGCGCGGAGGTGCTGGGCCGTCGCCGGGTGGTCACCATGCGCCGGGAGCCGGAGAGGGTGGCTTCGGGCCGGTCGGCGAAGCCGCGCGGGGCGGCCACCGTGGTCGCCGAGCTGTCCCCGCAGGCCACGTCGCTGTTCGAGCGGCTGCGCGGCTGGCGGGCGACGACCGCGAAGGAGCAGGGCGTCCCGGCGTACGTGATCTTCCACGACGCGACGCTGCGGCAGATCGCGACGGACGCGCCGGCATCGCTGGCCGAGCTGTCCCGGATCAGCGGCGTCGGGGAGAACAAGCTGGCCAAGTACGGTGAGCAGATCCTCGCCGTACTCGCCGAGGCGGACTGACCGGCGGTCCGCGCGTCGGGTCGGCCGGCGGACCGCACGACGCCGGGACCGGGCCGGGACCGGGCCGGTCCGGCGTGCGGCCGTCCGCTTGATCTGCTCCATTACGGCGACATCGGGCGGTCCACCTGCCGGGGATACCGCCATGCCGCCGCCACGGAGTGGATCAAGCGCACCGGCGGTCAGTCGGCGGCCGTGGCCTTCGCGGTGTCGCTGTCGAGGGCGGCGAGGATGGCCTCGGCGGTCCGCCTGCCCACCCCGGGCACCTCGGTGATCTCCTCGACGGTGGCGGCGGAGAGCCGCTTGAGCGAGCCGAAGTGTCGCAGCAGCGCCTTGCGGCGTACCTCGCCGAGGCCGGGGACGTTGTCCAGCGCCGACTCGGTCATCCGCTTCGAGCGCCGCTGCCGGTGGAAGGTGATGGCGAAGCGGTGCGCCTCGTCGCGGACCCGTTGCAGCAGGTAGAGCCCTTCGGAGGTGCGCGGCAGGATGACCGGGTACTCGTCGTCGGGCAGCCAGACCTCCTCCAGCCGCTTGGCCAGCCCGCAGAGCGCCACGTCGTCGATGCCCAGGTCGGCCAGGGCCTGGGCGGCGGCGGCCACCTGCGGCGCGCCACCGTCGACCACCACCAGTTGCGGCGGGTACGCGAACTTGCGCGGCCGGCCGGTGAGAGGGTCGACGAGGGCACCGACGCGCGGCTCGTCGGACACGAGCGCGGCGGCGTCCTCGCCGCCGGGCCGGTCCGGGTCGCCGGCGGTCTCCTCGCCGATCTCCCCGGTCTCGGCGCGGGCGTCGAGGTAGCGGGCGAAGCGGCGGCGCAGCACCTCGGACATGGCGGACAGGTCGTCGGTGGCGCCCCGGACGATGAAACGGCGGTATTCACCCTTGCGCGGCAGCCCGTCCTCGAAGACGACCATGCTGGCCACCACGTCGGTGCCCTGGATCTGGGAGACGTCGAAGCACTCGATGCGCAGCGGCGAGGTGCGCATGCCCAGCGCGTCGCTGATCTCGTCGAGGGCCTTGCTGCGGGTGGTCAGGTCGCCGGCCCGCTTGAGCTTGTGCCGGGTCAGGGCGTCCTTCGCGTTGCGCTCGACGGTCTCCAGCAGGGACCGCTTGTCGCCGCGTTGCGGCACCCGCAGGGCGACCCGGCTGCCCCGGCGGGTGGCGAGCCAGTCGGAGAGGGCGTCGGCGTCGGCCGGCAGCTCGGGTACGAGCAGCTCCCGGGGGACGTCCGACTCGCCCTGCTCGCCGCCGTAGACCTGGGTGCAGAAGTGGTGCACCAGGTCGCCGGTGGTCAGCTCCTCGGTCTTCTCCACCACCCAGCCGCGCTGGCCGCGCACCCGGCCGTCGCGGACGTGGAACACCTGGACGGCGGCTTCGAGCGGATCGTCGGCGAAGGCGACCACGTCGGCGTCGGTGCCGTCGCCGAGCACCACGGTCTGCTTCTCCATGGCCCGGCGCAGCGCGGCCACGTCGTCGCGCAGCCGGGCCGCCCGCTCGAACTCCAACTGCTCGCTGGCCTCGGTCATCTCGCGTTCGAGCTTGCGGACCATGGTGTCGGTGCGGCCGGCCATGAAGTCGCAGAAGTCGTCGACGATCTCCCGGTGCCGCTCGGCGGAGACGGTGCCGACGCAGGGCGCGGAGCACTTGCCGATGTAGCCGAGCAGGCACGGCCGGCCGACCTGGCCGGCCCGCTTGAACACCCCGGAGGAGCAGGTCCGCGCCGGGAAGACCCGCAGCAGCAGGTCCAGCGTCTCGCGGATCGCCCAGGCGTGCGAGTACGGCCCGAAGTAGCGCACCCCCTTGCGCTTGGCGCCGCGCATCACCTGCAGTCGCGGGTACTCCTCGTCGAGGGTGACCGCCAGGTAGGGGTAGGACTTGTCGTCGCGGTAGCGGACGTTGAAACGCGGGTCGTACTGCTTGATCCAGGTGTATTCGAGCTGGAGCGCCTCGACCTCGGTGCCGACGGTGACCCAGTCCACCGACTCGGCGGTGGTGACCATCTGCTGGGTGCGCTGGTGCAGCCCCCACAGGTCGGCGAAGTAGGAGTTGAGCCGACTGCGCAGGTTCTTCGCCTTGCCGACGTAGATCACCCGGCCGGTGCCGTCACGGAACCGGTAGACCCCCGGTGACTCGGGGATGGTGCCGGGCGCGGGACGGTAGGTCGAGGGATCAGCCACGACTCCGAGACTATCCGCCGGCCCCGACACTCCAGATCACGCCGAGCTGATCGACCTCGGACCCGCTGCGGCCGTAGAACCCGGCCAGCCGCCCGCCGGGCGGCGCGGCGAAGGTCACCACCGCCGGGGTCGGGGTGCCGCCGGATAGGGTACGGCCCCGGTTCGTGGTGAACCGGGCGGAGAAGATCCGGGTCCGGCCGTCCTTCTGCCTGGGTCAGGGTGACCTGGGTGACGTGCTCACCGTCGGCCGGGTCGAGCCAGGCGGCGGTGCCACCGGTCCCGCCGTGGCGCAGCGCGGCGCCGTCGGCGAGGTCGACGCCGACCTGGTCGAGCCGGGAGCCGGCGCGCAGTGACACCCGGGTCACCGACGCCGGGTGTTGGTGGCCGGGTCCCCGCTGGACAAGGGTTCGGGCAGCCCGGCGACGTTGTAGGTGAGCACCGAGAAGGTGCCGGAGGTGGGGGCGACCGGCGTGACCGCCGCTGCGGCGGGCGTCGAGGCGGTGGCCAGGGTGGCGAGGGACACCACGGCGGCGAGCAGTCGTACGCGCGTCGTCCGGCGTCCTCTCTGGACGCAGCGATCAGGGTTATCGACCACTTCCGATGTGCCGCCCGCGAACGCTACCATCCGGTATCCGAATGTTCTTCGTGTAATGCTTCTCCGCTCCCCCGACTGATCCCCACCCACTCGGAGGATCACCATGCACCGTTCCCCCACCACCACCCCCCGACGTCTGCTCGCCGGCCTGAGCGCCGGCATCCTGGTCGCCGCCGGCCTGGTCGCCAGCCCCACCCCGTCCCCGGCCGCCGCGGCGCCCGCGGCCGCCGCGACCACCTCCTTCGCCGCCGGCGACTACTGCCTCGGCGAGTGCGCCGACATCCTGCCGCCCGGCCAGAACGGCAACGCCACCCTGGTCGAGATCCTCGGCAACCAGTCGATCGGCACCCTGCCCCGGCACTCCGCCGACCAGCTCGGCCGCTACGCCGACCTGGTCTACTCCTACGCCGGCCTGAAGCAGGACCAGATCGGCTCGTTCTTCCACGACGCCTCCTTCGGGGTGCCGCCGACCCAGGTCGAACGGGACTACTCGCCCCGCTCCGACGTGCGGATCCTGCGCGACAGGGCCACCGGCGTCCCGCACATCACCGGCACCACCCGGGGCGGCACCATGTACGGCGCCGGCTACGCCGGGGCCGAGGACCGGCTGTTCACCATGGACCTGCTGCGGCACGTCGGCCGGGGCACCCTCACCCCGTTCGCCGGCGGCGCCCCGGGCAACCGGGCGCTGGAGCAGAGCGTCTGGCGCAACTCGCCGTACACCGAGGCGGACCTGCGGGCGCAGGTCGAGGCGCTGCGCACCAGGGGCGGCGCGCGGGGCGAGCAGCTCTACGCCGACGTGCAGGAGTACATCGCCGGCATCAACGCCTACATCCGCACCTGCATGGCCAACCGGAACTGCCCCGGTGAGTACGTCCTCACCGGCCACCTCGACGCGATCACCAACGCCGGCGGCCCGCAGCCGTTCGAGATGACCGACCTGATCGCCATCGCCGGCGTGGTCGGTGGCCTCTTCGGCGGCGGAGGCGGCACCGAGATGCAGTCGGCGCTGGTGCGCATCGCCGCCCGCGCCCGCTACGGCACCGTCGAGGGCGACAAGGTGTGGAACGCCTTCCGGGCCCAGAACGACCCGGAGGCCGTGCTGACCCTGCACGACGGGCAGAGCTTCCCGTACGGCGCCGCCGCGCCGGACCCCGCCAGCGTGGTGCTCCCGGACGCCGGCTCCGCCCGGGTGGAACCGGTGTTCACCGACCCGACCGGCTCCGCCGCCACCACGACCACCGGCTCCGGCTCCGCCGACCTCGCGGCGGCGCTGTCCGGGCTGACCGTCTCCCGGCAGCAGCGGGGCATGTCCAACGCGGTCGTGGTCAACGCCGCGCACTCCGCCACCGGCCACCCGATCGCCGTCTTCGGCCCGCAGACCGGCTATTTCTCGCCGCAGCTGCTGATGGTGCAGGAGTTGCAGGGCCCGGGGATCAGCGCCCGGGGCGCCGCGTTCGCCGGGCTCAACCTCTACGTACTGCTCGGGCGCGGGCAGGACTACGCCTGGAGCGCCACCTCCTCGGTCCACGACATCACCGACACGTACGCCCTGCCGCTGTGCACCACCGACGGCAGCGCGCCGACCCTGGCCAGCAACCGCTACCTGTACCGGGGCTCCTGCCTGCCGATGGAGGAGATCTCGCACGTCAACCGGTGGAGCCCGACCACCGCCGACGGCACGCCCGCCGGGTCGTACAAGCTCGTCGCCTGGCGCACCAACCTCGGGCTGGTCGCCTGGCGGGGCACCGTCGCCGGCCAGCCGCACGCGTTCACCCAGCTGCGCTCCACGTACCGGCACGAGGCCGACTCGGCGATCGGCTTCCAGATGTTCAACGACCCGGCGCAGATGGGCACGGCCGACGCCTTCATCGCCTCGGCGAACAACGTCGAGTACGCCTTCAACTGGTTCTACGTCAACTCCACCCAGTCGGCGTACTTCAACTCCGGCCTCAACCCGGTACGCGCCGCCGGCTCCGATCCGAACCTGCCGATGCGGGCCGAGGAGGCGTACGAGTGGCAGGGCTACGACCCGGCGACGAACACCGCCGCGTACGCCCCGCTGGCCGCCCACCCCCGCTCGGTCGACCAGGACTACTACGTGAGCTGGAACAACAAGCAGGCCAAGGACTTCGGCGCCGCCGACGGCAACTTCAGCTTCGGCGCCGTGCACCGGGGCGACCTGCTCGACCGGCCGATGAAGGCGGCCGTCGCGGCCGGGCGGACGTTCGACCGGGCCTCGCTGACCGCGCTGGTGCAGCAGGCCGGCCTGACCGACCTGCGCGGCGCCGAGGTGCTCGACGAACTGATCCGGGTGCTGGAGAGCCAACCCGTCGCCGACCCCGCGCTGGCCACCGAGATCAGCCGGCTGAAGGCGTGGCGGCAGGCCGGCGCGCTACGGGTGGAGACCGCCAAGGGATCCAGGGTCTACCGGCACGCGGAGGCGATCCGCACCTTCGACGCCTGGTGGCCGCTGCTGGTCCGGGGGATGTTCCGGGCGCCGCTCGGCGCGGACCTGTACCAGTCGCTGGTCAACGCCCTGCAGATCAACGAGTCCCCCTCCGGCCACCAGCAGGGCGACGTGTCGAACCTGCCCGGCTCCGCCAACGAGGCCCAGGCGCACAAGGGATCGGCGTTCCAGTACGGCTGGTGGGGCTACGTGGACAAGGACCTGCGCGCGGTGCTCGGTGACCCGGTCCGGGGCGGGCCCGGCCGGACCTTCTGCGGCGGCGGTGACCTCGCCGGCTGCCGGCAGATCCTGCTCGACACCCTGCGCACCGCGGCGGGCACCCCGGCGAGCACGACCTACCCCGGCGACGCCTCCTGCGCCGCCGGCGACCAGTGGTGCGCCGACGCGATCGTCCAGTCCCCGCTGGGCGGCATCAAGCACGCCACGATCGCCTGGCAGAACCGGCCGACCTACCAGCAGGTGGTCTCCTTCCCGGCCCGGCGGGGCGACGACCTGACCAACCTCGCCGCCGGCCGACGGGCCACGGCGTCCAGCAGCGAGTTCCTGCGCGGCCCGGGCCGGGCGGTCGACTCCGACCTCGGCACCCGCTGGGCGAGTTCCTGGTCGGACGACCAGTGGCTCGCCGTCGACCTCGGCTCGGCACGGCAGGTCGGCCGGGTGGTCCTGGCCTGGGAGTCGGCGTACGCCCGGTCGTACCGGATCGAGGTCTCCTCCGACGGCAGCACCTGGCGGGAGGTCTGGTCGACCACGGCGGGCGACGGCGGCACCGACGTGGTGGCGTTCCCGGCCCAGAGCGCGCGGTACGTCCGTACTCGCGGGCTGACCCGGGCCACCTCGTACGGCTTCTCGCTGTGGGAGATGGCGGTGTACGCCCGCTGACCGGTGAACCCCGGCCGGCGCGCTGACCCCGCGCCGGCCGGGAGCCGGTCAGCCGAGCATGATCTGGTCGCCGTTCACCTTGATCTGCTTGGGCGCGAGCGGCCTGGTCGCCGGGCCCTTCTTCACCGCACCGTCGGTGATGGCGAACTGGCTGCCGTGGCAGGTGCAGTTGATCGTGCCGCCGTCGATGTTCGACACCGGACAACCCTTGTGGGTGCAGATCAGGTCGAAACCCTTGAACTCCCCCGGGCTCGGCTGGGTGACCACCACGCCCCGCTCGGCGAAGATCGCGCCACCGCCGACCGGGATGTCGGTCGTCCTCGCCAGCGGCGCGGCGGCGCTGTCCCGGTTGCCGCCGCCGGCGTCCGGCACGTCCGTCACACCCGGCCCACCGCTGGTCGGGGCGGTGCTCGGTGCGCCGCCGTCGTCGTCAGCGCCGCAGGCGGCCAGCGCCACCGACGCCCCCACCGCGCCGGCACCGGCGAGCAGGGCACGTCGTGTACGCGCTCCGGGCCCGGTCAGCACCTGATCGTCACTCATCTCCGGCCTCTCTCTCGACGTGCCGCCGCCGGTCGTGGACGCGCGGCCGCACTCGTGCCCACGCATCACTGTGCCGGACGGTTCACCGTCGCACCGCCGGACCCGTGAACAGTGACGGGCGGGCCGGTGACCCGGCCCGCCCGTCGTACGCCCCGCTCAGCGCGCCCCGGCCGGCACCTTCCGGGTACGCGACTTCGCCACGCCGCCGTTGGCCTTGGCCGCCCGGGTGGTGGCCGCCCTGGCTCCCTTGGCCTCGCCGTCGAGCTTCAGCATCGGCCGCAGGAACTGGCCGGTGTGGCTGTCGGGCACCTCGGCGACCTCCTCCGGGGTGCCGGTGGCGAGCACCGTGCCGCCCCGGTGGCCGCCCTCCGGACCCATGTCGATGATCCAGTCGGCGCTCTTGATCACGTCGAGGTTGTGCTCGATGGTGATCACCGTGTTGCCCTTGTCGACCAGGCCCTCCAGCACCATCAGCAGCTTGCGGATGTCCTCGAAGTGCAGGCCGGTGGTCGGCTCGTCGAGCACGTAGACCGTCCGGCCGGTGGAGCGCTTCTGCAGCTCGGAGGCGAGCTTGACCCGCTGCGCCTCACCGCCGGAGAGGGTCGGCGCGGGCTGGCCCAGCCGGACGTACCCGAGACCCACGTCGACCAGGGTCCTCAGGTGCCGGTGGATGGCCGGGATGGCGGAGAAGAACTCCGCCGCCTCCTCGATCGGCATCTCCAGCACGTCGGAGACGGTCTTGCCCTTGTAGTGCACCTCCAGCGTCTCCCGGTTGTACCGGGCGCCCTTGCAGACCTCGCACGGGACGTAGACGTCCGGCAGGAAGTTCATCTCGATCTTGATGGTGCCGTCACCGGAGCACGCCTCGCACCGGCCGCCCTTGACGTTGAACGAGAACCGGCCCGGGCCGTACCCCCGGACCTTCGCCTCGGTGGTCTCGGCGAAGAGCTTGCGGACGTGGTCCCACACCCCCGTGTAGGTGGCCGGGTTGGACCGCGGCGTACGGCCGATCGGCGACTGGTCGACGCCCACGACCTTGTCCACATGCTCCAGGCCGGTGACCCGGGTGTGCCGGCCCGGGACCAGTCGGGCGCCGTTGATCTGGTTGGCCAGCACCGCGTACAGGATGTCGTTGACCAGCGTCGACTTGCCGGAACCGGAGACCCCGGTGACGGCGATGAGCTGGCCGAGCGGGAACGACACGGTCAGGTTGCGCAGGTTGTGCTCCCGCGCGCCGTGCACCACCAGCTCCCGGCCCGGGGTCTGCGGGCGGCGCTGCCGTGGCGTCGGGATCACCTTGCGCCCGGACAGGTACGCCCCGGTGACCGACTCGTCGTTCTCCAGCAGCGCCGGCACCGAGCCGCTGTGCACGATCTTCCCACCGTGCTCACCCGCGCCGGGGCCGATGTCGACGATCCAGTCGGCGACCCGGATGGTGTCCTCGTCGTGCTCGACCACGATCAGGGTGTTGCCCAGGCCACGCAGCCGCAGCAGGGTCTCGATCAGGCGGTGGTTGTCGCGCTGGTGCAGGCCGATGGAGGGCTCGTCGAGCACGTACAGCACGCCGACCAGCCCGGAGCCGATCTGGGTGGCGAGCCGGATGCGCTGCGCCTCGCCGCCGGAGAGGGTGCCGGCCGCCCGGTCCAGGGAGAGGTAGTCCAGGCCGACGTCGAGCAGGAACTTCAACCGGGCGTTGATCTCCTTGAGCACCCGCTCGGCGATCATCTTCTGCCGGTCGGTCAGCTCGATGCCGGCGAGCAGGTCGGCGGCCTCACCGACGGAGAGGTTGCACACCTCGGCGATGCTCTTGCCGGCCAGGGTCACCGCGAGCACCTCGGGCTTGAGCCGGGCGCCGCCGCAGGCCGCGCAGGGCACGTCGCGCATGTACCCCTCGTACTTCTCCCGCGACCACTCCGACTCGGTGTCGGAGTGCCGCCGCTCGATCCACTGCACCACGCCCTCGAAGCCGGTGTAGTAGGAGCGCTCGCGGCCGTACTTGTTGCGGTAGCGCACGTGCACCTGGTCGTCGGAGCCGTGCAGGATCGTCTTCTGCGCCCGCGACGGCAACGCCCGCCACGGCGTGTCGACGTCGAAGTGCTGGGCCTCGCCGAGCGCCTCCAGCAGGCGCAGGAAGTATTCCAGGTTGTGCCCGGTCGCCCAGGGCTGGATCGCGCCCTCGCGCAGGGTGCGCTCCGGGTCGGGGATGAGCAGCTCCGGGTCGACCTCCTTCTTGGTGCCCAGGCCGGTGCACTCGGGGCAGGCGCCGTACGGGGCGTTGAAGGAGAAGACCCGCGGCTCCAGGTCCTCGATCGCCAGGGGGTGGTCGTTCGGGCAGGCCAGGTGCTCGGAGTAGCGGCGCTCCCGCTCCGGGTCGTCCTCGGGCAGGTCGACGAAGTCGAGCAGGACCAGCCCGCCGGAGAGGCCGAGCGCGGCCTCGACCGAGTCGGTCAGCCGCTGCTTGGCGCCGGGCTTGACGCTGAGCCGGTCGATCACCACCTCGATGGTGTGCTTCTCCTGCTTCTTGAGCTTCGGCGGCTCGGTGAGCTGGTGCACCACGCCGTCGACCCGGGCCCGGGCGTAGCCCTTGGACTGCAGCTCGGCGAAGAGGTCGACGTACTCGCCCTTACGGCCGCGCACGACCGGGGCGAGCACCATGAACCGGGTGCCCTCGGCCATCGCCAGGACCCGGTCGACGATCTGCTGCGGGCTCTGCCGGGAGATCCGCTCCCCGCAGACCGGGCAGTGCGGCTCGCCGATGCGGGCGAAGAGCAGCCGAAGGTAGTCGTAGACCTCGGTGATGGTGCCGACCGTGGAGCGCGGGTTGCGCGAGGTCGACTTCTGGTCGATGGAGACCGCCGGGCTCAGACCCTCGATGAAGTCGACGTCGGGCTTGTCCATCTGGCCGAGGAACTGCCGGGCGTACGACGACAGCGACTCGACGTAGCGGCGCTGCCCCTCGGCGAAGATCGTGTCGAAGGCCAGGCTCGACTTGCCCGACCCGGAGAGCCCGGTGAAGACGATCAGAGCGTCCCGGGGCAGGTCGAGACTGACGTCACGCAGGTTGTGCTCGCGCGCGCCACGGATGATCAGTCGGTCGGCCACGGTGCGTGTGCTCCCGGAAGAAGAAAATGAGGCGGATCTGTCCGCTCCGAGCGGGGTCTGAGCGGTTCTGACAGGCGCAGGGAAGGTGCCTCGGCAACTCTAGCCCCGAGGTACGACAACTTCCCGCGCCCGCACATTCCCCCAGCTCACCACGGTCACGCCGGCCCGGGTGCGGGCGGGCGCGACCGCTGAGCGGGTCAGTGTCCGCCGGGTGACGGCGGCGACGACGGACGCGCCGTCCGACGCCGCCCGCCTCGCCAACTCCCCCGCCGTTCGGCCGCGACCCGGGTCTCCCGGCGTCGGCTCTCGAAGGCCACCTCCCGCTGCAACCGACGCCAGCTCTCCCAACGCCGGACGGGCAGTTCCCCGCCTTCCAGCGCCTCGCGCACCGCGCAGGCCGGCTCGGCCTCGTGCGCGCAGTCGGCGTACCGGCAGCCGGTGGCGAGCTCGGCGATGTCGGCGAACGCCCGGTCCAGCCCGGCGACGCCGTCGAGCAGGCCCACCGCGCGGACCCCCGGGGTGTCCAGCACCGCGCCTCCGCCGGGGACCGGCACCAGCGCCCGCCAGGTGGTGGTGTGCCGGCCCTTGCCGTCGGAGCGACGGATCGCCTGGGTCGGCATGACGACCGCCCCGGCCAGCGCGTTGACCAGGCTCGACTTGCCCGCCCCGGAGGGGCCGAGCAGCCCGAGGGTCCGCCCGGGCGCGACGAACGGCCGCAGCTGCTCCAGGCCGGCGCCCCGCTCGGCGCTGACCGGCAGCACCGGCACACCGGGCGCCACCGCGGCGAGCTGCCGGGCCACCTGAGCGGGGTCGGCGGCCAGGTCGACCTTGGTGAGCACGACCAGGGGACGGGCCCCGGACTCGTGGGCCAGCGAGAGCAGCCGCTCGATCCGGGCGACGTCCGGCTCGGGGTGCACCGGCTCGACCACCGCGGCGGCGTCGAGGTTGGCGGCGAGCACCTGCCCGCTGGCGTCCTTGCCCGCCGTGCGGCGCACCAGCGCGCTGCGGCGCGGCAGCACCACGTCGACGGTCACCGGCCCGTCGGGCCAGGTGGCGAGCAGCACCCAGTCGCCCGCGCAGGGCAGGGTGGTCAGGTCACGGGCGGCGGCGGCCAGCACCGCCGGGCCCAGGCTGGCGCGGACGGGACCGTCCGCGCAGAGCACGGTGCAGACGCCGCGGTCCACCCGGGCCACCCGGCCCGGTCGGCGGTCGGGGTGGCGTCGCGCGTACGCCGCCCGCTCGGCGTCGAGGCCGAGGGCGGCAAGGTCGATGGTCATCGCATCCTCATCGGTGTCGGAACGGGGTGTGGCGGTACACGAGTGCTACGACCGGCATGCTCACCACCTCCGTCCGTCGTCCGCGGCGCCCGCGTTCTGCGACGACTTCAGCCCGGCGCGTCCGACGCCGCGACCTGAAGCCGTCGGGCCGACGGTAGGGGGCGCAGCGACGCGCCGAAAGCGATTTCCCCGGCGACGTGACGGCCCGGTGCCGCTAGGGTCGGTGCGTGACCACGGATCCGCTTCTGCTGGCCGGCGAGGTGGACGACGCCACCGCCCGGCTGCTGCGTACCGCCGCCGCCCTCGACGCCGCGGCCGTCGCGGCGCCCTCGCTGCTGCCCGGGTGGACCCGCGGTCACGTCCTGGCGCACCTGGCCCGCAACGCCGACGGCTTCGTCAACCTGCTCACCTCGGCCCGCACCGGCGAACAGCTGCCGATGTACGCCGGCCCCGCCGCCCGCGCCGCCGACATCGAGTCCGGCGCCGCCCGGGCACCGGAGGTCCACCTGGACGACCTGCGTCGCTCCGCACAACGCTTCGCCGAGGCGGTCACCGCCATGCCGGTGCAGGCGTGGTCCGCGACGGTCGAGACCCGGCGCGGCCCGTGGCCGGCGGCGATGCTGGTCTGGGGCCGGCTGCGGGAGCTCGAGGTGCACCACGTCGACCTGGCCGCCGGCTACCGGCCGACCGACTGGCCGCCGGCATTCGCCGGACACCTGCTGCACGAGGTGGTGGGCGGGCTCGCCGAGCGCGCCGACGCCCCGGCGATGCTGCTGCGGTACGACGGCAGCCGGCACGAGCTGGTGGTCGGCGACCGCGAGGGCGCGCCCCTGGTCACCGGCTCCCCCGCCGAGCTGGCCGCCTGGTTGATCGGCCGCAGCAGCGGCGACGGGCTGACCGTCACCCCGGACGGTGCCCTGCCGACCCCACCGGAATGGATATAGACAACGTCATGACCTACACCGGAGACGTCACTGCGGGCGGCGTGCCCGCCGTCCGCGAGCTGGGCGGGCTCACCGTCACCAAGATCTCGGTCGGCCCGATGGACAACAACGCCTACCTGCTGCGGTGCCGCACCACCGGCGAGCAGGTGCTGATCGACGCGGCGAACGAGGCCCCCCGCCTGCTGGAACTGCTCGGCGACGGCGGCCTGGCCGCCGTGGTCACCACGCACCGGCACATGGACCACTGGGTGGCGCTGGAGGAGGTCGTGGCCAAGACCGGCGCGCGCGCCCTGGTGCACGCCGACGACGCCGAGGGGCTGCCCATCGAGGCGGAGACCCTCACCGACGGCGACACCGTGCCGGTCGGGGACTGCGCCCTGGAGGTGATCCACGTCCAGGGTCACACCCCGGGCTCCATCGCGCTGCTGTACCGGGACCCGGCCGGCACCCCGCACCTGTTCACCGGGGACTCGCTCTTCCCCGGCGGGGTGGGCAACACCGACCAGGACCCGCAGCGGTTCGGCCAGCTCATCGACGACGTGGAGCACAAGCTCTTCGACCGGTTGCCCGACGAGACCTGGTTCTACCCCGGGCACGGCCGGGACAGCACCCTCGGCGCGGAGCGCCCGTCGTTGCCGCAGTGGCGCGCCCGCGGCTGGTGAGGCGTCGCGGCGCCGGTCAGCCCGGCTGACCGGCGCCGGTCAGCGCCCGCAACCGCCGACGGGTGCCCAGCAGCACCACGCCGGCCAGCGCCAGGCCGACCGCTGTCGTGACGAGCACCGGGCTGCCGTCGCCGGGCAGCAGCCCGGCCAGCGACCGCGATGCCGTGCCCAGCGCCAGGTAGAGGCCCGCCCAGAGCACCGCGCCCGTCGTGGCGCAGGCGGCGAACCGGCGGTACGACATGCGCAGCCCACCGGCGGCCAGGGGCAGCAGGGCGTTGAACACCGGCAGGAACGGCGCGACCAGCACCATCCGTCCGCCCCCGGTGCGCAGGATGTCCTCGGCGGCGGCCCAGCGGACCTCGCCGATCCAGCCGCCGACGCGACTGTGCCGCAGCCGTTCGCCGTAGACCCGGCCGGCGGCGAAGCTCAACGACCAGCCGGCGACGCAGCCCGCCACCACCGCCACGAGGGTCGGCGCGCCGGCCGCCGGGGAGCCCAGGCCCACCGCCGCCAGGATCGCCACGTCACCGGGGACCAGTACGCCGAGCAGGGGTACGGCGTCGGCGAGCATGACCAGTCCCAGCACCCCCATCAGCAGTGCGGTGGGCAGCTCCCCGATCTGGGCCACGACGTCCAGCATGGCCACGACCCTACGGTCGGGCCCGGCGGCGCACATCCGGCCCGATCCCCCACAGTGCCCTGATCCCGCCTAGGGGTCGCCCCTGAGCGGCCCGGTGACCCTCCGGCCCGCTGCCGACGTTTGCGGCGTGTCGCGGTGTCGGCGAGTGCTGATGCCGCAACACGCCGCAAAGGGTGGGCGCCCGGAGCACCGCCGGGTGGCCCGCCGCCGGGGGGCGGGTCAGCGGGGCCGGAGCACCTGGACCCGGCGCACCGGTGAGTCGACGGACGGCTCGGTGGTGGGCACCGGGTAGCTCGCCACCACCTCCAGCGCGTCGGTGGGCAGGTGACCCCGGTCGGGATCGCCGACCAGCACGAGCGCGCCGGCGGACGCCGCACGGCGCAGGAACGGCAGCACCCGGCCGGCGAGTTCGCGGTCGTAGAGGGCGTCCCCGGCGACGAGCAGGTCGACGTCGGTCCCGTCGCCGTCGAGCAGGTCACCCGCGGTGGCCGCCACCATCACCCCGTTGGCCCGGGCGTTGACCGTCACCGCCGCCACCGCGTACGGGTCGATGTCGTTGGCGGCGACCCGGTCGGCGCCGGCCAGCGCGGCGGCGATGGCCACCAGCCCGGAGCCGGCGGCCAGGTCCAGCACCCGCCGCCCGGCGGCCAACTCGGGATGGTCGAGCAGGTGGCGGGCGAGCGCCTGGCCTCCGGCCCAGGCCGACGCCCAGTACGGCGGCGGCAGGGCGCGGCCGGCTGCCGCTTCCATCCGGGCCCACCAGACGATCGCGTCCTCGGCGAGCAGCAGCGACACCTCGGGCACGAACGGGGTGGGGACCAGCCGGAGGCGGTCCAGCCCGTCCCCGGGAGCGGCGATCTCGCGCTCCAGGACGGTCAACGCCGCCGTGCTCGGTCCGCTCACCGGTCGAGCATGCCGGACCAGGCCGCCCGCCGGGCCGATTTCCGCCGCGACCCGCGACATTTCTCCCGACGGCCTTGCGGCACTTCAGCCGGCAAAAGAGGGATCGGCCGGTTACTGTCAGGGTGGAACAGGGCGATCATCCGCCACGGCGGAGGTCTCCCGTCTTGAACAGGGAGAGATGCATGGCAACCGGCACGGTCAAGTGGTTCAACTCGGAAAAGGGCTTCGGCTTCATCGAGCAGGACGGCGGGGGACCCGACGTCTTCGTCCACTACTCAGCGATCGCGAGCAGCGGTTACCGGGAACTGCAGGAGGCCCAGAAGGTCGAGTTCGAGGTGACCCAGGGGCAGAAGGGCCCGCAGGCGGACAACGTCCGTCCGCTGTAGGTCCGTGCCGGTGGCGGCGGCCGTCGGGCCGCCGCCACTGCGCGTTCTCCGGCGTGATGCGCGGGTCGCGCGCCCCGTCCGTTGGCGTGCGCGGGTCGCGCGCGCCGATCGTGGCCGGTCAGGCCACCAGCCGCCGGGCCAGTTCGTCGGCGACCTGCCTGGCGACGGTCGGCGGGATCGCCGCGGCGATGTCCTCCGGCTTGAGCCCGGCGAGCACGCCCTGCACGATCGCCGGTTCGTCGGTGAAGTCCTTGTTCGACAGCGCGGTCAGCGCGGTCTGCAACGCGGTGAGCTGTGCGGCCAACGACTTCAGCGTCGGGTGCTGGACGACGAACGACGGGTTCGTGTGGTCCTCGCCCATGGCCATCCGGGTGTAGATCTGGCCGATCGGGTTGCGTCCGTCCAGCACGGTCAGGTTCTTGTGGACGGTCTCCAGCCAGGTGTGCTCTTCGGGGGTCATGTCGTCGTCCTCCAGGAGTCCGATGGTGGTCAGGTACCGGCGGAACAGCGGGGTCTGGTCCCGCCTGGCCTTGGTCGAGTCGCGGAAGAAGCTGAAGTGGGTGTGCCACAGGTGCGAGTCGTCGCCGGAGGTCCGCCGGCCGAGCCGGTCCCACCGCCGCACCGTCCTGCCGTCGGGTGAGTAGATGATCTCGCGGATGTCGCGGCTGTCCGCCGTGTTCGCCACGCACTGGGCGACGCACCAGGTAGAGAACGTGTAGAGGTTGTGGGTACGGCCCGCCGACCGGACCTTGAACATGCCGACGTCCAACGCCGAGGCGTCGAGGGTCAGTCCCGAGGAGTCCCGGGTGGACTCGACGACCGAGTAGTCGTTGGTCACCACCCGGTCCGAGCCGACGTGGTAGCCGCCGCGGTGCGAGGCGTCGCCGACGATGCCGACCTCACCGGGTTCGAGGTCGTCGGCGCGTACGGTGTCGGGGTCGACGTTCAGGTGGTCGAGCAACAGCCGGCGGACGGCCAGCAGGTTGGCCGGGGCCGTGGTCATGGGGTCCCCTCTCCGCAGCCGGCCCCGTCCTCGCCGGCTGCATCAGCGTCAGATCAGGGTCGGGCACGACGGTGACTCCGCGTAGGTGACGCGAAAGATGAGGCGCAGTCCCGACCACTGATGCACGTCGTCGGGCGATGGTCGAACGATAACCACCGAAATACATGAACCCCCAGGTCACAGGCCCTTTCTTCAGATAGAAGAAACCTGTGCGTCAGCTGGGACGGACGATGTCGGCCGTGACGGGAGCGTTCGACCACGGGGCGACGGCGGCGCAGTCCGGTGCGGACAGTGACTATTGCGCCGGCCGGGTCCGCGGGCGAGGCGGGTCAGCTCGCCGGACGGCGGGGCGGCTCCGGGCGGGCGGCCCGGACGGAGTCCCGGTGCTCCCGCATCGAGGCGACCATCGTGGCCAGGAAGCGGTGGACCACGGCCAGTTCCTCGTCGCTGAAGCGGGCCATCACCTCGTCGGTACGCCGACCGAGGGGACCGAAGAAGCTCATCGCCAGGGCGGCGCCCTGGTCGGCGTAGTGCAGGAGGACCTTGCGCCGGTCCACGGTGTCCCGGTCGCGGCGGATGTGCCCGGCGCGCTCCAGCCGGTCGATCAGTGCGGTCACCGATCCGGAGGAGAGGTTGAGCTGCTCGCCCAGCCGGCCCGGGGTGATCGGGTCGCCGGTCAGCTCGGCGTCCATGACCGCGATCAGCGCGTGCAGGTCGGTGGGGTTGAGCCCGTGCAGGTTGGCGAAGGCGTGCCCGATGTGCTGCGCGTCCACCGAGTAGCGCCGCAGGTCGTTGGCGATGTCCGCGATCATCTTCTGGCGCGGGTCGTCCCGCCGCCGGTACATGCCGTGCGATGCCACGTCTGGTCGCTTCTCCTTGTCTGCCCCGCCCGCAGGCAGCATAGAGCAGCCGGAAACAATCTCGTCTGTCGAGATACTCGACAAGTTGCCATACTATCCTTGCTGAGCGAGACTCTTGAGAGTCGAGATTTCAACGTCGAGGGACCGTGAGGGCATCCGATGTCTCTGTTCACCCGCGTCGCCCGTAGCCGGCTGGCCGCCTGGCTCACCGTGGTGGCCGCGATCGTCTTCGGGGCGGTCGTCTTCGGGCTGCCCAAGCCCGACAACCCCGCCCCCGTCTCCGCCACCGGCCTCTCCGTCGAGTGGCAGTCGACCCAGGTCGAGCGGCTCCAGGAGCGACTGCCGTCGAGCAACGCCCAACCGGCGATCGTCGTGGTCAGCCGCGACGACGCCGGCCCGCTGACCGAGGCGGACCGCTCCGCCCTCGCGGCCACCTCCGGCGACCTCGCCCGGCTCGCCGTCGGCGGCCAGGTCAGCCCGCCACAGGTCTCCCCCGACGGCACGGTGGCCCTGGTCGCCGTACCGCTCTCCACCGCCGGCGGTCAGGAGGAGGTCGCCGAGCGGGTCGACCAGCTCCGTACCGCGCTGACGGCGCTGCCCGACGGGCTCACCGTCGAGGTGACCGGCGGGCCCGCCTTCACCGCCGACCTCACCGAGGTCTTCGCCGGCGCCGACACCACCCTGCTCATCGTCACCGCCGGCGTCGTCGCGCTGCTGCTGCTCATCACCTACCGCAGCCCGTTCCTGTGGATCGTGCCGCTGGTCATCGTGGCGGCCACCGAGCAGCTGACGCTGCGGGCCCTCGACACGATCGTCCCGGCCTTCGGCATCAACCTCGCCGGCGGCGCCGTCACCGGCATCGCCAGCGTCCTGGTCTTCGGCGCGGCCACCGACTACGCCCTGCTGCTCATCGCCCGCTACCGGGAGGAACTGCGCCGCGAGCCGGACCGCTTCGTCGCCATGCGGGCCGCCCTGCGGCGCACCGCCGAACCCATCCTCGCCAGCGGCTTCACGGTGGTCCTCGGCGTGCTCACCCTGCTGCTGTCCGAGCAGGAACTCAACCGCGCCCTCGCGGTCGCCTGCGCCACCGGTGTGGTCCTCGCCATGCTCTCGGCGCTCTTCGTCCTCCCGGCAGCCCTGGTGATCTTCGGCCGCGGCCTGTTCTGGCCGTTCGTGCCCCGGGTCGGCGGCACGGTCCGCGAGGGCCGGCTCTGGGGCCGCCTCGGCACCGTCGTGGTCCGCCGCCCGGCACCGGTCGCGCTGCTCGCCACCCTGCTGCTGGCCGGGCTCGCCGTCGGCGGGCTCGGGATCCGCACCGGCCTGTCCGAAACCGAGCAGTTCCGGGTCGAGCCCGAGGCGGTCGCCGGCGCACAGACCCTCGCCAAGGCGTTCCCCGCCGGAACGACCCAGCCGGTCGCCGTGCTCACCGCCCCGTCGGCGGTACAAGCCGTCACCGACGCCGCCACGGCCGTGCCCGGGGTGGCCTCCGCGCGCCCCGGCGAGACCGGCTCGGGTGTCGCCCAGGTCGACGTCGTGCTGGAGGCCGAGCCGGGCACCCCCGCCTCGGACCGGACGATCGAGGCGCTGCGCGACGCCGTGGCCGCCGTCCCCGACTCCGCCCCGCCCGCCCTCGACGGCGTCGAGGAGTTCGACGGCGCAGTCGTCGGCGGCACCGTCGCCGCCACGTACGACTCGGACGAGGCCAACGGCAAGGACCTGCGGCTGATCCTGCCGATCATCCTGCTGCTGGTCGGCGCCGTCCTGGTGCTGCTGCTGCGAGGGCTGGTCGCGCCGGTGCTGCTCGTGCTGACCGTCATCGCGTCCTTCTTCGCCAGCCTGGGCGCGGCGTGGCTGCTCTTCGACCACGTGCTCGGCTTCCCGGCGCTGGACAGCGGGGTCCTGCTGCTCGCGTTCGTCTTCCTGGTGGCCCTCGGCGTCGACTACAACATCTTCCTGGTCACCCGGGCCCGGGAGGACGCCCGCACCGCCGGCACCCGCGACGGGATGCTCTCCGCGCTGCGGGTCACCGGTGGGGTCATCACCAGCGCGGGCGTCCTGCTCGCCGCGGTCTTCGCCGTCCTCGGCGTCCTGCCACTGATCACCCTGACCCAGATCGGGATCATCGTCTGCATCGGCGTCCTGCTCGACACCCTGCTGGTGCGGACCGTGCTCGTGCCGGCGCTGGCGTTCCTGCTCGGCGACCGCTTCTGGTGGCCGGGCCGGATCGCCCGGGAGCCGGCGGTGGACGCCGCGCCCGAGCGGGAGCCGGTCGCCGCGCGCGACTGACCGGATCGACCGGACGGGGGCCGGGGCGCGACGCGCTCCGGCCCCCGTCGGTGGTCCGGGCGGGCACCCTCACCCACCACGGCCCGCACGTCGCGGAGGCACCGCATGTCGCTCACTGCCCGGTGGTGCCCCCGGTGCCCGAGCCGCCGCTGACCGGGGCGCGGAACCGCGTGGGAGCATGCCGCGCCGGGCCGGCTGCCACCGTCCGGTCGCGGGTGATCCAGGCGACCACGAAGACGGCGGTCCACGCCACCCCGAGCAGAATTGCGGTCGCCGTGCCGCTGGCCGTGCTCCAGCCCAGGTAGAGACGGGCTCCGCCGACCACCGCGATGCCGGCCGCCGCCGCGGTCCAGGCGGCCACCGCCAGCGGCCAGCGGGCGTCGCGGGACAACAGCCAGGCCAGCGTGCAGAGACTCGCCGCCGCCACCGCGTTCTGGGTCGGGAACACGACAGCCGACCGACCCGACGCGGTCGCGTCGGCGACCACGGCGAGCACCACCAGCGGCAGGAAGGCCCCGGCCGTGCCGAGGACGCTGAGCAGGTCCGCCCGCCAGGGCCGGTGCCGCCAGGCGAGCCCGGCGGCGACCACCGTCACCAGCACGATGAGGTACGACCCGCGCAGCACCGAGACGGTCGTGAGGGCCACCTCCACCGCGCCCGGGGTGCGGCGGTCCGCGAACCAGTCGGCGATCACGCCGTCGACCACGGCCAGCCCGCTCCAGCGCACCACCGCCTCCAGCAGCCAGGCGACGGCGAACCCGGCGGCCGAGAGCAGCAGCAGGCCGGCGGCGAGGTTGACCAGCAGCGCCCCACCGGGGCCGACCTGCATGGCGATCAGGAAGAACAGGACGCCGTACCGCCCGGTGACCCAGCGCACCGGCGGCAACGCGGCCGCCCGGGACAGCAGCGCCCGCACCGGGTCCGGGTGGCGCCCCAGCCAGCGGCCGGCCAGCACGATCGCGGCCAGCACCACCAACAGCGTCAGCACCACGCCGGTGGCCCGCCCGAGCAGCCGGGAGACCGTCTCGTACGACTCGCCGGCGAGGTAACCCAGCAGCACCGATCCGCCCACCCAGCTCGCCACCCCGGCCACGTTCCACGGCGCGAAACGCCGGTACGGCATCCCGGCGGCGCCGGCCAGCCGGGGCACCAGGGTGCGGGCGAAGGCCACCCAGCGGGCGGCGTACACGCCCCGTCCGCCGAGGCGACCCAGCATCGCGTCGGCGCGTGACCAGCGGTGCGGGCCGACCCGGGCACCCAGTCCGGAGGCGCGCAGCCGGGGCCCGTACCGGCGGCCGGCACGGAAGGCGAGTGTGTCGCCGATCACGGCCGCCCCGGTCATCACCAGCAGCGCCGGGGCGAGCCGTAGCGTCCCCGCGTACGCTAGGAAGCCGACCAGCAGCAGGGTCGCCTCTCCCGGCACCAGCAGACCGAAGATCACCGCGGTCTCGCCCGCGACGATCGTCGCGGCGACCAGGTAGATCACCAGGGTCGGCAGTCCCTGCAGTGACGTCAGCAGGTCATGCATCCGGCCCCCAGCACCACGGGGGCCAGCATGCCAGCCGCTGGAACGGTCGGAACAGCAGTTTCGGCAGAGATCCGGGCGATCTCGGGGGTGACCCCGACACGCGCCCCGGCAACCGCAGACAGGAGTATGGAGGGTATGCAGCTTCGCACCGACCTCCGCAACGTCGCCATCATCGCCCACGTCGACCACGGCAAGACGACCCTGGTCGACGCCATGTTGCGGCAGGCCGGCGCCTACGGCGCCCGTGGTGAGACCACCGAGCGGGTCATGGACTCGATGGACCTCGAACGGGAAAAGGGCATCACCATCCTCGCCAAGAACACCGGCGTGCGGTACATGCCGGCCGACGGGTCCGAGCCGGTCACCATCAACATCATCGACACCCCCGGGCACGCCGACTTCGGCGGTGAGGTCGAGCGGGGCCTGACCATGGTCGACGGGGTGGTGCTGCTGGTCGACGCCAGCGAGGGCCCACTGCCGCAGACCCGGTTCGTGCTGCGCAAGGCGCTGCGCGCCCGGATGCCGATCATCCTGGTGATCAACAAGGTGGACCGTCCGGACGCCCGGATCAAGGAGGTCGTGGACGACACCTACGAGCTCTTCCTCGACCTGGACGCCGACGAGGAGCAGATCGACTTCCCGATCGTCTACGCCTGCGCCCGCGACGGCATCGCCTCGCTGACCCAGCCCGCCGACGGCGCGGTGCCCGACGACAGCCACAACCTGGAGCCGCTGTTCCGCACCCTGCTCGACACCATCCCGCCGCCCGCGTACGAGGAGGAGGCGCCGCTGCAGGCGCACGTCACCAACCTCGACGCCTCGCCGTTCCTCGGCCGGCTCGCGCTGTGCCGGGTCCGGCAGGGCACGATCAGCAAGGGCCAGACCGTGGCCTGGTGCCGCACCGACGGCAGCACCCAGCGGGTCCGCATCTCCGAGATGCTGATGACCGAGGGCCTGGAGCGCAAGCCGGCGGACTCGGCCGGCCCCGGCGACATCATCGCGGTCGCCGGCATCCCGGAGATCATGATCGGTGAGACCCTGGCCGACGCGGAGAACCCGGTCCCGCTGCCGCTGATCACCGTCGACGAGCCGGCCATCTCGATGACCATCGGCACCAACACCTCCCCGCTGGTGGGCCGGGTCAAGGGCGCCAAGGTCACCGCCCGGATGGTCAAGGACCGGCTCGACAAGGAGCTGGTCGGCAACGTCTCGCTGCGGGTCCTGCCGACCGAACGGCCGGACGCCTGGGAGGTGCAGGGCCGCGGTGAGCTGGCACTGGCCATCCTGGTCGAGCAGATGCGCCGCGAGTCGTACGAGCTGACCGTCGGCAAGCCGCAGGTCGTCACCAAGGAGATCGACGGCAAGACCTGCGAGCCGGTCGAGCGGCTGACCATCGACGCCCCGGAGGAGTACCTGGGCGCGATCACCCAGCTGTTGGCCACCCGCAAGGGCCGCATGGAGCAGCTGGTCAACCACGGCACCGGCTGGATCCGGATGGAGTGGCTGGTCCCGGCGCGCGGCCTGATCGGCTTCCGCACCGAGTTCCTGACCGAGACCCGGGGCACCGGCATCCTGCACCACGTCTTCGAGTCCTACGAGCCGTGGTTCGGCGAGCTGCGTACCCGCAACAACGGCTCGCTGGTCGCCGACCGGGCGGGCAGCGTCACCGCGTTCGCGATGACCAACCTCCAGGAGCGCGGTCAGCTCTTCGTCGAGCCGGGCACCGAGGTGTACGAGGGCATGATCGTCGGGGAGAACTCCCGCTCCGACGACATGGACGTCAACATCACCAAGGAGAAGAAGCTCACCAACATGCGCTCGTCGACGGCCGACGAGACCGAGAAGCTGATCCCGCCGCGCAAGCTGTCGCTGGAGCAGGCGCTGGAGTTCTGCCGCGAGGACGAGTGCGTCGAGGTCACCCCGGCCGCGGTGCGCATCCGCAAGGTGGTGCTGGACCAGACCCAGCGCGGCCGGATGGCGGCCCGCCGCAAGCACGCCGGCTGATCACCGACCAGCCCCACCGGAGCCCCGGCCGTCCCTGACGGCCGGGGCTCACCCGTCTCGGGTGGACCCTCGGGTGGGCTCGCGCCGCCCCCGTCGCGCCGGGATCCGCTACGGTCACCGGCATGATCTCCGACGAGCTCGACGCCCGCCTGGACCGGGTGCCCGGCACCGTCTCCGCGTACGTGGGACGGCTCGGTGCGCCGCCCACCTGGACCCGGCAGGCCGGGGCGACCCACTACGCGGCCAGCACCATGAAGGTCGCGGTGCTGCTCGCGCTGCACCGCGCCGCCGAGGCCGGCGAACTGGACCTCGACGCCCCGGTCGCCGTGGTCAACGAGTTCGACTCCGCCCTGCCCGGCGCGCCCCGGTTCTCCTGCGCCCGGCACTACGACAACGACGAGGCGGTCTGGGAACGGGTCGGCGACACCGTCCCGCTGCGCTGGCTCGCCCACCGGATGATCACCCGGTCGAGCAACCTGGCCACCAACATCGTCATCGGCCGGGTGGGCCTGCCCGCCGTGGCCCGGGCGTGGGCGCTCGCCGGCGCCCGGCACAGCGTCACCGGCCGGGGCATCGAGGACTTCGCCGCGCGGGACGCCGGCATCACCAACCTGGTCACCGCCGCCGACCTGGCCGCGCTGCTCGGCGGCCTGGCCGGCGGGGCGGACCGGCCGGGACCGCTGGCCTCACCGGCCGGCTGCGCCGCCATGGTGGACGTGCTGGTGGCCCAGGAACACCGCGAGGACCTGGCCTCCGGGCTGCCGGCGGGAACCCGGATCGCACACAAGAACGGCTGGGTGCGCGGCGTGCGCCACGGCGCCGGGGTGGTCTTCCCGGACGACGCCCCGCCGTACGTGATCGCCGTCTGCACCACCACCGACCTGGCCGACGGCGGTGCGAGCGGCGAGGAGGTGGAGGACGACGCCTGCCGGCTCATCGCCGACGTGTCGGCGACGGTCTGGGCGGCCCGACACGACCTGGCCGGCTGAGCCGCCGGGCGCCCCGACGGCGGAATCACTCCAGCAGGTTGTCCCGCAGCGCGGCGCGCACCTCGTCGGTCACACCCAGCCCGTCGCGCAGGTACGCCTCGAACGACCCGTGCACCCGGCGCACCTCGTCGTACGCGGCGTCCAGGTACTCCGGGCGCACCTCCAGCACCGGCCGCACGGTCTGCGGGTCCAGCGCCGGGTGCCGGCGCGCCATCGCCTCCAGCAGCACCTCGCGCAGGCTGAGGGTCAGCTCGTTGTTGCGCAGGTAGTCGGCCCGGATCGCCGCGTCGTCCACGCCCAGCGCGGTCAGCAGCACCACCGCCAGCCACCCGGTGCGGTCCTTGCCGGCCGAGCAGTGGAACAGCAGCGGCAGGTTGCGCGCCTCGGCGGCCAGCCGCACCGCCGCCCCGAACCCGGCCCGCGCCGACTCCCCGGTGACGAACCAGCGGTAGATCGCCGCCATGGCCGCCGGCGTGCCCTCCTCGGCCAACTCGTCGTACGCCTCCAGGTCGTGGCCGAGCAGCACCGCCGAGACGTACGTGAAGACCGGGTGCGCCGGGTCGTGCACGGGCAGGTGCACCACTCGCGGCTCCCCCACCAGCCGGTCCGCCGGGGCGACCGACATCTCGGCGGCGTCGCGCAGGTCCACCACGCAGGCCGGCGCCAGCTCGCCCAGCACCGGTAGGTCCTCGTCGGTCAACCGGCCCAGCGCCGGGGTGCGCAGCAGCCGGCCCGCGCGTACCCGGCGGCCGTCGGTGGTGGTCAGCCCACCCAGGTCACGCGCGTTGGGCGCGCCCACCAGTTCCCAGTCCCGCCCGTCCATCATCGGTACCCTCCCCTGTCCGGCTGCGTATAGGGTGCCGCACATGACGATCGCCGCGGTACGCACCCACCGGCTTTCCGCGCCCTTACACACGCCGTTCGTCACCGCGCTGCGGCGCGCCACCACCGTGGACACCCTGGTCGTGGAGGTGATCGACGACGACGGACGCTCCGGCTTCGGCGAGGCGCCGCAGGTCTGGCAGGTCACCGGGGCGTCGGTGACCGGGGCCGAGGCGTGCGTCCGCGACGTGCTGGGCCCCGCGGTCGTCGGCCGCGACGCCGACGACCTGGTGGCCCGCTGCGCGCAGGTGCAGGCGGCGGCGGCCGGCAACGAGTCGGCGAAGGCGGCGCTGGACGTCGCGCTGCACGACCTGGCGGCTCGGCGGCTCGGCGTACCCCTGGTGCGGCTGCTCGGCGGCACGGCGCTGCGCGTCCCGACGGACGTCACGTTGGCCGCCGGCGACGCGGTGGAGCTGGCGGCGGCGGCCCGGCAGCGCCGCGCCGAGGGCTTCGACGTGCTCAAGCTCAAGGTGGGCACGGACGCCGCGAGCGACCTGGACCGGGTCCGCGCGGTGCGGGCGGCCGTCGGTCCGGGCGTGCGGGTGCGGCTGGACGCCAACCAGGGCTGGACGCCCCGCGAGGCGGTCCGGGTGATCCGCGGCATCGAGGACGCCGGGCTCGACGTCGAACTCGTCGAGCAGCCGGTGCCCCGGTGGGACCTGGACGGGCTGGCCTGGGTCAGCGACCGGGTGACCGTGCCGATCCTGGCCGACGAGTCGGTCTTCGGTGTGCGCGACCTGGTCGAGGTGATCCGCCGGCGGGCCGCCGACATGGTGAACGTGAAGCTGGCCAAGTGCGGCGGCCTGCATCCCGCCCGTACGCTGCTCGACCTCGCCCGCGCGCACGGCATGGGCACGGTCGTCGGTTCGATGATGGAGAGCGCGGTCGGCGTCGGCGCCGCCGCGAGCCTGGTCGCCGCGTACCGCACCAGCGCCGTGTCCGATCTCGACGCCGCGTGGTGGCTGGCCTGGTCGCCGGTGCGGGGCGGGATCCGGTACGACGGGGCCAGCGTCGTGCTGCCCGACGCCCCGGGGCTCGGCATCTCCTCCGTGACTGAAGTAAAAGTGCAGCAGCATGGTTGATGGCTGTCGGTTTCTTTCATAGGGTCGGGTAGGCGCCCGCAACCGGAGGTCGACGTGAAGCTGCAACCCGGCCGCGAGGCCGTCGTCCGGGTCTCCGTCGCCACGCTCTGGGCCGACCCCGGCGCGGTACGCCCCGTCGACCGTCCCGCCCTCGCCACGCACACCGACATCCCCGACTGGATCGCCAGGATGGACGCCGACCAGCGGGTCGGCGACTGCGTGCTGACGCAGCTCCTGCTCGGTGAACGGGTGCTCGTCACCGCGCTGCGCCCGGACGGCTGGGCGCACGTGGTCGTCCTCGGCCAGCCCTCCGCGAAGCTCGATCCACGTGGCTACCCGGGCTGGCTGCCCGCCGCCCAGCTCGCCCCCGCCGACGAGGCGGGCCCGGCCGGCGCCCCGCTGGTCGTCGACGCGGCCGTCACCGCGCTGCACACCGCACCGGACGGCCCGGCGGCGCTCGCCGGAGTCGTGCTCGGCACCCGGCTCGACCCGGCCGGCACACCCGCCGACGGTTGGCAGCCGGTGCACGTTCCCGGGCGCCCGGGTCCGCTCTGGATACCGGAGGCGGACGCCGTGCCGCTGCCCACCGGGCAGCCGAAGCCGACCGAGGTGCTGGCCCTGGCCGAACGGCTGCGTGACGTCGTCTACGTCTGGGGCGGGCTCTCCAGCCACGGCATCGACTGCTCCGGCCTGGTGCACCTGGCCTGGCGCCGCTTCGGGGTGACTCTGCCCCGCGACGCCGACGACCAGGCCGGCGCGACCGTCGAGGTGCCGCTGGGCGAGGAACGCCCCGGCGACCTCTACTTCTTCGCCCGTCCGCACCGGCACATCCACCACGTCGGCATCGTCACCGCCGAGCCTTCGGCCGATCAGCGACGGATGCTGCACGCCTGCTACCGGCAGCGCCGGGTCCTGGAGGAGCCGCTGCCACCCGAACGGGTGGCCACCCTGGTGGCCGTGCGGCGGGTCTGACCCGTACGACGTAGGGGCGCCCTCCGCGCGGAGGGCGCCCCTACCTCGGGTGCGCGGGTCAGCGGCGGGCGTCGGCCAGCTCGCGGCGACGGTCCCGGGAGGACCTGACCAGGCTGGCCGCGGTGGCCGCGGCGAGGGTGCCGAGGATGACCGTCAGCGAGAGCCAGATCGGGATGTGCGGAGCCCAGCCGACGTGCTCGCCGCCGTTGATGAACGGCACCTGGTTGTCGGCCAACGCCTCCAGCACCAGCTTCACACCGATGAAGCCGAGCACCACCGCCAGGCCGTAGCTGAGGTAGATCAGCCGGTCCAGCAGGCCACCGAGCAGGAAGTAGAGCTGGCGCAAACCCATCAGCGCGAACACGTTCGCGGTGAAGACCAGGTACGGCTCCTGGGTGATACCGAAGATCGCGGGGATGGAGTCCAGCGCGAAGATCAGGTCGGTGGTGCCGATGGCGATCATCACGATCAGCATCGGGGTGAACAACCGCCTGCCGGTCTGGTAGGTGGTCAGCTTCGCGCCGTCGTAGTCCCTGGAGATCGGCAGCGCCTTGCGGCTCCACCGGATCAGCACGTTCTCGCTGAACTCGTCCTCGTCCGCCTCACCCTGGCGGGCCAGGTTGACCGCCGTGTAGATCAGGAACGCGCCGAAGATGTAGAAGACCCAGGAGAACTCAGAGATCAGCGCGGCGCCGGCCGCGATGAAGCCACCGCGCATCACCAGGGCCAGCACGATGCCGATGAGCAGCACCTTCTGCTGGTACTGCCGGGGCACCCCGAACCGGGCCATGATGATGACGAAGACGAAGAGGTTGTCCACCGAGAGGCTGTACTCGGTGAGCCAACCGGTGTAGAACTGCCCGGCCACGCTCGCGCCGGAGGTGAGCCAGAGACCCGCGCCGAAGAGCAGGGCGAGACCCACGTAGAAGCCGACCCAGATGCTCGACTCACGGATGCTGGGCTCGTGCGGGCGGCGACCGACGATGAAGAGGTCGACGAGGAGCATCGCCGTCATCGCGACGAGCGTTCCCGCCCACACCATTGCGGACACGTTCAATCCATTCCTCCGGCAGACACGCGGCGTCGGGCACACCGTACGCCCGGGTCAGGGCGGCGCGGGTGGCGACGCGGACTCTGGTGACTGTCGGAGGTCTCTTCCGCCAGCGACCCGCTAGCGGGACGTTGACCGACGGAGCCGGGTCGGGTGCCGGGGGTTGGCGGTCGACCGTGCTGACGACTCCGTCGCGAGGGAATACTCCCCTCCTCGGCGGCCATTGTTCACCATTCGGTGCGGGCGGCGCATCTCCAGGTTGCCGGATTGCCGGCAGCATCACGTTCCGACGTGGATGGTGCCGCACATCCGCTAGAGCATCCTAGGAGGCTAGTGTTGCGCTCCGCGTCTCCCCGGCCTCGAGCGATCACCGCCAGGGCCGTGCCGGCCGGCGGAGAAGCCCCCACCCCGTCGGTCCCGTCGCGGGCCGTGCGAGGCTTCGGTCATGGTGCTTGAGGTCGCGCTCATCGACGTACTGCCCGGACACGAGGACGATTTCGCCGCCGCGTACGCGCAGGCGCACGCCGTCATCACGGCGGTCGAGGGCTGCCGGTCGGTCCGGATGACCCGGGGCGTCGAGACCCCGACCCGCTTCGTACTGCTGGTCGAGTGGGACTCGGTGCAGGCGCACGAGGAGAACTTCCGGGCCACCGAGGCGTTCGGGAAGTGGCGGGCGCTGATCGGCCCGCACTTCGCCGGCCCGCCCCACGTCGAGCACTTCGTCGACGTCCCCGCCTGAGCCCGGATCGATCCACACCCGCCTTTGTCAGACCCCCGGGTTACCGTGCGGCGCACGCGCGGCACACCGGCCCCGACGCGTTCGGGGGCGCCGGGTCCGGTGACCGCGTGACATTCTCGTTGCGGCGATAGGGTCGGTTGGGTTGACTGACGATCATGGCTGATCGCGTGGCGCTGGTGACCGGGGTGAGCAGGCGGATCGGCATCGGCGCCGCAGTCGCCCGGGCGCTCGCCGCCGACGGGTACCGGCTGCTGCTGACCGGCCTGCCGGCCTACGACGACGCCCAGCCCTACGGCGGCGACCCGGACGGCGTGGCCGGACTCCTCGCCGAACTCGGCGGCGCGGCGGATCACGTTCCCACCGACCTGCTCGACCCGGCCGCTCCCGCCGCGCTGGTCGCCGAGGCGGTCCGCCGGCGCGGTCGGCTCGACGTGGTCACGGCCGTGCACGCGTACTCCACCCACACACCGTTCGGCACACTCGACGCCGGTGAGATCGACCGGCACCTGCTGGTCAACGTCCGGGCCACGCTGCTGCTCGCCGAGGCGTTCGCCGCGGCCTTCGCCGGGGCGGACGGCCGGCTGGTGCTCTTCTCCAGCGGTCAGCGGCTCGGCCCGATGCCGGGCGAACTGGCCTACGCGGCCAGCAAGGCGGGCGTGGAGAACCTCACCGTTCAGCTCGCCCCACTGCTGATGCCGCGCGGCATCACCGTCAACTGCGTCAACCCGGGACCGACCGACACCGGGTACGCCCCGCCGGACACGCACGCCGCCGTGGCGCGCCTCTTCCCCGGGGGCCGCTGGGGCACCCCGGAGGACGCTGCCCGACTGGTCCGCTTCCTCTGCTCACCCGAGGCGGGCTGGATCACCGGCCAGGTGATCGACTCGGAGGGCGGCTTCCACCGGTACCGGTGAGCCGACCGGCCGCCGGGCGGGCGGGCGACGGCACGCGGCTCCGGATCCGATCGCGGACGACCCCGGCTCAGCCCTCCGACGGTGCGGCGGCGGCCGGATCCGGCGGATGATGCCCGTTCGCCGCCGCGGCCGCCCGGTCGCGCAGCAACGCCCGCGTCTCGTCACCACCGAGGGCGACCGACGCCAGCCAGTCGCTCATCCGCTCGTAGCGGGCGACGTCGGCCTCGGAGACCAACCGCACGTCGGCGGTGAGCGTCTCCAGCATGACGGTACGCGGATCGGCCGGGTCCGGGAACGCGTAGCTGGAGTAGCCGGTCAACGGGTGCAGCCCGGCGCGGGGCACGGCGGCACGCGGCACCACCCGGACCGTCACATGCGGCAGGTCGGCCAGCGCGACCAGGTGCGCCACCTGCTCCCGCCACACCTCGGGCGACCCGCCGCCCTGGTCGCAGGCCCGCTCGTCGAGCAGCGCGGTGTAGCGGGGCGGGTCGGCGCGGCGCAGCACCTCCTGGCGCATCAACCGGGCCCGGACGTCCGCATCGACGTCGACCTCGGGGTGCAGCAGCCGGCCGGCAGCGATGCGCTGGCGGGCGTACCCGGGCGACTGGAGCAGACCGGGCACGACGGCCGGCTGGTACTCCACGATGGCCGCCGCGCCCGCCTCCAGTTCGGCGTACGTGCGTTGCCGTTCGTGCATCTCGCCGAGCGTCCGCCACCAGCCGCGGCTGGTCGCCGCGTCCCGGGCGATGACGATCAGCGCGTCCCGCTGCGGCGGCGAGACCTGGTAGACGTCCAGCAGGTCGAGCACGTCGGCGAGGTCGGGCCGGCTCTGCCCCAGCTCGACCCGGGACAGCTTGGAGGTGGAGGCCCAACCCAGCAGGCCACAGACCTGCTCCAGGGTGAGCGACCTCCGCCTGCGCAACTGACGCAGCTCGGCGCCGAGTCGCGCACGTCGAATGACCGGACTCGATGACAACGGCATCCCTGCCTCCCCACGACGGAGGGTACGCAGGACCGTCACCCACTGCAATAGCTTGCTTGCGCATAGCAACCGTCCAATGGGGCGGCTGGCGTCAGGACGGCCCACGACCATCCGCAGCCCGGCCACGCCCCGGCCGTCACTTCACGCCTGCGGCGTCCATCCCGCGCAGTTCCTTCTTGAGCTCGGCGACCTCGTCGCGGATCCGCGCGGCGAGTTCGAACTGCAACTCCCGGGCGGCGGCCAGCATCTGGTCGTTGAGCTCCTGGATGAGCTGCGCCAGGTCGGCGCGGGCCATCCCCTCCCGGGACGGGCCGGCGGTGGCCCGGCTGCGGCTGCGGGTCTCCTTGACCGGCGCCTTGCCCCGGGAGAGCTGCCGCACCGCGCCGCCGACCCGCGAGTTCTCGGTGTCCTCCGCCTCGCGGTAGATGTCGTCGAGGATGTCGTGGATCTTCTTGCGCAGCGGCTCGGGGCTGATGCCGTGCGCCTCGTTGTGCGCGATCTGCTTGGCCCGCCGGCGATTGGTCTCGTCGATCGCGGCCGCCATCGACGGGGTGACCTTGTCGGCGTACATGTGGACCTGGCCGGAGACGTTGCGGGCGGCCCGGCCGATGGTCTGGATCAACGACCGGCCACTGCGCAGGAAGCCCTCCTTGTCGGCGTCGAGGATCGCCACCAGGGAGACCTCGGGCAGATCCAGACCCTCGCGGAGCAGGTTGATGCCGACCAGCACGTCGTAGTCGCCCTTTCGCAGCTCGCGCAGCAGCTCGACCCGGCGCAGGGTGTCGACCTCGGAGTGCAGGTAACGCACCCGGATGCCGTTCTCCAGCAGGTAGTCCGACAGGTCCTCGGCCATCTTCTTGGTCAGCGTGGTGACCAGCACCCGCTCGTCCCGCTCGGTGCGCAGCTTGATCTCGTGCATCAGGTCGTCGATCTGGCCCTTGGTGGGCTTGACCACCACCTCCGGGTCGATCAGGCCGGTCGGCCGGATCACCTGCTCGACGTACTCGCCCTGGGCGCGCTCCAGCTCCCACGGGCCGGGGGTGGCGGAGAGGAACACCATCTGGCCCACCCGCTCCAGGAACTCGTCGAAGCGCAACGGGCGGTTGTCGGCGGCACTGGGCAGCCGGAAGCCGTGGTCGATGAGCATCCGCTTGCGGGACGCGTCGCCCTCGTACATGCCGCCGATCTGCGGGATCGTGACGTGCGACTCGTCGACCACGGTGAGGAAGTCGTCGGGGAAGTAGTCGAGCAGACAGTGCGGAGGGCTGCCGGGCAGCCGGCCGTCCATGTGCATCGAGTAGTTCTCGATGCCGGAGCAGAAGCCGACCTGCCGCATCATCTCGATGTCGTAGGTGGTGCGCATCCGCAGCCGCTGCGCCTCCAGCAGCTTGCCCTGCCGCTCCAACTCCGCCAGCCGCTCCCCCAGCTCGGTCTCGATGTCGCGGATCGCCCGCTCCATCCGCTCCGGACCGGCGGCGTAGTGGGTGGCCGGGAAGATCACCAGCCCGTCGACCTCCCTGACCACGTCGCCGGTGAGCGGGTTGAGGTAGTAGAGCTTCTCCACCTCGTCGCCGAAGAGCTCGATCCGGACGGCCAGCTCCTCGTACGCCGGGATGATCTCCAGCGTGTCACCGCGGACCCGGAACGTCCCCCGCTGGAAGGCCATGTCGTTGCGGGTGTACTGGATGTCGACCAGCCGGCGCAGCAGCTGGTCGCGGTCGAGTTCCTGCCCGACGGCGACCCGCACCGCGCGGTCGAGGTACTCCTCCGGCGTGCCCAGGCCGTAGATCGCGGAGACCGTGGCCACCACGATCACGTCGCGGCGGGTGAGCAGCGACATGGTGGCCGAGTGCCGCAGCCGCTCGACCTCCTCGTTGATCGAGGAGTCCTTCTCGATGTAGGTGTCGGTCTGCGGGATGTACGCCTCGGGCTGGTAGTAGTCGTAGTAGGAGACGAAGTACTCCACCGCGTTGTGCGGCAGCAGCTCGCTGAACTCCTTGGCCAGCTGGGCGCAGAGCGTCTTGTTGGGGGCGAGCACGAGGGTCGGCCGCTGCAACCGCTCGACCAGCCACGCCGTGGTGGCGCTCTTGCCGGTGCCGGTCGCGCCGAGCAGCACCGTGTCGCGGTCACCGCGCCGCACCCGGCGCTCCAGCTCGTCGATCGCGGCCGGCTGGTCGCCGGCGGGCTGGAACTCGCTGACGACCTGGAAGCGGCCGTCCAGCCGGGGAATGTCGAGCGCCATGACCTCCACGGTACGCCCGGGGTCCGACACTCCGAGGCCACTACGGTGGGTCCGTGATCGGCTTCGATATTCGCGTTGTGTGGCACATCCCACCCGCGCTAGCCTGGATGCCGTAGGCCGCTCGCGGCGGCCGACCGGACCGGTGGCCGGGCCTTCACGGGCTCCCACCCCCGGCACGCGGGGTCGCAGCACCCGGACATCACCGGCGTGCGCACCCGAGCGTGGTCGCGCCCACGGCGCAGACCGGCCGCCGCGAGCGCCCCTGCGTCGTCACCCTCCGCCCCCGCCAGGCGTTCATCCCTCGTGGAAACCTCCCCCGACCCACGTCGCCGTGGGCGCGGCCGACGGCGCCGCGACCCCGGCCTGCGCGCCGCCCCGATCCCCCCGGACGTCTCCGCCGGTGAACCCCCCGGCGACGAGCCGGGACGCCGCCGCACCACCCTGCTCGCCCTGGCCGTGGTCGCCGCCGCATCCGCCGCCGCCCTGGTCGCCGGGCTGCTCAACTGGGCCCCCGCTCCGGCGGGACCGGCCCGGGCGTTGACCGGCAGCGAGTCCGAGCGGCTGGCCGCGACCCGGGTCACCAACTACCGCGACGTCCGGGCCGGGGTACGCCTCGTCGTCGGCGCCGGCCCCGCCCGCACCGACCTCGTCGGCTGGATCGACTGGGCCCGTCCGCTGGCCTACCTGAACGTGGGCGGGCCGGGCGCCGGGACGGACCGCGGGCTGCTCCAGGCCACCCCCTCGGTGGTCGTGGTCCGCCCCGACCCGGCGGGAGGGCCGGCGTCGGCGCCCCCGCCCCTGGACCCGCCGACCGACCGCTGGCGGCTGCGTGACCTGCCCGCCGGACGGGGGCTGGCCGGCGCGCTCGACCTGCTCTTCAACCTCGGCGCACGGCACGTCGACCCCGCCGACCCGCTGCGACGCGGCGGCGGACGCTGGGTGGGACGGGAGACCGTCGAGGGCGAGCCGGTCGACGTGTTCCAGGCCGCACTGCCCGCGCCCGCCCCGGCCGCCCCCACCACCGGCACGCCCGCCCCACGGGCGGCCGGGGACGGTGATCCGCGCTGGTGGGTCGATCGCGACTCCCGGCTGCACCGGTGGCGGGGACGGCTGCCCGACGGTGCCCCGGTCACCGTCGAGCTGGCCCGCCTCGACCGGCCCACGCTGCGGCCGATCGACGCGCTGGGCGGCCGACCCGCACTGCCCCGGACGCTCACCGACGAGGAGGGGGAGCGGCTGGCCCGGGTGCCCGACCGGCTGCGTGCCGAGGCGGGCGCCGCCGTCACCGTGACCGCGCCGCTCGGCGCCGCCGCCAACCTGCGGGGCTCCGGCTGGCTGAGCTGGTCCGGCGCGGTGGCGTACCTGTCGGTGGCCGAGCTGGACACCCTCGGCCGGCGTACCCTGCTGCGCCGCGATCCGGCCGGGTTCGCCCGGGCCGAGGTGCCGGTCGGGCCGGGAGCCGGCAGCGCCACCGCCCCCACCGGACCGCCGCTGCCCCCGCCGCCGGATGCCGGCTGGCGTCGCGGGGTACGCCCGAGCGACGACCTCGACCTGCTGATCGACACCGCCGTACGGGCGAGCGCCACGCCGCTGCGCCCCGGCGCCGCCGTGCGGCTGCGCGGGGACCGGATCGCCGGGCGGGTGGTGGACGTGGTCGAGCTGCGCGTCCAGGGGCTGCGGCTGCGCTACTGGCTGGACCGGACGGGCCTGCCGCGCCGGCTGGAGCTGCGTACCCGCCCCGGCGCCTGGGCGCAGCTGGATCTAACCCCCGGCCCGGTGCCGGCCGGCGTCGCGCCGCCCCGACCGAAGCCGTCCACCGCGAAGCCGACGGCCGGGAAGCCCACCGCCTCGCCCGGTCGGCCCCGGGTCCGCCGCTGACCGGTCAGGGCTGGTGACGGCCGCGTCCGGTCAGGGCCGGTGACGGCCCGCGTCCGGTCAGGGTCGGTGCCGGCCCGCGTCCGGTCAGGGTCGCCAACCGGTCCGGGCGGCCCATTCCTCGGCCCGCAGGTGCTCCTCGTCGAACCAGGGGTCCTTCGCGGTCCCGTACGCGCCGTTGTCCGGGGCGGCCGCCGCCAACTCCCGCTTCACCATCAGGTAGGCGGCCCGCTGGTCGGGGTCGGCGCGCAGGTGGTCGCGCATCAGCAGGGCGTACCGCCAGCCGGGCGAGCCGGCCACGCGCAGGTGCAGGTACGCCGGGCGAGCCGGGTCGGCGCTGCCGTGCAGCCGCTTCTCCCACCGCCCGTCGCCGGCCGGGCGCGGGTTGTCCCACCACTCGCCGGGCAGCCGGGGGAAACCGGCCCTGGCCAGGCGCTCGGCCAACGGCCCGTCCGCCTCCTCAAGCGAGTCGACGGTGAGTTGGATGTCGATCACGTCCTTGGCGGCGAGCCCGGGCACGGCGGTCGAGCCGATGTGGTCGACGCGCGGATCCGCCGGGGCGGCCGCGTGCCGGATCCGGGCGGCGAGCCGGGCGTACTGCTGCGGCCAGGTCGGGTCCGGTTCGGTGAGCACCACCCGCTCGGGGCGCACCGCGCGCCGTTGCCGCACGTTGCGCTCGTAGGGCAGCAGGCGGTCCTGCCAGAGGGCGTCCACCGCCGCGTGCAGGTCGTCCAGGGTGCCGTCGTTGTGCAGCACCACGTCGGCCACCGCCTGCCGGCGGGCGTCGTCGGCCTGCGCGGCGATGCGCCGCTCGGCCTCCGCCCGGGACATGCCCCGGTGCCGGGCCAGCCGCTGCACCCGGGTGGCGACCTCCGTCTGCACGACCACCACCAGGTGGAACGTCGGGGCGAGCCCCACCTCCACCAGCAGCGGCACGTCGTTGACGACCACCGCGTCGGCGGGGGCGGCGGCGACGAGTTCGGCGGAGCGGGCCCGGACCCGGGGGTGGGTGATCGCCTCCAGTCGGCGGCGGGCGGTGTCGTCACCGAAGACCACGTCGCCCAGCGCCGCCCGGTCCAGTGCGCCCTCGGCGTCGAGCACCCGCTCGGAGAAGGCGGCGACGATCTCGGCCAGCCCCTCGGTGTCCGGGGCGACCACCTCGCGGGCGATCCGGTCGGAGTCCACGATCACCGCGCCCCGCTCGGCCAGCCGGGACGCCACCGCGCTCTTGCCGGACCCGATCCCACCGGTCAAACCCACCATCAGCACCCGACCAGTCAACCGGATCACCGTCCGCGCCGCCAACCCGGGCACCCCTGCGGACGGGCGTGATCCACCCCGGGTCGCACCGTCGGTGTCTGCCGTCGACGCGGCCAGGTCGCCGCCGGTCGGCGGACACGCGAGGGCCCCGCCCCCGGCGGCCCGGTGGAACCGGATCGCGGGGACGGGGCCCGTCGTCGTCAGTGACGTTCCAGGTCGTCGCGCGGCATCAGCCACACCGAACTGGAGTTGTCACCGGCTCACTTGCCGCCGGCGAGCTTCTCCCGCAGAGCCGCGAGCGCCTCGTCGGTGGCCAGGGTGCCGGCCGGCTCCTCGGCCTGCCGGCTCGGGGCCGTGCTGGTCGAGGTGGTGGTGCCGCCGGTGGACACGGCCGGAGCCGGGTTGGCAGCGGCCTCGGCGTCGGCGGCCCGGGAGGTCTGCACCTGCTTGGTGTGGGCCTCCCAGCGCTGACGCGCCTCGGCGTACTGGTTCTCCCAGGTCTCGCGCTGCTTGTCGTACCCCTCGAGCCACTCGCCCGTCTCCGGGTCGAAGCCCTCCGGGTAGATGTAGTTGCCCTCGGCGTCGTACGTCGCGGCCATGCCGTAGAGGGTCGGGTCGAAGTGCTCCTCGCCCTCGACGAAGCCCTCGTTGGCCTGCTTGAGCGACAGCGAGATGCGGCGGCGCTCCAGGTCGATGTCGATGACCTTGACCATGACCTCGGAGCCGACCTGCACGACCTGCTCCGGGATCTCCACGTGGCGCTCGGCCAGCTCGGAGATGTGGACCAGGCCCTCGATGCCGTCGTCCACCCGGACGAAGGCGCCGAACGGCACCAGCTTGGTGACCTTACCCGGCACGATCTGCTGGATCGCGTGGGTACGGGCGAACTGACGCCACGGGTCCTCCTGGGTCGCCTTCAGCGACAGCGAGACCCGCTCGCGGTCCAGGTCGACGTCCAGGACCTCGACCTCGACCTCCTGGCCGACCTCGACGACCTCGGACGGGTGGTCGATGTGCTTCCAGGACAGCTCGGAGACGTGCACGAGGCCGTCCACGCCGCCCAGGTCGACGAACGCGCCGAAGTTGACGATCGAGGAGACGACGCCCTTGCGGACCTGCCCCTTCTGCAGCTTGTTGAGGAACTCGGTGCGCACCTCGGACTGCGTCTGCTCCAGCCAGGCCCGGCGGGACAGGACCACGTTGTTGCGGTTCTTGTCCAGCTCGATGATCTTGGCTTCGAGCTCGCGGCCGACGTACGGCTGCAGGTCACGCACCCGCCGCATCTCGACCAGGGAGGCGGGCAGGAAGCCACGCAGCCCGATGTCGAGGATGAGGCCACCCTTGACCACCTCGATGACCGAACCGCGGACGACACCGTCCTCGTCCTTGATCTTCTCGATCGTGCCCCAGGCCCGCTCGTACTGCGCCCGCTTCTTGGAGAGGATCAGACGACCCTCCTTGTCCTCCTTCTGGAGGACAAGGGCCTCGATGTGGTCACCGACCGAGACGACCTCGGCGGGGTCCACGTCGTGCTTGATCGACAACTCCCGAGAGGGGATGACACCCTCGGTCTTGTAGCCGATGTCGAGCAGGACCTCGTCCCGATCGACCTTGACGACGGTGCCTTCGACAATGTCGCCGTCGTTGAAGTACTTGATGGTCTCGTCGATCGCGGCGAGGAAAGCTTCCTCGGAGCCGAGATCGTCGTGGGTGACCCGGGTGGCGCTCGAGGGGGCCTCGATGCTGCTCGTCATGTGGGCGGTTGCTCCGGTCGGATGGGTTGTCACAGCAGGCGTGGTGTCGCAGTGACCATTTCGCGCCAACGGATCCGCCGCCGGGGCACACCGAACGATCGCCAAGTGAAGATCATTAGTGGCTCCGGTGACCGCGCACCTGCTCCCTGCCGAGGCACACGATCCGCGAGCGCATCGTCTAGCCTACCTGCTGCATTACCACAGCGTGCAAGGCCTCCCGTGTCCTCGCGACCTCATCAGCTGCGAAAGCGGAGATATCGGCGGTAAAGCCTCCCGACTGTCTCGTGCGTCACATCCGCCCCGGGAGAGAAAGGTAGCGCACCCCGGCGCGGCCGCCGTCCGAGGTGTCCGGGGCAGGGCCTAGCGTGGACGGGTGGATGACGACCGGGTGACCCGACGGCGGGTCGGCGACGCGGAGGCGCGCCGGGCCAACCGCGGCTGGTGGGACGCCGACGCCGACGACTACCAGGCCGAACACGGCGCGTTCCTCGGCGACGTGGACTTCGTCTGGTGCCCGGAAGGGCTGCGCGAGGCCGACGCCCGGCTGCTGGGCGACGTCGCCGGACGCCGGGTACTGGAGGTCGGCTGCGGCGCCGCCGCCTGCGCCCGCTGGCTGGCCCGGCAGGAGGCCCGGCCGGTCGCCTTCGACCTCTCCGCGGGGATGTTGCGGCACGCCGCACACGCCGCCGACACCACCGGGGTACGCGTGCCGCTGGTGCAGGCCGACGCGCTGGCGCTGCCCTTCGCCGACGCCGCGTTCGACATCGCCTGCACCGCGTTCGGCGCGATCCCCTTCGTCGACGACTCCGCCGCCCTGATGGCCGAGGTGCACCGGGTGCTGCGCCCCGGCGGGCGCTGGGTCTTCTCGGTGACCCACCCGATGCGCTGGATCTTCCTCGACGACCCGGGTGAGGGCGGGCTCGTCGCCACCCACTCGTACTTCGACCGCTCCCCGTACGTGGAGCAGGACGAGCACGGGGTGGCCACGTACGTCGAGCAGCACCGCACCCTCGGCGACCGGATCCGTGAGCTGGTCGGGGCGGGCTTCCGCCTGCTCGACCTGGTGGAGCCGGAGTGGCCGGCGGGGCACGAGGGGATCTGGGGGCAGTGGAGTCCGCTGCGCGGGCGGCTCTTCCCCGGCACCGCCATCTTCGTCACCGAGAAACCGGCCTGACCACGAGCAGGACCCGGTCCGCCGTTCGAGATCGAGCTTCCGGTCGCCGAGATCACCCCGTAGCGCCGCACGCTCGTTTCGGCCCACCGGCGCCGGGTACGCGACGGTCATGGCCGAGAAGGAGTTCCACACGGGCGACCACGTCTCCTGGGCCAGTCACAGCGGCCGGGCGTACGGCGTGGTCAAGGAGAAGATCACCGAGCGGACGCACGTGCGCGGGCACACCGTGAACGCGTCGCCGGACGACCCGCAGTACCGCATCCGCAACGACGACTCGGGGCGCGACGTCGCCCACCGGCCGGAGGCACTGCGCCATGAGCAGAAGTGACGATCCCGAGCAGACCTACCGGGAGTTCACCGACGCGGTGAACATGAAGCCCGGCGAGCTGCGGACGTGGTTGGAGACCGACGAGTCCAAGCACGTCGGCTGGCGGAAGAAGGGCACCAAGGGCGGCGAATCGGTCGGCCACGAGTCCGGCCGCAGGATCATCGACCTGTTGCGCCGCAAGCGCGCGGAGCTGACCGCCGCCGACTACAAGCACATGCGCAAGGTCATCGGGTACGTGCACCGGCACATGGCGCAGCGCCCCTCCGGCGACGTCCGGAACACCAAGTGGCGCTGGTCCCTGATGAACTGGGGCCACGACCCCCTGAAATAGCAACCCCTGCTGGTCCCCATGCCAGCGTCGACCCACCACCGCGACCACGTCCGGGTTTCCGGGGCAGCCCGGCCCGCACAGGGATCAAGCCTGACCGCCCGGAGCGGGTCGGGCTGCCCCGGAAACTCCTACGGACATCAGTGGTCGGCGCTGTTCCAGTCGCGGCCCTCGCCGACCGACACCTCCAGCGGCACCGACAGCGGGTACGCCCCACCCATCTCGCGCCGCACCAGTGCCTCCAGCGTCTCCCGCTCCCCGGGGGCGACCTCGAAGACCAGCTCGTCGTGCACCTGCAACAGCATCCGCGAGCGCAGCCCGGCGTCACGCAGCGCGGTGTCGACGTGCAGCATGGCGACCTTGATGATGTCGGCCGCCGAGCCCTGGATCGGGGCGTTGAGCGCCATCCGCTCGGCCATCTCCCGGCGCTGGCGGTTGTCGCTGACCAGGTCCGGCAGGTAGCGGCGCCGGCCGAGGATGGTGGAGGTGTAGCCGTCCTGGCGGGCCCGGGCCACCACCTCGTGCAGGTAGTCGCGTACCCCGCCGAAGCCGGCGAAGTAGTTCTCCATCAGCCCGCGCGCCTCCTCGGCGCTGATGCCGAGCTGCTGGGAGAGGCCGAACGCGCTGAGGCCGTACGCCAGGCCGTAGTTCATCGCCTTGATCTTGCGCCGCTGGTCGGCGGTGACCTCGCCGACCGGCACCCCGAAGACCGACGAGGCGGTGGCGGCGTGGAAGTCGGCGCCGGAGTTGAACGCCTCGATCAGCGCGTCGTCCGACGACAGGTGCGCCATGATCCGCATCTCGATCTGGCTGTAGTCGGCGGTGAGCAGGCACTCGTAGCCCTCCCCCACCACGAAGGCGCGACGGATCCGCCGCCCCTCCTCGGTGCGGATGGGGATGTTCTGCAGGTTGGGCTCGGTCGAGGAGAGCCGGCCGGTGGCCGCCACCGTCTGGTTGAAGGTGGTGTGGATGCGGGCGTCGTCCGAGACGGACTTCAGCAGCCCGTCCACGGTGGACTTCAGCTTGGCCACGTCCCGGTGGCGCAGCAGGTGCTCCAGCACCGGGTGCGGGTGCTGCGCGTACAGCCACTGCAGGGCGTCGGCGTCGGTGGTGTAGCCCGTCTTGATCTTTTTGGTCTTCGGCAGGCCCAGCTCACCGAAGAGGATCTCCTGGAGCTGCTTGGGCGAGCCGAGGTTGAACTCCCGCCCGACCGCGGAGTACGCGCCCTGCGCCGCGGCCTTCACCTCGGCGGCGAAGTGCGCCTCCAGCTCCGACAGGTACTGCGTGTCGGCGGCGATGCCGATCCGCTCCATGTCGGCGAGCACCCGCATCAGCGGCAGCTCCACCCCGGCCATCAGCCGGGCGGACTGCTCGCCGTCGCGGGACAGCTCGGCGTCGATCGCGTCGGCCAGGTCGAGGGTGGCCCGGGCCTGGAGCATGAGGTTCTGCTCGACCACGCCCTCGTCGCCGAGCCCGTCCAGGGTGAGCTGCCCGGTCTCCGGCGCGTCCACCCGCAGCTCCCGGTGCAGGTAGCGCAGCGCCAGGTCGGTCAGGTCGTACGAGCGCTGGTCGGGGCGGGCCAGGTAGGCGGCGATCTGGGTGTCCCGGGCGATGCCGTCGAGGGTCCAGCCGTGCGCGGCGAAGGCGAGTACCGCCGGCTTGCTGTCGTGCAGCACCTTGGGCCGGGCCGGGTCGGCCAGCCAGGCCGCGAGGGCCGACTCGTCGGCCGGCTCCAGCCGGGCCGGGTCGAACCAGGCCGCCGCCCCGCCGGAGGTGGCCAGCGCCATGCCGGTCACCGAGGCGGTGTGCCGGCGGTTGGGGCCGGTGTCGAGCTTGACCGCCAGCCCGACGGCGGTGCCGGTGGGGGCGTGCGTCTCCAGCCAGCCGGCCAGCGAGCCGGGCTCGGTGAGCACCTCGCCGGCCAGGTCGAAGCCGGCCTCGGCCTCCGGCTCGACCGCCTCCAGGTACTGGTAGAGCCGGTCCCGCAGGATGCGGAACTGGAGGGTGTCGAAGACCTGGTGCACCGCCTCCCGGTCCCAGCCCTGCCAGCGGGCGTCCTCCGGGCGCACCGGCAGGTCCAGGTCGGAGACCAGGCAGTTGATCTCGTAGTTGCGGATCACGTCGGCCAGCCGCTCGCGCAGGCTGTCGCCGGCCTTGCCCTTGATCTCGTCGGCCCGGGCGATGACCCCGTCGACCCCGCCGTACGTGTTGATCCACTTCGCGGCGGTCTTCGGCCCCACGCCGGGGATGCCGGGCAGGTTGTCGCTGGTCTCCCCGACCAGGGCGGCCAGGTCGCGGTAGCGCTGCGGGCCGACGCCGTACTTCGCCTCGACGGCGGCCGGATCCATCCGGGCCAGGTCGGAGACGCCCTTGCGCGGGTAGAGCACGGTGACGTCGTCGCCGACGAGCTGGAAGGCGTCCCGGTCGCCGGTGGTGATCAGCACCTTCATGCCCTGGTCACGGGCCTGGCAGGCGAGGGTGGCGATGACGTCGTCGGCCTCGTAGCCCTCCCTCTCCACCACCGGGATCCGCAGCGCGGCCAGCACCTCCTTGACGAGGCTGACCTGGCCCTTGAAGTCGGTCGGGGTCTCACTGCGGCCGGCCTTGTACTCCGCGTACCTCTCGGTGCGGAAGGAGCGGCGGGAGACGTCGAAGGCGACGACGATGTGGGTCGGCTGCTCGTCGCGCAGCACGTTGATCAGCATCGAGGTGAAGCCGTAGACCGCGTTGGTCGGCTGACCCGTCGTGGTGGAGAAGTTCTCCACCGGCAGGGCGAAGAAGGCCCGGTATGCCAGGGAGTGTCCGTCGACGAGAAGCAGGCGCGGCGTCGTAGCTGTCACGGCAGCGACTCTAGTCCGTACCGCCGACAACCCTGAGCCGGCGGCACCGCGCGCCACCGCCGAAACCGGCAGCGGACGCAGGCGGCGCGAAACGCCGTCGCGGCCGCCCACCCCCACCGGGGGCGGACGGCCGCGACGCTACGACGACCTCAGGCCACGCCGAGGTACGCCTCCTTGACCGCCGGGTCGTGCAGCAGGTCCTGCCCGGACCCCTCCTTGACGATCCGGCCGGTCTCCAGCACGTAGCCCCGGTGGGCGCGGGAGAGCGCCTGCTGGGCGTTCTGCTCCACCAGCAGGATCGTGGTGCCCTGCTGGTTGATCTCCGTGATGATGTCGAAGATCTGCCGGATCACCATCGGGGCCAGGCCCATCGACGGCTCGTCCAGCAGCAGCAGCTTCGGCCGGCTCATCAGCGCCCGGCCGACGGCCAGCATCTGCTGCTCACCGCCGGAGAGCGTGCCGCCGGGCTGCTTGCGCCGCTCACGCAGCCGGGGGAAGAGCTCGAGCACCTTCTCCAGGTCGGCGGCGATGCCGGCGGAGTCCCGCCGGGTGTACGCCCCCATGTCGAGGTTCTCCAGCACCGTCATGCCGGGGAAGATCTGCCGGCCCTCGGGCGACTGGCACAGGCCCCGGACCACCCGCAGGTCGGCCCGCAGCTTGCTGATGTCCTCGCCGTTGAAGGTGATCCGGCCACCGGACAGCGACCGGATCCCGGAGATCGCCCGCATGGTGGTGGTCTTGCCGGCGCCGTTCGCGCCGATCAGGGCCACCACCTCGCCCTCGTTGACGGTCAGGCTGATGCCGTGCAGGGCCTCGATGCGGCCGTACGACACCGTGACGTTGTCCAGCTCAAGCAGCGTCATCAGCGGACTCCCCCAGGTACGCGGCGATCACCTTCGGGTCCTGGCTGACGTCGGCCGGGGCCCCCTCGGCGATCTTCCGGCCGAACTCCAGCACCACGATCCGGTCGGTGACGCCCATGACCAGGCGCATGTCGTGCTCGATGAGCAGCACGGTCAACCCCATGTCGCGGATCCTGCGGATCAGGCCGAGCAGCTCCTCCTTCTCCGCCGGGTTGAAGCCGGCGGCCGGCTCGTCCAGGCAGATCAGCTTCGGCTCGGTCGCCAGCGCCCGGGCGATCTCCAGGCGGCGCTGGTAGCCGTACGGCAGGTTGCGCGCCGCGTCGTTCGCCCGGTCGGCGATGCCGACGAAGCGCAGCAGCTCCATCGCCTTCGCCTCGGCCGCCCGCTCCTCCAGGACGTGCCGGGACAGGCCGAAGGTCTGCGCGAACGACCGCCGGATCTGCTGCCACGTCCGGGCGGGGCCGGACGGGGCGGTGACCTGGGGCAGCTCGTGCGGCTTGGGCTTGAACCGGGGCACCCGGAACAGCGCCCCCGGCACGCTGGTCTTGTGCCGGGAGTCGGTGCCGACGATGACGTTCTCCAGCGCCGTCATCTCCGGGAACAGCCGGATGTTCTGGAAGGTCCGGGAGATGCCCAGCTTGCTGATCTGGTGCGGCTTGCGGCCGGTGACCCGCTCGCCGCGGAACCGGACCGCCCCGGAGGTCGGCTTGTACACCCCGGTCATCACGTTGAACGTGGTGGTCTTGCCCGCCCCGTTCGGCCCGATCAACCCCAGGATCTCACCCTCGTGGATCTGAAAATTGATCTTGTCGAGGGCGACCACACCGCCGAAGCGGAGAGTCACGTCGTCGACCTCGAGCAGCACGGGGCGGGGCCCCGGCTGGGTCGGGATCTTCGGCGCCACGGTGCCGGTGGTCTGGTCAGACATGAGCGGGCGCCTCCTCTGCCTCCGCCGCGCGGTCCTTCAACTCGCGGGTCCGCCGCCGGCTGGGGATCAGGCCCTGCGGACGCAGGATCATCACCAGCACCATGGCCAGGCCGAAGGCCAGCCACCGGTAGTCGGCGATCTCCCGGAACCGCTCGGGCAGGTAGGCCAGCAGCACCGCGCCGAGCGACACGCCGACCATGTTCCCCGAGCCACCGACCACGACCATCGCCACGAAGAGGATGGACAGGTTCACGTTGAACTGGGTCGGGTCGATGAACGCGTTGCGGCTGGCGAAGAGGAACCCGGCCAGGCCACCCAGGGCCGCACCGATGGCGAACGCCCAGAGCTTGAACTTGAACGGGTAGACCCCCATCACCGCGGCGGCGTCCTCGTCCTCGCGGACCGCCAGCCAGGCCCGGCCGACCCGGCTGTGCTCCAGCCGGCGCACCGCGAAGACCATCAGCAGCACCGCCGTGATGGCCAACCAGTACCAGGGCCTCGCGTCGATCAGGCCGAAGACCTGGTTGTCCGCCGAGGGCGGGCCCTCCGGGCCCGGGATGGCGGAGATGCCCTGCGGACCGTTGGTGATGTTCTCGGAGTTGCGGGCCACGATGCGGATGATCTCGCCGAAGCCGAGGGTCACGATGGCCAGGTAGTCGCCGCGCAGCCGCAGCGTCGGCCAGCCCAGCAGCACCCCGGAGATCAGCGTCAGCACGATCGCGATGAACAGGCAGATCGCCCAGGTCACCGCCCAGGTCTCCGGCAGGTCGAACTCCCGCTGGAACCACTTCACCACCGGCGAGTTGACCGAGCCGAAGAGCGCGACACTGTACGCCCCGATGGCGAAGAAGCCGATGTAGCCGAGGTCGAGCAGGCCGGCCAGGCCGACCACCACGTTCAGACCGACCGCGACCAGCACGTAGATGGCGCAGACGAAGAGCACGCCGGCCCAGTTGTTGCCGCCGGTGATGCTGTCCGTCCGCAGGTCGTTGAGGCCCGGGATGATGAGACCGCCCGGCAGCTTGCCCAACCACGGCAGGTGGTAGAGGAAGACGACGAACGCCACCACGCCCAGGATGCGCTGCCACTTCGGCAACGCCCGCCAACGGTCGCCGACCGCGGTGATCGCACCGATCCGCCGACGGTCCGCGTTCCGGATTTTGTCGATCATGCGCGTGCCCTCCCCAGCGACTCACCCAACAGGCCGGTCGGACGGAACATCAGCACCACGACCAGCACCACGAAGGCGATGACGTCCTCCCACTGGGAGCTCAACAGCGTCGCGCCGTAGACCTCGACGATGCCGAGGAACAGTCCACCCACCAGCGCGCCGCGCAGGTTGCCGATACCGCCGAGCACCGCGGCCGTGAAGGCCTTGAGGCCCAGCACGAAGCCGATGCTGTTCTGGGTGAAGCCGAACCGCATGCTCCACAGCAGCGCGGCCGCGCCGGCCATGATGCCGCCGAGCACGAAGATCAGCATGATCACGCGCTCCTGGTTGACGCCCATCAGGGCGGCCGTCTCCGGGTTCTGGGCCACCGCGCGCACGCCCCGGCCGTACCGGGTGCGGTTGATGAACCAGTCCAGCAGCGCCATCATCACCACGGCGCAGACGAAGACGATCAGCTGGATGTTGGTGATCTGCGTGCCGCCGATCTCGAACAGGGTCTCCTGCTTGAGGATGGTCGGCATGCCGACGATCTGCCGGGCCCGGCCGAACATCGAGGGCAGCGCGCCACCGGCCACGTCGGGCAGGAGCAGGCCGAAGACCTCGACCAGCACCAGGGAGAGGCCGATCGCGGTGATCAGGAAGATCAGCGGCGGGGCGTTCTTGCGCCGCAGCGGACGGTAGGCGATCCGCTCGATCGCCAGGGCCGTGCCGCCCGAGGCGAGGGCCGCGACGACCAGACCGATGACCAGGAAGAGGACGGCCTGGCCGATCGGTGGGTTATTTTCCACCCCGAGCGCGGTCCACACGCCCAGCACCGCGAAGGTGCCGACCATGAAGACCTCGGAGTGGGCGAAGTTGATCAGACGCAGGACGCCGTAGACGAGGGTGTAGCCCAGGGCGATCAGGGCGTAGATCGCCCCCTTGGACAGCCCGTCGACGGTGTGCTGGCCGAGGTGGCCGAAGAGTTCGTCGAAATTCACCGGGGTCTCCTTGCATCGAGTGCGGCCGGGGACGACACCCCGGCCGCACTCCAGCGCCGTCTCGTCAGCTGAGCTTGAGCTCCTGCAGGGCACTGATCTCCGTGCCCTTGATCTGGTAGGCCCAGATGACGACCTTCGACGGGTCGACGTCACCCTTGTCGTCGAACTTGATGTACTTCGAGACGCCCTGCTTGTCGTAGGACTTCACGTACGCCAGGATGTCGGCCCGGGTCTTCTTGCCGTCCTTGAACGCGTCCAGGTAGATCTGGGCGCCGTCGAAGCCCTCCGCGCCGTAGGAGCCCGGCGCCTGGCCGTACTCCTTCTGGTAGTCGGCGGAGAAGGTGCCGCCGGCCTTGTCGGCCGGGAGGCAGGGGCAGGTGATGATGGCGCCCTCGGCGCCGCCCGAGGCGCCCTGCGGGAACGCCGGGTCGTACAGACCGTCCGGGCCGACGAACTTGGCCTGGACACCGGCGGCACGCATCTGCTTCACCAGCGGCGCCGCCTCACGGGTGTAACCGCCGTAGAAGACGAAGTCCGCCTGCGCCGACTTGATCTTGGAGACGGTCGCGTCGAACTGCGACTGCTTCTCCTGGATCTTGTCGGTGCCGGCCAGCGTCGCGCCGAGGTTCTTGCCCAGCTCGGCGGTGATGCCCGCGCCGTAGGCGCTGCCGTCGTCGATCAGGAAGACCTTCGCGGCGTTCTGCGACTTGAGGTAGGTCGCCACGGCACCCGCCTGGGTGCCGTCGTGGCCGACCACCCGGAAGAAGGACGTGTTGCCCTTCTGGGTCAGGTCGGTCCGGGTCGCCGACGGGCTGACCATCGCCAGGCCGGCGGCCTGGTAGATCGGCATGGTCGCGTCGGACTCACCGGAGAAGTGACCGCCGATGACACCGAGGAACGAGTTGTCCCCCGCGATCTGGTTCGCGAACGGAGTCGCCACCGCCGGGTCACCCTGGGTGTCGAACTCCTGCAGGGTGACCTTGCAGTCCGGGTTCTTCTCGTTGTGCTGCTTCACGGCGAGCTTCGCGCCGTTCAGCGACGGCAGGACCAGACCGGCGTTGTCACCGGTGAACGCGCCGAAGATAGCGATCTTGCCACCACAGTCGCCGGACGCGGTGCTGTCGCCACCGCCCGAGTCCTGGCAACCCGCGGCACCGACCATCGCCACGGCGATCGCGGCGGCCCCCAGCACCCGTACATAGCTACGCCTCACGGCTTCCTGACCTCCTCCAGAGGCAGAAGGCGACTGCGCCGAGAGAGGCAGCGACAGCACAGCCCGCACCACCACCCACCCGGCAGGGACGCCCCTGCGTTACGGCTCGTGATGGCGGAGCGTACCGACACTCATACGGCCGGGGAAGGCCTAGGAGCGGGGTCTGCGAAACCGTTACGAAGACGTGCGGGATCGATACGGACCCCGTAACAGGCCGATCCCTGACCGGTCCTTAAACCCCCGATACGCCCTCATCGCGGGACGGCGGGCGTCGATCCGGACCACGCCGCCGACCGCTCGCCGTCGTCGACGAAGAGCCAGATCCGCTCCCCCACCGCCGCCACCGCCACGTCCCGCTGGGCCCCGGCGGCCACCGGCAGCGGGAGCGCCACCGGCCGCCAGGAGTCACCCCGGTCGGCCGACGTCCACACCGACCGGGCCGCGCCGTCCGACACCACGGCCAGCAGCCGGCCCTCCGCCGCGACCAGCCCGTCCACCGACGGCACCCCGGCGGCCCGAGACCCGGACCCGACGGCGGCCGGGCCACCGGCGAAACCACCCGCCGCGACCCAGTCGTCGCCCGCGCGCCGCCACGTCGCGAACCCGTCGCCCCGCAACCCGACGGCGACCGGAACGCCGTCGACCAGGGCCACCCGCTGCGCCTCCTCGTAGCGCTCCGAGCCGGGCAGCACGCTGCGCCGCCAGTTCCGCCCGTCCACCGACGACCACACCGCCGGGTCACGGTCGATCCGGCCCGCCGGCAGCACCCCGCCCACCGCCAGCCACCCCTCGGGTACGCCCACCGCGTCGAACGCCCAGGTCGCCCCGCGCCCGTCGGAGGCCAACTCCGGCGCGCCCTCCACCAGCGCGAAGTCCGCCGCGTCCGGCGACACCCAGGACGCCGCGCCGCTGGAACGGTTGCCGACGATCAGCCAGCCCGCCGGACCGCCCGCCAGCCGGGACACGTTCACCGCCTTCGGCCCGCCGTACGTCTCGAAGGACGCCGACACCTCGACCAGTCCACCGTCGACACGCTGCCGCCAGGTGCTCACCCGGGGATACCCGTGCGCGCCACCGACCTTCGCGCCGATCGCGGCCAGCACACCATCCCGACAGCCCGCCGAGTAGAGCACGTTCTGCCGGCCGTAGAAGGAATCCGCCGCGATCGGCAGCGCCGTCCACGTCGTACCGTCCACACTGGTCCAGGCCGCCGGACGGGTGCCGCCGTCGGCGTCGGCGAGCCCGCCCACCGCGTACCACCGGCCGGCGCAGGCCGTCGCGTCGCGCAGCAGCGCGCGGCCGGGCGGGCCCGGCGGCGCGGGCAGGGTCAGCGGCTGCCACCCGGGGCGCAGCGGCTCCTCGTCGGCCTCCCGTCGGGGTGCCGGGTCACAGCCGGCAGCCACCAGCACGGCGAGGACGCCGAGCACCGCGAGGACCCGTCGGGTGGACACCCGTCGATGCTAGCCACGAACGCGACGTCGCGGGAGTCCGCTGGGGCCGGCCGGGCCACCCACCGGCGCGAAGCGGACCCGCGTCGTGTGGCCGCCGTCGGTCGAGGCGGGTCCGCGGCTGGTCGCCGAGCCCGTTCGGTGCTCAGGCGGTCGGCTGGGTGACCTCGCCGCCGGCGGTCTCGGCGAGGATCCGCTCGGCGACCTCCTTCATGGTCATCCGGTGGTCCATCGCGGTGCGCTGGATCCACTTGAACGCCTGCGGCTCGGTCATGCCGTACGTGGTCATCAGCGCGCCCTTGGCCCGCTCGACGGTCTTGCGGATCTCCAGCCGGTCGGTGAGGCCGGCGACCTCCGCCTCCAGCGCGGCGATCTCCGAGTAGCGCGACAGGGCGATCTCCACCGCCGGCACCAGGTCGCTCTTCTGGAACGGCTTGACCAGGTACGCCATCGCGCCGGCCGCCCGGGCCCGCTCGACGAGGTCGCGCTGGCTGAACGCGGTCAGGATGATCACCGGGGCGATCCGGGCGCCGGCGATCCGCTCGGCGGCGGCCAGCCCGTCCATGATCGGCATCTTGATGTCGAGGATGACCAGATCCGGCTTGAGCTCCTCGGCCAGCCGGACGGCCGTCTCGCCGTCACCGGCCTCGCCGACGACCTCGTAGCCCTCCTCGACCAGCATCTCGGCCAGGTCCAGCCGGATGAGCGCCTCGTCCTCGGCGATCAGTACGCGCCTGCGCTCGGCATCCGTCTGCGTCTCGGCCACGAGCCACTCCCACCAGTCTGTGCCCCGACACCCGCCGTGCCGGGTGTCGCCGCCCCTAGCGTAGTGGGTAACCTATGGCTCGACGCGGCAGCGTCGGGTCACCCTGTCCCCGTATTCCAATGGCAGAGAAACGGAGCTCAAACCTCCGACAGTGTGGGTTCGAATCCCACCGGGGACACCGAAATTGTCGTACACCCGTTCGATGATGCCATTGTGCATCCACCCGAGACTCGCGCCCGAGCACGGCAGATCTTCCTGTCCGGCGCCACCATCGCCGATGCCGCCCGCAGTGTCGGCCTCAGCTACCGCACGGTCTGGCACTGGTGCAGGGATCGGCCGGTCCCGGCCGTGCACAACACCGCGCTGCGCTGCTTCCGGTGCCGCGACGACGTCGACGGTCCGACAGATCCCGCGGCCTATGCCTACCTCCTTGGCCTCTATCTCGGAGACGGACATCTGGTGACCACCGCCCGCGTGCCGGTGCTGCGGGTCTCCTGCACGGCCAGTTGGCCAGGCCTGATCGAGGCGTGTGATGACGCGATGCGCGCGGTTCTCGCGGAGAAGGTGCAACGCGTCCCGCAGCAGGGCTGCGTCAATGTGCAGGGCTACGGCAAGCACTGGTCATGCCTCTTCCCGCAACACGGTCCGGGCAAGAAGCACGAGCGCCCGATCGTGCTGGCCGACTGGCAACGCGAGATCGTCGAGCGCCACCCCGGCGACCTCCTGCGCGGCCTCTTCCACTCCGACGGCTGCCGCTTCGCCAACCGGGTCACCGTCCGCGGTAAGCGGTACGTCTACCCGCGCTACATGTTCACCAACGAGTCCGCCGACATCATCGGGCTCTGCCAGTGGGCTCTCGACCTGCTGGGCATCGCCTGGCGGATGAACCGGCGCAACTCGCTCTCGGTCGCCCGCCGGGACGCGGTCGCCGCCCTCGACAGGCACGTGGGCCCGAAGTCGTGACCCGCGAGGCGCCTGCCCGTCAATCGGGTCGAGGCGCCGGCCCGTGGGTTCAGATCGTGGCGAGCGCCCGCTCCAGGTCCGCCCGCAGGTCCTCCGGGTCCTCCAGCCCGACGGAGATCCGCAGCAGTCCACCGCACGGCTTGGCCTCCCCCTCGACCGGCCGGTGGGTGAGCGAGGCCGGGTGCTGGATCAACGTGTCCACGCCGCCGAGCGACACCGCGTGGGTGATCAGCTCGCAGGCACCGGCGACGGTGGCCGCGGCGGTGGCCCCGCCGCGTACCTCGAAGGCGAGCAGGCTGCCGGGGCCGGACATCTGCCGGCCGACCAGCCCGGCCGGGTCGTGGACCGACGGGTGGTGCACGCGGACGACGGCGGGGTGGCCGGCGAGCCAACCGGCCAGCTTCTCGGCGCCGGCCTGCTGGGCGCGGACCCGCAGCGGCAGCGTCTGCAGGCCGCGGTGCAGCAGGTACGCGCCGAGCGGGTGCAGCACCGCCCCGGTGACGGCGCGGACCTGGCGCAGTCGGGCGGCCCAGCCGGTGTCGCAGGCTACGACGCCGGCGAGCACGTCGCCGTGCCCGCCGATGCTCTTGGTGGCGCTGTGCAGGACGAGCGCGGCGCCGTGCCGGGCGGGCTGCTGGAGCACCGGGGTGGCGACGGTGTTGTCGACGAGCAGCGGGACGTTCCCGGCGGCGTCGGCGAGGGCGGCGATGTCGACCAGGTCGAGGGTGGGGTTGGCCGGGGTCTCGACGATGACCAGGGCGGTGTCGGGGCGTACGGCGGTGGCGACCTCATCGGGCCGCGCCCAGGTGACCTCGGTGCCGAGCAGGCCGGTGGCGAGCACGTGGTCGGTGCCGCCGTAGAGGGGGCGGACGGCCACGACGTGCCGCTTGCCGTCGCGGGTGGCGGCGAGCAGGGCGGCGGTGAGGGCGGCCATGCCGCTGGCGAAGGCGACGGCTTCGGCGGTGCCCTCCAGTTCGGCCAGCGCGGTCTCGAAGCGGGCCACGGTGGGATTCCAGAGCCGCTGGTAGACGGCGCTGGCGCCGGGCGGGAGGGTGCCGCCGGTGGCGAGCAGTTCGTACGCGTCGCCGCCGCTGTCGACCGACGGCAGCGGGTTGGTGGTGGAGAGGTCGATCGGCGGCACGTGGACGCCGAGGGCTGCGAGGTCGTCGCGGCCGGCGTGCACGGCCCGGGTGTCCACGGTCGTCATGGCGGAAGCGTCGAACATCCGCACGCCGCAGGGCAAGAGATTCGAAGATAATTCTGCGGGTCGAGCTAGGCATGTTGCGAGATTCGGGGAAGGATGTTCACATGCCTGCTGCGCCGAATGATGTGCGGCGGTTCGCCGTGCTGGACGAGGTCGACCGCGCCATCCTGACCGAGCTGGCCGCCGACGGCCGGCTGCCGAACAACGCACTCGCCGAACGGGTGGGGGTGGCACCCTCGACCTGCCTGACCCGCACCCGCGCGTTGCGGGAGTCCGGGGCGATCCGCGGCTTCCACGCCGAGGTCGATCCGGCGGCGGTGGGGCTGCCGCTGCAGGCGCTGGTCTCGGTACGGCTCACCGCACACGAGCGGGCCGCGGTGGACGCGTTCCGGGCCCGGTCGGTGCGGCTGCCGGGGGTGGTGTCGGTGTTCCACGTGGCCGGCGCGGAGGACTACGTGCTGCACGTTCGGGCCGCGTCCGGGGACGCGCTGCGCGACTTCGTGCTGGACCATCTCGCGGTGGATCCGGTGGTGCAGCACACCCAGACCAGCCTGATCTTCGAGCAGGCCCGGGGTATGGGATAGGGCACGATCCGGAACACGGGGTGCGTTCGATCGGTTGGTCACCGACGTGATCGACGTACCGTTGTCTGTTCTTGATCTTGCTCCGGTGGCCCGTGGGGCGACCGCCGGGGAGGCCCTACGGCACACCACGCAGCTGGCCCGGCGCACCGAGGAGCTGGGCTACCGCCGGTTCTGGGTGGCCGAGCACCACAACATGCCGGCGATCGCCAGCTCCGCCCCGGCGGTGCTGCTGGCGCACCTGGCGGCCCACACCTCGACCATCCGCCTCGGCTCCGGCGGGGTGATGCTGCCCAATCACGCGCCGCTGGTGGTGGCCGAGCAGTTCGGCACCCTGGAGGCGCTGCACCCGGGCCGGATCGACCTGGGCATCGGCCGGGCGCCCGGCACCGACCAGGTGACCGCGCTGGCGCTGCGCCGCACGATGGAGGGCCTGTCGGCGGAGGGTTTCCCGCGCGAGCTGGCCGACCTGATGAACTACTTCAGCGGCGCCGAGCCGGGCCCGATCACCGCCATGCCGGGGCTCGGCCAGTCCCCTGCGGTCTGGCTGCTCGGCTCCAGCGGGTTCAGCGCCCAGCTCGCCGGCCTGCTCGGGCTGCCGTTCTCGTTCGCGCACCACTTCAGCGCCCGCAACACCCTGCCCGCGTTGCAGCTCTACCGGCAGCACTTCCGGCCGTCGCGCTGGCTGGAGCGGCCGTACGCGATGGTGGCGGTCAACGTGGTCTGCGCCGACACCGACGAGCGGGCGCAGTGGCTGGCCGGGCCGAGTTCACTGTCGTTCCTCAAGCTGCGCACCGGGCGGCCGGAGCCACTGGCCACGCCCGAGGAGGCGGCGGCGTACCCGTACGACGAAGCCGAACGCGAGTTCGTCCGGCAGCGCCGGGAGGGTCAGGCGATGGGCTCACCGGAGACGGTCGGCCGGCAGCTCGGCGACCTGCTGGCGCGTACCGGCGCGGACGAGTTGATGCTCACCACGATGGTGTACGACGTGGCCGACCGGATGCGCTCCTTCGAGCTGGTCGCCGAGAAGGTCGCCGGCGGGCTCACGCGGAATGCCTGAAACACGCTCTTCATACCCACGTCACCCGACCGTCGCGCAGCTCCCCTAACGTGGTGGTCGGTGGTGGTACGGCACTCCCGGTCGGGACGGGTCGGGGGTGCTGCGGTGTGGTGCACCGGGTCGCCAGCTGTGCGGATTCCGCGGCTGGCGACCCGGTGCCTGCTTTCCGATCCGGTCCGGGTCAGCGCCGCCCCGGGCCGGGGACAGCGCCGTCACGACGACCCGACTCGGCCCCGGATCAGACGCGTCAGCGCAGGTAGATGTTCGGCGTCGGCACCGCGCCCATCTGCTCGCCGATGAAGAAGCCCGGGTGCGGTGGCTGGTTGTAGGCGGTGTTCTGCCAGGCGATCGCCGTGCGGTACTGCGGGTCGTGCATCAGCGTGTGGATCCGCAGGGTGGTCGGCGTGGGGGTGCTGTAGATCCGCAGTGCGCGACTGTCGCTGGTGCGCCAGACGACCTCCTCGCGCCAGTCGCCCAGGATGTCGCCGGAGAGCGCCGGGGTGCTCTTGGTGCCGTTGTTGGACGCCACCGAACTGCCGGTGAGCAGCCGGGTCTCCCCGCCGGTGCCGTACTTGTCGATCCTCGTGCCGTCGAGCAGCTCGCGGACCGGGTCACCGTCCCACCAGGCGAGGAAGTTCATGCTGGACGGCTTACGGCCGACGTTCTGCCCCCGGGTGTTGAGCAGTCCGTCCACCCTGGCGGACCAGGACTCGGCGCCGGGGCTGCCCGCCCAGATGTCAGCCGAGACGCCCCGCCCGTTGTCGCCGGAGGCGGGGGTGGACCACAGGATCTGGCCGGTGCGGGCGTCGGCGAACCACGAGCTGGGCTTGCTGGAGTCCTCGCTGACCTTGAAGTACTCCAGGCCGGCGCGGGACGGGTCGAGGTCGCCGACGTGCCCGGCGTCGCCGTGGCCGTACCCGGTGGACCAGAGCAGCCGGCCGTTGTCGTCGATGGTGGCGGCGCCGTAGACGATCTCCTGCCGGCCGTCGGCGTCGACGTCGGCGACGGAGAGGCTGTGGTTGCCCTGCCCGGCGGCGGCGGAGTTGCCGGAGGTGTTCGAGTCGAACGTCCACCGCCTGGTCAGGGTGCCGTTGCGGAAGTCCCAGGCGGCGATGACCGCGCGGGTGTAGTAGCCCCGAGCCATGATCAGCGAGGGGCGCTGGCCGTCGAGGTACGCGGTGCCGGCGAGGAAGCGGTCGACCCGGTTGCCGTACGAGTCACCCCAGGACGAGACGGTGCCACGCGGCGGGTCGTAGGTGACGGTGGACACCGCGGCGCCGGTGCGGCCGTCGAACATGGTCAGGAACTCCGGGCCGGCGAGCACGTAGCCGCTGGAGTTGCGGTGGTCGGCCGACGAGGAGCCGATCACCTGACCGGTGCCCGAGCGGGTGCCGTCGGCGGTCTTCATCGCCACCTCGGCGTCGCCGTCGCCGTCGTAGTCGTACACCTGGAACTGGGTGTAGTGCGCGCCGGCGCGGATGTTGCGGCCCAGGTCGATGCGCCACAGCCGGGTCCCGGCCAGGGTGTACGCGTCGACGTACACGTTGCCGGTGTACCCGCTCTGCGAGTTGTCCTTGGCGTTGGACGGGTCCCACTTGAGCACGAACTCGTAGTCGCCGTCACCGTCGAGGTCGCCGACGCTGGCGTCGTTCGCCGCGTAGCTGTACGCCTCGCCGCTCGGCGTGGTGCCACCCGGCGGCACCTGCAACGGCACGTCCAGGTAGCCGCTGCCGAACTGCGACGCCGGCGCGGACGCCGCCTGCTCGACGCCGTTCACCACCGCCCGCACCGTGTACGACGACCCGGCCGGTGCCCCGGCGTCGAGATGGTTGGTGGCGCCGGTGATCGGGCTGCCGTTGACCTTCGTGGAGCCCCGGTAGAGGTTGAACGCGACCCCGGCGGTCTCGGTGCCCAGCAGCCGCCAGGACACCAGGTTGCCGCTGCCGGAACGGACGCTGACCAGGCCCCGGTCCAGGTCCTCCATCTGCTTGGCGCCGGCCGGCGGGGTGGTGGGCGGCGGCGTCGTCGGTGGCGGGGTGGTGGTGGGCGGCGGGGTGGTCGTCGGCGGCGCGGTCGTCGGGGTGGTGGCGCCGGTGCAGGTGGTGCCGTTGAGCGCGAAGCTGGTCGGTGCGGGGTTGCTGGAGTTGTTCCACGAGCCGTTGAAGCCGAAGTTGGCGGTGCCGTTGGTGCCGATCGCGGCGTTGTAGCCGGCGTCGCGGGCGGTGACCTGGGCGCCGGACTGGGTGACGGTGGCGTTCCACGCCTGGGTGACCTGCTGGCCGGCGGCGTAGGACCAGGTGAGCGTCCAGCCGTTGACCGGGTCGCCGAGGTTGGTGACGGTGACGTCGGCGCCGAAGCCGCCGCCCCACTGGTTGGTGATCCGGTAGTCGACCCGGCAGCCGGCTGCGGCCGCCGAGGCGGTCACGGCGGTCAGGGCGCCGGCGACGATGGTGGTGGCCGTGGCCGCGGCGAGCAGCGCGGCACGGCGGGACGGGATGGGACGCACGGGCATTCCTCCGCAGGAGGGGCGCGCGGCGTCGACCGCACCGGCCTGCCCTGGGCCGGCGGGGAAGGGTACGCCGCGCTGACGGCGACGGGTGGACGCTCATCTCGACGTCCGCAGTTCGGCTCCGCGCACGTCGATGCTAGGACAACGCTTTCCCGCCGCACAACCACCCTGCCCCTTGATCCTCGGCGGCGGACCTGATCGACTCTTCGGATGGATGGGCACATGGACCCGGAAGAGTTCCGCCGCGCCGGGTACGCCGTGGTGGACTGGATCGCCGACTACTGGACCACGCTCGGCGAGCGGCCGGTCACCTCGCAGGACCCGCCCGGGACGGTCGCCGCCGCGCTTCCGACGGCCCCGCCCACCTACGGCGAGCCGGTCGATGCCGTCCTGGCCGACCTGGACTCGCTGATCGCGCCCCGGCTCACCCACTGGCAGCACCCCGGATGGTTCGGGTACTTCCCGGCCAACACCAGCGGCCCGAGCGTCCTCGGTGACCTGGTCAGCTCCGGGCTGGGCGTGCAGGGGATGCTCTGGGCCACCGGGCCGGCCTGCACCGAACTGGAGACGGTGATGCTGGACTGGCTGGCCGGGCTGCTGGACCTGCCGGAGAAGTTCCGCTCCACCGGGCGCGGCGGCGGGGTGATCCAGGACTCCGCGTCGTCGGCGACCCTGGTCGCCACCCTGGTCGCGCTGCACCGGGCCGGCGGGGGCCGGTGGCGGCAGGCCGGCGTGGACCGCCGCTACCGTGCGTACACCTCCACGCAGGGGCACTCCTCGATCGACAAGGCGGCCCGGATCGCCGGACTGGGCTCCGACGGCGTCCGGCCGGTCGAGGTGGACCCGGCGACCCAGGCGATGCGGCCCGAGGCGCTGCGCGCGGCGATCGAGGCGGACCGGGCCGCCGGCGTCGTGCCGGCCATCGTGGTCGCCACCATCGGGACGACCTCCACCACCGCCATCGACCCGCTGCCGGAGATCGGCGCGATCTGCGCCGAGTACGGCGTCTGGCTGCACGTCGACGCGGCGTACGCGGGCGCCGCAGCGGTCTGCCCGGAGCTGCGCTGGACGCACGCCGGCCTGGCGCACGCCGACTCGTACTGCTTCGACCCGCACAAGTGGCTGCTCACCGGCTTCGACTGTGACGCGTTCTGGGTGGCCGACTCGGGCGAGCTGATCGAGGCGCTGACGGTGCTGCCCGAGTACCTGCGCAACGCCGCGACCGAGTCCGGCGCGGTGATCGACTACCGGGACTGGCAGGTGCCGCTGGGCCGCCGGTTCCGTGCCCTCAAGCTCTGGTTCGTGCTGCGCTGGTACGGCGTCGAGGGGCTGCGCGCGCACATCCGCTCCGGCGTGGCCCTCGCCGACCGGTTCGCCGACCGGGTGGCCGCGGACGCGCGCTTCGAACTGGTCGCGCCGCACCCGTTCTCGCTGGTCTGCTTCCGACTGCGGGCCGGGGACGAGGCGAGCGCCGAACTGCTCGCCCGGGTCAACGCCACCGGGCGGGTGCACCTGACGCACACCCGGGTGGAGGGCCGGTACACGCTGCGCCTCGCGATCGGCTCACCGCAGACCCGGCAGGAACACACCGACGAGGCGTGGGACCTGCTGGCGTCGGCCGCGACGGAGATCCTCGCCTGCTGAGCCGCCCGCCGCGGGCCGGGCCGCCCGCCGCCCCGCCTGCCGCGGGCCGGGGCATGCTGGGCATGCATGAAGATCGCGCTCGGTCCGGGACGTGGTGGCATCGACCGCCGACCGAGACCACTGCATCCCGGATCGAGCGCGATCTTGCCGTAGCCGGTCGCCGCGGGCCCGTCCCCGGCGTACCCGGACAGGGTCAACGCTCGACGGCGGCCAACCGGGCCTCGACATCGACCGGTGCGTGCGCCGTGCCGGCGGCCCCGGCCTGGCCGCAAGCGTCCGCCGGGACCGCAACGCCCGCCGGATCCGCCGCCGGCACGCCCGAGCCACCCGGCACCGCCCCGTCCCCCCGGACGGAAGTTCCGGCCGGGGCGGGGGTGGCTGTGGCGAGGGCGGCGGTGACCCGGGCGTGGCGGGTGCGCCGCAGCGCCCGCACCGACAGCGCCAGGGCGACCACCCAGCCGACGACGAGCAGCGCGTAGACCACCGGGGTCAGCGACCCACCGGCGTCGCCGGCGCGCAGCAGGGTGCGGGCGTTGGTCAGCACGATCACGCCGCCGATGGTGGCGCCGAGCAGCTGCGCGGGGACGATCCGGACCAGCCAGGCGGCGATCGGCGCGGCGATCAGGCCGCCGACCAGCAGCGCGGCGACGGTGGGCAGCAGGAAGCCCTCACTGCCCAGGCCGATCAGGAAGCCGACGCTGGCCGCGCCGGCCACCATGAACTCGGCGGTGTCGACCGAGCCGATCACCTTGCGCGGTTCGAGGCGGCTGGAGACCAGCAGCGCGGGTGTGGCCACCGGCCCCCAGCCTCCGCCGCCGGTGGCGTCGACGAAGCCGGCGACCAGGCCGAGCGGGCCGAGGAACCGGCCGCGCAGCCGCCCGGCGGCCGAGCGGGGGCGCAGCGGCCGGGAGAAGCGGACCAGCAGGTACGCGCCGAGGCTGAACAGGATGGCGGCCATCCAGGGTGCGGCGGACTCGGTGGAGAGGGCGCTGAGGAAGGTGGCTCCGGCGAAGGCCCCCAGCGCGCCCGGGACGGCGATCCGGGCCACCACCCGCCAGTCGACGTTGCCGAAGCGCCAGTGGGCCACGCCTGCGGCGAGGGTGGTGCCGATCTCGGCCAGGTGCACCGAGGCGGAGGCGGCGGCCGGGGCGACCCCGGCGAAGAGCAGCAGGGTCGACGAGGTCAACCCGTACGCCATGCCGAGCGCGCCGTCGACGAGCTGGGCGGCCAGCCCGACGAGGGCGAGGACCAGAAGCTTGCGCACGGGCGCCCTCCGAACTTTTCGGCATCTCCTATCGACTTGGTAGACAATGCGGTAGGACGGCGGCGAGGGTCAAGTCCCGTGTCGGAGGATGAGACACCGGCCGACCGGCCGGGTCAGCTCCAGGCGCGCGGGTCGGCGGCCAGTTGGTTGATCCGCCCGGGCAACGTCCCGGCGGCCACGTCGGCGATGCTGACCTGCTCCAGGATCTCCCGCTCGCTGGCCCGCAGGGCGATCCAGACGTCCTGCAGGGCCCGGGCGGCACCGTGGTAGCCGAGTTCCTCGGGGCGCTGCCCGCGTACGTGCGCCAGCGGCCCGTCGATGACCCGGATCACCTCGGCCAGCGAGATCTCCGCCCCCGGCCGGGCCAGCCAGTAGCCGCCCTCGGGGCCACGCTGGGCGTGCACGATGCCGCCCCGGCGCAACTGGAGCAGGATGCTCTCCAGGAACTTCGGCGGGATCTCCTGGGCGCGGGCGATCTGCTCGGCGGTGACCGGTCGGGTCCGCCCGACGTTCGCGCCGTCGGCCACCGAGGCGAGCTCGGCGACCGCACGGAGGGCGTAGTCGACCCGGGCGGAGAGACGCATGACCGCAAGGTTAGTCGGCTGGTCAGCCGCCCGGCCCGTCGCCCCTCACCCGTTCGATCACTCGCCGACGCGGCGCAGCAGGCCCTCCTGCACGGCGCTGGCGATGTGCCGGCCGTCGGTGGTGAACATCCGGCCGGTGGCGAGCCCGCGCGCGCCGGAGGCCGACGGGCTCCAGCAGTCGTAGAGGAACCACTCGTCGGCCCGGAACGGCCGGTGGAACCAGAGCGCGTGGTCGAGGCTCGCGCCGACCACGCCGCCGGGGCCCCAGACCTCGCCGTGTACCGAGAGCACCGAGTCCAGCAGGGTCAGGTCGGAGGCGTACGTGAGGGCACAGGCGTGCAGCAGCGGATCGTCCGGCAGCTTGCCGTCGAGGCGCATCCAGACCCGCTGGTGCGGCTCGGCGGGGCGGTCGCCGGGGCGTACCCAGCCGGGCTCGCCGACGTAGCGGACGTCGATCGGGCGCGGGATCTGGCCCCAGACGCCCAGCCGCTCGGGGTAGCGGGCGAGCCGGTCGGACATGGTGGGGACCTCGTCCGGCATCGGCACGTCGGCGGGTGTCGGGGCGTGGTGGTCCAACCCTTCCTCCTGCCGCTGGAACGACGCCGACATGAAGAAGATCGGCTTGTCGTGCTGCAGCGCCACCGAGCGGCGTACCGAGAAGGACCGCCCGTCGCGGACGTTCTCCACCTGGTACTCGATCGGCTCGGTGGGGTCGCCGGGGCGGACGAAGTAGCCGTGCAACGAGTGGACGAACCGCTCGGGACCCACGGTGCGCCCGGCGGCGACCAGAGCCTGGCCGGCGACCTGACCGCCGTACACCCGCTGCGGACCGACCGGAGGGCTCATCCCCCGGAAGGTCATCTCGCCGGTGCTGTCGAGGTCGAGGACCTCCAGCAGCTGGTCGACCGCGGCCTGGCCGGTCGCCGCCGGGCGCTCACTCACTGTGATATCTCCGTTCGCGACTGCGGGGCTCGCAAACCCGGCTCACTCCTCACACTCACTGAAGCGCCCGGGCGGAGGCGGCGTCGACCAGCGAGCCGAGCTGGTGCACGCGCAAGGTGTTCGTGGAGCCGGGGGTGCCGGGCGGACTGCCCGCCACGATCACCACGTAGTCGCCGGGGTTGGCCCGGTTGAGGCCGAGCAGCGCCTGGTCGACCTGGCGGAACATGTCGTCGGTGTGCTCGACGAACGGCATCAGGAACGTCTCCACGCCCCAGCAGAGGGCGAGCTGGTTGCGCACCTCGGGCACCGGGGTGAAGGCCAGCAGCGGCAGGTCGCAGTGCAGTCGGGAGAGCCGCTTGACGGTGTCGCCGGTCTGCGAGAAGGCGACCAGCGCCTTGGCGCCGATGGCCCGGGCGATCGAGGAGGCGGCGACGGTGAGTGCGCCGCCGTGGGTACGCGGGTCGTGCTGGAGCCGGGGCACGCCGATCGAGCCGGCCTCGGTGGTGGTGACGATCTTGGCCATGGTGCTGACCGTCAGCACCGGGTACTTGCCGACGCTGGTCTCGCCGGAGAGCATCACCGCGTCCGCGCCGTCGAGCACCGCGTTGGCCACGTCGGAGGCCTCCGCACGGGTCGGGCGGGAGTTCTCGATCATGGAGTCGAGCATCTGGGTGGCCACGATGACCGGCTTGGCGTTCTCCCGGCACAGCTGCACGGCGCGCTTCTGCACCAGCGGCACCTGGTCCAGCGGAAGCTCCACGCCCAGGTCGCCCCGGGCGACCATCACGCCGTCGAAGGCGAGCACGATCGCCTCCAGGTGCTCCACCGCCTCCGGCTTCTCCACCTTGGCCAGCACCGGGCGGTGCACGCCCTCCTCGGCCATGATCGCGTGGACGAGCTTGATGTCCTCCGCCGAGCGGACGAAGGAGAGCGCGATCATGTCCACGCCGAGCCCGAGGGCGAAGCGCAGGTCGTCGGCGTCCTTCTCAGACAGTGCCGGGACGCTGACCGCCACGTTGGGCAGCGAGACGCCCTTGTTGTTGGAGACCGGCCCGCCCTCGGTGACCAGGCACCGGATGTCGTTGCCGGTGACGTCGCTGACCTCGACGGCGACCCGGCCGTCGTCGATCAGCAGCCGGTCACCCGGCTTCACCTCCTGCGGCAGCTTGCGGTACGTGCAGGAGACCCGGTCCCTGGTGCCGAGAATGTCGTCACCGGTGATCACCACGGAGTCGCCGGTGCGCCACTCGTGCGGGCCGTCGGCGAACCGGCCGAGACGGATCTTCGGGCCCTGCAGGTCGGCCAGGACGGCGACGGGACGGCCGGCCGCGTCGGCCGCCTCACGCACCAGCCGGCACACCGCCTCGTGATCTTCGTGGCTGCCGTGGCTGAAATTGAGCCGTGCCACGTTCATGCCCGCCTCGACGAGCCCTCGGATCCGTTCCGGTGACGATGTGGCAGGGCCAAGAGTGCAGACGATCTTCGCGCGGCGTGTCACGCCCATCAGGCTAGTCTCTCCTCCGGATCGACCGACGGGCCGACCCCTTGCGGACTGCGGAACAATTGCCCCACGACGCGCGACCGGGGCGCGGGGGCCGGCGGGACGCGGGGCCGCACCGGGGGGCGTCGGGAGTGGCGGGCATCGACGACCGCGCGCCGGGAATCGTACCGCCCGGGCGCATCCGCCGCCGGAGGTGCTCCCGGCGTCCACCGGGCCGCGCCCGCCGCGCGCCGCCGGTCACCGCCGGCAGCGTGGGTACGGCGCCACCGTCGCCTCGGCTCAGCGCTGCGTCCTGGCCAGCGGGAACTCCATCGAGCCGGCCGGGCAGAGGAAGGTCAGCACGTCCACCTGGTAGAGCCCGGCCTGCACCGCCGGGTCGGCCTCCATCACGCTGCGCACGTCGTCGACCGACCCGGTGCGGGCCAGCCCGATGCCGATCGGGGGCGCCGGTTCCCGGGCCGGGCCGTCGATCGAGCCGGCGACCAGCACCAGGCCGCGCCGCTGCAACGCCTGCATGTGCTCGATGTGCTCGGCCTGCAACCGCTGCACGGTCTCCGTGGGCAGGGCCGAGCCGGCCGGACCCGGGTAGAGCACGATGCACTCGAACGTGTCAAGCGCGAAGTCCAGCTGCGGCGTACCCGTCATGGCGTCCCCTCCCGCGCTGCCGGCGCCCCGCACCTCGCCGGCCCCCGACTCGGGCCCAGCGTCGCACGGCCGGGGCGCCGGCAGCGGACGCTTGCCGCCAACTGCCCTCGCCGGTGCCCGGTTGCCGACCGGCTGGGCCGTTCGTCCGCGCGGTTCACCAGCCTGTCACCGAGTCCGAAGGCACGCCGGGCGGGGCCGATCCGGCGGCGTCCGCGCCACTCGGTGTCGGCGCGGTCGCCCCGGTGCGGCTGGCCGCCGCGCGGCACGTCGTGGCGACGCCTGCCGAGCAGGTGTCCCCGGCCACATCTCGCCCGGAGGAGTTGAAGGCGGCGATGTGCGGGAAAGCCGGTAGGTCGGTGGCTACATTGGCCGCTGACGACGACGCACAGGAGGATCGCCGATGGCGACCAGCGCCAGCACCGCGCCCGCGAAGGCCTCGGGCACCTACCGCATCGGCGGGGACGTCCAGGTGGACCGCCTGGGCTACGGGGCCATGCAGATCACCGGTCCGGGGGTCTGGGGCGACCCGAAGGACCCGGCCGAGGCGGTGCGGGTGCTGCGCCGGGCGTACGAGCTCGGGGTCACCTTCATCGACACCGCCGACTCGTACGGCCCGTTCGTCTCGGAGCTGCTGATCAAGGAGGCGCTGCATCCGTACGCCGACGACCTGGTCATCGCGACCAAGGCCGGCCTGACCCGTTCCGGGCCGGGCGACTGGCGACCGGTGGGCCGCCCGGAGTACCTGCGCCAGCAGTGCGAGCTGAGCCTGCGCCACCTGGGCATGGAGGCCATTCCGCTCTACCAGCTGCACCGGATCGACGAGAAGGTGCCGCTGGCCGACCAGCTCGGCGAGCTGGCCCTGCTCAAGCAGGAGGGCAAGATCCGGCACATCGGCCTGTCGGAGGTGACCGTGGAGCAGATCGAGGCGGCCCGGGAGATCACCCCGATCGTGTCGGTGCAGAACCTCTACAACCTGGCCGACCGCAGCGCCGAGGACGTCGTCGAGTACTGCGAGCGCGACGACCTGGCCTTCATCCCGTGGTTCCCGATCGCCACCGGCAACCTGGCCCGGCCGGGCGGCCCGCTGGACGCGATCTCCACCGAGCACGGCGCGACGCCCGCGCAGCTCGCGCTGGCCTGGCTGTTGCGCCGGTCGCCGGTCATGCTCCCCATCCCGGGTACGTCGTCGGTGGCGCACCTGGAGGAGAACGTGGCCGCCGCCGAGGTCGACCTCACCGACGCCGAGTACGAGGCCCTCGCCCAGGCCGCCTGACCCACCCTTCCCTCCCCCCGCTGTACGGCTCTGCGGGCTGATCATGAAGTTGACGGCGATCGGACGGATCCGCATCGCCGTCAACTTCATGATCGTCGGGCAGGGGTGGGAGGGGCGGGCTAGAAGGCGAAGCAGTTGGGCCAGATGGGGCGGTCGGTGAGGACCTGACGGACGACCGTGTAGGTGGTGCCGTCGAGGACCAGGCCGAGGTGGCCGACGACCCGCAGCGGGCACCAGCCCTGGATCAGCACGTTGGTGGCGCCGTCGGCGAGGGAGGCGTTGCCGACCGGCCGGACCAGCTCGTCCTGCCAGGTGCGCACGGTCGTCCAGCGCACCGCGCCGGGGGTGTCGTCGCCGCTGTTGAGGGTGGCGAGGAAGTCCGAGCCGATCGACATCTGCTGGCAGGCGACGATGCCGGCGCAACTGCCCAGCCCGACGAAGTTGACGATGTTCGCGACGTAGGTGCCCTGCTGCGGGCTGCCCAGGCTGACGTACCGGCCGACGGCGTCGGCGCCGCCGAGGAACTTGACGTACCAGCGGGAGACGAGGCCGCCCTCGGAGTGGGCGACGATGTCCACCTTGGCCGCTCCGGTGTTGGCGCGGACCTGGTCGACGTAGTTCTTGAACGCCTTGGCGGACTCCCGGATGTCGCCGAAACCCAGGCTCGGGAGCTGGTAGATGGAGACCCGGAAGCCGTCGGCGCGCAGCCGGGCGGCGATCGGCTCGTACGCGATGGAGACGCCGATCAGGCCCCCGACGACGATGACCGGGTTGGCGTTGGCGGCGACGTTGAACGTCTCGTCGGCGGCGGATGCCGGCGCGCTCCCGTCAGGGGCGGGCACCGGCGCGGTGGCGCTGGTCCGGGTGGCGGTGGACCGGTCGGGGGCCGCCTGGACGGCGGTCGCGGGGACGAGGAGCACGGCGAGGGCGGCGGTGGCCGCGAAAATCGTACGGAGCAGCATGGCTGCACCTCCGGTGGGAGGTTCCCGGGAACCGGGGACGGGTGGGTGGGGGATCCGATCGATCGTGGGGACGATGATGCGTGCCTGATTTCACATTCGTCAATGAAAAGTTACGCGCTGGTAACGTGAAGTCGCTCCAGGAGCACAAACCGGCTTATCGGACGCCGACCGGTCAGCGACCACGCGACGGGAGTCGGAAGGCGACACCGTCGACTGCGCGACGCGACGCTCCGCACCGACCACACCCATCGATACGGTCGCGACACACCCCGTCACCGGACGAGGGCCGGCAGGCACAAGACCTCCAGCTCGGCGCGCAGGAACTGCTGGACACGATCGACGGTCAGCTGAAGCTGATCTCGGGACCGGCCGCCCCCACCGGCCTGCCGACCGACCCTGAGGGCCGATACCAGCAGATGCGCAACGACACGGCCGGCGTCCTCAAGTACGCCACGACGGTCCTGGCCAGCCGGACCGGCTGACCGGTCGTCCCGTCAGTTCCCCAGGGCCCGGACCTTCGAGATCGTCTCCTGGACGTGCTGCCGGGCCGGCTCGCCGCCCTGCGCGGCCTGCTCCAACGCCTGCCGGTAGGAGTCGATCACGCCGATCAGCTGGCCGGCGGCCACGCCCTCCAGCGCGCCGGCCACCAGCGCCCGCGCCTCGGCGGCCTCCTGCGCGGCGGCGGCCGTCTTCGCCTTCGCCTCGTCCAGCTTCTGCGCCGCTGCTGCCAGCCTCGCGATGATCTGCGCCGCGCTCACGCGCCCTCCCCCGGATCGCCCCACCATCGGCCCTGCCACCGCACCGGCAGCGACCACAGGGGAGCCTACGAGATCCGCACCCACCGCGACCAGGCCACGACACCAGCCGTCGACGGCGGCTCAGCGCAGGGCGCGCACCACGAGCAGGCTGGCGCAGTAGGCGATGGGGACCAGGGCGACGCAGATGACGAAGCCGAGCGGGACGAAGCGCGGCGGGTCCACGGTGGCCAGGGCGGGACGGCCCCACCGCCCGAGGATGAACCAGCCAGCGGCGAACGACAGCACCGGCAGCCCGGCGCAGATCCACGCGCCCAGGGTGAAGCCGCTGACCAGCCCGACCCCTGACGCCACCACCAGCACCAGCATGAGCAGCACCCCGGCGGCGGCGCAGGCGATGTAGACGGCTACCGCCCGGGCCGCCGGCGACCAGGTGGGCAGCAGCTCCGGCCGCTGGGCGAGCGCCTCGACGTACCGGGTGTGCTGTTCGGCCTCGTCGACCAGCCGGCGGGTCTCCTCCAGCGCCACCGCCGGGTCCCCGGCGGCGTCCACCGGGCCAGGTGTCGCCGACGGGGCCGCGCCGGCCGGCGCGGTGACGGCCGGAGCGGGAACGCCGATCGCCTGGCCCAACTGCTCCAGCCGCTGCTCCTGCACCATCAGCCGCTGGCCCAGCTGGTCGACCCCGGCGTGCAGCCGGCGGCGGCGTTCCGCCTCGGCGGCCGCCCCCCGCTCCCCGTCGCGGACCTGGGCGGAGAGCTGGCGGACGGCGGCGGCGTACTCGTCGAAGGTGGACACTCAGCGCTCCTCGTCCTCGGGCCGGTGCCCCGGGCGGACGAACGGCACGATCAGCGCGGTCCGCTGGGCGTGCCGGTCGACCAGCAGCGCCCGGTCGGGCCGGGGGGTGTACGCGAGGTCGGTGACGCCGAGGTGCAGGCCGAGGTCGGCGGCGGGCACGTTCAGCGCGACCAGGCAGGCCACGTCGTCGCGGTTCTGCGAGCCACCGAGGTCGTCACCGAGCCGGCGCAGCCCGCGCCACCAGCCGAGCAGGTGGGTGCCCTGCCCGGGCCCCTGGCGCAGCAGCGTACGCAGGTCGTCGTGACCGGAGCGGAAGGTGCCCGGGTCGCTGCGGCCGAGGGCGCCGGCCGCCGCGTCGGTGCCGAAGACCACCAGGTACGTGCGCCGCTCGCCCGGGCCGGCGGCCAGTTCCCCGATCCGCTGCCGCAGCCCCGCCGCGTTGAGGACGGTGACCGGGTGCCCGGCCGCCTTGATCCCGGCGGCGGTGTCGTCGGCCAGCTCGTCGGCGGCCTCCACCAGTGGGGCGAGGACGAACTCCGCCTCGCCCGGCGGGTGCTGGCGGGCCACGCCGAGCGTGGCGGCGCGCAGCACGTGCGCGCCGGTGACCGAGGTGCCGACCACCGCCAGGTGCCGGCCGGGGGTGGCGTCCAGGGCGAACTGGGCGGGGCTGCCGTCCACGTCGACGGTCCGACCGACCAGGACCGTGGGTCGTCGGCCGCCGGGGCGCAGGGCGGCGCCGGCCGGGTCGCCCTCCAGGTGCGCCGGCTCGTACCCCCGGAAGACGGTCGGCGGGCGGGCGCCCTCCGGCGCGGCGTCCCACAGCTCGTAGCGCAGCCGGGCGACCTGCCGGGCGTCGGCGTGCGCGTCCGGGAAACGGACCAGCAGGTCCGCGCCGGGCGCACCGGCGGCCGTGTTCACCACGGCGGTGCCGAGCGTGGTGGCGGCGGTGCCGCCGGCGGCGCGGGGGCCGAGCACGGCGTCGCCGCCGGGCAGCGCCACCCGCAGGGCGAACTGCCCGAAGAGCGTGTCGGCGCGGCCGTAGAGGGCCTCGACACCGGTGGTGCTCTGGCTGGCCAGCACCAGGTGCACGCCGTAGGAGCGGCCCTTGCGGGCCAACTCCTCCAGCAGGTCGACGGCTTCGCGGGCCAGCCGGTCGTTGCCGGCGAGCAGCACGTGGAACTCGTCGATCACCGCCACCACGCGGGGCGTCGCCGCGTCGGCCGGCAGGTCGGCGAGCTTGGTGACGCCGTGCCGTTTGAGCAGCCCGGCCCGGCGGCCCAGCTCGCGGCGCAGCTCGCGCAGGACGGCGAGGCCGTACTCGCGGTCGGACTCGACGCCGACTGCCCGGGCGTGCGGCAGGAAGGAGGGGTCGCGTTCGGTGGGCACGAACTCGGTGAAGCTGACGCCCTCCTTGAAGTCGAGCAGCCAGAGTTGCAGCTCGGCCGGGGAGTACCGGGCGGCGAGCGAGTAGAGGACGTCGACCAGGAAGACGGTCTTGCCCGCGCCGGTGCGCCCGCCGATCAGCCAGTGCGGGGTGGCGTCGTCGAAGGCCAGCGTCGCCGGCTCCCGCCCGGCCCGGCCGACCACGGTGCGCAGCCCGGCCCGCGCGGACTCCGTCCAGCGCCGCTCGGGGAGCAGGTCCTCGACGTGCAGCGCCGCGTCGCGCCGCACGGCCGCGTCCAGCCGGGCGGCCAGCGAGCGTACGGCCTGCGCGGGCGGGTCGCCGTCGAGCAGCACCGGTACGGCCAGCCCGGTGCCGTCGTCGCCGAACGGGTGCCCGGGCGGGTCGCCGACCCAGGCGTACCGCTCGTCGAGCCGCAGCGCCGTGGTGGCGCCCAGCGGCGGCGGGGCCTGTCCGGGTGACACGCCCGGGTACCCGGCGAGCAGCACGCACACCGCGGCGGCCGGCCCGGCGTGGGTGAACGCGGCGAGCCGGGCCAGCTCGCGCGGGCCGGGCGCGGAGGCGGCCACCACCAGCAGCAGCTCGTGGTCGTCCCGACCGGACTGCTGGGCGGCGCGGGCATGCGCCTCGGCCCCGTCGAGCAGCGCGCCGATCTCCGCCTCGGTGGTGGCCGTCGCGTCGAGCACCCCGGCGTCGCGCAGCGGGCGCAGCGGCAGGAAGGTGGCGCCGAGCGCAGCCGGGTCGATGCCGACCACCCGGACCGCGCCGGGCGCGGCGGTGGCGAGCAGCCGCAGCACCAGCACCCGCAGCAGCACCGCCACCCGGGGGTCGCGGGCGTCGGCGTTGACGGCGAGGTGGTGTCCGGCGCCCAACGGCAGCAGCAGCGGGAACCGGCCGTCGGCGGTGGACGCCTCACCGATCCGCACGGGCGCCGGCGCGCCGGCCGGGCGGGTGGCCTCCGCGCCGGGCGCGGTCAGCCCGGTGGCGAGGCGGCCCAGCCGGGCGACGAGGTCGACGGTGCGCTCCGGCACGGGTTGCCCGGTCAGTCGGTCGAGCAGCGCCCGGGCGCGGGCCCAGTGTTCCCGGGCCTGCCGGTGGACCGCGACCGCCTGCCCGTACGTCGACGCGAGCCTGCCCACCGTCTGCTCCCCCACGACGTCCGTCCGGTCGTGGGGAACCCTAACGGAGCCCGGCTCCCGGCGCACCAGCCGCAGCTCAGACCGGGCGGCACCCGGTGTCCGGCCCACCGCTGGGCACGGCTCGGCGCAGCAGCCGGAACAGCACCTGCACCGCCGTACCGAGGCCGGAGTCGCCGCCGACCTGCGGCTCTTCGGTGGTACGCCGCCCCGCCGGTCCCGCAGCCGCCACCAGGGTGGCCCGGCCGGTGTCGACGCCGACGGCGAGGCTCTGCTGCATCAGCCAGTCGGCCAGCGGGTAGTGCCGGGAACCGCAGCCGGGCGGCGCCGAACGCCTCCAGGGAGAGTTGGCGGTGCAGTTCGCGCAGCACCGCCGGGACGTCGTCGGTCTCCGGTCGGGCGGTGAGGTCGAGCACGGCGTGCGGCACCCGCCGCCCCGCGCCCCGGCCGACGACGCGGCGCAGCAGCGCGCCCAGTTCGCCGGTGGCGGGACGGACCAGCCACAGCAGCGGCATCCGGCGGTCGCCCCGGCGGGGGCGGCGCAGCAGCCGGACCAGCAGGTGGAGCAGTTCGGGACCTCCGGTCGGGAGCCGGTCCCGGGCGGTCGGGGGTCGCTGCCGCCTCGTGGAATCCCGCTTCGCGCACCTCCGGCGGGGACGGACCAGGAACGTCCATCGTCGGAGGTGGATGAAGCCGGCGGCGGCCGGCGGTCCGGGTGGACCGTCGGCCGCCGCCGCGACGCCTCAGCGCAGCGCGGCGTTCAGGGCCGGCAGGTAGCCGTACCGGTAGCCGTCGGCGTCCGGGTGGTACGCCTCGATGACCCCGGAGACGTCCCGGATCCACGGGTCGGCGGCGCAGACCCCGTGGCCGGCGAAGGTGGGGCGGGTGTCGGCGAAGGTGGCGCCCGCCGCGCCGGCCCGGGCGGCGGTGACGGTGGCGAGCAGGTCGGCGGCCTCGTTGAGGATGGTCCGCTTGTAGGTGCTCATCGCCAGCCAGCCGCACCAGTTCGTCTCGAACAGTCGCGGGTAGCCGAGCACGACCAGTCGGGCGTTCGGGGCGCGGTCGCGGATGGCGGCGTAGGTGCGGTCGAGGCGGCCGGGCAGCGTGGCGGTGGCGAACGCCTTCGCCTCGTTGACCGCGTTGGTGCAGGTGCTGGTGCTGCCGAAGCGGCAACTGGTGATGACGTCGGCGAAGCCGGCGTCGTTGCCGCCGATGGTGATGGTGACCAGCGTGGTGCTGGTGCTCAGCGCGGAGACCTGCTTGTCGAGCACGTCGGAGGTGACCGCGCCGCCGCAGGCGACGAACTTGAAGCTGGTGACCGCGTTGGCGGCGGCCCAGAGCGGGGCGTACGACTTCTGGCTGCGCAGGCAGCCGGAGAGGTCGTACGGGCCGGCGCCGACCCCGGAGGAGTAGGAGTCGCCGAGGGCGACGTAGTTGACGGTCGCCGCCTGGGCGGTGCCGGGGACGAGCACGACACCGAGGACGGTGGCGAGCAGGGCGGCCAGCGCGGTGACGGCGCGGGCCAGGGCGCGGTGGGGCATCGGACCTCCACGGAGCAGGGGTGGTGGGAGCCTCGTGACCGCGCGCGTGGCCAAGGGGTTGTTACTGGTCGGTAATGCTATCGAAACATTCCCATAAAGTGAACAGCCGTCTCAGGTTGGACGCGCGAACACCCGACGGAGGGAGTCCACCTCGTACGACGTGTCTTCGCGGCGGCCACCGCCGCCCCGCCGCAGCCGTCCCCGTGATCGCGCTCGATCCGGGAAACAGTGGCATCCCGGCGCAGGGAAGCCACTACGGCCGTGTTCGAGGGCGATCATCACGCCGCGAGCGCCCGGCACGGGGCGGTCGCGGAACGGCGGACGGCCCGGCCCCGGCGGTGTCCACCCGGGCCGGGCCGTCGGCGACCGTCGTCAGCGCGCGGCGAGCGGCTGCCGGCCCGGGTCCACCGGGGCCGGCAGCTCGCCGACCCCGCCCAGGTAGGTGTGGATGGCCGAGGCAGCGGCCCGCCCCTCGGCGATCGCCCAGACGATCAGCGACGCGCCCCGGTGCATGTCCCCGGCGACGAAGACGCCGTCGGCGTCGGTCTGCCAGTCCGGGCGGGCGTCCACCGCGCCACGGGCGTTGCGGGCCACCCCGAACTGGGTCAGCAGCGGCTGTTCCTCGGTGCCCTCGAAGCCGATCGCCAGCAGCACCAGGTCGGCGGGGAGCACCCGCTCGGAGCCGGGCAGCGCGGTGACGATCCGCCGGCCGTCCCGCTTCTCCACGGTGACCTCGGCGATCCGCACCCCGTCGACCTGGCCGGTGCCGTCGTCGACGAACTCCTGCACCGCCACGGCGAAGACCCGCTCGCCGCCCTCCTCGTGCGCCGGGTAGTTGCGCAGCACCCACGGCCAGGTCGGCCACGGGTCGCGCTCGGCGTCCCGGGCCTCCGGCGGCTCCGGGTAGAGGTCGAGCTGGTGCACGCCCGCCGCGCCCTGCCGGTGGGCCACGCCCAGGCAGTCCGCCGCGGTGTCGCCACCGCCGATGATCACGACGTGCTTGCCGGCCGCGTCGATCGGCGTGCCGTCGGGGAGCACGGCCGGCGCCGGCCTGCCCCCGCCGGCCGCGGTGACGCCCTGCTGGCCGGTGGCCGCTGCGGCGACCACCCGGTTGGCGGCCACCAGATGGTCCATCGCCTGGTGCACGCCGCGCAGCGCCCGCCCCGGCGTCTCCGGGGTGTCCCGGCCCTGCAACGCGCCGCAGGCCAGCAGCACCGCGTCGTGCTCGGCGCGCAACTGCTCGGCGGTCACGTCGACGCCGACGTTCACGCCGGTGCGGAACCGGACGCCCTCGGCGGCGAGCTGGGCCAGTCGCTGGTCGACGTGCCGCTTCTCCAGCTTGAAGTCGGGGATGCCGTACCGGAGCAGGCCACCGATCGCGTCGTCGCGCTCGTACACCATCACGGTGTGGCCGGCGCGGGCGAGCTGCTGCGCGGCGGCGAGACCGGCGGGCCCGGAGCCGACCACGGCGACGGACCGGCCGGTCGGCGCCGGCACCGGCCGGGGCCGCAGCCCGCCGCGCGCCGCCGCGTCGGCGATCTCCACCTCGACCTGCTTGATGGTGACCGGCTGCTGGCCGCCGAGGCCGAGGACGCAGGCCGCCTCGCACGGGGCCGGACAGAGCCGGCCGGTGAACTCCGGGAAGTTGTTGGTGGCGTGCAGCGACTCCACCGCGGCGTCCCAGTTGCCGGTGCGGACCAGGTCGTTCCAGTCCGGGATACGGTTGCCCAGCGGGCAGCCGTCGTGGCAGAACGGGATGCCGCAGTCCATGCACCGGGTGGCCTGCTCGCGGATCAGCTCCTCCCCGGCGGGCGGGTACACCTCACGCCAGTCGGTGATCCGCACCGGCACCGGGCGGCGGGCCGGCAGCCGCCGGTTGTAGCGCAGGAAACCGTTCGGGTCAGGCACGAGCCACCTCCTGGACCGCCACCCGCGAGGCGGGCGACACCGGCGCGGTCAGCGCAGACATGACCGCGTCGTCGACGTCACGGCCGGCGGCTTCGGCGGCCTTCATGATCTCCATCACCCGGCGGTAGTCGCGCGGGACCACTGCGGTGAACTCCTCGACCGCTTCCGGCCAGCGCTTGAGCAGCTCCGCGCCGATGGGCGAGTCGGTCTCCGCCACATGCCGCCGGACGAGGTCGTGCAGCAGCTCGCGCTCGGAGTCGCGCAGCGGCGTCAGGTCGACCAGCTCGGCGTTGACCCGGTCGAGGTCCAGCTGCCACACGTACGCGGTGCCGCCGGACATGCCGGCGGCGAAGTTGCGCCCGGTCGCGCCGAGCACCACCACGGTGCCGCCGGTCATGTACTCGCAGCCGTGGTCGCCCACGCCCTCGACGACCGCCACCGCGCCGGAGTTGCGCACCGCGAAGCGCTCCCCCACCCGGCCACGCAGGAACAGCTCCCCGGCGGTGGCCCCGTACAGGATGGTGTTGCCGGCGATGATCTGGTCCTCGGCCCGCTGCCCGGCGGCGGCCTCGGGGGCGCAGAACGGCGCGGCGGCGTCCGGACGCACGACGATCCGCCCGCCGGAGAGTCCCTTGCCGACATAGTCGTTGGCGTCACCGTGCAGCCGCAGGGTGACCCCGCGCGGCAGGAACGCGCCGAAGGACTGCCCGGCGGTGCCGCGCAGCGCGAACTCGATGGTGTCGTCGGGCAGGCCGGCGCCGCCGAAGCGGCGGGTGACCTCGCCGCCGAGCATCGCGCCGACGCTGCGGTGCTCGTTGCGCACCGCCACCTCGACCCGCACCGGGCTGCCGTCGCGCAGCGCCGGCTGGGCGAGCGCGATCAGCTCGTTGTCCAGGGCGAGCTCCAGGCCGTGGTCCTGGGCCCGGATGCCGCGCCGGGCGGCGTCCGCCGGCAGCTCCGGCAGGTGCAGTACGCGCCCCAGGTCCAGCCCGTGGGCCTTCCAGTGGTCGATCGCCGGGGTGACGTCGAGCAGCTCGCTGTGCCCGATCGCCTCGTCGATGGTGCGGAAGCCCAGCTCGGCGAGGTACTCGCGGACCTCCTCGGCCAGGAAGAGGAAGAAGTTCTCCACGAACTCCGGCTTGCCGGTGAACCGCTCGCGCAGCACCGGGTTCTGGGTGGCGATGCCGACCGGACAGGTGTCCAGGTGGCAGACCCGCATCATCACGCAGCCCTCGACGATCAGCGGGGCGGTGGCGAAGCCGAACTCCTCGGCGCCGAGGAGCATCGCGATCAGCACGTCGCGGCCGGTCTTGAGCTGGCCGTCGACCTGCACCGTGACCCGGTCGCGGAGCTTGTTGAGCAGCAGGGTCTGCTGCGCCTCGGCCAGGCCCAGCTCCCACGGGGTGCCGGCGTGCTTGAGGGAGTTCAGTGGGGACGCGCCGGTGCCGCCGTCGTGCCCGGAGATCAGGATGACGTCGGCCTTGAGCTTGGCGACGCCGGCCGCGACGGTGCCCACGCCGGTCTCGCTGACCAGCTTGACGTGCACCCGGGCGGCCGGGTTGACGCACTTCAGGTCGTGCACGAGCTGGGCGAGGTCCTCGATGGAGTAGATGTCGTGGTGCGGCGGCGGGGAGATCAGGCCGACGCCCGGGGTGGCGTGCCGAGTCCGGGCGATCCACGGCCAGACCTTGTTGCCGGGCAGCTGGCCACCCTCGCCGGGCTTCGCGCCCTGGGCCATCTTGATCTGGAGGTCGTCGGCGTTGACCAGGTATTCGCTGGTCACGCCGAAGCGGCCGCTGGCGATCTGCTTGACCGACGAGCGGCGGGCCGGGTCGTGCAGCCGCTCGACGTCCTCGCCGCCCTCCCCGGTGTTGGACTTGCCGCCGAGGCGGTTCATCGCGACGGCGAGGGTCTCGTGCGCCTCGGCCGAGATCGACCCGTACGACATGGCGCCGGTGGCGAACCGCTTGACGATCTCGCTGGCCGGTTCGACCTCGTCCAGCGGCACCGCCGGGCGTACCCCGGTGCGCAGGGTGAACAGCCCGCGCAGCGAGCCACCCTGCGCGGCCAGCTCGTCGACCTTGGCGGTGTACTGCCGGAAGACGTCGTACTGGCGGCTGCGGGTGGCGTGCTGGAGCAGGAAGACCGTCTCCGGGTTGAACAGGTGCAGCTCACCCTCGCGGCGCCACTGGTACTCGCCGCCGACCTCCAGCCGGTCGGAGGTTCTCGCGCCCGGGGCGGGCCAGGCCAGGGCGTGCCGGGCGGCCACCTCGGCGTGGATCTCGTTGAGCCCGATGCCGCCGATGCTGCTCGGGGTGCCCCGGAAGTACCGCTCGACCAGGCGGGTGTCCAGGCCGACGGCCTCGAAGACCTGCGCGCCGCAGTACGACGACACCGTCGAGATGCCCATCTTGGACATGATCTTCAGGACGCCCTTGCCGAGCGCCTTGACATAGTTCCGGACGGCCCTTGCCGCCATCTCCGACGGCGGCTCGTCGGGCTTGTTCGGCGACACTCCGGTCAACGCACCGGTGGAGATCATGTCCTCCACCGACTCGAAGGCCAGGTACGGGTTCACCGCCGCCGCGCCGTACCCGATGAGCACGGCCGCGTGGTGCACCTCGCGGCAGTCGCCGGACTCGACGATCAGCGCCACCTGGGTACGGGTCTGCTCCCGGACCAGGTGCTGGTGCACCGCGGCGGTGAGCAGCAGCGACGGGATCGGGGCCAGGTCGGCGTTGGAGTCCCGGTCCGACAGGACCAGGATCCGCACCCCGTCCTCGATCGCCTCGGAAACGTGCCGGCAGATCTCGGTCAGCCGGGCCTTGATGCCGGCCCCGCCGTCGCGGACCCGGTACAGCCCGGAGACCCGTACGGCCTTGAAGCCGGGCAGGTCGCCGTCCTGGTCGATGTCGAGGATCTTGGCCAGCTCGTCGTTGTCGATCACCGGGTACGGCAGCACGATCTGCCGGCAGCTCGCCGGGCCCGGGTCGAGCAGGTTGCCCTCCGGCCCGATGGTGGACGCCAGGCTGGTCACCAGCTCCTCCCGGATGGCGTCCAGCGGCGGGTTGGTGACCTGGGCGAAGAGCTGGTGGAAGTAGTCGTAGAGCAGCCGGGGCCGGGTCGACAGCGGAGCGATCGGGGTGTCGGTGCCCATCGAGCCGATCGGCTCGGCGCCGCTGCGTGCCATCGGCCCGAGCAGGATCTTCAGCTCCTCCTCGGTGTAGCCGAAGGTCTGCTGGCGGCGGCGCACCGAGTCGTGGGTGTAGACCACGTGCTCGCGCGGTGGCAGGTCGTCCAGCTCGATGAGGCCGGCGTGCAGCCACTCGGCGTACGGCTGGGCGGCGGCCAGCTCGGCCTTGATCTCGTCGTCGGAGACGATCCGCCCGTTGACGGTGTCGACCAGGAACATCCGGCCCGGCTGGAGGCGCCCCTTGGCGACCACGGTGGCCGGGTCGAGGTCGAGCACGCCCGCCTCGCTGCCCAGCACGACCAGGCCGTCGGAGGTGTGCCACCAGCGGCCCGGACGCAGGCCGTTGCGGTCCAGCACCGCGCCGACGATCTCGCCGTCGGTGAAGGCGACCGACGCGGGGCCGTCCCACGGCTCCATCAGGCTGGCGTGGAAGCGGTAGAAGGCCCGCTTGTCGGCCCGCATGCCCGGGTCGTTCTCCCACGCCTCCGGGATCATCATCAGCACCGCGTGCGGCAGGCTCCGCCCGGCCAGGTGCAGCAGTTCGAGGACCTCGTCGAAGTTGGCCGAGTCGGAGGCGCCCGGGGTGCAGACCGGGAAGATGCGTCGGATGTTGCCGGGCAGGTGCCCGCCGGCGGCTGAAGAACCGCCGCTGAGCATCGACTCACGGGCCTGCATCCAGTTCCGGTTGCCACGGATCGTGTTGATCTCGCCGTTGTGCGCGATGAACCGGTACGGGTGCGCCAGCGGCCAGGACGGGAAGGTGTTGGTGGAGAAGCGGGAGTGCACCAGGGCGATGGCACTGGACACCCGCTCGTCGGTCAGCTCCGGGAAGTACGCCGGGAGCTGGTCCGGGGTGAGCATGCCCTTCCAGGTCATGGTCCGCGACGACAGCGACGGGAAGTACGCCGGCACGCCCCGCTCGGCGCTCTCCCGCTCGGCCTGCTTACGGACGCAGAACGCCACCCGGTCCAGGTCGAGGCCGGTCAGCGGGGAACCGGCCGGGCCGGCCGGGGTGTCGGTGAGCCGGTGCGCGGCGAGGAAGAGCTGACGGATCCGGGGCATCGCCGCCAGGGCGGTCTCGCCCAGCCCGCTCGGGTCGGTCGGCACGTCCCGCCAGCCGAGCACGTCGGCCCCCTCGACCAGGGCGTACTTCTCGACCACCCGGCGGGCGCGGGCCTCGCCGGCGTCGTCGTCGGGCAGGAAGACCAGGCCGGTGGCGTACTGGCCGGCCGGGGGCAGCGGGAAGTCCACCACGGCGCGCAGGAACGCGTCCGGCACCTGGATCATGATCCCCGCGCCGTCGCCGGTGTTCTGCTCCGCGCCCCGCGCGCCCCGATGGTCCAGGCGACAGAGCGCGCCGAGTCCGTTCGCCACCACCGCGTGGGAACGCCGACCGTGCAGGTCCGCGACGAACGCCACGCCGCACGCGTCGTGCTCGTTGGCCGGGTCGTAGAGACCGGCCGCGGACGGGGCCGACTGCGGGCTGAGAGGGTACGGAAAGGCCACCGGGCCTCCTGTCGTCACTCAGGTTGGATCATGGTCGGGACGACGTCGGCCCTCTGCGGTCTATTTAGTCTACGTTAGGGCGACCCCCGCAAGGCCAGTGCAGATTGATCACACCTTCCAGACTCTGGGACGTGTAGTCTCGCGCGGTGGATTCCCAGCACCGTGAGTTGTTCGCCCGGTTGGAACGTTTCTACGACGCGGTGCCCCGCGATGCGGCCCGCGGCGAGGAGCACGGCGGCCTCGTCCTGTTCGTCCGGGAAGGGACCGGTTGGCCGTTCTACGCCCGCGCCCGGCTGGACGCCACCGCGCCGCCCTCGCTGGCCGACGTGGCGGCCGTGCGGGAACGCCAGCGGGAGCTGGGCCTGCCGGAGGCCTTCGAGTGGGTGCACGAGACCACCCCGGACCTGCTCGCGGTGGCCCGCGCGGCGGGGCTGGGCGTGCTGGAGGCGCCGCTGATGGTGCTCGACCCGGCCGCCGTGGGCGACCCGGCGACGTTCACCGACGTACCGGTGCGGATGCTGGACCCGGACGCGCCCGGCTTCGCCGCCGACGTGGCGGCCCGCCGCGCGGTCGCCGCGGTGGGCTTCGCCGCCGCCGGCACCGCGCGCGGCGAGGCCGGACCGACCGAGCGGGACGCCGCGGTGACCGAGCTGGACGTGGCCGCGCTGGACGAGGAGCGGGCCCGGATCGCCGACGGGCGCCGCCTGTCGGCGCTGGCCGCAACGACCACCGAGGGCACCCTCGCGAGCGGGATGGCGATGCGGGTCGGCGACGTGGCCGAGATCGCCGGGGTGGCCACCCTGCCGGCCGCCCGCCGCCGGGGCCTGGGCGCGGCGGTCACCGCCACCCTCGCCCGCGAACTGCTCGCGGCCGGCACGGATCTGATCTTCCTCTCCGCCGGCAGCGAGGACATCGCCCGGGTCTACCTGCGCGTCGGGTTCCGCCGCGTCGGCACCGCCTGCATCGCCGAACCCACCGCCCTCATCTGAACGCCGTCCCCCACGCCCACCTCGTTGATCATGAAGTTGTTGCCACCCGCCTCGTGTCGTGACTACAACTTCATGACCAACGACGCGAGGGCGAGACAGCGTGGGGCGGTCAGGGGGTGGGGGTGGGGGGGCGCCACTGGGCGGCCGCCGACGCGGCGCTGGAGAGCAGGCGGGGGTTGATCGTGCCCAGGGCGGCGTCGCGGGCACGCAGCGCCAGCCGGCCACGGGCCTGCAGGACCGCCGACATCCGGCGGGTCTGCCGGACCACGGTGGCCACGCGGGGCCGGCGCAGCCGGTCGTACGCCTGCACGGCGTCGGGCAACCGGGACTCCCGCAGCAACGACGACAGGGTGGCCGCGTCCTCGAAGGCGAGGCAGGCGCCCTGCCCGAGGTGCGGCGGCATGGCGTGCGCCGCGTCGCCGAGCAGCACCACCCCACCCGGCCCGGCCGGGAAGCCGTACACCCGGGGCAGCGGCCGCAGCTCCCGGACCTCCTGCTGGACCAGGTCGGCCGGCTCGGTGGCGTCGAGCAGCTCGCCGACCGGGGCGGGCCAGCCCGCGTACCAGCGTTTGAGCAGGGCGAGCTGGGTCTCCGGCGGCTCGGGGCGGGGCGCGCCGGCGGCGGTGGCCACCCAGTAGATGCCGCCCCGGCGGGACGCGCCGGACGAGCCACGCTCGCCCAGCGAGGCGGCCACGAAGCGGTAGCCGGCCCCCAGCACCTCCCCGCCGAGCGGCTGGTCGGCCGCCAGCCTCGGTGCCCGGTACCAGGGGATCACCGCCCGCCAGCAGGCGGATCCGGAGCTGACCACGGCCGCCTCGGGGGCGAGCTGGCGGCGTACCGCGCTGTCGGTGCCGTCGGCCGCGACCACCAGGTCGGCCTCGACCAGGTGGCGGCCCGCGCCGACCGCCGGGCGCTCGCCGGGGCGGACCCGGACCGTGTCCACGGCCACCCCGGTACGCAGCTCCACCCGGTCGCCGAGACCGGCGATCAGGGCATCGTGCAGGTCCTCCCGGTGCACCACCACCGGCATCCGGTCGGCGGGGGTGGGGCGCGGCTGCACCAGCCAGTGACCGTCGGGGCGGCGTACCCCGCCGTCGGGCAGCGCGGTGGCGATCGCGTCGAGGCCCGCACCGAGGCCCAGGGCGTGCAGCGCACGGACCCCGTTGGGCCAGAGCACCACGGCAGTCGGTTCGGGGCGGACCCGGTCCGCCCGTTCGAGCACGGTGACCTGCCAGCCGGAGCGGGCCAGCGCGCCGGCCACCGCCAGGCCACCGAGCCCGGCCCCGACCACCACCGCGGTACGCATGCCCCGGCCCGCTCAGCTGTCCCGGTCGGCGGGACGGGTGCCGGCTGTGCCGGCCCGGTCGTCCCGCTGCGGTACGTCGTCGTCCGCGTCGTCCGCGGTCGCCGCCGGTTCGTCGGCCGCCGCGGGCGGCCCGGCCGCAGGCTCGTCGGGCACCTCGCCCGTCTCCTGGTACGCCCGGAACTGCTCCTCGCTCACCGTCCGGTAGCCCTCCGGCGCGGCCGCCCGCGCGCCGTGCTCGGCACGGGAGAGGTCGACCTGGGAGACGTCCCCGCCGGGCGGCGGGACCGGGGCGGGGGCGCCGACCGGGATCAGGTACTCGCGGGGGCCACGGACCCGCAGGAAGTAGATCAGCGCGCCGATGAAGACCAGCCCGGCGGTCCAGACGTTGAGCCGTACGCCGAGGATGCGGTTCGCCTCGTCGGTACGCATGATCTCGATCCAGAACCGGCCGGCGGTGTAGCCCATCACGTAGAGCGCGAACGCCCGACCCTTGCCCAGCTTGAGGCGCCGGTCGAGGACGAGCACCAGGGCGGCGACGCCGACGTTCCAGATCGCCTCGTAGAGGAAGGTCGGGTGGTAGAGCCCCGGCAGCAGGATCGGGTTGCCGGCCTCGTCGAGCTGTGCCTGACCCGGGTTGGCGGAGTCCATCTTGTGGACCTCCAGCCCCCAGGGCAGCGTGGTCGGGCCGCCGTAGAGCTCGTTGTTGAACCAGTTGCCGAGCCGGCCGACCGCCTGGGCCAGCGGCAGGCCCGGGGCGAGCGCGTCGGCCACCACGGCGAACGGGATGCCGAGCTGCCGGGCGGCGATCCACGCGCCGACCGCGCCGCCGGCGACCGCGCCCCAGATGCCGAGGCCGCCCTCCCAGATGAAGAACGCCTTCAGTGGCTCGCCCCCGGCGCCGAAGTACTTCTCCGGCGAGGTGATCACGTGGTAGATCCGCGCGCCGATGATGCCGGCCGGGACCGCCCAGACCGCGATGTCGAGCACCGCGCCGGGGGCCACCCCGCGCTGGCGCAGTCGACGTTCGGTGAGCCAGCAGGCCAGCACGATGCCGAGGATGATGCAGAGCGCGTATGCCCGGATCGGCACCGGCCCGAGCTGCCAGACAGCGGTGGTCGGGCTCGGCAGGGCTGCCTGGGGAATCGACGAGGCGAGGGTCACGGGTGCACAGGCTACCGTTGCGGACCGCGTTCGCGGCACCCCCGTCCGCGTGGTGACGCGCGCCGGATGACACCCGGTTCACCGGCCCGTACCCTCTTCGGGTATGACCGGGCTCACCTGGGCGGTCGCGGCGGTCGTGACCGACGACGCCGGCCGGGTGCTGCTCTGCCGGGGTGGGCGGCGGTGGGCCCTGCCCGGCGGGCGGTTGCGCCGCCCGGCGTGCCCGAGCGGCGCGGTGGCCGACGAGGTCCGGCGGGAGACCGGCCGGTCGGTCGAGGTGACCGACCTGGTGGGGATCTACCACCTGACCGATACGCCGTGTGGGCGGCCGGCCGCGTCCGGGTCGCCACGCGACGTGCTGGTGCACGTCTTCCGCGCCCGGGTCCGCACGCGGCACGACGCCGGTCCACCGGCCGGGTACGCGCTGGCCTGGCACCGTCCGGGGGCGTTGCCGGCGGAGGTCACGCCGGTGACCCGGGCCTCGGTGGCCGACGCGCTGGCCGGCCGCTCCGGAGTGCTGCGCGACCTGCGCCCGGAGCCGCCATGATCACGCCCGATCCGGGAAGTGGTGGCCTCGATCGCGCCGTGCGGCCACCGTTTCCCGGATCAAGCGCGATCCTGCAGAGGAGGCGCTCCGGGAGCGGGACAGGGTGGCGCGTCGGCGGCAGCAGAGCGGGGCGGCGCGGCGGCCGTGGGTCGGGCCACGCCCGGGGCGGGACGGCCGGGTGCCGGTCAGTCAGCGGGCGGGGTTGCGCACGCCCTCGGCGAGGTCGGCGCTGAGCGCACGCAGGGCGGCCAGCCCGGCCGCCTGGTCCGAGGCTTCGAGCAGGCAGCGGATCAGGGCGCTGCCCACGATGACGCCGTCGGCGTACCCGGCGACCGTGGCGGCCTGGGCGCCGGTGCCGACGCCGAGCCCGACGCCGACCGGCAGGTCGGTGACCTCACGGACCCGGGAGACCAGGACCGGCGCGGCCTGCGAGGTCTGCGCCCGGGCCCCGGTGACGCCCATGATCGCCGTGGCGTAGACGAAGCCCCGGCAGTGCTCGACGGTCATCTTCAGCCGGGCGTCGGTGGACGACGGCGAGACCAGGAAGGTCCGGTCCAGGCCGTGCGTGTCCGAGGCGGCCAGCCACTCACCGGCCTCCTCGGGGATCAGGTCGGGGGTGATCAGGCCGGTGCCACCGGCGGCGGCGAGGTCGCGGGCGAACGTGTCGACGCCGTACTGCTCGATCGGGTTCCAGTAGGTCATGGTGACCACCTGCGCGCCGGTCGCCGCGACCGCCTCGACGATGCGCAGGGTGTCCGCGGTACGCACGCCGCCGGCCAGGGCGATGTCGCTGGCCCTCTGGATCACCGGCCCGTCCATCACCGGGTCGGAGTACGGGATCTCCACCTCGATGACGTCCACGCCCGCCTCGACCATGGCGGTCATCGCGGCGATGCTGCCCTCGACGGTCGGGAAGCCGGCCGGCATGCAGCCGACCAGCACGGCCCGCCCGTCGGCGCGGGCCTTGTCGAAGGCCACCCCGATCCGGCTCACGATCTCACTGCTCCTTGTCGAGGATGCCGAAGTACTCGCCGGCGGTGTGCACGTCCTTGTCGCCCCGCCCGGAGAGGTTGACCACGATGACCGGCTCCCGGCCCAGTTCCTCGGCGAGCCGGGGGGCGATCGTCAGGGCGCCGGCGAGCGCGTGCGAGCTCTCGATCGCCGGGATGATCCCCTCGGTACGGCAGAGCAGCTCGAACGCGGCCATCGCCTCGGCGTCGGTCACCGGCAGGTAGGTGGCCCGGCCGCTGTCGTGCAGCCAGGCGTGCTCCGGGCCGACGCCGGGGTAGTCCAGGCCGGCCGAGATGGAGTGCGACTCGATCGTCTGGCCGTCGGCGTTCTGCAGCACGTACGTGCGGGTGCCGTGCAGCACGCCGGAGGTGCCGCCGGTGATGCTGGCCGCGTGCCGCCCGGTCTCCACCCCCTCGCCGCCGGCCTCGAAGCCGTACAGCCGCACGCCGGTGTCGGGCACGAAGGCGTGGAAGATGCCCAGCGCGTTGGAGCCGCCGCCGACGCAGGCCGCGACCGCGTCCGGCAGCGCGCCGGTGAGGTCCAGGCACTGCTGGCGAGCCTCCTCGCCGATGCCCCGGACGAAGTCCCGGACCATCTCCGGGAACGGGTGCGGGCCGGCGGCGGTGCCGATCAGGTAGTGGGTGTCGTCGACGTTGGCGACCCAGTCCCGCATCGCCTCGTTCATCGCGTCCTTGAGCGTGCGCGAGCCGGTGGTCACCGGGATCACCGTGGCGCCCAACATCCGCATCCGGGCCACGTTGAGCGCCTGCCGCTCGGTGTCGACCTCACCCATGTAGACCACGCACTCGAGGTCGAACAGGGCGGCGGCGGTGGCGGTGGCCACGCCGTGCTGGCCGGCACCGGTCTCGGCGATGACCCGCTTCTTGCCCATCCGCCTGGTGAGCAGCGCCTGGCCCAGCACGTTGCGCACCTTGTGCGCTCCGGTGTGGTTGAGGTCCTCCCGCTTGAGCAGGATCCGCGCGCCGGCCTTCGCGGAGAACCGGTGGGCCGGGTACAGCAGCGACGGGGTGCCGGCGTAGTCGCGCAGCAGGGCGTCGAACTCGGCGAGGAAGCTCTCGTCGGTCATCGCCTTGCGGTACGCCGCGTCCAGTTCGTCGAGCGCCGCGACCAGCGCCTCCGGCACGAACCGGCCGCCGAAGCGGCCGAAGTGGCCGGCGGCGTCGGGAACCTGACCGGAGGGGGCCGAAACGTCAGCGCTCATGGCGGTGATCCTCTCGCGGTGTCGGGGTCAGCGCACCGGGCGGGGCGTGGCCGGGTGGTTGCCGGCGTTGACCAGTTCGGCGACCGCCTCGCGCGGGCTCTTCTGGGTGACCAGACCCTCCCCGACCAGGACGGCGTCGGCGCCGGCCGAGGCGTACCGGATCAGGTCGTGCGGGCCACGCACGCCGGACTCGGCGATCTTGACGACACTGCTGGGCAGGCCGGGCGCGATCCGCTCGAAGACGGACCGGTCGACCTCCAGGGTACGCAGGTCACGGGCGTTGACCCCGATCACCTGCGCGCCGGCCTCCAGGGCCCGGTCGGCCTCCTCCTCGGTGTGCACCTCGACCAGCGCGGTCATGCCGAGCGACTCGATCCGCTCCAGCAGGCCGACCAGCGCGTTCTGCTCCAGCGCGGCGACGATCAGCAGCACCAGGTCGGCGCCGTGCGCGCGGGCCTCGTGGACCTGGTAGCTGGAGACCACGAAGTCCTTGCGCAGGACCGGGACCTGCACGGCGGCCCGGACGGCGGCCAGGTCGTCGAGCGAGCCGCCGAACCAGCGCCCCTCGGTCAGCACGCTGATCGCCCGGGCACCACCGGAGGCGTACTGGCCGGCGAGGTCGGCCGGGTCGGCGATCTCGGCCAGCCGACCCTTGGACGGCGACGAACGCTTGACCTCGGCGATCACCGCCACCCCGGGCTTGCGCAGGGCCGCGTACGCGTCCAGCGGCGGAGGCGCGGCGGCGGCCAGTTCCCGGATCCGCTCCAGCGGAACCTGTTCCTGTCGCCGCGCGACGTCCTCGCGGACGCCGGCCAGGATCTCGTCGAGCACGCTTCCGGACGCTGCCGGACCGGCCCCGTCCCCCTCCGCGTGCGCATGCTCAGCAGTCACCAACGGACTCCCCTCTCCGGGTGTCATGGGCCGATGCTAGGGGGCGCCACCTGGCGTCAGGTGCCGGGGGTATGGCGCTCCTCACGGATTGGGCTGTGGCATGATGGCCGACTTCCGGTGAACAGTGGATCACGCAGCGCGACCGCGCCCGTCGACCGGCGTCACCTGCGCCCGCCGCGCGGGCACTCCGGACCCATCGACCAACGCCCATGAGCCATGACACCACGTCGGCCCGCCGCGCGCATCACCGCGATTGCCGTCGATGCTGTGACCAAGCTCAAGGATGAACGGCCCTACCGAGGTCGTTCGCCCCGATGGACAGTTGATCCGCTGGTCACCACGGCGAAACGTCAGCCGGGCAGCCTGGGACCAGGGCAGACTCGAAGACGCGCCTGCCGACCGTCGGACTTCTCGTGTGGGGTGACCGCCATGAGCACTACGGGACCGAACCCGACCCTCGACATCACCACCATCTCCCGGACCGTCGCGTCGCTCGCCGTCGGTGTGGTGCACACCCTCGAACGCGCCGTGGTGGGCGAGGGCCGGATGCGTACCGCGCGGGGCAACGCGTGGGAGGCGGTCTGCGCCGACCGGGCCCGCGCCGACCAGCGCGCCGAACTGGACCGCCTCGTCGCCGAGCTGGCCGCCGCGCGCGCGGCCGCCCGGGACCGTCGCGAGGTCCGGCAGCCGGTCAGCTGACCGTCGGATCCTCGCCCCGGTCGAGCGCGTCCCACGCCTCCCGGGTGCCCCGCTCGGTCGCCGGCCGGCCGTCGGGCGCCGCTTCCGGCCGGGTTCGACGCTCGTAGCGGGCGCCCATCGCCGGCCACCGGTCGCCGCGCAGCGCGGTCAGTCCGCCGCCGAGGGCCGCCAGCACCCCGCCGAGCAGACAGAGCGCCGGCCACCGCCGACTCACCTCGCCGTCGAGGCCGGCGGCCAGCCCGTAGCCGCCGCCGGCCGCCACGGCCAGGCCGAGCAACGCCAGCAGCGCGCCGAGCAGCCGCCGGAGGCGGGCCCGGGTGGCCAGCACCGCGCCACCGCCGGCCAGCGCGACCAGCGCCAGCGCCGACAGCCAGGGCAGCAGGTCCGCCCCGGAGCGGTCCTGCCGGGTCGCCGGCAGCGATCCCCGGGGGGTGACCTCCACCGACCAGGTTCGGGTCGCCGCCCAGAAGGCCAGACCCGCGCCGGCCAGGCAGAGCAGCACCGCGTACGTCAGCTCGCGCCGGCGGCGGGCGGGAGCACCGCCGGGCGGAGCGGACGGACCGGCGGCGGGAGTGGCCGACGCGCTCACCGGGCCGGCCGCAGGGTCTCGGCGGCGGCGATGGCGGCGAGCACGGCGGCGGCCTTGTCCCGGGTCTCCCGGTCCTCGGCGACCGGATCGGAATCGGCCACCACCCCCGCGCCGGCCTGCACGTACGCCCGCCCGTCACGGATCAGCGCGGTCCGGATGGCGATCGCCATGTCCAGGTCGCCGCCGAAGCCGAAGTACCCGACCGTGCCGCCGTAGAGGCCACGCCGTACCGGCTCCAACTCCTCGATGATCTCCATGGCGCGCACCTTCGGTGCGCCGGAGAGCGTGCCGGCCGGGAAGGTCGCGGCGAGCGCGTCGAAGGCGGTCCGGTCCGCGCGCAGCGTGCCCACCACCGTGGAGACGATGTGCATGACGTGGCTGTACCGCTCGACGGTGGCGAACTCGGGCACCTGCACGGTGCCGGCCCGGCAGACCCGGCCCAGGTCGTTGCGGCCCAGGTCGACCAGCATCACGTGCTCGGAGCGCTCCTTCGGGTCGGCGAGCAGCTCGGCGGCGAGCCGGGCGTCGGCGTCCGGGGTGGCGCCACGCGGGCGGGTGCCGGCGATCGGGTGCAGCAGCGCCCGCCGCTCGCCGTCCGCCCCGGCGGTGACCTTGAGGTGCGCCTCCGGGGACGAGCCGACGATGTCGAAGCCGTCGAAGCGCAGCAGGTACATGTACGGGCTGGGGTTGGTGGTGCGCAGCACCCGGTAGACGTCCAGCGGGTCGGCGTGGGTGTCCCGCTCGAAGCGCTGGGCCAGCACGATCTGGAAGCACTCGCCGGCCCGGATCGCCTCCTTGGCCTCGTCGACGGCCTTGCGGTAGCCGCCCTCGGGCGTCCGGCTGACCACCTCGCCGGCCGGTGGGCGGTCGACCGTCGAGATCATGGGTGGAATCGGTCGGGACAGCGCGGTGGTCATCGCGTCCAGCCGCCCCACCGCGTGGTGGTACGCCGCCGTGACGGCGCGCTCCCGGTCCGGGTCGTCCAGCGGGGGCAGCACCGCGTTCGCGACCAGGATCGCCGAGCCGTCGTAGTGGTCGAGCACCACCAGGTCGGTGGCGAGCATCATGCCCAGCTCCGGCACCCCGAGGTCGTCCTCGGTCAGCTCGGGCAGCCGCTCGAACCGCCGGATCAGGTCGTACCCGAGGTAGCCGACCATGCCGCCGGTCAGCGGCGGCAGTGCGCCGCCCGGGTCCTGGACCGGGCCGGCGAGCGCCTCGACGGTCTCCCGCAGCACCCGCACCGGGTCGCCGGAGATCGGCACGCCGGCCGGCGGGGTGCCGGTCCAGCCGGCCACCCCGTCCCGCTCGACCAGGGTGGCGCTGCTGCGCACCCCGATGAACGAGTACCGGGACCAGGCCGTCCCGGCCGAGCCCACGCCCTGCTCGGCGGACTCCAGCAGGAAGGTGCCCGGGCCGCCGGCGAGCTTGCGGTAGACGCCGACCGGCGTCTCCGCGTCGGCCAGCAGCCGCCGGGTCACCGGCACCACGCGCCACCGGGCGGCCAGCTCGGTGAAGGCGCCGAGGTCCGGGCTGAGCGTGCCGTCGGTCATCGCTGGGCCTGCCTTTCGTTCGCGACCACGGGGCTGCGCCGCGCCGCACTCCTCGCGCTCACCGGGGGCCGGCTCCCTCGGCGGTGACCGGCAGTTCGGTGAAGAAGCAGGTGCGCTCGCCGGTGTGGCAGGCGGCGCCGACCTGCTCGACGCTGACCAGCAGCGCGTCGCCGTCGCAGTCGAGGGCCACCGAGCGGACGTACTGGTGGTGGCCGGAGGTGGCGCCCTTGACCCAGTACTCCTGGCGGCTGCGTGACCAGTAGGTCGCCCGGCCGGTGGTCAGCGTGCGGTGCAGCGCCTCGTCGTCCATCCAGGCGACCATCAGCACCTCACCGGTGTCGTGCTGGCGGACGACGGCAGCCACCAGGCCGTCCGGGGTGCGGCGCAGCCGGGCGGCGATGGCCGGGTCGAGGCGGGAGGGGCGGACCGGCTCGGCGGGGCCGCCGTCGGTCACGGGGGACTCGGGTACGGGCACAGTGAGCCATTGTCCCGTACGGGGGGCGGGCACCTGCGAGCCGTCCCCGCCCCGGCGGGCCGCCCGGCCGAGCTGCGCGACGTAGCGGTCCAACCGGCCGTCGACGAGCGCGGCCGCCAGGTCCGGCCCGGCGACCTCGGCGATCCGGTCGGCGTACGGACGCACCAGCGGGACGACCCCGGCCACCAGGCGGGCGGCGGCGGCGCCGAGCTGGCCGACGGATCCGGGGCGCAGTCCGAGGCAGAGCAGCATGTCGTCCCGGTAGCCGGCCGGGGCGACCGGCAGCGCGAGGGCGGCGGTGAAGGCGCCCCGGCGGGAGACGACCCGTACGCCCGGGTTGGCCGGGCGCAGCACCGAGGGGCAGAGCCGGGCCAGGTCGGCGGCGGCCAGCCGGACCCCGAGGTGGTCGTCGACGGATCGGGCGGAGGCCACCTTGCCCAGCGTGGCGACCAGTTCCTCCAGCCGGGGCTGGTCGGCCGGCTGGCAGAGCACCGGCAGGTCGATCCGGGTCCGCCAGTCCTTCTCGGCCCAGAGCAGCCGGGCCGGCGCGGCGACCGGCAGGCCGAACGCCCAGTCGGCCGGCTCGCCGAGCCGGTCGATCCAGGACCGCACGTCGCGGGCGGCGACCGACAGGTGCACCAACCGGCCGTCCACCTCGGCGAGGTACGCCTGCCGGACGGCGTACGGGATGGCGTCGGGTCGGCCCGTCCCGCCCTGGGTCGGGACGGGCCGGTGGTCGTCGACGAGTACGTCGAGGTCGACATCGCTGTGCACGGTGGCGCCCCGTCGGGCGTGGCTCCCGCGCAGCAGGATGCCGACGACGGGCCGCTCGGCGGCCTCGCGCAGCCGGGTCGCCCAGTCGTCGAGGAAACCGCCCTTCGGCAACGGAGCGTGATCCACTTCGCCATCGTGCCGCACGTCCGATCAGGCCGCAATGCCCGTTGACGGACCCGGTGTCCGCTCCGAAGGCTAGTGCCCGACCGTTCGCATTCCTGCCTCGGGGCACCTTTCGCCGGTCCCACCCGGGCAGCCGCCTCGCCCACGGAGAGGCCTCTCTCCCGAGTGCCGGGTCCACGCGCCGCAGGCCTCCGGTTCGAGTGCGCTCGAAGTCGCTCGTTGCGCGCGGGCAGGCAACTCATCTAGCGTTGAGTTCAACACTCGGTGAGTTTTTCGGGAGGTGGGCGATGGACGACGCGATAACGGTCCGCGACCTGGTCGTGGACCGTGGCCGGCGGCGGGTCCTCGACGGGATCAGCTGCGCGGTGCCGCGCGGTGCGGTCACCGGACTGCTCGGACCCAGCGGCAGCGGCAAGACCACCCTGATGCGGGCGGTGGTCGGGGTGCAGACGATCGCCACCGGCACCGTCACCGTGCTCGGCGCACCCGCCGGCACGGCGCAGCTGCGGCACCGGGTGGGCTACCTCACCCAGGCGCCGAGCGTCTACGCCGACCTGACCGTGCGGGAGAACGCCCGCTACTTCGCCGCGCTGCACGGCCGGCGCGCGGCCGACGCCGACCGGGCCGTCGCCGACGTCGGGCTGGCCGGGGCGGCCACCCAGCTCGTCGGCACCCTCTCCGGCGGGCAGCGCAGCCGCGCCTCACTGGCCTGCGCCCTGGTCGGCGAGCCGGAACTGGTCGTCCTCGACGAGCCGACCGTCGGCCAGGACCCGGTGTTGCGGGCCGACCTGTGGGCCCGGTTCCACGCCATGGCGGCGACCGGGACGACCCTGCTGGTCTCCAGCCACGTGATGGACGAGGCGGCCCGCTGCGACCGGCTGCTGCTGATCCGCCAGGGCCGACTGATCGCCGACGAGACCCCGGACGCCATCCGCGCGCACACCGGCGTCGACGACCTGGAGGAGGCGTTCCTCCGGTTGATCCGCGAGAGCGAGACGGGCCACCGGCCCACCGGGGAGGAATCATGAGCGCGAGGATCCTGGCCGTCACCACCGGGCGCATCCTGCGCCAACTGCGGCACGACCGGCGTACCGTGGCGCTGCTCGTGGTGGTGCCGACGGTGCTGCTCACCCTGGTCTACTTCATGTACGTCGACCAGCCCGCCCCACCCGGGCAGCCGTCGCTCTTCGACCGGGTGGCCCTGGTGATGCTCGGCTTCTTCCCGTTCATCATCATGTTCCTGGTGACCAGCATCGCGATGCTCCGCGAGCGCACCACCGGGACGCTGGAGCGCCTGCTCACCACCCCGTTGGGCAAGCTCGACCTGCTCTTCGGGTACGGCATCGCGTTCGGCCTGGCCGGCGCGGTGCAGGCCACCATCGCCTCGGCGGCGGCGTACTGGCTGTTCGGCCTGAACACCGCCGGCAGCGTCTGGCTGGTCGTCATGATCGCCGCGGTGAACGCGGTGCTGGCGGTCGCGCTCGGGCTGCTGTGCAGTGCCTTCGCCCGCACCGAGTTCCAGGCGGTGCAGTTCATGCCGGTGGTGGTGCTGCCGCAGCTGCTGCTCTGCGGCCTGTTCGTGCCGCGCGGGGAGATGGCCGGCTGGCTCCAGGTGGTCAGCGACGCCTTCCCCCTGTCGTACGCGGTGGAGGCCCTGCAGGAGGTCGGCGTGCACGCCGAACCGACCGGCACGATGTGGCGGGACGTGGCGATCGTGGCCGGTTCGGCCGTGGTGGCCCTGGTGCTGGCGGCGGCGACCCTGCGCAGGCGCAACGGATGACACCGCGGCGCACCGGGCGACGCCCCGGCAACCCCGACACCCGGGACGCGATCCTCGCGGCGGCCCGCACGGCCTTCGCCGAGCGCGGGTTCGACGCGACCTCGATCCGGGTGATCGCGGCGGCCGCGGGCGTCGACCCGGCGCTGGTGCACCACTACTTCGGCAGCAAGGACCAGCTCTTCCGGGCCACCGTCGACATCCCGGTCGACCCGGCGGAGCTGCTCCCCGCCGTGCTGGCCGGTGCGCCGGACGAGGTGGGCGACCGGCTGATCCGGTTGTTCATCGGGGTGTGGGACTCACCGGCCGGCGCGGCGGCCGTGGCCCTGCTCCGCTCGGCGGCCAACAATGAGTGGACGGCCCGACTGATGCGCGAGTTCCTGGTCACCCAGGTGCTGCGCCGGGTCCTCGACCACCTGGACATCGCGCCGGCCGAGCTGCCGCTGCGCGGCTCACTGGTGGCCAGCCAGATGATCGGCCTGGCGATGATGCGCTACGTGATCCGGCTGGAGCCGGTCGCCTCCGCCGAGCCGGAGATCCTGGTGGCGGCGCTCGGCCCGACCGTGCAGCGCTACCTCACCGGCGACCTGGGCTAACCGGCCGGCCGGGGTCCGGGCGAGTGACCGCCGGGCGGGGGCGGAGCATCGGGTGCAGCAGCCGGGACAGCTCCGCCGGGTCGGTGAGGTCGGCCAGCAGCGCGACGGCGCGCCCGCGGCCGGGGGCAGGTCGAGCACGTCCAGCACCACGGCGATGCCCTCGGCGGGGCTCGGTCCCACGGGGCCACCTCCAACACAGGTTAGGCCTACCTAACTCGCCCCCTAGGGCAATCAGGCGGGTACGTCCACCGCGAACTGTCCCTCGCCCGGGCCCACACGCCCAACCTGGTGCAGGAGCCGGTGACGCACTGTGCTGATGACCGTCGGTAACCGCAGCGGAGGAGGTCGCCGTAGTGGTCAGCGTCCTTTGCTCTGCTGCCACCGACGCACCACCGCGCTCACCAGGTAATTCGCCGCCCAGTTTCTGCGGCGGCGGGCAACGAGCCGCCACGTTCGGTGGTTGGCGCGTCCGTGGGTGCAGAGCAAAGGGTCCCGGGCGGGGGTGGCAAGGCGAACCACACCGGCACGTACGGTGACCGCCGGCCCCACCACCGCGCTCCCGCAGCCGGCGCGCCAGGGATACCCCGCCCAGGTCAGCGGGAGCAGGTCCGGCCGCTCAGCGGGTCTGCTCCAGCCAGGAGGCGTAGAGCAGGCCGTAGACCGAGTCCGGGTCGCGGACCAGCTCGTCGTGCGGCCCGCGCTGCACGATCCGCCCCCGGTCCACCACGATCACCTCGTCGGCGGCCTGGGCGGTGGAGAGCCGGTGCGCGATGGCCAGGGTGGTCCGGCCCCGGGTGACCGCGTCCAGGGTGCGTTGCAGGCGCACCTCGGTGGCCGGGTCGACGGCGCTGGTGGCCTCGTCGAGCACCAGCAGGTCCGGGTCGGCCACGTACGCCCGGGCGAGCGCGACGAGCTGCCGCTCCCCCACGCTCAGCGCCTCGCCCCGCTCGCCGACCGGAGTGTCCAGGCCCGACGGCAGCCCGTCCAGCCAGTCGGCCAGCCCCAGCTCGGTGAAGGCGACGGTGAGCTGCTCGTCGGTCAGCTCGGGCCGGGCGAAGCGGACGTTCTCCCCGACCGTGGCGTCGAAGAGGAAACCGTCCTGCGGCACCATCACCACCCGGGACCGCAACGAGGAGAAGCGCACCCGGTCCAGCGGCACCCCGGAGAGCAGGACCGTGCCCTCGGTCGGGTCCATCAACCGGGTCAGCAGCTTCGCGAAGGTGGTCTTGCCGCTGCCGGTCTCACCGACCACCGCGACCCGACTCTTCGCCGGGATGTCCAGGGTCACGTCGTGCAGCACCGGCGGAGAACCCGGGTAGGCGAAGCTCACCCCGGCGAACCGGATGTCCAGCGGGCCGTCCGGCAGCTCCCGCCCCTGCTCCCCGGGGTCGGCCACGTCCGGCGCGACGTCGAGCACGTCGAGCACCCGCCGCCAGCCGGCGATCGCGTTCTGCGCCTCGTTGAGCACCTCGGTGGCGATCTGCACCGGCTGGATGAAGAGCGTCACCAGAAACAGGAACGCGGTCAGCTGGCCCACCGACAGCGAGCCGTCCACCCCGAGCAGCACCCCGAGCACCACCACCCCGGCGAGCGCCACCCCGGCGGCCAGTTCCCCGACGGAGCTGCCCATGATGCTGATCCGGATGGCCCGCTGCTGGGCCGTACGCTGGGCGTCGATCGCGTCGTCCAGCCGCCGGGAGGTCCGCCCGGCAATCCCGTACGCGCGGATCACCGGGGCCCCGACGACGCTCTCGGCGATGGTGCCGAGCAGGGCGCCCGTCCGCTGCCGGACCACCCCGTACGCCGCGCCGAGCCGGCGTTGCAGCGCCCGGATCACCAGCACCGCCGGAGCGAAGGCGACGATCACCACGAGGGTCAGCCGCCACGAGTACGCCAGCATGACGGCGGTGGTGACCACGAGCTGCCCGAGGTTGACGATCAGGATCACGCCACCCCACTGGAGGAACTGGGTGATCTGGTCGACGTCGCTGGTGACCCGGGAGACCAGCGAACCGCGCCGCTCGGACTGCTGGTGCAGCATCGACAGGTCGTGCACGTGCCGGAACGCCCGGGTGCGGACGTTGGCCAGCGCGGTCTCGCTGACCGTGAACAGCCGGCGCATCATCAGGTAGCCGCAGATGGTGGTGACCACCAGCACCGCGGCGGTGGCGACCGCCACCGCGCCGACCACGCCGAGATCCGGGCCGCCGGCGACGGTCAGGCCGTCGTCGATGCCCCGTTGCACCGCCACCGGTACGGCCACCCGGCCCACCATGTAGACCAGGGCCAGGGCCAACGTTCCGGCGAGGCCGACGCGCAACTCCGGGGAGAGCGCGAGCCCACGGCGCATCGTCCGCCAGGCGGACTCGGTGGCCTCCGGCCGCTGCGGCTCACCACTGGTCACCGGTGCCACTCTCCGTTCGCGACTGCGGGGCTCCGCTCCGCTGCACTCCTCGCGCTCACCGGTCCACCTCGATCTCCAGGCCGGAGGCCAGCGGGGTGACCTCTTCGTACGTCCGGGTCTGCTCGCGTTCCCGCTCGGCCTGCTCGTACGCGGTGACCAGGTCGGCGTACCCGGGCACGGTGGCGAGCAGCTCGCGGTGCGTGCCCCGGGCCAGCACCCGCCCCTGCTCCAGGTAGATCACCTCGTCGGCGAGCGCGATGGTCGCCCGGCGGTAGGCGACCACCAGGATCGAGGCGGCGGCGCCCTGCCCGCCGGCCGGGGCGCGCAGACCGGCCAGGATGGCCGCCTCCACCCGCGGGTCGACCGCGCTGGTCGCGTCGTCGAGGACCAGCAGCCGGGGCCGCCCGGCGAGCGCGCGGGCCAGGGTGAGGCGTTGCCGCTGCCCGCCGGAGAGCGAGGTGCCCCGTTCACCGACGAGGGTGTCCAGCCCGTCGGGGAGCGCGGCGACGAAACCGTCCGCCTCGGCCAGCCGCAGCGCCGCCCAGACGTCGTCGTCGCCGATGCCCGGCCGGTCCAGGGTGATGTTGGCCCGGACGGTGTCGTCGAAGACGAACGGCACCTGGGCGACCAGGGCGACCGTGGAGGTGAGCGACTCGGCGCTCAGGTCGCGGACGTCCACGCCGTCCAGGGTGACCGTGCCGGCGCGCGGATCGACCAGGCGTACCGCCAGCGAGGCGACCGTCGACTTGCCGGCGCCCGTCGGCCCGACCAGGGCGACCGTCTTCCCGGCCGGCACGGTGAAGGAGACCTCGCCGAGGACCGCGACACCGGGCAGGTGCGCCTCGGCCGGCTCGTAGGCGAAGTGCACGTCGTGGAAGGCCAGCGAGGCCGGCGCCGGCGGGTCCGGGTCGAGCCGGCGGTCGCCGTACGGCATCTCGCCGGTGGCGTCCAGGACCCGGCGGACCCGGTCCCAGCCGGCGACGCTGCGCGGCAGCTCGGCCAGCACCCAGCCGATGGCCCGCACCGGGAAGGCCAGGACGGTGAAGAGGAAGGCGACGCTGACCAGCTCGGTGACGCCGATCGCACCGTGGCGCAGCCGGACCGCGCCGACCACCAGCACGGCCAGGGTGCCGAGACTGGGCAGCGTCTCCAGCAGCGGATCGAAGACGCCGCGCAGCCGGCCGACGGAGATCAGCGCGTCACGCAGCTCACCGGCGCGGGCGGAGAAGCGGACCGTCTCCTGGGCCTCGCGGCCCATCGTCTTGACCACCAGCGCGCCGTCGAAGCTCTCGTGGGCGATGCCGCTGACCTCGGCGCGCAACCGCTGCGCGCGGGCCTGCCGGGGCGCCATCCGCCGGGAGTAGACCACGTTGAGCGCGAAGAGCGCCGGGAACACGGCCAGCCCGACCAGGGCCAGCGCCCAGTCGGTGAGAAAGAGCGAGGCGATCGCGCCGACCAGCATCACCAGCGTGCCGACCGCGAAGGGCAGCGGGGCGATCGGGTACCAGGCCGCCTCGACGTCGGAGTTGGCGTTGGACAGCAGCGTCCCGGTGGCGTTGCGCTGGTGCCAGGCCAGCGGCAGGTCGAGGTAGCGGCGGGTGACCCGGCGCCGGTAGGCCGCCTGGAGGCGGTACTGCATGTAGCCGGCGCCGAGGCGACGGCCGAAGATGGCGACCACCCGCAGCACGCTGATGCCGAACAACGCCGCCGCGGCCAGGGCGAGCGCGCCGACCGCGACGGAGCCGTCGGCGATCGACGGCACCACCACCTCGCCGACCACCGCGCCCACCACGTACGCGCTGGCGATCACCATGACGCCGAAGAGCACACTGCTGGTCACCGCCACCGCGAAGATCCGTGGCTGTTCCCGGATCGCCCGGCCGAGGACCGCCAGCCCTCGCCCGAGCACGTCCCGACTCGTCCTGCCCGCCACGCTCTCCCCCGCCGTGAGCCACCTCGTGTCTGTTCATCCTTACCGGTCCGCGCCGGCTGCGCCGACCCGGAACGGGTATGTCCGCCGTCACGTCCGTACCGTCGCGTCCGATCCCCGCCCGGTGCCGCGCGCTCGACGGGCCGATGCGGGCAGGGCGGCCTACCATCCCTCTCATGCCGCGGTACGCCCGATCGGAGCGCGAGGCGCTCGCCGATCTCATGTTGGAACTGGGCCCGGACGCACCGACGCTCAACGAGGGGTGGACGACCCGTGACCTCGCCGCGCACCTCGTGGTACGGGAGCGTCGGCCGGACGCCGCCGGCGGCATCGTGCTGCCGCCGCTGCGGGGGTACGGCGAGCGGGTCCGCCTGCGCGTCGCGGCGCTGCCCTGGGCGGACCTGGTCGGGCGGGTACGCCGGCCGCCGCTGTGGAGCCCGCTGAGCAACCCGCTCACCGACGAGCTCGCCAACACCCTGGAGTTCTTCATCCATCACGAGGACGTCCGGCGGGCCCGGTCGGGGTGGCTGCCGCGGAACCTGCCGGCCGGGCTGCAGGGCCGGCTGTGGAAGCCGGCGGGGCTGCTGGCGCGTCGGGCGCTGCGCCGGTTCCCGGCCGACGTGCTGGTGCAGGCCCCCGGGTACGGCGAGCTGACCGTGGGCCGCGGCGGTGACCGGCTGCGGCTGGTGGGCGCCCCGGGCGAACTGGCGCTCTTCCTCTCCGGCCGGCAGCGGGTGGCCCGGGTGCAGATCGACGGCCCCACCGCCCCGGCCGACCGGCTCCGCACCGCCCGATTCGGCTTCTGACCCGACCCGGCGATCACGCCGAGTACCCGACGGATGACGTCGCGCCAACAGTTCGCGCCATGTGCGGAATCGGTCACGGGTCCTCGCGACCCTCCTTCCGTACACACTGATCCCCACCGATGCATTTTCCGTACCCTCTGGCACGCGTCGGCCGACCCGGCCGGCCGGACAGGGGGCCACCATGCGGAGCACGGCCGTGTCGGCACTGCACGAGCCGCCCTTCCCCGCGCGTCGACACCCGGACACCGACGAGGTGGCCACCCAGAGCCTCGACTGGGCCCGCCGGCTGGGCCTGGTCGACGACGGCCCCCGGTGGCGCCGGCTGCGCCGTGCCGCCGCCGCCGAACTCGTCGGCCGGGCCTGCCCGCAGGCGCCGACCGACCGGCTCCGGCTCCTGGCCGACCTGGTCACCTGGCTGTTCGTCATGGACGACGCCTGCGACGAGGACGGCCTCGGCGCGCAGCCGACCCGGCTCGCCCCGACGGTCGGCGCCCTGCTGGACGTGCTCGACCGGCTCGGCGACCCGGGCGCGCCGACGCCGCCCGACGCCGGCCCGCTCGGCATGGCGCTGCACGACGTCTGCCGGCGGGTCCGCGACCAGGGCTGTCCCGCCCTGCTGCTGCGGCTGGTCAGCCAACTGCGGGAGTACCTGCTCGCCCTGCTCTGGGAGGCGGCCAACCGGGAGCACCGGCGGGTGCCCGACCTGGCGGAGTACGTGCAGATGCGGCGGCACACCGGCGGCGCCCGCCCCAGCATGACGCTCACCGACCTCGCGTACGACGGGTTGCCCACGGCCCGGCGGCGGGTCGACCCGGAGGTGTTCGCCCTCGACGACCTCTCCGCCGACCTGGTCTGCTGGTGCAACGACCTGTTCTCGCACCGCAAGGAGCGACGCGTCGAGGCCGACGCGCAGAACCTGGTGACGGTGATCGCGGCGCAGCACGGCCTGGACTCCGACGCCGCCTTCCGCGCGGCGGCCGACCGGTTCAACGACGCCCTGGCCCACTATCTGGACCGGGAGGCGACCCTCGCCGGGGATCCGTCGCTCGCGCCGTTCCTCGCCGTCCGCCGGGCCTGGATCCGCGCCACCTACGACTGGTCACTGCGGGCGACCCGGTACGACTGACCGGTCCACCTCGCGGGACTCAGCCGGCTCACAGGCTCGGGGGGTAGCCGACGCCCGGGTGCAGGCAATACTCTTCGGTAACCGCAGAGCGCGTGACCCCCGTCACGTCATCCACCCCCTGAAGGCGGCTACAGCGATGGCTCTCGATGTACCGTACCGTTCCATCCCCGACATGTTCCTCAAGCGCGTGGCCGCGACTCCCGACGGCCAGGCCTTCGCCCACCCGAACGCGGACGACTCCGGGCCGGTCTGGCTCACGTGGGAACAGGTCGGCCAGCGGGCCAAGGCGGTCGCCGCCGGCCTGAACAGCCTGGGTGTCGGGCTGGAGGATCCGGTGGCGATCCTGGCGAACACCCGGCTGGACTGGGTGATCGCCGACTTCGGCATCATGTGCGCGGGCGGCGCGACCACCACCGTCTACCCCACCACCGAACCCGAGGACGCGACCTACATCATCGCCGACTCGGGTTCCGTGGTGCTGTTCGCGGAGAACCCGGCCCAGGCGGCGAAGATCGCCGGCGCCGACCTGCCGGCGTTGACCCATGTGGTGCTCTTCGACGGCGCCGCCGACCCGGCCGCGGCCGTACCCCAGCTCACCCTGGCCGAACTGGAGGAGCGCGGCAGGACGGCGCTGGCGGCCGACCCCGACCTGGTCGACCGGCTGGTCGCCCCGGTCGGCCCGGACCACCTGGCCACCCTGATCTACACCTCGGGCACCACGGGCCGCCCGAAGGGCGTGGAGCTGCTGCACGGCGGCTGGTGCTGGGAGGCGGTCGTGCAGGCCGAGACGAGCCTGCTGCGCGCCGACGACGTGCACTACCTCTGGCTGCCGCTGTCCCACTCGTTCGGCAAGACGCTGATCTGCGGCTCCACCCACGTCGGTCTGCCGACCTACGTCGACGGCCGGGTGGACAAGCTGGTCGACATGCTCGCGGTGATCAGGCCGACGCTGATGTGCGGCGCGCCCCGGGTCTTCGAGAAGGTCTACAACAAGTCGGTCACCACGGCGCAGGACGCCGGCGGGGCCAAGGCGAAGATCTTCGCCTGGGCCGTCGCGGTCGGCAAGGAGAAGGTCGCCCTGGAACAGGCCGGGCGTCCGGTCCCGATCGGGCTGAAGCTGAAGTACGCGGTGGCCGAGAAGCTGGTCTTCAGCAAGATCCAGACCCGTCTGGGCGGCCGGATCCGGGTGCTGGTCTCCGGCGCGGCGCCGCTGAGCAAGGAGATCGCCACCTTCTTCGCCGCGGCGAACCTGCCGATCTCCGAGGGGTACGGCCTGACCGAGACCAGCGCCGGAAACTTCGTCAACCCGCCGGACGGGCTGCGCATCGGCACGGTCGGCAGGGCGATGGGCGACCTGGAGTGCCGGATCGACACCGACGGCGAGATCCTGGTCCGCGGCCGTCCGGTCATGCGCGGGTACCACAACCTGCCCGAGGAGACCGCCGCCGCGTTCACCGAGGACGGCTTCTTCCGCACCGGCGACATCGGCAGCCTGGACGACGACGGCTACCTGCGCATCACCGACCGGAAGAAGGACCTGGTCAAGACCTCCGGCGGCAAGTACATCGCACCCTCGCACATCGAGGGCATGTTCAAGGCGATCTGCCCGTACACCTCGCAGGCGGTCGTGATCGGCCAGGCCCGCAACTACTGCACGATGCTGGTCACCCTGGACCCGGACGCGATCAAGGGCTGGACGGCCGGCGGCCCGCTGGAGGGCCGGGACTACGCCGACGTGGTGGCCTCCCCCGAGGCGAAGGCCATGGTCGAGGAGTACGTCGCACAGCTCAACGCGAAGCTCAACCGGTGGGAGACGATCAAGAAGGTCACCATCCTGCCGCGTGACCTGACCATCGAGCACGGCGAGATCACCCCGTCTCTCAAGATCAAGCGACGGGGTGTGGAGAGCAACTTCTCCGCCGAGATCGACCAGATGTACGAGGGCACCCTCGCCGAGATCTGACCGCACCCGGTGGCCGTGCCCCGTCCCTCCCCCGGGGCACGGCCACCCTCGTCCGGCTCACAGGTGCCGTCCCCGCCACCGATCGGCGCACACCCGTCAGAAGTGGTGGCGGCGCCAGGAGTTCGCCTCCGCCTCCAGCGCGGCCTGTTCGTCCATCGCCGTCTCGCGCACCCGGCGGCGGACCTCCCGGGTGGCCCGGAGCTGGACCAGCACCACGGCCACCACTGCGGCGGTGAGCAGACTCAGCGTGGTCAGCACCGGCAGCCGGTAGGCGGCCGGAACGAGCAGCACGAGCAGGACGGCGGCCGTGGCGAGGACCCGGTCGAGTCGGCGGAACACCCGCAGCTGGATGGCGACCAGCGCCACCAGGTAGAGGATCACCCCGCCGTACAGCACCAGCATGACCAGCCCACCGAACTCCTTCCGGGAGGCGGAGGAGGGATCCTGGGTCACCTCGGCCAGGATCTCCTTCAACCCGAGGGCGAAGAAGATGATCCCGACGATCAGTGGCAGGTGCAGGTAGGTGTAGACGTCCCGGGCCATCGGGATCCGCGCGCGCCCCCGTACGCCGTGCAGCACCTGCTCGACGGCGAAGGCCAGCACGTCGAAGTAGAGCCACCAGAGCGCCGCGATGATCGCGATGCCGAACACCGCCGCGGCGATGATCGGGAAGCCGATGGGGCGGCCGGCGCGGTCGGTCGTGCCGATACCGAGCGCGATCACCGATTCGCCGAGCGCGACCAGCAGGATCAGCGCGTGTCGCTCGGCCCAGTGCCCCACCGAGCGCAGCCGCCATCCCGTCCGGGGCAGCAGGAGCGCGACGGAGTACTCCATCAGCAGCGCGACCGTCCAGAGCCCGAGCCGGACGTTCTCCACAGCCGAGTCCGGCACCAACCACTGCGGCACCGTCGCGGCGATCACGATGATCACCGCGCCGCCCATGGTGGGCGCGGTGAGCAGCATCGACCGCGCCCGCGGCGCCCCGTCCCACCCGACGGTGCTCCAGAGCGCGACCACCTTGACCAGCCAGGTGGCCAGGTAGGCGAGGGAGAAGACCCACGGGCCGTAGAGCCCGCCGGGCTCGTCCCGGAAGGCCACCCCGGTGGTCAGCGCGAGCACGAAGACCGCCGCCATGATCGAGAATCCGACCAGTGGCATGACGCCCTGGTCGGCGCGGAGGATGTTGCCGACCGCGGCGAAGCCGGTCCAGCACCACCAGAGCAGCACCAGCACGAACAGCGCCTCGATCAGGCGCTGGGCGGTCAGGTTCGCCGCGGTGAGGGTGGTGACGTTGAGGAACGCGAAGACGAAGACCAGGTCGTAGAAGAGTTCCAGCCGGGTGACCCGGGTGCCGGGCCCACCCCAGCTGATGAGCCGGTTCCGGGCCGATGTCCCCACCCGGGCAGTCTGCCCACCGGCCCCGCGCCGACGGGCCGGATCGGCCGGAGGGCACCCGTCCGGGCGGTGCCGGTGACCGGGCGCCGGGCCGGTGGGCGCCGGGCCCGCGCGGTGCTCGCCGGGCAGGCAGGGGGCGTCAGGCGATGACCGTCGCCTCCCGCCACTGCGGGCGGGCCGCCCGGTCCAGGTCGTACCGGACGTCGGCGAGCCGGCCCACCGCCTCGACCAGGTCGGCCGCGGGCAGGGTGAAGGGCAGCCGCAGGAAGCGTTCCAGGGTCCCGTCCAGGCCGAACCGGGGGCCGGGCGCCAGCCGTACGCCGACCTCCTCGGCGGCGCGGGCCAGCGCGCTGGAGATCGGGCCGTCCAGCTCGGCCCAGAGGGTGACCCCGCCGCGCGGGGCGGTGACCCGCCAGTCGGGCAGGCGCTCGGCGAGCGCGCCGAGCAGGGCGTCGCGCTGGGCGGCGAGCTGGCAGCGGCGGGCGGCGACGATGGTCGGGGCGTCGGCGAGCAGATGCACCGCGACGAGCTGGTCCAGCACCGGGCTGGCCATGTCGACCCCGACCCGGGCGGCGGCGAGCCGCTGCACCTGGGGCGCGGAGGCGCGTACCCAGCCGATCCGCAGCCCACCCCAGTACGGCTTGCTCATGCCGCCGATGGAGATCACCCGGGAGTGCCGGTCGAAGGCGGCGGTGGGCGGGGGCAGCACGGTCCCGTCCAGCGGGAGGTCCACGAAGGACTCGTCGACGACCAGGTCGGTGCCGGCCGCGTGGGCGGTGGCGACCGCCCGCTCGCGCAGGTCGGCGGGCATCAGGTGACCGGTCGGGTTCTGGAAGTCGGGGATCAGGTACGCCAGCTTGGGCCGGGTCTGCCGGATGCTGCCCAGCAGCAGGTCGGCGTCCCACCCGGCCCCGTCGGCGGCGAGGCCGTGGGTGGCGATCCGGGCCCGGCGGGCCGAGAGCGCGGCCAGCGCGTTGGGGTAGGTGGGCGACTCCACCAGGACGTTGCCGCCGGGGGCCAGCGCCAGTCGCAGCACCAGGTCGAGGGCGTGCTGGGTGCCGCTGGTCACCATGATCTGCTCGGCGCTGGTGAGCAGCCCCCGATCGGTGTACGACCGGGCGATCGCCTCGCGCAGCTCGATGATCCCGGTCGGGTGGTAGCCGGCGCCGCCGAGGTAGCGGGGCAGGTCCTCGGTGGCGGCCCGGGCCGCCGGGACGAGCTGGGGCGGGGCGGCCAGCGCGGCGACCCCGAGGTCGATCATGTCGCGGTCGTCCAGTGGGGTCCAGAGCCCGGTGCTGGCGACCCGGTGCGTGCCGGGCAGCATCGTCCAGCTGCCCGCGCCGCGCCGGCTGGCCAGGTGCCCGGTCTCACGCAACTGCCGGTACGCGGCGGTGACCGTGGTACGGCTGATCCGCAGCGCCTCGGCGAGTTCCCGCTCGGCCGGCAGGCGTACCCCCAGCGGGAGCCGGCCGTCGGCGAGCAGGCCGCGGACCGCGGCGGCGAGCGCGGCGTAGTCCGGGCTGCGGCGACGGCCCGGCAGTGCGTGCCACTGTCCGAGCAGTCGCGCCAATTGGCTGCCACGCACCTGACTGGTCACGGCCACCTCCCCGATATTGGCTCTATTCTTGCCAGGATTGGCCCCTAGGTTGGCATGTGTGGCAGTGATTGGCAATCTCCGGCACCGGCCGGTACGGCGACTGACCCAGCTCTACACCGGGCTGGTCCTCTACGGCGTGAGCATGGCCCTGATGATCCGCTCCGGGCTCGGGCTCAACCCGTGGGACGTCTTCCACCAGGGGCTGTCCCGGCAGACCGGCGTCTCGGTGGGCACGGCGAGCATCCTGGTCGGCGCGACGGTGCTGCTGCTCTGGATCCCGCTGCGGCAACGGCCCGGACTCGGCACGGTCAGCAACGTCGTGGTGATCGGCCTGGCGGTGGACGCCACCGTGGCCCTGCTCCCCACCGGGCTGCCGCTGCCCGCCCGGATCAGCCTGCTGGTCACCGGCATCGTCGCCAACGGCGCCGCGACCGGGCTCTACCTCGGCGCCGACCTCGGCCCCGGCCCGCGCGACGGACTGATGACCGGGATCGTCGCCCGCCGCCCCGGCTGGTCGGTACGGCTGGTCCGCACCGCCATCGAGGTGCTCGTGCTGTCCTGCGGCGCGCTGCTCGGCGGCACCGCCGGCCTCGGCACGGTCGCGTACGCGCTCGCGATCGGCCCGCTGGTGCAGGTGTTCACCCCGATCTTCACGGTGACGCCCCGGCCCGTGGCCGGCACACCCCGGCACCCCACTCCCCTGACCTGCACCGATGCCCCAGCGGGAAAGTAGGTGTTTCCTCCGCCGACATCGCCGGGCATCATTCCTGCATGGGGGAGAACGGATGGCGCTGGACGGACGCATGGATCTTCGTGTCACTGGTGATCGCGAGCGGCGCGGGGCGGCACCGCCGGGCGGCCGACTCGCGGCGCCCGGAGGGCGTCCGGCTCGCTGACGTCATCTCCACGGCGGACCACCTCAACCAGGCCATCCCGGACCGGGACGACGTCGAGACGGCGGTACGCCGGCTGGTCGGTGCGGGGCTGGTGAGCGTGAGCGACGGCTGGTTCCGGATCACCCCGGACGGCGAGCGGCTCTGGCGGACCAGGCCGAGCGCGGGCGTGGGGACCACGGTGGACAGCGTTCAGGGGGTGCTGGTGCGCCGGCACACCGCACCGGGCGACGCCGACTGGCACCTGCCGGAGGACGACCACGCCGCCGCGGTGCAGGAGTACCTGGTCCGGTCGATCCCGGCGCCGCGCCGCTCACCGGAGGGCCGCACCGGCCGCTGAGGCTCAGCGGGTGGGGTGACCGGCGGCCTTCAGCGCGTCCTTGACCTCACCGACGGTCAGCTCACCGAAGTGGAAGACACTGGCCGCGAGCACCGCGTCCGCGCCCGCGCCGATCGCCGGCGGGAAGTGCGCCACCGCGCCCGCGCCACCGCTGGCGATCACCGGCACGTCGACCACCGCGCGGACCGCCTGGATCAGCGCCAGGTCGAAGCCGGCCTTGGTGCCGTCGGCGTCCATCGAGTTGAGCAGGATCTCCCCCGCCCCGAGCTCGGCGCCGCGCCGGGCCCACTCGACCGCGTCGATGCCGGTGCCCCGGCGCCCGCCGTGGGTGGTCACCTCGAAGCCGCTCGGCGTAATGCCCGCGGGGGCCCGCCGCACGTCCAGCGAGAGGACCAGCACCTGCCGGCCGAACCGGTCGGCGATCTCGGCGATCAACTCCGGCCGGGCGATGGCGGCGGTGTTCACGCCGACCTTGTCGGCCCCGGCGCGCAGCAGGGTGTCGACGTCGGCGACCTGCCGGACGCCACCGCCGACGGTGAGCGGGATGAACACCGACTCCGCCGTGCGCCGGACCACGTCGAGCATGGTGCCCCGGTCGCTGGAGGAGGCGGTCACGTCGAGGAAGGTCAACTCGTCCGCGCCGGCGCGGTCGTACGCCGCCGCCAGCTCCACCGGGTCACCGGCGTCGCGCAGGTCGACGAAGTTGACCCCCTTGACCACCCGACCGGCGTCCACGTCCAGACACGGGATCACCCGTACCGCCACCGTCATGTGGTGAGCCTATCCAACGCGCACGCGGCGGTGACCGGCCTGTGAGGCCGGCCACCGCCGCGCACCGGGTCGGGCTTCAGAGCCGGACGAGCATCTTGCCCAGGTTGTCGCCGCGCAGCACGCCGAGGAACGCCTCCGGGGCGTTCTCGATGCCCTCGACGACCGTCTCGTCGTACGAGATGCTGCCGTCGCGCAGCCAGCCGGCCATGTCCGCGACGAACTGCTTGCGCAGGTGGCCGTGGTCGCCGACGAGGAAGCCGCGCAGGGTGAGCCGCTTGCCGATCAGCAGCGCCAGGTTGCGCGGGGCGGCCGGCGGCTCGGTGGAGTTGTACTGCGCGATCATGCCGCAGATGGCGGCCCGGCCGTGTAGCCTCATCGCGCTGATCGCGGCCTCCAGGTGCTCACCGCCGACGTTGTCGAAGTAGACGTCGACGCCGTCCGGGGCGGCGGCCTTGAGCTGGTCGCGCACCGGGCCGTCGTGGTAGTTGAAGGCGGCGTCGAAGCCGAGCGCCGCCAGCCGCTCGACCTTGGCCGCCGAGCCGGCGCTGCCGACCACCCGGCCGGCGCCGGAGAGCTTGGCGATCTGGCCGACCATGCTGCCCACCGCGCCGGCCGCGCCGGAGACGAAGACGGTCTCCCCCGGCTTCATCCCGGCCACGTCGAGCAGCCCGGCGTACGCGGTCAGACCGGTCATGCCGAGCACGCCGAGGTACGCGCTGACCGGCGCGACGCTCGGGTCGACCTTGCGGGCCGCTTTCGCGTCGAGCAGCGCGTACTCGCGCCAGCCGAGACCGTGCAGCACGGTGTCGCCGGGCTTGATCCCGTCGGCCTCGCTCGCCACCACCTCACCGACCGCGCCACCGTCGAGCGGGGCGTCGAGCGCGAACGGCGGGACGTAGGACCTGACGTCGTTCATCCGGCCCCGCATGTACGGGTCGACCGACATGAACTGGTTGCGGACCACGATCTGGCCGGGGCCGGGGGTGGGCACCTCGGTCTGCACGAGGCGGAAGTTGTCGGCGGTCGGCCAGCCCTGGGGGCGGGAGGCCAGGTGGATCTCACGGTTGGTGCTCATCGGAGTTCGTCCTTTCGTACCCGAGGTGTCGACGGCCCTGCGGTGGCGCTCAGGCCGACGCGGCCTCGCGGACGACGCGGGCGACCTGGATGTTCCCCCGGGTCGCGTTGGAGTACGGGCAGACCTGGTGGGCCGCCTCGACCAACTGCTCGGCGGTGGCCCGCTCGACGGCGGGCAGGTCCACCACGAGGGTGACGGCCAGGCCGAAGCCACCGTTGCCGTCTCCGCCGATGCCCACCTCTGCCTCGACGACCGAGCCCGAGACGTCCGCCCTGGCCTTGCGGGCGACCAGGCGCAGCGCGGAGTGGAAGCAGGCCGCGTAGCCGGCCGCGAAGAGCTGCTCCGGGTTGGCCGCGCCGCCGGCGCCGCCCATCTCCTTCGGGATCGCCAGGTCCAGGTCGAGGGTGCCGTCGGAGGTACGGACGTGGCCGTCCCGGCCGTCGCCGGTGGCGAGCGCGGACGCGGTGTAGAGCACCTGCACGGGGATCACTGCTCCTTCTGTCGGTGGATCGTCTCGGTGACCCGGGTGAGGGTGTCGCGCAGGGCGATCAGCTCGGCCTCGCCGAGGCCGGTGGCGCGGGCGACCCGCAGCGGCACCTCGTCCATCCGCTGCCGCAGGGCCACACCGTCGGCGGTGAGCCCCACCTCGACCCGTCGCTCGTCGCGCGCCGAGCGGGTCCGGACCACCAGGCCCGCCGCCTCCAGCCGCTTGAGCAGCGGGGAGAGCGTGCCGGAGTCCAGCCGCAGCGCGGCCCCGAGCTCGGAGACCGTGGGGGCGTCGTCGCCGCGCTCCCAGAGCACCAGCAGCACCAGGTACTGCGGGTAGGTCAGGCCGAACTCGTCGAGGATGGGCCGGTAGACGTCGGTGAGGGCGCGCGACGCGGCGTAGAGCGCGAAGCACACCTGTCGACGCAGCACCAGATCATCGGTCACGGCGAGAACCGTAGCGGGCAATTAAGTTGTGCACAATCGATCTGGCCGTGACGTGGCCACCGCCACAGCCGGAGCACCCCACCCGAAGCAACACCGCCCCGCCCCGCACACGGCGGGACGGGGCGGCACGGAGCACGGTTCAGGCGGCGGCCAGGTACGCCTCCAACTCCACCTCGACCAGGTGGTCGGGGTGCAGCAACCCGGCCACCACGACCATCGTCGCCGCCGGACGGACCGCGCCGAACACCGCGTTGTGCGCCCGGCCGACCTCGTCGGCGTAGCGCCGGTCGACCACGTACATCCGGGTACGGACCACGTCGGCCACCGACGCGCCCACCTCGGCCAGCGCGTCCAGGGCGATCCGCAACGCCTGGGCGGTCTGGGCGGCGGCGTCCCCGACGTGGGCGACCTCCCCGTCGACCGTCGACGTGCAACCGGCCGTGAGCACCCGGTCGCCGACCCGCACCACCCGGGAGTAGCCGTACCGCGCCTCCCAGGGGCCGCCCGAACCGAGCCGGGTGACGGTCGGGCCACCCGGCACGGCGGCCTCGGTCACGCCACGGCCCGCAGCGTCTCCAGCGCCTGCGCCACGGTGAACGCCCCGGCATAGAGCGCCTTGCCGGCGATCACGCCCTCCACCCCGACCGGCTCCAGGGTGGCCAGCGCCCGAAGGTCGTCCAGCGCGGAGACGCCGCCGGAGGCGATCACCGGGGCGTCCGTGCGGGCGCAGACCTCACGCAGCAGGTCCAGGTTCGGCCCACGCATGGTGCCGTCCTTGGTGATGTCGGTGACCACGTACCGCGACGCGCCCGCCTTGTCCAGCCGCTGGAGCACCTCCCACAGGTCACCGCCGTCGCGGGTCCAGCCCCGGGCCGAAAGGGTACGACCCCGCACGTCCAGACCGATCGCCACGCGATCGCCGTACTCGCCGCAGATCCGGTCGCACCACTCGGGATCCTCCAGGGCGGCGGTGCCGATGTTGACCCGGGCGGCCCCGGTGGCGAGGGCGGCGCGCAGCGACGCGTCGTCGCGGATGCCACCCGACAGCTCGACCCGCACGTCGAGCCGGCCGACGACGTCGGCCAGGAGCGCGGCGTTGGAGCCCCGGCCGAACGCGGCGTCGAGGTCGACCAGGTGGATCCACTCGGCGCCGTCGGACTGCCAGGCCAGCGCGGCCTCCAGGGGATCGCCGTACGCGGTCTCGCTGCCGGCGGCGCCCTGCACGAGGCGGACGGCCTGGCCGTCAGCGACGTCCACGGCGGGCAACAGGGTGAGGCTCAACTCTCTTCTCCTCGGTCAGATCCGACGGTCCAGCGCGATCACCACGATCGCCGGCAGGACCAGCAGCAGCAGGACGACCAGCACCAGGCGCAGCGCCAGGTCGTCGACGAACGCCCAGATGCCGAACAGGGCCACCAGGGTCAGCCCCACGATGGCGGCCCGCTCCCCCCGGGTACGCCGAGCCAGCCGCCCGGTACGGCCCCGCCGCCACTGCGGCGTGAGCCGACGTACCAGGGCCCGGCGACGCTGCCGACGGGCCACCGTGCGCTGGCGTGCCACGCGTTCCCGGGCGGCCTCGGCCTCGCGCGCCGCGCGTCGACGCGCCCGCTCCTTGCTCACCGGACCGCCCCCGGCAGGGCGGGCCGGGACGACCCGGCGGACGGGCGGCGCCGTGCGGCGCGTGCCCCGGCCCGGCCGGACCCGGCGGCAGATCGACGGGCGACGGACTCAGTCAACCGTGGCCAGCCAGTTGCGCAGCAGCACGGCACCGGTGTCGGCGGACTTCTCCGGGTGGAACTGGGCGGCCGACAGCGCGCCCCGCTCCACCGCGGCGACGAAGTCCGTCCCGTGGTGGGCGGTGGTGACCGTCGCGCCGGACGCGACCAGCCCGGCGACGTCGTTCACCGCGTACGAGTGGACGAAGTAGAACCGGCTGTCGGCCGGCAGGCCGGCGAAGAGCACCGAGTCGGCGGGCGCGTCGACGGTGTTCCAGCCCATGTGCGGCAGCCGCTCGGCGGGCAGCTTCGTCACCCCACCGGGCAGCAGGCCGAGGCCCTTGGTGACCACCCCGTGCTCGTCGCCGTGCGCGAAGAGCACCTGCATACCGACGCAGATGCCCAGCACCGGACGACCGGCGGCGACCCGCTCGGCGATCACCGGCCCCGCGCCGAGCTCCTCGATCCCCGCCATGCAGGCGGCGAACGCGCCCACGCCCGGCACCACCAGGCCGTCCGCCTCGGCGGCGGCAACCAGGTCGTCGGTGACGGTCACGTCGGCGCCGACGCGCTCCAGCGCGCGCTCGGCCGAGCGCAGGTTGCCCGAGCCGTAGTCGAGCACCACGATCCGCCTGCTCATGGGGCCACCTCGCTCGGCCTGTCGATGACCAGCCCGCTCATGAACCCTCCCCGGGCAGCAGCCAGAGCACCCCGCCGATGGTCGCCAGCACGGCGAGCAGACCGGTGATCACCACCGCGCCACGCGGCGCGCCCTGCCGGTGCAGGGACCACGTCCCACCGACCAGCAGCCCGGCCAGGATCAGCAGCAGCGTCGGCAGCACCGGGCCCATCAGAGCTCTCCCTCATTCGCGACTGCGGGGCTCCGCTGCGCTGCACTCCTCGCGCTCATCAGCGCTCCCCTTCATTCGCGACTGCGGGGCTCCGCTGCGCTGCACTCCTCGCGCTCATCAGAGCGCGCCCTTCGTGCTGGGCACCACGCCCGCGTTGCGCGGGTCGATCGCGGTGGCCTCGCGCAGTGCCCGGGACACCGCCTTGAACTGCGCCTCCACCACGTGGTGGGCGTCCGGGTGGCCGCCGGGACGGGCCGCGCGCAGCACGTCCACGTGCAGGGTGATCCGGGCCGACTGGCCGAAGGACTCCCAGATGTGCCGGGTCATGCTGGTCGGGTACACCGGGCCGATGTACGGCGCGAGGACCGGCTCGTCGTGCACCACGTACGGCCGGCCGGAGAGGTCGACCGCGGCCCGGACCAGCACCTCGTCCATCGGCACGGTGGCCGAACCGTACCGCCGGATGCCGGCCTTGTCCCCCAGCGCCTGGTCGAACGCGGCGCCCAGGGCGAGCGCCGTGTCCTCCATCGTGTGGTGGGCGTCGATCTCCAGGTCGCCGACCGTGCGGACGGTGAGGTCGAAGCCGCCGTGCCGGGCGATCTGGTGCAGCATGTGGTCGTAGAAACCGACGCCGGTGCTGATCTCGGCCCTGCCGGCGCCGTCGAGGTCGAGCTCGACCAGGACGTTGGTCTCCTTGGTGATCCGCTCGATCCGGGCGGTGCGACTCATTGCCTACCTTTCGGTCGCGTCTGCGGGGCTCGCAAGCTCACTTCTCGCGCTCCCACTGGAGCTTCTCCGTTGCGGCGAGGAAGGCGTCGGTCTCGGCGGGGGTCCCGGCGGTGACCCGCAGCCAGCCGGGCAGGCCGACGTCCCGGACCAGGACGCCCGCGTCGAGCAGGGTCCGCCAGGCCACCGCCTGGTCGCCGCCGGTGGCGAAGAGCACGAAGTTGGCGTCGCTGTCGGCCACCCGGTGGCCCCGGGCGCGCAGCTCGGCGACGATCCGGTCCCGCTGCGCCATGATCGCGTCGACGGTGCCGAGCAGGGCGTCGCGGTGCGCCAGCGCCGCGCGGGCGGCGGCCTGGGTGAGCGCCGAGAGATGGTACGGCAGGCGGACGAGCTGCACCGCCGCCACCACCGCCGGGTCGGCGGCGAGGTAGCCGAGCCGGCCACCGGCGAAACCGAACGCCTTGCTCATCGTCCGGGTCACCACCAACCGCGGGTGGCCGGGCAGCACCGCCAGGGCGCTGACCGTGCCGGGGCGGGCGAACTCGGCGTACGCCTCGTCGACGACCACCATGCCGGGCGCGACGTCGAGCACCGCGGCGACCACCGCCGGGTCCAGCGCGGTGCCGGTCGGGTTGTTCGGCGAGCAGAGGAAGACCACGTCCGGCGCGTGCTCGCGGACCCGGGCCACCGCCTCGTCGACGGTGAGCCCGAAGTCCACCCCACGGGCGGCCGGGATCCACCGGGTGCCGGTGCCGAGCGCCAGCAGCGGATGCATCGAGTACGCCGGGACGAAGCCGAGCGCGCTGCGCCCCGGGCCGCCGAACGCCTGGAGCAGCTGCTGCTGGATCTCGTTGGAGCCGTTGGCCGCCCACACCTGCTCGACGGTGAGCCCGTGACCCAGGTACGCCGCCAGGTCGGCGCGCAGCGCCACCGCGTCCCGGTCCGGGTAACGGTTGAGCGCACGCAGCTCGGCCGCGAGGGCCTTGCCGATCGCCTCGACCACCGGCTCGGGCACCGGGTAGGAGTTCTCGTTGGTGTTCAGCCGCACCGCGACGTCGAGCTGCGGCGCCCCGTACGGCTTCAGGCCGCGCAGGTCGTCGCGGAGCGGCAGGTCGTCCAGCGTCGTCACGGCGTCTCCCCCGCGAACCGGACGCTGACCGCCTGGCCGTGCGCGGGCAGGTCCTCCACCGTCGCCAGGGTGACCACGTGCGGCGCCACCTCGCGCAGCGCCTCCCGGGTGTACTCCACCAGGTGCACGCCACGCAGGAAGGACTGCACCGACAGCCCGGAGGAGTGCCGGGCGCAGCCGCCGGTGGGCAGTACGTGGTTGGAGCCGGCGCAGTAGTCGCCGAGCGACACCGGCGCCCAGGCGCCCACAAAGATCGCCCCGGCGTTGCGGACCCGCATCGCCCACTCCCGGGCGTTCTCGGTCTGGATCTCCAGGTGTTCGGCCGCGTACGCGTCGACCACCCGCAGCCCCGCCTCCAGGTCGTCCACCAGCACGATGCCGCTCTGCTCGCCGCCCAGCGCGGTGCTCACCCGCTCGACGTGCTTGGTGGCCGGCACCTGCCGGGCCAGCTCCGTGTCGACCGCGTCGGCCAGCGCGACCGACGGGGTGACCAGGACACTGGCCGCGAGGGGATCGTGCTCGGCCTGGCTGATCAGGTCGGCGGCGACGTGCGCCGGGTCGGCGGTGTCGTCGGCGAGGATGGCGATCTCGGTCGGGCCCGCCTCGGCGTCGATGCCGACCACGCCGCGCAGCAGCCGCTTGGCGGCGGTGACCCAGATGTTGCCCGGGCCGGTGATCATGTCGACCGGGTCGCACCGCAGAGCGCCCTCGGGGTCGACCGCCGCGCCGTACGCGAGCATCGCCACCGCCTGGGCGCCGCCGACGGCGTACACCTCGTCGACGCCGAGCAGCGCGCAGGCCGCGAGCACCCGTTGGTCGGGCAGGCCGCCGTTCTCCTTCTGCGGTGGGCTCACCACCACCAGCGAGCGCACCCCGGCGGCCTGGGCCGGAACGACGTTCATCACCACGGTCGACGGGTACATGGCCAGGCCACCGGGGACGTAGAGGCCGACCCGGTCGACCGGCACCCAGCGCTCGGTGACCGTGCCGCCCGGCACGACCTGGGTGGTGTGGTCGGTGCGGCGCTGGTCGGCGTGCACCTTCCGGGCCCGGGTGATCGACTCCAACAGCGCCGCCCGCACCTGCGGGTCCAGCGTCCCCTCGGCCTCGGCGATCACCTCGGCGGGGACCCGCAGCACCTCCGGGCTGACCCCGTCGAACCGCTCGCTGGCCTCCCGGATCGCCGGGTACCCATGGTCGCGGACCGCCTCCACGAGGGGGCGGATCCGCTCGACGGCCACGGAGACGTCGAGCTGGGCACGGGGCAGCAGGCGGCGCGGGTCACGGACCCCGCCGCGCAGGTCGATCCGATTCAACACGCTTGCGAGTCTAGGCGGCGGCTGCGCAGGCGGCCCTCGCCGCCCGGACGGCGGGACGGTGAGCCGGGACACGCCGGACGCGACGGATCGGGCTACGCTCGGACATGTGACCGCACGGCTGCCGGTGTTCCCGCTCGCAACGGTGCTCTTCCCCGGTCTGGTGCTGCCGCTGCACATCTTCGAGGAGCGCTACCGCACCCTGATCCGCGACCTGGTCGGGCGGCCCGCGGGGGCACCCCGTGAGTTCGGTGTGGTCGCGATCCGCACCGGCTGGGAGGTCGCCCCGGCCGCCGGTCGGGCCGTCCCCGGCGGCGAGGTGACCCTGCACGAGGTGGGCTGCACCGCCGAGCTGCGGCAGGTCACCGAGCTGGACGACGGCGGCTTCGACATCGTCACCGTGGGCCGGCGGCGGTTCCGCATCGCCGACGTCGACCACGCCGCCGCGCCGTACCTGACCGCCGAGGTCCAGTGGCTGCCCGAGCCGACCGGCACCGACGAGGTCACCGAACTGCTCGCGGCCCGGGTGATCGCGGTCTTCCGGCAGTACCTGGCCCTGGTCCGCCCCGGCGAGCAGGAGGTCTCCGAGCAGCTCCCGGAGGACCCGACGGTGCTGTCACACCTGGTGGCGGCGACCGCCGCGCTGACCGTGGCCGACCGGCAGCGGCTGCTCGCCGTCGACGACACCGCCGCGCGGCTGCGCGCCGAGCTGCGGCTGCTCAACCGCGAGGCGGCTCTGCTGCGCCAGGTCCGGGCGGTTCCGGTGCCGCTGTCGGAGCTGGCGTCGCCCCCGACCCCCAACTGAACCCACCCGGTCCGCCGGTCGGTCCGGTGTCACCGGGACCAGCCAGCGGCCCCGTACCGACCGGGCCACCGGGGCCGGACCCCGGGGCCGGCCCGGGCCAGGCCGGGCCCACCGGCACGCCGCCGAGCCCGGGCAGCTCCGGTTCCGGACGCAGCGACGGCCAGCGCGACCAGCCGGCCAGCAGGGTGTACGTCACGGCGGCGCCGAACGCGGGCAGCAGCAGGCTGCCGTACGGGACGACGAACCATTCCAGTCCGCCGGCGCGCAGGTCGGCCGGTTTGGTGAAGGCCTGGCCGTCCGGTGCGGTCTCCAGCAGCCGCTGGTACGTCGCCAGCCCGATGCGGCGGCCGAGCTGCCACGCGACCAGCGCGGCGCCGAGCCCGCCCAGGGCGGTCGCGCCGAGCACGGCGGGCCCCCGGCGGCGACGCAACACCACCCAGAGCCCGATCGCGGCGAGCACCCCGAAGCCGAGCCCGAGCAGGCTGAACCAGCCGTCGGCGGCCACTGGCTGCTCCGGCTGCGGCTGCCCGTAGACGGCCCCGTCGGCGGTCTTCACCACCGGGGTGTCCGGGGCGACGGCGGCCCAGAGCAGGCCGAGCGGCACTCCCAGCGCGGTCAGCCCGAGCACGGTGACGGCGACCATCGCGAGCGTGCGCCGGACCGGTTCGCGCGGCTGCGCCGGAGCGGCGTACGCCGGCGGCCAGGTGAGCCCCGGGGGCGGCCAGGCCCCGGCGGGCGTACCGGAGGCGGGCGGCGCGTCGGGCTGGGCCCAGCCGACGGGCGTGACGGTCGGCGGGACGCCCCGATCCTGCGGGGCGGTCGGAGCCGGCGTTCCGGCGGCGGGGGCCGGCGGATGGGCGGCGCCGGTGGGGTCGGCGGGTGCCGCAGCGGCGCGGCCCGGCTCGTCGGGACGGTGCGGATCGGGGGTGTCCGGGCTCACCCGACGATCTTCTCAGGCGCAGCGGCGCGGTGGGGCGTCGGTGGCCCAACACCCCCCTCAGCGGGCGAACGGCTCCAGCATCACCGCGGCGGCGCGCAGCCACGCCTGCCGGGTCTCCGGCTGGAGCTGGTGATACTCGATCGAGGAGCCGGTCTCCAACGCCGGGTCGTACGGCACCACGGCGACCGCCCTGGTCCGGGTGGCGAAGTGGCGCTCCAGGTCGTCCTGCAGCGACGAGCGACCCGGCGTGGGGCAGGAGATCAGGGTCACCGCGTTGTCGGCCAGGTCGCCCATGCCCACCTCGTGCAGCAGGTCGAGCATCCAGTCGGCGCTGAACGCGGCGTCCTCGCGGGGCACGGTGGTCACCACGAGCTGGTCGGCGGCGTGCATCACCGTCCGCCAGTTGGCGCTCTCCACGTTGTTGCCGGTGTCCACGCAGACCACGTCGTGGGTGCGGCGCAGCAGTTCCAGCACCCGCTTGACGGTGAACTGGTCCAGCCGCTGGGCGAAGCGGGGGCTCTCCTCGCCGGCCAGCACGTCGTACGAGCCGTCGGAGGCGTGCCGCAGGTAGTCGTCCAGGGCCTCCAGCAGGTCGGCGCCGTCGCGGATCTCGATGTGCGCCAGGTCGCTGATCAGGTGCCGGATGGTCCGGGCGTGCCGGGCGCTGCCGGCGCGCAGCCCGAGGGTGCCGCGCAGCTCGTTGTCGTCCCAGGCCAGCACGCCACGACCCCGGACACTGCCGACGGTGGCCGCGGCGAGCACGGTGGCGGTGGTCTTGTGCACCCCGCCCTTGGGGTTGGCGAAGGCGAGCACCCGGGGCGTGCCCAGGTCCCGGCGGAGGATGCCGGCGGCCCGTTCCTGCTCGTCCTGCGGGGTCTGCGGGCGCCACTCGATCCGGGCCGGCTCGATCCGCGCCGGGTAGCTCCGGTCGGCCGTCACCGCGGGCGGGTAGGCCGGCTCCGGCGGGTACGCCGGCTCGACCGGATAGCTCGGCCCGGCCCGGTACCCGGGCTGCTGCGGGTAGGTCGGCTCGGCCGGCGCGTACCCGGGGCGGTAGCCCTCGTCGAGCAGCGGCGCGTACCGGGACTCGGGCGGGGGCGGCTCGTGTCGGTAGCCGTTGTCCAACAGCGCGTACCGGGACTCCGCCACCGGCTCCGGCGGGTGGCCCGGATCGACGCGGTGGCCCGGGTCGGGCGGGTAGGAGGGCTGGGCCCGGTAGGCCGGGTCGACCCGGTAGCTCGCCTCCGCGCGGTAACCCGGGTCCGCGCCGTACGTCGGCTGGGCGGGCGGCACGGCGGCCGAGGCCCGCCCCGACCACCCGTTGCCCGACCCGCGCCGGGGCAGCGGGTCCCGCGCCGGCAGCGGCTCCTCCGCCCGGCGGTCGGCCTCCGCCTGCTCGGCGGTGCGGCCGCCGAGGCGGGCACGGTCGAGCAACGCGCGCCATCGTGGTGCCGGTTCGGCCGACCGGCCCCAGCCGGTCTCGGTGCCGTCCAAGGCTCGCCCTCCCCGCGCCATCGATCTCCGCCTGACAGGCTACGAACGAAACCCTATTCGGACCACACCTGTCTGCGCACATCCCCCGTCGGCCATCCTCGCCCACCCCCGACCGGCCACCCCCGGCGACCACGTCCTACGAAGTCGGAGCGGGTGCCGGGGCTCCCGCCCCGACGGAAGCTGCGGGTGAGGACCCGATCACGCCCGGTGCCGCTTCCGACGAATCGCCCACCGGCGGGCCGGTCGGGACCAGCGCGGCGTCCACCGGTGGCCGCACCACGTCCCGCTGTTCGGGCAGCGGCGGGGTGAAGACCGTCCGGTCCAGGCGACGTACCTCAGGGGCCGGGTCGACCACGCGGACGCCGGGCCGGGCGGCCAGCGCGCGCAGCGCCACCGGATCGGCGCGGACCACCGCAGCGTAGACGCAACCGCACCCGCTCCGATAGGCCCGCGCCTCCCCGGCCGCGACCTGCGCCCCGCTGTCGTACACCCGGCGCAGCTCGACGTCGGTGGCACCGGCCGCCCGGGTCCGCTGGTCGGCGGCCTCCCGGTCCTTCCGGTCGGCCAGCGCCGACATGCCGGCGACGACGTCCTGCGGCAGCAGTTGGGCCGGCAGGTGCACCACCTCGGTCTGCCGGTCGGGCAGCGGCACCCGCGTCACCACCTCGACGACCGCCGTGTCCGCCAGCAGCACCGGCAGCCTGCCCGGCGCGAGGTAGCCGTCGAAGGAGACCAGGGCGTACGCGGACGGCCCGTCCGTGGGCAGCGCGGCGAGTTCCGCGCCGGCGGTCCGGACGTATTCCGGGATCGCGTCGCCCTGGCGGACCCCGACCCGGGTGACCTCGCCGACGGTGCGGTCGCCGACCGGCTCGTCCCGGCGTCCGGCCCAGCCCGCGGTGAGCAGCACCACCCCGGCGCAGAGGACCGCCGCCGTGCCCAGCCACCCGGGCCGGCCGCGCCGGACCGGGCCGGCGGGTGGCGGGGTCGGGTCGGCGGGCGGCCCGTCCCCGGGTCGGGTCGGCTCGGGCACGTCAGTCGCGCAGCACCGACAGCGCGTGCGCCAGGTCGTCCGGGTACTCGCTGACGAAGGTCACCTGGTCACCGGTACGCGGGTGCAGGAAGCTCAGCGAGCGGGCGTGCAGCCACTGCCGGCTCAGCCCGAGCCGGGCGGACAGGGTCGGGTCCGCCCCGTACGTGAGGTCGCCCACGCACGGGTGCCGCAGCGTCGAGAAGTGCACCCGGATCTGGTGCGTCCGCCCGGTCTCCAGCCGCACGTCGAGCAGGCTGGCCGCGGGGAACGCCTCCAGCGTGTCGTAGTGGGTGATGCTGGGCTTGCCGCCGGAGACCACCGCCCAGCGGTAGTCGTGGTGCGGGTGCCGGTCGATCGGGGCGTCGATGGTGCCGCGCAGCGGATCCGGGTGGCCCTGCACCACGGCGTGGTAGCGCTTCTCCACCTCGCGGTACTTGAACGCCCGCTTCAACGCCGTGTACGCCTGCTCGCTCTTGGCCACCGCCATGACGCCCGTGGTGCCCACGTCGAGCCGGTGCACGACGCCCTGCCGCTCGGCGGCGCCGCTGGTGGAGATCCGGTGCCCGATGCCGGCGAGGCCGCCGATCACGGTCGGCCCGGTCCAGCCGGGGCTCGGGTGGGCGGCCACCCCGACCGGCTTGTCGACCACCACGATGTCGTCGTCGGCGTAGACCACGGTCAGCCCGGGCACCGCCTGCGGCACCACCGTCGGCGGGGCGGCCGGGGCCGGCAGCGTGACCTCCAGCCAGGAGCCCGCCTTGACCTTGTGCGAATTGGCCCGCACGACGCCGTCGACCAGCGCGTCCCCGGCGTCGACCAGGGCCGCCGCCGCGGTGCGGGAGAGCCCGAAGAGCCGGGCGAGGGCCTGGTCCAGGCGCATGCCGTCGAGACCGTCCGGGACGGGGAGGGAACGGTGGTCGCCGCCTGCGGCGAAGACCGAGGTCACGCCCGCCCCCGCTGCTCGGCCTCGGCCGGCGTGGCCTCGGCGCGCTTGCCGTCGTCCCTGCCGATGCGGCTGCCGTCACGCTGCCGGCCGGTCAACTCCAGCAGCACGGCCAGCACCACCCCGGACACCAGGGCGCTGTCGGCCAGGTTGAACACCGGCCAGACCCGGCCGTACGGGTCGAAGAGGCTGACCATGTCCACCACGTGCCCGACGAAGTACCCGGGCGCGCGGAAGATCCGGTCGACGAGGTTGCCCAGCGCCCCGCCCAGCACCAGGCCGAGCGAGACCGCCCACGGCAGCGACCGCAGCCGCAGCGCCATCCAGGCGATCCAGCCCACCACGCCGATGGTGATCAGCGGGAACACCCAGGTGTGGTCGGAGCCGATACTCCAGGCCGCCCCGCTGTTGCGGGTCAGCGTGAGGTAGACGGCGCCGCCGAGCAGCCGCACCGGCGGCCGGTCGTCCAGGCTGAGCAGTGCGAGGTGCTTGGTGAGCAGGTCGGCCAGCAGGGCCACCATGGCGATGCTGACCAGGACCACGACCGCCCGGCGGCGGGGTGTGCCGCCGCCCGGCTCAGCGGTGCCGGATCCGGCGGTCGGTGCTGTGGTCATCGACTCCCCATCGACTTGTCCGACGGCGACGGATCGCCGTCCTACGCGGTCAGCGGGGAGCGGATCTCAGCGCCGCTCCGCCAGCTGCTTGCAGGTCACGCAGAGGGTCGCCGACGGGAAGGCGGCGAGCCGCTCCACCGGGATCGGGTTCCCGCACCGCTCGCACCACCCGTAGCCACCCTCGTCGAGCCGCTCCAACGCCCGCTCGACCTGCGTGATCCGTTCCCGGATGCTGTTGGCGAGAGAGATCTCCTGCTCGCGTTCGAGCGTCTTGCTGCCGGTGTCGGCCTGGTCGTCCCCGGCCGAGTCGGTCAGCCGGTCGCGCTGCAGCTCGGTGATCTCGCTCAGCGTCTGATCGTACTCGGCGCGCAGCTCGTCCCGGCGGGCCGCCAGCGCCGCCCGGATCTTCTCGGTCTCCGCCGCGCTGCGGGTGGCCTTCGGCGCAGGCTTACGACCGGCGGTCCTGGTGTCGGCTGGCTTCGCCATCGTCAGCTCCCTCAGCCGCTCAGCGCGGCGATCGGCGGTGCCCGGGCAGGGGCCACCGGCCTGGCGCCCCCATGTAACAAAACGGGCGCGTGGCAACGAGGACCACGCACTCCGGAGATTGGCAAGAATACGGAACGTACAGGCGTCCGACAACGTGCCGCACCATCGCACCGCTATTCAGCCCTGAGTAAGCCCCAATCGGGGCAAAAGGAACGCTAGCAGATCAGCCGTCACGATCCTCCCCGTACTCGCCAAACCACCTGGCCAGCCGACCGCGCCGGCTGACCGCCCGCAACCGCCGCTCGGCCTCGTCGCGTACCCCCGCGACGGCCACGATCAGCAGACTGTCGCCGATCTTCAACCGGGTGTCCGGGCCGGGGACGAAACCGGTTCCGTCGCGCAGCACCAGGGTCACCGAGGCGCCCACCGGCAGGCGCAGTTCGTCCACGTGCACACCGACCAACCGGGAACCCGCCGGCACCTCCAACTGGAGCAGGTCCGCCCGCATCCGTTCCAGCGGCGCGGTCTCCACCCGGATCTCCGCCGGCTCGGCCGGCGCCGTCACCCGCAACCGGCGGGCCGCCGGGGCAAGGGTGCCGGCCTGCAACAACGTGAAGATCACCACCAGCACGAAGACCACGTCGAAGAGCTGGTCCGCCCCCGGCACCCGCTCCGACAACGGAATGGTGGCCAGCACGATCGGCACCGCCCCGCGCAACCCCGCCCAGGACAGGAACGCCTGCTCGCGCAGGTTCATCCGGAACGGCAGCGCGGCGGCCAGCACCGACAGCGGCCGGGCGAGCAGCAGCAGGGCCAGCCCGACGAGCACGGCCGGCAGCACCGCCCCGGACAGCCGGCCCGGCGTGGCCAGCAGGCCGAGCAGCACGAAGAGCCCGATCTGGGCCAGCCAGGCCAACCCGTCGGCGAAGCCGAGGATCGCCTGCCGGTGCGGCAGCCGGGCGTTGCCGAGCAGCACGCCGGCCACGTACACGGCGAGGAAGCCGGAGGCGTGCAGCACCGCACCGGCGGCGTACGCCAGCACGGTGAAACCGACCACGGCGATCGGGTAGAGCCCGGACGAGGGCAACGCCGCCCGGCGCAGCGCCCACCGCCCGGTGATCCCGGCGGCCACGCCGACCGCCGCTCCCATCCCCAACTCGTAGCCGACCAGGAGCACCTCGTACCACCAGGGGTGGCCCTCGGTGGTGCCGGCCGACAGCAGCACCACCAGGATCACCACCGGCGCGTCGTTCATGCCGGACTCGGCCTCCAAGGCGGCCACCAGCCGGGGCGGCAGCCGCAGCCGGCGCAGCGTGGCGAAGACCGCCGCGGCGTCGGTGGAGGAGAGCACCGCGCCGTAGAGCAGGGCCAACCGCCAGTCCAGCCCGAGCAGCAGGTGTACCACCAGGCCGACCACCAGGATGCTGACCAGCACCCCGACCGTGGAGAGCGCCGCGGCCAGCCCGAGCACCGGACGCAGGGTGCTCCACCGCGCGGTGAGCCCGCCCTCCGCGATGATCACGATCAACGCGCAGAAGCCCAGCACCCGGGTCAGCTCGGCGTCGTCGAAGCGGATGCCGAGACCGGACTCCCCGATCGCCACGCCGAGCGCCAGGTAGACCAGGAGACTCGGCACGCCGAGCCGGGTGGAGAACCGGACCGCGGCGATGGCCACCAGCAGGACGGCGGCCCCGAGCAGCAGCGCGAGCTCGAGCCCGGGCGTCACGGGCGACCGACCCTCGGCGCCGTCACGCGTCCGATCCGTCGCGCAGCCGACGGAACGCGTCGGCCACCTCGCCGGTGGCCCGCTCGACGTGGAAGAGCTTGTCCCGACTGGCCGCGCCCGCGCGCAGCGACACCGCCGACGGCCGTACGCCCAGCGCGGCGGCGAGCGCCCGGCGGGCCGCCTCGGTGGCCCGCCCGTCGACCGCCGGGGCGTTCACGGCGATCACCAGGGCGGGGCCGTGCGGGCCGTCGAACCGGCCGCCGACCCGGGCACGGGACGCCCCGGGCTTGACCCGTACGGCGACGGTGAGCGTCTCCTCGACCGGCATCCGGCTCAGCTCGGCGGGGCGTCGGCGAGCAGGGCGGTGTCCGGGGCGCAGTCCGCGCACGGGCTGAAGCCCAGCGACACCGCCTCGGAGACCGGCAGCGGCTCATGGTCCCGCCCGAACAGGTGCGGGCAGGAGGAGAGGTGGTAGCGGGGGCGGCCGTCGACCACCCGCACCTCGGTGTCGAGCCGGGCTACCCGGGCGGCGTCGACGGTCGACACGTACTGGACCTCCGGCTCGTCGTCGGGCCCCACGTCACCCGTCGGCTCGGCCCGCCACGACCCGGTGTCCTGCCCGTCGCGCCAGGACGGCCCCGGCGCGGGACTGACCGACTCCCAGGGCCCGCCGAGATCACCGTCCCCGGAGCGCGCCGACGCCACGTCGGACTCCCCCACCCGGGCGTCGTCGTCGGCCGGTGCGCGACGGGTGGCCACGGTCTCCGGCTCCCACGGCGCCTCGGCGTACGGCTCCCACGGGCCGACGCCGTCGGCTGCGGTCACCGGCGGCTCGGGCGGTTGCCGCCACCCGTCGCCACCGGTGCCGAACGTCGTGGGAACGTGCTGGACGGGGATCTCCGGCTCCGCCACGGCCTGGGCGGCCGGTGCAGCGGAACTGCGGGACGTACCCGGGAAGCCCCGGCCGGCGCGCGGTCCGGCCCGGTCCCCCGTCGCCCGGGCGGCGGCCACCTGGCGGGCGCCGGCCACCAACGCGACGGCGGCCAACAGGCTGGCCGCGATGGAACTGATCAACAGGGTGCTGGAGCCGTCGGCGAGACCGAACACCAGCAGCACGACAGCGACGAGGATGAGCACCAGGCTCGCGACCATCACGGGCTCACCCCCGCCGCCTCGGGTCAGTTGTGGCGCGGTCGGCGGTCGTCGGGTGACGGCCGCCGACCGTCAATCAGCGACCGGCTTCGAGAGCGCCGGAGCGACCGCCGCCGTACGAGCCGGCGAGGCCCGCGGCGGCCAGCCCGTTGCCACCGACGGCACGACCGCCCTCGGTTCGGGTCATCTCGGCCTCCAGGCCCTGGCCGCGACCGTCGAGGTCGCGCAGCTGGCTCTCCAGGTACGCCTTCAGGCGGGTGCGGTACTCCCGCTCGAACTGCTTGAGCTCCTCGATGTGCTTCTGCAACGCCGTGCGCTTGGCGTCCAGGCCGCCCATGGCCTCCTGGTGCCGCTGGCGGGCGTCGCGCTCCAGGGCGTCGGCCTTGGCACGGGCCTCGCGGGTGACCTCCTCGGCCTTCGACCGGGCCTCGGAGAGGAGCTGGTCGGCCTCGCGACGGGCGTCGGAGACGTGGTCGTCGGCGGTCCGCTGGGCCATCATCAGCACCCGCAGCGCCTGCTGCTCGCCGTCGCCGGTGTTGGCCGGGCCACCGCTGGCACGGACCTGCTCGAGCTCGGCCTGCATCGCCCGCGCAGCCTGCTCGGCCGCGGCCTTGTCGCGCTGCACCCGGTCGAGCTGGGCCTTGACGTCGTTGAGCTCGGCCGCGAGACGGGCGTCGCCGCCGGGGCCGGCCGGAGCGCCGCCACGACCGCCGCGCTCCACCTGGGCGCGCAGCTCGTTGTTCTCCTCGATCAGACGGGCAAGCTCACGCTCGACCTCGTCCAGGAAGGCGTCGACCTCCTCCTCGTCGTACCCCCGCTTGCCGATCGGCGGCTTCTTGAAGGCGACGTTGTGGACGTCGGCCGGGGTCAGCGGCATCGAAACTCCTCGGGTCAGTTGCGGCCGCGTAGCGGCAGGTCATCGGCGCCTCAGCCGATGATCAACCGCTTCAACACGAACTCCATCAGCACGAACAGGATAACCAGGAGCACAAGGGAGGCCAGGTCGATGCTCACGGTACCAATTCGCAGTGGAGGGATCACACGCCTCAACGCCTTGAGAGGCGGATCAGTGACGCTCCACACGGATTCCAGTCCCGCGGACGCTCCGCGCCCCGGTTGCCACCGGCGACCGTACTGCAGGACGGCGCTGAGGACGAATCGGGCCAACAGCACGATTAGGAAGATGTACAGGATCAGGTACAACACTTGCAGCACGATCGACAACACGGCAGGCGACGTCCCTCGGTCGGGCGGACTAGCTCAGGCTGAAAAAGCCGCCCTCAGCGATCTTGGCCTTGTCCTCCGCGGTGACCTGGACGTTGGCCGGTGAGAGCAGGAACACCCGGTTGGTCACGCGCTCGATCGTACCCCGCAGCCCGAAGGCGAGCCCGGCGGCGAAGTCCACCAGGCGGCGGGCGTCGGCCTCGTCCATCTCGGTGAGGTTGATGATCACCGGAACGCCGTCACGGAAGTGCTCGCCGATGGTGCGCGCCTCCCGGTACGTGGTCGGGTGCAGCGTGGTGATCTGGTACCGCTGCTCCTCCTCGGCCGCCACCGCACGCTCACGCGGCTGGACCTGGGGAGCCAGGGCGAGGTTGTCCCGGGTGTGGTACGTCAGCGCGCCCGAGGTCTCCCCCGAGCCGGAGCGGGTGATCGAGCGGACGCTGGACCGTTCGGCGCGCTCCGGACGCTCGTCGTCGGCCCGCTCGGCCTCCGCCGCCCGGCTCGCCGAGCGCTCGGTCAGCCGGCCCCGCTCACCCAGCCGCGGCCGCGGCGCCAACTGCTCCTCCGCGTCGTCGTCATCGTCGTCGGCGAACTCCTCGGAGTACCGGCTCGACCGGTACCGCGACTCACGGTAGCCCGGCTTGTCGTAGCCACCGTCGTCGTAGACCCGCTCGTCGTCCTCCTCGACGAGACCGAGCCAGACCCCCGCCTTGCGCAGTGCACCCATCCCGCGCCCTTCCGTCCGCCGTGCGGCACGCACCCCCGTGCCGTGTCGCCTTGATCGCGAATGGACATTCCATGCCCACCGGATCGGTCCGGCAATCCCCCGACGGACGTTTCGCGGCCGCCCGCCGTGGCCCCCCGAGCACAGGGACGCCGTTCCTGAACAACACTGATGTAACTTGCTTCTATCGCGGTCAGGCTACCGCAGCGTGGGACGCATTCCGAGCAACGCGCTGCCGACGCGGACATGTGTCGCGCCGTACGCGATCGCCTGTTCCAGGTCGCCGCTCATCCCCGCCGAGAGCACGGTCGCCTCCGGGTGACGCTCCCGGAAACGCTGCGCCACCTCGGCGAGCCGGGCGAACGCCCGCTCCGGCTCCCAACCCAGCGGCGCCACCGCCATCAGCCCGGACAGCCGCAGCCCCGCCGCCCCGGCGAGCGCCTCGGCCACCCGTTCCAGGCCCCGGTCGGGGTCGGCGGAGTCGGGCAGCGCGCCACCGCGCGCCGGGTCGCCGTCGATGCTCACCTGCACCAGGGTCTCCAGCACCCGGTCCCGGCCGGTGGCCGCCGCGGCGTCGAGCGCCCGGGCCAGCCGGACGCTGTCCACCGAGTGCACGACGTCGGCGTAGCGGACCACCGAGCGGGCCTTGTTGCGTTGCAGCTGGCCGATGAAGTGCCAGCGGGCGGTCACCCCGGCCGCCGCCACCTCGGCCGCCTTCGGCGCGGCCTCCTGGTCACGGTTCTCCCCCACGTCGGTCACCCCGAGCCCGGCCAGCGCGACCACGTCGCCGGCCGGGTACGTCTTGGTGACCGCGATCATGGTGACCTCGGCGCGGTCCCGGCCGGCGGCGGCACAGGCGTCGGCGATCCGGGTACGGACCCGGGCCAGCCCGGCGGCGAGCTCGGCACGCCGGTCGGGCCGTACCGTGGCGGGTTGGTCGGTCATCGGCGGCGCTCAGGAACCGTTCTTGAGGAAGTCGGGCACGTCCACGTCGTCGAAGAGCACCCGGCGCGGCGACTGTTGCGGCGCCGGGTGGGTCGACGGCGGCGTCACCGGCGGGGTCTGCGGCGCCGGCTGGTTCTGGTTGGTCTTGCGCGGCGCCTCGGCCGCCTTGTACGCCGGCGTGCCGCCGTCGAACCCGGCCGCGATGACGGTGACCCGCACCTCGTCGCCGAGCGCGTCGTCGATCACCGCGCCGAAGATGATGTTCGCGTCCGGGTGCGCCGCGTCGGTGACCAGCTGGGCGGCGTCGTTGATCTCGAACAGGCCTAGGTCGGAGCCGCCGGCGATGGAGAGCAGCACGCCCCGCGCGCCGTCCATGCTCTGCTCCAGCAGCGGGCTGGAGATGGCCGCCTCGGCGGCCTCCACCGCGCGGTTCTCGCCGCGGGCGCTGCCGATGCCCATCAGCGCGCTGCCGGCCCCGCTCATCACGCTCTTGACGTCGGCGAAGTCCAGGTTGATCAGACCCGGCGTGGTGATCAGGTCGGTGATGCCCTGGACACCGGAGAGCAGCACCTGGTCGGCGGTGCGGAAGGCGTCCATCATGCTGATGTTGCGGTCGCCGAGCGCCAGCAGCCGGTCGTTCGGGATGACGATCAGCGTGTCGCACTGGTTGCGCAGCTCGTCTATGCCGGCCTCGGCCTGCACCTGGCGGCGCTTGCCCTCGAAGGAGAACGGCCGGGTCACCACGCCGATGGTGAGCGCGCCGAGCTTGCGGGCGATGTTGGCCACGACCGGCGCGCCGCCGGTGCCGGTGCCGCCGCCCTCGCCGCAGGTCACGAAGACCATGTCGGCTCCCTTGAGGACCTCCTCGATCTCGTCGCGGTGGTCCTCGGCGGCGTTCTTGCCGACGTCCGGGTTGGCGCCCGCGCCGAGCCCCCGGGTCAGTTCCCGGCCGACGTCGAGCTTGACGTCGGCGTCGCTCATCAGCAGCGCCTGCGCGTCCGTGTTGATCGCGATGAACTCGACGCCCTTGAGCCCAACCTCGATCATCCGGTTGACGGCGTTGACGCCGCCACCGCCGATGCCGACGACCTTGATGACCGCCAGGTAGTTGTGCGGAGGTGTCATCTCCGGTCCTTTCCCTTCGAGATTGGCTCGGCCGACCGGGTACGGCGAGGCCAGACCAGCGGTCGACGACTGCTGTCACCAGTGGAGTGCAGGGGTAAACCCTCACCCTCTACTAGAGGCTTACAGTTATGTCAACCACTGATCCTCTTCGGGGCAACGTAAGCGCCTCCACGCCGAGAGCCAAGGACCTTTCCGGCGTGTCGCCGCCCGGAGCGTGACGGCTCACGTTCCCGGTGGACCTCACTTGAAGGTCACCACGTCCGGCGCGCTGACGTCGATCGTGTCGGCCTTGCGACCGAGCAGCGCGGTGGCGACCCGCGCCTTGTCCACGCCCCGGGTGGCGTCACCCCAGACCACCGTACGGTCGCCGCGCAGGGTGAGGCTGATCCGGGCCAGGCCCTCCACGGTCAACTCGGTGAGCTGCGCGCGCAACTGCGGGGTGAGCACGGCCAGCACGTCCAGCGCGGCCCGGGTGCCCGGGTCGTCCGGCCCCGGGGTGGCGAGCCGGACCACCGGCAGCCCGTCCGGCGCGCTGGGCACCGTGCGGAACACCACCCCGCTCGCGTCGACGACGACGAGCCGGTCGCCCTGCGGCACCGCCGCCACGCCGGTGCGTTCCACCACCGTCACCACCAACGTGTCCGGCCAGTCCCGGGTCACCGCGGCCCGCTCGACCGGGGCCAGCGCGCCGATCCGGCGGGCGGTCGCGGCCAGGTCCACCCGGGCCAGTGGAACGCCGTCCGGCACCGCCGCCGCGTCCCGCACCTGCACCGGGGTGACCAGGTCCGCCCCGACCACCCGCACCTCGCGTACCCCGAACAGGCCGGTGCCGAGCAGCGCCCAGGCGACCAGGCCGGCAAGGGCGGCCACACCGCCGGCCACCGCCCACGGCAGGGCGGCCCGCATCCGGCGCTGCCGGGCCCGGGCCATGAACCGCCGGGCGGACGGCGGGACCGCGTCGCTGCCGGCGCGGACGAGCTGCCAACGGCGCACCGGCCCGCGCCGGGGGCCGCCGCCGTCCGCACCGGCGGTCCGGCCCCGCGCCGGGCCCGGGCTCATCCGGCGGCGGAGGCCGCGCCGTCCGGGCCGACGGCCGCGCCGAGGGCCGTCGTGCCGGCGGCGGCGCCCCCGGTCCGGGCCAGCAGGGCGTCGAGGAGCTGGTCACCCATCAGCGAGATCGGCGGCGCGCCCATGGTCACCACCACGTCGCCGGGGCGGGCCCGCCTCGCCACCTCGACCGGGGCGTCGTCCCAGGAGTCGACGAAGACCTTGTGCGCGGCGTCCAGCGGCACGGCCTCGATCAGCGCGGCCGAGCCCTCGCCCGGCTGGCGCAGCTCGCCCGGGCCGAAGACCTCCAGCAGCACCAGTTCGTCGGCGATGCCCAGCGCCGCGGCGATCTCGGCCTGCAGGTCCCGGGTGCGGTAGAGCCGGTACGGCTGGAAGACCACGATCAGCCGGCCGTCACCGGCCACCTCGCGCAGCGTCTGCAACGCCAGCGTCATGGAGGTCGGGTGGTACGCGTACTCGTCGTAGACCAGCACCCCGTCGGCGATCCCCTTGCGCTCGAAGCGCCGCCGCACCCCGGGGAACGCGCCCAGCGCCACCTCGGCCGCCTCGACCGGCAGCCCGAGCAGGTACGCGGCGAGCACCGCGGAGGCGCTGTTGAGGCCCATGTGCCGGCCGGGGACCGGCAACCGGATCTCGCCCAGCGAACGGCCCTCGATCTCGGCGAGGTACCGCACGCCGCGGGCGGAGGAGGCCATCCCGCTCAGCCGCAGGTCGGCGTCGGCCGCCTCGCCGTACGTCCACACCCGGCGGCCCTCGGCGCGCAGCGTCTCGGTCAGTCGCCGCCCGCCCGCGTCGTCGGCGCAGGTGATGATGAACCCCTCCGGGTCGGTGAGCCGGGCGAACTCGGCGAAGGCCGCCTCCAGGTTGGCCAGGTCCCCGTAGGTGTTGAGGTGGTCCGCCTCGATGTTCGTGATGATCGACACGTACGGGCGGTAGATCAGGAACGAGCGGTCGCTCTCGTCGGCCTCGACCACGAAGTGCTCGCCGGTGCCGTGGTGCGCGCCGGAGCCGACCTCGGAGATCTCCCCGCCGATGACGAAGGAGGGGTCGGTGCCGGCCTGCTGGAGCACCATGGTCACCATCGAGGTGGTGGTGGTCTTGCCGTGGGTCCCGGCGACCGCCACCGTACGGCGACCGGTCATCGCCGCGGCGAGCGCCTCGGAGCGGTGCAGCACCCGCAGCCCACGCCGACGGGCCTCGACCATCTCCAGGTGGTCCTGCGGGATGGCGGAGGAGTAGACCACCGTGTCCACGCCGTCGAGGTTCGACGTCTCGTGGCTCATGTGGATCGCCCCGCCGAGCGCGCGCAGGCCGGCCAGCGAGGGCCACTCGCGCAGCTCGCTGCCGGAGACCGGCAGGCCACGGGTGAGGAAGAGCCGGGCCAGGCCGCTCATGCCGACCCCACCCACCCCGATCAGGTGGATCCGGCCCAGGTCCTCGGCGGTGAGCGTGCCGGCCGGGGTGAACTGCGCGGTGTTCATGAGGTGTACCTTCCGGTCGCGGTGGCCGGTGTCATCGGGCCACCGCCTCGTAGACGAAGTTGAGCAGGGCGACGTCGCCGTCGCGCCGCCCGTAGGCGGCTGCGGCCGCGCCCATCGCGTGCAGCCGGCGCGGGTCCCGGATCAGCGGGATCACCGTGCGCTCCAGCCAGGCCGGGGTCAGCTCGGCGTCGTCGACGAGCAGCCCGCCGCCGGCCTCGACCACGGGCAGCGCGTTGCGCTTCTGCTCCTGGTTGCTGTGCGGGTACGGCACGTAGATGGTGGGCAGCCCGATCGCGGCCACCTCGGCGCAGGTCATCGCCCCACCCCGGGCCAGCATCAGGTCGGCTGCGGCGTAGCCCAGCTCCATCTCGGACAGGTAGGGCAGGGCCACGTACGGCACCGGCAGGTCGGTGGGGACCGGCACCGGCTCGTTGCGGGCGCCCATCACGTGCAGCACCTGCACGCCGTTGCGGGCGAGTTCCTTGGCCGCGCCGGAGACCGCCAGGTTGATCGAGCGGGCGCCCTGCGAGCCGCCGGCGACGAAGAGCACCGGCAGGTCGGGACGGAGTCCGAAGTGGGCCCGGGCGGCGTCGCGCAGAGCGGCCCGGTCGAGGGCGGCGATGCCCCGGCGCAGCGGCACGCCGACCACCCGGGCGTCGCGCAGCGCCTCGGACTGTGCCGGCTGGTGCGGGAAGCCCACCGCGACGTTCCTGGTGAACTTCATGCCGAGCCGGTTGGCCACGCCCGGGGGCACGTTCACCTCGTGGATGACGATCGGCATCTCCCGCCGCCAGGCGGCGAGGTAGCCGGGGACGGAGACGTACCCGCCGAAGCCGACCACGACGTCGGCCTGCACCTCGTCGATCACCTTGCCCGCGGCGCGGGCCGCCTTCCACATCCGGTCCGGGGTGCGGACCAGGCTCATGTTGACCGACCGGGGCAGCTGGTAGGCCGGGATCTGCCGCAGGTCGTACCCGGCCGGCGGGATCAGCTCGTTCTCCAGGCCCTTGGGCGTGCCGAGGCAGGTGATCCGGACGCCCGGGTCGTGTCGGCGCAGGCAGTCGGCGAAGGCGAGCAGCGGGTAGATGTGCCCACCCGTGCCCCCTCCGCAGAGCACCACCGAACGCAGCGGACCCATCAGCGTCTCCTCTCGCTCGCCGAGCCGCCCCGGGCCCGGGTCTGCCGGGCGCCGCGCGGCACGGCCTGGTCGTCCTCGCGCCGCCCACGCGACCGGGGCACGGACCCTCGGGCAGCCGGTGGCGCCGCCGGCCGGCGGCGCCGGCCGGGAAGCGGCGGCAACGGGGCCCACACTAGTCGGACCCATCGGGCGGGCGGACGGGCGTGCAGGGCTCGCGCCGCGTCGGGCTCGGCGCGGGCGAACGAGGCGAGCATGCCGACCGCGGCGAGCGTGACGACCAGGGCGCTGCCGCCGTCGGAGATGAACGGCAGTGGCACGCCGGTCAGCGGCAGCAGGCCGATCACGCCACCGATGTTGATCACGGCCTGGCCGGCCAGCCAGGCGGTGATCGCGGCGGCGGCGAGCCGGCGGAACGGGTCCTCGACCCGCCGCGCGATGCGCAGTCCGGTGTAGGCGAGCACGGCGAAGAGCACCAGGATGACGGTGCAGCCGACCACCCCGAGTTCCTCGGCGATCACCGCGAAGATGAAGTCGTTGTGCGCCGCCGGCAGCCAGCCGAACTTCGCGCTGCTCTTGCCCAGCCCGACGCCGAACCAGCCGCCGTGCTCGATGGCGTTACGGGCCTGGACGAGCTGCCAGCAGCCGGTCTCCAGGCAGGTCGCCGGGTCGGGCGAGCTGATGAACGAGGTCAACCGGGCCAGCCGGTAGTTCTCCTCGCCGACGGCGCCGGAACCTGCGCCGAGCGAGGCCACCGCCACCAGCACGCCGATGCCGAGCAGGCCCACGGCGGAGAGGACGGCGAAGACCCGCAGCCGCACCCCGGCCGCCCAGAGCAGCCCGACCACGATCGCCAGCAGGCAGAGCATGGTGCCCAGGTCGTTGTAGCCGACCAGCACGAAGAGCAGCCCGACCACCGGGAAGAGCGGGGTGGCCAACTCCTTCCACCAGCCGAGCGCGGCGCCCTTGCGGGCGATCACGTGCGCGCCCCACAGCACCAACGCGAGCTTGGCCAGCTCGGAGGGCTGCACCTGGATCGGGCCGAGGTAGAGCCAGAGCAGGTTGGCCCGCAGCGGCCCGAGCGCCTTGATCTTGAACAGCGAGTCCAGGGCCAGCAGCACGTTGAGCACCAGCAGCAGCACCACCGCCGCAGCCAGCACCGGCCGGCCGAGCGACCGGAAGGTGCTGGCCGGCAGCCGCTGACAGGCCCAGAACGCGACGATGCCGATCACCGCGAAGATGGCCTGCTTGGTCACCGAGGCGGCGGCGTCGCCGTCCTCGGCGTAGTCCTTCACGCTGGTCGCCGAGAAGACCATGGTGAGGCCGATCAGCAGCAGCAGGCCGGCGCTGGAGAGCAGCAGGTAGTAGGAGGCCAACGGGCGGGCCAGCAGGCCGCGCAGTGCCGCCAGGCTCCCGGCGGCGTCCAGGCCGCCGAGCGCCGCCGGCGGGTCCGTCGTACGCCCCGCGCCCGCGCCCCGCCGGGGCGGGACCTCCGTCGTCGTGCCGTTCGTTCTGTCCTCCCCCACGTGCCCATCATCGCGGTTGCGGTGGGCCCGTTCCGGTCGTTCGGCCCGGTCGGCGTGTCGAAATGCGAAACGGGGGCCCCTCGGCTATGAGGGACCCCCGTGCGCGTCGCGCCGACTCAGCCCATGCTGGCCAGGAAGTCGCTGTAGAACAGGCCGAGCGCGATGGCCACGGCGATGCCCGCGATGATCCAGAACCGCACCACGATGTTGACCTCGCTCCAGCCGGCGAGCTCGAAGTGGTGCTGCAGGGGGGACATCCGGAACACCCGCTTGCCGGTCGTCCGGAAGGAGATGATCTGGATCACCACCGACATCGTGATGATCACGAAGAGCCCGCCGATGATCGGCAGCAGCAGGATCGTCCGGGTGGACATCGCCATGCCGGCGATCAGGCCGCCCAGGCCGAGCGCCCCGGTGTCACCCATGAAGATCCGGGCAGGCGAGGTGTTCCACCACAGGAAGCCCACGCAGGCCCCGGCGGCCGCCCCGGCGATCAGCGCGATCTCCAACGGGTCCCGGACGGCGTAGCAGTAGTTGTCCGGGTTGGCGGTGTAGTTCGGGTCGGCGCACCAGTGGCGGTACTGCCAGAACGCGATCAGCGCGTACGCGGCGAGGACCATCACCGAGGCGCCGGTGGCGAGGCCGTCCAGGCCGTCGGTGAGATTCACGCCGTTGGTCGCGGCCATCACCACGAAGATGATCACGATCACCGAGGCGATCTTGCCGATCTCCAGCGCCGGGATGTCCCGGATGAAGCTCAGCGTCGTGCTGCCCACCGTCTCGGTGTTGGTCGTCGCGCCGCTGGCGTCGGTCATGCTGCTCGGGAAGTACAGCGCCACCACGCCGAAGACCGCGCCGACCAGGATCTGGCCGGCGAGCTTGCCGCGCTTGTTGAGCCCGCCGCTGTGCCGCTTGCGGACCTTGAGGAAGTCGTCGATGAAACCGACCGCGCCGGAGAACACCATCAGCCCCAGCAGCACCAGCGCGGTGATGGTCGGCTCCACCTGGGCGATCTGCGCGTCCGGCAGGGTGGTCAACGCCAGGTGGCCGGCGACGTACGCGATCACCGTGGCCAGGATGAAGACCACGCCGCCCATCGTCGGCGTGCCCTTCTTGCCCTCATTGCTGGCGAGCCCGAGGTTTGAGCGGATCGGCTGGCCGGCCTTGAGCCGGGCGAACACCTTGATCGCGATCGGGGTGGCCAGCAGCGAGACCAGGAACGCCACGCCGATGGCGACGATGACCGCCCTCACTCCGTCACCCCTTCACCGGCGGCGTCCGCGCGCAGCGCGTCGGCCACCTCCCAGGTGCGGTACCGGGAGCCCTTCACCAGGACGACGTCGCCCTGTCGTAGCTCGCTGCGCAGCACCTCGACGGCCGCCGCCTGATCGGTGAGCAGCACCGACTCTCCTCCCCAGTCACTAACCGCTGTCGCGCCCTCGTGGATCGGCGCGGCCGGCTCACCCACCACGAGCAGCCGGTCGACACCGAGTTCGGCCGCGAGCCGGCCGACCTCCCGGTGTCCCTCGCGTTCGTACTCGCCCAGCTCGGCCATGTAGCCCAGCACGGCGAACGTCCGCCCGCCCCGGCCCATGCCGGCCAGCGCGCGCAGCGCCACCGCCATCGACGCCGGGTTGGCGTTGTACGAGTCGTCGATGACGGTCACCCCGTCGGGCCGCTCGAAGACGTCCATCCGACGGGTGGAGACCAACCCCAGCTCGCCCAGGGCCGTGGCGACCTCGGCCGGTGCCATCCCCAGTTCCCGGGCCACCGCCGCGGCGGCGAGCGAGTTGGAGACCTGGTGCCGGCCGGTCAGGCCCAGCCGCACCGGCGCGCTCCCCTCCGGGGTGACCAGGGTGTACGACGGCCGGCCCCGGTCGTCGAGGGTCACGTCGACCGCCCGGACGTCGGCGTGCGCCGCCTCGCCGTACCGGACCACCCGGGCGGCGGTACGCGCGGCCATCGCGTCGACCAGCGGGTCGTCGGCGTTCAGCACGGCCAGCCCGTCGGCCGGCAGCGACTCGACCAGCTCCCCCTTGGCCAGGGCGATGTTCTCCACCGAGCCGAACTCGCCGAGGTGCGCCACCCCGACGTTGAGCACCACGGAGATCCGCGGCGGCACCACCTCGCACAGGTAGCGCACATGCCCGATCCCCCGGGCGCCCTTCTCCAGCACCAGGAAACGGGTCTCCGGCGTGGCCTGCAACGCCGTGTACGGATGCCCCAGCTCGTTGTTGAACGACCCGGGCGGCGCCACCGTCGGACCGAGCCGGACGGTGAGCTGGGCGATCAGGTCCTTGGTGCTGGTCTTGCCCGACGAGCCGGTCAACCCGATCACGGTCAGCTCCGGCAGCCGGTCCACCACCGCGCGGGCCAGCCGGCCCATCGCGTCCAGCGCGTCGTCCACCAGCACCATCGGCACCCCGGGCACCTCGCGGGTGCCGAGCACCGCCACCGCGCCGGCGGCCACCGCGGCGGCGGCGTAGTCGTGCCCGTCGACCCTCTCCCCGGCAAACGCGACGAACAGCGCCCCGGCGGCGACCTTGCGGGAGTCGAACTCCACCGGACCGGTGACCCGGGCGTCCGGATCGGCGGCGGCCAGCCGCCCGTCGACGGCCGAGGCGACCTCGGCCAGGCTCAGCGGGATCACCGGCGACCCGCCAGGTCACCGAAGCGGGCGCCCAGCGCCGCCGCCAGCTCCACCCGGTCGTCGAACGGGTGCACCTCGCCGCCGACCTCCTGGCCGCGCTCGTGCCCCTTGCCGAGCAGCGCCACCGTGTCGCCGGGCTCGGCCAGGCGGACCGCCTCGCCGATGGCCGCCCGCCGCCCCGGCACCTCGATGATCCGGGCGGCCGTGCCCGCCGCGTACGCCCCGGCCAGCACCTCGGCCCGGATCGCGGCCGGGTCCTCGGTGCGCGGGTTGTCGTCGGTCACCAGCACCACGTCCGCTCCCTCCGCCGCGGCGGCGCCCATCACCGGCCGCTTGCCCCGGTCCCGGTCGCCACCCGCGCCGATCACGCAGATCAGCCGGCCGCCGCTCATCTCGCGCAGCGCGGCCAGCGCGGCCACCACGGCGTCGGTCTTGTGCGCGTAGTCGACCACGCCGCGCACCGGCGCGTCGCCGCTGACCAGCTCCAGCCGCCCCGGCACGCCGCCGCAGGCGGCCACCCCGGCCGCGGCCGTCGCCGGGTCCACCCCGGCGGCCACCAGCGCGGCGACGGCGAGCAGCGCGTTGGCCACGTTGTGCCGGCCGGGGAGCGCCACCCGGGCGGGCAGAACCAGGCCGTCCGGGCCGTGCAGGGTGAAACGCTGGGCGTACCCCTGGCCCTCGACGCCGTCGGCCCACCAGGTCGCGGCCCGGTCGCCGGCCGCCGAGTAGCTGACCGTGGCCGGCCGGAACAGCGGTCGCAGCGCCGGATCGTCGTGGTTGAGCACCTCGGCCGCGCAGCGGCCATCGAAGAGCCGGGCCTTGGCGGCGAAGTAGTCCGCCGAGTCGGCGTGGAAGTCCAGGTGGTCGGAGCCGAAGTTGGTGTACCCGCCCACGCCGAACCGGACCCCGCCGACCCGCCCCATCGCCAGGGCGTGGCTGGAGACCTCCATGACCAGCGCGGTCACCCCGCGCTCGCGCGCGGCGGCGAGCATGGCGTGCAGGTCGGTCGCCTCGGGGGTGGTCCGCACGCTGTCCACCACCAGGTCGCCCAGGCGGGTCTCCACGGTGCCGATCAGGCCGGTGACGTGCCCGGCGGCGCGCAGGCCGGACTCCACCAGGTAGGCGGTGGAGGTCTTGCCGGCGGTGCCGGTGATCCCGATGACGGTCAACTGCTCGGTCGGGTCGCCGTAGACGGCGGAGGCGAGGTCGCCCAGGACCGCGCGGGGATCGTCGACCACCAGGGCGGGCAGCCCGGCCGCGGCCACCGCGGCGACGCCGGCCGGGTCGGTCAACGCGACCACCGCGCCGGCTTCGGCCGCGCCGGCGGCGAACTCGGCGCCGTGCCGGCGGGCCCCGGGCAGCGCGGCGTACAGGTCGCCGGGGCGGACCTCCTGGCTGGCGTGCGTCGCCCCGGTCACCGCCACGTCGGCGGCACCCTCCGGCGACGCCACGGCGAGCCGGGCGGCGAGGTCGCCGAGCCGGACTCCGGGCACGGTACGAGGACGTGGATTGCCGGGCACGGCGTCAGACCCTACCCGGTCGTCCGGTTCCGGCCGTACAGCCGCCCCGGTGGTTCGTCCGCACCAACCGATGATGTCCCGCCGTGGCTGCTCAGCGCGGAAAGACCTCGAACTTGGGGGCCTTGCCGCCGGACGGCGGGACCCGGTAGTGGCGCAACGTGAAGCCCATCATCTCGCGGAAAGCCGGCGCGGCGACCGTGCCGCCCTCGCCGCCCGGGCTCCAGACGAAGACCGCCACCACGTAGCGGGGCTTCTCCGCCGGGGCCATGCCGATGAACGAGGCGACCTCGCCGGGCTGCTTCACGCCGTCCACCAGCCGCCACCCGGTGCCGGTCTTGCCGGCGACCCGGTAACCGGGGACCCGCGCGGCCACCCCGGTCGCGTCGTCGACAGTGGTGACCGCCTCGAGGATGGTGCGCAGCGCGGCGGCGTTGGCCGGGCTGAGAACCGGGCGGGTCACCGGCGGTTCGGCGGGCGTACGCCTGCCGCCCTGCCCGTCGACGACCTCCTTGATCAGGTGCGGCTGCACGTAGGTGCCGTCGTTGGCGATGGTGGCGTACACGGCGGCCATCTGCAGCGGCGTGGCGTCGACGCTGTGCCCGATCGGCACCGACCCGTACGACGACCCGCTCCACTCCTCGGCCGGCAACAGCCGCCCGGAGGCCTCCCCCGGCATCCCCACGCCGGTGGGCTGCCCCAGCCCGAACCGCTTCTGGTAGTCGATCAGCCGGTCCCGGCCGAGCTTGTCGGCGATCTCGATCGTGCCGACGTTCGAGGAGTACGCCATCATCCCCGGCAGGCTCATCCGCCGCCCGTTGGCCCGATGTGTGTCGGAGAAGACCGTGTCGCCCTGGGTGATGCTGTTCGCGACCGGCATGGTGGTGTCCGGGGTGATCACCCCCTCCTGGAGCGCCGCGCCGAAGGTGATCGCCTTGTGCACCGAGCCGGGGTCGACCACGAAGCTGGTCGGGGCGTCCTCCCGGTCGGTCGGTTGGCTCTGCTCCGGCTTCGCGGCGTTGTAGGTGGGGTGGCTCGCCTGCGCCAGCACCTCACCGGTCCTGCTGTCCATGACCACGGCCGCGCCCACGCTGCCCCGGGTCTGCGCCATCTGCCGACCGAGCACCTGCTGCACCTGGTACTGCAGGTCCCGGTCGATGGTGAGCACCAGTGAGCTGCCCGGCTTCGCCGGGGTGGTCATGCTGTAGCCGCCGGGGATGGGGGCGTTCAGGTCGCCCAGGCCGGCCTCGTACACCCGCTTGCCGTCGACGCCCTCGAGCAGGTCGTCGTAGCGCGCCTCCAGGCCCTCCAGGCCGACCATGTCCTGACTGGTGAAGCCGACCAGGTTGGCGGCGAGGTCGCCGCCGGGCACCTCGCGCCGCTCGTCACGGTGCACCCCGATGCCGGCCAGCTCCAACGCCTCGATCTGCTTGGCCCGGGGGATGTCGACCCCCCGGGCGAGGTACTGGAACTGCGAGTCGCCGCGCCGCTTCATCTTCTCGGCCAGTTCGGAGACGGGCACCCCGAGCAGCGGGGAGAGCAGCCGGGCGGTGGCCATCCGGTCCTTGACCCGGGTCGGGTCGGCGAAGACGTACCGGGCCTCGACGCTGCGGGCCAACGGCGCGCCCGTGCGGTCCAGGATCGCGCCGCGCGGGGCGGGCAGGTCGACCCGGGTGAGCCGGTCGTCGACGCCGGCGCCCGCGTACGCCGGGGTGTTCACGGCCTGGAGGAAGACCAGCCGGATGCCGATGGTCGCGAAGATCGCCAGGACCAGCAGCGTACCCAGCCGCAGCCGGCGACGCGGCTCGGCCAGCTTCGGCGGTCGCGGGCGCTTGCGGGAGGGGCGGCGAGCGGCCGGGCGGTCCGGCCGGCGCGGGGCCCGGGCGGGACGCCGCCGCGGCGGCGGCAACTCCTCGTCGTCGTCCGGGCGGGGTCGCGCCGGGACGGTACGGATCACCCCGGCGCGGGTGGTCGGGGCGTTCTCCCGGCGGCCGGCGCGGGTGGTGGCGGCCCGGCCGCCGTCGAGCACCTGCAGGGCCGGGCGGAACGGGTCGCCGGAGCGGCTGGCGCGGGGGTTGCGCCGCTGCCCGGTGCGCTCCTCGCGCCCGGCCCGCTGCTCGCTGCTCTCCCGGATGGTGCGACCCCGTGGGGTGTACGCCCGCGCGTCGGAGATCCCACCGACCCCCGGCTCACCGGTACGCGGATCGCCACCCCGCCCGGCCGCACCCCGCGACGAGCCGCGCCGGGAGCCCGTGGTGGCGTCCCGGCGCGGTTCATCCGATCTCGGTGGCACTGGTCTATCCCCCGTTGCCCTGCTGGCTGGTGATCGCCGGCTGGCCGTTGGCGGGCTGCGGCACGCCGATCATGCGCCCGTCCGGCAGCCGGATGTACGCCGGCTCACCGGCCTCGACCAGGCCCAGCTTGCGCGCCTCGGCGGCCAGGTTGCCCGGTGCCTTGGCCTCCTCGATCTGCTTCTCCAGCTGCTGCTGGTCCACGTCGAGGCGGGCCTGCTGCTGCTGGAGCTGCTGAAGCTTGAACGCGTTCTCGTTGATCTTCGTGTTGACGGCCAGGATGCCGAGCACACCGCCGACGACCAGCACCACGATCAGCGCCGCGAACGGCGCCCGCGGCACCCGCACGGGCGGCGGCGGAGCCACCCGCAGCCGGGGCGTGCCGGCGGCGGAGGCGTCGGTCTTCGTGGTCGGCTTCTCGGCCGGCCGCAGCGCGGCGCTGCCCTGGGTCGGGAACTCGCGCGCCCCCCGGGCGCGAGCCTCCCCCTGTCGGCCGGCGAGGTCCGCCGGCACACCGGTACGGGTGGGGCGCTGCGCCACGGTCCGGCCCCCCGACCGTGGCGCGCGCTGCCCGACGGCCTCCCGGCCGCCGCGCTTGTCGACGTTCATGTTCCCTCCCCCTCTTCGTCCGTCCCTCTGCCGTCCCCCGGCGTCGCACCGGGTTCCACTGTGGAACCCGGTGTCGACCCCGTCCCCGGTTGGTGCATCGCCTTGACCCGGCGGCGGTACCGTTCGCGGTCGGTCCGCCCCTGCTGCCCGGCGGTCGGGTCGAGTCGCTCCGCGGCCCGCAGGCGCACCGAGGCGGCGCGCGGGTTCACGGCGACCTCCGCCTCCCCGGGAAGCTCGGCGCCCCGGCTGAGCAGCCGGAACGTCGGGCCCGACCCGGGAAGTTCCACCGGGAGGTCGACCGGGCCCTTGCTGCGGACCCGGTCGGCGAGCGCCTGCTTGGTGAGCCTGTCCTCCAGCGAGTGGTAGGACAGGACCACCATGCGACCGCCCACGTTGAGCTTGTCGAGAGCGGCCGGCAGCGCCGTTTCCAGCGCTGCCAGCTCTCTGTTTACCTCGATCCGTAAAGCCTGAAACGTTCTCTTGGCCGGGTGTCCCCCGGTTCGTCGCGCTGGCGCCGGGATGCTCTCCCTGACCAGTTCGGCCAGCCGGGCCGACGAGGTGATCGGGGCCCGCTCCCGCTCGCGGATGATCGCCGAGGCGATCTTCCCGGCGAACTTCTCCTCGCCGTAGACCCGCAGCACCCGGGCCAGATCCGGGTGCGAGTAGGTGTTGACCACCTCCTCGGCGGTCACCCCCCGGGTCTGGTCCATCCGCATGTCCAGCGGCGCGTCCTGGGCGTAGGCGAACCCGCGGTCGGGCGCGTCCAGCTGCAACGAGGAAACCCCCAGGTCGAACAGCACCCCGTCGATGGCCGGATAGCCGAGCCGCTCCAGCACCTCGGGCAGTTCGTCGTAGACGGCGTGCTCCAGGTGGATCCGGTCGGCGAAGCGGGCCAGCCGGACCCGCGCGTGGGCGAGGGCCTCGGTGTCCCGGTCCAGGCCGATCAGCACGGTGTCCGGGTGCCGTTCCAGCACCGCCTCGGCGTGCCCAGCCAGGCCCAGGGTCGCGTCGACGTGGACCGTCCGGCCGCCCCGGTCCAGCGCGGGGGCCAGCAACTCGAGACACCGCTCGAGCAGCACCGGCACGTGCGTGCCGCGTAGCTCCCCCATGTCGACCCCCACTGGTTGGAAACGTTCCGTACCTGATCCGCGCTCTGCTCGTCGGACGACGCCGTGCCGTCGTACCGCCAGATCCCCATCCGCTCCCGTTCCACCCCGGGCCGCGGCCCCGGAGAGGAGATCGTGCGCCTGGCACCGGGGAAGGGGTGCCAGGAACTCGAAAGCGGCTGGAGATCTCGCAGTACGTCGGGCGTCGCCACGCCCTACAGACCGCCGGGCAGCACCCCCTCCTCGATGTCGGCGAAGTCGTCTTCGCTCTCAGCGAGGTAGTTCTCCCAGGCCGCCTTGTCCCAGATCTCCACCCGGGTACTCGCCCCGATCACCACCAGCTCCCGGTCGAGCGCGGCGTACGACCGGAGGTGGGCCGGGATGGTGACCCGCCCCTGCTTGTCGGGGACCTCGTCGTGCGCGCTGGCGAAGAAGACCCGGCTGTAGGCCCGGGCCGCCTTGTTCGTCATCGGCTGCGCGCGCAACTGGTCCGCGATCCGCTGGAACTCGGGCGTGGGGAAGACGTAGAGGCAGCGATCCTGCCCTTTCGTGATCACGACACCCCCCGCCAGTTCGTCCCGGAACTTTGCCGGAAGGATCAACCGGCCTTTGTCGTCCAGGCGTGGAGTGTGGGTGCCGAGAAACATCGGCCCTACCCCCTCGCCCTTTAGCGGCATTCGCGGCGCCGCTGACCCCCCGGGCCGGTGGGCCCTCCCGGCCTCACCATCGGGCCCCACTCTACTCCACTTCCCTCCACCTGCAACCAGAATCGCCCGCGTGGCGCGTCGTCAACGCGAGCAAAAGCGCACGTCAGAAGGGGTGGAGCGGAGTGGAGGGCCGGAGCGCCCCCGGCGGGGCGTCCACTACCCGACATTGATCCACTCCGTCCGGCGGAGCCCGGTACGACCGGACGCCCGGCCGACCCCGGCCGAACGGTTCGCCGTCGGCGGCGATCTGGGGGGCGTGCGGGTCCGGTAACCTCGCTGCCGTGACGGACGCGAAGATGCCCCTGCGGGCGAAGGTGGCCAGCTCCGTGTCGCGCACCGCCGCGGCGCTGTCGCGCGCCGCCGGCCGGGGCGACGGCTCGGTGATCGGCGGCTGGATCGGCCTGAAGATCGACCCGGACCTGCTGGCCCACCTCTCCGCCGGCCGTGCCATCGCGCTGATCTCCGGCACCAACGGCAAGACCACCACCACCCGGCTCGCCGCCGCCGCCGTCGGCGTGCTCGGCCGGGTCGCCACCAACTCCTTCGGCGCCAACATGCCGACCGGCCACACCTCCGCGCTGGCCAAGGCCGGCAGCACCCCGTACGCGGTGCTGGAGGTGGACGAGCACTACCTCGCGCAGGTGCTGGAGGCCACCGAGCCGCACGTGGTGGCGCTGCTCAACCTCTCCCGCGACCAGCTGGACCGGGCCAAGGAGGTGGCCATGATGGCGCAGCTCTGGCGCGCGGCGCTGGTCCGGCACGCCGACGTCCGGGTGGTCGCCAACGCCGACGACCCGATGGTGGTCTGGGCCGCCACCCCGCCGGCCGACCCGGCGCGCGGGGTCGACACCCCGCACGTCACCTGGTTCAGCGCCGGCCAGCGCTGGCACGACGACTCCTGGGTCTGCCCGGAGTGCGGCTCCACCATCCGGCGCTCAGCAGAGCACTGGTGGTGCACCGGCTGCCCGCTGCGCCGCCCCGAGCCGCACTGGACGGTGGAGGACGACGGCGTCCTCGACCCCACCGGCGCCTGGCACAAGGTGCGCCTCCAGCTCCCCGGCAAGGTGAACATCGGCAACGCGGCCACCGCGCTGGCCGTCGCCGCCGAGTTCGGCGTACGTCCCGTCGACGCGGTCTCCCGGCTCGGGGCGGTCACCTCGGTCGCCGGCCGGTACGCCCAGGTCGACCGGGACGGGCGCAACATCCGGCTGCTGCTGGCGAAGAATCCGGCCAGCTGGCTGGAGGCGTTCGACATGGCCGACGAGGCCCCGACGCTGCTCTCCATCAACGCCCGCGACCCCGACGGCCTGGACACCTCCTGGCTCTTCGACGTCGACTTCGCCCCGCTGCGCGGCCGGCAGGTGCTGATCACCGGCGACCGGGCCTACGACCTGGCGGTCCGGCTGGAGATCAACGACGTGCCGTTCCAGCACATCCGGACGTTCGACGAGGCGGTCCGGGCGGTCCCGCCGGGCCGGCTGGAGGTCATCGCCAATTACACCGCCTTCCAGGACATCCGAGCGGAGTTGGACCGTGTCAACTGAGAGCCTGCGCATCGTCTGGATCTATCCCGACCTGCTCTCCACCTACGGCGACCGGGGCAACATGCTGATCCTGGCCCGCCGGGCGCAGCGCCGCGGGATGCCGGTCGAGGTGCTGGAGGTCCGCTCCAACCAGCGGCTGCCCGCCACCGCCGACATCTACCTCATCGGCGGCGGTGAGGACGGCCCGCAGGCGCTCGGCGCGCAGCGGCTGCTCGCCGACGGTGGCCTGCACCGGGCGGTGGCCCAGGGGTCGGTCGTCTTCGGCGTCTGCGCCGGCTACCAGCTCCTCGGCACCTCCTTCTTCGCCAAGGGCACCAGGTGCGCCGGCCTGGAGCTGCTGGACTTCTCCTCCGACCGGGGCCCCACCCGGGCCGTCGGCGAGCTGGCCGGCGACGTCGACCCGCGGCTCGGCATCCCGGCGCTGTCCGGGTTCGAGAACCACGGCGGGCGTACCCATCTCGGCCCGGGCGTCTCGCCGCTGGCCCGGGTCACCGCCGGCGTGGGCAACGACGGCGCCACCGAGGGCGCGTGGCGGGGCAAGCTGCTCGGCACGTACTCGCACGGACCGGCGCTGGCCCGCAACCCGGCCCTGGCCGACCTGCTGCTGCGGTGGGCGACCGGCGCGCACCAGCTCCCGCCGCTGGACGACACCTGGTCCGACCGGCTCCGCTCCGAGCGCCGCGCCGCAGTGGCCGCCGCCCGGGCATGAACCCCGCCGTCCGGCGGCTGCTCGGGCAGCCACCGGCACGTCGGTTCGCCCTGCTGCTGCTCCTGCTCGCCGGGTTCGGGGTGCTGCTGCTGGTGGTACCCCGCCCGGACCCGCACGCGCTGCCGCACCTCGCCGACACCCTCGGCGGGTACGCCCCGGCGGTGGCGGTGGTGACCGGGGCGCTGCTGCTGGTCGCGCTGGTCCCCCGGACCTTCGTCACACTTGCCTCGGGCGCGATCTTCGGTCCCCTGGAAGGGGCCGCGTACGCCCTCGGCGCGGCGTTGCTCGCGGCGGCGCTGGGCTTCGCCGTCGGCCGGGTGCTGGGCCGGGAGTTCGTCGCGGAACGGGTCCGCGGCCGGCTGGCCCGCCTCGACGGCTGGTTCGCCCGACAGAGCGTGCTCGGGGTGATCACCGTACGGCTGCTGCCGATCTCCGGGTACGGCCTGACCAGCTACGGCTACGGCACCACCGGCGCCCGGGTGCTGCCGTTCCTCGTCGGCAGCGTGATCGCCTCCGCGCCCACCGCGTTCGGCTACGCCGCCGTCGGCGCGGCGGTCACTTCCCCGGGCGACGTCAACTGGTTCGCCGCCGCCCCGGCCGGCCTCGGCCTGATCGCCAGCGCGGTGCTGGTCCACCGCTGGTGGCGGGCCGAGCGGCAGCGCCGGCTCGACATCACCGACCCGCACCTCTGACCGACGACCGGTCCGCCCCGTCGCCACCCGAGCCCGTCCCGGGGGCAGGTCCGGCCGGCGGTGACCCGGCCGACGCGGCTCCGCCGGGTCGACCGCGCTCAGCGGGACGGGCTGACCAGGCCGGCCTCGTACGCGACGATCACCAGGTGCACCCGGTCCCGGGCGGCCAACTTGGTGAACAGGCGGGCCACGTGCGCCTTGGCGGTGGCCGGGCTGATCACCAGTTCAGCGGCGATCTCCGCGTTGGACAGTCCCCGGCCGACCAGGGTCAGCACCTCCCGTTCCCGCTCGGTGACCCCGGGCAGCCCGCGCGGCCGAGGCACCGGCTCGGGGCGGCGGGCGAATTCGGCGATCAGGCGTCGGGTCACCCCGGGTGCGATCAGCGCGTCCCCGGCCGCCACGACCCGGATCGCGCCGAGGATCTCCTCCAGGGCCATGTCCTTGACCAGGAAGCCGCTCGCGCCCGCACGCAACGCCGCGTGCACGTGCTCGTCGTCGTCGAAGGTGGTGAGCACCAGCACCCGGGCCGGTCCGCCGGCCGCGGTGATCTCGCGGGTCGCCGCTATCCCGTCGGTGCCCGGCATCCGCAGGTCCATCAACACCACGTCGGGGGCGACCTCCCGGGTCAGCCGCACCGCCTCGGCCCCCGTGCCCGCCTCACCGACCACGTCGATGTCCGGGACGTCGGCGATGAGCACCCGCAGACCGGCGCGGACCAGGGGCTGGTCGTCGACGAGCAGCACGCGGATGTTCACGCCTGCGTCTCCGCCTCCGCCGGCAGCCGGACGGCGATCCGGAACCCGCCCTCCGGCCGTGGCCCGGCAGCGAACCAGCCGCCGAGCAGCGTCGTCCGTTCCCGCATGCCGACGATTCCGTGCCCCTCGCCGCCGAGCGGGGCGCCCCGGCCCGCGTCGACCACCTCGACGCAGACCCCGTCCGGCGGATACCTGACAGTGACCCGGCACTCCCCGACAGCCGCGTGCCGGACCACGTTGGTCAGCGCCTCCTGCACGATCCGGTACGCGGTGAGGTCGACCTCCACCGGCAGCGGCCGTGGCGTGCCGTCCCGGCGCACGTCCACCCGGACCCCCGCGTCGGCCGCCGCGGCGACCAGCCGGTCGAGATCGGCGAGCCCGGGCGTGGGCTCCAGTGACGCCGCCGCCTCCTCCGGGCGGCGCAGCGCGCCGAGGGTACGCCGCAGCCCGGTCAGCGTCTCCCGGCTGGTCCGCTCGATGGTGGCGAGGGCGGCCCGGGCCTCCCCGGGTTGGCTGTCGATGACCCGGGCGCCCACCCCGGCCTGGATGGCGATCACCCCGATGCTGTGCGCCACCACGTCGTGCAGCTCCCGTGCGATCCGCAGCCGCTCCGCGCTGATCGCCTCGACGGTGGCGTGCGCGCGCAGTTCCTCGGCGTGCCGGCGGCGGGCCCGCGCCGAGCTGCCGGCCACCCAGGCGACGGCCACCGCCAGCACCGAGATCGTGGCCCGGTCCACCGGGTCCCTGGCCAGGTTGACGAAGCTCGCGGCGACCTGCACCGCGAGCACCACGCCGGCGGTGGGGACCGACACCCGGCGCGGGGTGCGCGCCACGACCAGCCCCAACATCAGGTCGACGACGAGGAACTGGAGGTACCAGATGCCGGCCAGGTAGCCGTCCTCCCACGCGGTGGTCGTCGCGGTGACCACCGACGCGCCGAGGAGCATCAGGGCGAGGGCGAGCAGCGGACGACGCCGGAGCAGGCCGGCGGGCAGGAGGACCACCAGAGCGGGGGCGAGGTAGCGGATCGGGATGCCGGGGACGGTGCCGTCGGGGCTCGGGAGCGCCAGCGCCGGCCCGCCGCCGGCCGTCGCCGCGAGCAGCACCACGATCGGGAGCAGGGCGACGCCGGCCCAGGGCAGGACGGTCCGCACCCATCGGGCGACGGGATGCGGACGGGGAACGACGGCCTGCATGGGCACACCGTAGCCAGCGGGCGGCAGGCCGTCATCGGCCGGCGGGCGTACGCCCGGGGGCGGACCCTGGCCGGTGGATGTGGCCGCCGGCACGACGACCCGTCGCCGGCCGTCCGGGAGCGTCGACGTCGTGATCGAACTACGTGACCTCACCAAACGGTACGGCCGCACCACGGCCGTCGACCGCCTGACACTCACCGTCCGACCCGGCCATGTGACGGGGTTCCTCGGTCCCAACGGCGCCGGCAAGTCCACCACGCTCCGGTTGGTGCTCGGCCTGCACCGCCCGACCAGCGGCACCGCGCTGGTGGACGGGCACCCGTTCGCCCAGCTCCCGCGCGGTCTGCGGCACGTCGGCGCGCTGCTCGACGCGGGCGACGTGCACGGCGGGCGAAGCGCCCGGGCGCACCTGCGCGCGCTGGCCCGCAGCAACGCCATCGGCCGGTCACGGGTGGACGAGGTGCTGAGCGAGGTAGGCCTGGCCGGGGTTGCCGGGCGCCGGATCGGCGGGTTCTCGCTCGGCATGAAGCAGCGGCTCGGGATCGCCGCCGCCCTGCTCGGCGACCCGCCGGTGCTGCTCTTCGACGAGCCGTTCAACGGGCTCGACCCGGAGGGGGTCCGCTGGGTACGCGGGCTGTTCCAGCGGCTCGCCGCCGAGGGACGCACCGTCCTGGTCTCCAGCCACCTGATGAGCGAGATGGCGCAGACCGCCGACCACCTCGTCGTCATCGGCCGTGGTGAGCTGATCGCTGACGAGAGCCTGGCCGAGTTCGCCGCCCGCAGTGCCCGCCCGCACGTCGTGGTCCGTACGCCGGACCCGACGGCGCTGACCACCGCGGTCCGCGAGGCGGGGGCGGCGGTCGAGTCGGCGGCCGACGGATCGCTCACCGTCACCGGCCTGACTCCGGCGGCGCTGGGCGACCTGGCGTACGCCCGGGGCATACCCCTGCACGAGCTGGTCACCCGGGCCGCCTCCCTGGAGGAGGCCTTCATGGACCTCACCGCCGACCGCGTCGACTACCGGGCAGGAGACCACCGATGAGCGCGCTGACCGAACCCACCCGCGCAACCGGCCGCCGGGCGGCCGAGCCCGCCGCCCGCTTCCGGGACCTGCTCGCCGCCGAGTGGATCAAACTGTCGTCGCTGCGCTCCACCTACGGGTCGCTGGTGCTGATCGCGGTGTCGGCCGCGCTGTTCAGTGTGCGGGCGGCCCTTGCCGACCACCACAACTGGCCTGACTACCCGGCCGAGCGGCGGGCCGCGTTCGACCCGATCCACGACGCCTTCCCCGAGGAGGGCTGGCTGTTCATCATCCTCGCCGCCGGTGTGGTCGGGGCCGTGACGATCGCCGGCGAGTACGCCAGCGGCCAGATTCGGACGACGTTCGCCGCCGTACCGGCCCGGCGCGCCGTGATGGCCGCCAAGGTGGTGGTGCTGGCGGCGGTCATGCTGGTCGTCGGCGTGCTGGCCGCAGGCGTCTCGTTCGCGCTGTCGCAGGCGATCCTCGCCGACCGGGGCGTCGGGGCGTCGCTCGGTGACCCGGGCGCGCTGCGGGCCGTCGCAGCCTCGGTGCTGCTCTTGCCGGTCTGCGCGCTCATCGGCCTGGGCTTCGGCGCGCTGCTGCGGCACACCGCCCCGGCGATCGTCACCACCACGACGGTGCTGCTCCTGCTGCCGCTGGCCTTCGACACCAGGAACCGCTGGACAGCGGCGATCCACAACGCCCTGCCGGTACCCGCCTGGGAACGCCTGGTCTCGAACCCGTTCATCGAGTTCAACGAGCACCTCGCGACGATCCCCGGCTCCTGGGTGGTCCTCGCCGCCTGGCCGGTGTTCGCCGCGCTGGTCGCCATGGCCGTCGTCCACCGCCGGGAACCCTGAACCGGGTACGTCGGGGGCGCGCCCCCGGTAGGGAACGCGCCTCCGACGTACGAACGGGCAGGCTCAGGCGACGACCGAGACCATCCGGCCCTTCACCACGATCACCTTGCGGGGCTCCTTACCGGCCAGCGCACCGGCGACCGCCTCCAGCGCCGCCGCGCGCACGTCGTCCTCGGCCGCGTCGGTGGCCACCTCGACCCGGCCCCGGACCTTGCCATTGACCTGCACCGGGTAGGTCACCGTCTCGGCGACCAGCAGCGCCGGGTCGGCGGTCGGGAAGTCCGCGTACGTCAACGAGGTGTCGTGGCCCAGCCGTCGCCACAGCTCCTCGGCGACGTGCGGGGCGAACGGCGCCAGCATCAGCACCAGCGGCTCGGCCACCTCACGCGGGGTCTGCGACAGCCGGGTGATGGCGTTGGTCAGCTCGATCAGCTTGGCGATCGCCGTGTTGAACCGGATCGCTTCCATGTCGCCGCGGACGCCGTCGACCACCTTGTGCAGCAGCCGGCGGGTCACCTCGTCGGCCGGCGCGTCGGTGACCCGCAGCGCACCGGTCTGTTCGTCGACGACCGCCCGCCACACCCGCTGCAGGAACCGGTACGACCCGACCACCGCCCGGGTCTCCCACGGGCGGGAGACCTCCAGCGGGCCCATCGACATCTCGTAGACCCGGAAGGTGTCCGCGCCGTAGGCCGCGCACATCTCGTCGGGGGTGACGACGTTCTTCAGGGACTTGCCCATCTTGCCGTACTCGCGGTTGACCGCCGTGTCGCCCAGGTAGAAGCCACCGTCGCGCTCGGTGACCTCCTCGGCCGGCACGTAGGCGCCCCGCGCGTCGGTGTACGCGTACGCCTGGATGTAGCCCTGGTTGAACAGCTTGCGGAACGGCTCGAACGACGAGACGTGTCCCAGGTCGTACAGCACCTTGTGCCAGAACCGGGCGTACAGCAGGTGCAGCACGGCGTGCTCGGCGCCGCCGACGTACAGGTCGGTGCCGCCGCAGTCGCCCTCGCCGCGCGGGCCCGTCCAGTACCGCTCGTTCTCCACGTCGACGAAGCGCTCGGCGTTGGTCGGGTCCAGGTAACGCAGCTCGTACCAGCAGGAGCCGGCCCACTGCGGCATCACGTTGGTCTCCCGGGTGTACCGCTTCGGGCCGTCACCCAGGTCCAGCTCCACCTCGACCCAGTCGCGCCGGCGCGACAGCGGGGTCTCCGGGTTGCTGTCGGCGTCGTCGGCGTCGAACGTCTTCGGGGAGAAGTCGTCCACCTCGGGCAGCTCGACCGGCAGCATCGACTCGGGCAGCGCGATGGCGGCGCCGGTCTCGTCGTACACGATCGGGAACGGCTCGCCCCAGTAGCGCTGCCGGGAGAACAGCCAGTCGCGCAGCCGGTAGGTGACCGCGCCCGCGCCGTGCCCGTTGGCCTCCAGCCACTCGATGATCCGCGCCTTGGCCTCGGCGACCCCCAGGCCGTTCAGGTCCAGGCCGCGTTCGGGCGCGGCGCTGTTGATCGCCGGGCCGTCCCCGGTGTACGCCTTGCCGTCGAAGCCGTCGGCCGGCTGCACGGTACGCACGATCGGCAGGTCGAAGACCTCGGCGAACGCCCAGTCCCGCTCGTCCTGGGCGGGTACCGCCATGATCGCGCCGGTGCCGTAGCCGGCCAGCACGTAGTCGGCGATGAAGATCGGGATCTGCCCCCCGGTGACCGGGTTGGTGGCGTACCCGCCGACGAAGACGCCGGTCTTCTCCTTCGTGTCGGCCTGCCGCTCCATGTCGGTCTTGGCCGCCGCCGCCTTCCGGTACGCCTCGACCGCCGCCCGCGGGCTGGCGTGCCCGCCGGTCCAGGCGTCCTTCGTCCCCTCCGGCCAGGCCGCCGGGACCAGCACGTCGACCAGCTCGTGTTCGGGGGCCAGCACCATGTAGGTGGCGCCGAAGACGGTGTCCGGCCGGGTCGTGAACACCCGCACCGGCCCGGCGGCGGTCGGGAAGTCGATGTGCGCGCCGGTGGACCGGCCGATCCAGTTGCGCTGCATCAGCTTGATCGGCTCGGGCCAGTCCAGGGTGTCCAGGTCGTCCAGCAGCCGGTCGCCGTACGCGGTGATCCGCATCATCCACTGCTTCAGGTTGCGCTTGAAGACCGGGAAGTTGCCCCGCTCGGAGCGGCCGTCGGCGGTGACCTCCTCGTTGGCCAGCACGGTGCCCAGCCCCGGGCACCAGTTCACCGGCGCCTGCGAGACGTACGCCAGCCGGTGGTCGTCGACGATCGCCCGCCGCTCGGCCACGGTCAGCTCGGCCCACGGGCGGCCGTCCGGGGTGGGTCGGGTGCCCCCCTCGAACTCGGCGATCAGCTCGGCGACCGGGCGGGCCTTGCGCGCGTCGGTGTCGTACCAGGAGTTGAAGACCTGCAGGAAGATCCACTGCGTCCAGCGGTAGAAGTCGGTGTCGATGGTGGCCACCGAGCGCCGCTCGTCGTGGGCCAGACCCAGCCGGCGCAGCTGCGCCTTGTACCGCTCGATGTTCGCCTCGGTGGTGGTCCGGGGGTGGGTGCCGGTCTGCACCGCGTACTGCTCGGCGGGCAGGCCGAACGCGTCGAAGCCCATGGCGTGCAGCACGTTGCGCCCGGCCATCCGCTGGTAGCGGGCGAAGCAGTCGGTGCCGATGTAGCCCAGCGGGTGCCCGACGTGCAGGCCGGCGCCCGACGGGTAGGGGAACATGTCCAGCACGTACAGCTTCTCCGCGCCGGAGCGCGGGTGCTGCGGGTCGGCCAGCGGGCCGGTCGGGTTCGGGGCGTGGAAGGTGCCCTCGCGCGCCCAGGTGTCCTGCCACCGCCGCTCGATCTCGTCGGCCAGAGCGGCCGTGTACCGGAACGGTGGCACGTCACTGGCCGGTGCGGCTGCCTCACTCATGGCGTCTCTCCTCGATCCGCTGTTCGTCGTACCGCGGGATGCGGGTCGGTCTCGTCCGGCAGGCACAAAAAAGCCCCTCGCGCAGGAGGGGCGGCCGTGCTGTCGCGGGTCAGCGCGTCAGCACGGCTCGGTAAGAAGCAGACCGGCCACGGACATGTCCCGCAGTCTACCGCCGGCCGGAACGTGACGGGTACACGGTTACCCACCCGTGGATCCGCCGCCCGCCGCGCCACCCGGTCGGTCGCGTCCGGGGCCGCCGTCCGGGCCGCCGTCCGGGTCGGCGTCGGCGTCGGCGTCGGCGTCGGCGTCGGCGTCGGCGTCGGCGTCGGCGAGATCGTCGAACCGGGTCACCGCGGCCAACGGGCTGCCGGCCCGGTAGGACGCCACGGCCAGCGCGTAGCCACCCACGGGCGCGCTCACCAGTTGCAGTCCGACCGCCACGGCGATCACCACCGCGCTGCGCACGTCGAACACCAGCACCAGCACCCCCAGCAGGACGCACACCACGCCCAGACTCGCCGCCTTGGCCACCGCGTTCATCCGGTTGTAGACGTCCGGCAGCCGCAGCAGGCCCAGGGCGCTGACCGCGATCAGCCCGGTCCCCACGAGCAGCGGGACCGCCGCCAGCACGGTACGCATCAGCGTGACCGCCGGTGGACCAGACGGGCCAGGGCGACCGTGGCCAGGAAGGCCACCAGGGTGCCGGTCAGGACCAGATCCAGCAGGGGCGGGAAGTCCAGCCGGGCGGCCAGCACGGCCATCGCGGCCAGGACGACGAAGAAGCCCAGGTCGAGGGCCGCCGCCCGGTCGGCGTCCGTCGGGCCGACGGTCAGCCGCCAGACGACCGGCAGCGCCGACAGCGCGAGGACCACGAGCACCACGTCGAGCAGGAACACGTCCTCACCCCTCATCCGGGTCGTCGGCCGCGGGTGCGGGTCCGGCCGGCTGCCGGCCGACGGGACGCACGGCCGGCAGCAGTTTCCGCTGAAGTTCGACGATCTGGTGGCGGAACGCGTGCGGATCGTCGGCGTACATGCCGTGCACGAAGAGCACCGGCGGGGTCGTCCGGACCCCCACCGTGAGGGTGCCCGGGGTCAGCCCGACGCAGAGCGCCGTCAGCACCAGTTCGGTGCTGCTCGTCCCGGGCAGCGGCACCCGTACGATCGCCGGGCACAGCCGCCAGCCCGGGGTCAGGATCTCCCGGGCGACCACCAGGTTGGCCACCACCAGGCGGACGGCGAACCACCCGAGGAAGCGCAGGATCCGCCCGGTCCGCACCACCGCCCGCCGCCCGACATCCGCGCTCACCGGCCGTTCACCGCCCGCAGGTAGGCGTCGGGGTCGAGCAGCCCGGCCGCCGCCGTGTCGGCCAGCCCGAGCAGGGGTTGCGCCACCGGGCCGAGCAGCAACGACACGATCGTCAGGGTCAACGCCGGCAGGACCACCCGGGCCGGCACGGCCCCGTCAGATCCGGATGGCTCCCCCCAGAAGGCCGCGCCCCAGATCTTGAGCATCGAGGCCAGCGTGAGCAGGCTGACGCCGACGGCCACCGTCACCGCCACCCACTGCCCGGCGTCGCCCACCGCCCTGATCAGCAGGAACTTCGCTACGAATCCGGAGAACGGCGGGAGTCCGGCCAGGGAGAGCGCGGCGCCGGCGAAGGCCAGCGCCAGCATCGGGTGGAGGGTGGCCAGGCCGCCCAGCCGGTCCAGCCGGTCGGTCCGGTGACCGGTGTGCACCGCCGCGGCGCAGAGGAACAGCGCCGTCTTCACCAGGATGTACTGCACCAGGTAGAAGACCGCCGCGGCGAGGCTCGCGGCCGTGAACAGGGCCAGTCCCAGCAGGACGTACCCGATCTGGCTGACCATGTGGAAGGTGAGCACCCGGCGCATGGTGGCCTCCCCGAGCGCGCCGAGCACGCCCACGACCATGCTGAGCATCGCGGCCGTGCCGATGACCCAGTGGTACGCCGGATCGCCGTCGTACACGACGGCGTAGACCCGGATCAGGGCGTAGAGACCGACCTTGGTGAGCAGCCCGGAGAAGAGGGCGAGCACCACCGGTGGCGCCTCGGGGTAGGTCCTGGGCAGCCAGTCGTGCCACGGTACGACGGCGCTCTTGACCGCCAGCGCCAGCAGTACGACGCCGGCGGCCACGCCCACCGTGGGCGACGTACGCGCGGCGGCGGCCAGATCGCCGAGACGCACCGAGCCGGTCACCCCGTAGACCAGACCGACCCCGGCCAGCAGGATCGTGGAGGCGAGCAGGTTCATCGCCACGTACACCCGGGCGGCCCCGAGCCGGGTGCCGCCGCCCAGCGCGACGAGCACGTAGGACGGCACCAGCATGACCTCGACCAGCACGAACAGGTTGAACAGGTCAGCGGTGAGGAACGCGCCGTAGGCGCCGGCCGACAGCACGAGCACCAGGGGCACGAACAGCGGATCGTGGTCGTCGCCGGGTGCGGCGGTCGTGGCGAGGCAGGCCAGCACCACCAGCGCGCAGACGGTGACCATCAGCGCGCTGAACGCGTCGGCGGCGAAGCCGATCGCCACCAGTGGATGCCAGCCGCCGATCCGCTCGGCCAGCACCGTCCCGTCGCGGGTGAGCACCAGCAGCGCCACGGCCAGAGCGAGCACGGCGGCGGTCACGGCGAGACCGGCCACCCGGTGCGCCGTGTGCCGCCGCGGTGCGGCGAACAGCAGCGCGGCGGTCAGCAGCGGGCCGGCGAACGGCAGAATCAACAGGCGGCTCACCGCTCGTCCCCACCCTCGCCGCCCTCGGCGGCGGAGCGGCCGTCGGCGGTCTCCTCCTCGCCGCCGTCGCCGGCCGGGACGTCCGCCCTGAGCAGCCCGAGCAGGTAGAGCGTGATTCCGAAGCTGATCACGATGGCGGTGAGCGCGAACGCCTGCGGCAACGGGTCCGCGGTGTCCTCGCCGGCGCCGTCGAAGGCGGGTGTCCGCCGGTCCAGCCCGCCGGCGGAGAGCAGCAGCACGTTGACCGCGTGCCCGAGCAGGACGAAACCGAGGATCACCCGGAGTTGGCCGCGTTGGAGCAGCAGGTGGACCGCGGCGGCCACCAGCACGCCGACGGCGACGGCGGCGGTCACCGCCGCTCCCCCGTCGCGGCCGGTCGGGTCGACACGTCGAGCCGGCGAACCGCCGCCACGATCAGCCCGAGGACGATCAGGTACACCCCGAGGTCGAACAGCAGGCTGGTGGAGAAGGGCAGGGCCGCCCCGCCGGGCAGGCCGGCCTTGCCGAGGGTGAGGAACGGTCGGCCCGACGGCAGCGCCGCCAGCCCCACACCGACGCAGAGCAGCAGCCCGGCCACCAGCAGGGGCCGGGTGCGCAGCCGGCCGAGCAGGGGCGTCGAGGTGCCGGCGTACGCGAGGTGGCCCAGCCCGACGGCGGTCCCGGCCAGCAGGGCACCGATGAAGCCGCCACCGATCTCCTCGTGCCCGCGGACGAAGAGGAAGCCCGACACCACCAGCATCACCGGGGCGAGCAGCCGGTGGGCGAAGACGAGCACCGGGTCGGCGGCTGCGGCCGGTAGGTCCCGTCCAGTCCGGGTGACCCGGTCGGCGAGCGACACCAGCCCCACCGCCACGACCGCCAGGACCACCGATTCGCCCAGGGTGTCCAGCGCACGGAACTCCACCAGGATGGTGTTGACCACGTTGCTCCCGCCGGTTGTCGGACCCGCCTCGGCGAGCAGGTACCGGCCGGGTGCGGAGAGGTCACGCCGACCGGTCAACGCCGCGGTGCCGGCCGCCGCGGCCAGCCCGGTCGCGCCGGCCAGCACTGCGCCGGCCAGTAGGGCACGCCGTGAGCCGCGCGGTGGCAGACGCGGCGAACGGCGCCGCAGTACCAGCATCACCACGATGGTGGTGAGCACCTCGACCAGCAGCAGCGTCAGCGCGACGTCAGGCGCCCCGGCGGTCACGAACCAGACCGACAGCAGGAGGCCGACCGTGCCGGTGAGGCCGACCGCGCCCAGCGCCGACCGCACCGTGACCAGTCCGGCCAGGGTCACCATGAGCAGGACGAGCAGCACCGCGTCGCCGGGGCGGGTCGCCTCGCCCACCGGCGGCGGTAGCGGGCCGAGTCCGACCGCGGCCACCACGGCCAGCAGCGGCACGGCGAGCAGCGGCCGGAGCAGGAACGTGGCCGGGCCGGCGGCCCGGGCCGGTCGGGCCAGCAGAGCGCCGAGGTGCAGCAGTCGGACGCGGCCAGCCTCGAACCGGACGGCGAAGGGCGTGGTGGTGGGCAGTCGGCGCAGCAGTCGGTCGGTGCGGGCCCGGAAGACGAAGAGCAGCGTCCCGAGCAGGACGGTGAGCGCGGAGAGCCCGAGGGCCACGGTGAAGCCGTGCCAGAACGCCAGGTAGGGCGGTTCGCCCTGGGGCCGGGCGTCGTTCGCGGCGCGTTGGACGATCGGGCTGAGCAGGGTGACGGACGGTCCCAGCGCAGTGGTCAGGATCGCGGCCACCGCGGCGGGCGCGACGAAGGAACGACGCGGGGAGCGCAGCCCTTGCTGGCGCAGCGGGCCGGTGAAGACGCCGTGCACCAGTCGGGCCGCGTACGCGAAGGTCAGCACCGCGGCCAGCACCCCGAGTCCGGCCGCCAGCTGGCCGGAGAGGCGCAGGTGGTGCGCCTCGGCCAGGGCCTCGAAGATCGCCTCCTTGCCGACGAAGCCGATCGTCGGCGGCAGGCCGGCCATGGTGGCGGCGGCGAGTGCGGTGAACAGCGCCGTCGCGGGCATGGCCCGATGCAGTCCGGACAGTTCCCGGATGTCCCGGCTGCCGGCCTCGTGGTCGATGATGCCGACCAGCATGAACAGCGTCGCCTTGAACAGGGCGTGCGCGACGGTGTAGAGGATCGCGGCCGCGTCCGAGGCGGGGGTGCCCACCCCGATGACCCCGACGATCAGCCCGAGCTGGCTCACCGTGGAGTACGCCAGCAGCGCCTTGAGGTCGTACTGGCGCAACGCCAGGAAGGCACCGAGCACGGCGGTCAGCAGGCCGACTGTGAGCAGCGTCAGGTCTCAGCCGGGGTGGCCGCCGAACAGGGCGGAGAACCGCATCAGCAGGTAGATGCCGGCCTTGACCATGGTGGCCGCGTGCAGGTAGGCGCTGACCGGGGTGATGGCGACCATGGCGCCGGGCAGCCAGAAGTGGAACGGCAGCTGCGCCGACTTGGTGAAGGCCGCGACCAGCACCAGCGCGCCGGCCGCCCAGGCCGCGCCGCTGTCCAGCCGCTCCGGTTCGGCGAGGATGCGGCCGACGTCGCTGGTGCCGAGGTCGAGCGTGAGGACCACGACGGCGGCCAGCAGGGCCAGGCCGCCGCCCGAGGTGACCAGCAACGCCCGCACCGCCGGGGGGCCGGCGGCCGGCCGGCCCTGCCCGATCAGCACGAAGGACAGCACCGACGTCAGTTCCCAGAAGACGAACAGGACCAGCAGGTCGTTGGCGAGGACCAGGCCGAGCATGGCGGTCGCGAAGAGGGTCAGCAGCAGGTACGTCCGGGTGTGCGCCTGGTCGTGACCCAGGTAGCGCGGACAGTAGGCCATGATCAGGGCGCCCACGCCGAGCACCAGCAGGGCGAACACCAGGGCGAGGGCGTCCATCCGCAGGGCGACCGAGACGTCCAGCGAGGGCAGCCACCGCCAGCCGACCGCCGCCGTCCCGTCGGCGAGGATCACCGGGAGCCGGAGCAGCAGCAGCGCGGCCGTCAGCAGGAACCCGGCGGCCAACGGATAGCCGGCGTCGCGGCCCAGCCGGCGGGTGAGCAGGGGTACGCAGGCCGCGAGGGCGACCTGCCAGACGAGAACGACCGCCAGGATCATTACGGGCGGCGGTCAGTAGCCGAGGGCGGCGCCGTCGCCGCGCGGGTCGGCACCGGCCTCCAGGAGCCCTCGCTCCGCGTCGATCCGGATGGCATGTGCGTGGCCCATGTTGTCGTCCCAGTTGGGCAGCATCCGCACCGGCTGCCGGCGGCGTTGCAGCTCCCGGGCGACCTCGTCACCGATCCGACCCTCCAGGGAGAGGTCCTTGACCGTGGTCCCCCAGGTGTGCCCCATCAGCCAGCGCGGCGCCTCGATCGCCTGCTGGACGTCGTAGCCGAAGTCGATCAGACGGGTCAGCAGGGCGGCGTGCGTCTGCGGCTGGCCCTCGCCGCCCATGCTGCCGAAGGCGAGCCAGGGCCGTCCGTCCCGGCAGGCGAGCCCCGGGATCAGGGTGTGGAAGGTGCGCTTGCCGGGTTCCATCCGGTTGGGATGGGTCTCGTCGAGGGAGAAGAACGAGCCTCGGTTCTGGGGGATGATTCCGGTGTCGCCGACGATCATCGCGCTGCCGAAGTCGTGGTAGATGGACTGGATGGCCGAGACGACGAGCCCGTCCCGGTCGACGGAGGTGAACGCGCAGGTGTCGCCGCCCGGCGCGCGGCGGCGGTGCGTCTGGGGGGAGAACCGCAGGCCCGGCTCCACCTCGTCCATCACCATTGCCCGCTCGGTCCGGATCAGGGCGCGGCGGCGGGCGGCGTACTCCTTGTCGAGCAGGGTGCGCAGCGGGATGTCCACCCAGTGCCGGTCGGTCAGCCACTCGTCCCGGTCGGCGAAGGCGAGCTTCACCGCCTCCGCCATGTGGTGGTAGTAGTCGGGCGTGCCGTCCCCCCAGGCGGCCACGTCGAAGCCCTCGACCAGGTTGAGGATCTGCAGGGCGGCGAAGCCCTGGGTGTTGGGGCGCAGCTCGTACACGGTGTGGCCGCGGTAGTCGGTGCTGATCGGCTCCTCCCACTGCGCGTGGTAGGCGGCCAGGTCGTCGGGGCGCAGCGGGGAGCCACCTACCTCCAACGCCTGGCAGAACCGCCGTCCGAGTTCGCCCTCGTAGAAGCCGGCTCGGGCACCGTGCGCGGCGATGACCTCCAGCGAGGTGGCCAGCTCCGGCTGGCGCAACCGCTCCCCCTCGCGCAGCGCCCGTCCGGCGGGTACGAGGTGCCGAGTGCTCGCCTCCCCCGACAGCAGCTCCAGATCCTCGACCAGCCAGTCGCTGAGCGAGCGGGACACCGGCACCCCGTGCCGGGCGTAGTGCACCGCGTCCTCGAAGAGGTCGGCCCAGGCGAGCCGGCCGTACCGCTCGTGGGCCAGCCGCCAGCCGTCCAGGGCGCCCGGCACGGTCAGCGCGGACAGTGCTCCCCGCACCGGCACCTGCTCGGTGTGTCCGCGCTCGGCGTACCAGTCCCGGGTCGCGGTCGCGGCGGCCGGACCGGAGGCGTTGAGCGCCTCCACCGCGCCGTCCGGGCCGGCGATCAGCCAGAACCCGTCGCCGCCGAGGCCGGCCATGTGCGGGTAGGCGACGCAGAGCAACGCGTTGACCGCGACGGCGGCGTCCACCGCGCTGCCACCGCGACGCAGCACGGCCAGTCCGGCTCCGCTGGCCAGTACGTGCGGCGAGGAGACCGCGCCACGGTCGGCCCGGGTCGGCGGGCGGCCGGTGCGGGGTCCGTGCGGCGCGCTCATGTCAGCCCTTTCAGTGGGTACGGTCGCGGGTTGGCGAACCCGTCGGTGGTGGTGACGAAGCCCCAGCACTGCTTGGTGTTGAACACCACGGCGTCCTTGCAGTACGCGGGGCTGGAGGTGGCGGTGGCGTCGGAGATGAGCACCGGGTTGTAGTCCCGGAAGTAGGCGTCCTCCAGCGTGGTGCTGACGCACTGGTCGGCGTTGACGCCACAGACGAACAGGGTCTGGATGCCCTGGGTTCGCAGCACCTGGTCGAGGTGGGTGCCGTAGAAGCCGCTCATCCGTACCTTCTCGACGCGGATGTCGTCCTCGTCGATGTGGTCCTGCAGTTCGTCGACCATCCGGGCGCCCCAGGAGCCAGCGGTGAGCACCTGGCCGAGATCCAGCTCCTCGCCGATGCCCCGCTGGTCCAGCCGGTGCTTGAAGGAGTACAGCGTGGGCGCGCCAAGGTTGCGCAGGTCGGGGCGGTTGTGCCAGTAGACCCAGATGACGAACATGCCGTGCCGGCGAGCGGCCTCGACGGCCCGCTGCACGCCCGGGATCGCCGCCCGGCACGCCTCATGGTCGAGTCCCGAACGCTGCGTCCACCCACCCGGGGAACAGAAGTCGTTCTGCATGTCCACCACCACCAGCGCGCCCCGGTCGAGGTTGTCGACGAACGGCAGCAGCTCCGCCTCGAAGCGGACCAGTTTCCCCTCGGTGTGGTGCGGAGACAGGTGGACGAAGTCCTCGTACAGGTGCCACCGGTCGGCGCTGGCGCCGAGCTGGACTCCGCCGTCGCCGGTGTCGGCGTAGATCTCCCGGAAGCGCGGCACCGGTCAGTCCTCCCTGTCGTCGCCGGAGGGCACGAACCGCAGCACCACCGGAATGGCCCCGGCCGCGGCGACCAGGGCCAGCCCCGCCCACCACAGCGGTGGGACCTGCGCCTCGGTGCCGGCGCTGAGCGCCGGTAGCGCGCCGAGGAACAACGCCATGGCCAGCAGCAGCCAGCGCAGTTCGTTCACGACGTCTCCAATCCGTCAGACGAAGAGCAGGGTCAGCAGACCGATCACCACTGCGGCAGCCAGCGTCCAGGGCAGCGTCTTGCGCAGCACGGCGCCCTCCTGGCCGACGATGCCGGCGGTGCCGGTGCCGAGGACGATGTTGGCCGGCGCGACGGCGTTGCCGATGGCGCCACCGGCGCTCTGCGCGGCGACGACGGCGTTGCCGGAGAGGCCGGTGCCGGTGGCGACGCCCTGCTGCAGTTGGGCGAAGAGCACGTTGGAGGCGGTGTTGCTGGAGGTCATGAAGGCCCCGATCAGGCCGATGATGTTGGCCAGGAAGGCGTAGACGAGCGGCGGCGAGACCTGCTCCAGGCCCTGCGCCAGCACGTCGGTCTGGCCGGAGTGCTCCATCACGGCGGCGAGCACCAGGAACGACAGGATTGCCACCGAGGCGGGGGTGGCGTCGGTGGCCAGGCTCGACCAGATCGGCTGGCGCCCCTCCCGCTGCCGCCGCCGCGCGAAGAAACCGCGCGACCGGTAGACCAGCCAGGTGACCAGAACCGCGACGGCCAGCGAGAAACCCGGGTGGGTGAACGGGGCGATCGGCGAGTACGGCCGCTCACCCTCGTTCACCACGTCGAATCCGGTGCCCGCCTCGGGGAAGGGCGGCCCGAACTCGACCTGGTCGAGCAGGTTCACCACGGGCGGCACCGCGAGGGTGAGGACGGCCACCAGGGTCAGCACGGCGTACGGCAGCAGCGCCCAGCCGAGGCCCATGACGGGCTCGCTCTTCTCCTCGTCCCCCTCACCGGCGTCGTCACGCATGGCCGGGCGTTCCCCGACGTCGCGGGCCGGCTCCCGGTAGCGGGACCAGCGGGACAGCGGATAGAGCGCCACCAGTGCGACGGTGCTGGCGAGGAAGGCGGACAGCAGCGGCTCCCAGTACATGATCACGAACTGGAGCCCGGCGTGCAGCGCCGAGATGATCAGGATCAGCGGCCAGGCGATCCGGACCCCGCGTCCCTTTCCGGCCATCCAGGCGATGGTGACGCCGGCCATCAGCGTCACCGGGGCGAGCAGCACCGCCGTGATGAGTGCCGTGGCGAGTTCGTCGTCCAGCTCGACCACCTGCAACGTGGCGATCCAACCCACCGCCAGGGTGCCGAACATGTTCGCCCAGGCGTGCCCGATCAGCGGGATGGCGACGGCGTAGAGGGGACGTACCCCGATGGCCAGCAGCAGCGGCGCCACGATCGCGATCGGTGCGCCGAAGCCGGCGATGCCCTGTGTGAAGGAGGCGAACACCCACCCGAACCCGAGGACCAGGAAGACGTGGTTGCGGCTGTACCGGGACAACCCGCGGCGCAATGCGTCGAAGGCACCGGCAGCTGTGCCCACCCGGTACAGCAGCAGCGCCGGCCAGATCACCAGCAGGATGAACACCGCGTCCCAAACACCCTTGCCGACGCCCACGGCGAGCGTCTCGAACGGAGTACGGAAGAAGACCAGCGCGACCACGGCGGCCAGGAACATCCCGGCAGGGCCGGCCTCGGGTGCCTTCCAGCGCAGCACCGCGAGCAGGACCAGCAGCAGCACGATCGGACTGAGCGCCAGCAGCCAGTACCCGAGGTTGATCGGCAGTGCCGAGTCCGTCATGTTCGCTCCCGTCCGGATCAGGAGCGGCGTCTACCCGGTGAGCATGTGCGCATGCGTCCCCCGACCGGCGAAATTTCCGGGCGTAACCGGCGGAGTACCTGCGGGTGTCGGCGATCACGAGAAACATGGTTAGCCTGAGAGACCAGTGAGATTTCTGCGGCAGACGTGGCTCGGCGTCGCGAACCCAACGGCGGGTCCAGGTGCTCTTTACAGAGCTGCCGTTCCGGCGACGAGGAGGAGGCCCGTGACACAACAGACCTGGGACGAGGTGGGCGGCCTGCTGCCGCACGACGAGTTCCGCGCCGCCAGCGAAGCCATCGTGGCCAACATCGAGCAGGTCATCGAAGGCAAGACCGCGACGGTGCGCCTCGCCCTGGCCGTCCTGCTCGCCGAGGGTCACCTGCTGATCGAGGACGTCCCCGGCGTCGGCAAGACGAAGCTGGCCAAGGCCCTGGCCCGCTCGATCGACTGCTCGGTGCGCCGGATCCAGTTCACCCCCGACCTGCTGCCCAGCGACGTCACCGGGGTCAGCGTCTACAACCAGGAGACGCACGACTTCGAGTTCCGCCCGGGCGCGGTCTTCGCCAACCTGGTCGTCGGCGACGAGATCAACCGGGCCTCGCCGAAGACCCAGTCCGCGCTGCTGGAGTGCATGGAGGAGCGGCAGGTCACCGTCGACGGGGTGACGTACCAGCTCCAGACTCCGTTCATGGTGATCGCCACCCAGAACCCGATCGAGATGGAGGGCACCTATCCCCTCCCCGAGGCGCAGCGCGACCGGTTCACCGCGCGAATCGCGATGGGTTACCCGGGCCCGGAGGCCGAGCTGGCCATGCTGGACGGCCACGGCGCCGCCGACCCGTTGCAGGAGCTGCGGCCGGTCTCCGACGCCGACACCGTCCGCCGGCTGATCGCCACGGTCCGCCAGGTGCACGTCGCCGACGCCGTGAAGCAGTACGCCGTCGACCTGGTCACCGCCACCCGCGAGTCCCCCGAGCTGCGCCTCGGCGCGTCCCCGCGGTCCACCCTGCAACTGCTGCGCACCGCCCGCGCGGTGGCCGCCCTGGAGGGGCGCGACTACGTCGTCCCGGACGACCTGCAGGCCCTCGCGGTGCCGGTGCTGGCGCACCGGATCATCCCGACCGCCGACGCCCAGCTCGCCCGGCGCACCACCGACGCGATCGTCTCCGAGCTGGTGCACCGGCTGGCGCTGCCGCAGGACCGCAAGCGCACCCAGTACGACGCGCCCCGTCCCGCCACCGGCAACGGTCGCCCGCCGTTCGAGCCGCGGAGGCCGTGACGTGCGCGACGGGCTGCGCGGCCTGACCACCCGCGGCCGCTCGTTCCTGGCGGCCGCGGTCGCGGCGGCGGTCTCCGCCGGCATCCTCGGTGAGAAGGACCTGCTGCGGGTGGCGGTGCTGCTGGCCGCCCTGCCGCTGCTCGCCGCGCTCTACGTCGGGCGCAGTCGCTACAAGCTGGCCTGCAACCGGTCGCTGGAGCCGCACCGGGTGCCGGTCGGGGCCAGCTCCCGGGTCGTGCTGCGCCTGCAGAACATGTCCCGGCTGCCCACCGGCACCCTGCTGCTCGAGGACCGGCTGCCGTACGCGCTGGGCAGCCGGCCCCGGGTGGTGCTGGAACGGCTCGGCGCGCACCAGGCCAGCTCGGTGGCGTACACGGTCCGCGCCGACGTGCGCGGCCGGTACGAGGTGGGTCCGCTGGTGGTCCGGATGACCGACCCGTTCGGGCTCTGCGAGCTGACCCGGGCCTTCCCCAGCACCGACCACCTGACGGTGATCCCGCAGGTCACCCCACTGCCGACGGTCCGTCTGCCCGGCGAGTACGCCGGCAGCGGCGACAGCCGGGCCCGGTCGGTCGCGGTGCACGGTGAGGACGACGCGGCCACCCGGGAGTACCGGATGGGCGACGACCTGCGCCGGGTGCACTGGAAGTCGACCGCGCGCACCGGTGAGCTGATGGTGCGGCGCGAGGAGCAGCCCTGGGAGAGCCGGGCCACCGTCGTGCTGGACACCCGCGCGTACGGCCACCGCGGCGACGGCCCGACGGCCAGCTTCGAGTGGGCGGTCACCGCCGCCGCGAGCATCGCCGTGCACCTGCGGCAGTCGGGCTACAAGTTGCGCCTGGTCACCGGCTCGGGGGTGGACGTCGACGCCACCGAGGCGGCCGGCGACGGCGTGCTCCTCGATCATCTGGCCGACGTCCGGCTCGACCAGCGCGGCGAGGTCGCGACCCTCGTGCAGCGGGTACGCCAGCGCGCCGACGGCGGCCTGATCATCGCGCTGCTCGGGTCACTGGGCCCCACCGAGGCGGAACTGCTGTCGGGCCTGCGCGGCAACGGTGCGACCTGCGTGGGCTTCCTGCTGGACAGCAGCACCTGGCTGAACCTGCCGGAGAAGGCCCGCGCCGAGTCCGAACGCGCCCACGGCGCCGCCGCGCTCGCCCTGTTGCAGGGCGGCTGGCGGGTGATCGGGGTCGACCACGGCGGCCGGCTGCCGGCGCTGTGGCCGCAGGCGGCCCGTGGTTCGCAGGGTTTCGCCCTGCGGGCGGCCATGGCCGAGACGGTCGCCGGCGTCGTCCGGTGACAGGGAAGGTGAGATCGTGATCGCGTCCCGGAACCTCGGCTTCGTGGCCGCCGCGGCGACACTGCTCGCCGCGGCGCCGCTGTCGTCGATCTTCCAGCGGTGGACCTGGCTGGTCCAGGCCGCCATCGCGGTGGCCGTGGTGGCCGGCGTGGCCGCGCTGGCCCGGCTGCTGCGGGCTCCGCTCTGGGGGCAGGCGCTGGGCATGCTGGCCGGCCTGCTGCTGGCGTTGACCTGGCTCTTCCCCGGCGGCACCGAACTGGTCGCGTTCATCCCCACCCCGGCCACCCTGGCCCATTTCGGCGAGCTGATGCAGGGTTCGGCGCAGGACATGCGGTCGTACGGCGTGAAGGTGCCGGACACCACCCCGCTGCTGTTCATCACCGTGCTCGGGGTGGGCGCCGTGGCCATGCTGGTCGACCTGCTGGCGGTGGGGCTGCGGCGTCCGGCGCTGGCCGGCCTGCCGATGCTGGCGATCTACTCGGTGCCGGTCGCGGTCTACGTGGACAGCGTGCCGGCGCTGCCGTTCGTCGTCGGCGCCTGCGGTTACCTCTGGCTGCTGGTCACCGACAACGTGGAGCGGGTACGCCGGTTCGGTCGCCGGTTCACCGGCGAGGGGCGCGACGTCGACGTCTGGGAGGCGTCTCCGCTGGCCGCCGCCGGTCGCCGGCTGGCGGTGGTGGGTGTGGCGCTGGCCGTGGCCGTGCCGCTGGCCGTGCCGGGGATGACCGGCGGGCTGCTCGACCAGTTCAACTCCGTCGGCGACGGCACCGGCAACGGGCGGCCCGGGCAGGGCGGCAGCCCCGGCCGGATCGACCTCTTCGCGGCGCTCAGCGGCCAGCTCAACCAGTCCGAGGTGGCCGAGATGGTCAAGGTCACCACCACCGAGTCCAGCCCGTTCTATCTGCGTTTCGGGGTCGCCGACGAGCTGCGTCCGGACGGCTTCCGGGTGCGTCCACCCAACGGCAGGCGGGTCGACCGGGACCTGCCCGGGGTGCCCGCGCGGCAGGGCGTGGCACAACAACGCCACCGGGCGACCGTGGAGGTCAGCCGTAACCTGACCATGCCGCTGGTGCCCGTCTACTCCGACCCGGTCGACGTCGACGGCCTCAGCGGCAACTGGCTCTACGACCAGAACCTCGGCGTCGTCTTCTCCAACCGGGACAACTCCCGGGGCAAGCGCTACTCCTTCGAGTACGTCCGGTCGACGTTCAGTCCCGCCGCGCTGCGCCGGGCGCCCTCCCTGCCGGCCGAGCACCCGATCGCCGTCCAGCAGACCCGCCGGCCTGCGGTACAGCAGGTGGACCTGCTGGTCTCCCGGCTGATCGAGGGCAAACGCACCGACTACGACAAGGTGCGGGCGATCTACGACTACTTCTCCCGGGACAACGGCTTCAGCTACTCGCTGAGCACCAAGGGCGGCACCAGCGGCCAGGAGATCGTCGACTTCCTCACCAACAAGGTCGGCTTCTGCCAGCAGTACGCGGCGGCGATGGCCTGGCTGGTGCGGTCCGCCGGCATCCCGGCCCGGGTGGCGTTCGGGTTCACCAACGGCACCGGTGCCGGGGACGACACCTGGGTGCTTACCAACCGCAACCTGCACGCCTGGACGGAGGTCTACTTCGACCAGATGGGCTGGGTGCCGTTCGACCCCACCCCGGCGTACGCCGTGCAGGGCGCGAACCGCTCGGCCTGGGCCCCGGACAGCGACGCCCCGGACCCGGAGCCGTCGGGCACCTCCGCGCCGGGGGCCACTCCGGACGACCCGGGCGGCTCCGCCGGGCCGGACCGGCCGGACGCCGCCGACCGGGAGGTCGACGAGGGCTTCGACCCGGTCACCGGCGCACCGGTGCGGCGTACGCCCACCTGGCCGTGGTGGACGGCCGGCGGGGTGCTGGCGCTGCTCGCTCTGCTCTCCGTGCCGGCGCTGCGCCGGGTGACGCTGCGCCGCCGACGGCACGCGCAGCCCGCCCCGGCGGCGGTGGCGGCCGGCTCCGGCGACGCCGCTCCGGAGGCGACCGGCATCGTCGTGCTCGGCGCGGACCGCGACCGGGCCCGGGCGGACGCCCACACGGCGTGGGACGAACTGCTGGACACCCTGGTCGACTACCGGGTCCGCGTCGACCGGACGGAGACGCCCCGGGCGACCGCGGAGCGCCTGGTCCGCGACGCCCTGTCCGACGACGCGACCTCGACGGCGGCGGTACGGCTGCTCGGCCGCGCGGAGGAGCGGGCGCGCTACGCCCGCGACCCGCTCACCGGCGAGCCGCTGCACCCGGCCCTGCGCTCGGTACGCGGTGCGCTCGCCGCCCGGTCCGACCGGCGTACCCGGCTGCTGGCCGCCCTGCTCCCGCCGTCGGTGCTGCTGCGCTGGCGGCTGGCCGTCGCGGAGCGGTCCTCGTGGCTGGTGGCGACGGGCGGGCAGGCACGGTACCGGCTGGCCCGGTGGAGCCCACGCCGCCTGCTGGCCCGCCGCGTCTGACCCGCCCGCCCAGATCGCGCTGTTTCCCGGATGTAGTGGTGTCCCCGTCTCGCGACACCCCTACATCCGGGAAGTTGCGCCGCCCACCGTGCCGTGCCCCTGCCCCGGTCGGGGCGGGGTCGGGGGTTGGGGGTTTGGGGTTGGGGCGGGGGGGGTGACGTGGGCGTGAGAGGTCGTTCACCACGGGAAGAGCCGGGCGTGGTGTTCTCGGCGAGGCTCGCCTCGTCGCGGGCGATCCTCGGCCGGGCAGACCAGGCCCGCCGGATCGGGTCGCGGACATGGTGGTGCGACGGTAGTGGCCGGATCAGGTCCGGCACCTACCGTCGTCGTGACGACGCCGGCCCGCCTCAACGACGGGCGACGACCTTCAGCGATGTCCCTCCGGGCGCTGACGCCACCGGTCCTCCATGCGGTCCAGCAGCGACGGCCGTCGACCCGCGCGCCCGCGTGGACGACGGCGACTGGTGGTGCCCCCGACCACGTGCAGGTCGGGTGACTGCGCCCTGCGTTGCGACTGCACCGCGTAGCCCAAAGCGGCCAGCATGACGACGAAGCCCGCCACTGCCAGTGGCGGAGTCTTGATCACCGCGCCGTAGACCAACAGGGCCAAGCCGACGACGACCACGCCGGCAGCGACGAGCAGGCGACGCCGCGCGTAAAAGCGCGGATCGCTGGCGCGCACGGCCGAGGCGAATTTGGGGTCCTCGGCAAGCGACCGCTCGATCTGCTCGAACAGCCGCTGCTCGTGCTCCGAGAGCGGCACGGCACTCCTCCCCGGTCACGTTGGTCGGCCCGGTCGGGCCGACAGACCGTGGCAGCCAACCGGCTGCTTACCGACAAGTCTACGAGGGGGGTCGCGCGTCGGAAAGCGGGACGACCTACGGCCGGGTCGGATTTTCCCGCCGACGGGGTTCACCCTTGCCGAGCAGACTGGCCGGACCTATGACGGACCGCCCGAATCGGGCAGCGGCGGCGTCCGCGGCGGCTTCCGCCTCCCGCCAGCCGCGCTCGGGGGCGCCGAGGGTCAACTGCCGGGCTGCGCCGCTCGCACCCGCGAGCCCTTCGACGCGTACGCCGACCAGCCGGATGCGCTCACCCGGGTCGAGAACGGTGTAGAGCGCCCAGGCGGTGTCGAACACCTCCCGGGCCACGTCGGTCGGGCCACCGAGGGTCCGGGACCGATTGACCGTGCGGAAGTCGGCGAGCCGTACCTTGATCGACACCGTCCGCCCGACCTGCCCGGCTCGGCGCAGCCGGGCGCCCACCTTCTCGCTGAGGGCGAGCAGCGCCCGGCGGATCTCCAGCGGGTCGTCCACGTCCGCGTCGAAGGTCACCTCGGCGCCGATCGACTTCTCCACGTGCTCCGGGCTCACCGCGCGCGGGTCACGGCCCCGGGCCAACTCGTGCAGGTGGGTCGCGGACGCCTCGCCGAGCGCCCGGCGGAGCATGCCGTACGGCGCCTCGGCGAGGTCACCGATGGTGGACAGGCCAAGCCGGCGCAGCGTCTCGGCGGAGCGCTCCCCCACCCCCCAGAGCGCAGCCACCGGCAGCGGGTGCAGGAACTCCAACACCCGGTCGGCGGGGACCACGAGCAGCCCGTCCGGTTTGGCCCGGGTGGAGCCGAGCTTGGCCACGAACTTGCTCGGCGCCACCCCGACCGAGCAGGTCAACCGCTGCTCCTCGGCGACCCGCCGGCGGATCAGCCGGGCGATCTCGGCCGGCCGGCCGAACAGTCGCCGGGCCCCGGCCACGTCGAGGAACGCCTCGTCGAGGGAGAGCGGCTCGACCAGCGGGGTGACGTCGCGGAAGATCTGCATCACCGCCCGCGAGGCGGCCGAGTACCGGCTGGAGTCGGGTGGGAGGTAGACCGCGTCGGGGCAGAGCGCGCGGGCCCGCATGGTGGGCATGGCGCTGCGTACGCCGTACCGCCGGGCCTCGTAGCTGGCGGAGCTGACCACGCCGCGCGGCCCGGTGCCGGCGACCACGACGGGCCGGCCGCGCAGCTCCGGGCGGTGGCGCACCTCGACGGAGGCGAAGAAGGCGTCCATGTCGACGTGCAGGATCGGGCAGCCCGAGTCGTCGGCGCCCGGCCCGAAGCGCGGATCACCGCCACCCTCCGACCCGGGGCGCGGGTCGTGACCGCGCGCGAACGACTGGCTCCGACCCATCCCCGCAGGCTAGCCCGCCGGTGTGACAGCCCGGTCGGTCAGCCCCGCACGACCAGCAGCGGAATGGTCATCTCGGCCGCGGTGTCCGCCCCGTGGTACGCCACCAGCCGGGACACCGCCGGCGGCTCGGAGCGGCTGGCCAGCACCGCGTACGTGCCGTGGCAGGTGACCACCACGTCACCGATGCGCCCCAGGTGCTCCTCCGGCACCGGGCCGAACCGGCCGGTGGCCACCGCCTCCGCGCGGGTCTGCACCCGGGCGGCCGGGCCGAGCACCGCCGACCAGGCGGCCACCACGTCGTCGGTCGCGCCCGGCGCGACGTGCAGGTAGCGCACCCGCGGCTCGCCGGCGATCACCCGGACACCGGCGCGCAGCCGGGGGTCGGTGTCCAGGTCGAAGCGGTGCGCGGCGGGCACGTCGAGCTGGCCGTGGTCGGCGGTGACCAGCAGCGCGGCGTCCGGCGGGAGACCGTCGACGAGGCGGGCGAGCAGCGCGTCCACCCCGGCGGCGGCGAGCCGCCAGGGCGCGGAGTCGACCCCGCTGAGGTGGCCGTGCCGGTCCAGGTCGGGGTGGTAGCCGGAGACCAGGGTCGGACCGTCACCGGCGGCGAGCGCGGCGAGCATCGTGCCGGCCAGCGCGTCCACGCCGGCCGCGCCCCGGTAGTCGCCGCCCCGGTTGGCGGCCAGGGTCAGCCCGCTGCCGGCGTACTCGGGGCGGCTGACCACGGTCACCGCCACACCCGCCGCCCGGGCCCGCTCCCACTGGGTACGCACCGGCTGCCAGTGCAGCGGCTCCGGGTCGCCGGCCCACTCGATGTGGTTGAGCACCCGGTCGGTGCCGGGCACCCGGACGGTGAAGCCGAGCACCCCGTGCGCCCCGGACGGCACGCCCGCGCCGAGGCTCACCAGGCTGGTCGGGGTGGTGGACGGGAACCCGGCGGTCAGCGGCCGGCCGGCGGTGGCGGTGAGCCCGGCCAGGGTCGGCGCGTACGGCGCGGCGGTGGGGATCTGGTACCAGCCGAGGCCGTCGACGAGCAGCACCGCGATCCGGCGTACCCCGGCCAGGCGGGGCGTCAGGCCGAGCAGGTCGACCGCGCCAGGCACCCCGAGCACGGCCAGCGCGCTGGGCACCACGTCGACCAGGCTGCCCCCGCCGTACCGCGGCGGCACGATCTCCAGCGGCCCGACGTGGCCGAGCGGCGGGCCGACGGCGTCGTCCGGCCCGTCCGGCGGTCGTCGCGGCCCGGTCACGCCGGGCGGCGGGCGAAGAGGTGCAGCTGGGCGGCGAGATCCCGGTACGGCGACCGGGCCGCCAGGGCGCGTTCCAGCTCGACCAGGGCGGCCGGCTGGCCGTCGGCCACCGCGGCGGGGAGCAGGTCGGCCAGGACGCGCACCCCGTGGATCTCCTCCACGGTGAGCCCGGCTGCGGCGAGCAGCGCGGTGGCGCTGTCGGCGTCGAAGCGCCGGCGCAGGGTGTCGCGTGCTCCGGCGGAGCCGTCCGGGGCGGCGGCGAGCGTGGCGGCGACGTCCAGGTGCCCGTTCATCGCCCGGGTCAGCACGGCGGCGGCCCGTCCGGCGACCAGCACGCTGGCCGCGCCGGCCGGGCGCAGCGCGGCGGCGAGGGCGGTGGCCACCGGCGCCGGGTCGTCGACCACTTCCAGCACGGAGTGGCAGAGCACCAGGTCGACGCCGGCCGGCTCGACCAGCCCGGCCAGCGCGTCGCCGTCGCCCTGCACCGCGCGTACCCGGTCGGCGACCCCGGCCTCGGCGGCCCGGCGGGTCAGCGCGGCGAGCGCGTCGGGGCTGGCGTCGACCACGGTGACCCGGTGTCCGGCCTGGGCGAGCGGGACGGCGAAGCCGCCCGTCCCGCCGCCGACGTCGAGCACGGTGAGCTGGTCACCGGCGCGTCGGTCCAGCTCGGCGGCGAGGACCGACCAGATGACAGCGGTACGGGGGGTCAGCGGCGGTTCGGTGAACCGGGTGGTCTGCTCCACCCGGTCGAGCCTAGTCACCCGCACCACCCGACCCCCCGCAGGCGGTGGTGGGTCGGGCCGTCAGGACTCCCCGCCGGCGGCGGGGTCCTCCTCCGCCCGGGAACGCTGGGCGTTGGCCACCGGCCCGTCGGTCACCTGGTACTCGCGGGGCTCCGCGTCCTGCTCCGGCGACCAGCCGGCGGCCAGCCGGGTGCGCCGGACGTTCGCCACACCACCGGTGTACGTGCTGTTGAAGGTCATGGTCCACCCCCTTGCCGAGCGGGCCGCTCTGCCCGCGCGTGTGCGGAAGTCTCCCTCGTCCGGGCCCCGGAAACCGTAATGTGGATCACTCCGCTCAACGGAAATCCCGCGACGCCGGGCTGACGGGCGGCTCGATCGGGTCCAGCCGGTCCGCGGTGAGGCTGGTGACCCCCTCGTGCCGCTGCAACCGGCCCCGCACCACCAACGCCGCGCTGGTGCGCGCTGTTCGCCGGTAGCGCTGCCACAACCCGGGCGAACATGTGACGTTGAGCATCCCCGTCTCGTCCTCCAGGTTGAGGAAGGTGACCCCGCCGGCGGTCGCCGGGCGCTGCCGGTGGGTGACGATCCCGCCGACCCGGATCCGCCGGCCGGACTCCACCCGGCCGAGCCGGGCGATCGGCACCGCGCCGAGGGCGTCGAGCCGGTCGCGGATGAACCGGGCCGGGTGGTTCTCCGGGGAGAGCCCGGTGGCCCAGACGTCGGCGACGAGCCGGTCCACCGCCTCCATCCCGGGCAGGGTGGGCGCGGCCGTGCCGGTCACCGTGCCGGGCAGCCGGTCCGGCCGGTCCTGGGCCGCGGCGCCGGCGGCCCAGAGGGCCTGCCGCCGGGTCAGCCCGAAACAGGCGAAGGCGTCCGCGGTGGCCAGCGCCTCCAGCTGCGCGGCGGTGAGACCGACCCGCCGGGCCAGGTCCGGCATGTCCCGATACGGCCCGCGCGCGGCCCGTTCCGCCTCGATCCGCTCGGCCACCCCGTCGCCGACGGTACGCACACCGGACAGGCCGAGCCGGACGGCCGGCCCGCCGAGACCCCACTCGTGCGGCGGCTCACCCGGCCGGCTCCCCCACCGGGTCTGCGGCGTCGACTCCAGCACCGCCAGAGCCCCGCTGGCGTTGACGTCCGGGCGGCGTACCTCGACACCGTGCCGGCGGGCGTCGTCGACCAGGGTCTGCGGCGAGTAGAAGCCCATCGGCTGGGCGTTGAGCAGCGCGGCCAGGAACGGGCCGGGGTGGTAGCGCTTGAGCCAGGAGCTGGCGTAGACCAGGTAGGCGAAGCTCATCGCGTGGCTCTCCGGGAAGCCGTAGCTGGCGAACGCGGTGAGCTTGCGGTAGACGTCGTCGGCCAGCTCGCCGGTGATGCCCCGCTCGGCCATCCCGGCGTAGAGCCGGTCGGCGATCTGCGCCATCCGCTCCACCGACCGCTTGGCCCCCATCGCCCGGCGCAGTTGGTCGGCCCCGGCCGCGTCGAAGCCGGCCAGGTCGATGGCGAGCTGCATCAACTGCTCCTGGAACAGCGGCACGCCGAGGGTCTTCTCCAGCGCGTTGCGCATCAGCGGGTGCGGGAAGGTCACCGGCTCCTGGCCGTTCTTGCGCCGGATGAACGGGTGCACCGAGCCACCCTGGATCGGGCCGGGCCGGATCAGCGCCACCTCCACCACCAGGTCGTAGAACTCGCGCGGCTTGAGCCGGGGCAGGGTGGCCATCTGGGCGCGGCTCTCCACCTGGAACACCCCGACCGAGTCGGCCCGGCAGAGCATGTCGTAGACCTCGGGGTCGTCCAGCGTCATGTCGCCCAGGTCGAGGGTCATTCCGATCATGTCGTAGCCGTAGTGCAGGGCGGAGAGCATGCCGAGGCCGAGCAGGTCGAACTTGACCAGGCCGACGGCGGCGCAGTCGTCCTTGTCCCACTGGAGCACGCTGCGCCCGGGCATCCGGCCCCACTCCACCGGGCAGACCTCGATCACCGGCCGGTCGCAGATCACCATGCCGCCGGAGTGGATGCCCAGGTGCCGGGGGAACGTCTGCAGCTCGTTGGCGTACGCCACCACCTGCTCGGGGATGTCCGCCACGTCGACCGGGGCGACCGAGCCCCAGCGGTCGATCTGCTTGCTCCAGGCGTCCTGCTGGCCGGGCGAGAAACCGAACGCCTTGGCCACGTCCCGCACCGCCGACCGGGGCCGGTACGAGATGACGTTGGCGACCTGGGCGGTGTGCTCCCGGCCGTACCGGGCGTAGACGTGCTGGATCACCTCCTCCCGGCGGTCGGACTCGATGTCCACGTCGATGTCGGGCGGGCCGTCGCGTTCCGGGGCGAGGAAACGCTCGAAGAGCAACCGGTGCCGGACGGCGTCCACGTTGGTGATCCGCAGCGCGTAGCAGACCGCCGAGTTGGCCGCCGAGCCCCGGCCCTGGCAGTAGATGTCCTGCTCGCGGCAGAACGTGACGATGTCGTAGACCACCAGGAAGTAGCCGGGGAAGCCCAGCTCGTCGATCATCTTCAGCTCGTGCTCCAGCTGCGCGTACGCCTCGGGGTGCGCCTCGGTCGGGCCGTAGCGCTCCCGGGCGCCGTCCATGGTCAGCTTGCGCAGCCAGCTCATCTCGGTGTGCCCCGGCGGCACGGGGTACGCCGGCAGCCGGGGCGCGACCAGTTGCAGGTCGAACGCCAGCTCCGCGCCGAACTCGGCGGCCCGGGCCACCGCACCCGGGTACGCGGCGAACCGGGCCGCCATCTCCGCGCCGCTGCGCAGGTGGGCGGTGGCGGCGGCGGGCAGCCAGCCGTCGATCTCGTCCAGGCTGCGCCGGGCCCGTACGGCCGCCAGGGTGGTGGCCAGCCGGCGTCGCCCGGGGGTGGCGTAGTGCACGTTGTTGGTGGCCACCGTGGGCAGCCCGGCGGACGCGGCCAGCTCGGCCAGGGCGTCGTTGCGGTCGGCGTCGACGGGGTGCCCGTGGTCGGTCAGCTCCACCGCCACCGTCTCCGCCCCGAAGAGCGCGGTGAGCCGGTCCAGCTCCCGGGCCGCCGCGTCCACGCCCTCGGTGAGCAGCGCCGCCGGCACGTGCCCCTTGCGGCATCCGGTGAGCACCAGTACGTGGTCGCGCAGCTCGGCGGCGACCTCCTCCAGCTCGCCGTAGACCGGGCGGCCCTTCTCGCCGCCGCGCAGCTGGGCGCGGGAGATGGTGGTGGCGAGTCGGGCGTACCCCTCGTGGCCGTGGGCGAGCACCAGCAGGTGCCGACCGAGCGGGTCTGGCTCGCCGTTCTGCGGGCCGGGCAGCCCGAGGGAGAGCTCCGCGCCGAAGATCGTCGGCAGGTGCAGCGTCCGGGCCGCCTCGGCGAACCGGACCACGCCGTAGAAGCCGTCGTGGTCGGTGACGGCGAGCCCGGTGAGCCCCAGCCGGGCGGCCTCCTCGGCCAGCTCCTCCGGGTGACTGGCCCCGTCGAGGAAGCTGAAGTTGCTGTGCGCGTGCAGCTCGGCGTACGGCACCGTGCCGTCGGGACGGGGCAGCTCGGGCGGCTGGTAGTGCTGCCGCTTACGGCTCCAGGCCGGGGCGTCGCCACCGTCGGCGTCGACCGCGAGCGGGTCCACCACGTGCAGGTGCCGCTCGCCCCGGGGCCGGTCCTTGCCGGACCGCCCGGAGAGCACCTGCTCCAGCTCCGACCAGGGCATCTTCGGGTTGTGGAAGCTCACCGGCCGGCTCCCCGGCGGCCGTGCGTCGGCATCTTGGATTGCGGCCGCCGGGAAGGTTGCGGCCGCCGGAGTGGCCAGGTTCCTCCACGCTCTGGTTCCGCCCCCGTCGGGAGGCGGATGACTGTCAGCCGACTACGGACCTGATAGCACGGATGGATCGCGGGAGCCGATGCGGAGGCGGAGGCGGCAACGGAGGCAGCAACAGGAACAGCCGCGGATGCGGCAACGGGCACGCGTGCGGCAGCCGACACGGATGCGCCTGCGCCACGAGGAAGGCCACTGGAGGCAGCCTCGCCATGGACAGCGGGAACGGACGGCGATCCATTCACGCCATCAGGTCCGTAGCCTCCGACGGGTGGGAGCCGGCGCGGCAGGTCGGCGTGCCACTCGACCGAGGCACACCGCTCAGTCATAGATCGCCTCCACCAGCCACCGACCGGCCTCGACGGCCAGCAGCAGGGCGGCGCCGTCGGCCAGACAGACCTGGAACCGGGCTCGGCGGCGTGCCTCGGCCGGGGCCCACCAGCGCTCGTCCACCGGCCACGGGCCGGCCCAGCCGACGATCTCGGCCGGCGCGGCCGAGCCGACGGTCAGCCGCGCGGGCGGGGCGCTGACCGCCAACCGGGCGCTGACCACGACCGGCTCGCCGGCGGCGTCGTGCACGGCGGCGGCGAGCGGAGTGGGCAGCACCACGGCGGGCGAGGGCGGCGGCAGCCGGCCCGGCCAGGGCGGCACGGGGTTCCCGGCAGCCACGGCCCGACCGGCTCTCCCGGCCCGACCAGACACGCCCGCCGACCGCCCACCCGACGACACCAGGCCCGCCGACGACCCGCCCGCTGGCGGCACGCCTGGCGACGGCCCACCCCCCGACAGCACGCCACCCGGCCGCTCGACGGGTTCGCCGGGCAGCGGCGGCGGGCCGGGGCGGGCGGGGAGCCGTTCGTCGCCCCAGGGGACCAGACGTGTCTGGTCGGCCGGCGACCGGCCGCCACCGAGCACCGCGGTGACCACCGCCTCCGGGCCGAGGATGCCCTGCACCCGGCTCAACGCCCGGTGCGCCCGCTCCCGCTCCTCGCCGGCCTCTCCCCAGAGCCCGGCCTGCATCCCCGACCGGGTCAGCAGCCCGTCGGGGACCAGCCGCAGCCGGACGATCCCGGCGGTGGGCCGGGCCGGTCGCGCGCCGGCCCGGCCGGTGCTGCCGGAGAGCCAGCCGTCGAGCTGCCAGCGGACCCGGTCGGCGATGGCCGCGGCGGTGAGCAGGCCGTCGTGTCGCCAGACCCGGTGCAGTTCCTGGCCGTGCGCGGTGACCGCTTCGATGCCGAGCCGGGTGCAGGCCAGCCCGTGCGCGGCGAGCCGGTCGTGCAACTGCTCGGCGAGCACGCGGGCGGCGAAGGCAGCCGCGTCGACCCGGTCCAGCGGCTCATCGTGGTCGGCGGTCACCGCCAGGTCGGCCGGGGGTTGCCGGACGGCCAGCGGCCGGTCGTCCCGCCCGGCGGCGAGCCGGTGGGCCAACGCCCCGTCGAAGCCGAACCGGGCCAGCACGTCACCGGCGGGCAGCGCGGCGAAGCCGCCGAGGGTACGCACGCCGAGCCGGCGCAGCACGTCGGCCAGGGCGGGCCGGCCGAGCGCCTCGACAGGCAGCCCGGCGAGGAACCGGGGCGTCCCGCCCGGCGGCACCACCTGGCCGGCGCGCGCGGCCAGCCCGGCGGCGAAGACCCCGTCGGCGACACCGACCTGGCTCTCCACCGCGCAGGCCTGGGCCACCTGCTCCACGATCCGCTCGGCGGCCTGCTCCTCACCGCCGAAGTAGCGGGCAGGACCACGGGCGGCCAGTGCGCAGGCGCCGGGGCGTACCACCTCGACCCCGGCGGCGACCTCCTCGACGGCGGCGACCACCGGCTCGAAGACGCGGGCGTCCCGCCCGGGGTCGTGGTCGACCACGGTGAGCTGCGGGCAGCGGCCCTGTGCCTCCCGCCGCCGCAGGCCGCGTCGTACCCCCTCGGCCCGGGCCTGCTCGGAGCAGGCCACCACCCGGTTGGCGTGCAGCACGGCGACCGGGCCGGTGGCCGGCACCCCGTCGACGATCTCGGCGGCGATCACCGGCCAGTCCGGACACCAGAGCAGCAGGGTGCGTACCGGTCGGCCGGTCACGCCGGACCCACCAGGGTGAGCGCGCCACGGGAGCGGCCGGCGGCGCCGGCAGCGGCGGCCGTCGGGCGGGGGATGACCCGGGTGAGGTGGTCACCGGGGAGCCAGACCTTGATCTCCTTGGGGCGGGCGGCCGAGCCGCGCCCGCGCGCCGAGACGGTGACCTCGCGGCGGCGCAGCCGGCCCCGACCCGCCCCGAGCCCCTCCCAGGCCCCGCGGACCACCTGGAGGGTGACGTCCGCGCCGTCCCACCGGCCGTACGGGACGAGCACGCAGCCGCGCTGGCGGGCACGGGCGGCCAGCCGGCCGGCGACCGAGGCGGAGACGGTCTGCGGCACGGCGGTCACCACCACGTCGACCCCGTCGATCAGCGCGGCGACCACGGTGGGCCACTCGGGGCCCGGGTCCGGGACCAGGGCGAGCCGGTCCAGCACGATCCCCAGCTCGACGGCAGCGCCCACGCCGAAGGTCGGCACCCCGACCACCGCGCACCAGGAGCCGGCCCGGGACGCCTCGGCGAGCAGGGCCAGGACCAGCGAGGCGCCTCCGCTGTGCCGGGGCCGGCCGGCGGAGACCGCGATCGTGCTGCCCCGGCGCAGCCCCCGGTTGGGCAGCAGGCCGGTCAGCTCGGGCGCCACCGGGAGCACCCGGTGACCGCCGGCCGGGTCCGGCGCGCTCGCCGGACGCACCAGCGCGGCCAGTGCGGCGGAACCGACCACCATGCGGCCCGCCATCGGACCAACCCCCCGTCGTCGTGCTGCTGGATCAGGTGTCGCGTGGATACGCCGGCCTCCGGCGGGTGCCGGCGCCGGCCAGGGCTGGTGCCTGTCAGGCGGCGAGGTCGTCGAGGGCGGGTTGGTGGGCCAGCCCGAGCGCGGTCTCCACCACCGCGACGAACTGTTCGGCGGCCCGGAGCAGGTCGTCGGCCTCCCGGGCGCTCACCACCCGGGGTATCCCCGCCTCGGCGGCGGCCCGCTTGCCGGCACCGGCGGCGAAGTAGGCCGCCCACTCGTCGAGCTCGGGGGCGACCGTGGAGAGCAGCACCCAGACGCTGGTGATCCGGTGACGTCGGGTGGGGGCGGGACGGGCGCGGGCGGCCAGCAGGGCCGCAGCGGCGCGCAGCGCGGCGAGGTGGGCGGCCGCGTACCGCAGGCCGTCGGGGCGGGTCTGGGCGGCCTCGGTGAGCCCGCCCCGGGCCACCTCGAGGAGCTGGGCCGGGGTGCGGTGCGGCAGCACGTGCGCGGGCACCGTCGGTGCCTGGGCCGGTTTGGACGGCATGACTGTCTCCTCCGCGTGACCGGGTCGGGCGCGGCGCGTGGCGGATAGGGATCCACCGGCGGACGCCCGGAAGCGGGTGGTGCGGAGGAAGACGCACCGTATGGGGGCCGGCCGGGTGTGGACGCTTCCCCACACCACACCCGGCCGGCGAACCGGCGGGTTCGTCGTCCGCCGCCCGGGGGTCGTGGGCGGCGGACGACGATCCTGCCTGACGGGACCGGGCTCGCGACTGCCCGGAACCCGGTGCGGTCCGCGAAACCGCACCTCCCGGGAGCCGGCGCCGCGAAACACCGCTCCCGGAGCGTTGGAACGGGTGTGCGACTCAATCGAACATCCGTTCTAACTACCCTGACAGTACACCCTCCCGCCGACGAAAACGCAACGTGTGACGCGCCGTCACCTCGAGGTCGGCGGACCCGCCCGCCCGCCGGTGACGCACCACCGTGGGCAACCCGGCCCCGGGCACCTGACCTGGCGGTACGTTGAACCTGAGGCACCACCGGAGGGAGGCGTCATGGCGGTCCTGCGGTTCCTCTACTCCCCGGCCGGGCGAGTCGCACGCGTCGTCGTCGGAATCGGGTTGATCACCATCGGCGCGTCCCTCGGCGGCTGGTGGTGGCTGCTGGCCCTGGTGGGTCTGCTGCCGGTGGCCACGGGCGTACTCGACATCTGCACCCTGGGGCCCCTCTTCGGCCGGCCGCTGTCCGGACGCCGCTTCCGGGAGTCCGCCGGGCAGCGGTGACCACCGGCGGCCGACGTCCCCCGGACACCGGCGTGGGCGGCTGAACCGGACGCGGGCGCACCGGGAAGAATGGTGGGCATGCAGCCACACCCGAACGTGCGCGCGGCGCAGGAGGCCCCGGCCGGCGGGGTGCCCCAGGCGGTCTTCCCCACCACGTACGCACACCTGCTGCGGATCACCTCCGGCACCCCGGCCGAGGTGGCGTGAACACCGTCCCCGAGCTGGTCACCCTGCACGTGTGGCGGACCTCCCGGGCCGCCCTGCCCCGGGCGCTGACCCGGATGGCGCTCGACCCGCGCCGGCTGCGCGCCGTCCCGGGCGTACGGTTCGGCAAGCTGCTCGGCACCGGGACCGGCACCGGCTTCGGGCCCGGCGACGCCGACCTGACCCGATGGGCGGCACTGACCGTCTGGGACTCACCCGACGCCGCCGAGGGCTTCGACGCCTCCCCCGTCGGTCGGGCCTGGGCCCGGATCGCCCGGTCGGCCGTCCGGGTCGACCTGCGCCCGCTGACCAGCCGGGGCGAGTGGTCGGGCCGGCGTCCGTTCGGCGACCCGCCGGGCGGCCGGACCGACGGGCCGGTGCTGGCGCTGACCCGGGCCCGACTGCGCCCCGCACGGGCGGTCACCTTCTGGAAGGCGGTCCCGCCGGTGGCCGCCGCCCTGCACGCCGCACCCGGCCTGCTCGCCCGCTTCGGCGTCGGGGAGGCGCCGCTGGGCTGGCAGGGCACCGTCAGCGTGTGGCGTGACCCGGCGGATCTCGTGGCGTTCGCGTACCGTCACCCGGAGCACCGCGCCGCGATCACCCGCACCCCCACCGAAGGGTGGTACGCGGAGGAACTCTTCGCGCGGTTCGCGGTGCGCGGCGTGGTCGGTGACCGCACGGTGCTGGGGTGGGCCGCCGACGGCGACCCGGAAACGCTGAGAGGAAACGCATGAGGTTGGTGCGGTGGACGCCGGATGATCTGGTCCGGCGGCTCGACGACGTGGTCGCCGTCTACGGGGAGGCGATGAACTACCGCGCCGACCTGCTGGAGGCCCGCCGCGGCTACATCGCCACCCACGTGCGCCGGCCCGGCTTCCGCGCCGTCGCCAGCCTCACCACCGAGGGCCACCTGGCCGGCTTCGGGTACGGCTACCAGGGCGCGTCCGGGCAGTGGTGGCACGACCAGGTGCACCGGGCGCTCGCCCCGCAGGCCCGGCAGCGTTGGCTGACCGACTGCTTCGAGGTGGTCGAGCTGCACGTCCGGCCGCCGGCGCAGGGGCACCGCGTGGGCACCCGGCAGCTCACCGCCCTGCTCACCCTCGCCGAGGGGAGCACCACCCTGCTCTCCACCCCGGAGGCCGACGAGCGGACGTCGCGGGCCTGGCGGCTGTACCGCCGGTTCGGCTTCGTCGACGTGCTGCGGCACTTCCGCTTCCCCGGCGACGAGCGCCCGTTCGGGGTACTCGGCCGGGACCTGCCACTGACCGCCCCCGCCGCACCCGGCCCGGCCACGCCGTGACCGTGCGGCGCGTCCCCTGGGTCCTGCTGGGCGTCCTCGTCCTGGCCCAGATCTGCTACCCGCTCACCACCGGCGTCACCCGGGCCCGGCTGACCGTCGCCACGGTCGTCCTCGGCTACCTGCTCTCGGTGAGCCACGCGCTGCTCAGCCGGGGTCCCCGAACGGCGGCGGCGCTGGTCGCGGTGGCCACCGGCGGCGGTTTCGCCATCGAGGCGCTCGGCGTGGCCACCGGCTTCCCGTTCGGCAGCTACGACTACTCCGGCGAACTGGGTCCGAAGCTTGCCGGGGTGCCGCTGATCATCCCCCTCGCGTGGACCTGGATGGCCTGGCCGGCCTGGCTGGCCGCCGTCCGGCTGACCTCGCCCACCGGCACGACCACCCGGACCGGCACGGGAGTCGGCGCGGTGGCGGGCGCCCGGTGGACACGGCACGCCGGGCGGATCGCGCTGGCCACCGTCGGGCTGGCCGCCTGGGACCTCTTCCTCGACCCGCAGATGGTGGCCGAGGGCTACTGGATCTGGCGCGACGCCACCCCGGCGCTGCCCGGGCTGCCCGGCATCCCGGTCAGCAACTACCTGGGCTGGCTGCTCTTCGCGGTACTGCTGATGAGCGCGCTGCGCCCCCTCGCGGGGCCGGCCGTCGCGGTCACCGACCGCCGCGACGACCCGATGTTCGCGCTCTACCTCTGGACGTACTTCTCCAGCGTGCTGGCGCACGCGGTCTTCCTCGCCCTGCCCGCCTCGGCGCTGTGGGGCGCCGCCGGCATGGCGGTGACCGCGGTGCCGCTGACGGTGACGCTGGTCCGCGCCCGCCGGCACCGCGACGACGGGCGGGCGCCCCGCCGGCCGGCGCGTTCCGGTGTCGACGCCACCGCATGAGCGAGCGCAGCAGCGGGGAGCGTGCGCGAAAGCCGCACGGCGCCCCCGACCGCAGAGAGGCGACGGCATGACCGCCGCACTCCTCGGCCTGGTCCTCGTGCTCGCCGCGCTGACCGCGCACACGGCGGTCAACGCCGGCCGTTGGCTGCGCCGCCCGCTCGACGGGCCGGTCCAGGTGGACGAGGCGGTGGCGGTGCTGCTGCCGCTGCGCGACGAGGCGGAGCGGGTGACCCCCTGCCTGCGGTCGCTGCTCACCCAACGGGGCGTGCCGGGGCTGCGGATCGTGGTGCTCGACGACGGCTCGACCGACGGCACCGCCGACGTGGTCCGCGCGGTGGCCGGCGACGATCCCCGGGTCACCCTGCTCACCGGGGTCGCCCCGCCGCCGGGCTGGCTGGGCAAGCCGCACGCCTGCCACCAGCTCGCCACCCGCACCGACCCGGCCGCCACCGTGCTGGCCTTCGTCGACGCGGACGTGGTGCTCACCCCGTACGCCGTGGCGGCGGCGGTGACCGAACTACGCGCCGCCGGGGCGACGCTGCTGTCGCCGTACCCCCGGATCGTGGTGCGGACGGCAGCCGACCGGCTGGTGCAGCCGCTGCTGCAGTGGTTGTGGCTGACCTTCCTGCCGCTGCGCGCGATGGAACGCTCGCCGCGGCCGTCGCTGGCGGCGGCCGGCGGGCAGTTCCTGCTGGTGGACCGGGCCGGCTACGCCGCGGCCGGCGGGCACGCCGCGGTCGCCGACAAGGTGCTGGAGGACATCGAGCTGGCCCGCGCGGTCAAGCGGTCCGGCGGGCGGATCGCCCTGGCCGACGGCTCCCGGCTGGCCAGCTGCCGGATGTACGAGAACTGGCCGCAGCTGCGCGACGGCTACACCAAGTCGCTGTGGGCCTCGTTCGGGCAGCCGAGCGCGGCGGCGACCGTGGTGGCCCTGCTGCTCCTGCTCTACACCGCTCCCCCGCTGGCCGCCGGGGCGGCACTGGCGGCCGGCACGCCGACGGTGGCCGCGCTCGCCGCCGCCGGCTACCTGCTCGGGGTCACCGGGCGGGTGGTCAGCGCCCGGGCCACCGGTGGGCGGGCCTGGCCCGACGCGCTGGCACACCCCGTGTCGGTCGTGGTCCTCGGTTGGCTGACCCTGCGGTCGTACCATCTGCGGAAGCGGCGACGCCTGTCCTGGCGCGGCCGCCCGGTCAGCTAGGAGGGCACGGCATGGCGCGGATCGTGGTCATCGGCGCCGGAGTCGGCGGGCTGGCCACCGCCGCCCGGCTGGCCGTCACCGGGCACCAGGTCACCGTCTTCGAACGGGCCGACACCGTCGGCGGCAAGCTCGGCCGGTACAGCCACGACACCCCGCAGGGGTCGTTCCACTTCGACACCGGGCCGAGCCTGTTCACCCTGCCCCAGGTCTTCCACGACCTGTTCGAGGCGACCGGGGCGAAACTCGACGAGTACCTCGACCTGACGCCGCTGGACCCGATCGTGCGGCACGTCTTCCCCGGCGGCGGGCCCACCCTGGACTCCTGCGCCGACCCGGTCGAGTTCGCCGCCCGGATCGGCGCGGCCCTCGGCGACCGGGCCGTCGCCGACTGGCAGGGGCTGTGGCGGCGGGCCGGGCGGGTCTGGGCGGCGTCGCACCGGGACATCCTCGGCCGGGTCATCGACTCCCCCCGCGACCTGGCGGCGCTGGCCTGGCGGCTGGGCGACCTGGCCGCGATCGGCCCCGGCCGCACCCTGCGCGGGCTGGGCCGCCGGCACCTGTCCGAGCCGCGGCTGCGGATGCTGCTCGACCGGTACGCCACCTACACCGGCGCCGACCCGCGCCGCGCGCCGGCCGCGCTGGTCGCCGTCCCCTACGCCGAGCTGACGTACGGCGGCTGGTACCTGCGTGGCGGGCTGGGCACCCTGGCCGACGCGCTGCTGTCGCGCTGCCTGGACCTGGGCGTGGTCGTGCAGACCGGGGCCACGGTCACCCGGATCGACGCCGCGGGCGGGCGGGTGCACGGGGTACGCCTCGCCGGCGTCGCCGCGCCCGTACCGGCCGACATCGTGGTGGCCAACGTCGACGCGCTCACCGTCTACCGGGACCTGCTGCCGCACCCGCGCCGGCTGGCCGGGCTCACCGACCGCAGCCTCGCCGGTTTCGTGCTGCTGCTCGGGGTACGCGGCGATTCCGGCCTGGCCCACCACAACGTCTTCTTCCCCCGCGACTACGACGCCGAGTTCGACGCGGTCTTCGGCCACCCGGGGCGGGGGGTGCGGGCCCGGCCGGCGGTCGACCCGACCGTCTTCGTCACCGTCGCCGACGACCCGATGGTCCGCCCCGACGGGCACGAGGCGTGGTTCGTGCTGGTCAACGCCGCGCGGCACGGCACCGCCGCGGGCGCCGTCGACTGGCGGCGGCCGGGGCTGGCCGAGGCGTACGCGGACCGGATCCTCGACGTGCTCGCCGAGCGGGGCGTGGACGTGCGCGACCGGCTGCTGTTCCGGGAGATCCGTACCCCGGCCGACCTGGACGCGGCGACCGGCGCACCGGGCGGGACGATCTACGGCACCGCCGGCGGGCTGCTCCGCCCGGCCAACCGTGGCCCGGCGGCCGGGCTGTGGCTGGTCGGCGGTTCCAGCCACCCGGGCGGCGGGCTGCCGATGGTCACCCTGTCGGCGCAGATCGTCGCCGAGGAGATCGGCCCCGCCTGGTAGCGGCGGCTCGCCCGCGCGCGGTGCCGCGCCCCGCCCCGTGATCGACTCCACGTCGCGCGGGCGCCACGCCGCATGATCGACTCCACGTCGCGCGGGCGCCACGGCCGCATGATCGACTCCGTGTCGGCGACGTGGCGGTATCCCGGTCCGAATGACACCGCCACATCGGCGCAACGGAGTCGATCACACCCGGCGGGCGGGCAACGCCTCCCCGGGCCGCGCAGCATGATCGACTCGACGTCGCCGAAATGGCCGCATCCGGGTCCGGATGACACCGCCACATCGGCGCCACGGAGTCGATCACACCCGGCCGCCCGGCAACCCGCCGCGCTCCGGGTGGCCCGACTCAGCTGGCGTCGATCAGCGCCCGGCGGACGGTGGACAGGAGCTGCCCGAGGCCGAACCCGGCCAGCAGCACCCAGACGGCGGTGGCCATGGTGATGGTGCCGGCGGCCAGGTCCGGGTCGATCATGCCGGTCAGCCCGGCCAGCAGCAGCCCGACCAGGGCCACGCAGACCCGGGTGGGGCGCTCCCCCACCGTCACCACGCCGATCTCCCGCATCCCGGCGGCGACGGCCCGGGCCCGCAGGTACTCGTGCAGCCAGGACAGCGCGCCGCCGGCCACCACCAGCGCCCCCGGTGCCCCGACCAGCCAGAACGCCACCAGCCAGGCGACCTCACCGAGCCGGTCGGCGATCGAGTCGTAGACGTAGCCGAGCCGGGTGGTACGGCCGGTGGCCACCGCAACCGCCCCGTCGACGCTGTCCGCCACGGACGCCAGCAGCACGAACAGGGCACCCACGATCGGGCCGTCCACCCCCCGTACGGCGAACAGCGGCACACAGAAGCAGAGCAGCACCCCCGCCACCGTGACGGCGGTCGGGGTGACCTTGAGCCGGCCCAGGATGTACCCGACGTGGTACGCGAAGCGCAGCCACGCGCGTACCACCGGAGCGGCGACCCGCGGGTCGAAGCCGCCGTGCAGACGCGCCCAGGCGGTCGCGTAGTCGTCCCACTTCAGCTGCTGTGTGCCCACCATCTCCTCAACCGTCGCGGCGCGGTTCTGGTGTCGGGGCCAGGGCGTTCACACCCGGGCGCCGGCCTGGAGGCTGCGCCACACCTCCCGGGTGGCGGTGGACCGGTTGAGGGTGATGAAGTGGATTCCCGGCACGCCCTCGTCGAGCAGCTTCGCGCACATCTCGCTGGCCTGCTCGACGCCGAGCCGGCGGACCGCCTCCGGGTCGTGGGCGACCCGCGCGAACCGCTCCGCCAGGGCGGGCGGGAAGGGAGCGCCGGAGAGCTGCACCGACCGCTCGATGGTGCCCATCTGGGTGACCGGCATCACGCCGGCCAGGATCGGGGTGTCGCAGCCGGTGGCGGCGACCCGGTCCCGCAGCCGCAGGTAGTCGTCGGCGTCGAAGAACATCTGGGTGATCGCGAACTCCGCGCCGGCCCGGCACTTGCGGACGAAGTGCGCGGTGTCGCTGGCGATGTCGGGCGAGCGCGGGTGCTTGTAGGGGAACGCGGCCACCCCGACGCTGAAGTCGCCGGCGTCGCGGACCAGCCGGACCAGTTCCTCGGCGTACAGCACCCCCTCGGGGTGGCGGACCCACTCGCCGCCCGGATCACCCGGCGGGTCGCCCCGCACGGCGAGCACGTTGCGCACCCCGACGCCGGCCAGCCGGCCGATGACGTGGCGCAGCTCGGCGACGGAGTGGTTGACCGCGGTCAGGTGCGCCATCGGCAGCAGAGTGGTCTCGGTGGCGATCCGCTCGGTCACCGCGACGGTGGTGTCCCGGGTCGATCCGCCAGCACCGTAGGTGATCGAGACGAACGAGGGACGCAGCGACTCCAGCTCGCGGATGGCCTGCCAGAGCAGGCGCTCGCCTTCATGCGTCTTGGGCGGGAAGAACTCGAACGAGAAGGTGGGCTGGCGGTCACGGATCAACTCCCCGATCGCCGGCTGCGGATTGGGGAGGACGGAAGGAAGACCGAGCGCCACGCCCCGACTCTAGCGGGCGACGGCGGCCGTACCCACGAACTTCCCATCGGAGCATCGACCGCCGTCGTCATTGCGGGCGTCGGCGGGCGGTCCCGGCCGGGGGCACGACCCGTCGGGCCGGCACCGGGAACAGACGTCACGGTGGTGGAAGTCGACCACGTAGCCAGCCATGAGCACCGCGAACGGCGGCTCCGCCCGCCCCTCACGCATGGCCGGTGCACTGCGCTCAAGCTTGGTCCAGCCGGTCCGGCCTCGTTTCCTCAGCAGCTCGATCAGCCGACGGCCCCGCGGCTCAGTGTCGAACGCCAGCTTGTCCATCAGTTCGACCAGCGGTGGCTCGATGTCGGTGTCGTCGACGCAGTCCCCACCCTTTTCGTCGGCCAGCTGCGTGAGGCATGCGGCCAGTTTGTCGGCCAGCCCGACCAGCCGTGGGTCGTCGGCGGTCCGGTCGAAAGCCTCCCCAGGGCGAGATAGAGGTCCATGAGCTACGGGTCGGCTCTGGTCCTGCTTTCGTGCACCGCCGGCCTCGCCTTCGACGTCGGGCGGCGGCAAATCGTCGTACCCCCGGGGTAGAACAGGGACCAGCGCGGACGGTGCCAGTCGGGGGCCGGTGCCGGGGGTCGTGCGCGGGGGTCAGCACCGACCGGCGGCGCGCCGGTCCGTCCTGGTGGACGGGCGGGCGTGGCCGCGCCGACACCTGTGCCGGAGGACCGATGACCCCGCCCGACCCGAGCCTGCTCGGGCCGCTGATCGCCCAGCTGCGCCTGGCCCGTGGCTGGAGCCAGCAGCGCCTCGCCGACGCGCTCTGCGCCGCCGCCGGCACGCCCACCCTGACCCGGCACGAGGTGTCCCGCTGGGAGCGGGCGGTACGGGTGCCGGGCGAGCGCTGGCGGCGTCACCTCGCCGCCGTGCTCGACGCACCGGCCGGGCTGCTCGGCGACGCTCCGGCGCGCAGCCGGCTGCCCGGCCCCGCCACGGCCCGCTCCCGGTCGGTGCTGCTGGCCCTGGCCCACCGCTGGGCGGCGGACCCGTCCGTGCCCCTGCTGCTCAACCCGGCGACGATCGACCACCTCGCCGGGCCGCCGCCGGACGGGTGGGCGGCCGACCCGGCATCCGACGATCACCCGAACAGGCCGCCACCCGGCAGCGAGCCGGCGGGCCCGCCCGGCACCATCGGGCTCGCCCAGTTGCGCCGGCTCGACGACCTGAGCGGCGGTGTGGACCTGGCCCCGGCCGGGGCGTACCGGCTGCGGCGGGTGGCCCGCGCGCTGCGCCGCGCCGGTCCGACCGGCCGGCGGCGGTTGCTGCCGGCGCTGGCCGAGACCGCCCAACTCGCCGGGTGGCTCGACGGCGACGCCGGTCACCTGGCGTCCGGGCTCGACGCGCACCGCCTCGGGCTGCGGGCCGCCGCCGCGACCGGCGACCGGGCGTTCGCCGGGCATGTGCTCGGCTCGGCCAGCCACCTGCTGGCCGCCGCCGACGACGCCGACGGCGCGCTGCTGCTGGCCCGGGCCGGGTACGCCGGCGTCGGCCGTGCGGCCAGTCCGGGACTGCGGGCGCTGCTGCTGCACCGGGTGGCGCTGGCCGCCGCGCTCGCCGGCCGGACCCCGGCCGGGCGGCAGGCACTGGACGCCGCCCTCCGCACGGCCGAAACCGTCGAGCCGGCCACCGAACCGGCGTGGCTCTACTGGCTGGACGGCGACGAGTTGGCCGCGATGACCGGCCGCACGCTGGTCGCGCTGGGTCGTCCCGGGCCGGCGGTGCCGCTGCTGCACACCGTCGGATCCGGTCGGGGCCCGCGCAGCGCGGCCGTCTACGGCGGCTGGCTGGCCCGAGGGCTGGTCCAGCTCGGCGAGGTCGACCAGGCCGCCGCCGTGGCCGGGGCCGCGCTGCGCGACGCCGTACGGGCCGGCTCGGCGCGGGCCGCCACCGCGCTGGTGGAGATGGACCGGCGACTCGCCGCACACCGGGTCGAGCCGGCGGTACGGCGCTGGCGCCGGCTGCTCGCCGACGCCCGCCCCTACCTGCCCCGGGCGCCGATGTCCCGCCGACCCGCGACGACGCGCCGACCCTGTGGTGGGGCGGGACCGCTCCGGACCGGTTAGCGTTCTGGCGTGACCCACGCTGCTCCCGTCTCCCCCGTCGACCGTGCCGGCCTGCGGCAGCGGGTCGACAAGGCCCTGGCCGAGTTCCTGGCGCACCAGCGCGCCCGGATGGCCCACGTCGACGACGCGCTGACACCGGTCGCCGAGGCGATCGAGGCGTTCGTGCTGGGCGGCGGCAAGCGGCTGCGCCCGGCGTTCGCGTACTGGGGGTTCCGGGGCGCCGGCGGGGTGGACTCCGACCAGGTGGTGACGGCGCTGGCGGCGTTGGAGTTCGTCCAGGCCAGCGCCCTGATCCACGACGACCTGATGGACCGGTCGGACACCCGTCGCGGTGAGCCCGCGGTGCACCGGCGGTTCGCCGCCCAGCACCGCGCGGCGGGTTGGGGCGGTGACCCGGACGGCTTCGGCGACGCGGCGGCGGTGCTGCTCGGCGACCTCTGCCTGGTCTGGTCCGACGAGCTGCTGCACTCCGCCGGCCTGGAGCCGCGGACGGTGGCCCGGGCCCGCCCGGTCTTCGACGAGATGCGCACCGAGGTGACCGTCGGGCAGTACCTGGACGTGTTGACGCAGGCCACCGGGGACACCTCCGTGGAGCGGGCCGGCAAGGTGGCCCGGTACAAGTCGGCGAAGTACACCGTCGAACGGCCGCTGCTGCTCGGCGGGGCGCTGGCCGAGGCGTCGGCGGACGTGCGCGCGGCCTACTCGGCGTACGGGCTGCCGCTGGGCGAGGCGTTCCAGCTCCGCGACGACGTGCTCGGGGTCTTCGGTGACCCGGCGCAGACCGGCAAGCCGGCCGGCGACGACCTGCGCGAGGGCAAGCGCACCTATCTGGTGGCGGCGACCGTGGAGGCGACCGACGACGCCGGCCGCGAGCTGCTGCTGTCCCGGCTGGGCGACCCGGAGCTGGACGAGGACGGGGTGGCCCGGCTGCGCGAGCTGATCACCAGGTGCGGCGCGCTGGCACGTACCGAGCAGCGGATCGTCACCCTGACCGACGCCGCCCTGGCCGCCCTCACCACGGTCGACCTCGACACCGAGGCCCGCCAGTCCCTCGTAGACCTAGCCATCGCCGCCACCCGCCGCCCCAACTAACCCCTCCCGCCCCTCCCCTCTCCCCCCGTTGATCATGAAGTTACTGCCCCGACACGCCGGGCGGCAGTGGCAACAACTTCATGATCAACGGGCTCGACCCGAACCCGGACGGAGCCCGGGGGTGGAGGGGGAGGTTAGAAGCCGAGGGCTTGGGCGCGGCGCTTGACCTCGCGGGCCTGGTCGCCGCCGAGGGCGGTGGCCGCGGTGCCGCCGGGGAGGGTGCCGTCGGGGGCGTAGAGCCAGGCCAGCGACTCCTCGTCGTCGTAGCCGGCGTCGGTCAGCAGGTTCAGCACGCCCGGCAGGTGCTTGAGCACCGTCTTGTTCGCCACCAGGTCGGCCGGGATCCGGCGGACGCCGTCGCGGCGGACCGCGATCAGCTCCCGGTCGCGGATCATCTGGTGGACCTTGCTGATCGGCAGGTCCAGGCGCTCGGCGACGTCGGGCAGGGTAAGCCAGGCGGCCGGGTCGGTCGGGCCGGGAAGGCCGGCGCCGGAGGCCTGGTCGGCGGGTACGGAATCGGTCACCCGAACACCCTGTCACGTCGCCCCGAACGGGCCGCACCGGCACCCCGGGTGGCCTGCGCGGGCACGGCGGGACGGCCCTCAGCGGGAGCCGGCTGTAGCATCCTGTTCAACCTTCACCCCCCGGACACATAGACTGCCTGCCGATGGACACACAGGTCGCCGACACGTTGCTGGGCTCGCTGCTCGACGGGCGCTACCGCATTCGCGGGCGCGTCGCGCGCGGCGGGATGGCGACCGTGTACACCGCCACCGACGAGCGCCTGGAGCGCACCGTGGCGGTCAAGATCATTCACCCGTCCCAGGCCCCGGAGGCTCGCGCCCGCACGGCCGGGTTCATGGAGCGCTTCACCGACGAGGCCAAGACGATCGCCCGGTTGACCCACCCGAACGTGGTGGCGGTCTACGACCAGGGCGTCCACGCCGGCCTGCCCTACCTGGTGATGGAGTACGTCCGGGGCCGCACCCTGCGCGACGTGCTGGCCGAGCGACGCCGGCTCAACCCGGACGAGGCGCTGGCGATCATGGAGCAGATGCTCGCCGCGGTCGCCGCCGCGCACCGGGCCGGGCTGGTCCACCGCGACGTCAAGCCGGAGAACGTGCTGGTCGCCGAGGCGCCCACCGGCGGAGCGGCCAACCTCGTCGACAGCGTCGTCAAGGTCGCCGACTTCGGGCTGGCCCGCGCCGTCGAGGCCAGCGCCGACGAGGGCGACGGCAGCCAGCTGATGGCGACCGTGGCGTACGTGGCGCCGGAACTGGTCACCGACGGGCACGCCGATCCTCGCACCGACGTCTACGCCGCCGGCATCGTGCTCTTCGAGATGCTCACCGGCCGGGTCCCGTACGACGGTGACCGGCCGGTGGAGGTGGCCTGGCAGCACGTCGACCGGGACGTACCGGCCCCGTCGACCCTGGTGCCCGGACTGCCCCGGGTGCTCGACGACCTGGTGGCGCGGGCCACCCGACGCGACCCCGGGGCGCGCCCGACCGACGCCGGCGCCCTGCTGGCCGAGGTGCAGGTGGCCCGGGACGACCTGGGCAACCCGAACAACTCCCACACCGCCGTGCTGCGCCGGGTGACCGACGACGCGCCGGCGGTCGCCCAGCCGACCATGGTGGTCGCGGCGGTCCAGCCGTCCGAGCGTCCCGCCTGGGCCCGGCTGCCCGAGGGCGGCCCGCAGCGGCCGCACCGGCGTCGCGCCGCACCGGAGTCCGACCTGCGGGCCCGGCTGACCGCGCTCTGGGCACAGGTGGCGGCCGGTTCCCGGGGCCGGCTCTCGATCGCCGCCGCGGTGGTTGCCCTCGGCCTGCTCGCCGCGGTCGGCGGCTGGTGGGTCGGGGTGGGCCGCTACACGGTCGCCCCGCAGCTGGTGAGCCTGACCAAGGCCGAGGCGCAGGCCCAGGCCGACCGGGCCGGCTTCACCATCACGTACGCCCAGCCCCGCTATGACGAGACGGTCCCCCGGGACAGCGTCGTGGCGCAGAGCCCCACCTCGGCCGCGAAGATCCTCAAGGGCGGCACGATCACCCTGACCCTGTCCCTGGGGCCGGAGCGCTTCCCCGTGCCGGACGTGGTCGGCAAGGACTTCGAGCTGGCCGAGGCGGATCTGACCAGCGCGAACCTGGTGGTGGTCAAGGGTTCCTCGCGTTACGACGACAACCTGCCCGCGGGCGTGGTGGTGGCCACCAACCCCAAGGTGGGCACCGAGGTGAAGCCGGGCACGAAGATCACCCTCGTGCTGAGCAAGGGCAAGGCGCCGATCTCGGTGCCCAACCTGGTCGGCAAGAACGTCAACGAGGCGCGGACGGCGCTGGCGCAGCTCAACCTGGTGCCGGTGGAGACGTACAAGGACTCCGACAAACCCAAGGACGAGATCCTCGGGCAGAGCCCCGCCACCGGCGCCGGCGTCGAGAAGGGCGCGCAGGTCCGGCTCGACGTCAGCAAGGGCCCTCCACAGGTGATCGTGCCCCGGGTGGTGGACCTGCCGTGCCCGCAGGCGAAGCAGCAGTTGGAGGGGCAGGGCTTCGCGGTGACCATGCAGTTCAACCCGAACGGGATCGTCCGGTTCCAGAACCCGCCGGAGAACTCCCCCGTGCCGCCGAACACCACGATCACCCTCGGGTGCCTGTGATGACGCCGACCCGTCGTCCGGTCGGCTCGCACACCCCGACCTCGGGCGGCCTGGCCAGGGCGGCCCTGCCGTACGTGGACGCGGCCGGCTCCGAGGCGGTGCAGGTCTACGTCTCCAACTCGCGCGGCTGGGCGCTGCCGGCCGGCGACCCGACCCAGGACGGGCTCTTCCGCGACGGCTGCGGCGAGCGGGGCGTCCCCGTCTTCGTGCACGCCTCCCTGCTGGTGAACATCGGGTCCCCCACCCCGGCGACCGTGCAGCGCTCGGCGGAGACCCTGGCGCACGCGCTGCGCCGGGGTCGGGCGATCGGCGCGCAGGGAGTGGTGTTCCACGCCGGCAGCGCCGTCGACGCCGGGCACTTCGAGGCGGCCATGCGGCAGGTACGCGAGACGCTGCTGCCGCTGCTGGACGAGGCCGCGGCGGCGGGCGGGCCGATGCTGCTGGTCGAGCCGAGCGCGGGCGGCGGCCGCTCGCTCGCCTCCCGGGTGGAGCACCTCGGCCCCTACCTGGACGCGGTGGACCGCCACCCCGGGCTGGGCGTCTGCTTCGACACCTGCCACGCCTGGGCGGCGGGGCACGACCTGGCCGCCGAGGGCGGCATGACCGCCACCCTGGACACCCTGGTGGCCACCGTGGGGGCGGACCGGCTGCGGTTGGTCCACGCCAACGACTCCAAGGACCTGCTCGGCTCCACCCGGGACCGGCACGAGAACATCGGCAAGGGCAGCATCGGCGAGCCGGCGTTCGCCGAGCTGATGACCCACCCGGCCACCGCCGGGGTGCCCATCGTGGTGGAGACCCCCACGGAGAAGCACGAGGGCCACGCCACCGACATCGCCACCCTCCGCCGCCTCCACCCCTGACACCCCGCACCTCCGTCCGGCCCACCGCCCCCACCCGCCCCGGCTCGCCCCCACCCGCCCCGGCTCACCTCCGCCCGCCTCGGCTCACCTCCGCCCGCCTCGGCTCACCTCCGCCCGCCTCGGTGATCAAGAAGTTTGCGTCAGGATTCCGCCGGCGGGAGACGCAAACTTCTTGATCACCGGAAGCGAGGAGGCAGGCCCGGGCCCGAGAGCAGCACGCGGCGGCCCGGAAGCAGTGCCTGGTGCGGGGCCGAGAGCGACGCGGGGCGCGGAAGCGCGACGGGCCCGCGCCCGGGTGGGCACGGGCTCACCGGTACGCAGAGAGGATCAGGCGCGGAGGATGCGGGTGAGGGTTTCCGCCGCGCGGTCGATCGCCGCCTCGTCGACGTCCAGGTGCGTCACCAACCGGGCGGTACGCGGGCCGAGGACCGAGACCAGCACCCCCTCGGCGCGGGCGGCGGCGGCGAGCGCCTTCGCGTCCAGCGGGTGTTTGGTCAGGTCCAGCGGGACGATGTTGGTGCGCACCGCGCCGGCCAGCACCCCGAACGGGGCGACCGCCTCGGCCAGCCGGGCCGCCTTGGCGTGGTCGGCGGCGAGCCGCTCGACGTGGTGGGCGAGGGCGTACCGGCCGGCGGCGGCGAGGACGCCGACCTGGCGCATCCCACCGCCCATCCGTTTGCGCAGGAACCGGGCCCGGGCGATCTTCTCGGCGCTGCCCACGACGAGGGAGCCGACCGGGGCGCCGAGCCCCTTGGAGAGGCAGACCGACAGGGTGTCGAAGAGCCGGCCGTAGGTGTCCAGCGGCACCCCGTCGGCGACGTGGGCGTGCCAGATCCGGGCCCCGTCGCAGTGCAGCGCCAGCCCGTTGTCGTCGGCGACCCGACGCAGCTCGCGCAGGGTCGCCAGCGGGATCACCCCACCGCCGCCCCGGTTGTGGGTCTGCTCGACGGCGATCGCCCGGGTCGGCACGGCGAAGTAGCCGTCCGGCCGGATCATGCCGGCGACCACGTCCGGGTCGATCTCCGCGCCGACCGCCGGCCAGGTCCGCGAGGAGATCCCGCCGTACGCGGCGGCGGCGCCGATCTCGTACGTGACGATGTGCGCGTCGGCGTCGCAGAGCAGCTCGTCACCGGCCGGCACGACGAGCTGCAGGGCGATCTGGTTGGCCATCGAGCCGGTCGGGGCGAAGAGCGCCGCCTCGTGCCCGAAGAGCGCGGCGACCTCGGCCTCCAGCGCGGTGACGGTCGGGTCCTCGCCGTAGACGTCGTCGCCGACCTCAGCGCCGGCCATCGCCTCCCGCATCCCGGCGGTGGGCCGGGTGACGGTGTCCGACCGCAGGTCGACCGGCCCGTCGCCGTTCCGCGTGCCGCCCGTGACGTCAGCCACGCAGCATCTCCGCCACCAGGAACGCCAGCTCCAGCGACTGCTGGGTGTTCAGCCGCGGGTCGCAGGCGGTCTCGTACCGGTCGGGCAGGTCGAGGTCGGCGATGTTCTGCGCGCCGCCGAGGCACTCGGTGACGTCCTCGCCGGTCAGCTCGACGTGCAGGCCGCCGGGGTGGGTCTCCAGGCCACGGTGCACCTCGAAGTAGCCGAGCACCTCGTCGACGATCCGGTCGAAGTGCCGGGTCTTGTAGCCGTTGGAGGACTCGTGGGTGTTGCCGTGCATCGGGTCGCACTGCCAGACGACCTTGGCCCCGGCGGCGCTCACCTTCGCCACGATCGGCGGCAGGGCGTCGCGGACCTTGTGGTTACCCATCCGGCTGATCAGGGTGAGCCGGCCGGGGATGTTGTCCGGGTTGAGCTTCTCGCAGAGCTCGATCGCCTCGTCCGGGGTGGTGGTGGGGCCGAGCTTGACCCCGATCGGGTTGGCGATCCGGGAGATGTAGTCGATGTGCGCGCCGTCGATCTGCCGGGTCCGCTCGCCGATCCAGAGGAAGTGCCCGGACAGGCCGTACGCCCGGTTGCCGGAGACCCGGGTGAGCGCCCGGTCGTACTCCAGGGCGAGCGCCTCGTGGGAGCAGTGCAGGGTGACCGTGCGCAGCGCCTCCTCGTCGGTCATCCCGCAGGCCCGGATGAAGGCCAGCGCCCGGTCGATCTCCCGGGCGATCGCCTCGTAGCGCTCGCCGGCCGGGGAGTTGCGGACGAAGCCCTTGTTCCAGTCGTGCACCGCGTGCAGGTCGGCCAGGCCGCCGGCCAGGTACGCGCGGAGCATGTTCATCGCGGCGGCGGAGTTCGCGTACGCCCGGATCATGCGCTGCGGGTCGGCGACCCGCGCCTCCGGCGTGGCCTCCAGGCCGTTGATCATGTCCCCGCGGTACGCGGGCAGCCCTCGGGCGTCGGTCGGCAGCGACCGCGGCTTGGTGTACTGCCCGGCGACCCGGGCGACCTTGACCACCGGCAGCGAGGCGCCGTAGGTCAGCACGATGGCCATCTGGAGCAGGGTGCGGGCGTTGGCCAGCAGGTGGCTCTCGGTGTTGTCGGCGAAGGTCTCGGCGCAGTCGCCGCCCTGGAGCAGGAACGCCTTGCCCTCGCAGACCAGCGCGAGGCGCTGGCGGAGCTGGTCGACCTCGTAGGGGGCGACGATCGACGGCACGGTGTCGAGCACCTTGCAGACCTCGGCGACCTCCGCCGGATCCGGCCACGGCGGGGTCTGCGCCCGGGGAAGGTCCCGCCAGCGGTCCAGGCCGAGGGCGGCGTCCTCGGCGGAGTCGACCGTGGGACGGCTGGTCTGCAGCGCGGGGCTGCTCACGGCGGGGTAGCTCAGCTGATGCCACTCATGGCGCATAGGAGAAAGCGTACGGCGACGGTCCAACCGACCCGTCATGGAGGGTGGCGGTTCCGGAAGATGGGAGCGTCAGGGGGTGACCGAGGTCTCCGGGGTGGGCTCGCCGGGCGCCTCGCCGGAGATGCACCAGTCGGTGCCGACCCGGGTGACGGTGAACCGCAGCGGCCGGACCACCTCCTTCGCGCCGACCGACACGGTCACGGAGGTGCTGACCTCCTGCCCGGACGGGCCGGTGCGCACGTCGGTGATCGCCGCCTTGGGCACCTCGAAGTGGTCGGCGAAGTCACCGTTGGGGCCGGTGGCCGCCGCGTCGAAGGCGGCGTGCATCGGGGCGCAGAGCTGGCTGCGCCCGGCGTCGACGTCCTTGGCGGACATCGCGTCGAGGTACGCCTGCACCCGTTCCCGGGACTTCGCGGCGGCCTCCTCGGCCGGGGCGCGGTCGAGGGGGGCGGCGTCCTCGTCGTCGCCGATGCCACAGCCGAGCAGGGACAGCGGCAGGAGCGCGAGCACGGCGACGGCGGTCGCGCGGTGCCTCGGGCGCATGGGTCCTCCCCTCGCTCGGGACGTCGGAGTGCCGAGCGGCGAGTCTGTCACATCGGTACACCGCCGACCACCACGACCCCGCCGGCGCGGGCGGCGGCGAGCGCGGCGTGGCAGGCGGCGAACGCGCCGGTCAGGTGCAGCGCCGGGCGGGGAGGGACCGTGGTCCCTCCCCGCCGTGTGGGTGGTGCGTCGGCGCTCGGCTCAGCCGAGACCGCCCTTGATGGCGCCGATCAGCTCGCCGTTGCCGGTGTCACCGGAGAGCTCCCAGAAGAAGGCGCCACCGAGGCCCTGGTTCTTCGCGTACGTCATCTTGCCGCCGATGGTGGCGGGGGTGTCGTAGCTCCACCAGTTGGCGCCGCACTTGGCGTACGCGGTCCCGGCGACGGTGCCGGTGGCCGGGCAGGTGTTCTTGAGCACCTTGTAGTCCTCGATGCCCTGCTCGTAGGTGCCCGGGGCGGGGCCGGTGGCGGTGCCGCCGGGGGCGGTCTGGGTCACCCCGGTCCAGCCGCGGCCGTAGAAGCCGATGCCGAGCAGCAGTTTCTCGGCGGGGATGCCCTTGGACTTGAGCTTCTGGATCGCCGCGTCGGACCAGAAGCCCTGCTGCGGGATGCCGGCGTAGGAGTAGAGCGGGGAGTGCGGGGCGGTGGGGCCCTGCGCGTTGAAGGCGCCGAAGTAGTCGTACGTCATCGGCATGATCCAGTTGAGCTGCGGCGCGGCGCCCGCGTAGTCGGTGGCGTCGATCTTGCCACCGGTGCTGCCGTCCGCGGTGATCGCGGCGGTGACCAGCGCGGCGGAGCCGAACTTGGCGCGCAGCGCGGTGACCAGGTTCTTGAAGGCGTTCGGTCCGCTGGAGTCACAGGTGAGGCCACAGGCGTTCGGGTACTCCCAGTCGACGTCGATGCCGTCGAAGACGTCCGCCCAGCGCGGGTCCTCGACCAGCCTGTGGCAGGAGTCGGCGAAGGCGGCCGGGTTCTGCGCGGCCTGGGTGAAGCCGCCGGACCAGGTCCAGCCGCCGAAGGACCAGATCACCTTCAGGTGCGGGTACATCTTCTTGAGCTTGCGCAGCTGGTTGAAGCTGCCGCGCAGCGGCTGGTCCCAGGTGTCGGCGACGCCGTCGACGCTGTCCGCGGCGGTGTACGCCTTCTCGTAGTCGGCGTAGCTGTCACCGATCGTGCAGCGCCCGCCGGTGGTGTTGCCGAAGGCGTACAGGATGTGGGTCAGCTTCGCGGCGGAGCCGCTGGTGTGGATGTTCTTGACGTGGTAGTTCCGGCCGTAGACGCCCCACTGGGCGAAGTAGCCGACGACCTTCTTGCCGCCCGGGCCGGGCGGGGTGGTCGTGGGCGGCGGCGTGGTGGGCGGCGGCGTGGTCGGCGGGACGGTCGGCGACACCGTGGGCGAGGCCGTCGGGGAGGTGGTCGGGGTGCCGCCACCGCCGCAGGGCGCGCCGTTGATCGTGCAGTTCAGCGGCGCCTTGTACGGCCCGGTGCCGTTGTAGCCCCAGTTGAAGGTCGCGCCCGGGGCGAGTGGACCGGCCCAGCTCTTCTTGACCGCGACGTAGTGGTTGCCGCTGCTGGTGACGTCGGCGTCCCAGGCGCTGCTGATGGTGGTGCCGGCGGGCAGGTCGAACTCGATGCGCCAGGTGTCGACGCTGGCGCCGGTGCCGTTGGCGATGGTGACCCTGCCCTCGTGGCCGGTCCCCCAGTCCTGCACCGCGGCGAACGTGGCGGTCACACTTCCGGCGCCGAACGCCGAGGTCACCGGCACCGCGGCGACGGTCAGCGCGGCCACGGCACCGGCCCAGAGGGCACGGCGGAGCGATCTCTTCATGTGGCACCTCCCCAAACAGTTAGGAAACTTTCCAGAAGGATGGGGAGACGCTACTCACGCGGTCATCACTTCGTCAAGATGTGCATGCGTCGATTTGTCGCGGCCTGCCCCGCACCGTCACTCCAGGCGCGTAGCCTCGCGACATGACCGTCTTCGACATCGAGATCGACGCGCTGGCCGGCGGCCCGGCGCACCTGGACGCGTACCGGGGTCGGGCGCTGCTGGTGGTGAACGTGGCGTCACGCTGCGGCCTCACCCCGCAGTACGCCGGCCTGGAGCAGCTCCACCGCGAGTACGCCGACCGGGGCCTGGTGGTGCTCGGGGTGCCGTGCAACCAGTTCGCCGGACAGGAGCCGGGGACGGCCGACGAGATCGGCGAGTTCTGCCAGGTCAACTACGGCGTCACGTTCCCGATGACGGAGAAGGTGGACGTCAACGGCCCGGCCCGGCACCCGCTCCACGCCGCCCTCGTCGACACCCCCGACGCCGAGGGGCACACCGGGGACGTGCGCTGGAACTTCGAGAAGTTCCTGGTGGCCCCGGACGGCACGGTGGCCGCCCGGTTCGCCCCGACGGTCACCCCGGACTCCCCCGAGCTGCGCGCCGCCGTGGAGAAGGTCCTGCCGGCCTGACCGGCCCCCTGCCGGACGGCCGCCTGGTCCGGCGCTGCGCCCGTCGGGTCCGACCGGCCCCCTGCCGGACGGCCGCCCGGCTCACTGCGGACCCGGCCAGGTCCCTCGACCACGGAACGAGCCCGGGGTGGTGGCCCACCCCGGGCTCGTCGGTCGGCCGCCCCGGCGCAGCAGGCCGGCGGCGGTCAGGTCACCCGAGCGCGCACGTCGATCCGTTGAGGGTGAAGCCGGTCGGGGCCGGGTTGGACCCGGTCCAGGAGCCGTTGAACCCGATCCCGGTGGACGCGCCCGGCGCGAGCCTGCCGTTCCAGCTCATGCTCTGCGCGGTCACCGTGGCGCCGTCCTGCTTCCACGTCGCCGACCAGCCCTGGCCGAGCTTCTGCCCGGCGGTCGGGAAGTCGAACGCCAGTTTCCACCCGTCGATCGGGGTGGTCCCGGTGTTGGTGACGGTGATGTTCGCGGTGAACCCGCCCGGCCAGGTGTTGGTCGCGTACGTCACCGTGCAGCCGGCCGTCGGGGTGGTCGACGGCGCGGTCTTCACGGTCAGCCCCGGCGAGGCCGTCGAGACGTTGCCCGCCGCGTCCCGGGCGGTCACCACGAAGGTGTACGACGTGTCGGCCGTCAACCCGGTCGCGGTGAACGAGGTGCCGGTGGCGCTGCCCAGCTTCACCGTGCCGGTGCCCTCGGCGCGGTGCACGTCGTACCCGGTGACGCCCACGTCGTCGGCGGACGGCGCCCAGCTCAGCGCGACGCTGTCGCTGGTGACCGCGCCGGCGACCGGCCTACCGGGCGCGGTCGGGGCCTCGGTGTCGCCGCCGTTGCCGTCGCCGTGCGGCAGCACGATGTGGGTGATCGAGTTGGCCGGGAAGGTGGCGGTGAAGCCGGTCGCGCCGACCGCCTGGTCGGCCTGCCGGACGATGCCGTCGAGGTTCGCACCGCTGTAGCGGTAGACCTGGGCGGTGCCGGCGGAGACGCCGGTGAGCGCGACCGGGCTGGTCAGCTCGTCGCTGGTCTTGTTCACCACCACCATGGTCAGCGCCTTGTCCGCGCTGCGCTCGGCCGCGTAGATCGCCAGCTTGCCCTGGTCGGCGCTGGTGGCCTTGACCGACGTCTCGCCGAACGCGCCGCCGGAGCCGTCGTAGTTGCGGTAGATCCGGAAGGCGTGCGCCACCGGCTCGTCGGCCTCCGGCGCGGTCCACAGGTTGGCCATGTCCAGGCCCTCACGGCCGAAGATGCCGAGGATGTCGGCCTGGGTGAGCGCCCCGTTGAGGTGCCCGTACGCGCCCCAGCTGTACTCGGTCATCGCGATCTTCGTACCCGGGTAGTGCTGGTCGACCAGTTCCCGCATCCGAGGGATCATCCGGACCGGCTTGTTGATCCAGCTCTCGTCCACGTAGGTCGGGTCCCAGAGCTGGCGGGTGGAGCGCAGTCGCCGCTCCTGGGTGGCCGCGTCACCGGCCTCCTTGTGGTGCACACCGGTCTGCTGTGGATAGATGTGGATGTCGAAGTAGTCCAGGATGCGCGTGCCGTGCTCCTGCTCGTAGGCGCGCATCTGCTCCAGGTACCACGGACCCAGTTCCTTACCGCCGTGCGCGGCCCGGTCCGGCGGGTTGCCCCAGCAGCCGGTCCGGCTGCAGGTGTCCTGGTCGAGGCCGGAGAAGTGGATCGAGTTCAGGCCCCAGCCCACCGGCCCGAGGGTCTTCGCGCCCGGGTCGGCCGCCTTGATCGCCGCGGCGTACGCATAGGTGCGCTCGCGCAGTTCGTCGTAGCCGAGGCCCTCCTTGCGGACGTCACGGTGGGTGCTGTGCCAGAGGTCCGGCTCGTTGTCGAGGTTGTAGAACTCCACCCCACCGTTCGCCGCACTGCCGAACTGGCTCTTGAGGTGGTTGACGAAGTCGGTGGCGTACTGCGGGCCGACCGCGACGCTGGTGTCCAACGGGTCGTTGGTGGTGATCGGGGTGCCGTCGGCCTTCTTGCCGTTGCCGCAGTCCGGCCACCAGGGGTCGGTCGACTGCTGCGGGCCGTACTTGGCCACGCTGAAGGAGCACGACCGGGTACGGTCCTTGGCGACCCAGCCGAGCATCGGCACGGTCATGATGGTCTCGGCGCCGGTGGCCTTGTCCTGCGCGACGAACTTGTCCGTCTCCGAGCCCTTCGGCAGGCTCGCCGGGTCGGCGTTGTCGTTCGGCAGGTTCTCGAAGTACCAGTCGGCCGCCCGGTTGGTGATGTCGTGCCGGAAGTTGTAGCGGGTGGTGTGGTTGCCGCCGTAGCGGTGGATCGGCAGCCGGATGTCACGGGCCAGCGCCTCGTCGGCGAAGTTCATGCCGTAGACGTACGGGCTGATCGCGTGCCGGCCGGCGGTGGTGTCGACGGCCAGCGCCGGACCGGCCGCGGCGTGGGCGGGTTGGGGCAGGGCGAGGCCGCCGAGGGTGACGGCCAGGGCGACCGGCAGCAGTGCTGTGGTGGGACGCACGAGCTTTCCTCTCACACAGGGATTCGAGCCCGCCAATGGGAGCGCTTCCACAGGATTGCGCTTTCCTCCGCACCCGTCAACGCCACCCCGCCGCCAAACGATCATGTCGATACGATTCGAAACCCCCTGGTCAGCGAGGGCACCGAGAAGAACTTCCGGAAATTCCTGCGGGCGGACCGGCCGACGTCGACGGTCGCGACGCCGACAGGTTGGCGCCGGCCCGCACGCACCATGGGGCGCACGAGTCCGGGGCCGCACACGCGTCAGGGCCGCGCCGGGCCACCGTGGACGGTGGCCGGGCGCGGCCCGAGCGCGACCGGGTCAGCCGGCGGCGGAGCGGAACACCGGGTAGTAGCCGCCCGACTGGCCGGCCGCCGTCGGGTGGTACGAGATGCCGATGTTGGCGTAGTTCAACGCGTGCAGCCACTTCTCGCCGTAGCTGCACAACTGGTGCCCGACGAAGATCGACCGGACGTCGGCGAACTTGAACCCGGCGGCCAGGGCGGCACTGCGGGTGATGTCGTCGACCAGGTTGATGCCCTCGTTGATCTTCGCCCGGGAGGTGGCGCTCAGCCCCACGCAGAAGGTGCCGAGCTGGTAGAAGACCGGGTAGCCGACCACGACCACCCGGGCGTTTGGCGCCTTGGCCCGGATGCCCTTGTAGACGGTGGAAAGCAGGCCGGGCAGCTGAGTGCGAGCCTTGTCCTCGGCGGCCTGCACGGCGGCAACGCACTGCGTCTGGCCGTAGAGCACGCAGGTGGTCATGATGTTGGCGAAGCCGACGTCGTTGCCGCCCACCGTGACGCTGACCAGCGTGGTGGTCGAGGAGAGCGCGGAGAGCTGCTTGTTGGTCACGTCCGTGGTCCGGGCACCGGAGCAGGCCACCGAGCGGTACGACGCGGGTCTGATGTTGGCCTGGTAGAGCGCCGGATACGCCTTGGTGCTGCGCTGACAGGAACCGCTCTCGGAGGTGTAGCTGCCGGCGCCGACGCCGGAGGCGTACGAGTCGCCGAGGGCGACGTAGTGATCGGCCGGCGCTGCCTGGGCGGGCACCGCGAGGGCGAGCGTGGCGCCGAGGGAGGCAGCCATGCTCAGGGCGAGGGTTACGAGACGGGATTTCCGCACGTCGCACTCCTGGGGGTCGGAAGTGGTGGTGCGAGATTGATATCAGTGATCTTCGACGTGTTGGAAGATCACCGATTCGCGCCTGCCGCCCAAAGATCCGTATGGCTACAAATCCTTGCCGGATGATCTATCTCGGATGAAGGTTTCCACCATCGCCGCAGTGCGCGCAGATCCAGCCATATCGGACATGACTCGACCCGCCGAGTGGGGGAACCCCTATCCGCACCAAGCCGGGTTGGCACCGGACACGACGACTGCGAGACTGACCGGCAGCGGCGGCATCGGGCAGCCTCGGGCCCGGCTCACGACGGTCGCCGGTATGACGCGGGTGCCCAGCAACCCGCACACACGGAGACGTAACCCACCCGCGGAGGCGCGAAGGACCTGGCAGAGAAAAGACCGAGCCTTGGCCGCCACCCGGCCGAGGCGGCGGCAAGCCGGGGATCAGGCCGGGCGAGACGACCGGGGGGTCGCGCGGTCAGGCCGGGGCACGCCACTCCGAGGCGAGCACCGACCAGATCGCCGAGTCGACCCGCCCCGACGGGCTCGGGTAGCGCTGCCGCAGCGTCCCGTCGTGGCTCATACCCAGTCGCCGGGCAACCGCGATGCTGCGCGCGTTCTCCGGATTGGTGTGCCACTCCACCCGCGCGATGCCGCGCTCCCGGATCGCCCAGTCGATGATGCGGCCGGCGGCGCGAGTGACCAGCCCCCGCCCCTCGGCGGCCGGCTCCAACCAGCAGCCGGCCTCGCAGACGCCCTGCGCCACGTCGAACGAGACGAACAGCACGCCGCCGACGAGCACACCGTCGTCCCAGATCCCCCAGATTCCGCCGCCGTCACGCGCCCACCGGTCGGCGTAGCGCTGGAGCACGTCACGGGCCGAGTCGAGGTCGGCGGCCACGAAGGACGCGCCCACCCAGGGTGAGATGTGCTCCCGGCACCGGTCGAGGTTGGCCAGGAACTCCTCCGCGTGCCACGGCGACAGCGGCCGCAGCTCGGCGGTGTCGGTCAACGACAGGGCGAACATGCTTCTCCTCAGGCTTCCGGCAGGCTCAGCCGCAGGGTGGGGCCGGAGACGTCGGCGAAGCCGAGCGACCGGTAGAGCGGCTCACCCTCCGTCGACGCCCGCAGGTCGATCTTGCGGACACCCCGGTCGCGGTACCAGTCGAGCAGCGCCGACAGGCAGGCCCGGGAAAAGCCGCGCCGCCGGTACCCGGCATCGGTGACGACGTTGAAGACGTACCCGGTGCGGCCGTCGGGGTTGCCCGGCCCACCCAGTCGCTGTTCGACGGTGCCCGTGGCGCAGGCGGCGAGGACGCCGGGACGCCCCGGCGCGTCGACCACGAAGACGGCCATCGTCGCCTCAGAGGCGTCGAGATGGTCGCGCAGCACCTGCCGGGCCGACGCCTGCCACGGGCCGGGAGTCGGCGGCGTCCCGCCCATCGACGCGAGCATCACCCCGCGCAGCCGGACGATCTCCGCCGCGTCCGCAGACCCGGCCCGCCGTACCGTGATCACCTCCGGACCGTACCGGACGTGCCCGCCGCGTGGGGTCCGCCGGGCCCTGGCCGGACCGGCGAGGAAGGCGGAACCGGACGAAGGTCACCGCGTGGGGCGACCGGCCGGCCCGGCGGCGTGGGCGGGGCGGCTCAGACCGGGCGACGGCCGGCGAAGCCGCACTCCACCCGGTGGTACCAGCGCACGTCGGTGTCCCCCTCCAGCCAGCACCAGAGCACCGGTTGGCCGGCCCGCTCACCGGGGAAGTCGAGCAGCACCGGGGCGATGCCCTTGACCTGGATGTCGTGGGAGTCCAGCTCCTCCAGCACGGCGTGCAGCCGGGCCTCCAGGGCCTTCACCTCGGCCACCCCGCCGAGCACGGATACGCCGTGGGCGGCCAGGTCTGCGCGGAGTTCGGCCAGGTCGGCGCGGAGCCGGATCAGCTCGTCGACGCGGGGACGCAGGGTGGCCACCAGATGGCGCGCCTGGGCGAGAGTGAACACCGGGCCAGTATGGGGCACGGGCATCGGCGACTCCCTTACCTGGAAGGCGAACCGACTGCCGAGCGACGGTGGGCCACCGGCCGACAGCCGCTGTCCACAAAGGTTGGCAGTCGATCCGTTCGTCAAGGTCGCGAGGGTGGCCACACCCCGGCCCATAGTTCAAGATCTCCCAGGCACGCCATTCCTGGTGTCGCAACCCCCCTCACGCCCGGGCACAGCCGTCAGGGCGACCAGGAACCAGTACGGGAGACCCCTCATCGTGATCAACAGGTATGCCGGCAGCTGCGGGAAGTGTCGGAAGTGGGTGGAGGCCGGGGCCGGCCAGGCGGTCAACGTCGGAGGCCGGTGGAGTTCCTACCATCACGACTGCGCGCCGGTCAGGACCGCTCCGCCGGTAGGAAGCCATGGTGGGTGGCACACCATGCCCGTCGTGGGCTTCGACATCGAGGGCACGGTGGACGAGCCGAGTGAGACCCGGATCATCTCAGCAGCCCTGGTGTACACGGACGGAACCACCTCGAACTGGCTCATCGATCCCGGGGTGCCGATTCCGCCCGACGCCACCGCCATCCACGGCATCACCGACGAGATGGTGAGGAGCGCGGGAAGGCCGCCGCGAGAGGCGCTGGCCGAGCTGGGAACGGCCATCGCGAAGGTGATCGCCGATGGAACGCCGCTCGTCGCCTTCTGCGCCCAGTACGACGTCACGGCGTTGCACACCGAACTGGCTCGTCATGGTCTTCCGGCCGTGGACTGGGACCGCGCCGTCATCATCGACCCGTCGATCCTGCACAAGGAGGTCGAGCCCCGCTGGTACGACGGCGGGCAACTCGGTGACCTGTGCAGGTACTACGAAGTCGACCTCACCACCGCTCACGACGCCGCGAGCGACGCCCGCGCCGCCGTCGACATGGCGGTGTCGCTCGCGGCCCGTCACGAACGGATCGCCCGGATGCGGCCCGACGTCCTCCATCAGGAGCAGGTCACCTGGTACGCCGAACAGAAGCGGGGACTGCAGGCGTACTTCGACCGGCAGGGCCGGAACGAGACGGTGAGCCTGGAATGGCCGCTGGAGACCAGGCGCCGCCGATAAGCAGGCACCACACCATCCGAGGGTCGTACGGGGCAGGGCGCCGCAGCCGGCCTGCTCGCGCGGACCGGCTGCGGCGCCGACCACGTCGATCGAGCACTCAGGATAGTCAGATCGTGCCGCAGTGCGGGTCGCTCGCCCGGATTGAACGCTCCGAAGGCAGCTTCGACGTCTACGTCAGCGGCTCTCTTCGCGGGTCGTGCCCACTCGGCGTGCCAGAGCAATTCGGCTGGCGGCCGCCCGCCAGGTCGAGGGAGACCCGGTGGGCGAACCGGATCGCCCGGCATCCAGCCAGGCCGCCCAAGACGTCGTCCACACTGAGCTTTGGCCGTCCGCCCTTCCCGGTGGCCTCCGCCTGCTGAACGACGATGTCTGCGATCCGGTCTGGGGAGTCGTCCAGCAGCATGCAGAGAAAGTCGTCCGGATGCAGCACCTCGATGGCGTACGGCGCGAGGGCGTGGTCCGGGAAATCACGGAGGTTGGCGGTGACGATCACCTCCGCATCGGCGGCGACGGCGGCGGCGAGCACGTGGCGATCTTTGGGATCATTGGTCATCTCGGCGACGAGGTGCTCATAGCCTGAGACCATCGCGGTCGGGAAGTACTCTCGCATGACTTCGACCCTGCGTTCGGCCTTGGTGCCGAGTACGGACGGCGGAAGGTTCCGGCGAACCTCGTCGAGGATCGCCTGGGTCCAGAACGGGCGATACAGATCCTGCTCGGCGCAGCGCAGCAGGGTGTCGGCGAGCACACTGGGCACGAGGACACAGGCGTCCAGCACGGCGACGATCATCGGCGGACGTCAGTCGTTCGACTGCTCGTCCGACGGCTGACGACCCCGACGAATCGCTTCGTCGTAGACGCCCATGTCGACCGCGTCCGCCGTCAAATCGTCCAGTGCCTCACGGCGCGCTCTCGATCGGCGCTCCTTGTAGGCCAGCACGTCGTGCAACGCGACCCGGCGGCTGGAGTTGGGACGGGTGTAGGGCAACACGCCGTCGTTCATCAGCTTGACCACTGTCGGGCGGGTCACCCCCAGGATCGCGGCGGCCTCCCCGGTCGACAGTTCGACGTTCTCAGCCATGACCCGCACCGGCCGTCCCCGGCCGAGGATCGACACGACTTCGGCGAGAGCTTCGCCCACCACGGTCGGCACATCGACCGGCTCTCCCCCATCCACGATCAACTGAAGCCGCCGGCCCCGAAGCGATCGCCGAGCAAAACGCCTCAGCTCGTCCCCGTTGGGCGCCGATCCACCTGCGGGTACCACCGTCACCAAAGCCTCCGACCTGATTGATCCCGTCACCACGATACCCAACAAAACGAAAAAAACGATAGAAGCGTGCAAGGCTGGGCACCTGGTCGCATGGAGCAGCGGATGGCTTCACGCTGCCGGCGTCAACCGCCGCCTCGGCGGGTCGCGGCGCACTGGCTCTGCCAGGTGCGCAGGGCCTGCTTGAGGCGGCGGTTCTCCTCCTGCACGAGATCGAGCCGCCGGTTGCGCTCCCGGACCTCGTACGCGAGCCGGTGCAGCAGGGCGTGGACGTCCTCGGGCCGGTAGCCGCGCCGGCCGAGCGGCGTGCGGGGCAGCTCGACGGCGGTGAGCCGGTCCGGGGTGAGCGGGCCTGCCGGGGCGCTGCGGCTGCGGTAGACGCCCATCAGCCGGCGTACCCGTCGGGCAGGTGGATCCGCTCGGGCGGAACCCCGGCGGCGAGCAGCCGCAGCCGGGACCCGGCGACCATCGGTGGCGGCCCGCACAGGTAGACCTCCTGGCCGGGCCGGTGGTGTTCCAGGGCCACGGTGACCGCGTCACCCCGCTCCCCCGGCTCGGCGAGCGGATCGTGTGAGAAGGCGGGCAGGACGGTGAGCCAGTCGTGGGCGCACTGGAGCTTGTCGAGGCTGACCGGGTCGTAGAGGTCGGCGAGGGTGCGGGCGCCGACGACCAGGGTCACCCGACATCCGGCCGGCGCGGCGGCCACCTGCTCGACCAGGGCGCGCAGCGGCGCGAGGCCGGTGCCGCCGGCGATCAGCAGCAGATCCGCCCGGGGCAGCGGGGTGAGCAGCAGCCCGGTGCCGGCGGGTGGACCGAGCCAGAGCGGGTCGCCGGGGCGTACCGCGTGGACGAGGGCGCGGGAGACGGCGGCGACGGCCCGGACGTGGAACTCCAGGGTGCCGTCCGGGCGTGGGGCGTTGGCCGGCGAGTACCAGCGCCACCGGCCGGGCCGGCGCTCGGTGCAGACGGGCACCGCCTGGCCGGGCCGGAACGGCAGGCGTCGCCAGGGGCGTACGGTCAGGACGGCCACGCCCTCGGTGGCACGGTCGTGGCCGACGACCTCCGCCGGCCACCAGGCGGGGCCGTCACCGGCCAGGGCGGCGCTGCTGGCCACGGCCTCGGACGCCCGCCGGCCGGCGTGCTGCCACGCCGTCGCCAGCCCCGGGGTCCAGGGTGCGTGACGCGCGACGGTGGCGATCAACGCGGCCCCGATGGTCGCCTGGTGCGGCAGCAGCCGGTGGTGACGCCAGGCGCGGCCGAGCACGGCCAGCAGCGCCGCCCGCCCGGCCGGGTCGTCGCCGCCGCTGGCCAACCGCCCGAACGCGGCGAGGAACACGGCCGCCTCCCGCTCCGGCAGCAGCCCCCTGCACTGGTCCTCGATCGTGGACCAGAAGTGGTCGGCCGCCGCGCGGGCGTACCGCATGGTGGCGGACCATGACGCGGCGAGAGCGGCGGTCACGAGCCGGCCTCGTCGGCGAAGGCCCGCCGGGCCGCGGCGACCGCGCCGGCCGGCACGTCGAGCGCCCAGAGCACCCCGGCCAGGTAGTCGACCACCCGGCGGTGCTGCGCCTCGGTCAGGCCCAGGCCGCGCCACGCCCCGGCGGCCGGCCGGGCGATGTCGCCGGCCGGCCCGCCCAGCGCCACCGTGAGGGTCAGCGCCAGGTGCCCGGCGAGCCGGGCCCGATCAACCCCGATCAGGTACGGCGCCAGCTCGGCGTCCGCCGCCACCAGCCGCAGCCACCGGGCCACCGCGTCGCGCACCCCCGCCGGCCCGAGCGCTTCCACGGGGTACGGCCCGAGGCCGGTCACGCCCACGGCCAGGCGTCCGGGTCACCCGCGGCGACCAGCTCGTCCACCCTCGCCTCGGTGAGCCCGGCCGCCCGCAGCGTGCCCCGGCCCCACCGGGCCAGCCGGCATGGATGCGGCACCCGCTCGGCGCGGCACAGTGGACCCACCGGCCACTGCTCCGGCGCGTGCACCAGCACCGCCCGTACGGCCAACGCCACGTCATCGTCGCTGACCGGAGTGAGCACCGGGAAGTCGTCCAGCACCGCCGCCATGAAGAGCCCTTCCGTCGAGATCGCGAGGTGGAACGGCACCGGGGCGGGCGGGGACGACGGACGCGCTCGGGTAACGCCCCACCGGAGCCCAGCACCCGCCCCGGGCCATGCGTCCAACCTCCCGTCCAGGCCGCTTCCGCCACAGGGCAGCAGATCAGCGAAACAGGTGCAGAGGTGTTGCAACGCGATCACCGGTGGAGTAACTGTGTAGTGCTGCTCAGTGACAGTCCGCAACGGAAGGTGCCGTGATGGCCCTGAAGCGACACCGCTTGGCCCATCGGCGAAAGACAGTCGGCCACACCCAGGAGAGTCTCGCGGAGAAACTCGGCGTGGACCGCACCACCGTCGTTCGATGGGAACGCGCCGAGTCGGAGCCCCAACCATGGGTCCGACCTCGGCTCGCCGACGCGCTGGGGGTGTCACCGGACGAACTGAGTGGGTTGCTCGCCGACGTCGGCACTGCCCGCACGCAACGCAGCGACCGGCTGTCCGCCGTGTTGAAGAATCCTCGAACAGTCGATCTTGCTGCTGTCGCACGGCTGCGACAGGAGCTTGCCCAGCTGATCGACAGCTACGACGCCAGCCCCTCCATCACGATCCTGCCGGATGCCAGCCGCTTGCACAGCGAGGTCAGCCTTCTGCGCGCACACGCTGCTGGCCAGGCTGTCCGACACGCCCTGCGTGACGTTGAAGCAGCAGCCTCGATCTTCATGGGTCAACTCGTCTGGGACGCGTCGCAACGGCGGAACGCCCAGGCAGCGCTGACCTACTACGACCAAGCGGCACATGCCGCGAAGCAGAACAAGGACCCCGAGGCAGAGGCACAGGCACGACTTCGCCGAAGTTTCATAGCGCTCTACAGCGAGGGCGATCCGAAAAGTGGCCTCGCACAAGCAGCCCAGGCCGCCCAACTCGCCTCTCGATGCCGTAACCACGCCTTGTCCGCCCTGGCTCTGCTTCACGTCGGCGAGGCAAACGCGATGATGGGCGAACGCTCCGTCTGCGAACGAGCCCTCGGCCAAGCCGAGAACCACCTGGGCCGCATAGACGGAGATGACGGAGCCGGCGCACTGACCTCAGCCGGACAACTCAACCGACTGGCCGGCTCCTGTTACCTCCTCCTCGGCGAGCCCAAGCGAGCTCAGTCTCTCCTCGAAGCCGTCCCGTCCGGCATCCAGAAGCGCAGGAAGTCGCACGCCATCGTCCTCGGCAATCTCGCGTTGGCCCATCTTCGGCAGCACGACCTCGACGGCGCGACCGAGACGCTGCACCAGGTGATCGACGCAGTCGAGGAGACCCGCGGCGGCGGAGCGGTCAACGTCCTGTTCGCCGCCGGCCGAGAGCTGCGACCATGGCGAGACCGACCAGACGTCCAGGAAATCATGGACCGGACGCTCGCGCTGATGTCGTCTTGAGGAGGCGCATGGACATCGAGAAGGCAAAACGCGAGGTACGCGAAGCCATCTGGTCACGACTGGACCAGGCTGGCCAGTCGCTTCCCCCAGGCGCTCACGGACGTATCCCCAACTTCGTCGGAGCCGAACTGGCCGCCGAGCGGCTCGCGAATCATGAGGCCTGGCGTAGCGCCAGCGTCATCAAGTCCAACCCGGACACGGCTCAACTGCCGGTGAGGTTGCGGGCGCTTGCCGACGGCAAGCTCCTCTACATGGCGGTGCCGAAGATCGCCGACATCCGGCCCTTCTACCTACTCGATCCGGCCAACCTCAATGCAGCACCCGCCGAGATCGCCACTGGCAGCGGCGCGGCGGGCCACGCGCGGAAGGTCGGCATCAGCGAGATGCGGCCGGTGGATCTGGTGGTGTGCGGCAGCGTCGCCGTCAACCGTGACGGCGCACGGATCGGAAAGGGCGCAGGCTACTCCGACATCGAGATCGCCCTGCTCACCGAGGCCGGCTTGGTCGGCCCATCCACCATCCTCGCGACAACCGTGCATCCTTTGCAGGTCGTAGACGGTCCGCTACCTCAGGCACCACACGATTTCGGCATGGATCTCATTGTCACACCCGACGAGCTGATCAGATGCCACGCACCTCGGCGACCAGAGGGAATCCTATGGGCCAGTCTGACTCAGGAGAAGATCGCGGCAATCCCGACACTTGCTCACCACCCTCAGCGGAGCTGACCCAGGTCCCGCCGAAGCAGAGTCGCTGCATGAGCAGTACGTGGGCGGCGCTGATCGTCATCGACATGCAGAACGGGTTCATCAACGACCAGAGCCGACACGTCATCCCCAAGGTCGTGGAGCTGGTCGAACGGTGGGAGGCGACGGGCCGACCTGTCGTCTTCACCCGCTACCACAACTACCCGGACAGCCCTTTTGAGAGGCTGATCCACTGGTCAAAGGTGCAGCACGCGCCGGAGACGGAGATCGTGCCCGAACTCGCCCCGCACGTCCCACGGGCACGAGCGGTGATCGACAAGCGCATCTACTCGTACTTTACCTCCCAAGGTGCCGACCTCGCCGTACAGGAAGGCTGGACGGACCTCGTCTTCTGCGGTGTTGCCACCGAAAGCTGCGTGCTCAAGTCAGCGGTCGACGCCTTCGAGCGAGAGTTCACGCCGTGGCTCGTGACAGATGCCTCTGCCAGTCACGGCGGTCCAGCCGCTCACGATGCCGGCCTTCTGGTGGCCCGCCGCTTCATCGGAGCCGGACAACTCATCGGCTCGGACCAGGTCAGCAAGCAGTTCGATTGACCAGCATCCGGGCGCCCGGAGCTCTTCCTGCCGGAGCCGCTGTCACCGACCCCGCACACCGGGCCTGCCTCGAGCGTCACACCCGGGCCTGGGCGAGGTCGCGGCCGGCGGTGGCTCGAATGGTCCGGGGCCAGGTCCATGCGGCGCGCAGGATGAAGGCCAGGAGCAGCAGCTCGAGTCCGATGGAGAGGCCGTAGAAGTAGAAGTAGGTCCAGGACTCGCCCTCCGCGTTGTACACCGAGACGGGGATGTAGAGCGTTGCCACGACGAGGTTGGTGGCGCGGTTGACACGGGCGGGGAGTGTCGTGGAGAGCAGGATCATGAGGATCGGGATGGCCATGAGCGTGAGTGCAAGGGCGACAAAGGTTGGGCCGGTGTCGAACTCATGAACGACGCCGACCAGGATGTCGTCGATGAAACCGGGCTTGTACAGGGCGAGGTAGTCGACGTAGATGTAGAGGAACATGAAGCTGGCCCAGGCCGCGGCGAGCTTCGCCTGCACCGGGATGTGCGCTTCCCGCAGCGCACCGGCTGGTCTGTCGGTTCTGGTCATCACGTCTCCTGTGTGCTGGCGTCAGCCGGGTCGGCTCACTCGATGCTTTAACCATGACCAGCGTTGACGGGTACCACCTCCGCTTGCGGGCTCGTGCTGTCCTGCCCGCAGGCACGGGACATCCGCAGTACTTTCGACTGATCCGCCCGAGCGACGGCCCCCTTACGTTGTCCGGGAGGGGGAAGCATGCTTGCTGGGATCTGGGCTGAGCCTCGCCCCGCACGCCCGCCGGTGCGGGTCTGGCGGGACTGGGCGCTGTCCTCGACTCTTGTCGCGATCTCGCTCGTCGAGGTACTGCTGCGCGACGACAGGGCATGGGCGCCGCTGCTGGTCGGTGTCAGCGTCGTGGTCGCGGCGTGCCTGCTGTGGCGACGCACGCGGCCGCTGGCCGCAGTCACCGTTGCCTTCGGAGCCGTTCTCGCGTTCGACATCGCGAGGATCGCGGTCATCGATGCCACCGGTCTGCTGGGCATCGCAGGGCTGCTTGTGTTGCCCTACGCCCTGCTGCGCTGGGGGGCAGGTCGCGAGGCTGCCCTCGGACTCGGCATCATCCTCATCTGGCTACCCGTCACCCTCATCGCTGAGCCGACCTCACCCGCGGAGAAGGTCGCCGGTTACGGCTTCTTCCTGTTCTCGGCCGCGCTCGGCGCGGCAGTGCGCTACCGCACCAGAAGTTACGACCGCGACATCGAGCAGGTGCGGCTTCACCAGCGCAACGAACTCGCCCGCGAGCTGCACGACACGGTCGGCCACCGCGTCTTGGCCATCGCCGTCCAGGCACAGGCAGGTCGCGCGCTGTCCGCCGCAGATCCGAAGCGCGCGCTGGCCACCCTGGTCACCATCGAGGAAGAGGCGTCCCGGACGCTCAAGGAGATGCGAGCCCTCGTGGGCGTGCTACGCGACGGAACGGACGCCGATCTCGCCCCCCGGCGAGGGGTGGTGGACGTCGAACGACTCGCTCGTCCCGGCGGCGAGGTGCTGGGCGTCCGCGTGCAGGTCTCCGGTGACGTCGAGGCCGTTGAGCCAGCAGTCGGCACCGCCCTCTACCTGATCGCCGCCGAGGCGGTCACCAACGCGACCCGCCACGCCTCCGGCGCCACCCACGTCACCGTCGACGTCACCGCATCCCGCAGCCAGGTGCACCTGCGAGTGCGCGATGACGGCGAGGCGAGTACGACCAGCTCCCCGCTCGCCGGCTACGGGCTGCGCGGCATGACCGAGCGGGCGAGCCTGCTCGGCGGCACCCTCCGGGCGGGACCTGACCCGGACGGCGGCTGGAGCGTCGACGCCTCGCTGCCTCGGACAGCGCGCGCGTCATGACCATCCGCGTGCTGGTCGCTGACGACCAGGACATCGTCAGGGCAGGGCTCTGCATGATCTTGGACGCCCAACCGGGCATCGCCGTCGTCGGCGAGGCCGCCGACGGCCGCCGGGCGATCGCCATGGCCCGTTCGCTACGTCCCGACGTGTGCCTGCTGGACATCCGCATGCCCGAGGTCGACGGGATCGAAGCCACCCGCCAGCTCGCCGGGGCCGACGTCGCCGATCCTCTGGCCGTCGTCGTCATCACCACTTTCGACCTCGACGAGTACGTCTACGGGGCGCTGAAGGCAGGCGCCCGAGGTTTCCTCCTCAAGGACGCCGGCGCCGAGATGCTCACCCAGGCCATCCATGCCGCCGCCCGCGGCGACGCCCTGATCGCACCGAACATCACCGCGAGGCTCCTGTCCTCCTTCGCGAACAGCCGCTCGCGCTCGGTGCCACCTGAGCCTGTCGAGCCGCTGACCGCTCGCGAGGAACAGGTCCTGCTGGCTGCCGCTCGCGGGCGGACCAACAGCGAGATCGGCGATGAGCTGTCCATCAGTCTCAGCACCGTCAAGACCCACATCGCCGCCCTGATGCGCAAGCTCAACGCCCGCAACCGCGTCGAGATCGTCGTGTGGGCCTACGAGACACGCCGCGTCGACACCTGATCGGCGCCCGCACCCCGTGACCGATGTCCCCCAGCCTTGGAAACCCGACTCGCTCCTGGGCCCCATGTCGCTGACCTTGTGGCATCACCGGCGCGAGGAAACCGCCATTTCGCCGATATGGTGACTCTGGCCCGGCCGACCGGCCTCAGTCGGCCTGGGCGGCCAGTTCGCGGGCCCGGTCCCGGGCGGCCTCCAGCGCGGCCAGCAGCGCCGCCCGTACACCGTGCTTCTCCAACTCGCGGACGGCGGAGATGGTGGTGCCGGCGGGCGAGGTGACCGCCTCGCGGAGCTTGACCGGGTGCTCGCCGGAGTCGCGCAGCATCACCGCCGAGCCGATCGCGGTCTGCACGATCAGCTCGTGCGCCACCTGCCGGGGCAGGCCGAGCAGGATGCCGGCGTCGATCATGGCCTCGACCAGCAGGTAGAAGTACGCCGGGCCGGAGCCGGAGAGCGCGGTCACCGCGTCCTGCTGGGACTCGGGCACCCGGACGGTGGACCCGAGCGGCGAGAACATCTCCTCGGCGAGGGCGAGGTGCTCGCCGGTGGCGTGCGCGCCGGCCGAGATCGCGCTCATCGCCTGGTCGACCAGGGCCGGGGTGTTGGTCATCACCCGCACCACCGGGGTGCCCTCGGGCAGCCGGCGGGCGAAGAAGGTGGTGGGCAGGCCGGCGCAGAGCGAGATGACCAGCTTGTCGGCCGGCACCTTGGGGCCGATCTCGTCCAGCAGCACGCCCGCGTCCTGCGGCTTCACCGAGATCGCCAGCACCGCCGCCTCCTCGACCGCGGTGAGGTTGTCCACCACCCGTACGCCGTACCGGGCGGTCAGTTCCTCGGCGCGGGCCGGGCGACGGGCGGTGGCCAGCAGCCGTTCCACCGGCCAGCCGGACCGGAGCAGCCCGGAGAGCATCAACTCGCCGATCTTGCCGGCGCCGATCACCGCGACCGTGTGCCGGGCGGGTGCCATCGGTCGTACCCCTTCCGTCGCGGGGGCCGGCGGCGCGGCGGGTGTCCCTGCCGCGCCGCCGGTCCACGGGCGATCAGCTGCCGAAGAAGACCTCGGCCTCGGCGTACCGCTCCAGCGGCACGGTCTTCAGCTCAGCCGTGGCGTCGGCCAGCGGGACCCGGACGATGTCCGTGCTCTGCATCGCGACCATCTTGCCCCAGTCGCCCTCGTGGGCGGCGTCGATGGCCTGCAGGCCCAGTCGGGTGGCGAGCACCCGGTCGAACGCGGTGGGGGTGCCACCGCGCTGGATGTGGCCGAGCACGACGGTGCGGGCCTCCTTGCCGGTCTTCGCCTCCAGCTGCTCGGCGAGCCACTGGCCGATGCCGCCGAGGCGGACGTGGCCGAACGCGTCGAGCTCCTGGTTGTGCAGCACCATCTGGCCGTCCAGCGGCTGGGCGCCCTCGGCGACCACCACGATCGGGGCGTACTGGTGCTGGAAGCGCTTCTCGACGTAGCCGGCGACCTGCTCGACGTCGAACTGCCGCTCCGGCAGCAGGATCACGTTGGCGCCACCGGCGAGGCCGGCGTGCAGGGCGATCCAGCCGGCGTGCCGGCCCATCACCTCGACCACCAGGGTGCGGTGGTGGCTCTCGGCGGTGGTGTGCAGCCGGTCGATCGCCTCCATGGCGATGTTGACGGCGGTGTCGAAGCCGAAGGTGTAGTCGGTGGCGCCGAGGTCGTTGTCGATCGTCTTCGGCACGCCGATGACGTTGACGCCGAGCTCGTGCAGCTTGGTGGCGACGCCGAGGGTGTCCTCGCCGCCGATCGCGATCAGCGCGTCCACGCCCTGCGCGGCGAGGTTCTCCTTGATCCGCTGCACGCCGTTCTCGATCTTGAACGGGTTGGTGCGGGACGAACCGAGGATGGTGCCGCCGCGCGGCAGGATGCCGCGGACCTCCGCGATGCCCAGCGGCCTGGACAGCCCCTCCAGGGGACCCTTCCAGCCGTCCTTGAAGCCCACGAACTCGTGACCGTAGCTGGCGACGCCCTTGCGGACCACCGCCCGAATGACCGCGTTGAGACCTGGGCAGTCGCCGCCGCCGGTGAGCACGCCGATACGCATGATCTGCTCATCCTCCTGGAGCATCAGGTGAAGCCCGGATAAGCCCCAGGATATGTGTCGGATCAGACCATCGGCGCCGTTGCCGGCCCGGGGCGGGCCGTCAGTGCGAACTGTAGTCGCCGCAGGCGTACGCCGACACCGCGCCCCGGCCGGTCCCACCCGTCGAGTGGGCTACCGGTCAGTAGCTGACCTCGTGGTTCTGCCCCGCCTCCGGCGACCTGCCGGTCACCGCCGGCCCGACAGGTTGACCACGGTGCCGCCCGGGGCGTCCCAGTACTCCGCCGAACTGGCGTGCACCTTGATCAGGGTCAGGCCGGGGGTGTCCAGGCCGTCGGGGAACCACGCCTTGAGCACCGGATTCCACAACTGCTCGGCCTTCGCCCGGTCGTACGCCTCCTGGGCGGTGCCGGAGACGGACACCCAACAGTGGTGCTTCTGGTCGGAGAAGGCGACGTCGACCTCCGGGTTCACCCGGATCTGACGCACCTTGGCCGAGTCGGCGTAGGCGAAGAACCACAGGTCGCCGTCGAACTCGGCCTCCTGCAACGCCATCGGGCGGCTCACCAGGCGGCCGTCCACCCCGATCGTGGTCAGCATGCCGATCCGGGCGTCCCGGATCAGCTCGGTCACCCGACGGCGGGCGTCGGCGGTGCCGGTCGGTTCCCTGGTCATGTCGCAACCCCCTCCGGTGCGGTTCGCCGAACGGTGCCCGGGACGGAAGGGGTCAAACCTGAGGGAAAGCAGCGATCGGGACTCAGCCCGTCATCGCCCGCCAGCGGGCCAGGTTGTGCCGGGCGTCGACCAGGGCGTCGTGCCGGTCGGCGTCGGCGTCGGGCAGCCTCGGCCGGCCCCGGTCGTCCCAGAGCTGGCGCAGGTCCTTGGTGAACCGGGGGATCTCCCGGGGCAGCGCCGGCATCGCCCCCCAGAGCTGGGCCAGCACCACGTGGTCGTACGCGGCGTACCAGGCCCAGAGTTCGAGCTGCTCGCCCGGGCGGTCACGGATCGGCTCCATCAGGAAGTCGTACAGCTCGTCGCGGATCCGCTCCCGGGAACGCCAGGCCCGATCGGCCGGGGACGGGAGCTTGTCCAGCACGTTGCGGCGTACCCAGGGCACGGCGCGGGAGTCGTCGAACTCGGTGGAGACCGCGTAGAACTCGCGGCCGTACTCGTCGACGACACCGATCGAGACGAGGTCGACGATCCGGCCGTCCTCGATGAATTCGCAGTCGTAGAAGTAGCGGTAGGCCATCGCCCCCATCCTCGCCCATTACCGAACGGCACCGCCGCGCGGGGGCGCACCGGACCCGGCCGATCGGCCCGACCGCACCTCAGCCGGGTGGTCCGTCGCAGCTCGGGAGTGTCACGGAGACGATTTGAGGGGTGTACAGCAAGCTACCGGGCCGTCATGATCTGATGTGTACCGCTACCGGACGCCGACCGGGTTCACCACCGGTCAGGGGCCGTCAGGTTCACCCGGTGAGCGAGTTGTGGGTCCGTGACCGGGGAGGGGTTGGGCCGTGGAGATGCGCCTGCCGGAGCCGGGTGACGCCCTCACGGGCGTGGAACTGTTCGCGGGGCTGGAGCCGGAGGTCCGCCAACGGGTCATCGCCGCGGCGGTGCCGCGCACGTACCGCAAGGGCCAGCTGCTCTTCGTGGAGAACGACCCGGGCGAGTCGCTGATCGTGCTGCGCCGCGGGGCGGTGGCGGTCTTCCGCACCGCGCCGACCGGCGAGCGGGCGGTGCTGTCGGTGATCCGACCGCCGGACGTGCTCGGCGAGGTCTCCCTGCTGGACGCCTCGACCCGCTCGGCCTCCGCCGAGGCGATCGAGGACTGCGCGGCGCTCGCCCTGTCCCGACCCGCCTTCATGGAGCTGGTGCACTCCAACCCGCGCATCCTCGACGCGGTGATGCGCTCGCTGGGCGGCCTGATCCGCCGGCTCACCGAGCAGAACGCCGACCACGTCTTCCTGGACCTGCCCGGCCGGGTGGCCAAGACCCTGGTCCGGCTCGCCGGCGAGAGCCAGGCCCCGATGATCACCATCGAGCTCAACCAGAGCCAGCTGGCCGAGATGGCCGGCGGCTCCCGGCAGAGCGTCAACCAGGCGATCGGCTCCTTCGCCAACCGGGGTTGGCTGCGCACCGAGGGCCGGCGGATCGTGGTCACCGACGTCGCCGCGCTGCGTCGCCGCGCGGGGATGGCCGAGCGCTGACCGTCGCGGTCCCGGCGCGACCACACACCTTCCTGCGTACGCGAAGAAGGACGCGGCCGACGGACCGTGGGGTCCGCCGGCCGCCCGGGTGAGTCAGTTGGTCGTGTCGTCCGCGGGCGGGGCGCCCGGGCCGGGACCGATCTTCTCCGGCGGGGTGCCCGGACCCGGACCGATCTTCTGCGGATCGGTCGTGGTGCTCGTGGTCGTGCCGGTGTCCGAGGCCGTCTGGCCGTCGGGGTTCTCCACCATGCCCTGCTCCTCCAGTCTGGCGAGAGTGACCGCGTCGACGTCGACCGTCTCGCCCGGTGACCGGACGGTCCCGCCCGGGTCGGTCCAGTAGGCGGACAACCGAACCTGCACGGCACTCTCCTGACGGTGAACTTGTCTTGTGAGGAACACTAGTGTCGGCTGATCAGCCCCGGGGTCGGCCCGCACGTCGGGTACCCGACTGGATCAGCTCCGCGCGATACTGGGGTCTCCCCACGTACGGAGTTCGACATCGACCTCAAGTGTGGACACTGCTCCCGGGTGGCAGGGCCGGACGACCGCTTCTGTGGCGGCTGCGGACAGGCGCTGTCGCTCGGCTGTGCGTCGTGCGGGCACGGCAACAACCCCGAGGCGAACTTCTGCACCAACTGCGGGCAGCCGCTGCGGGACCACGCCGTCGTGGTGCAGGAGGACCGACGCCAGGTCAGCGTGCTGTTCATCGACATCGTCGACTTCACCGCGTACGCCGAACGGGCCGACCCGGAGCAGGCACGCAGCCTCCAGCAGGCCTACTTCGCCACCGTCCGCCGGCTGGTCCACCAGTACGGCGGAGTGGTGGAGAAGTACATCGGCGACGCGGTGATGGCGCTCTTCGGCGCCCCGGTCGCCACCGACAACGACGCTCTGCGCTGTGTGCGGGCCGGACTGGAACTGCAGCGCAGCCTGGCCCGGCAGGCCGCCGGCCCGCAGCCGCCCCTCGGCTTCCGGGTCGGGGTGGCCACCGGCGAGGCGCTGGTCGACCTCTCCGCCACCCGCGACGGCGGCCAGGCCTTCGTCACCGGCGACGTGGTCAACACCGCCTCCCGGTTGCAGGCGCTCGCCCCGCCGGGCGGGGTGGTCGTCGACGAGAGCACCTGGTCGGCCACCCGGCACGAGATGGAATACGCCGACCGTCCACCGGTGACGCTGCGCGGCCGGTCGGCGGTCAGCCGGATCTGGCTCGCCGTCCAGGCCCGGCCGCGTACCGACCCGCAGTCCGCCGAGCTGACCCCGATGATCAACCGGGAGCATGAGCGCGGCCTGCTGGTCAGCGCCCTGCACCGCACCGTCACCGAGCGCGTGTCGCAGCTGGTGACCGTCTTCGGACCGGCCGGGGTGGGCAAGAGCCGGCTGCTGCGGGAGCTGTCCCGGCACGCCGCCAACCTCCCCGGACACCGGGTCACCTGGCTGGTCGGGCAGTGCCCGCCGTTCGGTGAGAACGTCACGTACGCCGCCCTGGCCGACATCGTCAAGAGCTGGGTGGGCCTGCCCGAGGGCGACGATCCGGAGGCGCTGCCCGACCGACTGCGGACCCGGCTGGCCCAGCTCGGTGAGCCGCACGGCACCCGGCTGGCCGGGGCGCTCGGCCCGCTGCTCGGCGTGCCCGGGGAGCGGCTGGCCCCGGGCGAGGCGGAGGCCGCCTGGCGACGGTTCCTGCTCGCCCTGGCCGCCCAGGGCCCGACGGTGCTGGTCTTCGAGGACATGCACTGGGCCGACCAGCCGATGCTCACCTTCGTCGAGCAGCTCGGCGCGTCCGCCCGGGGCGTACCCCTGCTGGTGGTCGCGACCGCGCGGCCGGAGCTGCGGGAGCGGCACCCGGCCTGGACCGGCACGATCAGCGGCACCATGTCCATCTCGGTGCCGCCGATGCACGACACCGACATCGACACCCTCTACTCGCTGCTGCTGGGCCAGGCCACCCTGCCGGCGTCCGCGCGGGCCCCGCTGATCGAGTTCGCCGACGGCAATCCGCTCTACGCCCAGGAGTACGCCCGGATGCTGCTGGACGGCGGGCTGCTGGAACCGACCGTCCGGTTCGACCCGGCCGGGACGTCGGGCATGCCGCGCACCGTGCAGGCGGTCATCGCCAACCGGCTCGACCTGCTCGACCCGGCCGACCGGGCGGTGCTGCAGGCCGCCGCCGTGGTTGGCGTGCAGTTCTGGCCAGCGCCGGTGGCGGGCGCGCTCGGCCGGCCGGCGGAGTGGGTGGAGCGGGCGCTGGACCGCCTCCAGCGCCGCGACATGGTCTACGAGCTGCCCAGCTCCACCATGCCCGGCCAGCCCGAGTACCGGTTCCGGCACATCCTGGTGCGCGACGTCTGCTACCAGCGGCTGCCCCGTGCCGAGCGGGTGCTGCGGCACCAGCGCACCGCCGACTGGCTGGAGCAGCTCGCCGACGGTCGCCAGCAGGACCTGGCCGAGGTGTTGGCCAACCACCGCTGGACGGCGCACGAGATCGCCCGCATGGTCGGCCTGGACCCGACGCCGTACGCGCGCGACGCCCGCGCCGCCCTGCACCGGGCCGCCCGCCGGGCGTACGCGCTGCACGCGCTCGACAACGCGGCGACGCTGGTCTCCCGGGCCCTCTCCGTCGGCGGTGAACCCGACCCGGCGCTGGAGCTGTTCGACGCCGAGCTGGCCCTGTACCGCGACGGTGACTCGTTCCTGGTGGACGGGGGCACCCGCACGCTGACCGCGCTGGCCGGCCGGCTGGCCGACGCCGGTGACCGGACCGGCGAGGCCCGGGCCTGGACGCTGCTGGCCACCGCGGCGTGGAGCCGTGCCGACCGCGCCGAGACGCTGCGCTGCCTGGACCGGGCCATCGGCATCTACGCCGAGCTGCCGGACACCGAGGAGAAGGCGGAGGCGCTGCTCGAGCTGGCCCGGGTGCGGATGCTCAACGCCGAGACCGACCCGGCCTGCGAGGCCGCCCGGTCGGCCGCCGAGCTGGCCGAGCGGATGGCGCTGCCGGAGGTGCAGGCGAACGCCCGGATCACCCTGGCGGTGGCCCGGTACATGGCCGGCGAGCAGGACGCCTACGCCGCGCTGGAGGACGTCGCCCGGCACTGCCGGGTGGAGCGGCTGAGCAGCCGGCGGCGGGCGCTGCAGAACCTGGCCTGGGCGGCGCAGGAGGAGGGCGACCTCACCGGTTCGGCGCGGCTGGTGCAGGAGCAGCGGTCCCTGGACCCGGGCGGCGGCCACGGCATCGCGACGAGCTTCGCCGACCAGTGGGCGCGGGCGTACTACGCCGGGGACTGGGTGGCCGCGCTGGAGATGGCGGCCGAGTCCACCCGCCGTCCGACCGCGGAGTGGGACCTGCACATCGTCGCCGTCTCCGGCTGGATGCGGCAGCTGCGGGCCGACCCGGACACCGCGACCGTCGCGCCGCCCGACGACGGCGGGCCGGATCTCGTGGCGCGGGCGGTGGCCGCCGCCCGGCGCAGCGGCTTCCACCGGGTGCTGCGGTCGACGCTGGCGCACGCCGCCCTCTGCCTGGCGGTGCGCGGTTCGCGCGGCGAGTCGATGCGGCTGCTCACCGAGCTGGACGAGGACTGGCGGCGCAGCCGGATGATCCCGTTCGCGGAGTGGGTGCCGGCGGTCGGCCACGTCGCCGTCGTGCTCGGCCCGGAGGCGGCCCGGCTGGTGCGCGACATGCTCACCCGGGCACCGCGGATGACCCCGTGGGCGCTGGCCGCCGGGCAGGTCGCCGACGCCACCCTGGCGGTCGCCGAGGGGGACGCGACCACCGCCGGCCGGCTGTTCCGGTCGGCGGCCGACAGCTACGCCCGGATGACCGACATCACGGACCACGCGCTCACCACCGCGCTGTCGGTGCCGGCGTTGGCCGCCGACGACCCGGTGCGGGCGGCGGAGGCCCTGGCCCGGGTACGCGACTTCGCCGCGCGCACCGGGGCGTCCGGGCTGCTCCGGCTCGCCACGCCCGGCCCGGCCGGACCCACCTGATCCCGGAGCGCGCCCGGGACGGCGCTCAGGCGGCGACGGGCTGGCGCTCCACGGGCTCGGCCGGCGGCTGGTTCTTCAGCTTGGCGGCGTACATGTCGACGTACTCGCGGCCGGAGAGCTCCATCAGCTCGTACATGATCTCGTCGGTGACCGCGCGCTCGACGAACCGGTCGCCGGACATCCCGGCGTAGCGGGAGAAGTCCAGGGGCGCGCCGAAACGGATCCGCACCCGGGCGACCTTGGGGATGAGCTTGCCGGTGGGCTGGATCTCGTCGGAGTTGAGCATCGCCATCGGCACCACCGGGGCGCCGCTGTCCAGGGCGAGCCGCGCCACCCCGGTCTTGCCCCGGAAGAGCCGCCCGTCCGGTGACCGGGTCCCCTCCGGGTAGATGCCGGCGATCCCGCCGGCCCGCAGCACCCTCAGCTGGGTGTCCAACGCGGCCTGGGCGGCCCGTCCACCGGAGCGGTCGACCGGGATGCAGCCGGTGCCGGCGAAGAACGCCTTGGTCAGCCAGCCCTTGATGCCCTTACCGGTGAAGTATTCCGCTTTGGCGATGAAAGTGACTTTTCGCGGTACGACCAGCGGCGTGAAGATCGAATCGGAGAAGGAGAGGTGGTTGCTGGCGAGGATCACCGGTCCGCTCCCGGGCAGGTGGTGCAGCCCCTCGACCTGCGGACGGAAGATCAGCCTGAGCAGTGGGCCGAGGAGAATGTGCTTCATCAGCCAGTACAGCAAGGGGGTCCTTCCGGGGCAGCAGGTGGCGGGCGACACCACCGCCGGTCGGCCGGGCGGGCGCCGGGGAACCCCGGCGACCCGGCCGCAGGCGCCTCGGCGGGCGGGATCGTCGGCTCTGAGCCTACGAACCGGGAGCGGCACGCCACAACGCACTCCCGGAACAGGGTCCTGACGTGTCACGATTCAGGGCACGGCGTACGGGGCGCCGACACAACCGCCGAGGAGGATGTCCGGTGTCAGCGGGTGGGGCCCGCCGGGGACGGCGGGACAACGGGCTCGACGCGAGCGAGTACGCCGTCGCGGGCGACGTCGATCCGCGTGTCGGCGAGCATCTGCTCGACGTGCTCGCCGCCGGCGGCATCGCCGCGTACCTCCAGCCCTCCGCCGACCTGAACCCGGTCACCCGGACGACCACCGTGCCGGCCCGACCGACGGACCGGCTCTACGTCGACCGCTCGCACCTGACCACCGCGCGCGACTACCTCACCCAGCTGACCGACGAGGCGAGCCCCGAGCCGCCACGCACCGAGCCGGACGTCGACGCCGAGTGGGACCGCATCGTCGCCGCGTTCCACACCGCCCCGGCCGCCGGCAGCCACCCCTGGCCGGACGCCGAGGACGTCGACGACCCCGCCGAGCAGCCCGGCCGCGCCGGTGCCGCGGCGACCCGGGCCGAGGAGTCCACCGGCCCCACCGCCACCGACGTGCGGCGACTGCCGTACGCGGGGGACATCTCCGGGATCTCGCTCGGGCGGGAGCGGCACGACGAGCCCTCCCTGCTGGACGGGCTGGACACCTTCGGCGCCGACCTTCCGGGCGACCCGGAGGAGGGCTACACCCCGCCCCCACCGCCGCCACTGCCCCGGATCTCGAAGTACGCCGTGGTCGGCGCGCTGTCGATCGTCCTCGGCTTCGTCCTCTTCCTGAACCCGTCGCTGCTGCCGGTGGACGCCTCGGTGGTGACCCTGCTCGGCTTCACCGGAATCCTCGCCGGCTTCGTCACGCTGATCTGGCGGCTGCGCCCCGGCGACGAGGACGACCACGACCCGGACGACGGCGCCGTCGTCTGACCCCGCCGACCCGGCTCCCGATGATCGAGGAAGAGCGTCACGCTCCGCTGTGCCCGCATCGCGGGACGCCACCGGGTGTCCCGTCCCACGTAACAGGGGTGTAACTTACGGTCAGTAGGAATACGGCTGTACGTCACTTCCCCCACCGACTGCCCGGTTGTTCCTTTCTTCCTCGTGGCGGTCGGCCACTGCGGATCGGAATGCCCGAGATGCGACAGAGTTCCCTCGTGGTGGTGGCCAACCGGCTTCCCATCGACGACAGTGTGGCCCCCGACGGCGCCTGCGAATGGCGCCGCAGCCCCGGAGGTCTGGTCAGCGCGCTGCACCCGCTGCTACGGCACACCCCGGCCACCTGGGTGGGCTGGGCCGGCGGGACCGGTCCCGCGCCCGCCCTCCCCGACGTCGACGGCGTGCGCATGCACACCGTCCCGCTCGACGCGCAGGACCTGCGCGACCACTACGAGGGCTTCGCCAACGCGACGCTCTGGCCGCTCTACCACGACGCCGTCGAGCAGCCCGAATACCACCGCCGCTGGTGGGAGGCGTACCAGCGGGTCAACCAGCGGTTCGCGGAGGCGGCCGCCGGGGTGGCCGAACCGGGCGGCCTGGTCTGGGTGCAGGACTACCACCTTCAGCTCGTCCCCGGGATGCTCCGCGAACTCCGCCCCGACCTGCGGATCGGCTTCTTCCTGCACGTGCCGTTCCCACCGCCGGAGCTGTTCATGCAGTTGCCCCGACGCGCCGAACTGCTGCGCGGGATGCTCGGCGCCGACCTGATCGGCTTCCAGCGGGCCCAGGCCTCGCACAACTTCGCCCAGCTCGTCGCCAAGGTGCTCGGCCTACCGGCCACCGACCGGCGGATCAGCGTCGACGACCGGGTGGTGCGGATCGGGGCGTACCCGGTCTCCATCGACACCGCGGAGATGGCCGCGCTGGCGGGCCGTCCGGACGTCACCGCCCGCGCCCGCCGGCTGCGGCACGATCTGGGCGACCCGGAGCACGTGATCCTCAGCGTCGACCGGATGGACTACACCAAGGGCATCGAGCAGCGGCTCAAGGCGTACAGCGAACTGCTGGCCAGCGGGGACGTCAAGGTCCGGGACACCGTGCTGGTCCAGGTCGCGGTGCCCAGCCGGGAGCGGGTCGCGCAGTACCAGATCCTGCGGGAGCGGGTAGAGCGCGAGGTCGGGCGGATCAACGGCGAGTTCGGCCGGGTCGGCGAACCGGCGATCCACTACCTCACCCAGCCGTTCGACCGCACCGAGCTGGCCGCTCTCTACCGGGTCGCCGACGTGATGGCGGTGACTCCGCTGCGCGACGGGATGAACCTGGTCGCCAAGGAGTACGTCGCCGCCCGGGTCGACGACTCCGGCGCGCTGCTGCTCAGCGAGTTCGCCGGCTCGGCCGCCGAGCTGGAGCAGGCGTACCTGGTCAACCCGCACGACCTGGAGGAGCTCAAGCGGGTGCTGCTCTCGGCGCTACGGGCCGCCCCGGAGGACGCCGGCGACCGGATGCGGGCGATGCGCGCGCACCTGCACCGCCACGACATCCGGGCCTGGGCCCGCTCCTACCTCAGCGCGCTGGACGAGACCGGCTCGCTGGTACGCCGGCTCAGCAGCTCGGGCTGACCCCCACCCGGCCGTCCCGCCCGACCGCCCGGTCGCTCCGGCCACCTCACCTCGGCCCGCCCCAACCCGGTAGCCCGGTGGCCCGGTGGCCCCAGGCCGCCGGGGCCGGGCCGCCGGGGCCGGGCCGCCGGGGCCGGGCCGCCGGGGCCGGGCCGGTGAGGCCGGGCCGGTGAGGCCGGGCCGGCTCGCGCAGCACCCGACCCATCTCACTGTCCGTGTTGCTCCCGCCGGAAGGGGCTCTGCGCTCCGGACACTTTGCTCTGCAGCCATTGACGCACCAGTGACGCACCGTTGCTGGCGCGTCGGTGGGTGCAGAGCAAAGCGATGAGGGAGGAGTATCGGTCGTCGCCGAGGCGGACCACATCTTCCCTGGTCAGCTTCTCGTGGCCGAGTTCAACCGACCGATGTCACCGCACGGAGGCCATCGGCCGTCACTGAACGTCACCCATCGACCTGAACCCGACGGCATTCACTCAAAGTGATGACTAAGGTTGCCGGCCCCCGCCGCCGCGGGGGGGGGATGGCGACGGCCGCGCTGTCGGCTTGCCCGGTTCGACCGTTGCTCGTCCCATTCGACCAGGGACGGCCGGAAGCGCCGACGCCGGCACTGCCGACCGTCAGCACGCGGTCGGCGGCGACCGGGCCTAGGCGTCCGCGCGGCGGCCAGGAGCAACCCGCGCCGGTCACGCCCGCTGCGGCTCCTTGACCAGCCAGTCGAGAATCGCGTCGATCGGCTCCCGCCAGCGGGCGTCGAGCATCAGGTCGTGCCCCATGCCGGGAAAGAGCAGCGGAGCCGAGCCGTACCGCCGGGCGGCCCGGGCCAGCGCCGCCGGCGGCACCACCCGGTCGTCCGGGCTGCCCAGCACCAGCACCGGCGGACGACCCACCGCCGGCTCCGCCTCCCGACCGGCCAGCAGCTGCCACTGGGCCCGCCGGGCGACCCGACCGAGCTGCGCGGCGTACCGCCGGGCGTCGGCGTCAGGCAGCTCACGGCTGAACAGCTGCCGGCGGTGCAGCTTCAACGGGCCACCGACCAACGCGGGCAGCGTGCCCACCGGATTGCGGCGCAGCGCGGTGGCGGCCGTCGACCAGCCGCCCATCACCGGCGCGGCCAGGACCGCGGCCCGGGCCGGATAACGCGCCATCGCGTGGGACACCACCAGCGCCCCGGCGCCGTGCCCCACCAGCACCGCCTGGCGCGGCAGGCCCGCCGCCACCTGGACCACGTCATGGGTGTACGCCCGCAGCGTCGCCTCCGGCGCCCGCTCGCTGCCGCCGTGCCCGCGCAGGCTCACCGCGTACGCCGGGAAGCCGCGCGACGCGGCGTGCTCCAGCCAGTGCTCGGCGAACGCCCACGCCCCGTGCCCGAACCCCGGTACGAAGAGCAGCGGCGGCCGCCCCTCCTCCAGCTCCGGGGCCGCGCCCAGCACCTCGCGCCGGACCGGGCGGACCGGACGGGCCCACTCCCGCCCCCGCAGGATCCGCACCCGCTCGTTCGTCGCGCTCACCGGCCGGCCTCCAGCTCGTCGAGGGCGCGCTGCACCGCGCGCAGGTAGTCGGCGTGGCCCACCTCGAACCAGTGCCGGCTGCTGTCCTTGACCTTGCCCGAGTACCGCTCCCCCGCGCCGGCCTCCACCCGGGACGCGAACGCGGCGGCCCGCTGCGGCCGGGCCAGCCGGGCCTGGAGCAACCGGGCGAAGAGGACGGTCTGCCAGTGCGACAGGGTGAACACGCCGGAGTCGGGCTGCAACAGGCCGGCCACCGCGAGGGTCGGGTACCCGGGGGCGAAGGCGTTCAGCCACAGCCGGGGGCGGCCCGAGGCGTCGGAGTCCCCGAGCACCTTCGGGTCCAGGAACTCGAAGCGCGGCAGGTAACCGGTGGCGAAGACGACCAGTTCGGGATCGATCTCCCGACCGTCGGTGAGGGTGACGCCGCCGCCGTGGAACCGGGCGACGTCGGGCACCGGGGCGATCCGGCCGTGGCCGACGTAGTAGACGAGCTGGCTGTTGGCGATCGGGTGGGTCTCGTACACCCGGTGGTCCGGCTTCGGCAGGCCGAAGCGGGTCAGGTCGCCGACGGTCAGCCGCAGTGTCCGGTGGTAGAGCCACTGCCGCAGGCGCAGCGGCACCCGCAGCATCAGCAGCAGGTCGTTGACCTGGTCGGCGGGGCGACCGAGGACGTACTTCGGGGCGTACCAGTAGCCGCGGCGGGTGGAGTGCCAGCAGCGGGACGCCTGCTGTGCGGCCTCGACCGCGATGTCGCAGCCGGTGTTGCCGGCGCCGACCACCAGCACCCGCTTGCCGCGAAGCTGGGCCGGGTCCTTGTACGACGAGGCGTGCATGACCTCGCCCCGGTACTCCGCCAACCCCTCGTAGGAGGGCAGCTTCGGCGACCAGTTGTGCCCGTTGGCGACCACCACGGCGGCGTACCGGGAGGTGCGCTCCGGGCCGTACCCGCCGGTGCTGCGGGTGGTGACGTCCCACCGGTCATCGGCCACCGGCTCGACCCGGACCACCTCGGTGCCGAACCAGATGTGCCGGCGCAGGTCGAAGTGGTCGGCGTACCGCTCGAAGTAGGACAGCAGCTGGCTGTGGTGCGGGTAGTCCGGCCAGGAGTCCGGCATCGGGAAGTCGGGGAACTGGGTGAACGGCCGGGACGAGATCAGGTGGGTGCTGGCGTACACCGGGCTGCGGTCGTGCCGCCAGTTCCACGCGCCGCCGACGCCGGTCTCCCGCTCGTAGCAGTCGACGCCGAAGCCGTGCTCGGTGAGGTTCTTGATCGCGGTGAGGCCGCTGGCGCCGGCACCGATCACGCAGACCGTGTCACCCCGGTCGGAGACCGGGCGGCCGTCCCGGCTCAGGGCGAGCGTGGTGGTCTCCGGATCGGGCCGGCCGTGCTCGGTGGAGGGGGGCACCGGGGTATCTCCTTATGTGCGGCACGAACGCCGGTTCGACGGGCAATCCTCCCCGTACCCGGAGCCGGTTGTCCAGCCCGGCATTCCGGGTCCGGACGACCCGGGTCCGACCGCCGCGCCGGGAGCGGCGACCGGGGCCCGCGGGCGTACCGTCAGTCGGTGACCGGCAGGAGCAGGTCGGCCAGGACCGGGAAGTGGTCGCTGGCCCGGCGGGTCAACGGGGTGTCCACCACGTCGTAGTCGAGCACCGTCACCCGGGGGTCGACGAAGAGCGCGTCGATGCGGCGGCGGGGGTTGGCGCACGAGTAGGTGTGCCGGTCGGCGGCGTCGGCGGCGACCGCCGCGTCGGTCAGCCCCTCCCCCACCGTCCGCCAGGGGACGGAGTCCGGGCCGTCGTTGAGGTCCGCGCCGAGGACCACCGGCAGCCGCGCGGCCGCCAGTTCCCGCTTGAGCAGCGTGGCCTGGCCGGGACGCTCCGCCGGGTCGGTGGACAGGTGCGAGCCGGCGAGCAGGAAGCGCGCCCCGCCGACCCGGCACTCGGCGTACGCGGCGCCGCGCAGGTGCCGTCCCGGGGTGAGCGGGAAGCGCTGGCACCGGGTGCCGGTCACCCGCACCCGGAGGCTGGTCAGCAGCAGGTTGCCCAGCGAGGGCAGACCCCCGGCGGCCACCACCAGTCCGAACGACTCGGCCAGCGCGGCCGACTTCTGCCGCCAGCGGAACCGGCGCGGGGCCTCCTGCACGATCACCACGTCGGGCCCGGCCTCGCGGACCACGGCCGCCAGCGCAACCGTGTCGTCACGCTGGCTGTGGACGTTGTACGACACCACCCGCAGCCGCACCCCGCCGGCCGGCTCCCCGTCGCCGGCCGGGGTCCCGGCGGCGGTCACAGCCGACGGGCGAGGTCGGCGGCGCCGATGACACCGGCGCTGTTGCCCAGCTCCGCCGGGCGGATCTCGGCGACGGGCAGCCGGCTGCGCTGGGCCAGCGCGTCGTTGAACGAGCGCCGGGTCGGGCCGAGCAGCAGGTCACCGGCGTCGACCACGCCGCCGCCGACCACCAGGACCTGCGGGTCGAGGATCTGGGCCATGTCGGCGAGGCTGGTGCCGAGCCAGCGGCCGACCTGGGCGAACGCCTCGGTGGAGACCGGGTCGCCGGCCTGCGCGGCCGCGGTGACCATCGGGCCGGTGACCGCCTCGGCCTCGCCCCCGGCCAGCTCGAGCAGGGCGGTGGCCCGCTCCGGCTCCTGGCGGGCGGCGGCGCGGGCGAAGCGGACCAGGGCGCTGCCGCTGGCGTACTGCTCGATGCAGCCGAGCCGGCCGCAGCCGCACTGGTGGCCGTCCGGGACGGTGAGCATGTGGCCCAGCTCGGCGGCGATGCCGTTGGCGCCGCGGACCAGCTCACCGCCGAGCACGATGCCGCCGCCGACACCGGTGCCGATGGTGAACATGACCATCGAGTCCTCGGCGTCGCGGGCCGCGCCGTAGCGGAACTCGGCCCAGGCGGCGACGTTGCCGTCGTTCTCGACGATCGCCGGCAGGCCGGTGGCTGCGCTGACGTACTCGCGCAGCGGCTCGTCCCGCCAGGCCAGGTTGGGAGCGAAGAGCACGGTGGAGCGGGAGGCGTCGATCCAGCCGGCCGCGCCGATGCCGACCGCGTCGACCTGGTACCTGGCGGCGAGCTCGGTGACCAGCTCGATGATGACGTCGCGGGTCTTGCCGACGTCGTCTGCGGGGGTGTCCCGTCGGGCCTGCACGAGAACCTTGCCGGTGTCGTCCACGACACCACCGGCCACCTTCGTGCCACCGACGTCGACTCCGATGGTCAGCGTCACCGCTGCCACTCCCCTCTGCTGTGCTGCCCGACATCGGCCGAACCGGCCGTGCGATGTCGGATGTCCGGTGATCAGGCCCCGTCGCCTGGTGCGTCCCCGCCTGCGCCGGCCGGCGCACGCGAGGCGGGCACCACCGGACGGTCGGCCGTCGGCCGGATCTGGGCCGGCGCGACCGGCCCGGCGTCGTCGACGGGCGGGGCGGCGGCGGCCGGCACGACCGCGTCCTCCGCCCGGGTGGCGGCGGACCAGACGTCCCGCTCCGGCGCCGACGGAGAATCATGCCCGGTACGGGTGGCCTCGCGCCACACGTGGTCGGCGTCGGGATCGGTCGGGGCGGCGTCCCCGGTCGCTCCGGTGGCGCCGCCGGACGCCCGGTGGGATGCTTCCCCGCCACCGGCCGAAGCGAACGCCCGCATCAGGCTGGCGATCCCGGCGGCCAGATCGCCCACACCGGTGGCGAGTCGCTCGGCGAATTCCGGACTCGGGTCACGCAACGCCGCGATACCGCGGCAGACCGGACAGATGCAGCACTCCGGTGTTCCGGTGGCGAATCCCCCGGCCCCGGCACCCTCTCCCGCCTGCCGGGACGTGCCGGCGCTGTGACCGAGGACACCCGAGATCATCCCACCGAGCGGACCCCACGGGCCCGCCCCGTGGCCGGCCGAGGCCAGCCGCGCCGTGGCGAGCAGCGTGGCGACCAGCCGCTCGGCCTCCTCCCGGGCAGAGCCCGGCTCCGTACCCCCCATGACGGGCTCCTCCACCGTGCGGCCGGCCGGCGCGTCACTGTGCCGTGCCGGGTGCCTCTACCCGGCGTTTGAGCTGCTTCAACGCCGTATCCATGATCATTTTCTCGGCCTTGCGGCGGAACATCCCGAGCATGCCCACCGACAGCTCCACCTCCAGGGTGTACGTCACGGTGGAGGTGCCGTCCGGGCTGCCGACGATGTCGTACGACCCGCGCTGCGACTTCTGCATCTTCGACGGCGCGACCAGGTGCCACTCGACGCGGGACAGGTCCTCGGCGTACTCGTAGGCGAGCACGTACTCGTCGGCCATCACCCCGGCGTCGATGGTGAACCGGACCTGGCTGGCGTAGCCGTCCTCGTACTCCTCGATCACCTCCGCCTGCCGCACCGCCTCGGTCCACTCGGGGTAGCTCGGGAAGTCGCAGATGACCGCCGCCACGCGCTCCGGTGGCGCACCGATGACGATCGACTGGGTGGAGGAGTCCGCCATGGGGCGAGGCTACCCGGAGCGACCCCGCAGCGCGCCGCTCCACCCCCGCCGCGCCGAGCGCGCCGGGCCCTCCCGGGTGGCCAGGTCCGCCCCGACGCCCGGGCGTCCCACCTACCGGGCAGGCAACCTCCCTGGCCAACCCACCCGGGTGTGCAGGTAGGTTTCGTCAGAGCCGACCCGCCGTGGCGGCCGGCCCGGCCAGTGCGAGCACGAGGGAGTGCAGGTGCGCGAGTTCTCCGTTCCGCCGATCGTCACCGTCGGCGACGCGGCCAACCTGACCGACCCGGTCTGGGACAACGCCGAGGTCGCCCCGGACGCGGTGCAGTTCGTCCGCCCCGCTCCGGCCGGCGCCGGCGTCCGCTGGGCGGACGTGACCTGCCGCGAGTTCCGCGACGAGGTCGTCGCGGTGGCCCGGGGCCTGGCCGCGGCCGGGGTCAGCCCCGGCGACCGGGTGGCGCTGATGAGCCGCACCCGGTACGAGTGGACCCTGCTGGACTACGCCATCTGGGCGGCCGGCGCGATCACCGTGCCGATCTACGAGACCTCCAGCGCCGAGCAGGCCGCCTGGATCCTCGCCGACTCCGGGGCGGTCGCGGTCGTGGTCGAGTCGAACGCGCACGCCACCCTGGTCGCCGGGGTCCGCGACCGGCTGCCCGGGCTGCGCCACCTGTGGCAGATCGAGCTGGGCGGGGTGGACGAGATCGTCACGCTGGGCGCCTCGGTGGACCCGGTCGAGATCGAGCGGCGGCGCAAGGCGGTCCACGCCGGCGACATCGCCACGATCATCTACACCAGTGGCACCACCGGCCGCCCCAAGGGCTGCGTGCTGACCCACCGCAACATGTACGCCGACATCGCCAACGCGGTGCCGGTGCTGTCGAACCTCTTCCGGCCCGGCGCGTCGACGCTGCTCTTCCTGCCCCTCGCGCACGCCTTCGCCCGACTCATCCAGATCGGCGTGGTGCAGGCCCGGGCCACCATGGCGCACTGCGCGGACACCAAGAACCTGGTCGCCGAGCTCCAGGAGTTCCGGCCGACCTTCGTGCTCTCCGTGCCCCGGGTCTTCGAGAAGGTCTACAACGGCGCCCGGCAGAAGGCCGAGGCGGAGGGCAAGGGCAGGATCTTCGACAAGGCGGAGCGGGTCGCCATCGCGTACAGCGAGGCGCTGGAGACCGCCGACGGGCCGGGCCTGGCTCTGCGGGCCCAGCACGCGATCTTCGACAAGCTGGTCTACCGCAAGCTGCGCGCCGCGCTCGGCGGGCGGTGCCGCGACGCGATCTCCGGGGGCGCGCCGCTCGGCGCCCGCCTCGGGCACTTCTTCCGCGGCATCGGGGTCACCATCTGCGAGGGGTACGGCCTGACCGAGACCTCCCCCGCGGCCGCCGCCAACCTGCCCGGCGCCACCCGGATCGGCACCGTCGGCCGTCCGCTGCCCGGCGTGACCATCCGGATCGACGACGACGGCGAGATCCTGATCGCCGGTGACCTGATCTTCCAGGGCTACTGGCAGAACGAGGCGGCCAGCGCCGAGGCGCTCACCACCGACGGCTGGTTCCGCACCGGCGACCTGGGGCGGCTCGACAGCGAGGGCTTCCTGAGCATCACCGGCCGGAAGAAGGAGATCATCGTGACGGCCGGCGGCAAGAACGTCGCCCCGGCCGTGCTGGAGGACCAGGTCCGGGCGCACCCGCTGATCAGCCAGTGCCTGGTGGTCGGCGACCGGCAGCCGTTCATCGCCGCGCTGGTCACCGTCGACGAGGAGGCGCTGCCGAAGTGGCTGGCCGCGCACGGGCGACCCGAGGACACCCCGGTGGCCACCCTCTGCGACGACGAGGCACTGCGCGCGGACATCCAGGGCGCGATCGACCAGGCCAACCAGTCGGTCTCCAAGGCCGAGGCGATCAAGGTGTTCCGGATCCTGCCCCACGACTTCACCGAGGCGACCGGCGAACTCACCCCGTCGCTCAAGGTCAAGCGCCAGGTGGTGCACAAGACGTACGAGTCTGAGATCGCCGACATCTACCGAAGCTGACTACGATCCGTCACGTGCCCGCCTCCACACCGGTCCGGCCCCAGACCCGCCCGCTCGCCGCCGTCGCGCGCGTGGTGATGCTGGCGCTGGTCGCCGTCCTGACCCTGATCGCCACCCGCGACGCCACCCAGCTGTGGTGGATCGTCCTGCTCGCGGTCGCCGGCCTGCCTGCCCTGCTCGGCCCCGAACACCGGTTGCTCAGCCCGGTGAGCCGGGTGGCCGAGGCGGTGGTGCTGGGGCTGGCCGCCAGCCAGGTCGCCGTCGAGTCGGCCCTCGGCGGGGCGGTCGGCGGGCTCGGCGCCTCCGCGGTGCTGCCGTACCTGGCGGTGCCGGTCACGGTGACCGCGCTGCGTCGCCGCTTCGCCGAGGGCGCGGCGCTGCTCGGGGTCACCGCCGCCACCCTGCTCGTGGCCGGCGCGTTCACCGAGGTGGACGGCGGGCGGCAGCTCGGTCAGCCGGGCTACCTGGCGGTCTGCGCGCAGTGGCTGATCCTGGCCGCGCTCGGCCTCTACGCGGCCGGCGCGCTGCACCAGGTGATGCGGGTCCGCGGCGAGGGCAAGCCCCAGCCGTACGCGGAGGCCACCCGGCTGCTCACCCAACTGCGCACGGTGGCCCGCCAGCTGCCCGGGGCCACCCTCGACCCGGGCGGCATCTCCGAGCATCTGCTGGAGGAGCTGCGCACGGTGGCGCCGAGCACCCGGGCGGCGGTGCTCTCCGCCAGCGGCGGTGGCCGGCTGGTCGTCCTCGCCCAGGTCGGCGTGGACCGGGTGGACTGGGAGACCACGCTCGACGCGGACTCGGCGATCGCCGACGCCTGGGCCAGCCAGCAGCCGCAGACGGCGGCCCGCTCGCAGGCCCGCTCGCACCGCGGCGGTGACGTGTCGGCGCTGATCGTCCCGCTGGTCGCCGGGGTGCGTACGGTCGGCCTGGTGGTGCTGGAGGCGGACGCCGCGCACGCGTACCCGCCGCCGGTGGTGTCCCGGGTGACCGCGCTGACCGGCCCGGCCGCGCTGCGGCTGGAGGCGGCGCTGCTCTTCGACGAGGTGCGCTCGCTGGCCACCAACGAGGAGCGGCAGCGGCTGGCCCGGGAGATCCACGACGGGGTGGCCCAGGAACTGGTGATGGTCGGCTACGGCATCGACAACGCCTTGGCCTACGTCGACGAGGACCCGAAGGAGACCGCCGAGGCGCTGCGCACCCTGCGCGGCGAGGTCACCCGGGTGATCACCGAGCTGCGGCTGAGCCTGTTCGAGCTGCGCAGCGAGGTGGACCGGCACGGCGGCCTGGCCGCCGCGATCGCCGAGTACGCCCGGACCGTCGGCGCCTCCGGCGGCCTGCGGGTGCACCTGTCGCTGGACGAGTCCACCGCCCGGCTCCCCGCCGCCACCGAGGCGGAACTGCTGCGTATCGCGCAGGAGGCGGTCACCAACGCGCGCAAGCACGCCGGCGCGGCGAACCTGTGGGTCACCTGCGAGGTGGACCCGCCGTACGCGCAGATCGAAGTGTCGGATGACGGTCACGGCATCGGTGACCAGCGCGCCGAGGGACACTACGGTCTTGCGATCATGGCCGAGAGGGCGGAACGTATCCGGGGCCGGTTGGAGATCAGGCCGCGGCAGCCCAGCGGCACGACCGTGGCGGTGGTGGTCGGTTCGTCGCCCCGGCGCGATAACGTGCGTGGCAGCGCAGCAGCAGAAGGGGAGTAACCCGAGGATGACCACAAGCCCGACACCGGCAACCCGTACCAAGGTCCTCCTTGTCGACGATCACGATCTGATCCGCAAGGGCCTCCGGCACGCCTTCGAGCGTGACCGGCAGTTCGAGGTCGTCGGTGAGGCCGCCACGGCCGCCGAGGGGGTACGCCAGGCGGGCGCGCTGCAACCGGACGTCGTGATCATGGATCTGCGACTCCCCGACGGCAGCGGCCTGGAGGCCACCCGCGCGCTGCGTAAGTCCAGCGCCTCGATGGGCATCGTCGTGCTCACCATGTACGCCGGTGACGACCAACTCTTCGGCGCCCTGGAGGCCGGGGCGAGCGCGTTCGTGCCGAAGACCGCGCCGGCCGACGAGGTGGTGGCCGCCGCCCGGCACGCCGCCTCCTCCCCCAGCGCGTTCACCGCGGCCGACCTGGCCGAGGCGATGAAGCGTCGGCTGGCCCCGTCCGGCCCGCAGCTCTCCCCCCGCGAGGGGCAGGTGCTGCGGCTGCTCGCCGACGGCATGAGCGTGGCCGGCATCGCCAAGCAGCTCTTCGTCAGCGAGTCGACCGCCAAGACGCACATCTCGAAGCTCTACGAGAAGCTGGGCGCGGCCAACCGGGCCCAGGCGCTGATGACGGCGCTGCGGCTCGGCCTGCTGGAAGCTCCGGACGCGCCGAAGTTCTGAAGCGTCCCCACCCTTCGTCGAGGGCCCGCGTCCGTCCGCCGGTCGCGGGCCCTCGACCGTCCGGCGTCGGGTGTTGTGCCGGCGCGACGAACGCCCTGAGTGAGGGTGCTGCCGCGCAGCGGTCGTGGTCTTTGCACCGAAGCAAGTGGCGGGCAGAATACCCAGGTGGCCCGCGCGGGCGACGAATCTCGCATCTGTCGACGAAGGGGTAGGGATGCAGCGGCCGAACTGGGCACCCGACGACATCGACATCGAACGCCCCAGTGTCGCCCGCATGTACGACTACTACCTCGGCGGCTCGCACAACTTCGCGGCGGACCGGGCTGCGGCCCGGTCCATGATGGAGGCCGTGCCGGACGCCCCGCTGATGGCTCAGGCCAACCGCGCCTTCATGCGCCGGGCCGTGCAGTACCTGATCGACCAGGGGATCCGGCAGTTCCTCGACATCGGCTCCGGCATTCCCACGGTCGGCAACGTGCACGAGATCGCCCAGCGGGCCGCCCCGGACGCCCGGGTGGTCTACGTCGACGTCGACCCGGTGGCCGTGGCGCACAGCCGGGAGATCCTCGACGGCAACCCCGACGCCACGGTGATCCAGGAGGACCTGCGCCGGCCGGAGGCCATCCTGCGCCACCCCGACGTCACCCGACTGCTGGACTTCTCCCAGCCGGTCGCGGTGCTCGTCGTGGCCGTGCTGCACTTCATCCCGGACGCCGACCGGCCGCAGGAGGTCCTGCGGACGCTACGGACGGCGCTGGCGCCGGGCAGTCACCTGGTCCTCTCCCAGGCCAGCGACGAGAGCCGCAGCGACACCGGCCAACGGGCCGAGGCGGAACGGGTCTACCGGCGCACCGACAATCCGCTCTGGATCCGCAACCGGGCCGAGCTGACCGTCTTCTTCGACGGGTTCGAGCTGGTCGAGCCGGGCGTGGTCTGGGTGCCGCAGTGGCGGCCCGAGTCGCCGGAGAGCGCCGAGGACGCCGAGCAGGCGATCTTCATCGGTGGCGTCGGACGACTCGGTGGGTGAGACGGCGGCCGGCCCGCGGCACTCGTCCCGCCCCGGGACGTTCGCCCGGGCCTGGGCCAAGGCCGTGTCGGGGACCAGCTACCTGCCGATGACGCAGGCCCAGCTGGAGGCGCTGCTGCAACGGCTCACCGAGCGGCTCGCCGCCGCCCTGCGCGCGGAGCCGTTCGACCCGCGCGTCGGGCACCAGGTCGGCGCGGAGCTGGTCGCCGCGCACATCGCGTCGGCCGAAGGGCTGGGGCGCACCGTGGAGATCATCCAGCTCCGCCTGATCCGGGACCTCGGCCTGGTCGCCGACGACGTCGAGGACCGGATGGCGCGGCTGCTGTCCACCGTCACCACCGGGTACGCCCGGGCGCTGCGGGACCGGACGCTGGACGAGCAGGAGTCGATCCGGCGGGCCGCGATGATGGCCCGCGCCCAGGCCGAACGGGCGCTGCGCGACAGCGAGTCCCGCTTCCGCCACCAGGCCACCCACGACCCGCTGACCGACCTGCCCAACCGGACGCTCTTCACCGAACGGCTCACCGCGGCGATCGGCGAGCCGGCCCGGGGCGCCGACCGGGTCGGTGTCTGCTTCCTCGACCTCGACCGGTTCAAGGTGGTCAACGACTCGCTCGGCCACCAGGTGGGCGACGAGCTGCTGGTGTCGGTCGCCCGGCGGCTACGCCTGGCCCTGCCGGAGCACCTCGTCGCCCGCCTCGGCGGCGACGAGTTCGTCATCCTGGTCGAACGCACCACCCGGGTCGACGACGTCGTGCAGGTGGCCGAGGCGGCGCTCGCGGCGGTGGGTGAGCCGGTGCGGGTGGACGGGCACGAGCTGACCGTGACCGCCAGCATCGGCATCGTCGAACGTCCGGTGACCGGCACCACCCCCGGCGAGCTGATGCGGGCGGCCGACAGCACCCTGCACTGGGCCAAGGCGGCCGGGGGCGCGCGCTGGTCCCTGTTCGACCCGGAGCGGCACCGCACCGAGTTGGCCCGGTACGCCCTCTCCGCGGCCATCCCCGCCGCCATCGACCGGGGCGAGTTCTTCCTCGACTACCAGCCGCTGACCTCGCTGCGCGACGGCACGGTCCTCGGTGTGGAGGCGTTGGTCCGCTGGCGCCACCCCGAGCTGGGGATCCTCGGCCCCGGCCGGTTCATCTCGCTGGCCGAGGAGACCGGCCTGATCGTCCGGCTCGGCGGGTGGGTGCTCGCCGAGGCGTGCCGGGAGGCGGAGAGCTGGTCCGGCGGGCCCACCCCGGCACCGTTCGTGAGCGTCAACCTGGCCGTCCGGCAGGTGCACCGGCCCGGCCTGGTGCAGGAGGTACGGGCGTTGCTGGGGCGTACCGGGCTGCCGCCGGAACGGCTCCAGTTGGAGATCACCGAGAGCACCATGATGAGCACCGCCGAGGAGCCGGTCCAGGCGCTGCGGGTCCTGGCCGACCTGGGCGTGCGGATCGCCATCGACGACTTCGGCACCGGCTACTCCAACCTGGCGTACCTGCGGGACCTGCCGGTGACCGAACTGAAGGTGGCCGGGGAGTTCGTGACCGGGCTGCGCGCCCCGACGGTCGACCCGGCCAGCCGTACCGACGAGCGGATCCTCGCCTCGCTCGTCTCGTTGGCGCACGCGCTGGACCTGACGGTCACCGCGGAGGGTGTGGAGACGGCCGGGCAGGCCGACCGGCTGCGCGCGATCGGCTGCGACGCCGGCCAGGGCTGGTACTTCGGGCGGCCAGGGCCGGCGGACCGCCTGCTCGGCCGTGCCCCCGCGCTCTCCACCGCCGCCGTCGGCGCGGACGGCCCAGCCGGCGTGTGACACACCGCGACGCGGGGCCGGGCCTGCCGCCGTCCCGCATCCCCGCCGGTCGAACGGATGCCGGCCGGCTCCTGACCGGCGACGGCGCGTCAGCCGGCCAGCAGCGACGCCATCCGCTCGGCCTGGGTCTCCCAGCGCCACTCCTTCTCCACCCACGCCCGGCCGGCCGCGCCGAACTGGCGGGCCAGGTCCCGGTCGGCGAGCAGGGTGGCCACCCGGTCGGCGAGCTTCCCGACGTCCCGACCGCCCACCACGTACCCGGTCTCCCCCTGCCGCACGGCGTCGGGCGCGCCGCCCGAGTCGCCGGCCACCACCGGCAGCCCGGTCGCGGACGCCTCCAGGTAGACGATGCCCAGACCCTCCACGTCCAGGCCGCGGTTACGGGTCCGGCAGGGCATCGCGTAGACGTCACCGGCGGCGTAGTGCGCGGGCAGCTCCACCGAGGGCACCGAGCCGGTGAACACCACGTCCCGCTCCACCCCGGTCTGCCGGGCCAGCTTCTCCAGTGTCGCCCGGTACGGCCCGCCGCCCACGACCAGCAGCGCCGCGTCAGGCACCCGGCGGCGGATCTCCGGCATGGCGCGGATCAGCATGTCCTGCCCCTTGCGCGGCACCAGCCGGGAGACGCAGACCACCACGGGCCGGTCGGCGAGCCCCAGCCGGACCCGCACCGGCTCACCGTCCACCGACGGGTGGTAGGTGTCCACGTCCACGCCGGGGGCCAGCCGCTGCAGCTCGGTCACCCCGTGCAGGGCGCGCTCCAGCCGTACCCGGGTGTAGTCACCGAGGTAGGTGACCACGTCGGCGCCCCGGCCGATCCGGCGCAGCGCGGCCCGGGCGGCGGGCAGCGCGGCCCAGCCGACCTCGTGACCGTGGGTCTGCGCGACGACCCGGCGGACGCCGGCCCGGCGGCGCAGCCCGGCGGCGAGCAGGCCCAGCGGCGCAGCGGCGCCGAACCAGACCGTGTCGCAGCCGTGCTCGCGGGCCAGCCGGGCCGCCCGGCGGGCGATCAGCGGGGTGGGCAGCAGCACCCGGGTCCGCTCCCGGACCACCTCGAACGGCTGTTCGGCGTCGAACCTCGCCGCACCCCGCCAACTGGAGGCGTAGACCACCACCGAGCCGGCGGGCTGGCGTACGGCGAGGTTGTGCACGAAGGACTGGATGCCGCCCGGTCGGGGCGGGAAGTCGTTCGTGATCAGCAACGTCCGGCTCATCTGCCGGCCTCCCTGGCGTAGGCGCGGGCGGCGGCCATCCGCTCCACGGTGGACGGGTGCGACGCCGACCAGAGGTACTCCCAGCGCGGCGGGTCGGGGTCGGCCAGGTTGACCCCGGCCAGCCGGCGCTGCATCGCCTCGAAGGTGGCCGGGTCCCCGGTCAGCGCCAGGGCGTGCGCGTCGGCGCGTGCCTCGACGCGGCGGGAGACCGCCGCCTGCACCGGCGCGGCGACCAGCCCGGCGACCGTCACCAGGGCGATCAGCAGTCCGAAGGCGCGTGGCTCGGCGACCGAGTCGACTCCGGCCAGCCGGGTCAGCGGCCCCCACGAGCCGAGCAGGTAGAGCGCGACCACCACGGCGGCGGCGCCGAGCGCCCCGGTGAGGGTGCCGACGGCGACGTCCCGGTCCCGGGCGTGCCCGAGTTCGTGCGCGACGACACTGGTCACCTCGGCCGGGGTGGCCTCACGCAGCAGGGTGTCGTAGACGACCACCCGCCGGGTCGGCCCCAGCCCGGAGACGTACGCGTTGACGGCCTTCGTCCGGCGGGAGGCGTCGGCGACGAGGACGTCCCGCACCGGTACGCCGTCGCGGGCCGCCATGGCCATCAGCTCGGTCCGCAGCGGGCCCTGCTCCATCGGAGTGAACCGGTTGAAGACCGGCTCCACCAGCACCGGCAGCACGAACGACAGCAGCACCACCAGCCCGGCCGCCCCGGCGGCGCCGAACGCCCACCACCAGCGCGGGGCGAGCCGGGTGACGGTGTAGAAGCCGAGCAGCGCGACCGCGCCGATCACCGCGCTGACCGCGTACGACTTGAGCAGGTCGACGGTCCAGCCGCTCCAGCCGTGGGTGCTCAGGCCGTAGCGGGTGAGCACGGCCTGCCGCCAGGCGGCGAAGGGCAGGGTGAGCAGGTCGGCGACGAGCACGACGGCGAGACCGCCGAGCACCGCGCGGGCGATCCAGTGGTCGCCGAAGGGCCGGCCGGCCAGCTCGACCAGGCGTGCGCCGAGCGGGGTGAGCCCGAGCAGCAGCGCCACCAGCAGCCCGAGCAGGAGCGCGCCGTACGCCCCGGGGCGCAGCGCGGCGCGGAACTCACGCCCCCGGGCCACCTGGTCGACGGGGAATTCGCGCAGCGCGGCGAGCTGGTCGGCGCGCGGCGCCGGCGGGCGGTGCCACGGCACCAGCAGGGCGCCGGCCACCAGCAGGGCTGTCACCAGGGCGGCCAGGGTCAGCACCGCCCATCCCCGGGGGGTCACGCCGGCACCCCGGGCACCGGCCTGCCGCCACCGCGCCGTACCCGCGTCATGCCGCCGCTCCTCCCGCCGTGAGCGACCATCCTATTGCCCGCCGGCCGCAGGCCCGGCGGGGTGCCCACGCGCCGCGACGCGGACGGCACGCGGCGGTCAGGCCACCCGGCGGCGGGCGGGGCGGGCGCGGCCGGTCTCGTGGGCCAGCACCTGCACCTCGAACCCGGCCCGGGCGAGCACCTCGATCGCCCGGTGCTCGGCGGAGCCCAGCCCGGCGGCCGGCGAGTCGGTGTCGAGCAGGGCGGTCACCAGGCAGCCGGAGCAACCGGCGCCCCGGATGCCGCACCTGTCGCAGTCGATGAGCATCGTGCCTCCTGACGCAGTGCGGCGGCGGACGGGCGGGACGCCGTCGTCACCGCCCGACCACCGTCGGTCAGGTCGGACACTAGTCACCGGGTACGACAGAAACGGACAACCGGTGATCAACAGTTAGGAGCGGGACAGCCGGCGCAGCAGCGAGTCCGCGCCGAGCGGGTACGCCCCGTGCCGGCGCACCCCGTCGGCGACCTCCCGGTCGGAGGAGACCACCACCACCGGCCGCCCGGCCGGCTCGGCCCGGACCAGCCGACGGATCAGCTCGTCGGCCGTCTCCCCCTTACGGGAGAAGAGCACCCGGACCCCACGCGGGGTGGGCGGCAGCCCGTGCATCCGCTCGGCCCCGTCGAAGACGACGGTGACCTCGTCGCCGGTCTGCGCGGCGATCCCACCGAGCCCGGTGATCAGCCGTTTGCGCTGCTGCTCCAGCGACATCTCACCGAAGCCGCGCTTGGTGACGTTGTAGCCGTCCACCACCAGATGGGCCCGGGGCAGGGCGAGAAGCTGATCCAGCCGGGCCGGGTCGTCGGTGTCGCGGGCCCGGGCCGCCGGGCCGCCGGCGGGCGCCGCCGGGTTCTCGGCGAAGGCGTCGGCGACGAAGTCGGCGGGCAGCTTGTCGACCGGGTCCAGGGCCAGCTCGCGGCGGAGCCCGACGGCCGCCTGCCCGATGGTCTCCAGCAGCAGCCAGAGCCGGGCGTCGTCGACCGAGCGGGCCTCCTTGGCGCTGGCCCGGGCCACTCCGGCCGCTGCCTCTGCCTCGGCGAGGCGGGCCCGGGCCCGGCGCAGCTCGGCGTCGGCGTCGGCGGCCGCCCGGGCGGCCCGCCCCCGCTCGGTGGTGAGCAGGTCGTTGGCCTTGCGCTCGCGCGCCTGGGTCTCCCGCAGCGTCCGGTTGAGCTGCCGGGCCTCCTCCCGCAGCTGGCCCAGCTCCTCGCGGACCCGGGCCAGCTCGTCGCGGAGCTTCTCCGCCTCGACCCGGGCCACCGCCCGGTCGTGCTCGGCGCGGGTGGCCCGCTGCTCGGCCTCGCGGACCAGCTCGGCGACGACGGCGCTGTCCGCCTCGGCGCGCACCGCCGCGCCGCTGGCGTCGATCAGCTCCCGCCAGCCCTGCGGCCGGGCCAGGTACGCCAGCGCGGCCACCTCGACCGGGTCGGCGGCGGCCGGGGCGGTCCCCTCCACCACGGCCGCGCCCAGGTCCCCGGCGTCGGCGAGCACCCGGGCGGTGACCCGCTGCCGGAACAGCGGATCGGCGGTGAGCTGGGCGGCGATCACCGGGGCGCCGAGGCGGGCCCGGCGGTTCGGGGCGAACTTGGCCACCCGGCGCAGCGGCACCGGCACCTCGTCGGCGGGCAGGCCGGGCAGCACGGCGGCGGTCAACGCCACGATGCGCTGGCGGACCGGCTCCGGCAGGACCGGCTCCGGCTCGGGCGCCCCCGCACCCGGGTCGACGCCGGCCTCGGGCGCGGCGGCGGACGACCCCTCCTCGGGGGGGTGGTCGTCGTACGGCTCGGTGAGGGGCATGTGGCAAGTCTCCCACCGCGACCGGGCCCACCGCCGGATGAGTGAGCCGATCTCTCATCCTAGCCTCGTGGTAACTGCCGGGGCCGGTGTGCCGGGAGTGTCGGACCGGCCGGTTACCGTGCCGCCCGTGGCACCTGGGGAGTACGTCCAGCAGACGCTGGCCGGTCTGGATCCGACGACGGGCGGCGGGGTCGACCCGGCCCTGCCGCTCTACGCGACCACCTTCGTGGTGGTCGACCTGGAGACCACCGGCGGGGCACCGGACGGTGGCGGGATCACCGAGATCGGCGCGGTCAAGGTGCGCGGCGGCGAGGAGCTGGGCGTGCTCGCCACCCTGGTCAACCCGGGGGTGCCGATCCCGCCGTTCATCACCGTCCTGACCGGCATCACCCAGGCCATGCTGGTGCCCGCCCCGCCGATCGAGCAGGTGCTGCCGAGTCTCCTGGAGTTCGTCTCCGACGCGGTGCTGGTCGCCCACAACGCCCCCTACGACGTGGGCTTCCTCAAGGCCGCCTGCGCGAAGCACGGCTACCGCTGGCCGAATCCCCGGGTGCTCGACACCGCGGCGCTGGCCCGGCGGGTGCTCACCCGCGATGAGGTGCCCAACCGCAAGCTCGGCACGCTGGCGGCGTACTTCCGCACCGCCACCCGGCCCACCCACCGGGCGCTGGACGACGCCAAGGCCACCGTGGACGTGCTGCACGGGCTGATCGCCCGGCTCGGCGGGCACCGGGTCGACACGGTCGGCGAGGCGATCGATTTCGCCCGGGCGGTCACCCCGACCCAGCGGCGCAAGCGGCACCTCGCCGAGGGGCTGCCCAAGGTGCCCGGGGTCTACATCTTCCGGGCCGACGACGACCGGCCGCTCTACGTCGGCACCTCCGGCGACATCGCCACCCGGGTGCGCAGCTACTTCACCGCCGCCGAGAAGCGGGCCCGGATGTCGGAGATGCTCGCCGCCGCCGAACGGGTGGAGGCGGTCGAGTGCGCCCACCCGCTCGAGGCGGAGATCCGCGAGCTGCGGCTGATCGCCGCGCACGCCCCGCCGTACAACCGCCGCTCCAAGTTCCCGGAGCGGATGGTCTGGCTCAAGCTGACCGACGAGGCGTACCCGCGGCTGTCCGTGGTGCGCGCCCTCTCGGTGACCGACACCGCCTACCTCGGGCCGTTCCGCTCCAAGCAGGCCGCCGAGCTGGCCGCCGCCGGGTTCCACGACGCGGTGCCGCTGCGCCAGTGCACCCACCGGCTCTCGCTGCGCACGGTCACGCCGGCCTGCGCGCTGGCCGAGCTTGGTCGCTGCCCGGCACCCTGCGAGCACCGAATCACCCCCGAGGAGTACGACCACCACGCCGCCGCCCCGTTCCGCACCGCGACCACGAGCGACCCACAGGTGGTGGTCGACGCCCTGCTCGCCCGGATCGAGGCGCTCTCGGCCGCCCAGCGCTACGAGGAGGCCGCCGTGGTGCGTTCCCGGCTGGCGGCGGTGCTCCGGGCGACCGTACGGATGCAGCGGCTGGCCGCGCTGACCCGGATCGCCGAGCTGGCCGCCGCACGGCCCGCGGCCGGGGGCGGTTGGGAGCTGGCGCTGGTCCGGCACGGCCGGCTGGCCGGGGCCGGGGTCTCCCCGCCCGGCGTCCACCCTCGACCGACCATCGCCGCGATCCGGGCCACCGCCGAGACTGTGCCGCCGGGGCACGGGCCGGTGCCCCGGGCCTCCGCCGAGGAGACCGAACGCATCCTGTCCTGGTTGGAACGACCGGAGACCCGGCTGGTGGAGATGTCCGCCGAGTGGTCCTCACCGGTCTCCGGCGCGGCCCGCTTCCGCGACCTCCTGGCGAAGGCCGAGAACGGTAGGTCGCACCAACTCTCGACCGAACGCTCATGAGCAAGTAACCGATCGGATGACCTCGCCTCACTTAGGCTGTTAAGGGAGTGCAGTCCTGCCCGTTTCGTGGGCCTGCTTCCGGTTGCCGGCGACGGTGACCGCGGAGCCGGGGTGAGGAGGTGTCCCTCGTGGACGTCGACGCCGGACACGGCGCCGCCCTGGGGGGCGCGCTCCCGACACAGCCCGGGGAGCTGCCGCTGGCCCGCCGGCTGCGGTCACTGCTCAGCTGGCCGACCAACGACACCGACCCGGTCAGCCCGCTGGTCCGCAGCCACCGTGGCATCCATCCGAACGCCGACCCGTCGGTGCTGCGCCGGGCGTACACGATCGCGGAGAACATGCACCGCGGCCAGTTCCGCAAGAGCGGCGAGCCGTACATCACCCATCCGCTGGCGGTCGCGGAGATCTGCGCCGACCTCGGCATGGACACCACCACGCTGGTCGCGGCGCTGCTGCACGACACGGTCGAGGACACCCGTTACACGTTGCAGGCCCTCGCCGAGGACTTCGGCCGCGAGGTGGCCCACCTGGTCGACGGGGTGACCAAGTTCGACAAGGCGTTCTACGGCAAGGCCGCCGAGGCGGAGACGATCCGCAAGATGATCATCGCGGCCGGCAAGGACGTCCGGGTGCTGATCATCAAGCTGGCCGACCGGCTGCACAACATGCGCACCCTCGGGGTCCGCTCCGCCGCCTCCCGGGAGCGGATCGCCCGCAAGACCCAGGAGGTGCTCGTCCCGCTCTGCGACCGGCTGGGCATCCAGGCCCTCAAACGCGAACTGGACGACGTGGTGCTGCTGCACCTGGAGCCCGACGAGCACGCCCGCATCGCCCGGCACGTGCACGACCGGCCCGGTTGGAACACGTACCTCGACGACGTGGTCGCCCAGGCGAAGGTGGCGCTGCGCCGCAGTCGGGTGGACGCCGAGGTGAGCCCTCGCCCCCGGCACCTCTACTCGATCTGGAAGGACACCGTGGCCGGCGGCCACACCGCCCCGTTCGACCTGCCCCGCATCGTGATCGTGGTGGACGCTCCGGCCACCGACTGCTACGCCGCGCTCGGCGCGGTGCACGGCCGCTGGCGGCCGATCCCCGGCCGGTTCAAGGACTTCATCGCCTCCCCGAAGAACAACCTCTACCGGTCCCTGCACACCAGCGTCCGTGGCCCGCAGGACCGCACCGTCGAGGTGCTGATCCGCACCCGGGAGATGCACCGCTGGGCCGAGTACGGCATCGCCGCGGACTTCCGTTTCCCCCGCTCCGCCGGCCCGGACGCCGTCCGGGTCGACCAGTTGGCCTGGCTGCGCCGGGTGCTCGACTGGGAGCAGGAGGCGGCCGACCCGGCCCAGTTCCTCGAATCGTTGCGCTGTGACCTGGCCGAGGCGCAGATCCAGGTGGTCGCCGACGGCCGGCAGGTCGTCCTCCCGGCCGGGGCCACCCCGGTCGACCTGGCGTACGAGCTGGGCACCGAGCGTGGCGACCACTGCCTCGCCGCCCGGATCAACGGGCGGCTGGCCCCGCTCTCCTCCGAACTGGAGGATGGCGACGTGGTGGAGATCTTCACCGAGAACGACGCCGAGAGCGGATTCGAGGCGACGGTCGCCCCGCGCGGGCCGCGCCGGGAGTGGCTCGGCTTCGTCAAGTCCCCCCAGGCCCAGATGCAGATCAACCGCTGGTTCGCCGAGCACACCGAGCCGGGCATCTCGATCGCCGACAAGGTACGCCTGGGCCGGGCCACCATCGGGTTGGCGCTACGCAAGCACGACCGGGGACTCGCCAGCGACCTGCCGCTGCTGCGGCTGTCCGAGGAACTGGGCTACCCCGACCTGGAGACCCTGCTGGTCGCGGTCTTCGACCGGGCGGTCGAGCCGGACGAGGTGGTCCGGCAGCTCATCGATCTGGTGGACCACCGCCAGTGAACCACCGCCGGTAAGCCACCTCCGGCAGTCCGCCGCACCGTCCCCGGTCCAGGTTGGAGCGCCGGGCCGGCCCGGGCACGACGTATCCCAGGCTGCACCGCTGGCCGCGACAGCAGGCCGCGCCAAGCTCGCCGCCGGGATCCTGATGACCCACTACACCCGCCGCACCTGGCAGGCCGCTACAGACTTGATCGCATCAATGGATCGCAGCGACCGGCCGCCTCGCCCCCGCCCCCGATCCGCCGGCACATCCGACGGCCCCACCACGGCCCGGGCGGACCCGAACCCCGCCACCCCAGCGCACCCGAACGCGCACCACCACCGTGCCCGACCGGCACGCCCGAACAACCAGCACGCCCGCACCCACGACCACCCGGCCCGGCGCGGCCCCCGGCCCCACCCCGATCCATTCATGCGATCAAGTCTGTAGCGTCTCCATCCACACCACTCCCTGCCGGCCCCGAACCTCGTCCACCCCGGGGCTGGCCCCGCCTTCGGTGATCAAGAGGTTTGCGTCACCCGCCGTCGGAATCCTGGCGCAAACTTCTTGATCAACGGGACGGAGCGGGTGACCGGACCGAGCGGGGCGGGTGACGGCGTGCGGGGCGGGTGCGGGGTGGTGTGGGGCCCGACATGACGGGCCGGGGCGGAGCGCCTAGCCTGGACTCATGATCCCCCGCTCGCGCGCCACCGGACGGGCCGTCGCCTACAAGGTCTTCTACCGCCTGCCGGTGACGATGCGACGGCGGCTGGTCCGACTCGCCGTGCCGAAGTACGTCGTCGGCGCGGTCACCCTCGTCCGGGACAGCGAAGCCGAGGGTGCGGGCCGCATCCTGCTGCTGCGCCAGCCACCCGGCTACAGCTGGACGCTCCCGGCCGGCCTGCTCCAGCGTGCCGAGGCACCCGTCGTGGGCGCCGCCCGCGAGCTGTACGAGGAGTCGGGCATCCGGCTGGCTCCCGACCGGCTGCGTCCGGCCGTACCGAACGCGCTGGTGCACGCCAAGGGCTGGGTCGACATGGTCTTCGAGACGGAGGTACCGGCGTCGACCACCGCCCTGAAGGTCGACGGGGCGGAGGTCTTCGAGGCCGCCTGGCACTCGCTGGACGACCTGCCCCGGCTCAGCCGGGCCACCGCTTTCCTCCTCGGTCACTACGGCATCGGCCCGTCGGCCGGGAAGACCCCGCCCGCCGGGGGAACACCGACGTGACCGGGCATCCCGGGATCTGCGCGGTGGTGCTGGCCGCCGGCGAGGGGACCCGGCTCCGCCCGCTGACCGCGCGGATGCCCAAGGCGCTCTGTCCGGTCGGCAACGTGCCGCTGCTCGACCGGGCGCTGGCCCGGCTCGCCGGGCTGGGCCTGGCCGGCCCCGGGCGGGTCGCCGTGAACGCCTGCTACCTGGCCGATCAGGTGGTCGCGCACATCGGTGACCGGGCCCATCTCTCGGTGGAGCCGGGCGACCCGCTCGGCACCGCGGGTGGGCTGGGCAACCTGCGCGACTGGATCGGCGGGCGCGGGGTGCTGGTCGGCAACGCCGACGCGTACCTCGCCGACCCGCACGCCGACCCGGGCCCGGACGTCGCCGCGCTGCTGGACGGCTGGGACGGACACGGCGTACGGCTGCTCGGCCAGCCCGCCGCGAACCCGACGGCTCCCGGCACCTTCGCCGGGCACGTCTTCACCGGGTTCTCGCTCCTGCCCTGGCGGCTGGTCCGGGACCTGCCGCCCACCTTCGGCGACCTGGTCCGGGCCGTGTGGCGGCCGGCGGAGGCGGCGGGCGCGCTGGAGGTGGTGGCCTACCCGGGCACCTTCTACGACACCGGCACCCCGCGCGACTACCTGGCCGCCAACCTGCACGCCGCCGGCGACGGCGCCCTGGTCGATCCCGGGGCCACGGTGACCGGCCGGGTCCGCCGGGCGGTGGTCGGAGCGGGGGCGGTGGTGCACGGCGACGTGGAGCGGGTGGTGGTCTGGCCCGGCGCGACCGTCGGCCCGGGCGAGCGGCTGCGCGACGTGATCCGGGCCGGCGAGGACCTGACCGTGCCGGCCGGCGAACATCTAGCATGAGCCACGACGTCGACGAACGGAGAATCGTCCAGTGATCACCGCGATCGTCCTGATCGACTGCGCCACCGACTCGATCCCCGAGGTGGCCGAGACCCTGGCCAACCTGCCCGGCGTCAGCGAGGTCTACTCGGTGGCCGGGCACAGGGACCTCATCGCCGTGGTCCGGGTCCGCGAGTTCGAGCAGATCGCCGAGGTCATCGCCGGGCGCATCTCCAAGGTGCCCGGGGTGATCGACACCGAGTCGCACATCGCGTTCCGCGCGTACTCCCAGCACGACCTGGAGGAGGCGTTCGCGATCGGCCTCGCCAACGCCGACTGACCGGAGTACGCACGGCGACCGGCCCGCCCCGAAGGGCGGGCCGGCCGTGTGCCGTGCCGTGACGTCAGCTGTTACCCGGAGCCGGCGTCTCGGTGGTGCCACCCGGCGCGGGCTGCTCGGTGGTGCCGCCCGGAGCCGGGGACTCGGTGGTGCCGCCCGGAGCCGGCGTGGTGGTGCCACCCGGGCTCGGGGTGCCGCTGGCGCTGGCCTCCGGGACCGGGATGCCCAGCTGCTGGGCCAGGGCGACCAGTTCGTCGTAGTGCGCCTGCAGGACCGGCAGCGCGTCCTGGGCCAGCTGGATCACCGACTGCTCGGAACCCTGCGAGATCTCGGTCTGGGTGGCCTGGATGGCCTGGACGTGACCGGCCAGCTGGGCCGTCACCCACGCGCGGTCGAACTCGGTGCCGTTGAGGTTGTTCAGCTCCTCGGCGAGCCGCTGCTGGTCGGCGGTGGGCTCACTCGGCAGGGTCACGCCCAGCTGCTGCGCGGTGCTCTGCACCGTCTGGTCGAGCTGGGTGTGGTCCGTCTTGAACATCTCGCCGAGCCGCTTGACGTCCGCATTCTCGGCCTTCTGCTGAGCCAGGTCGCCCGCCGCGATCTGGAACAGGTTCACCTGGTGGACCGCCTGCAGGTACTGCGTGTCCTGCTGCGACGGCTGGGCTGCGGCCTGCGCGGCCGCGGCCGGCGCGATGCCGACCAGCACCAGCGCGGCCAGCAGTCCCAGGCGTTTGATACCCAACATGTTTCCCTCCCCGTTTCCGTTGGACCGCACGGATACCCGGCTGACGGGGGTTATTCCTGCTCTTCCACCCGTCGGTGGGAGGGTCGCCCGGCACGTCGGGACACCCCCGGACGACCGGCCCGGAAACGGACGTGGCGCCCGCCGGAGAACTCCGGCGGGCGCCACGGTCAAACGGGTCGTCAGCGACGGCTTTCGCCGCTGCCGATCTCCTCGCGCTCGGCGCGCGGCTCGACCGGCGGGTGCCCCGGCGAGACCGGCGCCTCGGCCGGCTTCTCGATCGGGTAGAAGAAGCCCCGGATGGCCGGGCCGAGGGCCCCGAGCCGGTTCATCTTCTTCGGCACCACCCAGCCGACGTAGTCCAGCTCGGCGTGCCCGTCGTGGCCGTCGGCCGAGGTCAGCGGCTGGTGCACCTCGACGAACCGGCCGTCCGGCAGGCGCCGGATGATGCCGGTCTCCACGCCGTGGGCCAGCACCTCCCGGTCGTGCTGCTGCAGGCCGAGGCAGATCCGGTAGGTGACGTAGTACGCCAGCGGCGGGATCACCAGCAGGCCGATGCGGCCGGCCCAGGTCATCGCGTTGAGGCTGATCTGGAACTTGTCGGCGATCACGTCGTTGCCGCCGGAGAGGGTCAGCACGATGTAGAAGGAGACCGCCATGGCGCCCACCGCGGTACGGGCCGGAACGTCCCGGGGCCGCTGGAGCAGGTTGTGGTGCCGGTGGTCCTTGAGGCGGCGGGCCTCCAGGAACGGGTACATCGTCGACAGGCCGACCAGGATGCCCGGCAGCACGACCGTCGGCCAGAACAGCGGCGGGATGACGTATCCGTCGCCGATCGGGATGTTGATCTCCCAGGCCGGCATGAGGCGGGTCGAGCCGTCGAGGAACATGACGTACCAGTCGGGCTGGCTGGCGGCGGAGACCACCCACGCCTCGTACGGACCGAAGTACCAGATCGGGTTGATCTGGAACAGGCCGCCCATCAGCGCGATCACGCCGAAGACGACCATGAAGAAGCCGCCCTGCTTGAGCGCGTAGCGCGGGAACATCCGCTCGCCGACCACGTTCTCGTTGGTCCGGCCGGGGCCGGGCCACTGGGTGTGCTTCTGCTTGAAGACCAGGCCCAGGTGGGCACCGATCAGCGCGAGCAGCAGACCCGGGATCAGCAGCACGTGGGCGATGTAGAACCGGCTGATGATGATCGTGCCGGGGAACTCGCCGCCGAAGATCGACGAGGTCAGCCAGGAGCCGATCACCGGGATCGAGAGCATGATGCCGGAGGCGATCCGCAGACCGGTGCCGGAGAGGCCGTCGTCCGGCAGCGAGTAGCCGGTGAAGCCGGCCAGGAAGCCGACCCAGAACAGCAGCGAGCCGATGATCCAGTTCGTCTCACGCGGCTTGCGGAACGCGCCGGTGAAGAAGACCCGCATCATGTGCACCACGATCGCGGCCATGAACAGCAGCGCCGACCAGTGGTGCATCTGCCGCATGATCAGGCCACCGCGGACGTCGAACGAGATGTCCAGGCTGGAGGCGTACGCGGCCGACATCGGCGTGCCCCGCAGCGGGGCGTAGCTGCCGTTGTAGACCACCTCGGTCATCGCGGGCTCGTAGAAGAAGGTCAGGAAGACACCGGTCATCAGCAGCACGACGAACGAGAAGAGCGCGATCTCGCCGAGCAGGAACGACCAGTGGTCCGGGAAGACCTTGTTGAGGAGCTTGCGCAGCGGGGTGGCCACCTGGAAGCGGTCGTCCACCGCACCGGCGGACTTGGCCGGCACCGCTGCTACATCAAACTTTCGGCGCTTCATGGCCGCTCCCAGAAGTCGGGGCCGACGGTTTCGGTGTAGTCGGACTTCGCCACGAAGAAGCCCTCTTCGTCCACCTCGATCGGCAGCTGCGGCAGCCGACGGCTGGCCGGACCGAAGATGGGCCGGGCGTTGTCGGTGATCAGGAACTGCGACTGGTGGCACGGGCAGAGCAGCCGGTTGGTCTGCTGCTCGTACAGGCTGGCCGGGCAGCCGGCGTGCGTGCAGATCTTCGAGTACGCCGCGTAGTTGCCCCACATGTAGTCACCGTGGCCCACCCGGGCGTTGGCCTCGCGGGACTCCACCGCGTCGCTCTCGCGCAGGTGGATCAGCAGCGCCGGCGAGTCGGCGTACTTGTTGCTCACGCCGTGGTCGATACCGGGGAAGACGGTGAGCTGACCGCCGGCGCTGACGTCCGCCGGGCGGATCGGGCGGCCGTCCTCACGGACCAGCCGGACCTTGCGGCCGTCGACCGGCGCGAAGCCGGTGGTGAACATCTGGTTGTTCTTGTGCGGCTGCGAGATCAGGCCGCCGACCAGCGGGGCCGCGGCGACCGCGCCCACCGGGAGCAGACCGGCGACGAGCGAGACGCCGAGCAGCGGCCGACGCCGCACGCCCATCTCGTCGGCCAGGTAGAGCATGGTCTCACCGGTGATCTTGCGGTCCTCGGGCGAACCGGGCCCGTCGTGCCGGTCCTGGATCGAGACCTCCTTGGGCAGCAGCTTCTTGCCCCAGGTGAGGATGCCGAAGCCGATGCCGAGCAGGGCGAGGCCCAGGGTGAGGCCGAGCAGCGGGGTGTAGAGCTTGTCGCCGCCGCGACCCGGCTCCCACTGCCACGGCCACCAGATGTAGACGACCAGGAAGGCGGTCGCGGCGAGGCCGGTGAGCAGGAACATCGAGGCGACCGTACGGGTCAGCCGGCGCTCGGCCTTGCTGCCCGGGACGACCTGCGGCTCGTAGTGGACGATCTCGATGTCGTCCCGGCGGGCGCCCTCCTGGACGACGTCGAAGCGGGACACCCGGGGGTCCAGCACGTCGAGCGGCTCCCGGCCCTGCGAGGCCTGGTGCTCGGTGTGGGTGCTCATGCCGTCACCTCGCTACTGGTGGTGCCGGGGCACGGCACCACGGCACTGGTAATGACGTTCCGCCCGGTCACGACTTGCCCGCAATCCACAGGCTCGCGAAGACCAACGCGACGATGCCGACCAGGAAGATCGCGATGCCCTCGGTCGACGGGCCGTACCGGCCCAGGTTGAAACCGCCCTGGTCCTGGTCGTGCTTCAGGGTCTCCTGGATGTAGGCGATGATGTCCGCCTTCTGCTCCGGAGTGATCTGGTTGTCGCCGAAGACCGGCATGTTCTGCGGGCCGCTCAGCATGGCGGCGTAGATCTGCCGGTCGCTGGCCGGCTTCAGGCTCGGGGCGTACTTGCCGGAGGAGAGCGCGCCGCCGCCACCGCCGAAGGCGTGGCACTGCGAGCAGTTGATCCGGAACAGCTCGCCGCCGGTCGCCAGGTCGGCGCCCTCACGCAGGTCGCCCTGGGGGACCTCCGGGCCGCCGCCGAGCTCCTGGACGTACTGGCCGAGCTGGCGCACCTGCTCGTCGGTGAAGACCGGGGGCTTGCGCATGGCCTGCGCCTCCTGGCGGGCCATCGGCATGCGGCCGGTGCCGACCTGGAACTCCACCGAGGCGGCGCCGACACCGACCAGGCTCGGGCCACGACCCTCGACGCCCTGCGCGTTGCGACCGTGGCAGGTCACGCAGCTCACGTCGAACAGCGCCTTGCCCTCGGCCGCGGCGCCGGTCAGCGGCGGGTTTTCCTGCGCCTGCACGCCGGGGGCGAAGACGGTGTAGGCGCCGCCGGCCAGCGTCAGCGCGGCGATCAGCCGGACCGCGGCGCCCAGCCGGCGGCGGCCCCTGCTGCGCGCCACGGGCCGCCCGCGCAGCCGCGCGAGCAGACCGCGTCGGCGGTCGTTGTCAGAAGTCATGACCTGTGTCCTTAACCGGTTGGACCTTGTCTCAGGGGACGGAGCAGCGGCGCGGTACGTGACGCGCCAAGATCACTGAAGCCAGTAGATCATGGCGTAGAGCCCGATCCACACCACGTCGACGAAGTGCCAGTAGTACGACACGACGATCGCCGACGTGGCCTGCGCCGGGGTGAACCGGCCCATGGTGGTGCGGATCATGAAGATGATGAAGGCGATCAGACCGCCGGTCACGTGCAGACCGTGGAAGCCGGTGGTCAGGTAGAACATCGACCCGTAACCGTCTTCGTTGATCTTGATGCCCTCGTGCACCAGCTCGCGGTACTCGTTGACCTGGCCGAGCACGAAGATCAGGCCCATCACGAAGGTGATCGTGAACCAGCGCCGCAGGGCGTGGACGTCACCCTTCTCGGCCGCGAAGACACCGAGCTGGCAGGTCACCGAGGAGAGCACCAGGATCACCGTGAAGGTGGTCGCATAGGGGATGTTCAGTGCCTCGGTGTGCTTCTCCCACTGCTCCGGCGCCGCCGCGCGGATGGAGAAGTACATCGCGAACAGCGCCGCGAAGAACATGAGTTCGCTGGAGAGCCACACGATCGTCCCGACGCTGACCATGTTGGGTCGCGTCAGGGAGTGGATCCGGCTCTTGTCAATGGCTGGGGCCGCAGTCACGCGGTCATTATTGCCCTTGACCGGGGCGGGCGATCAGCGGGGGGCCCAAACCGGGGCCAGGGATGGCCCGATCGTGGCGGTCCGGTTCGCCTGGCCTAGCCTGAAAAGCGTGCTGCACGTCGATTCGATCTTCGCCGCCACCTCGGCAGGCTCGGCGGCCGTCCTCGCGGCCGGGGGCGACCCCGTCCCGCCGCCGTTCACCGTCGCCCGGATCTTCACCGAGGTCCAGCTCGACAGCTGGCTGACCCTGGGCCTCCTGCTCGCCGCCGGCCTCTACCTCTACGGCGTGTACCGGCTGCGGCTGCGCGGCGACCGCTGGCCACTGGTGCGGACGGTCTTCTTCCTCGGCCCGGGCCTCGGCGGCATCGCCGCGGTCACGCTCAGTGGGCTGGGCGCGTACGACACCACGCTGCTGTCGGTGCACATGATCCAGCACATGGCGCTGTCCATGGTCTCCCCGATCTTCCTGGCCCTGGGCGCCCCGGTCACCCTGGCCCTGCGCACCCTGCCCGTACGCCCGCGCAAGCGGCTGCTGGCGGTCGTGCACAGCCGGATCGTGAAGATCTACAGCTTCCCGCTGGTGGCGTTCGCCATCTTCGTGGTGAACCCGTTCGCGCTCTACTTCACCGACCTGTACCGCTACACCCTGGAACACGCCTGGGCGCACGAGCTGGTGCACGCGCACTTCATCGCCACCGGCTGCGTGTTCTTCTGGCCGCTGCTCGGCCTCGACCCGCTGCCCGGACGCTGGCCGTACCCGGCCCGGGCGCTGCTGATGCTGCTGTCGGTGCCGTTCCACACGGTGCTCGGGCTCACCATCATGCAGAGCAGCACGCTGTTCGGCGGTGACTGGTACCCCTCGCTCGACCTCGCCTGGTCGGACCCGTGGAGCGACCAGGTGGTGGCCGGCGGCGTCCTCTGGGCCGGCGGCGAGTTCGTGAGTGTGACCATGCTCGCGGTGCTGGTCGTGCAGTGGATCCGGCAGTCCGAGCGGGAGGCCCGCCGCCTCGACCGTGAGCTGGACCGCCAGGAGGCCCGCGAGCGCGCCGCCGACCCCGCCGCGACCGCTGCTCCGACCCCCGGCGCACCGGCCTGACCTGCACCGACGTCCCGCCCGGCCGCACCCGGCGGGCGGGACGTCGGGTACGCCACACCGAACGGTACGATCAGCCGGCAGCTACGAGGTGGGAGCCGATCCAGCGATGAGTGAGCGCAGCGAGCGAATCATCAGGCTCAGTGCAGGGGCGCCTCGGCACGGCACGGAACGAAGCGGAGAGCCGGCATGAGCGATCGTCAGTGCACCGTCCTGCTCTACAGCGACGACCCCAAGGTCCGGGACCGGATGCGGCTGGCCGTCGGCACCCGCCCCGCCCCCGGCCTGGTGCTCGAATTCGTCGAGGCGTCCGACTACGCCGGGTGCATCCGGCTGGTCGACGACTACGAGATCGACCTCATGCTGCTCGACGGCGAGGCCAACCCGGGCGGCGGCCTCGGCATCGCCCGCCAGATCAAGGACGACCGGGACGACGCCCCGCCGACCTGCGTGGTGATCGCCCGCGCCGCGGACCGGTGGCTCGCCGCGTACGCCCAGGTCGACGCGACGCTGATGCACCCGCTCGACCCGGTGACCACCGGCACCACGATCGCCGAACTGCTGCGCACGCACGCCGCCGCCTGAGTCACCGCGCCCGGCGGCTCCCCAGGCGCCCGGGTCGACGGGCGCCCGATCCCGTCCCACCCGCACCCCACGCCTGCTCGGGAGGCTCACCATGGGCGAACGGACCTGGCCGCTTCTGCTCAACGCGCTGCTGCGCGGCGAGGAGCTCTCCACCGCCGACACCGCGTGGGCGATGGACGAGATCATGGCCGGTGCGGCCGGTCCGGCCCAGATCGCCGGCTTCGCGGTGGCGCTGCGCGCCAAGGGCGAGACGCCGGCCGAGCTGGCCGGCCTGGTCGAGGCGATGCTGGGCCGCTCGGTCGAGGTGGTGCTCCCCGAGGAGCTGCGCCGCAACGCGCTGGACGTGGTGGGCACCGGCGGTGACCTCGCCCACACCGTGAACATCTCCACGATGACCGCCCTGGTGGTGGCCGGCGCCGGCGTACGCGTGGTCAAGCACGGCAACCGGGCCGCCTCCTCGTCCTGCGGCACCGCGGACCTGCTGGAGTTCCTCGGCGTCCCGCTGGACCTGGCACCCGAACAGGTCGCCCGGTGCGTGGCGGAGGTGGGCATCGGGTTCTGCTTCGCCCCCCGGTTCCACCCGGGGATGCGGCACGCCGGGCCGGTCCGCCGCGAGGTCGGTGTGCCGACCTTCTTCAACTTCCTCGGCCCGCTGACCAATCCGGGCCGGCCCCGGTCGGGCGCGGTCGGTTGCTTCGACGCCCGGATGGCCCCGGTGATGGCCGGCGTGTTCGCCGCCCGGGGCGACTCGGCGATCGTGATGCGCGGCGAGGACGGGCTCGACGAGTTCACCACCGCCGCCCCGACCCGGGTCTGGGTGGCCCAGCAGGGCACCGTCAGAGAGGCGCTGCTGGACGCGACCGACCTCGGGGTACCCCGATCCACCCTCGCCGACCTGCGGGGCGGGGACGCGGCGTTCAACGCCGACGTGGCCCGCCGGCTGCTGGCGGGCGAGACCGGTCCGGTGCGCGACGCGGTCCTGGTGAACTCCGCCGCCGCGCTGGCCACCCAGGGTCGGCTCGACGGCGACCTGACCGAGGCGCTGCGGGCCGGGATGGACCGGGCCGCCGAGTCGATCGACTCGGGCGCGGCGGCCGGCGTCCTGGAGCGCTGGATCGAGCTGGCCCGCTCCCTCTGAACCTGGCGGCCCGTCGAGGGGTGGGTGGCGCGGCCGGAGCTGTCGGAGGGACGTGCGAAACTACACGGGAGTAATTTTCCGTTTTCCACCGATGGCGGCGATGCCCGTCGGCGGACACCGGAGCGAGAGGAGACGCCCGTGTCGGACCGCGAACTCTACTGCGACACCTGCGAGGGCGTTCAGCCGTTCGAGGCCCCACCCTGCGTCGACGGTCACGGCGTCGACTGCCCCGAGCTGGTCTGCACCGGCTGCGGCGCCGCCGTGCTGATCGCCACCTTCGCCTTCCGCGCCCCGCATCTGGCCGAGCGGCGGCACCGCCGCCCGGCACCCCGCCGGCACGCCGCCTGAGACAACGCCGAAGGCCCGCCTTCCCCGGGAGGAAGGCGGGCCTTCGGGCGTCGTCAGCTCAGTGCTCGGCGGTGCGCCGGGTGCCGGTGTAGTACTCGAAGAGCAGGCCGCACGCCGCGAAGATCACCGCGACCAGGCCGGCGCCCAGCAGCCAGAACTGCCAGTACGCCAGGCCCAGACCGGCCAGCGCGGCGGCCAGCGCCAAGCCGAGCGGCCAGTAGCTGCCCGGGCTGAAGAAGCCCACCTCGCCCGCGCCGTCGGCGATCTCGCCGTCCGGCCGGTCCTCCGGCCGCAGGTCGATCCGGCGGGAGACGAACCAGAAGAAGCCACCGCACATCGCGCAGAGCAGGAACGACAGCAGCAGAGCCACCGTGCCGATCCACTCGACCTGGCCGCCGGAGTCGCCCCAGGTCCAGACGCCGTAGAGGATCGTCGCGCCGAGCAGGAACGCGCCGATGATCAGGAAGATACGCCACTCGGTCTTCATGCCGGATCCCTCAGTTTCCCGCGCCGGACGAGACGGCGTCGTCCGGGTTGAAGTTGGCCGTGTCGCGGCGGGTCTGGAACGGCTCGGTGGTCTGCGCGTACGGCTCCTCGCCGATGGCGGTCAGCGCCTCCTGCGTCGACTTGCCGTCACGCTTGGCGGCCAGGAACCGGTCGTACTCCTCCGGGGAGACGACGCGCAGCTCGAAGTTCATGAAGGCGTGGTAGGTGCCGCAGAGCTCGGCGCAGCGACCGACGTACGCGCCCTCGGTCTCCAGCTTCGAGACCTCGAAGACGTTGCGGACGTTGCCGGGGAAGACGTCCCGCTTGAACAGCAGCTCCGGCACCCAGAAGGAGTGGACGACATCGCGGCTGGTCTCCTCGAAGCGGATCGACCGGTCGGTCGGCAGGACCAGGATCGGGATGACCTCGCTGGTGCCGAGGACCGACGCCACGGTGTTGGCGTCCTCGCCCTGCCCGTCGCGGTAGTTGAACTGCCAGTTCCACTTGAAGGCGACGACCTCGACGGTGACGTCGGGGTTCTTCGTCGTGCGCACCACGCCGGTCTGGACGACCGCCGTGTAGTAGAAGAGCACGGAGACGACCAGGATCGGCGCGATGGTGTAGAGGAACTCCATCGGCAGGTTGTACCGGGTCTGCACCGGCAGCTCGTTGCCCCGCTTGCGGTAGCGCACGACGCACCAGAAGATCAGGCCCCACACGAAGACGCCGACCGCGAGGGCGGCCACGCAGGAGGCGATCCACAGGTCGTACATCCGCTGCGACTCCGGCGTGATGCCGCCCTGGGGCCAGCCGAAGCCGCCCACCGCCGAGCCGACGTCACAACCGGTGAGCAGAACCAGCAGCGCAGCTCCGCCGAGGCCGAGCCCGGCGAGCCGACCAGCACCACGCCGCCGGCGTCCACCGGCTCCTGGGGAAGCGCTGTGCCGTACGGCCGACGGCCGTACCTCCGAACTCCTTGCGACCACCTGGTCCTGCCTCCCTAGCGCGCCGCGGGGCTTTTGTCATCAGCACCGACGGCAAAGGCGTCACCGACGGTCGCAGATTACTCGACCATGACGGGCTCGACCGTCTTGGGGTCACTGTCCGCCCCCATCGGGGGGCTCTTGGGCATACCGACGCAATGGCGTGGGCATCCGTGAGCGCGAGGAGTGAGCCGCCCCTGCGAGCCCCGCAGCCGCGAACAACAACGGCACCGTGAGCGCGAGGAGTGAGCCGCCCCTGCGAGCCCCGCAGCCGCGAACAAGAATGGCACCGTGAGTCCCTCCCCGGTATACCTGGACGCGGCCACCGCCGCACCGCTGCACCCGGTCGCCCGGCAGGCGCTGCTGGCCGCCCTCGACGACGGCTGGGCCGACCCCGGCAAGCTGTACACGCAGGCCCGGCGGGCCCGCCAACTCCTCGACGCCGCCCGCGAGGCCACCGCGGCCACGCTCGGCGTCCGCACCGACGAACTCTCCTTCACCCCCAGCGGTACGACCGCCGCGCACTCCGCGGTGCTCGGCGGCCTGGCCGGGCGACGGCGGGCCGGGGCGGTGCTGGTGCACTCCGCGATCGAGCACTCGGCGGTGCTGCACGCCGCCGAGCGGCACCTGACCGGCGGCGGGACGGCCACCCCCGTGCCGGTGGACCGGCTCGGCCGGCTCGACCTCACCGCCTGGGCCGCTGCCGTCCGCGCCCCCGGGGTCGCGCTCGCCGCGCTGATCGCCGCCAGCCACGAGGTGGGCACCGTCCAGCCGGTCGCGGCGGCCGCGGAACTCTGCGCCGGGGCCGGCGTCCCGCTGTACGTGGACGCGGCCCAGGTCGTCGGGCGGACGGCGGTGCCGCAGGGCTGGTCGGTGCTGACCGCGAGCGCGCACAAGTGGGGCGGCCCACCCGGCGTCGGGCTGCTGGTGGTGCGCAAGGGCGCCCGCTGGGAGTCGCCGTGGCCGGCCGACGAGCGGGAGTCGGGGCGTACCCCCGGGGTGTTGAACCTGCCGGCGGTCGTGGCGGCGGCGGCGAGCCTGCGCGCGGCGGCCGCCGACGCGGCGGCCGAGGCGGCCCGGCTGACGCCGCTGGTGGACCGGATCCGCGCCCGGGTGGCGGCGGAGGTGCCGGACGTGGAGGTGGTCGGTGACCCGGTGGACCGCCTCCCCCACCTGGTGACCTTCTCCTGTCTGTACGTCGACGGCGAGGTGCTGCTGCACGCGCTGGACCGGCGGGGCTTCGCGGTCTCCTCCGGCTCGTCCTGCACCTCCTCGACGCTGCGCCCGTCGCATGTGCTGGAGGCGATGGGGGTGCTCTCGCACGGCAACGTCCGGGTGTCGCTGCACCGGGAGACGACCGAGGCGGACGTCGAGCGGTTCCTGGCCGAGCTGCCCGGGATCGTCGCCGACCTGCGCGCCGAGGCGGGGGTGGTGGGGCTGTGACCGAGCCCGTCGAGGTGCTCGACTGCCGGGGCCAGCGCTGCCCGCTGCCGGTCATCGCGCTGGCCCGTCGGCTGCCCGACCTGCCGGTCGGCGCGGTGCTGCGGGTGCTCGCCGACGACCCGGCCGCCGCGGTCGACATCCCCGCCTGGTGCCGCATGCGCGACCAGGACTTCCTCGCCGCCCACCCCGACGCCTACGACGTCCGTCGCGCCACCTGACGTCGTCCGCGCCCGCCCGTCACCCGCGATCTTGCACTTACGGCCTCCGGAATACCGGTTATGCCCGTTGCGCCCGGGCCGCAAGTGCAAGATCGCGGGGTGCTGAGCCGCGTGGCGGGCGGGTCAGGGAAGCAGGTGGGGTCGGACGTCCTCGGCGGCGTCGTCGCCGTACGACTCGGCCATACGCTTGACGAACAGGTCGCGGCGTACCTCGTACTCCTGGGTGCCGACGGTCTCCAGCACCAGCGTGGCCAGCAGCGAGCCGACCTGGGCGGCGCGCTCCAGACCCAGCCCCCAGGACAGGGCGGTGAAGAAGCCGGCCCGGAAGCCGTCCCCGACACCGGTCGGGTCGACGGCCTGGATCTCCCGGGCGATCGGCACGTGGATGGTCTCGAAGTCCCGGCCGGCGATCTCCGCGCCGTCCTTGCCCAGCGTGGTGACCCGGACCTTCACCCGGTCCAGCAACTGGGCGTCGGAGAGGCCGACCTTGCTCTGCAGCAGCGACTTCTCGTAGTCGTTGGTCATCAGGTAGTCGGCGCCGTCGATCAGGCCGAGCACGTCCTCGCCGCCCATCCGGGCGAGCTGCTGGGACGGGTCGGCGACGAAGGCGTAGCCGCGCTCCCGGCACTCGGCGGAGTGGCGAATCATCGCCTCGGGGTCGTTCGCGCCGACCAGCACCAGGTCGAGGCCGCCGAGCCGCTGCGCCACCGGGGACAGCTCGATGTTGCGGGCCTCGCTCATCGCCCCGGCGTAGAAGGAGGCGATCTGGCACATGTCGGTGTCGGTGGTGCAGACGAAGCGGGCGGTGTGCGCCACCTCGCTGATGTGCACGGAGTCGCAGTCGACGCCGTGCCGCTCCAGCCAGGAGCGGTAGTCGGCGAAGTCGGCGCCGACCGCGCCGAGCAGGATCGGACGCAGCCCGAGCTGGGCCATGCCGAAGGCGATGTTGGCCGCGACCCCGCCCCGGCGCAGCACCAGGTCGTCCACGAGGAACGACAGCGACACCTTGTGCAGCTGGTCGGCGATGAACTGGTCGGCGAAGCGACCGGGGAAGTTCATCAGGTGGTCGGTCGCGATCGAGCCGGTCACGGCGATCTTCATGTCAACCCTCGGGGTCGGGAGCACGGCGCCGGTCAGCCTACCGGTCCGGACAGACGGACGGTCGAGGGTCGGTCGACGACGTATCACCCGCCGCTCGTGCACGCCCCGCCCGGCCGTCACCGCCCGTTACGCCGACCGCGCCCGCGCCGCCGGATCACCCTGCCCAGGCCCGGCGCAGACGACAGCGGGGCCGCCCCGGAGGACGGCCCCGCCGCACGACGGCGGTGTCGACTCAGCTGAACGAGTCGCCGCAGGCGCAGGAGTTGCCCGCGTTCGGGTTGTCGATGGTGAAGCCCTGGGCGTCGATGCGGTCGGCGAAGTCGATGGTCGCCCCGGCCAGGTAGGGGGCGCTCATCCGGTCGACGACGACCTCGACACCGTCGAAGTCGGAGACGACGTCACCGTCGAGCGACCGCTCGTCGAAGAAGAGCTGGTACCGCAGGCCGGAGCAGCCACCGGGCTGCACCGCGACACGGAGCCGCAGGTCGTCGCGGCCCTCCTGCTCGATCAGGGCCTTGACCTTCTGCGCCGCGACGTCGGTGAGGACGACGGAAGTAGGGGCCTGGGCCTCGGTCGACTCGGTCTGCGCTGGCGTGGTCACGTGGAAATCTCCCTGCGCGGTATTGGTCCGGACGCACTGGCCAACATCGCATGTCGTCCAGTGATTCCCGGTGTGGTCCGGATCCGATGGTACGCCGCCGCGGCCGTGACCACCTCAGGTGGCGTGGGCACCGCCGCAGGTGACCGGCCGGCAGGGGCGCCTCAGCGGCTCCACTGCCGGGCCAGCCGGGCGCCCAGCGCCCGCAGTCCCTCCGCCGGTCGGCCCATCGCCGCCTCCACCCCGCCGTGCTCCTCCCCGCCGAAGTGCTCCACCAGGCTGTACGCGTCGGTGACGCCGGCCGCGGCAGCCTCCCGCCTCCCGGTGCTCACCCGTCCCGCCAGCACCACACAGGGCACCCCCCGGTCCCGGGCCGCACCAGCCACCCCGGCGACCACCTTGCCGCGCAACGACTGGTGGTCGAACGAGCCCTCCCCGGTGATCACCAGGTCGGCGGCGTCGAGGGCGGCGTCCAGCCCGATCGCCCGGGTGACCAGGTCGATACCGGACTCGCACCGCCCGCCGAGGGCGAGGATCGCCGCGCCGAGCCCGCCGGCCGCACCGCCGCCGGGCAGCGCGCCCAGTCCGGGCGGGCAGCCCGGCAGGTCCTTCTCCAGCACGGCGGCCCAGCGCTCCAGCGCGGCGTCGAGCAGCAGCACGTCCTCGCGGCTGGCCCCCTTCTGCGGGCCGTACACGTTGCTGGCGCCGTGCAGCCCGAGCAACGGGTTGTCCACGTCGGTGGCGGCGACCAGGGTGGCCCCGCGCAGCCGGGGCACGCCGTCGAGCGCGGCGACCCCGGCCAGCGCCGCCCCGCCGTACGGCAGGGCCCGACCGGCGTCGTCGATCGGGGTTCCGCCGAGCGCGGTGACCATGCCGGCCCCGCCGTCGTTGGTGCCGGAACCGCCCAGGCCGACGACCACGGTGCGGGCTCCCCGCTCGACGGCGGCGGTGACCAGCGTCCCCAGCCCGTACGAGGTGGTGGCCTTCGGGTCGCGTTCGGCGGCGGCGAGCAGGTGCAGCCCGCACGCCTGGGCGCTCTCCAGGTAGGCGGTGCCGTCGTCGGTGAGCAGGATCTCACCGGCGGCGGGCCGGCCGAGCGGGTCGACGGTGGGCACCGGGATCCGCCGGCCACCGAGCGCGTCGGCGAGCACCGCGACGAACCCCGGCCCGCCGTCGGCGAGCGGTCTGATCAGCAGGTCGTCGCCGGCGGCGACGTCGCGCCACCCCTCGGCGACGGCGGTGGCGACCTCCTGGGCCGCCAGGGTGCCGGCGAACTTGTCCGGACAGAGCAGCACGCGCATGCCTGGCAGTGTGGCAGCCCACACCGGCGGAGGCCGCGTCGCCGCCACGCTGTGGGACCATGGGAGGCGTGACTTCGACCTGGGTTGAGCCCTCCAACACCGCCACTGCGCTGCTGCTCCTCGGCCGCGGCAGCGACCCCGCCACCGAGCGTGGCGTGGAGTGTCCGGGTGACCTGCCGGCGCCGAGCGACCCCGACCTGGTGGCCCGGGCGGCGGCGGCCAAGGCCGCGCTCGGCACGAAGGTCTTCGTGCTGGGCCACCACTACCAGCGCGACGAGGTGATCCAGTTCGCCGACGTCACCGGCGACTCGTTCAAGCTGGCCCGCGAGGCGGCCGCCCGGCCGGACGCGGAGTACATCGTCTTCTGCGGCGTGCACTTCATGGCCGAGAGCGCCGACATCCTCACCTCGGACGCGCAGAAGGTGATCCTGCCCGACCTGGCCGCCGGCTGCTCGATGGCCGACATGGCGGTGCTGTCGCAGGTCGAGACCGCCTGGGACGTGCTGACCGAACTGGGCGTCGCGGCCGACACCGTCCCGGTGACGTACATGAACTCCTCGGCGGACATCAAGGGCTTCGTCGGGCGCAACGGCGGCCTGGTCTGCACCTCGTCGAACGCGAAGCGGGCCTTGGACTGGGCGTACCAGCAGGGCGGGAAGGTGCTCTTCCTGCCCGACCAGCACCTGGGCCGCAACACCGCCGTGCTGGAGATGGGCCTCTCGCTGGACGACTGCGTGCTGTACGACCCGCACAAGCCGAACGGCGGGCTCACCGAACAGCAGCTGCGCGACGCGAAGATGATCCTGTGGCGCGGGCACTGCTCGGTGCACGGTCGCTTCACCCTGGACAGCGTCAACGAGGTACGCGAGCGGGTGCCCGGGGTCAACGTGCTGGTCCACCCGGAGTGCCGGCACGAGGTGGTCACCGCCGCCGATCACGTCGGTTCGACGGAGTACATCATCAAGACCATCGAGGCGGCTCCGGCCGGCTCGGCGTGGGCGGTGGGCACCGAGCTGAACCTGGTCCGCCGGCTGGCGCTGGCCCACCCGGACAAGCAGATCATGTTCCTGGACAAGGCGGTCTGCTACTGCTCGACGATGAACCGGATCGACCTGCCGCACCTGGTCTGGGCGCTGGAGGAGCTGGCCGCCGGTCGGGTGGTCAACCAGATCACCGTGGACCGGGACACCGCGCACCACGCGCGGGTGGCGCTGGACCAGATGCTCGCGCTGCCCGGCGCGGACACCCCGCCCCCCGCGGCGGCCTGATCACGGACGGTCACATCACTGGTACGGATACGCACCGGAAACCCCGGTTCGTGCCGTACTCGGTGATGTGACCGATTCCATTTTCGTCACCGAGGGCTATGCTGCCGGAGCGACGACACATTCGCGGGCGGTTTTGCGCCCATCCCGATGCGGGTAGCTGACAGCCGAACCGGTTCGCAGGCCCGATCCTCGACACAGGCACCACCCGACGCGCTGGAGGTTGCGTTGACCGATGACGTCCTGGTCGTACACGGAGGTACTCCGCTCGAAGGGCGGATCCGCGTGCGCGGCGCGAAGAACCTCGTCTCCAAGGCGATGGTCGCCGCCCTGCTGGGCGACACCCCCAGCCGGTTGTTCGACGTGCCGCGCATCCGTGACGTCGAGGTCGTCCGGGGCCTGCTCGGCCTGCACGGGGTGAAGGTCAGCGACGGCGCGGAGGAGGGCGAACTCGTCTTCGACCCGGCGAACGTCGAGAGCGCCAGCACCGACCAGATCAACGTGCACGCCGGCTCCAGCCGGATCCCGATCCTGTTCTGCGGCCCGCTGCTGCACCGGCTCGGGCACGCCTTCATCCCGGACCTGGGCGGCTGCCACATCGGGCCGCGCCCGATCGACTTCCACCTGCAGGCGCTGCGGGAGTTCGGCGCGACGGTGGAGAAGACCCCGGAAGGGCTGCACCTGTCGGCGCCGAACGGGCTGCACGGCACCAAGTTCGCCCTGCCGTACCCGAGCGTGGGCGCGACCGAGCAGGTGCTGCTCACCGCGGTGATGGCCGAGGGCGTCACCGAACTGCGCAACGCCGCCGTCGAGCCGGAGATCATCGACCTGATCTGCATCCTGCAGAAGATGGGCGCGATCATCAAGGTGCACACCGACCGGGTGATCGAGATCCAGGGCGTGAAGCGGCTCAGCGGCTACACCCACCGGCCGATCCCGGACCGGATCGAGGCGGCGAGCTGGGCGGCGGCCGCGCTGGCCACCCGCGGTCACGTCGAGGTGCTCGGCGCGCAGCAGGTCGACATGATGACCTTCCTGAACATCTTCCGCTCGGTCGGCGGCGCGTACGAGGTCACCGACTCCCGTCCGCCGAAGCTGGGCGACGCCGGTCAGGAGGGCGGCATCCGGTTCTGGCACCCGGGCGGCGAACTCAACGCGGTGGCGTTGGAGACCGACGTGCACCCGGGCTTCATGACCGACTGGCAGCAGCCGCTGGTCGTCGCGCTGACCCAGGCCCGCGGCCTGTCGATCGTCCACGAGACGGTCTACGAGCAGCGGCTGGGCTACACCGAGGCGCTGAACAGCATGGGCGCCAACATCCAGGTCTACCGGGACTGCCTCGGCGGCACCCCGTGCCGCTTCGGCCGGCGCAACTTCAAGCACTCCGCGGTGATCGCCGGCCCGAGCAAGCTGCACGCGGCCGACCTGGTCATCCCGGACCTGCGCGCCGGATTCAGCCACCTGATCGCCGCGCTCGCCGCCGAGGGCACCTCCCGGGTGTACGGCGTCGACCTGATCAACCGGGGCTACGAGGACTTCGAGGCGAAGCTGGCCAGCCTGGGCGCGCACGTCGAGCGTCCGTAACGCGAGTCACGTCGAGAACCGCCCGGTGCACCCGTGATGTGCACCGGGCGGCGGCGTTTGGCTACCCTTCACCTCGTGCCGTCGCTGTTTCGTCGCAAGCCCGCCGACTCCGACTCCTCCGCCACCACCCCGGTGGTGACCGAGGAGCCGCCCGCCGCGCGTCCCCGGGGCTACACGCCCAGCAAGAAGGAGCTCGGGGTGCAGACCCCGAAGCGTCCCGGCGCCGGGCGCCGCCCCGCCGGTCCGGTGAAGCCGCTGACCAAGGAGGAGGCCCGGGAGCAGCGCCGCAAGGCACGCGCCGAGGCCGCCGCCGAGTTCCGGCGCGAGGGCGGCCCGCGCGACCGGGGCCCCGTGCGGCTGCTGGCCCGCAACGTGGTCGACTCCCGGCGTACGGTCGGCACCTGGTTCTTCGGCGGCGCGCTGATCGTGCTGATCGGCTCCAACCAGGCGATGCCGCCGGCGATCCGGCTCGCGTCGAACGTGATCTGGGGCGCGCTCGCGCTCGGCGTCGTGATCGACTCGATCCTGATCTCCCGCCGGATCAGGAAGCTGGTCCGGGAGCGGTTCCCGAACAGCGGTGAGCGGATGGGCTCGCTCTACCTCTACGCGATCATGCGGGCGATCACCTTCCGCCGGATGCGCGCCCCCGCGCCCCAGGTGAACATCGGCGACAAGATCTGACCGCGACCGGCCGTCCGACGGCCCTCGCCCGGGTGCCCCGGGTGGGGGCCGTCGTCCGTGGTGAGGGCTGGCGCGTGCGGGCGGGTCAGCGCACCGGGACGGCGGCCCGGTAGAGCCGGGCCACCACCTCCTCGATGTCCGGCTCCACGACCGAGATGTCGCGCAGCGTGGCCAGACCGGCCAGCCCCGAGACCACCTGCGCCACCCCCGCCGACTCCAGCGCGTACACCAGGCGGCGCCCGTCGGTCTCCACCCGCGCGAGCGGTGCGCCCGGCAGCACCGGGGGCGTGGCCAGCGGGGCGTCCAGTTCGGCGACGACCAGCCGCCGGGAGCCGTACCGGCCGTGCAGATCGGCGATCGTGCCGTCGTGCACCACCCGGCCGTGGTCGATCACCACCAGTCGGCGGCAGAGCCGCTCGATGTCGGCCAGGTCGTGGGTGGTGAGCACCAGCGTCGTGTCGCCGGCCCGGCCCAGCTCGGCGAGGAAGTCCCGGACCGCCTGCTTGCTCACCACGTCCAGGCCGATCGTCGGCTCGTCCAGGAAGAGCACCTGCGGCCCGTGCAGCAGGGCGGCGGTCAGCTCGCCGCGCATCCGCTGGCCGAGGGAGAGCTGCCGGACCGGGGTGTCCAGGAAGCCGTCGAGGTCGAGCAGGCCCCGGCAGCGGCGCAGCCGGGCGGCGTGCGCGTCGGCCGGCACCCGGTAGACGTGCCGGAGCAGGTCGAACGAGTCCCGCAGCGGCAGGTCCCACCAGAGCTGCGAACGCTGCCCGAACACCACGCCGACACCGAGCGCCAGCCGGGTGCGCTCGGCCACCGGGCGCAGCCCGCAGACCCGGACCTCCCCCGCCGACGGGGTCAGCACCCCGGTGAGCATCTTCAGCGTGGTGGACTTGCCGGCCCCGTTCGGACCGATGTAGCCGAGCATCTCGCCCCGGTCGACCCGCAGGTCCACCCCGTCGACGGCGGTGACCACGCGCTTCCTGCGGCGCAGCCGGCCGGCCTTGACCCGTACCGTGAACTCCTTGCGCAGTCCCTGCGCGTCGATGACCAGGCTCATGACCCCGTACTCCGGTAGTGGCGGACACCGACGCGCCAGGCCGCGGCCGCGCCGGCGAGGGCGACCAGCGCGACGCCCGGGGCGGCCCAGCCGGCCCAGGCCGGCAGGCCGAGCGGGTCGGCGCGGCCGAGCAGCGCAAGCGCCGGCTGGTAGCTGACGAAGGCGAATCCCAGACCGTACGCGAAGGCCGCGCGGAACCAGCCCTCGAAGACCGTGACCGGGTACGACGTGAAGTCGCGCCCGCCGTAGGTGACCGAGTTGGCCAGTTCCCCCGACTCCACCCAGAAGAACGAGACGGTGGCGGTGGCGACGAAGACCGCGCCGAAGAAGACGACCGCGGCCAGCGGGGCGACCACGGCGAGCACCACCCGGGCCGGGGTCCACTCGATGCCTGCGACGGACAGCGCCGCCACCCACACCGCCAGCCCGAACAGCGCCCGGGAGACCTTGCGCAGCGGCAGGTCCATCAGCAGCAGCTGGGGCAACGCGCCGAGCGGCCGCAGCAGCACGGCGTCGAACAGGCCGGTGCGCACGTACCGGGGCAGCCGCTCGACGTTGCCGACCAGCAGGTCGGCGGTGGCGAACGCGACGGCGGTCAGCCCGACCATCACCAGCGTCTCGCGCAGGGTGAACCCGCCCAGCTCCCGGGTCACCCCGTAGAGCACCAGGACGGTCAGCACGTCGAAGACGGTGGCCCCGACGTTGCCCAGCAGGTCGACCACGAAGGAGGTCCGGTACGCCGTCTGGGAGCGTGCCTGCGCCCCGAGCAGCGCCCGGTACGCGGTCAGCGTCCCGCCGGACGGCTCAGCCACCCTGTCCGCCACCGGCGTCCCGCCGGACGGCTCAGCCACCCTGCATGCCACCGGCGTTCCGCCGGAGGGCTCAGCCACCCTGCACCACCAGCCGCCGCTCGGCCCGGCGCTGCACCCACCGGCAGCCGGCCAGCAGGAGCACCGCCCAGCCGGCCTGGAGCGCGACCAGCCCGACCTGGGTGGGCGTCGGGTCCCGCTCGACCAGCACGTCGAGCGGGGTCTGCAACAGGCTCGGGAACGGCGTGCCCAGCCAGAGCGTCCACTGGACGCCCTCGGGCAGGAAGCGCAGCGGGAAGTAGAGCCCGGCCAGCACGCCGGAGCCGAGCGTCCAGAGGATCATCGGCCCGCGCACGTCCTGCAACCAGTACGCGGTGGCGTTGACCAGGAACCGGCAGGCGAAGCAGAGCACCACGGCCAGCACCGCCGAGGTGAGGAAGAGCGGCAGGGTCGCCCAGCGGGTGGGCAGGTGGACGTCGAAGAAGAGGGGCCCGACGAGCACCGGGGGCAGCATCCGGGCCAGGGCGGCGTACCCGGCGCGGCCCAGGTCGGTGGCGAGGTAGCTGGTCACCGGGTCCACCGGGCGGAGCAGGTCGGTCGCGACGTCACCGGTGCGGATCCGGTCGGCCAGGTCGGTCCAGCCCCAGAGCAGGATCACCGCGAGCAGCCCCTGGCCGGCCCAGACGAACGTCGCGATCTGCGCCCGGTCGTATCCGGCGGCCGCGCCGGCGGTGCCGGCCACGGCGAGCAGCACGTAACACTTCAGGAAGCCGAAGACCGAATTGGTGACCACGCCCGCCACGGCGGCCTGCCGGTAGGTGGCGTATCGTCGGAAGCCAGATCGTGATATGGCCCAAAATGTCCGAAACCGTGGGATAACGTTTGAGTCCGTGGGCGGTGCCACAGTGGCGGTGACCGAGCCCACGCCGCTACCCTCCATCCGCAGCCTTGCCGTGCCGGGTCGGGCGACTCTACCGGCAGGTGAGGGCCCCCGGCACGACAATTTCCAACGAGGTGACACCGCCGTGAGCGAGCGACGCGAGCCGGGCATCGGGCCGCGCCGCACGCGCGACGTCAAGGGCTCCCGATGAGCAGCGGCTACCGCTGGAACGATCCGGCCGAGCCCTCCTGGGTGGTGGAGCCGACCACCGAATGGCACCCCCAGTTTCCCGGCCAGCGCTACCCGGGCGACATCGGCTCCCGGCACGTCCCGCCACCCGCACGCGGACGCGCCGCCGCGATCGGCCGCGCCGAGGTGCCCCCGCTCGCCCCGACCCGCCCCGACGGCACGTACCTCGGGCGGTCCTGGGCCGACCACGACGAGGACCTGTCCCGCTGGACCGGCCACCCGGTCGACGACGAGCGACCCGAGGACGAGCCGTACCGGCCGCCGGCCGGCGAGCGGGTCTGGGTGCGCGAGCGCCGCCAGCCCGAGCCGGACCGGCACGCCGGCCGCCGCCCCGACCAGCAGCGCCCCGGCCCTGCCGAACGCTCCCGCGAGGCCGCCTGGCACCCCGACCGCAGCGCCCCCGACCGTGGTGCCCCCGACCGGTACGACGGCCGGCCGCAGCGCCCCGCGGCCGGGGTCACCCCGGTCTCCCCCGGCCCCCGGCCCGAGCCGGTCCGGGGCGGTGAGCCCGGTTGGCTGCCCGAGCCGGGCGAGGCGCTGCCGCCCCACCATGGTGGGCACGACCGGCGGCGCGACACCCGCGAGCCGGGCCCCGGCGACCACCGGGGTCGCACCGACCGGGAGATCCCCGGCCGCTACCGCGAACACGACGAGCGTCGCCGCCGCGAGTACGACGACCGTCCACCGGCCCCCCGCGGGTACGACGATCGCCGCCCGCCCGGGTACGACGACGGCCACCGGCTGCCGCCCCGGCCGGACGAGCGGTGGCAGCGCGGGTACGACGACCAGCGGCGCAACGACCCGCACCCGCAGCCGGACGGGTACCGCCGCCCGGACGAGCGGCCGTACCTCGACGAGCGCCGGCGCTCCGAGGAGCGTGGCCCCTGGCGCGAGTCGTCCGCCCGGGCCGAGGCGTACCCGGACCGGCGGCCACGGGAGGCCGCTCCGCCCGCCGAGGCGTACCGCGAGCCGTGGCCGCGCGACCGTGACGCCGGGCATCGACCCGGTACGGCACGGCCCGAGTACGCGCGCCAGCCGGAGCCACGTCCCGACCAGCGCCGCCCGGTGGAGCCCCCGCCCGGGACCGATCCCCGGCCTGGCCGCCACGACGACCGTCCCGCCGCGCGCGGCCAGGTCCCCGGCGCCGCCGGGCCGGTCCCGCCGACGCGCCCCGGTCACGGCCCGACCGCACCGGGCCGCCCGATCTCCCCCGCGCCGATCTCCCCCGCGCCGATCTCCGGTGCTCCGGTCTCCGGTCCGCCTGTCCCGGGCGTCCCCGTGGCGGGCCCGGGCATCGCCCGCCCCGCCACGGACGGGCCCGCCACCGCCCGGCCGACCTCCGGCGCACCCGGCCGACCCGTCACCTGGTCCACGGCCGATGGCCCAGGCGTCCCCCGACCCACCTCCGGCGCACCTGCCCGCCCCGACCAGGCCCGGCCCACGCCCGAACGGTCCGTCGCCCGGCCCACGCCCGACGTCGACCGGCCGACGTCGGGCGCGCCCGTCGACAGGTCCGCCGACGCCCGGCCGGTCTCCGGGGGCCCGGGGGGCGAGCCGGGTCCGCAGTCCGCGGCACGGGCGGCCGACGGCCCGGCCCTGGAGATCACCCCGGAACGTCCCCGTCGGTACGTACCGCCGTCGCCCGCTCCCGACCCCGTGGCGCCCCCGCCCCGCACCACCGTGCCCAACAGCGCGGAAGCCTGGTTCCGGCCGGCCAAACCGGTGCCGCCGTCCTCGTCCGAGGACGCTCCGGCGACCGGGGCACCCGTCGGCCGGGACGGCTCCTCCGGCGTCCCGGCGGCCCGCCCGACACCCACTGACGGCGCAGCGGGCATTGCCCGGCCGACGCCGACGGGCCCGGCCTCGCAGCCGACCGGCTACGCGCCGGCAGCGACCCCGGACGCGTCGCCGTCCGGCGCCGCGTCGCCGCAGTCCGGCCGGGTGTCGGGGTCGGATCAGCCCGTCTCCGCCCCGCCGGTCACGCCCGATCCCCCTGCCACCCCCGTCCGGCCGGTGTCGACACCACCGTCGGTCTCCGCGCCGGCCGGCGCGGACGGCGCGCGGTCGTCGGCCGTGCGCCCGACGCCGCCGACGGACGCGGCTCCCCGCGACCCGGTGGATCCCGGCCCGGTTCCGGTGGTCTGGCCCGCCACGACTCCACCGGTCGTCCCGGTCGCTGATCCCCAGGAGAACCAGGTGGCGGCGCCGGTCGACGCCCGCCCGGTGTCGGCGCCGCCCGCCCCGGTGCCGTCGCCTGTGGCGCCCGGGGCGGCGCCGCGCCCGGCCGTCCCTGCCGACACCGCCGAGGACGCCGGTCCGACGCCGGCCGCCCCCGTACCGCCGGTGGTCGGGCGGCCCGTCTCCGGGCCTCCCCTGGCCGCCCGACCGGTGTCCGCGCCGCCCGTCCCGGTGTCCGCACCGCCCACACAGCTGTCCGCACCTGCGGCTCAGGTGTCCGCGCCCCCGGTTGTCGGCGTCGGCGCCCGGCCGGCGGCGGACCCGGTGGCCCGGCGACCCGGGGCAGCCTCCGACGAGGCCGCCACGACGGCTGACGAGGCGTCCCGCCCCGTCTCCGCGCCGACCGCTCCCGAGGGGTCGGACCCGTCGGCCGCGCCGACCCCCGTCGCCGACGGGCCGACCGACCAGCACGACCCGGGGCCCACCGTGACCGCCGGTCACCGTCCGGAACCGGTCGAGGACACGGCCACCAGGGCGGACTCCGCGCAGCCGGAACCTGACGACGAGACGCGCGCGGCGGACCTTCCGGCCGTCCCGGCGTCCGTCCCGCCGGCAGGCCCGGCGAGCGAGCCGACGGTGCAGGACACCAGGCCGGCGGACGAGCCCGACCCGCACCCGGCCACCCCGACGGACCAGCCGCCGGACGGGCCGGCTCCGCAGGCCACCACGGCACCGGCGGCGACCGCGCCCGACACCGCGCCGTCGGCACCGAAGGCCGCCCCGCCGGCCACCGCCACCGTCGCTCAGGGCGACCCGGAGCAGGTGCTGGCCGGGTACCGGTGGCGGCTCGACCAGGACACCCTGTGCGAGGTCGTCGACGACCCGGACGAGTTGCGGACGCTGCGACGGCGACTGACCGAGAAGCTGGGCGTCTCCCTGGACAACCGGGCCCGCGCCCGGCTGCTGAGCCTGCGTGCCGTGGTCTCCCGCGTCGTGGACGACCTGGACGACGCCCTCGCCGACGGCCGGCTCGCCCTCACGTACGCCGAGGCGACCGGGGAACTGCGGCGGACCGCTCTGGCCCGGGCCCGGTTGGCGGAGGTGCTGCGCCGCAAGGGCGAGCACGCCGAGGCCGACCGGCTCTTCGCCGAGGCCAACTCGACGGAGTTGCCGGACCGGCTGCGGGCAGCCCTGCACGAGCACGCGGGCCGGTCCTGCTACGACCAGGGCCGGCTGATGGAGGCGTGCGAGCACTTCGAGCGGGCGTTGGACCTGCGCCGCGCCGACGACCCGGAGCTGACCGAGCGGATCAGGATCTCGCTGGACGCCGTGCACGCGCGGGCGGCGGCCCGGGGCGGCTTCGGGCCGTACCCCCGGACCCGGGAGGAGGTGTTGCGCGGACACCGCTCCCCGGTGCCCACGTTCGACGGCGGCCTGGGTCTGTGGGGTTACGCGGACACCGACGGCGAGCTGGTGATCGGCTACACCTACGCCGAGGCGCAGCCCTTCTCCGAGGGCAAGGCCTGGGTACGCCGTCCGGACGCCCCGGGTTGGGAGCTGGTCGACGAGACCGGAGCGATCCTGCTCGCCCCGGCGTACCCGGGGGTGCGCGCCTTCTCCGACGGCCTGGCCTGGGTGTCCCGCGGTGGGGACGCGGACTGGACGGCGATCGAGCCGGACGGCACCGAGGTGACGCACGGCGGTTTCGAGGAGGTACGCCCGTTCCGGGGCGGCGTGGCCGCGGTCCGCCGGGGCGGCTGGGGGGCGGTGAACCGCGACGGCCGGATGGTCGTCCCGCCCCGCTACCACGGCTTTCGCACAGTGCTGGCCGACGGCCGGCAGGTGGACGGGTTCACCGACGAAGGGCTGGCCGTGGTGGAGGTCGGCGGCCTGCGCGGCGTGGTGAACCGGGCCGGGAAGGTGCTGGTGGCGCCGGCCCATCCGGCGCTGGTGATCCACCCGGTGGCCTTCCTGGCCACCGACGGTACCGGCCGCTGGGGGGCGCTGGACCGGGACGGCGGGTCACTGATCGACCCGGTGCACCCGGGCCGCGACGCGGTGCTGGCCGAGATCGACCTGCTGCTGGCCGACGCCCACCCGGTGCTCTGAGCCACCCCGCCACCGCGCCGACCGGTGGTCATGATCGGACCGGACTAGGGTCGGAAGCATGGAATTCCGACACCTAGGCCGCTCGGGCCTGATGGTCAGCGAGATCTCGTACGGCAACTGGATCACCCACGGTTCCCAGGTCGAGGAGGAGGCGGCGCTGGCCTGTGTCCGGGCCGCCCTGGACACCGGCATCACCACCTTCGACACCGCCGACGTGTACGCCGGCACCCGGGCCGAGGAGGTGCTCGGCAGGGCGCTGGCGGGTGAGCGTCGCGAGGGGCTGGAGATCTTCACGAAGGTCTACTGGCCGACCGGCCCGGGCCGCAACGACCGGGGCCTGTCCCGCAAGCACATCATGGAGTCGATCAACGGCTCGCTGCGCCGGCTGCGCACCGACCACGTCGACCTCTACCAGGCCCACCGGTACGACTACAGCACGCCGCTGGAGGAGACGATGGAGGCGTTCGCCGACGTCGTGCACTCCGGCAAGGCGCACTACATCGGCGTCTCCGAGTGGAAGGCGTCGCAGATCCGCGAGGCCCACGCCCTGGCCCGGGAGCTGCGCATCCCGCTGGTCTCCAACCAGCCGCAGTACTCGATGCTGTGGCGGGTCATCGAGACCGAGGTCGTACCCACCAGCGAGGAGCTGGGCGTGTCGCAGATCGTCTGGTCGCCGATGGCGCAGGGCGTGCTCTCCGGCAAGTACCTGCCGGGGCAGCCGCCGCCGGCCGGCTCCCGGGCCACCGACGAGAAGTCGGGCGCCGGGTTCATCGCCCACTGGCTGACCGACGAGGTGCTGACCCGGGTGCAGCGGCTCAGGCCCCTCGCGGAGCAGGCCGGGCTGACCATGCCGCAGCTCGCCGTCGCCTGGGTGCTGCAGAACCCGAACGTCGCCTCGGCGATCATCGGGGCGTCCCGGCCGGAGCAGGTGCACGACAACGTCAAGGCGTCCGGCGTGAAGCTCGACGCCGACCTGCTCAAGGCGATCGACGAGATCGTCGAGCCGGTCACCGAGCGGGACGCGGCCAGGACCGAGAGCCCGGCCCAGCGTCCGTGACACCCTGCCGGGCCGGCGCGGCCTCCGCGCCGGCCCGGCCCTTTTCCCGGGTACGCCGGGCCTGACGCCGCCCCGCCGCTGCGCGGCGGCTCCCGGCGGCGAGGGCGTCGGCCCGGCCGGGCCGACGCGGGCCGGTACCGCGTGATCGGGGCGGCTCGGCCGGCCCTGGCCGCCTTCCGGCGGGGAGGGAGCATGGGCGCTACGGACTTGAACTCACAGATGGATCGGCGGAGCACCGATCCATCTGTGCGATCAGGTCCGTAGCGTCCGCGACCCTCACCCCGAGCGCCGAAGACGGTGTCGCACACGGGTGCCGGCCGGCGGTCAGCCCTGCCAGAAGCGGATCAGGTCCAGCCCCAGCGCGTACAGCCAGGGCGGCAGGCCGAGCAGGTCGCCGATGGCGAAGACCGCGTCGAAGAACCAGCCGCCGATGCGCGGATTCCACAGCAGCGCGAAGAGCAGGATGAAGCCGTACGGCGCGAACAGGTCGTACATCCGGCGGTACTGCGGGCTCAGCCAGGGCTGGATCATGTTGCCGCCGTCCAGGCCGGGCACCGGCAGCAGGTTGAGCAGGCTCGCGGTGAGCTGGAGGAACGCCAGCAGCGCCAACCCGGCCCAGAACTCGACGGGCCCGCCGAACGCCGCGCTGCCGAGCCGCAGCGCCGCCACCAGCACCAGGGTGAACAGCACGTTGGTGGCCGGGCCGGCGAGGCTGACCAGGGTGTGCCGCAGCCGGCCCGGGATGGCGTGCCGGTCCACCCAGACCGCGCCGCCGGGCAGGCCGATGCCGCCGAGCAGCACCACCACCACGGGCAGCACGATCGACAGCAGCGGATGGGTGTACTTGAGCGGGTTCAACGTCAGGTAGCCCCGGTGGGCGATGTCCCGGTCGCCGGCCCGGAACGCGACCACCGCGTGGGCGTACTCGTGCAGGCAGAGCGAGACCAGCCAGCCCGACACCACGAAGAGGAACACGTCGAACCGGACGTTGCCGAACCCGTTCCAGGCCATCACCCCGCTGGCCACGAAGATCGCGACCAGGGCGAGGAAGACCGGGCTGGGGCGGAACGCCGCCCGGGGCACGCCGAGCACCAGCGGCTCCCCCGGGCGGTCGTACGCCATCACTCCGCCGTCGGCAGCAGGCTCATCCGGTACTCGACGCGATCGTCCTCGACGAGCGCGACCGAGGTGACGCCGGACGCCGCGAGCTCCCGCCAGGTCTGGCCGATCCACGATTCGGCGTCCGCCTGACTGCCGAACGACTCCGTCGGCCCCTCGACCGCCGCGCCGTCCGCGCCCTCGTACCGCCAGCTCCACGCCATGCCGCGTCTCCCCTCGCCGCTCCACCGTCCCCGGGACGGACCCCGCAAGCGTAGTCGGCCTCTCGCCCGACGGCCCGACCTGTCGTCCGGCGGGCGCGGACCACGCGCGGCGGCGCAGGGTTTCCCGGCTCCTGTCCGGGTATGGGCATCGGGACGCTCGCGACGGCGCGGTCGAGGACCGCCGACGGGCCCGAGGAGGCAACCATGGAGCAACCGCTGCACGACAGGGACACCGAGGAGCTGCGGACGATCGCGGTCCGGGGTGGCATCGCGGGGGCGCAGCACATGGACCGGGAGGAGCTGCTGGACTCGCTCGTCGCACGCCCCGGAGAGGGTGCCTGGCAGGAGGATCCGAAGCCGGCGGCGGTCAACCCCAACGACTACCGGTACCAGTCGCCCCGGTAGGCCCCACGCACCCCGGCGGGCGGCCACGGCCCCCACGACCGGCCGGTACGGTAACGCGGTGCTGACAAAGGGAGTGGTGCTCAGCAACCGGTATCGGCTGAGCGAACGTGTGGCGACCGGCGGCATGGGCGCGGTCTGGCGGTGCGTCGACACCCTGCTCGACCGTGAGGTGGCGGTGAAGGTGCTGCTGCCGTCACTGGTCGAGGACCCCGAGTTCACCACCCGCTTCCACGCCGAGGCCCGGATGATGGCCGCGTTGCGGCACCCGGGCATCGTCGCGGTGCACGACTTCGGCTCGGCGACGCTGGCCGACGGCAGCCAGGTCAGCTACCTGGTGATGGAGTACGTCGACGGGGAGCCACTGGTCACCTGGGTGCGGCGGGCCGGCCGGCTCGACCCGGCGTCGACCATGTCCGTGGTGGCGCAGGCCGCCGCGGCGCTGCACGCCGCGCACACCGCCGGCATCGTGCACCGGGACGTCAAGCCCGGCAACCTGCTGGTGAAGCGGGACGGGACGGTGGTGCTGGTCGACTTCGGCATCGCCCGGTCCAGCACCATGGCCTCGCTCACCGCGGCGCACATGGTGCTGGGCACCGCGTCGTACATGTCGCCGGAGCAGGCGACCGGCCAGCCGGTCTCGGCGGCCACGGACGTCTACGCGCTCGGCGCGGTGGCGTACTACTGCCTGGCCGGGCAGCCGCCGTTCGCCGGGGAGAACCCGCTGCAGGTGGCCCTGCGGCAAGCCCAGGACGAGCCGGCGCCACTGCCCCGGGCACCCCGCCTGCGGTGGCGGCGGTGATCGAACGGGCGCTGGCCAAGAGCCCGGACGACCGGTGGCCCACCGCGGCGGCCCTGGCCGGCGGCGCCCTCGACGCCCGGGACGCCACGCTCGCCGTGCTGGCGTCGCCGCCGCGCCCGCCGTGGGCGCTGGAGGGCCCCGCCCTGCCGACGCCGTCCGTCCCGTCCGGACCGTCCGTCCCGTCCGGACCGTCCGGACCGTCCGGACCGTCCAGACCGCCGGCCCCGTCCAGACCGCCGGCCCCGTCCGGACCGCCGGCCCCGTCCGGCGCTGGCCCCGTGGCGGGGAGTGGGCAGCAGGCGACCCCGCCGGCGGGCCACTCGAGCCGGTACGTGGCACCGGATGGCAGCCCGACCCGGGAGGATCGGGCCGGCGGCGTGGTCCGGCGGCGGTTGGCGCTGGCCGGGGCGGCGGGTGCGGTGACGGCCGTGCTGGCCGGGGTCGGTGCGGTGGTGGCGCTGCAACCGGACGAGCCGGCCCGGGGCGGCGGTACGGCGCTGCGGGAAGGGTCGGCGACGGTGGCGGCTCCGCAGCCGGTACCGGAGGCGACCGGCACGCGCGGCGTGCGGCCGAGGCCCGGCGCGAGCGGCACCGGCACCCGGTCGGCCTCGGCTGCCCCGACCACCGCCACGACCGGTCCCCGCCCGGGCGGCGAGCCCGCGGCCGGGGCGTCCACCAGCACCGCCCCGCAGCCGGGTACCACCGCCACCGAACCGCAGCGGAAGAACCCGTACACCCCGGTGCAGGTCTGCGGCAGCGGCTACCAGGTCGTCGACTCGGCGACGCTGACCTCCGGCGGCGTCCGCAAGGGGCGGGTGTACCTGCTGTGGAACGGCTCCACCAAGGCGAACTGCGTGGTCACCATGAAGGAGACGGCGGTCGGCGAACGGACCACGGTGTCGGCGTACCTGGAGGTGCAGGGCAAGCCGCGCGGCACCGACGGCGGCGCGTTCGAGTACTACGCCGGACCGGTCCGGGCCGGGGCCGCCGGCACCTGCGTGAAGTGGGGTGGCGCGACCGGCGGCGCCAGCTACGGCAGCCGTTTCGAGCACTGCGGCTGAGTCCGGGCCGCCCGGCGGCGGCGCGTCGGGCGGCCTTAAGGTACGGGCATGTCCGTTGACGGGTGGAACACGGTCCTGGTGCTCGGCGGCATCCGCTCGGGCAAGTCGGAGTTCGCCGAGTCCCTGGTCGCCGACGCGCCCACGGTGCGGTACGTGGCGACAGCGGCCGCCGGTGATCCGGAGGACACCGAGTGGGCCGCCCGGCTGGCGGCGCACCGGGACCGCCGTCCGGGCAGCTGGACCACCGAGGAGACCGCGGACGACCCGCGCCGGCTGGCCGACGTGATCGCCGCCGCCGGGCCGAACGAGACGCTGCTCGTGGACGACCTGGGCGGCTGGGTGACGGTGCTGCTCGATCCGGCGCACCAGCCGGCCGACGACGTGGCCACGGTGGCCGAACTGGCGGCGGCGGTACGCGACACCGAGGCGCGGGTGGTGCTGGTCAGCCCGGAGGTGGGACTGTCGCTGGTGCCGACCACCCCGCTGGGCCGGGCGTTCACCGACGCCCTCGGCGCGGCGAACCGGGCCGCCGCCGACGCCTGCGACACCGTGGCGCTGGTGGTCGCCGGCCAGCCGGTCTGGCTCAAGCCGGCCGCCGCCGCACGCGCGGTCGACGTGCCCGCGCAGGCCCGTCCCGCCGTGCGGGACGCCACCGGGACGCCGCCGACCGTCCCCGAGACGCAGCCGTCCCTGCCCGACGTGCCGACCCCCGAGGCTCCGGCCACGCCGGCCGCCGCGACGCAGACCGACGGCACCGCCTGGGCCGCACCCACCATGGCCCTACCGATGGTCGCCACCGGCCTGGTCATCCAGCCCGGCATGGAACTGCCCATGCCCGACGAGTACGCCGGGCCGCAGGCCGTCGACCGGCTCGGCATGCTGGACGTGCCGGGAGCCGGATTCGGGGCGTTGGAGCGGGTGGTCGGCTTCGCCGCCGCCACCCAGGGCACCCCCACCCCCGTCCCCTGGTCGACGGTGCGGGTGCTGCTGCTGCACGGCGACCACACCGGTGGGGCCGCCGCCGGGGCGCCGCCCGGCGAGTCGTCGCGCCTCGCCCGGCAGGCCCGCGCCGGCCGGGGGACGCTGGCCCGGCTGGCCGCCGAGATCGGCGCCAGCCTCCAGGTGGTGGACACTCCGTCGTCCGCGCCGATGGAGCAGGAGCCCGCGCTGGGGGCCGCCGCCGTCGAGTCGTCCCTGCGTCACGGGTGGCGGCTGGCCGAGGAGGCCGCCGACGCGGGCGTACAGCTGCTGGTGCTGGGGGCGTGCGGCGCGGGCACCGAGGCGGCGGCCGCCGCGGTGCTCGCCGCGACCGCCGGTGCGGAGGCCCCGGCGGTGCTCGGCCGGGTGGTCACCGCCGACGGCGAGATCGACGACGCCGCCTGGATGGTGCGCTGCGCGGCGGTCCGGGACGCGCTGCACCGCACCCGCCGTTCCCCCCGCGACGCGAAGGACGTGCTGGCCGAGCTCGGGGGCGGGGATGTCGCGGTGGCCACCGGCGTGCTGCTCGGCGCGACCGCCCGCCGGTTGCCGGTGATGCTGGACGGTCCGGTCGGCCTCGCCGCCGGCATGATCAGCCGTGACCTGGCCGGGCAGGCCCGGCACTGGTGCCTGCTGGCCGACCACGGCGGTCACCCGGCGGTCCGGCTCGCCGCCGACGTGCTCGGTCTGAGCCCCCTGCTCGACCTGCGGCTGGACCTGGGCGAGGGGGCGAACGCGCTGGCGGCGCTGCCGTTGCTGCGCTCGGTGCTGGCGCTGGCCGCCGGACTGCCCGTCCACCCCCGGCTGGGCGGGCCGGACGCCGACGAACCGGACTTCACCGAGCCGGAGCCGGCCGGGCCCGGCCCGACCACCACCGAACCGGACTTCACCGAGCCGGAGCCGGAGCCGGCGGGCCCCGGCAACGCACCGGAGCGGGATCCGTCCGGCCGGCGTGCCGGCTGAGCCGGGCCGCGCCGACGGCCTGCGGTTGGCGCTGACCACCTTCACCACGGCGCCGGTGCGCGCCGGCCGGATCGACCGGGCGGTGGCCGGGCGGGCGATGGCGCTCGCCCCGCTGGTCGGGGCGCTGCTCGGCGCGGCGCTGGCCGGGGTGCTGCTGCTGTCGGCCGCGTTCGCCCCGCCCCTGGTGGCCGCCGGGATGACGGTGGGCTGCGCCGCCCTGGCCACCCGGGGCCTGCACCTCGACGGGCTCGCCGACACCGTGGACGCGCTGGGGTCGTACCGGCGGGGAACTGCGGCGCTGGAGATCATGAAGAAGCCGGACGTGGGTCCGTTCGGGGTGGTCGCGCTGGTGCTCGTACTGCTGCTGCAGACGGCGGCGCTCGCGGAGCTGGCCGGGCGGTCCTGGCCGGCGGCGCTCGCGGGCGTGGTCGCCGCGAGCGCGGCGGGCCGGCTCGCGGTGGCCTTCGCCTGCCGGCGTGGCGTGCCGGCGGCCCGGCCGGACGGGCTCGGCGCGCTGGTCGCCGGCACGGTCGGTCCGGTGGCGCTGGTGGCGGGCACGGTGGCCGTCGCGCTCGCGGCGGTCCCGGCGGTGCCGGGCCGCCCGTGGCAGGGGCCGCTGGCCGTGCTGGCCGCGCTCGCCGTCGCGGTCGGGCTGCTGCGCCACGTGGTACGCCGGCTCGGCGGCGTCACCGGTGACGTGCTCGGAGCGGGCGTGGAACTGGTCACCACGCTGGTCTACCTCGGGGTCGTGCTGTCCGGCTGAACACGACGCGCGGTGCCGGGTAGCGTTTGCCCCGACGGCACCGGCGCGGCGCACTGGGGGACGCATGCTCATCACGGACGACTTCCTGCCGGTCCCGGTGCCGGAGTCGCTGAGCGCGACCTACCTGGTGCCGATGGCGGGGTTGCCCCGGGTGAGCCCGAAGACCGCGGTGCGGGCCCTTCAGGGGCGGCTGGCCCGGCCGGTGCACGGGCTGGCGACGCAGATGCTGGACAGCCCGCTGATGAGCGTGGACACCCGGTCGATCGACGAGTTCCCGCAGCTGCCGCCGGACCTGCTCACCGCGTTCGGGGCCACCGAGGCGCAGCTGGGCCGGCTGGCCGCGGCGAGCCACCTGGTGGTGGTGCAGGCCGAGTACCGGCCGGGCTGGCCGCCGGCGCACGAGTGGGCGGCCCGGGCGGTCGCCGCCGCGGTCGCCGAGTCCGTCGACGGCGACGTGGTGGACGTCTTCGGCCTGCAGTTCCTCGACCCGGCGACCGCGCTGCGCTCGCTGCCGGACGAGCACGGCCGGGTACGCCTCGTCGACTGGGTGCTGGTGCCGTACTCCTCCGACGCGGAGGGGCTCTGGTTCACCACCAAGGGGCTGCGCCGCTTCGGGCTGCTGGAGTTGCAGACCCAGGGCGTGCCGGACCACCTCACCCGGGCCTGGGGCGCGGTGATGACCGGGGCGGCCCGCCGGCTGCTGCGGGACTGGACCGACGGGCTGGCCGGCGAGGAGGTGCCGGCGTTCGTGCAGCTGCCGGTACTGGCCACGGTGACCGGGCACGACATCGCGGTGGCGTACGGCAACCCGGAGCAGCACGGCGCGACAGCCCCGGTGCTGCTGCGGCTGGAGCTGGACCCGGCCACCGACCCGGAGGCCGACTCGTTCCTCAGCCTGCGCCCGCCGCCCGGGCATCCGGGGCCGGACGGGAAGTACTTCGCGGCGGCCTGCGCCACGCTCTTCTCCGGCATCCAGCCCGACGTCCGGTACGCCCGCTCGGGTGACGCGATGAGCCGGGCGGTCGCCACCGCACGGGCCGGCCTGGACGGCATCCGGGCCCGGTTCCTCGCCGGTCAGCTCCCTCCGGAGTCACAGCTCGTGGTGAAGTACGGCCTGCCCGGCGACGAGGGCCCCGAGTACGTCTGGGCGGGGGTGACCTCGTGGGAGGCGCCGGAGCGGATCGTCGGCGCGAGCGCCAGCGACGCCAACACCGACCCGACGGTCCGGATCGGATCCCCGGTCGTGGTGGAGTCCACGGACGTCGTCGACTGGGCCCTGCTGGACGGCACCGGCGTCATCGAGGGCGGCTGGACCCAGGCCGTCCTGGACGCCGGCGAACGCCCCCGCCCCTCCCACTGACCACCCGGGCCGACGTCGGGTCAGCTCTTGACCGAGGGCTGGACGAAGGGGGGCCGGGTGACGCGCATCTGGGCGCGGCGGCCCCGGATGTCGACCTCCACGACGTCACCGTCGGCGAGCTTGGCGTCGGTGTCGAGCAGGGCCAGGGCGATGCCCTGCTTCTTCGTCGGGCTGAAGGTGCCGCTGGTGATCGTGCCGACCTGCGCGTCGCCCGCGTACACGGCCATGCCGGCGCGCGGGATGGCCCGGTCGACCGCCGCCAGGCCGCGCAGCGTACGCCGAGCGCCGGCGGCCTTCTCCGCGAGCAGCACGTCGCGACCCCAGAAGGCCGGCTTGTCCCAGCCGACCGCCCAGCCGGAGCGGGCCTGCACCGGGGTGATCTCCAGCGACAGGTCCTGCCCGTGCAGCGGGTAGCCCATCTCGGTGCGCAGGGTGTCCCGGGCGCCCAGCCCGCACGCCCGCAGCTCGACACCGGCGGCGAAGAGCGCGTCCCAGACCGCGACGGCGTGCGCGGCGGGCACGACCAGCTCGTAGCCCAGCTCGCCGGTGTAGCCGGTGCGGCAGACGGTCAGCTCGGCGCCGGCCAGGGTGGCCGGGGAGAAGCTCATGTAGCCGTGCTCCGTCGGCAGGCCCAGCGCGCCGAGCAGTTCCGCCGAGCGGGGGCCCTGCACGGCCAGCACCGCGTACGCCTCGTGCTCGTCGGTGACGGTGACCCCGGCCGGCGCGGCGGCGCGCAGCCGGCGTACCACCTCGGTGGTGTTCGCCGCGTTCGGGATGAGGAAGACGTGGTCGTCGGCGTGCAGGTAGGCGATGATGTCGTCCACCACGCCGCCGGTCGCGTCGTCGCAGCAGAGCGTGTACTGCGCCCGGCCGGGCCCGATCCGGCCCAGGTCGTTGCTGAGGCAGGAGTTGACGAACCCGGCCGCGCCGGGGCCGGTGATCCGGGCCTTGCCCAGGTGCGACACGTCGAAGACGCCCACGGCGGTACGCACCGCCGTGTGCTCCTTCAACACGCCGCCGCCGGCGTACTCCAGCGGCATCTCCCAGCCTCCGAAGGGGGCGAACTTGGCGCCGAGAGCGGTGTGCCGCTCGTGCAGCGGGGAACGGCGCAGCCGGGTCGCGGCGGCGTCGGGGGTCACGTCCGTCATGGGTGGGAACTTACCGGGAGCTGCGCCGCTGGTTAGCATCGGCGGGACCCGTCGGGACAGCGTTCCGCGGGACAGCCATGCTTCCGGCGGGTAGGTTGCCGCCGGAAGACCTTCATCGCCGGTACGCGACGACGCGACCGGCCCGGCCCGCCCGGAGTAGCTTCAGTGACATCGCCCAGCACCACCCTGAGCCTGGTCGACACCGACCCCGCCGAGCTTGCCGTCGACGCGATCGTGATCGGCGTGCACAGCCAGACCGGAGAGCAGGTCGCCACGAGCGGCCTCGCCGGCACCCTGCTGCTGGCCAGCGGCGCGGAGAGCATCGCCGCCGCCTTCGACGGCAAGCTGACCGAGACGCTGGCGCTGCTCGGCGCGACCGGCGCTCCCGGCGAGGTGATCAAGCTGGCCACGCTGGGCACCGTCACCGCCCCGGTCGTCGCCGCGGTCGGGCTCGGTCCCGAGCCGACCGGCGCCGCTCCGGCCCCGGAGACGCTGCGCCGGGCCGCCGGCGCGGTCGTCCGGGCGCTCGCCGGCGCCGGGCGCGTGGCGCTGACCCTGCCGCTGCCCGACGACGCCGACGCCCCGGCCGCGCTGCGCGCCGTCGCCGAGGGCGCGCTGCTGGGCGGCTACCGGTTCGCCGGGTACAAGACCAAGCCGCAGCCGACCCGCCGCGAGCCGGTCGCCGAGGTGCTGATCGCCGTGCCGGACGCCGCCGACGCCGCCGCCCGGGGCGAGATCGAGCGGGCGACCGCGGTGGCCGGCGCGGTGCGGGCCAGCCGCGACTGGGTGAACACCGCCCCGAACGAGCTGCGTCCGCCGTCCTTCGCCGAGGCGGTCGCCGAGGCCGCCCGTGCGGCCGGGCTCGGGGTCGAGGTGCTCGACGAGGCGGCGCTGCGCGCCGGCGGGTACGGCGGCATCATCGCCGTCGGCCAGGGCTCGGAGGCCCCGCCGCGCCTGGTCAAGCTCACCTACACGCCGGCCGGCGGCGGCAACGGCAAGCGGGTGGCGCTGGTCGGCAAGGGCATCACCTTCGACACCGGCGGCATCTCGATCAAGCCGGCGCAGGGCATGTGGGAGATGAAGTCCGACATGGCCGGGGCCGCTGCGGTGGCAGCCGCGATGCTGGCGATCGCCGCGGTGCGGCCGTCGGTGGCGGTGACCGCGTACCTGCCGATGGCGGAGAACATGCCGTCGGGCACCAGCTACCGGCCGGGCGACGTGATCACCATGTACAACGGCAAGAAGGTCGAGGTGCTCAACACCGACGCCGAGGGCCGGATGATCCTCGCCGACGCGATGGCCCGGGCCTGCGAGGACGGCACCGACTACCTCTTCGAGACCTCCACCCTGACCGGCGGCCAGGTCGTCGCGCTCGGCAAGAGGATCGCCGGCGTGATGGGCACCCCGGAGCTGTGCGAGCGCGTCCGGGTCGTCGGTGACTCCGTCGGCGAGCCGGCGTGGCCGATGCCGCTGCCGGACGACGTACGCAAGGGCATGGACTCCGACGTCGCGGACATCTCCCAGGTCAACGCGGGCATGGACCGGGCCGGTCACATGCTCCAGGGCGGGGTCTTCCTGCGCGAGTTCGTCACCGATGAGGTGGCGTGGGCGCACATCGACATCGCCGGCCCGGGTTACCACTCGGGTGAGGCGACCGGCTACTGGACCAAGGGCGGCACCGGCGTCCCGGTCCGTACCCTGGTGCAGCTCGTCGAGGACGTCGCCGCCAACGGCTGACGGATTCCCGACACACGGCGGGGCGCTTCCCCACGGGGAGGCGCCCCGCCGCCATTCCCCACTCCCACCCCGGCCCGTACTCCCCCGCCGCACTCCCCCGCCGCCCCGCGCGGCGGCGGCAGCCCGAGGTCCGCGCAATTTCCCGGAATGAGTGGCTGTTCCGCGCGGAATGGCCACTCTTTCCGGGAAGATGCAGCCGATCGACGCCGAGGGGCGGGTGCGGTACGGCGGCGTGCGCGGGCGGATGGGTGGGTCAGAAAAGGTCCGGGCGGCGTTTGCGGCGCTCGTTGTAGTCGCGCATCCGCTGCGGGTAGCCCATCAGCCGGACGTCGTAGATCGGGATGGCGAGCCGGTGGGCGAAACGTCGGGCGCCCTCGGGGCCCTCGACGCGTCGGCGGGTCCACTCCCCGTCGTCGGCGATCAGGATGACGGTGGTCTCGGTGACCGTGGTCCGCGGCTCGATGTACGCCTCGACCCCGCGCCGGGTGCGGACGAAGTTCTCGAGATGGTCGAGGTCGGCGCGGTCGGCGGGGCGGTCACGGCTGACGCCCGCCGCCTTCTTGCGTCGTCGGAAAAGCCCCACCCGACCTGTCCCCTCCCCCGTACGTCATCGAAGTCGGTGCCAAGCGTACGTGTCGGCGACGTGTCGTTGGGCACCTCAGTACGCGCGCTGTGCACGGTGGTGACAAGATGACCGAGGTGGGGTGTGCCTGTTACCCCTCCGTGACCCCCGATGCAGCGAAGCGACCTGGGAGTTGAACGTGAGCGAGCCGAACGACGCAACCTTCGACATCGTCATTCTCGGAGGTGGCAGCGGCGGCTACGCGGCGGCGCTGCGTGCCGCCCAGTTGAACCTCTCCGTCGCCCTGATCGAGAAGGGCAAGCTCGGGGGCACCTGCCTGCACAACGGCTGCATCCCGACCAAGGCCCTGCTGCACGCCGCCGAGATCGCCGACTCCGCCCGCGAGTCGGCGCAGTTCGGCGTCAAGGCCGAACTGGTCGGCATCGACATGGCCGGGGTCAACTCGTACAAGGACGGCGTGGTCTCCCGGCTGTACAAGGGCCTGCAGGGCCTGGTGGGCAGCGCCAAGAACATCACCTTCGTGGCGGGCGCCGGCAAGCTGGTCGGCAAGAACGTCGTCGAGGTGGACGGCAAGCGCTACACCGGCCGTAACGTCGTCCTGGCCTCCGGCTCGTACGCGAAGACCCTGCCCGGCCTGGAGGTCGACGGCGAGCGGATCATCACCAGCGACCACGCGCTGACCCTGGACCGCGTCCCCTCGTCGGTGATCGTGCTCGGCGGCGGCGTGATCGGTGTCGAGTTCGCCAGCGTGTGGAAGTCCTTCGGCGTGGACGTCACCATCGTCGAGGCGCTGCCCCGGCTGGTCGCCGCCGAGGACGAGGAGTCGTCGAAGGCGCTGGAGCGGGCCTTCCGCAAGCGGAAGATCAACTTCAAGGTCGGCAAGCCGTTCGAGAAGGTCGAGAAGACCGAGAACGGCGTCAAGCTGACCATCTCCGGCGGCGAGACCGTCGAGGCCGAGCTGCTGCTGGTCGCCGTGGGCCGCGGCCCGAACACCGCCAACCTCGGGTACGAGGAGCAGGGCGTCAAGATGGACCGCGGCTACGTGCTGACCGACGAACGGCTGCGCACCAGCGTGCCGAACGTCTACGCGGTCGGCGACATCGTGCCCGGCCTCCAGCTCGCCCACCGCGGCTTCCAGCAGGGCATCTTCGTCGCCGAGGAGATCGCCGGCCAGAACCCGGCCGTGATCGACGAGGCCGGCATCCCGCGGGTCACCTACTCCGACCCGGAGCTGGCGTCGGTGGGGCTGACCGAGGCGAAGGCCAAGGAGCAGTACGGGGCCGACAAGGTCAAGAGCTACAACTACAACCTGGGCGGCAACGGCAAGAGCCAGATCCTCAAGACCACCGGCTTCGTGAAGCTGGTCCGGGTGGAGGACGGGCCGGTCGTCGGCGTGCACATGGTCGGCGCCCGGGTCGGCGAGCTGATCGGCGAGGCCCAGCTCATCTACAACTGGGAGGCCTACCCGGCCGAGGTGGCGCAGCTCGTGCACGCCCACCCGACGCAGAACGAGGCCCTGGGCGAGGCGCACCTGGCCCTGGCCGGCAAGCCGCTGCACGCGCACGCCTGATCGAGAAGTGATTCCGCGGCGTCCGGCGGCAGACGGGCGTGATCGCACCAGGGGAATGAAGGAGTCTTAGAAGATGCCGGTATCGGTCACCATGCCTCGGCTCGGCGAGAGCGTCACCGAGGGCACCGTCACCCGCTGGCTCAAGCAGGAGGGCGACACCGTCGAGGTCGACGAGCCGCTGCTCGAGGTGTCGACCGACAAGGTCGACACCGAGATCCCGTCCCCCGCGGCGGGTGTGCTGAGCCGGATCGTGGTCGGCGAGGACGAGACCGCCGAGGTGGGCAGCGAGCTGGCTGTCATCGCCGGTGAGGGCGAGCAGGCCGGCGGCGGCGAGGCCGCCCCGGCCCGGGAGGCCGAGCCGGCCGCCGAGCCGACGGCCGCCGCCGAGGGCACCGGCCCGGAGCCGGAGCAGCCGGCCCAGCCCGAGCCGCAGGCGCAGGCCGCCCCGGCGCCGTCGGGCGAGGGCACCCCGGTGAAGATGCCGGCCCTGGGCGAGAGCGTCACCGAGGGTACGGTCACCCGCTGGCTCAAGCAGGTCGGTGAGACCGTCGAGGTGGACGAGCCGCTGCTGGAGGTCTCCACCGACAAGGTCGACACGGAGATCCCGTCCCCGGTCGCCGGCACCGTGCTGGAGATCAAGGTGGCCGAGGACGAGACCGCCGAGGTCGGCGCCGACCTGGCGATCATCGGTGCGGCCGGCGCCGCCCCGGCCGAGGCGAAGCCCGCGCCCAAGGCCGAGGCGAAGCCGGAGCCCAAGCCGGAGCCGAAGGCCGAGGCGAAGCCCGCGCCGAAGGTCGAGGAGCCGACCCCGGGCATGTCGTACAACGAGCCTGCTGCCGAGGCCGAGGTCGCGCAGCAGCCGGTCAAGGCCGAGCAGGCGGCGCAGCCGTCCGCCCCGACGGCGACTCCGCAGCGTCCGACCGCTCCCGCCCAGGGTGGCGGCGAGGAGGCTGCCGGCTACGTGACCCCGCTGGTACGCAAGCTCGCCGCCGAGCACGGCGTCGACCTGTCCTCGGTCAACGGCACCGGCGTGGGTGGCCGGATCCGCAAGCAGGACGTGCTGGAGGCGGCCGAGAAGGCCAAGGCCGCCCCCGCCCCGGCGCAGCAGCCGGCTGCGGCCCCGGCCAAGCCGGCCGCGAAGCCGCAGCCGAGCGCGAAGCGCGGCACCACCGAGAAGCTGCCGCGGATCCGGGCGGCCATCGCCAAGCGGATGCAGCAGTCGCTGCACGAGATGGCGCAGCTGACCACGGTGGTCGAGGTGGACGTCACCCGGATCGCCAAGCTGCGGGCCCAGGCGAAGGACTCCTTCCAGCAGCGGCACGGGGTCAAGCTGTCGTTCCTGCCGTTCTTCGCCCTCGCGGCGATCGAGGCCCTGCAGGCACACCCGATCGTCAACGCCAGCATGGACCTCGACGCCGGGACGATCACCTACCCGGACGCCGAGCACCTCGGTATCGCCGTGGACACCGAGCGCGGGCTGCTGGTGCCGGTCATCCACAACGCGGGTGACCTCAACCTGGGCGGCATCGCCAAGCGGGTCGCCGACCTGGCCGAGCGGACCCGGACCAACAAGATCAGCCCGGACGAGATCGCCGGGGCGACCTTCACGCTGACCAACACCGGCAGCCGGGGTGCCCTGTTCGACACCCCGATCGTGCCGTCGCCGCAGTCGGCGATGCTCGGCACGGGTGCCGTGGTCAAGCGTCCGGTCGTGGTCAACGACCCGGAGCTGGGCGAGGTCGTCGCGGTCCGGTCGATGATCTACCTGGCCATGTCCTACGACCACCGGCTGATCGACGGCGCCGACGCGGCCCGCTTCCTGGTCACGGTCAAGGAACGGCTGGAGGCCGGTAACTTCGAGGCCGAGCTGGGTCTGTGACCCGGTAGGGAACTCCCCGGAAGGGGCGCGTGGCACCCGCCACGCGCCCCTTCCGCGTTCCGCCGCCCCTTCCGCGTTCCGCCGCCCCCTCGGCGTGTGCCTGCCCGGGCGGGGCGGGCGGGGACCCGATTCCGGCCCAGGGCCGGGGTGGGCGCTGAGAGACTCGACCGGTGGGCGGCGGTCGGGGGCGGGGACGGCTGGGACCGGCGGTGGCGGTCGCGCCCGGAGCCCGGGTGGACCGGTTCGAGATCTTCTTCGACCTGGTCTTCGTCTTCTCGTTCTTCATCATCACCCGGGCCACGGCCGTGGAGGTCACCGGTCCGGCGCTGTTGCACGGCATGCTGGTGCTGGCGGTGCTCTGGTGGACCTGGGTGGTGCACAGTGTGGTCGCCACCCGGGTCCGGCTCGGTGAGGGTTTCGTCCCGGTGCTGATGGCGGTCGGCATGGCCGCGTTGTTCTGCTTCGCGCTGGCCCTGCCACAGGCGTTCGGCGACCCGCGCCGGAGCACCACGGGGCCGGTGGTGGTGGCGGTCAGCTACCTGGTGATCCGCGCCGTGCACATGGTGCTGTACATCCACGTCGTCCAGGACACCCCACACCAGCGTCGCCAGGTGTTCCGGTTCCTCCCGGAGATCGCGTTGAGCACGCTGCTGCTGCTCGGCGCGGCGCTGGTCCCCCTGTACATCGACGACCTGGGCCGGGCGGAGCTGGTCCGGGACGGCCTGTGGCTGACCGTCGTGGTGCTCCAGTACGGCACGGGGATCATCGGCGGCACCTGGGGTTGGGGGGTCGCCTCGGCCGAACACTGGACGGAGCGCTACGACCTGATCCTGATCATCGCCCTGGGTGAGTCGGTGATCTCCGTCGGGCTGGGCAGCAACCTGCTCGGTCAGCCACCGAGCTGGCCGGCGGTCGTCGCGTCCGTACTGGGCATCTTCTTCACCGCCGCCCTGTGGTGGGCCCACTACGACGTGATCGGGCCGGCCGCCCGGATCGCCCTGCACGCCACCCTGGGCCGGGCCCGGGTGGCGATGGCCCGGGACGCGTACGCGTACTGCTACCTGCCGATGATCGCCGGGATCATCCTGTTCGCGCTCGGGGCCGAGGGGATCGTCCACGACGTCGCCGACCCCGCCGTGTCGGTCACCGAACCGGCGCGCGGCATCCATGCGCCTCTGCTCTTCATCGGGGTGATCTGCTACCTCGTCGGCAACATGCTCTTCCAGTTGCGTACCCTGCACACCCTGTCGTGGAGCCGGGTCGGCGCCGTGTTCCTGCTGGCCGCCGCCATCCCGTTCAGCGCCCAGCTGCCGGGGCTGGTGACCGTGTCGGTGCTCACCGCGATCTGCGTGGGCCTGGTGGCGGTCGAGGTGATCACCATGCACGAGTCCCGGCAGGCGCTGCGCGACGTGGTCTTCCAGGAACGCGCCACCCACGAGGCGCAGGAGGCGGCGTTCCGGGCCCGCTGGCACGAGGACGGGCCGGATGACGAAGAGGAACGGCGGTAGCCTCCGGCCCGGTCACAGGAGTGGACGGAGGTCCGTTCGCGTCGCCGGATTCGCCCTTCGGCAGAACCGACGGGTCCGGGCTGGCCACTTCCGACTCACCGGCGGCACGCTGGGCCGGTGACGACCTTCTCGCTCCAGGCCACTCCCACCGACACGGCGAGCTGGCTGGGTCTGGCCCGCCGGGCCGAGTCCGCCGGCTTCGACGCGCTGCTCGCCGCCGACCATCCCGGCGACGTCACCGCCCCCTTCGTCGCGCTGGCCGCCGCGGCGGCGGTCACCTCGACGATCGGGCTCGGCTCGTACGTGTCGAATGCCGGCGTCCGGGAGCCGATGCTGCTCGCGAGCGATGTTGCCACCCTCGACCTGGTCTCGGGCGGACGGGCCCGGCTCGGCATCGGCGCCGGCCACACCCCCGCCGAGTGGCGGGCCGTAGGCCGCGAGCGGCCCGACGTCGCCGGTCGGGTACGCCGCTGCCTGGCCGTCGCCGAGGCCGTCCGCGCCCTGCTCGACGGGGATGAGGTGACCGTCGACTCGCCCGAGCTGGCGATTCGCGACGCGCGGCTGACGTCGCCCCGGCCGGTGCAGCAGCGCGTCCCGTTGACCATCGGCACCGCCAACTCCACGCTGCTGCGCTGGGCGGGCGCGCACGCCGACGTGGTCGGGTTGACGGGCTTCGGTCGTACCCTCGCCGACGGCCACACCCACGAGGCCCGGTGGCGGACCGACCAGATCGAGGCGCAGCTCGCCTGCGTCGCCGCCGGCGCAGCGGGTCGGGACGACCCGCCGGCGCTGGAGGCGCTGGTGCAGCGCGTCGTGGTCACCGCCGACGCCGAGGCCGCCGCGGCCGAGCACGCCCGGATCACCGGTCTGAGCGTCGCCGAACTGCTGGCCACACCGTTCGTGCTGATCGGCACCGCCGACGAGATCGTCGCGGCGGTCGCCGCGCACGAGCGCCGCTGGGGCGTCACCCGCTTCGTGGTACGCGCCGACGCGCTGGAGCCGCTCGCCCCGGTGCTCGCGCGACTGACCTGAACCCGGTGGCTGGCCGCAGCGTGCCGGGCGGGCTCGCGCGGTGTGTCGCGCGGGCACAGCCGACGCGCTGTGTCGCGCGGGCAGGGCCAGCACCGTGTGCCGCGATGGGCACGGCCCCCTGCGTGCCGCCTCGGCATCGTCAGTCGGCCAGGGCGACAGGGATGACAGCTTGGGGACGCTACCGACTTGATAGCACAGATGGATCGCGGTCCCCGGCGGCGTGCGATCCCGGACGACCCTGTGGCGGCTGGTTGCCCACCGGCAGGGATCTCACCGGTAGAGGCGAGTTGCCCACCGGCAGGGATCTCACCGGTAGGGCCGAGCGATCCATCCACGCCATCAGGTCTGTAGCGCCCGGAGGGGTACACCGTTCCCCGCACACCCGGTGGCCCGCACGCCGGTCGCCGGCGCCGGTCGCCGGCAGCCGGTCACCCGCACCCACTCGCCGCACGCCGGCCCCGGTCGCGGCACGCCGGCCCGACCGTCCACGCCGCGTCTCGGCTTCGGAGCGGCGATCTGGGGCGGTAGCCGGGCACCGCCGGACCGGCTACTGGCCGAAGGCGCGGCGCAGGTTCCCGTTGATCAGTTCGTTGATCCGCTTGCGCAGGTGCCCGCGCAGCGACGCATCCGGCAGCGGCTCGGCGACCAGCAGCTTCCAGTGCAGCATGGTGCCGGCCCCGCCTTCGGACGCCAACTCGAAACGCACCCGGGCGTCCGGGCGTCTCGGCCACAGCGACGACCAGACGACCAGATCCGGGTACGCGGTCTCCAGGACGCGCGGCCGTTGTTCGTCGTCGAGCAGCCGCAGCCCACGGACGCGCCGGGTCGCGGTCAGGCCGGGTGAGCGCCTCGAAGACGATGGCGGGCGGGGGCGGCTGGATGCGCGCGCGACTACCAGCCTCGATCATTACGACTCGCGATCGTCACGACCGCCCCTGCGGCAGTTCCTCGGCGACGAAGACACCGACGCCGTGCACCCCCTCGACCCATCCCTGCATTTGCAGGACGAGGATCGCCTGCCGCACCACGGTCTGCGACACGCCGTGTTCCTCCTTGAGCTGCGCGGTCGACGGCAGCTTCTCCCCCGGCGCCAGCTCACCCGACTCGATCCGCTCACGGAGGTAGTCGGCCAGCTGCGCCCACTTTGCTTTGGCGGGCATTCACACTCCCAGGTCTGCACCGCCATTTGACCATGAACCACCAGGCACAACAAGTAAGACGAAGTTCCTCCTTGCTTTGCACAACAAGGTGTGTGAAGCTCTGTTTGACCGGCTCCCAGGTCTGCAACCGCGGGCTGGTCGTCCTGTGGAAGCACCCGGCCGACCACTCCCCCGGGCAGTCGGCCGGGTGTCCCCTGCCCGCGATCAGGAGTCGCCGGGCTCCGTGAACAGGCCCGGGGCGGGTGCCGGGCTCCGGCCGACCATGCGCGCGCACGGCCGTCCCCGCCCGCCCCGGCGCCACACCCCCGACCGAGGAGGCGACAACGTGCGGTCAGTGACCGACGAACCGGTGGACGCGATGGAGAAGGTGCTCGGTGAACTGCCCGTGCCGTGGGTCGTCACGGTGGAGGACATCAAGCTGGCGCTGCGGGCGCTGCTGGTGCACCGACCCGAGCAATGGCCGACCGGCTCGCTGTGCCGCAGCGACCGGACCCCGTACCCCTGCCTGCTGCACCGCTGGGCACGGCGGGTGCTGCGCTCGCGCGGCCTGACCGACGACGTGATCGACACGCTGGCGGAACGCGGCGGGACGCTCGTCGGCGTACCCGGGGGGCGGTCGTGATGCGGTGGCCGCGACGCAACGCGAAGCCGGTGTCGCTCGCGCCCCGACACCGGCGGACCTGGCGGTACGGGCGGCGCTGGTGCTCGTGCGGGCTGCGCTGGACCACCTGCCCCGACCGGCACGCGCCCGTGCCCACCGAGCCGCCCACTTCCCCACCGACGAACAGCCGCTGGTGGGACGAGGTGACGCGGGCGAACCCGCAGGTGGGGCGGGCGGGCTGGCTCACCCCGGCGCAGACCTGGCGGGCCAACGGCGGCCGGTGGTGAGCGGCCAGCACCTGCCGCTACGCCCACTCTGGCTCTGCCGCAGGTGCGCTGCCCCATGGCCGTGTGCGCCGGCCCGGCTCGCCCTGCTCCGCGAGTACGCGCACGACCGGGTGGCGCTGCTGATCTACCTGGGCGGGCTGCTGCACGACGCGGCCGGCGAGCTGCACCGGCTGAATCCGCACGACGGGCCGACGCCGGAGCAGCTCTTCGCCCGCTTCCTCGGCTGGGCGATCACCCGCCGATCGAGCGCCCGCCTTCGAGCCTCGGGCTGAGGTGACGGCAGCCTCCGCCACCGCACCCGTGCTGAACGAGTCACGGCTCCGCAGTGACCTCGACGCGACGATGGAGAAGGTCGAGGCGGCACAAGTGATCCGCTCCTCGGCGACCAGGCTCGGGCCATACTTGGCCGGAGCGGTCGGTACCCACTTGGCGACCTCGGGTGAGGACCGCCCGGACAGCCCAGTATGCCGAGTGGCGATTTCGCTCAACGCATCCAAGCCCCGCTCCGTACCCGAAGATATGAACATGCGGATCCTCATGGCCGGCGCGTCCGGCTTCCTCGGCACCCGGCTGGTCGACCGCCTCACCGCCGACGGGCACCAGGTCGTCCGCCTGGTGCGGCGGGCCCCGCGTACCCCCGACGAACGACAGTGGAACCCGTCCGCCGCGCAACTCGACCCGGCCGTGGTGGCCGAGGCGGACGCGGTGGTCAACCTGGCCGGCACCGGGGTCGGCGACAAGCGCTGGAACGACGAGTACCGGGCGCTGATCCGGTCGAGCCGGGTGGACACCACCACCACCCTGGCCATCACCGTCGCCGGGCTGCCCGCCGCCGACCGACCGACCGTGCTGCTCAACTCCAGCGCGGTCGGCTGGTACGGCAACACCGGCGACCGGGCGGTCGAGGAGGATGCCCCGGCGGGCGAGGGATTCCTGGCCGACGTCTGCCGGGTCTGGGAGGCGGCGACCCGTCCGGCCGAGGACGCCGGGGTACGGGTGGTGCGGCTGCGCACCGGGCTGCCGCTGCACCGCGACGGTGGGCTGCTCAAGCCGCAGCTGCTGCCGTTTCGGCTGGGCATCGCCGGGAAGCTGGGCAGCGGCCGGCAGTGGCTGCCCTGGATCTCGATGCGCGACTGGCTGGACTCGGTGGTGCTCCTGCTGGACCGCGGCGACATCGCCGGCCCGGTCAACGTGGTGGGCCCGAACCCGGTCACCAACGCCGAGTTCACCCGGGAGCTGGCCCGCCAGCTGCACCGCCCGGCGTTCATGCCGATCCCCGCGCTCGCCCTGAAGGTCGTCCTCGGCGGCTTCGCCCAGGAAGCCCTCACCAGCACCCGGGTCCTCCCCGGCGTCCTGTCCAGGGCTAACTTCCCCTGGACCCACCCACACCTCCGCACCGCCCTCCAAGCCGCCCTGACCCACTGACCCACCCACCCCGCTCCCGGCGCGTCGATCATGAAGTTATTGCCGCGACACCCGAGGTGTCGGGTAACAACTTCATGATCGACGCAGGGCGGAGCGGGGGCGGGGCGCAGGGTGGTCGGTGGGGTCAGCAGCCGATGGTCCAGTGGGCGGGGGCGGTCTGCTTGAGGGTGGTCTTGTAGAAGGTGTTGTAGAGGCCCATCCGTTGGTTGCTGCCCAGGGCGTAGGCGTAGCCGCCGGAGTGGTAGGCGCGGCCGGCGCTCACGTGGGCGTAGTTGCTGGCGGTGACGCAGACCGGGGAGACGGTCGGGGTCGGAGACGCGGTCGGGGTCGCGGTCGGGGTCGGCGATGCGGTTGCGGTCGGGGTCGGGGTCGGGCCGGGTGACGTGCCGCCGTCGAGACCGAAGAAGAGCGCGTCGCGGTACGTCGAGCAGATGGTGTCCAGGAAGTACGAGGTGGCGGTGCCGCACTGGTCGGTGGCCGACCCCGGGTCGACGGGGGTGCCGTGCCCCATGCCGGAGACCCGGTACAGGCGGACCGCGTCGTCGCCGTACACCTCCAGGCTGGTGCCGGCGGGCAGCGAGGCGGTACGGGTCGGGGTCTGCGACACCCCGAGCACGTTGGTCCACTGGTCACGCGACTCGGTGGCGTTGGCGACCGCGACCGTGTAGTCGGCCGTCCCGTGCCAGATCGCCACCCGGGGCCGCCGCCCGGTCCAGCCGGAGTACGCGTTGCGGACCAGACCGCCCCAGGCTGCCGGGGTCTTGTCGACGCCGGGGCTCATGCAGGAGAACGCGCTGATGGTGCTGGTGGCGCAGCGGTACGGCACGCCGGCGACCACCGAGCCGGCGGCGAAGACGTCGGGGTAGGTGGCGAGCATGACCGCGCTCATCGCCCCGCCTGCGGAGAGGCCGCTGACGTAGACCCGGGCCGGGTCCACCCCGTAGTTGGCCTTCGCGTGGTCGACCATCTGCTTGATCGACAGCGCCTCGCCCTGGCCTCGGGCGGTGTCGCCGGTCTCGAACCAGTTGAAGCAGGAGCTGGCGTTGTTCGCCGAGGGCTGCTGGGCCACGATCAGGGCGAACCGCCACAGGTCGGCGTACTTGCGCCAGCCGGAGTTGGTGAAGTAGCCGGAGGCGTTCTGGGTGCAGCCGTGCAGCAGCACCACGGCCGGCGCGCCGGCGGGCAGGCCGTCCGGACGGTACGCGTACATGGCGAGGTTGCCGGGGTTGGAACCGAACCCGGTGACCTGGGTGAGGGTGGCGGCCTGGGCAGGCGCGGCGACGGCGACCACGGCGGCCGCCGCGAGGACGGCCCCGGCGACCGCCCCGGCGAGTCGGGTGAGGATGGATGGGCAGCGGCGCACGGCGACCTCCTGAGAATGGATGTGAACTGGGTCACCTCCGAATTGCCGCGACGTTACGTCGCTGCGACAAGGTCATGACATGGGCGGCGACCCCACATTCATCGACAGCCGAATATGGGCCGACGGGACGTGGTCGGCCGGCTTACGTGTCTGCCCGGTGCGTGCGGGTCCGGTTGGTAACGTCCGCTCCGTGCCGACCTCCCCGACCCTGGCCGCCGACCAGCCCCCCGCCGCCACACCCGCCGACCGCCGGGGTCGCCGCGCCGACCTGACCGTCGTGCTGGTCGCGGTGGCCCTGGCCGGCTGGGTGACCAGCGGCCTGTGGCGCGACCCGAACAGCCGGGTGATCCTCGTCAACGCCAGCGACCAGGCGCTGTTCGAGTGGCTGCTCGCCTTCGGCGGGCACGCGCTCACCCACGGGGAGAACCCGCTCTTCACCCACCTGGTCAACGTCCCCGACGGGGTGAACCTCGCGGTCAACACCTCGATCACCGTGTACGCGGCGGTGTTCGCGCCGCTGACGTACCTGATCGGGCCGCCGGCCACGTTCCTGGTGATCCTCACCCTCAACCTGGTCGCCACCGCGTTGGCCTGGTACTGGCTGCTCTCCCGGCACCTGGTCCGCAGCCGGCTCGCCGCCGGGGTCGGAGCACTCTTCGTCGCCTACTCCCCCGGCATGGTCTCGCACGCCAACGCCCACCTGAACTGGACCGCCGGCTGGCTGGTCCCGCTGCTGCTGTGGGCGGTGTTCGCGCTGCGCCGGCCCGGACGGTGGCTACGCGGCGGGATCGTGCTCGGCGTGCTGGTCGCGGTCGCCTTCTCCATCGCCGCTGAGGGGCTCTTCTTCACCGCGCTGGCGCTCGGCGTCTTCCTGACCGCCTGGGCGTTGCACCCGGCCCGCCGGGCCGAGGCCCGGGCCGCGCTGCCGGACCTGCTGCGCGGGCTGGGCGTGACCGCGCTGGTGGCCGGGGTGCTGCTGGCGTACCCGCTGTGGCTGCACTTCGCCGGCCCGCAGCGCTTCCACGGCACCGGATTCGACCCGGTGATCCACTCCGAGGACGTCGCCGCGTTCGGGGCGTACCCGGACCGGTCGCTGGCCGGAGCGGCGGGCCTGGACACCGCGCTGGCGCCCAACCCGACCGAGGAGAACTCCTTCTTCGGGCTGCCGCTGCTGCTGCTCGCCGTCGTCTGCTTCGTGACGCTGTGGCGGGCCGCCGGTGCGCCTCGTCGCGCCACCCTCGTCGCGCTGGGCGTCACCGCCGTCGTCTTCTCGGTGCTCTCCTGGGGGCCGCAGGCCACCTGGGACGGGCGGCGTACCGGGCTGGTGCTCCCCTTCGCCCTGCTCGACGGGCTCCCGGTGATCAACGCCGCGCTGCCGGCCCGGCTGGCGCTGGTGGTCACCCCGGTGATCGGCCTGCTGCTGGCGTACACGATCGACCAGTTCCGGGCGGAGCCGCCGCGCGGCCGCCTCGGCGCGGCGTGGGCGGCCGGGTTCGCGGTGGCGCTGGTGCCGCTGCTGCCCATGCCGCTGCTGACCACCGTCCGCCCGCCGGTCCCGGAATTCATCACGGCGGGCACCTGGCGGCAGTACGTCTCCCCGGGCGGGGTGCTGACCCCGGTCCCGCTGACCCTCGACGTCACCCCGGACGGGCAGCGCTGGCAGGCGCACGCGCTCGCCCACCGGCAGGGAGAGTTCCGCATCCCGGCCGGGTTCTTCCTCGGCCCCGGTGGGCCGGACGGTCGGGGCCGGATCGGCCCACCGCCGCGCACCTTCGACACGCTGATGGACCAGGCCGGCCGGACCGGCCTCGCGCCGATCGTCACAGAGGGCAGCATCCGCCTCGTCCACGACGACCTGCGGTACTGGGGCGTCGAGGTGGTCGTGCTGCCCGACGAGGTGCACGGCGCCAAGTACGACCTGGACGAGGAGACCCTGCGCCGCACCGTCACCGCCCTGCTCGGCGAGCCGCAGCGGGTCGACGACGTCTGGCTGTGGAAGGTCCCCGCCGCCTGACGCCGACGGGGACCACTTCCGTCGGCCCGTTCGGGTCTAATGGGGTGGTGCCGATGAACCGCACCATCACTGCGCTCGCCGCCCTGGTCGGGGTGGTCACCGTCGCGGCGACGGCCCCGGGCTGGCTCGCCACGCCGGCCGCCGCCGGGTCCGCGGAGACGGTGCCGACCAGGCTGTACGACCCGTGGCTGTGGCAGGCGACCGTGGGGCAACACCCCGCCGGGCCGGCCTCGGTCGTCTTCTTCACCTCGAACACCCGCTACGCCGAGTCAACCGGGGTGCTGGTCGGGCGGGACGGCGGCTACCGGCTGATCCCGATGCGCGTCGGCGAGGGCCACGGCCTGCTGTCGCCGGACGGGCGGCACTACCTGCGGCCGGGCTGGGGCACGCTGATCGACCTGACCACCGGCGACGAGCGGGCGGGGCACCCGGCCGGCCTGCACCCGCTGGCCTGGTCGCCGGACGGCCGGAGGCTGCTCGCCAGCAGAGACAACGACGACTCCGTCATCACGTACGGCCCGGACAACGAGCAGCTCAACGACCCGGCGAAGCCCGACGACCTGCTGGTGGTCGACCCGTACGCCGGCACCAGCCGGCCGGTCGCGGCCGGCGCCTTCGCCAGCCACACGACCGGGGCCTGGTCACCGGACGGCACCCTGCTGGCCGTGGCCGGGCCGGTCGATCCCGCCGGCGACCAGGAGCGGCTGGCCGTGACCGATCCGGTCGCGGGTGGCGTGCGCTGGCAGCGTGACCTGGACGAGTGGCACAGGCTGGCCGGGCGGGGTGCGTGGAGCCCGGACGGGCGGCGGATCGCGCTGTTCGGCTTCACCGGCTGCACCGGCGTCACCTGCACCGACGAGCAGTTGGCCGCCCGCTCCTGGCGGCTGGACTTCCTCGACGCGGCGACCGGCCAGCCGGTGGGGGCCCCCGTCCCGCTCGAGGGCTGGCCGACCGAACTGGTGGGCTGGCGTGGCGGTGACCCGGTGCTGGTCGAGCTGTCCACCGGGGCGACCGTGCCGCAGCGGCGTGCCAGCCTGGTGGCGACCACCCCGGAGGGCCGACGGCAGACGCTGATGACCGGCCCGACCGGCTCCTCTGGCATTGAGGTGCCGGCGCGGCTGCTCGTCTCCGGTGCGTTCACCGGCCCGGCACCGCGACCCTCGCCATGGGCCGCGCCCGGCTGGCTCTATGCCACCTTGCTGCTACCCCCGCTGCTGCTCACCATTCTGCTGCTGCGGCGCCGAGCGCGACGAGGCTCACCCGGGGTGGCGGACACCGGCGGGTCTAGGCTGGTGGGGTGACTGCGACGACTTCCGGGCTGACGGCCGTCAAGGCCGGCCTGCTCGACTACCAGGCCGCCTGGGACGAGCAGCGGCGGCTGCACGAGTCGGTGGTGGCCGGCGAGCAGGGCGACACCGTGCTGCTGCTGGAGCACCCGAGCGTCTACACCGCCGGCAAGCGCACCGAGCCATGGGACCGGCCGATGGACGGCACCCCGGTGGTCGACGTCGACCGCGGCGGCAAGATCACCTGGCACGGGCCGGGACAGCTCGTCGGCTATCCGATCGTCAAGCTCCCCGACCCGGTGGACGTGGTCGCGTACGTGCGCCGCACCGAGCAGATGCTGATCGACGTCTGCGCCGAGTTCGGGCTGAGCGCCGGCCGGGTCGAGGGGCGCAGCGGCGTCTGGGTGCCCGAGGACGACCGGGGCCCGGCCCGCAAGGTGGCCGCCATCGGCATCCGGGTGGCCCGTGGGGTCACCCTGCACGGTTTCTCGATCAACTGTGACTGCGACCTGACGTACTTCGACCGGATCGTGCCGTGCGGCATCCGCGACGCCGGGGTCACCTCGCTCACCGCCGAGCTGGGCCGCCCGGTCACCGTCGCCGACGTGCTCCCGGTGGTCGAGCGCCGCCTGCCCACCATCGTCGCCGGCTGAGCCCCGCACCGAGCCGTACGGCAGGGTGGCGGTCTTCGTCGACGTCGCCGGCAGCCGCTGCGACCTGCTCGGCCCCGCCTGAACGGCGGGTGGACCGCGCCCGGCGGCCGGACCGGCGGGGCGCTGCCCGGCGACCTGCCGCCGAGCCCGCGACATCACACACCGTGACGATCGCGCAGACCCCTGCCCTTCCCCTCGGCCGCTTTGCTCTGCTGCCATCGACGCGACAGGCACCGACGGTGACCGGTGCGTCCGTGGCAGCAGAGCAAAGCGCAGTGAGCAGGTATCCGGGGCAGGACGGCGCGACACATAGACGGCCTGGTCAGGAGCCCGGCGAGCGGGCCGAGGCCCAACAGGGCGGCGAACCACCCGCCGACCCGTCACCGTGAGTGATGTCCGCCGAGGTCCGCGCCGACGTTACGCAGCGCCACCGCGCGGCATCCTGGCGGCACCCCGGCGGCGTCCGACGCGACCTCGGTGGCCACGCCGCCACCGGGGTGACCGCGCGAGGCCACCGGGTCACGGCGTGAGGCGGTGCAGGTCGCGGGGGAAGGCCGTCACCTCCCGCACGTTGGCCGCGCCGACCACCCGGGCGACGAACCGTTCCAGGCCGATCGCGAAGCCGCCGTGCGGGGGCATCCCGTGCCGGAACGCGTCGACGTAGCCGGCGTACGGCTCGACCGGCTCGCCGCGCGCGGCGAGGGCCGCGAGATAGTCGTCGTACCGGTGCAGCCGCTGCCCGCCGGTGACCAGCTCCACACCCCTGAAGAGCAGGTCGAAGCCGTTGGAGTACGCCGGCCGGGCCGGGTCCGGGTGGGTGTAGAAGGGCCGCTTCGCCATCGGGTAGCCGGTGACGAAGAGGAACTCCGAGGCGTGCTCGGCCCGGGCCCACTCCCCCAGCGCCCGCTCGTGGGCGGGGGCGAGGTCCGGTTCGTCGGCCGGCGCACCGGCGATCTTCAGCGCCTCGGTGAAGTGCACGGCGGGGATCTCCGCCGGCACCCCGGGCAGGTCGAGGCCCAGCGCCGAGACGGCGCCCCCGGCCCGGTCGGCGACCGCCTCCAGCATCGCGGCCAGGGTGTCGCGCAGCACGGCCATCACGTCCCGGTGGTCGGCGACGAAGCCCAGCTCGGCGTCGAGGGAGGTGTACTGGGCCAGGTGCCGGACGGTGTCGTGCGGCTCGGCCCGGAACACCGGCCCCACCTCGTAGACGCGCTCGAAGACGCCCACCATGAGCTGCTTGTAGAACTGCGGTGACTGCGCCAGGTACGCGGGCCGGCCGAACCAGTCCAGCGCGAAGACGTTCGCCCCGCTCTCGGTGGACGAACCGACCACCTTCGGGGTGTGGATCTCCACGAAGTCACGGGCGTCGAGCGCGGCCCGGAACCCGGCGACCGCCGCCGCCGAGACGCGCAGCGCCGCCGAGCGGGTCGGGTGGCGCAGCGCGACGGACGCGTGGTCGAGCTGGGTGGGCAGGGTCGCGGTGAGCGCCGGCCGGTACAGGTCGAACGGCGGCGGCACGGCGGGCGGGCCGAGCGGCCGTACCGTCGGGCCGGTCAGCTCGACCCCGGCCGGAGCCGTGGCGTTCGCGACCACCGTGCCGACGACCTCGACGACGGTCTCCTCCGGCAGGGACTCCACAGCCGCGCGCGCGGCGGCGTCGGTGACCACCACCTGGGCCAGGCCGGCGGCGTCCCGCACGATCAGGAAGGCCACCGACTTGAGCAGGCGGCGGCGGTGCACCCAACCGGCGATCCGGACGGTCTCGCCGACCTGGGTGGTGAGCTGGGAGGACAGGATGCGTTGCATGGTGGGCTGCTCCTTGGTCGATCGCAACGCCTGCGCCGCCCTCGGGCGGCGAAGCATCGCCTCAGCCCCGGGAGGTGTGGGCGAGCGGGAACCTCGCGGTGCCACCACACCTTCGCCCCCGCCTGCGCGGGAGCCTCGTTCGTCGCCTTTTCACCGGGGCCAGCCGGGCGGGCTCTACTGGGCGCGCGGGGCACGCCGTTCTTCCCGCGGCTCGGGAGGGTCTTCGCACGCCGGCGCCAGACCGCCTTCCAGCACATCGGCGGCTCTCTGCACTGGCGGACCGGTGCGCTACTCGGCTCCGTCACAGCTTTGCCGGGCAGGTTAGCACCGGATCCCGAGCACTGTGACGGCAATTTTCCCGGCCTCGGTGTGCGGTGTCACAGAATCCGCGGCGTGACGCCGGTCGCCCACCGTTCATCGACCGCCACCGACCGGCGTAGGCTCGTTTTCGTGACGATCGAGCACTCCGCGCCGACGACTCAGCAGCCAGCGCCCTCCGCGACGGTCGCCCCCGAGGGGCGGCGGATGCTGCGGATCGAGGCCCGCAACGCCGAGACGCCGATCGAGCGCAAACCACCGTGGATCAAGGTGAAGGCCAAGATGGGCCCGGAGTACACCGAGCTGCGCGGGCTCGTCTCGCGCGAAGGGTTGCACACGGTCTGCCAGGAGGCCGGCTGCCCCAACATCTACGAGTGCTGGGAGGACCGCGAGGCCACCTTCCTCATCGGCGGTGACCAGTGCACCCGGCGCTGCGACTTCTGCCAGATCGACACCGGCAAGCCGGCCGAGTTCGACGCCGACGAGCCGCGCCGGGTCGCCGAGTCCGTCGCCGCGATGGGGCTGCGCTACGCCACCGTCACCGGTGTCGCCCGCGACGACCTGCCCGACGGCGGCGCGTGGCTGTACGCCGAGACGGTCCGGCAGATCCACGCCCTGCGCTCCGGCTGCGGCGTCGAACTGCTGATCCCCGACTTCAACGCGGTCCCCGAGCAGCTCGCCGAGGTGTTCGGCGCCCGCCCCGAGGTGCTCGCGCACAACGTCGAGACGGTGCCGCGCATCTTCAAGCGGATCCGGCCGGCGTTCCGCTACGACCGCTCGCTGGACGTGATCCGTCAGGCCCGCGCCGCCGGTCTGGTCACCAAGAGCAACCTGATCCTCGGCATGGGCGAGGAACGGGCCGAGGTCTCCCAGGCGCTGCGCGACCTGCACGACGCCGGCTGCGAGCTGATCACCATCACCCAGTACCTGCGCCCCTCCCCCCGGCACCACCCGGTCACCCGCTGGGTCAAGCCGGAGGAGTTCGTCGAGCTGCGCGAGGAGGCCGAGGAGATCGGCTTCGCCGGCGTGATGAGCGGGCCACTGGTGCGCTCGTCGTACCGCGCCGGGCGGCTCTACCAGCAGGCCCTGGCCGCCCGCGAGGGCGTCACCGCCGCCGGCTGAGGTAGGGCGGCGTCTGCGTCGCCGGCCCACCGCCGACGCCGCGGATGCCATGATCACAGGCATGACCACCGGGGTACGCCCGCAGCCGCGCGACGCGGCCCGTCCGCGTACGCCCCGGTGGCCCGTGCCGATCATGCTCGCCCTCGTCGTCGGGCTGGCCGCGGTGGCGTACCGGTGGGCGCTGCTGCTGGCCGACACGCCGCGTACCAACAGCGACGAGGCGACCATGGGGCTCGCCGCGCTGCGCATCGCCCGGGGCGAGGACTTCCCCGTCTTCTTCTACGGCCAGGCGTACATGGGGACGCTGGAGGCGTACCTGGCCGCCCCGCTGGTCGCCGTGGCCGGCCCGTCCTGGCTGGCGCTGCGGCTGCCGCTGCTCGCCCTGTACGCCCTCTTCCTGTACCTGAGCTGGCGGCTGGCCCGTCGCCTCGGCGGGGACCGCTGGTTCGCCCTGCTCGTGGTCACGGTGCTGGCGCTGGGCTCGGACCGGATCGTCAAGAACCAGCTCATCGCCGGCGGCGGCTACCCCGAGCTGAACCCCGTCGGGGTGGGGCTGGCCCTGCTCACGGTCGACCTCGTCGCAGGACGGCCGGACGGCCGGCGGTGGCGGTTCGCCGCGTTCGGGTTCCTCGCCGGACTGACCGTCTGGGTCGACCCACTGCTGCTGCCGTACCTGCTCGCGCTCGGCGCGGTGCTGGTCGGCGCCGCCCGGCGGGAGCTGCGTGGACGGTCCGGCGCGCTGCTGGCCGGCGCGGCGGTGCTCGGCGCCGCGCCGCTGCTCGGGCACAGCCTCGCCCACGGCCGGAACCCCGTCGCGGCGGTCCTCGCCGCGAGTGGTGGGGACGCGGCGGCGGGCTGGGCGGACCGGCTGCACGGCGGGCTGGTGCTCGGGCCGGCGTTGGGCATGGGGTTCTGCGCGCCGAGCCACTGCGCGGGCTGGCAGTTGTGGTGGTCGGCGGCGCTGCCGGTGCTGCTGACGCTGGCCGGGCTGGCGGCCTGGCGGGCGCTGCGTGCGGGGTCCGCCGCCTCGGGCCCGGTTCGTGGTCCACTCCATGTCCCGGATGTCGCGGTGTCGAACCCGCTCGGACACCGCCGTGTCGGCCATCCGGAGTCGATCAACGGGCTGATCGCCGACAATTCGGCCGGCGCGGTCCGGGCGGGGGCGGCGGTGCGGCTCGCGCTGGTGGCGGGCGCGGTCGGGACGCTGGCCGCGTACACGGTCAGCAGCGCCGCCGGCCTGACCCCGGTGGAGAGTTCCCGCTACCTGTCCTGCCTGCTGATCTCGATCCCGGCCCTGCTCTGGCCGCTCTGGCGGGCGGCCCGCCGGCCGTCCGGCGAGGGCGGGCCGTCCGGCGAGGGCGGGCCGTCCGGCGAGGGCGGGCCGTCCGGCGAGGGCGGGCCGTCCGGCGAGGGCGGGCCGTCCGGCGCGTCGGGCCGCGCGGCGCCGGTGCGGGTCGCGGCGGTCGGGGTCCTCGCCGCCGTGCTCGGCACCGCCGCCGTCGCCACCGCCGGCACGCTGGGCACGGTGCCGGAGAACCGGGCGGAGGCGCGGCGGCACCGGGCGATGCTCGACACGCTGCGCGAGCAGGGCGTCCGGCATGTGTACGGCGAGTACTGGACCTGCAACCGGCTCACCTTCGCCGCCCGGGAGGAGATCGTCTGCGCGGTCGTCGACGAGCGGCTGCGCCCCGGCTTCGACCGGCTGCCCGGCTACCGGCGGGCGGTCACGGCGGCGGACGCCGCCGCGTACGTGGCCCCGGTCGGCTCGCCGCTGGCGGCCGCCCTGCACCGAAGTCCCCCGGCCGGCGCGCGGGTGCTGACGGTCGACGGCTGGCGGATCTGGCTGCCGCCGCGCTGAGCGCACCCGGGCGCGGTCGGGCGACCGGCGGCCCCGAGGGTCAGCGGCGGTCGGGGTCGAGCAGACCGAGGCGGTGCGCCAGGGCGGCCGCCTCGATCCGGTTACCGACGTCGAGCTTCGCGATGATCCGGGAGACGTGCACGCTCGCCGTCTTCGGCGAGATGAACAGCCGTTCGGCGATGCGGCTGTTGCTGTGCCCCTCGGCGACCAGCCGCAGCACCTCCCGCTCGCGGGCGGTGAGCAGGTCCGTGCCGGCCCGGGCCCCGCGCAGGCCGACCCGTCGGGCCAGCGTGGCGGCCTGCTCGGCGAGCGGGGTCGCGCCGAGGCGCCGGGCGATCGCGGTGGCCTCCTCGACCGCCGCCCCGGCCTGCTCCCGCTCCCCCGCCGTCGCCACCGCCTCGGCGAGCGCCAGCAGTGCCCGGCCCAGGGCGTACGGCTGGCCGTCGGCACGCCACGCCTCGACCGCCGTGTGCCAGGCGGGCAGCGCCCGGCCGGCAGGGGCCAGCAGCGCGGCGACCTGGGCGGCGTGCGCCCGCTCCGCCGGGTGGCGGGCCGGCAGATCGGCGGCGAGTGCGGCGACCGACGCGGCGAGGTCCCGGTCGTCGATCCGGGCTGCGGTACGGGCAGCGGCGCCGAGCACCGGCCACCCCTCCCGGGGCAGGTGCGGCAGCCGGTCGTCGGCGAGCGCGGCGCGGGCCGCCCGGGCCGCCTCGACCTTGTCGTCGGCGGCGAGGGCCGCCTCGATCCGCAGCTCGTGCAGGGGCAGCCGGTGGTTCGGCCACAGGTACGGCCGGGCCAGGAAGCCGAGCGCCCGGCCGACCAGCTCGTCGGCGCGCGGGTGGGCCCGGGCCAGCCGCAGCCCGGCGCGCAGCTGGAGCCAGTGCAGCCCGGACACCCCGGGCGGGTCGATCCGGGACGCCTCGACGCAGGCCGCGTCGGCCTCGTCCCACCGGCCCAGGGCGATCAGCGCCTCGGCCCGGTTCGACAGCAGGTACGCCCCGGTCGAGCGGCTGATCCCGACCCGGCGTGCCTCGGCCACCCCGGCCGCGGCCGCCTCGGCCGACTCGGCGTACCGGCCCAGCTCGAAGAGCACGTCGGAGAGGTGGACCAGGGCACTGACCAGCGCCGGGGCGTTCCCGGCGGCACGGGCCCGGACCTCGGCCCGGCGCAGCTCGGCCAGCCCGAGGTCCGGTGCCTTGTCGCTGCGGCAGAGCATGGCGATCCGGGTGGGCAGCAGGGCCAGGTCCTCGCCGAGCGACTCGGCGGCGGTGTGCGCCTCGGCGGCCACCGCCGCAGCCTGCTCCGGATCGATCCGGACCAGGTGGGCGGCGATGTCGGCGAGCAGCCGGACCCGCTGCGGGCCGTCCGGCACCCCGGCCGCCAGCCGGTACGCCTCGCCCAGCTCGGCGCTGCCGTCGCTCTTGCCGAGCAGGGCCAGCAGCCAGCCCCGCCGGTCGAACAGCCGCGCGGCACGCAGCGGCTCGGCGTCGGCGTCGACCTCGGCCAGCGCGGCCCGGGCGAGGGTGATCGCGCGGCCGTAGTCGCCGGCCGTGGTGGCCGCGTCGAGGGTCTCCTCCAGCACGGCCAGGTGGTCCATGCCGAGCCGGTCGGCGGCGTCGGGCACCAGTTCCCACAGCTCCAGCACCCGTTCGAGCAACCGGCTCTGCTCCGCGTACGCGTACCGGTCGCCGGCGGCGCGGGCCGCCACCCGGGCGGCGAGCAGGGCCCGGGGGTGGTCGTGGGCGGCGTACCAGTGGTGGGCGATCTCGGCCGGGGCGCGGCCGGCGGCGACCAGGTGCGGCTGCGCGTCGATGGCCGCGGCGTACCGGGCGTGCAGCCGGGCGTGCTCGCCGGGCAGCAGCTCGTCGTGGACCGCCTCCCGGACCAGGGCGTGCCGGAACTCGTAGTCGCCCTCCGGGTCGGCGACGACGAGCTGGGCGGCGACGGCGGCGCGCAGCGCGTCCTCCAGCTCGGGTTCGGGCAGCCCGGCGACCTCGGCGAGGAGTTGGTGGGCGAAGCGGGTGCCCCCGGCGGCGGCGATGCGCAGCACCCGCTGCGCGGCGTCGGGCAGCCGGTCGACCCGGGCGAGCAGCAGGTCACGCAGGGTCTCCGGCAGGGTGGCGCAGCCGACCGGGTCACCGGCCGCGGCCAGTTCCTCGATGAAGAACGGGTTGCCCTGGGTGCGTTCGTGCACGTCGTCGACGGCGCGGGCCGCCGGCTCGGCCCCGAGCAGGTCGGCGAGGATCGCGGCGGTGCCGTCCCGGTCGAGGCGGCCCAGCTCGATCCGCTCGACGCTGCGGGCCCGGTCCAGCTCGGCGAGGAACGGGCGCAGCGGGTGCCCCCGGTGCAGCTCGTCGGTGCGGTAGGTGCAGACCAGCAGCACCCGGGCGGCGCGGGCGGCGCGGACCAGGAAGCCGATCAGGTCGCGGGTGGAGCGGTCCGCCCAGTGCAGGTCCTCGATCACCAGCACCAGCGGCCGGGCCTCGGCGAGCCGGTGGAACAGCTCTCCCACGAGGTCGAACAGGTAGCCCCGGGGGGTGTCGGACAGGGCCGGGCCGGGCGGCGCGGCGACCGCGGCGGGCACCCGGGCCAGTTCCGGCAGCAGTCGGGCGAACTCCGGCTCGTACCCGGCGAAGACGGCCGGGCCGTCGCGGCGCAGCACCTCGCGCAGCGCGGCGGCGAACGGCGCGAAGGGCAGGCCGGCCTCGCCCAGCTCCAGGCACTGCCCGACGAGGAGCCGGTCGCCGCCTGCGGTGACCTGGGCGCCGAACTCCTCCAGCAGGCGGGTCTTGCCGACCCCGGCCTCCCCACCGACCAGGACGGTGCTGGTCTGCCCGGCCCGGGCGCGGGCCAGGGCGGCGCGCAGCGACCCGAGCTCGTCCTGCCGGCCGACGAGGACGGTGCTGGCGGCGCGTACGGTCACGGCGTCGAGCATGCCACGTACGCTCCCGGCGGCGTCCCGGCCGGCCGGTCGGTGCGCTCCGGTCCGGTCGGTCCCGGCGGTCGGTGCGGCGGGGGCCGTCGCGTCGGCGGTTGCGCGGGGCGGAACGACGGTGGCCCCGGCCAGTGGGGCCGGGGCCACGGTCGGGCCGGAGGCGGCGGCGCCGAGCGCCGTCGACCCGCGGGCGTGGGCCGGGGGCGGGGCGGGGGTCACCGGCGGGCGCCGTCGGTACGGCCCGGGCGCTGCCGCCGGCTCAGCCAGGTGCGGGCGTGTCGGCGCGGCAGGGACCGGGCGAGGCGGTCCGCCTCGGCGTCGGCCCGCAGCTCGGCGACGTGACTGCGGTGGAGGGAGAGGAGGAAGTCTGCGTCGTTGCCGAACATGTCGGGCTCCTTGGATCGTCGTCGTTCGCTGACACCGACTCTGCGCGTGAAGGTGGCCCCGGGGCATGGGTGCGCCGCCTGATCTTCGGCTGCCGCGCCTCCTTACCCGGGCCGGAATCGGCCGCCGGGGCGACGTAAGGTACTCAGCCGGCCTGCGGATCAACCGGGCGTGCGGCGACCACTAGACTCTGCGGCATGGCAAAGCCCCAGGAGAAGGTCTCGTTCGGCCAGCGGCTGAAGCAGATCGGGATGGTGTTCAAGTTCACCGCCAAGCAGGACAGGTGGTTCGCGCCGCTGGTCGCCGGCGCGGTGCTGATCCCGCTCGCGCTCACCGTGGTCGCGGTGCTCCTGTGGGGCTGGCTCTGGCTGCCGCTGGGCATCCTGTTCGCCCTGCTCGCGGTGCTGATCGTGCTCAACCTGCGGTCCAACGCCGCGATGATGAACGCGGCGGAGGGGCAGCCGGGTGCGGCCGCCCAGATCATGGAGAGCATGCGCGGCGACTGGCGGGTGACTCCGGCGGTCAGCTCCACCACCCAGATGGACATGGTCCACCTGGTGATCGGGCGACCCGGCGTGATCCTGCTCGCCGAGGGCAACCCGCAGCGGGTGCGTGGCCTGCTCGGCCAGGAGAAGCGCCGGCTGGCGAAGGTGATCGGCAACGCCCCGCTGCACGACTACGTGATCGGTCAGGGCGAGGGTGAGCTGCCGGTCCGCAAGCTGCGGATGACCCTGATGCGGCTGCCGCGCGCCCTCAGCGGCAAGGACGTCAACTCGCTGGACAAGCGGCTGAAGGCGCTCACCGCCCGCCCGCAGATGCCCAAGGGCGCGATCCCGAAGAACATGCGGCCGCCGCGCGGCGCGTTCCGCCAGTCGCGGGGCCGCTGACCCGCAGCCGTACGCGAAGAGCCGGGCCCGGTCGGGTCCGGCTCTTTCCCGTCGTACGCCTCAGGGGCGGGGGGCGGCGGCGATGACCGAGCCGGTCAGCCGGTCGTGCAGGCCCCGACGGTGCTCGTCCATGATCAGGGCGGGCACGACCAGGGCCAGCAGCACGCCGCGCAGCAGGGCCCGAACGAGTCCGATCCGGCCGCCGTCGGCCCAGGCGAGGCAACGGATCCGGGTGATCCACATGCCGGGGGTCTGGGCGAAGAGGCCGAGGAAGAAGCCGTACTCGACGATCAGCACCAGCACCGGGGCCCAGCCGTCCCGTACGGGGTCGGCGAAGAAGTTGGACACCAGCAGGCAGAGCACCCAGTCGATCACCAGCGCGCCGAAGCGACGTCCGAGGCTCGGCGGGGTAAAGGAAGGGTCCGTGGCGGGCGGCACCGGTACGGCGGCGGGGTTGCTCACAGCGGTCAGGGTAGCGAGGCTGGGTCCGGGTCCCGGCCGGAGGCGGTCACCGGGGGTGTCGGTCACGGTCCGGACGGGGTCGTCGACGCGGGTCGGGGAAACGGGCCAATCGCATCAATCTGCGATACACCGCCCCAGCCGGTATCGTCCGAACGGAGATCCGGGGAAGGCTGAGCGGCCCAGATGACGCTCCGCGAGCGACGTAACACGACGGAAACAGAGGAGACACGGCCGGGCAACCCTGCGGCCATACCGTCGCCAGTGCCAAGCCCGGAGTGGACGTGCCAGGAGGACGTGTGTTTGCCAATCCCGAGGAACTCCTGCGATACCTCAAGAACGAGGACGTGAAGTTCGTCGACGTACGTTTCTGTGACCTGCCCGGCGTGATGCAGCACTTCAACCTGCCGGTGGAGTCCTTCGACGACAGCGTCTTCACCGACGGCCTCGCGTTCGACGGCTCGTCGATCCGTGGCTTCCAGGCGATCCACGAGTCGGACATGCTCCTGCTCCCGGACGTCGCGAGCGCCTTCATCGACCCGTTCCGCGCGCAGAAGACCCTCGCGCTGAACTTCTTCATCCACGACCCGTTCACCCGTGAGGCGTACTCCCGGGACCCGCGCAACGTGGCGAAGAAGGCCGAGGCGTACCTGGCGGCCAGCGGCATCGCCGACACCGCCTACTTCGGCGCCGAGGCGGAGTTCTACATCTTCGACTCGATCCGCCACGAGACCTCCGCCCACCAGTCGTTCTACTACATCGACTCGATCGAGGGCGCCTGGAACTCGGGCCGCGAGGAGCCGGGCGGCAACCGTGGCTACAAGACCGCCTACAAGGGTGGCTACTTCCCGGTGCCGCCGGTGGACCACTACGCCGACCTGCGCGACAGCATGGTCCGCCGCCTGGTCGACGCCGGCTTCACCGTCGAGCGCTCGCACCACGAGGTCGGCACCGCCGGCCAGTCGGAGATCAACTACAAGTTCTCCACGCTGCTGCACTCCGCCGACCAGCTCCAGCTCTTCAAGTACCTGATCAAGAACGAGGCCTGGGCCGCCGGCAAGACCGCCACCTTCATGCCGAAGCCGCTCTTCGGCGACAACGGCTCCGGCATGCACACCCACCAGAGCCTCTGGCTCAACGGCGAGCCGCTGTTCTACGACGAGACCGGCTACGCCGGCCTGTCGGACCTGGCCCGCTGGTACATCGGTGGCCTGCTGCACCACGCCCCGTCGCTGCTGGCCTTCACCAACCCGACGATCAACTCGTACCGCCGCCTGGTGCCGGGCTACGAGGCGCCGGTCAACCTGGTCTACTCCCAGCGCAACCGCTCCGCGTGCACCCGCATCCCGGTCACCGGCAGCAGCGCCAAGGCCAAGCGGGTCGAGTTCCGGGTGCCGGACCCGTCCAGCAACCCGTACCTCGCCTTCTCGGCGATGATGATGGCCGGCCTGGACGGCATCAAGAACAAGACCGAGCCGCCGGCGCCGATCGACAAGGACCTGTACGACCTGCCGCCGGAGGAGTGGGGCGACGTCAAGCAGGTTCCGGGCTCGCTGCCGGAGGTGCTCGACGCGCTCGAGGCCGACCACGACTACCTGCTCGACGGTGGCGTCTTCACCCCCGACCTGATCTCCACCTGGGTCGACTGGAAGCGGGCCAACGAGGTCGACCCGGTGCGCCTGCGCCCGACCCCGCACGAGTTCGCGATGTACTTCGACTGCTGAGCAGTCCTCGGACACACTGTTCCACCAGCACCGGCCGGGCCGGCTCCGCTCACGCGGGGCCGGCCCGCCCCCGTCACGCCCGGCCCGGCCGCGGCCCGGCGCATGATCCACTCCGTGTCGGCGATGTGGCGGTGTCAGCGCGCCCCGGACACCGCCACGTCGGCGCCACCGTGTCGATCAACCTGGCCGTCGTCAGGTCGGGCCGGGCTCGCCCGGGCGCCGCAGTTGCCGGACCGCCAGCACCAACAGCAGCGCCGTCATCGCGATCGCCCCCGGCGCCTTGGTGTAGCGGGCCAGCGAGGTGCCGTCCGGCAGGGTCAGGAAGGCGGCGGCCGCGCAGGGCAGCGTGAACCAGGTGGTCCGGGTCGCCGAGACAGCGAGCACCAGCAGCGGCCACGTCGCGTACCAGGGGTGGACCACCGGGGCCAGGGCCACCGTGGCGGCCAGCGCGACACCCGCCGCGACGAGGGCGGTACGCGGGCGTTCGCCCGCCACGGCGACGGCGGTACGCCGACGCCCGCCCGCCACGACGAGGGTGGTAGACGGGCGTTCGCCCGCCGCGACGACGGCGTCGCGCCCGCGCAGCGCCGCCCAGGTCCACCACCAGAGCACCACCAGCAGCACCGCGAGGAGCACCAGCCCGGCCGCCCGGGCCACCGGCACCGCGCCCGGCTCCCGCCCGACCAGCTCGCCGAGGTAGTCCACGACGAAGCCGACGGCCGTCGGGGGCGAGGTCCACTGCTGCGAGTCACCGCTGCGGGCCAACCCGCCGATCCAGCCCAACCCCAGGCCGGAGAGGACGGAGAGCACCACGAGCGCGGTCGCCGCCCCGCCGGCCAGCAGACCGCCGTCGCGCAGCAGCGCCCCGACGGCGTACCGGCCGCGCACCGCGACGAGCGCCGCGAAGGGCAGCACCACCACCGCCGTCGCCTTCACCCCCACCGCCAGGCCGAGCAGCACCCCGGCGGCCAGCAACGCGCCCGGCTGTCCGGCGACCAGCAGCGCACGCGGCTCCCCGGCGGCCAGCGGCGCACGCGGCTGTCCGGCGGCCAGCGGCGCACGCGGCTCCCCGGCGGCCAGCGGCGCACGCGGCTGTCCGGCGGCCAGTAACGCACGCGGCCTGCCGGGCAGCCGTACCAGCACCAGCAGGCCGAGCAGGAGCAGCCCCAGCATCACCGCGTCGTTGTGCGCGCCGGCGACCAGGTGCACCCCGACCAGCGGGCTGGCCAGCCCGAGCCAGGCCGCGCGGCGGGCTGGCACGCCGCAGGCCCGGGCCAGCCCCGGCAGGCAGAGCGCGGCCAGCAGCACCCCGGCCACGGCGAACGACCGCAGCAGCGCGAGCGTGCCGACCAGGCCGCCGCCGAGGGTGGCGGCCACCGCCGCCAACAGCAGGAAGAGCGGCCCGTACGGGGCCGGGGTGTCCCGCCAGATCGGCGCGACCGAGTCGACCCACGGACAGCCGGCCGCCGCCACCCCGAGCGTGTACGGGTCGTGCCCGGCGGCGTAGGCCCAGCCCTGGCAGGCGTACGAGTAGACGTCCCGGCTGGCCAGTGGGGGCGCGGCCAGCAACGGCAGCAGCCACAGCCCGGCGGTGCGGTACGCCCACCGGGTCGACGGCGCACCGTGGCGCAGGGACCACCAGGCGCCCACCATCAACGCGGTGCCGAGCAGCCAGCAGCCGAGCGCGGCCGGGCCGTACGGCATCGCCCCCGGGCCGACCGGCGGGACGGTCGGCATCGCGCCGCCGAGCCACGCCGCCACGGTGAGCAGCGCTGCGCCGGCCAGGCCGGCGTACCGGGCGGACCGGGCGCGGGCGTCGGACGGCGAGCCGGGCTCGGTCACCGGCGGACCTCTCCTCAGTCGGCGGGGGCCGGCCGGCGAGCCGCCCGTGCCGACCGTACCAACCGCACGGCGACCACGATCACCAACAACGTCATCAGCGGTGCCCCCGGCATCTTGGTGAACCGGGCCAGGCCGGTACCGTTGGCCAGCACCAGGAACGACGACACCAGCGCGACGAGGCTGAACCAGCCGGTGCGGTGCGCCGTGGCGGCGAGCACGGTCAGCGGCCACATCCAGTACCAGGGGTGGAACAACGGGGCCAGGGCGACCGTCGCGGCGAGCGCCAGCCCGGCGTGCCACAGCGGATCCCGGGTGCGGGCCCGCCACCACAGCCAGACGAGCAGCACGGCGAGAACCAGCACGCCGATCGCCCGGGTCACCGGCAACGCGTCGATGTGCGCGCCGAACAGCGCCGCGACGTACCCGACGGTCTGCCCGACCGCGGTGGACGGCGAGGTCCAGGCGACCACCAGGCCGCCCTGCTCCAGGCCGGAGATCCAACCGAAGTCCAGGCCCGCGGCGAGGGTCGCGCCGACCACCGCGGCCAGCGCGCCGCCGGCCACCGGGCTGCCGTCGCGCAGCAGCCGCCTGATCGAGTACGGCCCGGACATCGCCGCCAGGGCGGCGAAGGGCACCACGACCAGGGCGGTGACCTTCACCCCGCCGGCCAGGCCGAGCAGCACTCCCCCGGCCAGCAGCGGCCAGAAGCGCCCGGGGCGGGACGCCACCACGGCCAGCCCGGCGATCAGCAGGCCCACCATCAGCGCGTCGTTGTGTGCGCCGGAGACCAGGTGCACGCCGACCAGCGGGGAGGCCAGCGCCAGCCAGAGCGCCCGGCCGACCGGCACCCCGCAGCGGCGGGCGAGCACCGGCAGGCAGGCGGCGGTCAGCGCGACACCGGCCACGGCGACCAGCCGGAACAGCGCCATGCTGGCGTAGAGGGAGCCGGTGGCCCCGACGATCGCGCCGGAGATCATCACGAACAGCGGCCCGTACGGTGCGGGGGTGTCCCGCCAGATGTACGAGATGGTGTCCAGCCAGGGGCAGGGCAGCGCGGAGACGCCCTGCTCGTACGGGTTGATCCCGGCCGTGTAGCTCGCGCCCTGGCAGCTGTACGCGTACACGTCCCGGCTGCCCAGCGGCGGCGTGACCAGCAGCGGGAGCAGCCAGAGCCCGGCGGTGACCAGCGCCCACCGGGCCGAGGGCACCCGCTCGCGCAATGCCCACCAGGCCCACCCCATCAGCCCTGTGCCGACCAGCCAGCTCGCGATGATCAGCGGGCCGTGCCGGCCCTGCCAGATGCTGACCGGTGTGGCGCGCAGGCTTCCGTCGGGCAGCGCACCCCCCAGGTACGCGGCGACGGCGAGCAGGACGGCACCGGCCAGTCCGGTCCAGCGCGAGAGGTGGTGAGGCACGCCGGACATGCTGCCAGTTCGGTGGTCGCGGACCGGAGGTGGGCATGCCGCGGCTCGTGTGATGCTGGACATCGCGACACCCGGTCAACGCCACCTTGCCTGGCAGAGTGCTGCGCCGTCAACGAGCGATGCCGTTCGTCGACGGGCGAAGCACCATCCGTCGCCGCCGGGGAGGCAAAGCCTCGTCGTGTTGGTGGGGCCAGGACTGTCAGCAGTGGTCCGCCGGCAGGAGGTCACTGGATATCGAGAAGTCGCCCGGGGCGTGGACCCTGACCTCCGTCCACCCGTCGAGCCCGGGCCGCAGGCATCCGTTCCCCTCCGCCAGGGAGAGCCAGCGAGACCACCGCACCCGGACTTGCACGTCCCCGACCTGGTCAGTGGTGAACCGCACCCCGGCCTGGTCGGCGGAGACCAGCCGGCTCGGAGCGCTGACCAGAGGGGTGGGATCGGACACCGCGTACAGCCGCCAGTCCGGATTCCGCCACACCTCGCGCAGGTAGGGCTGACCGGCGAGGATCAGTTCGGACTCGTCGCGCCCCCACCGGTCCAGCGGAGCCTCGGGCGCGACGGCAACGTACTGGACGGCGTTCACGCGCAGCCACCGCGCGTACGAGTCAGCAGTCAACTTGCCCGCGTAGAAGAGGCTGTTCCGGTCGGTGTCGACCTGCCGTTCCCAGCCTCGTGCGAGCGGGACCGTCGGCGGGACGTACGCCGACTCCCAATGGTCGCGCAACGGCACCACCTCGACCCGACCCACCGGTTGCCGTCGGGCCAACTCGTCGACGAGCGGCCGGTAGAACCCGACGGCGCTCTCCGCTGAGCCGGCGCGCGTCACGTCGCTGACCATCACCGGGTTCTGCCACCAGACAGTGGCGACGAGCAGCCCGGCCAGCCACGGCCCGCGCACCGTGGCGTACCCGGCGAGCAGGGGCAGCACGAAGAGCATCGGCAGCCGCAGGGCGTTGGAGCCGATCGGGCTGGGCAGGTAGAAGGCGGCAACCAGCAACACCACGGTGAGCAGTGCGCCGATGCGCAACACCCGGCGCCGCCGGCCAATGAAGACGTACCCGAGTACGGCCAGCGCGACGTTGATCCGCATCGACTCGGCCGAGTACGGCTGGGTGCCGCCGTTGCCGAACAGCACGGCCATCGGCGCGAGCGCGAGGGCGGGGGTGAGGCAGAGGACGAGCCCTTCGGCCAGTGGACTCTCGGCCCGCCAGCCGCCGGGTAGCGGCCGTCCCGGGCCGTCGCCGCGACGCAGGGCTGCCAGCAGCAGCGCGGTGCCGGCCAGTCCGGTGAACAGCCCGGCGACCGGGCTCGCCCAGGTGGTGAGCGCGGCGAGCAGTACGGCCACGGCAAGCCTCAGCGGCCGAGGCCCTCGGTCCGTGCTCACCACGCAGAGAGCGAGCAGACCGAACACCATCCCGACAGCGAAGGTGATCCGGCCGCTCGCCAGGTTCCCGACCAGCACCACCGCGCCCAGGACGGCACCGAGCACGGGTCGGCGGGCGCCGGTCCGCACGAACAGCCACGCCAGCGCCGCCGACGAGACGACCGCCGCGCCCGCTCCAAGCGGCCGTACGCCGACGAGTGCGCCGAGTAGCTGCGTGTAGAGGCTGTAGCCGAACTGGTTGACTCCGCCGTACCAGGAGAAATCGACTGGGGCGAGACCGTGGCGGGCGGCGAAGCCGGCCCGGGCGACCTGGGCCGACAGGTCGGTCCCCATCGGCGGGGCGAGCACGAACGCCACGGCGAGCACCGCCGACACCGTCAGCGCCGCGAGGACGGGACGCGCGGGCTGCTCACGGCTGGTCGTCGGCACCGAGCTTTCCTACCACGGCGCGCACTGGACCATCCAGCCGGACGCCATCACACCGCGCAACACCCACCACGACCGGCACCACGACCCGCGCCGCAGGCCGGCAGCGCCACCACCGATGAGGGGACAGGGCGACAGCAGCCAGGCGTCGTCGGTGACGACGAGCGGGGGCGGGACGGCTCATCCGGGGTCGGAGCGGGGCGGCGACGGCCGCGCCCGGACGTGCAGGCGTTCCCCCTGCGGCCCGAAGAGGCTCAGGATCTCCAGTGGAGTGTCGTACGGGTTGCCGAACCAGTGCGGCGTCCGGGTGTCGAACTCGGCGACCTCCCCCGCCTGCAGGGTGAGGTCGTGCCGGCCGAGCAGCAGCCGGCACCGGCCGGAGAGCACGTACAACCACTCGTGGCCCTCGTGCACCTGCTGCTCGGGGTCGCCGGCAGGCATCCCCGGCGGGTAGATCATCTTGTACGCCTGGACGCCGCCGGGACGGCGGGTCAGTGGCAGGATGGTCACCTCGCCCCGCCGGACCGGCCGGGGGTGCACCCTCGGATCGCCGGTCTCCGGCGCACCCACCAGGTCGTCCAACGGCACCCGGTGGAACCGGGCCAGCGCGAGCAACAGCTCCAGGGTGGGCCGGCGGCCACCGGACTCCAGCCGGGACAGTGTGCTGACCGAGATCCCGGTGGCCGCCGAGAGCTGGGCCAGGGTCACCCCGCGCTGCTGGCGCAGGGCCCGCAGGCGCGGCCCGACCGAGGTCAGTGTCTCCTCGTCGCCGACACCCGATTCGTTTGCCATTCTCGCAACGATAGTTGTCACCCCGGCCGGTCCGCGCGGACGATCCGGAACGTCGGGCGGGACGGACCCGCCGGTGAGGAGACGGGGACGATGACGGACGGGACGGCGTACGACGTGGTGGTGGTCGGAGGCGGCGCGGCCGGACTCAGCGGGGCCCTGGCGCTGGGGCGCTCCCGCCGGTCGGTGCTGGTGGTGGACGGCGGCGTGCCGCGCAACGCCCCCGCCGGGCAGGTGCACAACTTCCTCACCAACGAGGGCGTGTCCCCGGCCGAGCTGTACGCGAGGGGCCGCGCGGAGGTCGCCCGGTACGGCGTCGACGTGCTCGACGGCACGGTGACCACGGCACGCCGGCGGGACGACGCCGACAGGCTCCGGTTCGACGTGGAGCTGGCCGACGGGCGGCGGGTCCGGGCCCGCCGGCTGCTCGTCACCACCGGGTTGGTCGACGAACTGCCCGACGTGGCCGGGCTCGCCGAGCGGTGGGGCCGCGACGTCCTGCACTGCCCGTACTGCCACGGGTGGGAGGTCCGGGACCGGGCGGTCGGCGTGCTCGCCACCGGTCCGACCGCCGTCCACCAGGCTCTGCTGTTCCGTCAGCTCACCGACGACGTGGTGCTGTTCGCGCACACCGCGCCACCGCTGTCGCCGGAGCAGGCGGAACAGCTCGCCGCCCGGGGCGTACGGGTCGTCGAGGGAGCGGTGGCGGCGGTGGAGGTGGCCGGGGACCGGCTCACCGGCGTCCGGTTGGCCTCCGGCGAGGTGGTCGCCCGGCAGGCGCTGGCGGTGGCGCCCCGGTTCCAGGCGCGGGCCGACCTGCTCGCCGGCCTCGGGCTGGCCACCGGCGAGTTCCTGATGGCCGGTCAGGTGGTCGGCACGCATGTGCCCGCCGACCCGACGGGGGCCACGTCGGTTCCCGGGGTGTGGGTGGCCGGCAACGTGACCGACCTGGGCGCCACCGTGGTGGTGGCCGCCGCCGGCGGCATGAAGGCCGGCGCGGCGGTCAACGCCGACCTGGTCGCCGAGGACACCGACCGGGCGGTCGCCGCCCGGCGCGCGGCGCAGGCGGTCGACGAGCAGACCGCACGGCACTGGGACGAGCTGTACGCCGGTCGGGACCGGATGTGGAGCGGGCGGGCCAACCCGCACCTGGTCGAGGTGGCCGGCGCGCTGCCGCCGGGCACCGTGCTGGACCTGGGCTGCGGTGAGGGCGGCGACGCGATCTGGCTGGCCCGCCAGGGCTGGCGGGTGACCGCGGTCGACGTCTCCCGTACCGCGCTGGACCGGGCCGCGGCCGAGGCGGCCAGGGCGGGGATGGCCGAGCGGATCGACTTTCGCCGGCACGACCTGGCGCGCGGCTTCCCGGACGGGACATTCGACCTGGTCTCCGCGCAGTTCCTCCAGTCACCGATCGAGTTTCCCCGCGACCGGGTGCTGCGGGCGGCGGCCCGGGCGGTCGCCCCCGGCGGCCGGCTGCTGATCGTCGAGCACGGCGAGGTGCCGCCCTGGGCCCGCGCGCACCACCCGGACGTGTGCTTCCCCACCCCGCAGGAGACCCTGACCGCGCTGGAGCTGGACCCGGACGCCTGGCACACCGAGCGGGTGGAGACGGTGCGCCGCGAGGGCACCGGCCCGCACGGCGAGACCGGGCACCTGGTCGACAACCTCGTGCTGGTGCGCCGCCGCTGACGACGGCGCGGGTCAGGACTCCATGACCCGCTGCATCGCCGCCCGGGACCGCCGGCCGGTGCGCAGGTACTCGTCGAGGAACTCCCCCGGATCGTCGTGGCCGAGCAGCCGGACCACCCCGGCCAGCTCCACCCCGTGCCGGGGCAGCTGATCGCCGGCCCGGCCGCGCACCAGCATCAGCGCGTTGCGGACCTGCGCGGCCAGGGTCCAGCCGGCGGCCATCTCCGCGGCGTCGGTCGCATCGACCAGGCCGGCGTCGCGGGCCGCCGCGAGCGCGTCGAGGGTACGCGTGCCGCGCAGCTCCGGATGCGCCCCGGCGTGGCGGAGCTGGAGCAGCTGCACCGCCCACTCGACGTCTGCCAGGCCACCGCGCCCCAACTTGGTGTGGGTGGCCGGGTCGGCGCCCCGGGGCAGCCGCTCGTTCTCCACCCGGGCCTTGATCCGGCGGATCTCCACCACCTGCTCGCGGGTCAGCCCGTCGGCCGGGTACCGGACCGGATCCACCATCGCCTCGAACTGCGCGCCCAGGTCGGCGTCGCCGCAGACGAAGCGGGCCCGCAGCAGCGCCTGCGCCTCCCACACCTTCGACCAGCGGGCGTAGTACTGGGCGTACGCGGCGAGGCTGCGGACCAGGGGGCCCTGCCGTCCCTCGGGGCGCAGGTCGGCGTCGACGCCGAGCGGCGGATCGGGAGCGGGCATCCCGAGCAGCCGGCGCAGCTCCTCGGCGATGTGCTGCGCGGCGGCGCTGGCCGCGCTCTCCTGCGCCCCGGCGGGCGGGTCGTAGACGAAGAGCACGTCGGCGTCGGAGAGGTAGTTCGACTCGTACCCGCCGAGGCGGCCCATGCCGATCACCGCGAGGCGCAGCCCGGGCAGCGCCGGGTGGGCCGCCCGCGCGGTACGCAGCGCGGCGGCCAGGGTGGCGTCGGTGACGTCGGAGAGCGCGGTGCCCACGGCGGTGACGTCGGCCAGCGGGGCGGCGGGTGAGCCCCGCTCGGGGCGGGGGGCGAGCCCACCGGCCCGGCTGAGCACGTCGGCGCAGGCGATCCGGACCAGCTCCCGGCGGCGCAGGGCGCGGACCGCGCGGGTGGCCTCCACCGGGTCGTCGTGGCGGGCGGCGGCGGCCGTGAAGCCCTCGCAGAGCACCTCCCGCGAGCGCGGGGCCAGTTCGCTCTCCTCGGCCAGCAGGCGCAGCGCCTCCGGCTCCCGGGCCAGCAGGTCGGCCGCGTACCGGGAGGAGGAGAGCACCCGGGCCAGCCGGCGGGCCACCGGCCCGGAGTCGCGCAGCAGCCGCAGGTACCAGGGGGTGCTGCCGAGCTTGTCGGAGACCTGCCGGTAGTTGAGCAGGCCACGGTCCGGTTCGGGGGCGTCGGCGAACTCGCTGAGCAGCACCGGCAGCAGGGTGCGCTGGATGGCGGCGGTCCGGCTGACCCCGCCGGTGAGGGCCTGGAGGTGACGCAGCGCCCCGGCCGGGTCGGCGAAGCCGAGGATCTCCAGCCGGTGCCGGGCCGCCTCCGGGGTGAGCCGCAGCCCGTCGGCGGGCACCCGGGCCACCGACTCCAGCAGCGGCCGGTAGAGCAGCTTGGCGTGCAGCCGGCGTACCTCGGTGGCGTGGGCGACCCAGTCGGCGCGGAACGCTTCGACGGCGCTGCGGCCGGGCGTGGCGGTGTAGTCGAGCGCGGCGGCGAGCCAGCGCAGGGCGGCCGGCTCGGTCGGCACGGTGTGGGTACGGCGCAGGCCCTGAAGCTGGAGTCGGTGCTCGACGCCGCGCAGGAAGCGGTACCCGCGCAGCAGCGCCTCGCCGTCGGCCCGGCCGACGTAGCCGCCGGCGACCAGGGCACGCAGCGCGGGGATGGTGCCGGGCACCCGCAGTGACTCGTCGCCGCGCCCGTGCACCAGTTGCAGCAGCTGGACCGCGAACTCGATGTCCCGCAGCCCGCCCGAACCGCGCTTGATCTCGCGTTCCAGCTCCTTCGGCGGGATGTTCTCGATGATCTTGCGGCGCATCGCCCGGACGTCGGAGACCGCCTCGGGGCGTTCGGCGGCCCGCCACACCAGCGGGGCGAGCGCGTCGGCCCACTGCCGGGCCAGGTCGAGGTCACCGGCCGCCGGCCGGGCCTTGAGCAGCGCCTGGAACTCCCAGGTGCGGGCCCAGCGCTGGTAGTAGGCGAGGTGGCTGGCGAGGGTGCGGACCAGCGGGCCACGGTTGCCCTCGGGACGCAGCGCGGCGTCGACCGGCCAGGCGACCAGCCCGCAGACGCCGATCAGCCGGGCGGCGACGGTGGTGCCGGCAGCCAGGTCGGCGTCGTCGGCGGCCACGAAGATCACGTCGACGTCGGAGACGTAGTTCAGCTCGTCGCCGCCGCACTTGCCCATCGCCACCACCGCGAGCCGGGGCCGGGGCGTCCCCTCGGGCAGCTCGTCGACCGCGATCTCGTACGCGGCGGCCAGCGTGGCGTCGGCCAGCGCGGAGAGCGCGGCCATGGTCTGTTCCAGGCCGCGCCCGCCGGTCAGGTCGGCCGCCGCGATCCGCAGCAGCGCCAGCCGGTACGCCTGCCGCAGCACCGCCACCGGCTGGGTGGCGGCGGTGAGCCGCCCGGCGAGGGCCAGGTCGAGCCGGCCTTCGGCGGTGGGGGCGAGCCCGTCCGGGGCGGTGCGCAGCACGGTCCACTGCTCCGGATTGGCCACCAGGTGATCGCCGAGCGCCGAGGAGGCACCGAGCACGGCGACCAGCCGGCGGCGCAGCCCCGGGTCGTCGCAGAGCGCGGCGATCAGCGCGGACCCGCCGGCGCCGTCCGCCGTGACACGCCGCTCCGCCTCGACCATGCGGTGCAGCTGGCGGAGGGCCAGGTCCGGGTCGGCGGCCCGGGAGAGCGCCGCCAGCAGCTCGGCGGCCAGCTCGTCGGCGGGCTCCTGCTCCTCGGTACGCCACAGCCCGAGCCCGTCCGGGCCGAGCAGGTCCGCCGCGCGGGCCCCGCCGTCGCCCTCGGCGAAGCCGTACCGGGCGAGGCGTCCCCTGGCCGGTCGGGTCATGTCAGTGCCCGAGCAGGGGCAGGCCGGTGCGGACGGTGTCGTCGCCCAGCTCACCGCGGGCGAGGGCGGCGAAGCGGATCGCGAACGGCTGCCAGACCTCCTCCACGTCGGCCATCACCCGGTCGCAGGCGGCCACCACCAGTTCCGGGTCGTACCCCAGCTCGGCCAGGAGCGCCGAGTCGCGGGACCAGTCGGCGATCATCGCGGTGTCGCACTCGATGTGGAACTGCAGGCCCCAGGCCCGGTCGCCGAGGCGGAACGCCTGGTGCGGGTAACGGGTGGAGGCGGCCAGCAGGGTCGCGCCCCGGGGCAGCTCGGTGATCTCGTCGGTGTGCCACTGCAGGACGTCCGGGATGAGCGGCACGTACCGGAAGAGCGGGTCGGCCTCGGCGGCGTCCCGCCTGCCGACGACGCCGGGCCCGACCTCCGGGCCGGACGGGCTGCGCTCGACCACGCCGGCGTGCGCGGTCGCCAGCAGTTGCGCGCCGAGGCAGACGCCGAGGGTGGGCACCCGGTGCCGGACGGCCTTGCGCAGCAGCCCTTCCAGCGCGGGGAACCAGGGCGCCCCCGGGGTGCCGTCGGGCAGCGGGTACGCCTGCTGCTCGCCGCCGAGCACCACCAGTGCCGCGTACCCCTCAAGGTCGGCGGGGAGCGCGTCGCCCGCATGCGGACGCAGCACCCGCAGGTCGAGGCCCCCCTCGGTCAGCCACTCCCCCAGCCGGCGGAGGTCGTCGGTCGGGTCGTTCTCGATCACCAGCGCGGTCGCCACGGGTCGAGGCTATCGGGTGCCGTGGACCGCGTCGGAGCGGCACGGCGTGCCCGTGGTGTCGGCGCGCAGGGCGTCGAGCATCCGGCCCAGCGCCGCCCGGGTGGCGGAGAGGTCAGCCGGGTCGGTCGAGCGGGCGAGCCAGAGCGCCGCCTCGTTCATCGCGCCGGAGAGCAGGTGGGTCAGCGGGGCGACCGGTTGCCGGGGAATCAGGCCGGCCGCCAGCAGATCGGTCAGCGCCTCGGCCAGGTGGCGGCCGGAGGCCGCCTCGTCCAGCGCCCGCCACTCGTGCCAGCCGAGCACGGCAGGACCGTCGACCAGCATGATCCGTTGCAGGTCGGGGTCGGTGCTGGCGGTGAGGAACTCCTGGCAGCCGGCGGTGAACCGCGTCCAGGGGTCGTCGTGCGCGTCGGCGGCGGTCGCGACGCGCCGGCCGACCTCGTCCTGGACCTCCGCGAGCACGGCCCGGAACAGCTTCTCCTTGCTGGCGAAGTGGTGGTAGAGCGCGCCCTTGGTCACCCCGGCGACGCGCACGATCTCGGCCAGCCCGACGGCCGCGTAGCCGCGGTCGGCGAAGAGCCGCCGGCTCTGCCGCAGCAGTTCCCGGCGGGTCTGCTCCCGTTGTTGCGCCCGGACGCCCTGCACCATCACCCCTCCATTGACATACCGACGGTATGCGAACTACCGTCCTCTCGCATACCGATGGTATGCGAAGGGAACCGCGTCATGAACCTGACCAGCTTCTATCCGGTGATCTGCACCCGCGCGCTCGCCGAGTCCCACGACTTCTACCGCCGCCACTTCGGCTTCGAGACCACCTTCGAGGCCGACTGGTACGTCAGCCTGCGCCGCCCCGGCCCGCCGGCGTACGAACTGGCGCTGCTCGACCACACCCACCCGACGCTCCCCGAGGCGTACCGCGCGCCGGTGCGGGGACTGCTGCTCAACGTCGAGGTCGACGACGTCGACGCCGAGTGGGAGCGGCTCGTCGTCCGCAGCGGCCTCAAGGTCGAGTTGGCGCTGCGCAGTGAGGACTTCGGCCAGCGGCACTTCATCGTCGCCGCCCCCGACGGCGTGCTCGTCGACGTCATCACGCCCGTCCCGCCCACCGGCGAGTACGCCGCCCGGTACGTCGACGCGTGAGCCCGCCCTCGCACTAGGCTCTGCCGCTGTGATCACCGACGACTGCCGGCGCCCACCGGTCCTGCGTCCCGGCGACACGGTCATGCTGGTGTCGCCGTCCGGGCCGACCCGGCCGGAGCGGGTGGCCCGGGGCGTCGAACTGCTGACCGGCTGGGGGCTGCGCCCGGTGCCCGCCCCGAACGTGTACGCCCGGCGCGGCTACCTCGCCGGTGACGACGGGCTGCGCGCCGCCGACCTGAACACCGCCTTCGCCGACCCCGAGGTGCGCGGGGTGATCTGCACCCGGGGCGGCTACGGCGCGCAGCGGGTGGTCGACCTGATCGACATGGTCGCGGTACGCCGGGACCCGAAGGTGGTGGCCGGCTTCTCGGACATCACCGCCCTGCAGTTCGCGCTCTGGCGGGGTGCCCGGCTGGCCGGTGTGCACGGGCCGGGCGCGGCCTGGCTGGACGAGCGCACCCCACCCCGCTCGGCGGAGTCGCTGCACGCCGCGCTGATGACCACGGAACCGGTGACGGTCGCGGCGGTCGCCGAGGAGGAGACCTTCGGCGTACGGGTGCCGGGGCGGGCCGAGGGAACGCTGCTCGGTGGGAACCTCTGCCTGATCACCGCCTCGATCGGCACCCCGGACATGCCGGACCTCACCGGTGCGGTGCTGCTGGTCGAGGAGGTGCAGGAGCCGCCGTACAAGGTCGACCGGATGCTCACCCACCTGCGCCGGGTCGGGGCACTGGACGGGATCGCCGGGGTGGCGGTGGGCCAGTTCACCGAGTGCGCCGACGGCTGGGACACCACGGTCGCCGACGTGCTCACCGAGCGACTCGGCGACCTGGGCGTCCCCGTCCTCGGCGGCCTGCCGATCGGGCACGGCGTCGGCCAGCTCACCGTGCCGGTCGGCACCCCGGCCGTCCTCGACGCCACCGCCGGCACCCTCACCGTCGCCCCCGCCGTGCGCGGGGTGGAACTGTCAGCGCATTCATAGGATCGGCACGGGTTCGTCCCAGGTCCCGGGGTCACCGTCGGTCATGGCAACACACACCGACGAGAGGGAGACACCGATGTCCCGCACGATGTCGAAGAAGCACCTGCTGGCCGGACTGGCCGCCGCCGGGGTACTCGGCGTGGGGATCGCCGCCCCGACGGTGGCCTTCGCCGAGGACGCCACTCCGTCGCCGAGCGCCAGCACCAGGCAGGACACCGACCGGCACGACCGCCGGGCGGAGCGGCAGGCCGAGTTCGCCGAGGCGCTGGCGAAGGAGCTGGGCGTCCCGACCGACAAGGTGACGGCGGCCCTGGAGAAGCTGCACGAGCAGCGCAAGGCCGACCGGCCGGAGCGTCCGTCGACCGAGGACCGGCAGGCGAAGCTCGCCGAGCGGCTGGCCCAGGCCGTCGAGGACGGCAAGCTCACCCAGGAGCAGGCCGACGCGATCACGAAGGCCGCCGAGTCCGGCGTCATGCCGGGCCCGGGCGGCCGGGGCCACCACGGCGGCGGTCCGGGTATGGCCGGCAAGTGAGCCGAACGGCCCCGCCGGCACCATGCCGGCGGGGCCGTGTCGGGCGGGGCAGGGTCACTTCAGGTACGGACCGTCCGCGCCGATCTTGCCGGGCGCGGGGTTGCCGGGCAGGTCCAGCACGTAGACGCGCAGGTTGCCCTTGCCGCTGACCGAGGCGGTGAGGGTGCCGTTGGTGACGGTCCGCACGTCCCCGGTGACCGCGTCGCGGTACGTGCCGTTCGGCACGCCGCTGAACGTCGCGCCCCCCGAGACGGTGACCAGCGCGAAGCTGTCCACCCCGCCGCCGGTGTACCGGCGCTTGTACGCCATGCCGCCGCTGACCCCCTCGGTGGAGTACTGCCCCTTCTGCAGGGCGGGGATCGCCCGGCGGATCCGGTTGAGCCGCTGTACGTGCTTGACCAGTGGCTTGTCCAGGGTGGCCGCGACGGCTCCGCTGGCACTGCCGACCACCCCGAAGTCGCTGGCGGTGACGGTGCCGGCGAGGTGGTCGCCGTAGTAGGCCCGGCCGGTGGTGGCGAGCGGGCAGGTCGGCCCGCAGTCGATCTTCGCGCCCTTCTGGAACTCGATCTCGGAGCCGTAGTAGAGGGTCGGGACGCCCCGGAACGTCCACATCAGGCTCATGTTCTCCGCCCAGGCGTCGGTGCCACCGGTGTAGCGGGTGTTCGACTTGTTCGGCCCGTAGTCGTGACTGTCGACGTAGACGACGTTGTAGGTGGCGTCGTTGTAGCTGTCGTCGGAGTCCCTGCCGTTGCCGAAGGCGTTGTACGCGTCGCCGAAGTTCATGTGCATCCGCATGTCGATGACGTTCATGCCGGAGAACTTCGAGTGGTCCGGCGCATGGTACGTGTTGCCGTGCAGGAAGGCGTTGTCACTGGTGGGCTGGCCGTTCGGGCCGAGCAGCTGCTCGTAGTCGTACTGCTCGATCGCGGCGCGGACGTCGTCCGGGCTGTACTCCCTGCGCTCCTTCCAGGTGAAGAACTGCGCGGAGTGGTTGACCGAGCCCCGGTTCCACTTGTCGTTGACGAAGGCGGCGACCTCGCCGAAGACGTAGAAGTCCCTGCCCTTCTCGCCGTGCCTGGCCACCGCGTGCTGCTGGATGGCCGGCAGGAAACGCCGGTTCCAGGTGACCCGGGGGATGTGCACGGCGGTGTCGACCCGGAAGCCGTCCACCCCCATGTCGATGTACTTGTTGTAGACGTCGATCAGGTACTGCTGGACGGTGGCGTTCTCGGTGTTGAAGTCGGCCAGGTCCTCGTGCAGCCAGCAACTGCGGGAGTCCTCGCCCTCCCAGTTGCCGATCCAGCACTGGTGGTAGAGGTCGGCCGGGAAGAGCTTGCTGGTCGGCGTGGGCCACTGGCAGTGGTAGACGGTGTAGCCCTCCTGGCTGTAGGAGCCGTTCGGGGTGCCCCAGCGCAGGCACTGGTTGCCGGCCGGCGCAGTGGACGACCACAGGTCGCCGGTGTACGGCCGGCCCTTGGCCTTGGCGTTCTGCGCCGCGGTCAGCGTCGGGTCGTTCCCGTCGTGCTCGACCATCGGGTCGTACTCCCGGCCGGCCTGCGGCTGGTCGTACCACCACTTCCACTGCTCGTCGCGGGTGCCGTACACGGTCGGGGTGAACAGGCCCGCGGCGCCCCAGCGGGAGCTGTGGTTGTAGACCACGTCCTGGAAGATCTTGATGCCCTTGGCGTGCGCCGCGTTGATCAGCTCCTGGTAACTCGCACCCGGGCTCTCCAGGCGCGGGTCGACCCGGTGGAAGTCCCAGCCGTGGTAGCCGTGGAAGTCGTAGTCGGAGCGGTTGAGGACCACCGGCGTGATCCAGATCGCGGAGAAGCCGAGTGCCTTGACGTAGTCCAGCTTGTCGATCAGGCCCTTGAAGTCGCCCCGGAACATCGGATCGTCGTTGGCCGCGTTGCCGGACTTCACGTGCTGGCTGCCGCCCCGGTTGTTGCCGCTGTCGCCGTCGGCGAACCGGGCGGTCATCACGAAGTAGATGCTGTCCTCGCGCGGGTCGCCGCCGAGCGGCGAGCCACCCACCGGCGGCGCGGTGCCGGTGGTCGCCGTCGCGGGCGCGCTCGCCGCCGACCGGTTACCGGCCGCGTCGACGGCGCGCACCGTCCACGAGTACGCGGTGCGCGGCGCGAGGTCGTACGCGACGTACCGGGTGGCGCTGGTGGTGACGGTGACCGTGCCGGTCGGGCCGCCGGTGCGGGTGAGCTCGTACCCGGTCACCGCCCGGTCGTCGGTCGACGCGGTCCAGGCCAGCGTCACCGACAGCCCGTCGGCGGTGGCGGTGAGGCCGCCCGGTACGGACGGCGCGGTGGTGTCCGGCGCGACGGGCACGCAGGGGTCGCTGGCGTTCGCGGTGACCACACCGCCCTTCACCGTGCTGCGCCCGGTGCCGATGGTGTAGTCGGCCCCGTTGTTGTTGTCCCAGCTGCCGGCGTTGTCGTTGAAAGCGGCGGTGAGCCCGGTCGCGGCGCCGAGGCTGACCACCCGCTTCGCCCAGCCGGCGCAGGCCGCCGCCATGGCCACGCCCGGCGCGGTGGTCCAGGTGCCGCCGTTCGGCCGGTAGTGGATGTTCGCCGCGTTCCACCCGCGCGTCGCGAGGTGGTAGTACACCTCGGCGGTGGCCCCGCCCGGGGACGGGCCGGCGCTGGTCGACGGGCTCGGTGACGGGCTGCCGGTGGCGCACGGGTCGCCGGAGCCGATCTGCCCGGCGGCCACGGTGACCGTGCCGGTGCCGAGCCGGTAGTTGGCGCCGTTGTTGTTGTCCCAGACGCCGGCGCCGTTGGTGAAGACGACCTGGAGTCCGCCGGCCGCGCCCAGGTCGATGGTCCTGCGCCGCCAGCCGTCGCAGGCGGCGTCCATGGCGACGCCGGGCACCGGGGTCCAGGCCGCGCCGTCGACGCCGTAGTGGATGTTGACCGACGACCCCCAGGCCGCCGGGGGTTGGTAGTAGACGGTGACGGTGTTGGCCGCCGCCGCTGCCGTCAGCGGCAACAGGCCAGCGGCCAGGCCGGCGACGAGCGCGAGCGCGCCCCACCGGCGACGGGTGGTGGTGGTTGTCCGCCTCATGGTGGCTCTCCTGACACTCACGCCCGTGCGGGGGACGCAAGTAACTGAAGGCGTTGCAAGAACTTGCGAACGCGGTGCCAGGAAGCTACCAGCTTGAATGGGGCGAAACCAGGGGTTCACAATCGACATACGCGAAGAATTTTGCGGCCGGTTGCTGAAAGAGCTTGCACCTGCGGGAATGCCTTACGAGGCATGAACGGTCCATCCCCCCTACGGGATCCGGGTGCGGTTGTCGCCGGGGCGACGACAACCGCACCCGAAGGCCGGCTCAGCCGGCGGCGGGCGGGGTGAAGACGCCGAGGTGGTTGCCCGCCGGGTCGAGCAGGTGGGCGAAGGTCAGTCCCTTGTCGTTCGACCGGGGCGGCACCAGGACCTTGCCCCCGGCGGCCTCGGCCTGCCGGCACGTCTGTGCCACGTCGGTGACCTGCGCGTAGAAGACCGCGTAGTTCGGCGCGACGCCGTTCGTCGCCCAGATCCCGCCGCCGATCCCCTCGCCGCCGCCGGCCCCGGTCACCCGGTACGACCGCTCCGGCGTGCCCTGCTCCTCGAAGGTCCAGCCGAACAACTCGCCGTAGAAGCGCTCCGCCTCCTCCGGGCGGTCGGTGCCGATCTCGAACCACGTCACGGGCGTCGTGGACATCTGTGGTGCCTCCTGTTCCGCACGCCGGCCCGGACGGCCGGCGTCGTCAGGAAGCAGCCTCGGGGACCTCCGCGACACCGTCCTGTCGGTGTTTCTCTGCCAGGACGGCCGGGTTCTGCCTGCCGGGCACGGCCACCGCACCGGACCCGGCCACCACGCCGGGCCCGGTCGACCGCAGTCAGACCAGGCTCAGCGGGCGGATCCGGGCGCGCGGGATGTCCAGTTCCTCCACCCGCAGCTCCCGACGCACCACCTCCGGCAGCGGCTCCACGGCGAGGATGCGGTCGGTGCGGAAGCAGCGCAGCCCGTCGCGCAGCCGGCACCAGGCCACCAGGTACCAGTGCGTCGGGTTGCCGAGGTGGGCCAGCGGCTCGACCTCGCGCACCGACGGTGCGCCGGCGCGGTCGGCGTACCGCAGGCGAAGCACCCGGCCCGCGGCGACGGCGTCGGCGACGGAGGCCGGGACGGGCGTGGCCGGCCCGGCCCCGATCAGGTGCACCCGGCCGGCGAGCCGGTGCGCCTCGGCCGCGTCGGCGGCCGGCAGCACCGCGAGCAGCTTGCGCAGCGCGGTGGCCCCCGCCCCGGCGAACGGGGTGCCGCCGAGGCGGTGCAGCGCGACGGCCATGGCCACCGCCTCACCAGCGGTCAGGTTGACCGGCGGCAGGGTGTGCGCGCGGTCGACCACGTAACCGCCGGTGCGGCCCGGCTCGGCCCAGATCGGCACGCCACCGGCCTGCAACGCGGCGATGTCCCGTTCGATGGTGCGGGTGCTCACCTCGAAACGCCCGGCCAGCCAGCGGGCGCTGCGCGGGCGCGGCGACACCGCCCGCAACTCCTCCACCAGGGCGTAGAGACGGTCCGTACGGTTCACCCCGGCAGCCTAGGCCGGGGGTACGACAGCCCGGGTTCAGGCGATGCAGGCGCAGACGATCAGCGCGGCGCCGAAGTGCGTGGCGGCGCTGACCCGGGCCGCCGGGTGCGGCTCGTCCGAGCAGATGATCTCGCCGAGCCGGCCCGGGGTGAGCAGGTCGAGCACGAAGAACGCCAGCGCCATGATCAGCAGGCCGATCAGCCCGAAGATCACCGTGGAGGCGAGCCCCTTGGTGAAGTCGCTGTAGCTGGTCAGGATCGCGGTGAAGACGATCCCGGCGATACCGAGCTGGTTGGCGGCCAGCAGCAGCGCCGCGTTGCCGTTGCGGCGCACCCAGATCAGCTCCCGCAGCCTCCCGGGCGTGAGCATGTCGACCAGCAGGAACCCGGCGGCCATCAGGGCGACCCCGATAACCCCGAACACCACGCTCTGCCACGCCCCGCTGAGCAGATCCTCCAGCACCGACTGCCTCCCGACCACCCTCGTCCGGCAGGGGTGCCGGCACGGTGATCGAGACGATAGCGCCCACGCGCCACCACCGGCAGACCCGCACGGCCGAGGCGGACCGGCCTACAGGGACAGGTAGCGCTGCCGCTCGTACGGGGTGACCTCGCGGCGGTACTGCTCCCACTCGGCGCGCTTGTTGCGCAGGAAGAAATCGAAGACGTGCTCGCCGAGCACCTCGGCGACCAGCTCGGAGCCGGCCATCACGTCGATCGCCTCGGCCAGGTTCTCCGGCAGGGCCTGGTACCCCATGGCCCGGCGCTCGGCGCTGGACAGCGACCAGACGTCGTCCTCGGCGCCCGGGGGCAGCTCGTAGCCCTGCTCGATGCCCTTGAGCCCGGCGCCGAGCATCACCGCGAAGGCCAGGTACGGATTCGTCGCCGAGTCCGGCGAGCGGACCTCCACCCGGGCCGAGTTCGGCTTGCCGTACGCGGGCACGCGGACCAGCGCGGAACGGTTCAGGTGACCCCAGCAGACGTACGCCGGGCTCTCGGTGATCCGGTCCGGCAGCGCCTGCGGGAAGAGCCGCTTGTACGAGTTGACCCACTGGTTGGTGACCGCGGTGTACTCCCGGGCGTGGGTGAGCAGGCCGGCGATGAACGACTTGGCCACCTTGGAGAGCTTCATCGGGTCGCCGGGGTCGTGGAAGGCGTTGCGCTCCCCCTCGAACAGCGACAGGTGGGTGTGCATGCCGCTGCCCGGCTGGTCGGTGAAGGGCTTCGGCATGAAGGTGGCCTGCACGCCGGTGGAGAGCGCCACCTCCTTGACCACGTGCCGGAAGGTCATGATGTTGTCGGCGGTGGTCAGCGCGTCGGCGTAGCGCAGGTCGATCTCCTGCTGACCGGGGGCGACCTCGTGGTGGCTGAACTCCACCGAGATGCCGATCCGCTCCAGGGCGAGCACGGCCTGGCGGCGGAAGTCACGCGCGACGGCGTGCGTGGTGTGCTCGAAGTAGCCGCCGGTGTCCACCGGGGTCGGCACCGAGCCGTCCATCGGGCCGTTCTCCAGCAGGAAGAACTCGATCTCCGGGTGGGTGTAGAAGGTGAAGCCCTTCTCGGCCGCCCTGGACAGCATCCGGCGCAGGACGTGCCGCGGGTCGGCCCAGGACGGGCTGCCGTCGGGCAGCAGGATGTCGCAGAACATCCGGGCGCTCTCGCCGCTGACCCCGCCCTCGAAGGGGAAGACCTGGAAGGTGGTCGGGTCGGGCATGGCCACCATGTCGGACTCGAAGACCCGGGCGAAGCCCTCGATCGCCGAACCGTCGAAGCCGATGCCCTCCTCGAAGGCGGCCTCCAGCTCGGCGGGGGCCACCGACACGCTCTTGAGGGTGCCGAGCACGTCGGTGAACCACAGCCGGACGAACCGGATGTCGCGCTCTTCCAGGGTACGGAGGACGAACTCCTGCTGACGGTCCACTTCCCCAACCTCTCGCGACACTCTTGTCCGCCTTCGGCCGGGCTTCACCCGACCTGACCGCCCAGTGTCCCCGGGCCTCGTTACGCAGACGTTACGCGACCCGCCGCCGCTCGTCCCGCCGTGTCCCGTCGGACCGGCCCGGCCCCGCCGGGGGTGGCCGCCGTCTCCTCGTAGCGGCCCGATTGGCGTGAGAGGACTGGGGCAAGATGAGGACATGCCCACCCTGCGTCTCGCCCTGTCCCAGGTCAACCCGACCGTCGGCGACCTCGCCGGCAACGCCGAGCTGGTCCGCTCCTGGACCCGGAAGGCCGCCGACGCCGGCGCGCAGCTCGTCGCCTTCCCGGAGATGATGCTGACCGGCTACCCGGTCGAGGACCTGGTCTTCCGCCGCTCCTTCGTGGCGGCGTCGAAGGCCGCGCTGGAGCGGCTCGCCACCGACCTCGCCGCCGACGGTCTCGGCGACCTGCCGGTGGTGGTCGGCTACCTCGACGCGGACGGCCCCCCGCAGGTGGCCGGGGACGCCGAACCGGGCCGGGGGGCCCGCAACGCCGCCGCGCTGCTGCACCGGGGCCGGATCGCGGCCACCTACTTCAAGCACCATCTGCCCAACTACGGCGTCTTCGACGAGGACCGCTACTTCGTGCCCGGCGACGCGCTGACGGTGGTGCGGGTCGGCGGCGTGGACGTCGCGCTGACCATCTGCGAGGACCTCTGGCAGTCCGGCGGCCCGTTCGCGGTGGCCCGGCAGGCCGGTGTGGGGCTGGTGGTCAACATCAACGGCTCGCCGTACGAGCTGAACAAGGACGACGTCCGGCTGCCGCTGGTCCGCCGCCGGGCCGCCGAGGCCGGGGCCACGATCGCGTACGTGAACATGGTCGGCGGCCAGGACGAGCTGGTCTTCGAGGGCGACTCGATGATCGTGACGGCCGACGGCACGCTGCTCACCCGCGCCCCGCAGTTCGTCGAGCACCTGCTGGTGCACGACGTCGAACTGCCCGAGGCGGGCCGACCCGGCGCGGAGACCGAGCAGCTGGCCGACGGGATGCGGGTGCTGCGGCGTACCGTCGAGGCGATCCCGGCGGCCCCGGCGGGCCCGGCGGCCGACGGCGGGACGATGGCGCCGGTCGCCGACGAGGCCGAGGTCTGGCAGGCGCTGGTGCTCGGCCTGCGCGACTACGTCAACAAGAACCGGTTCCCCTCGGTGGTGCTCGGGCTCTCCGGCGGCATCGACTCGGCGGTGGTGGCGGCGATCGCCGTGGACGCGCTCGGGCCGGGTCGGGTCGTCGGCGTCTCCCTGCCCAGCCAGCACTCCTCCGAGCACTCCCGGGTCGACGCCGAGGACCTGGCCAAGCGGACCGGCCTGGACTACCGGATCGAGCCGATCCAGCCGATGGTGGACGGCTTCCTGGCGAACCTGTCGCTGTCCGGGGTGGCGGTGGAGAACCTCCAGGCCCGGGTCCGCGGCGTGATCCTGATGGCGCTGTCGAACCAGGAGGGTCACCTCGTCCTCACCACCGGCAACAAGAGCGAACTGGCGGTCGGCTACTCGACCCTGTACGGCGACTCGGTGGGCGGCTTCAACCCGGTCAAGGACGTCTGGAAGACGCTGATCTGGCGGCTGGCGAAGTGGCGCAACGCCGACGCCGCCGCCCGGGGCGAGACCCCGCCGATCCCGGAGAGCTCGATCGGCAAGCCGCCGTCGGCGGAGCTGAGCCCCGGCCAGCTCGACAGCGACAGCCTGCCCGAGTACGACGTGCTCGACCCGATCCTGATCGGCTACGTCGACGGCGACCTGGGCCGGGACGGGCTGATCGCCTCCGGCCACGACCCGGCGGTGGTGGACAAGGTGCTCCAGCTGGTGGACATCGCCGAGTACAAGCGGCGGCAGTCCGCTCCGGGCACGAAGATCTCCATGAAGGCGTTCGGCCGGGACCGCCGGCTGCCGATCACCAACCGCTGGCGCGAGCACGGCTGACCCGCTCCCGCCACCGGCGAGGGCGCACGACGCGGCCGGCAGCGGCGGGCGGAGTGAAATCCTGCACTCCGCCCTGCCGCGCGCGGCCGACGCGGTGCGACGATCGCGGCGGAACCCGGGGACCGCGAAGGCGGCCTCGAGGAAAGGAGACAGTCATGGTGGAGTCCACCCCGCCCGAGGTGACCGCCCTCTACGGCGGCCCGGCCACCCGGCGGGTGCGTACCCGCGACCTGATCGCCGCCAAGGAGCGCGGCGAGCGCTGGTCGATGCTCACCTCGTACGACCAGTACACGGCCGGCATCTTCGACGCCGCCGGCATCCCGGTGCTGCTGGTCGGCGACTCGGCGGCGAACAACGTCTTCGGCTACGAGACCACCCTGCCGGTGACCGCCGAGGAGCTGCTGCCGCTGGTCCGGGCCGTGGTCCGGGCGACCCGGCAGACGCTGGTCGTCGGCGACCTGCCCTTCGGCTCCTACGAGGAGGGGCCGACGCAGGCGTTGCGCACGGCGGTGCGGTTCATGAAGGAGGGCGGCTGCCACGCGGTGAAGCTGGAGGGCGGCCGGCGCTGCGCCGCGCAGATCGCCGCGATCGTCGGTGCGGGCATCCCGGTGATGGCGCACATCGGCTTCACCCCGCAGAGCGAGCACACCCTGGGCGGCTACCGGGTGCAGGGCCGGGGCGACGCGGCCGACGAGGTGCTCGCCGACGCGCGGGCGGTCGCCGAGGCGGGCGCGTTCGCGGTGGTGCTGGAGATGGTGCCGGGCGAGGTGGCCAAGCAGGTCACGGCGGAGCTGTCCATCCCCACCGTCGGCATCGGCGCCGGGCCGGACACCGACGCCCAGGTGCTGGTCTGGCAGGACATGGCCGGTCTGCGCACCGGCAAGGCGCCCCGGTTCGTCAAGCGCTACGCCGATCTGGCCGACGCGCTGACCGAGGCGACCCGCCGCTTCGCCGACGAGGTCCGCGGCGGCGAGTTCCCCGCCGCCGAGCACACCTTCTGAGCCCACGGGCGGTGGACGGCGGCCCGCCCGCCGTCCACCGGCCCGGGCCGACCGTCTCCGGTGGGGGGCGGCACGCACGAGCCGGGGTGAGCGGCTAAGGTACCCGTCCGTGAATCGTGCTCGTTTCTCCAGCATTGTCCTGGCCTGTGCCTCCGTGGTGGCGCTCTCCGCGTGTGGCGGGGAGGACCCGTCGCCGGTGACGGCGCCCTCGCCGTCCACCGCCGCGTCCGCCACCACCGGCGCCCCGTCCCTGTCCCCCTCCGCCGCCGCCGCGGCGGATCCCGCGACCGACAAGAAGCTCTGCGAGTCGGCGAAGAAGATCTCCGACGACTCGCGCGCCGCCGTCGTGAAGGCCGCGTCGTCGGGTGCCGATCCGACGCCGGCGCTGAAGAAGGCGTACTCCGAGATGGCGAAGGGGATGGCAGCGACCGTCGCGACCGGCGACTCCGGCAGCGAGGTGGTCACCGCGCTGACCGCGTTCGGCACGGAGGCCGGCAAGGTGGCGACCGCCGCGGACATGGCCACGGCGGCGGACAACCCCGCCTTCCAGCAGGCCGGTACGAAGGCCAACGCCGCCTGCCAGAAGGTCGGCGTCAACCTCAACTTCTGAGCTGAACCTGAACCCGTCCGTCACGGCCCGCCGGCCGGTCGGGTACCCGCGCGGATCCGGCAAGGCAGGCACCCCTCCCGGGCGCCTGCCTTGCCGGATCCGCCGTGCGGCTGTCAGAGGTCGGTCACGCGGATGCCGGCATGCGCCTTGTAGCGCTTGTTGATGGCGATCAGGTTGGCGGTGAACGCCTCGATCTGGTGGGCGTTGCGCAGCCGGCCGGCGTAGATGCCGCGCATGCCGGGGATCCGGGCAGCCAGCGCGCCGACGATGTCGACCAGTTCCCGGTCCTCGGTGCAGATCAGCACGTCCAGGTCGATCCGGTCGATCTCCGGGTCGGCCAGCAGCGGGGCGCTGACGTGGTTGAACGCCGCGCAGACCCGGGAGTCCGGCAGCAGGGCGGCCGCCTGCTGCACGGCGCTGCCCTCGGCGACCGTCAGGGCGTACGGGCCCTGCTTGTCGAAGCCGAGCGGGTTGACGCAGTCCACCACGATCTTGCCGGCGAGCGGCTCGGCCAGGTCGGCGACGGTGGCCGCGTGCCCGTCCCAGGGCACCGCGATGACGACCACGTCGCTGCGGCGGGCGACCTCGGAATTGCCGGCCCCGGTCACCTCGGCCCCGGCCGGCATCCCGGGCAGCGCCGCGATCTCGGCGGCGGCCTGCGCGGCGCGCTCGGCGGTACGGGAGCCGATCAGCACCGTCTGCCCGGCCCGGGCGAACCGGTAGGCGAGACCCCGCCCCTGGTCGCCGGTGCCACCGATGATGCCGACGGTCAGCCCGGAGACATCGGGCAGCGTGGTCGCGTCGTAAGCCATGCGGTCATCCTCGCAAACCGTCCCGGCCGCCAGCAGCGTCCGGCGCTGTGACAATGCCCGCTGCCCGGCCTGCCGCCGGGGCCAGGCCGGCGATGTCGGACTGCACCACGTCGGTGTCGGCGCGGCCGCCCACCCCCCTTCCCGGCCCCGGACGGCGTACGGGCGGGTCAGGCACGCTCGAAGGTCACCGTGCGCCGCACCGGGTCGGCGGTGACCAGACGGACCTGGATCCGCTCACCCAGCGGCAGCTCGCCGACGCAGCGCGCGCGTACCGGCGGGTCGTCCAGCGCCACCGTGCCGCCGGGCTGCCGGCCCGGCTTCTGCTGCCCGTTCGGCGGGACGTCGACGTCCAGCACGGCGGCGGAGAAGGTCTCCCCCACCCGGTGCTCCAGCAGCACCGCCTCGGCCAGTTCGATCGCGCCCCGGGTGGCCGCGCCCGCCGTCCGGTCCGTCGTGGCCATCACCTCGGGCAGCTTCGGCAGCGCCGCGCGGGCCCAGTCGGGCACCGGCCGCCCCTCGTGCAGGGCCAGGCAGACCTCCGTGGCGTACCGGTCGGCCAGCCGACGCAGCGGAGCCGTGACGTGGGCGTACGCGGCCGCCACCCCACCGTGTTCGGGCTGCTCGGGCAGTGGGCCGTCGAAGGCCGTGTACGCCGCGCCCCGCATCAGCTCGGCCGCCTGGTCGACGAAGGCCGCCGCCCGGGGCTGCGAGGCGTCCAACCCGACCAGCAACTCGCCGACGCCGGTCCCCTCCGGCCAGTGCACGCCCAGCGGGGCGGCCGCCGCGCGCAGCCGGGCCACCGCCTCCGGCTTCGGCGGCGGCATCGTCCGCAGCAGCCCGATCCCGCCGGCGAGCATGATGTCGGCGGCGGCCATGCCGGTGAGCAGCGAAATCTGCGCGTTGTGGTCCTCCATCGGCACCGGGCCGCGCAGCACCAGCCGCCAGCCGTCACCGTCGGGCTCGACGTCCTGCTCGGGCAGGGGCAGGTTGACCGCACCCCGGCGCAGCCCACGCTCGGTCAGCAGGGCGCCGATCTCGGGCAGCAGGGCGATCGGCTCGGGCAGCGTCCCGGCGTCGGCGGCGGCCTGCACCCCGACGTAGTCGAGCTTGGCGCGGCTGCGTACCCGGGCACGCTCCAGCGTGACGGCGACCGTCGCGCCGTCACCGTCGAGGTCGATGGTCCAGACCACCGCCGACCGGTCGGCGTCGGGCAGCAGGCTGGCCGCGCCCTCGCTGAGCGTGTGCGGGTGCAGCGGCACATTGCCGTCGGGCAGGTAGACGGTCTGCCCGCGCCGCCAGGTCTCCTCCTCCAGCGCGCCGCCGGGGCGAACGTGCGCGGCGACGTCGGCGATGGCGTACCGCACCCGGTAACCCCCGCCGGGGCGACGGCTGAGGTGCATCGCCTGGTCGAGGTCGCGCGAGCTCGCCGGGTCGACCGTGACGAACGGGACGTCGGTGCGGTCGACCCCGGCCGGTGGCCCGGCGGCGGCCGCCTCGTCCGCCTCACGCTGCGCCGCGGCCGGGAAACCCTCGGGCAGTCCCAGCTCACGGCGCAGCGCGCCGAAGTCGATACGGGGCGCCACTACGCGTCGGATGACCACGGGTCAATCCTGGCAGCCCGGCGGAACATCCGCTCTCCGGCGTGACGGCGGCGTTCGTCGTACGGTCAGCCGGTGGCTTTCCGGGCGCGGGACCGGGCGCCGGCGGGCGCGGCGGCGCGGGCGGTGGCCGTACCCGAAGGGGCCTTGCGGGCGGTGACCTTCGTCGCGGTGACCTTCTTCGCGGGAGCCTTCTTCGCCGCCGCCTTGCGCGCGGTCGTCGAGGAGGTCGCGGTGACCTTCTTCGCGGGGGCCTTCTTCGCCGTCGTCTTCGACGCCGGGGCCTTGCGGGCGGTGACCTTCTTCGCCGGGGCCTTCTTCGCCGCCGTGGTCGTCTTCTTCGCGGCGGTGGTCCGCTTCGCCGCGCCGGTGCTCTTCTTGACCGCGCCGGTGGCCTTACGGCCGGTGGAGGCGACCTTGCGGGCGGCGGTCGTGGCCTTCGCGGCCGTGGTCTTCTTCGCGGCGGCGGTCGTCTTCCTGGCCGTCGCGGTCGTCTTCTTCGCCCCGGCCGGGGCCTTCTTCGCCGCCGTGGTCCTCGCTGCGGCCGTGGTCTTCTTCGCCGCGGCCGTGGTCCGGGTGGCGGCCTTCTTCGCGGGGGCCTTCTTCGCCGCGGCCCTGGTGGCCGGGGCTGTCTTCGCCGTGGTCCTGGTCGCGGTGGTCTTCTTCGCCGGGGTCTTCTTCGCCGCCGTGGTCGTCTTCTTCGCGGCGGTGGTCCTCTTGGCCGTGGTCGCCGTGGTGGCCGGGGACCGCCCCGACCCGGCGCCCGCCGCGCTGGGCGACGCCTTGCCGGCCGGCGCCTGCCGGGCCGCCGCCGTGGCCGTGGTGGACCGGCGTGCCGCGGTGCTCCGGGTCGCGCCGGCGGTTCGCGCCGCCGCAGCGGACTTCTTGGCGGCCGGGCGGGTGGTGGCCTGTTGTGCTTCGGCCATCTCGGTTCCCTCCTTGGGGACATGCGCTCGCGTGCCCCGCCACGGAGGCACGGAGTTCCTCGACGCGGGCAGTCCCGCACCGTTTAGCTGCCCTCCCCGGCCCAGCGGGCGTCCTCGGCCTCCCACACCTCGTTGCGCTCCCGCACCTTCTGCAGGGCGCCCTCCGCGTCGGCAGCCGAGTCGTACGGTCCGAGAACGTGTCTCGCAGGGCACACGTCGGCATCGGTCTCGACCCGGTGGTGTCGCGTGCACCAGTAGTAGTGCACACCACTTCCGCTGTCGTTCATGAGATCACTGTGCACCGGGACCAGCCCGGCCGCCACCGGATCGCGCAAATACCCGCGCCGCATCCACAGTAGACATGCTGCCTGCCGGACGGGCGGAAACGGTGGAACCGACGCCCCGGCGCGACGGGGCAGCCGGAACAGGGGTCGGTGGCGCAGAATCCGGGCGTGCGTTTCGGGGGAGGAACATCGGCACGGGTGCGGCGCGGACTGGTCGCCGTGGGCGTGGTGGCGGTGCTGGCCGTCATGGTGGTGACGGTGGCGGCACCGATGCTGCGGGATCGCTCGCAGCACCGGCTGGAACAGCGGGCGGACCGCGCGGTGACCGCGACCGCACAGCGGACCCGGTCACAACTGCTGGCCGATCCGGCGGCGGGCCAGTCGACGCTGCGCCGGGTCGCCGACGAGGTCGACGGGGTCGAGGTGCTCACCGTGGAGTCCGGCGCCGCCGGGGTCCGGCTGGTCTTCCAGGTACGCGTGGCGAAGACCGCCACGAGCCTGTTCGGCTGGCAGCGGGCCACCGCCGCGGGGTGCTTCGCGCAGGTGGTGGGTCCGGGACCAGGGCCGGCGGCGATGGAACGGGTGCCCTGCCCGGCCTGACGGCCCGGCGGGACGGGCCGAGCGGCGCGGTGCCACGGCCGGGCCGGGCGACGCGGCCGACGGCTAGGGTCGCCGGATGGGCGTATCGGACTACATCCTGCGGATGCGCGAGCACATCGGCCACGACCTGCTCTGGCTGCCGAGTGTCAGCGCGGTGATCCGTGACGACGTGGGCGCACTGCTGCTGGGCAAACGCGCCGACGACGGCCGCTGGTCGGTGGTGAGCGGCTTCGTCGAGCCGGGCGAGCAGCCGGCAACCGCCGTGGTACGCGAGGTCGAGGAGGAGACCGGGCTCATCGTCGAGCCGGTCCGGCTGAGCAGCGTCGTCTCGCACCCGCACACGTACCCCAACGGGGACCACTGCGAGTTGTTGAACCTCGGCTTCCACTGCCGGCTGGTCTCCGGCACCGCGACGGTCAACGACGACGAGTCGGTGGCGGTCGAGTGGTTCCCGCCGGACCGGCTGCCCGAGTTGGACGCCCACGCCCGACTGGTCATCGCGCAGGCCCTCGGCCCGGCGTCGGACGCCTGGTACCTGCCCGCCGGCACGACCTGGAACGAGTTCGCCAGGCTAACTTGAACTCTCAGCCTTCATGAATTCGCCATCGTGGCCAGGTGAACCCTCAAACCACGCTTCGTACCCCTCATTCCCATATATTGATTCATACTGTACGTGAAGTCTGATTCGCTGAGTCACCGCCCTCCAGAAGTCTGCGTCTCTCGCCAGATCGTAGTCATACAACGCGAAGATCATTGTTTCTTGACCGACAGGGATGGGCCTGCCTGGACGCAGGGACGCGAAGTGCGGCCACGTCACGAACGTGTCACGCAGTGAATCGGCGACAGGCTTTTCCCACGGCCCCACTCTTTCGCCGTCGACATAGAACGTAGCTGCCTTGATGATCGCTGGACCGAGACCCGCATTCCTGATTCTGATCCCAGCCACGCGATCATTTCGTAGACAGTCCAGGCTCAGCAACGGGCGGACCGAATGATAGTTGTGCCTCCGATTTGCCCTCGCCTCCATGATCGAAACTGCGAGCGAAGCGATGGCGATCACAGTTGCAGAGACGGCGGTAATCGAACTCGCATCCACAGCTTCGAAGCTACATCGCTCGGGCAAGGAGGAATACCGGCGCACTCTGCCCGACAGCCGCCGGGACACCGCCCCACCCTCGGGTCTCAGCTCAGCGCGAGTTCGTCCGGGAAGAGCTTGTGAAGCGCGGCGACCGCATGCCGCAGGCAGTAATCGAGGCTGTGACCGTCGACCCTGATCGCCGCACCATCGAGCCGCTGACCCGAAATCACCACAGTCCAGGGCTTGCGCTCCCGCTCCCCGTCAATCTTGACCAGCCCGACCAGACCCATCTCCCCCAGGTGCGCCAGCAGCTCCGGCACGCACTCATCCCACCTCATCCACGAATGAGACCACCGAGGCCGCTACGGAAGCCAGCGGGTCGGCCTGGTCGTGCGTCGGGGCTTCCGTCTGCCGCGCCAGTCCAACCCCGGGACTGGCCTGCCACCGGGTCACCGGGTCGCGGCGCCGGCTCCACCGCCAGGATGTGCCCGACCTCTGCGACCGCCGGCGGCACACCGGCAGAGCCCACGCACCGCCGAAAGGCCCTCAGGACGAAGCCGGGGAGCAGACCGAATTCAAGGTCTGCTGAGCCCTCGCTCAGGCCGTCTCCAGGCCGTCCCAGGCCGTGGCCAGGCCGTCCCAGGCCGTGGCCAGGCCGTCAAACGCCACCCAACGGTGACCAAGGCCAACCAACGGCACCAGATAGACGGCCAGCTCAGAGCCTTGATGACGGCTCTGAGCTGGTAGGCGACGGACGAGTCGACCTGTACGCCGGATTCTGTGCGCGGCGCGGACCCCGCGAGGGGTACGCGCCGGCGGCGGCCATCCATCTCGGCCTGCCGTCGCCGACAGGCTCATGCGGCCTACCCGCAGACATCGGGCGGGCAGCCCTCGAGCGTCTGCGCCGAGCCGTCATCTTGCGGTGACGACCCTTTCTTGGCCTTGCTCCGGGTGGGGTTTACCGAGCCACCCCGGTCACCCGGGGTGCTGGTGGGCTCTTACCCCACCGTTTCACCCTTACCGTCCCTTGTCAGGACGGCGGTCTGTTTTCTGTGGCACTGTCCCGCGGGTCACCCCGGGTTGCCGTTAACAACCACCCTGCCCTGTGGAGTCCGGACGTTCCTCGGCGGCGGGCCGGAGCCCGCCGACGCGACCGCCCGGTCGACTCGTCCGTCGCACCTTCATCCTAACGACGCGATGACCGCAGCCGATTCCGCCCCGCGACCGGGCTGCCCCCGCCACCAACGATCGTTGAGGAGGTGTTCGCCGTGGCCCGGCCCCGCAACTTCCCTGAGCCGACCATCCGGGCGCTGCCGGTCACGGCGTGCAGAGTTCCGCAGGCCGGTCGGGCAGCACCGTAGCCGGACAGCCCGTGGGCCTCGTCACCCTCGGCCCGAGGAGAGCCAGGTACGCACGTACGCCGTCTGCGCCGGCCGAGATGACCCGCCCGCACGCGACGGCACCGGCGCGCTTGCCGCCGCCCTGGACCACAGGTGGCGGTGGTGACCTACGGCCGGTGCCCGGTCCCGCCCGATCGCGACCGTCGGGCGGGACCGGGCACCGGCACGGTGGCTCAGGTGCCGGAGACGCGGTGCGCGGTGTACAAGGAGCTGTTGAGGTAGGGGCGGGCGTCGCTGATCACCACACCGGTCCACGAGCCGTCGGGGTTCTGCCACTTCGGGGTGGCCTCCAGCACCGACGGGATGCCGTCGCCGTTGCCATCGCCCAGATACATAGCCACGTGGCCGTTCTTGACGAGCAGGTCGCCGACGCGGATCTGGGACTTGTCGGCCAACTTCGGCACTCCGCTCTTCATCGCGGCTGAGCTGCTCCACGGGAAGTACACGCCGGCGTGCTGGAACATCTTGTAGATCAGACCTGAGCAGTCGTACCCGGTTGTCCCTGCCGGCTGCTTGTAGACCCGGCTCTGCCCGCAGGTGGTGCCGTCGTGGTACAGCGTGGTCGGGGCGACGGTGCCCATGCGGTACGTTCCGGCGGCGCAGCCGACGTAGAGCGAGTCGAGCTTGGCCATGCCGTAGCTGATCGCCTGCCGGATCTTCACCGAGGGCGACTCGACCGTCTGGCAGTTCATCATGTAGTAGGGGAAACCGACGGCGGCCAGGTCGAGGATCTTGGCCCCGTTGAGGTACACGCGGTAGGCGTCGTTGTAGTAGATGCTGACGTTCGCGACCGCGCCCGCCTTCCAGACACCGGCGGCTGCGGAGTAGGTCTGCGAGGACTGCAGGCCGACCCCGGGCCGGTGGACCTCGACCCTGACCGTCTGCGTGCTCGACGTGCCGTTGAGCAGGTTGTTGGTCACCTGGTAGACGCCGCCGTAGGCGGTGACCTTGTTCCAGCAGGCGCCCACGTGCGGCGAGGTGCGGTAGAAGGTGTAGTCCGCGTGCGCCGCGGTGGCCGGCAGGGCGAGGCCCAGCAGCGCGGCTACGGTCACGGCAACGATGCGCCGCAGAATTGACATGGCGGTGTGCCTTTCGTCGAGGACCCGCCGCCGATGGCGGACAGGGAGGGCGGCGCCGTGCCGGAGGGTGCGGCGCGGTGCCCTCGCCTTCAGGTTCGGGGCGGCCGGTTACCCGAACGGCACGCAAGCGGTCATGCGCCGGATCACCCAGCCGAGTCGTCGCGGGAGAAGTCCGGCGCAGGCGAGGGGTCAGCGGTTCCGGTCCGGACGGCCGCACGCAGTCTCGCCGCGACCCGGTCGCCTTCGGGATGGCCCAGTTCGGCGAACAGCCGCAGCGCCGCGGACCACGCCCGACGGGCCTCGGATTTACTTCCCGTGGTCTCGCGGACGTCGCCGAGGTGGACCAGGGCGAACGCCGCGTGGGACAGGTCTCCGGCCTCGCGCAGCATCCGTGCCGACTGCTCGTAGTACGTGGCCGCCTGCCCGAACTCGCCGAGCTGGTGGTGAACGAAGCCGAGACTGTCCAGGGCGTGTGCGGCTCCCTGCCCGTCGCCGAGCCTCTGGTGCAGGGCCCAGGGCCACGGACTCTGCGCACCGGTCGATGGCCTCGCCGTAGGAGCCGAGCTGGGCGTGGTACCAGCCGAGGTTGTTCAGAGCCTGGGCGCGGCCCGCCTCGTGGCCCTCGTCGGCGAACAGGTCGTGGGCCGACTGCGCGTGGGTGAGGCAGTCCGCAGGCCGCGACAGGCCCTCGCTGACGGCGCACATCCGCAGGTGGGTGTATGCCCGCCCCAGACCGTCGCCGAGAGCCTCGAACAGGGCCAGCGCCTGGGCGAGGTGATGGTGGGCGTCGACGTGGTGGCCCAGGCGACTGCGGGCCAGTCCGAGGCCGCTGTGGGCGTTGGCCTGCCCGGTGGGGTCACCGAGCCGCTGGGCTGTGCTCAACGCGGTGCGAAGGGCGCTGATCCAGTCGTCCCACCGCCCTCGACGATCCACGAACACCCCGATCGCCGCGGCCAGCCGCCAGGCGTGCTCCACGCGGTCGGCCGCGGCGGCCAGCTCCACTGCCTGGTTCAACACCTGGCGCTCGCGGTCGAACCACGCCAGGGCCTGATCGCGATCGGGGATCGGCTCGACGGTCACGTCGGGATCCAACGGTCGAACCACGCCAGGGCCTGATCGCGATCGGGGATCGGCTCGACGGTCACGTCGGGATCCAACGGCGGCAGCAGCGTCCGGTACCGGTGCGGGTGCAGTTGGCCGGCGGCGGCGTCACTGGTGTACAGGTAGTGGTCGAGCAGCCGGCCGACGGCGGCCTGCCGCAGTGGCACCGGGTCCACCGCGGTGCTCAGCTCGGCTGCGTAGGCTCGCAACAGGTCGTGCAGCACGTACCGGCCGGGGCCGCACTCGGTGGCCAGATGGGCGTCGACGAGTTCGTTCAGGGGCGTGCGTACCGCAGCCGGCGGCCGGCCGAGCAGGCTCGCCGCTGCGGCTGCCGAGACCTCCGGGCCGGGATGCAGACCGAGCCATCGGAACAGCCTGGCGGCCTCCGGGCCGAGACGGTCGTAGGACCAGGAGAACACCGTCCGTACGTCGGCGCCGGAGCCGGGTTCGCTGAGGACGCCGAGCGTGTCGGCCTGGTCGAGTTGGGCGGCCAGTGCAGTGAGCGGAAGACCCGGCTGCAGAGCCGCACGTGCGGCGACCACGGCCAGCGCCAGCGGCAGTCGGGCGCAGCGGGCCGTGATCAGCTCGACGGCGGGCGGCTCCGCTGCGACACGGTCGGCCCCGAGACGCGCCGACAGCAGATCGACTGCCTCCTGCGCGGTGAGCAGGTCGACGGTGACCGGGTGGGCGCCTTCGACGACGACCAGGCTGGTGAGTCGGTGCCGGCTGGTCACGAGGACGAGACAGCCGGGGGTCCCCGGCAGCAGCGGGCGCACCTGGTCGGCATCGGCGGCGTTGTCGAGCACGACCAGGACGCGACGCCCGGCCACGACGCTGCGGTACAGGGCGGTCCGGGCCGGAACGCCGGTGGGGATCCGGTGGGGTGGGACGCCGAACGCCTCCAGAAGTCCCTGTAGGGCTTCGGCCGGGCGCACCGGGGCGGTATCGGCGTCGAAGCCACGCAGGTTCACGTACAGCCGACCGTCGGGGAAGCCCGGGGCGGCCCGGTGGGCCCAGTGCAGGGCCAGCGCCGTCTTGCCGACTCCCCCGCCGCCCACCAGAGTGGAGATCACGACGGTGGCCGGCGGCTGATCGACGAGTAACGCGTCCAGGGCGGCCAGTTCGTCGGCGCGCCCGGTGAAGCCGCGTATGCCGGGGGGCAACTGGGCCGGGACGGGCACCGCAGGATCGGTGGCTGCGGGTCCGGCTGCGTCGGCGGGTGCGGAGGCCGGGTTCGCCGGGTGCGGTGTCGGCGGGTCGGCCCGGCCGCGCCCGACCGCGATGGGCCGGGCCGGCTGCGGGGCCGGAGCGTCCAGCGACGGATCGCCGAGCAGGACGCGGCGTTCCAGATCCCGCAGCCGGGGACTCGGATCGAGGCCGTAGTTGTCGATCAGCACGCGGCGGGCACGCCGGAACGCATCGAGCGCGTCCGAGGTCCTTCCGCTGCGGTACAGCGCGGTCATCAGCTGGACGACGAGGCCCTCGCGGGTCGGATGCTGCGCCACCGCCTCGGTCAGCTCGGCGATGATCAACGTGTGGTGGGCGCAGGCCAGTTCCGCGTCGAACAACGCCTCCAGCGCGTCGGTGCGTCGTTCGTGCAGGTGCGCGCGGGCGTCGTCGACGAAGTTCGCCCGCACCCCGGCCAGCGCCTGACGGCCGCGCCACAGCCCCAGCGCCTCACGCAGCAGCGGCACCGCCTCCGGCGGTGGGGCCGTTCGGGCGCGGTCGACCAGGCTGTTGAAGTCGGTGAGGTCGATCCGGCCACGCCGGATCCGCAGCCGGTATCCGGCCGCCTGCCACTCGACCGTGGCCAGCGGCTGCGCACCGTCGGACAGCGTGGCCCGCAGCCCGGAAACCATGTTCTTGATCTGCGTACCGGCGGTGCGGGGAACCTCGTCGCCCCACATCGCGTCCATGATGTGGCCGATCGAGAGGACATGCTCCGCACGAAGCAGCAGCAGGGCGAGCAGATCCTGCTGCTGCCTGCGAGCGAAGATCACCGGACGTGCGGTGGCGTGCACCTGCACCGGGCCGAGAATGCGGAACGCATATTCATCATCGCCATCAGCCATCTCGGGCAGGGTACCCCCCGTCGGTGTCCCGCCAGCGAACGTGAGTTGCGCTACCCCTGCGGCAATCCGCTGGCCGGGCGGCGGAGCCGGCCCGCGCAGGATGTGACGACGGCCGGCATCCTGTTCGACCTTCTCACCGGTTTCCTGCTGCCACCGGCAGCAGGACCTGGCATCGCCAGCCTTTCCCGCCGCTCCCCACGGGGCCGTCGAGTTGGACAGGGCGCGACGTCGGGAGGGTCGAGAGCCTGAGCCGAGCAACGGCGTTCAGGGCGTACTAGCCTCGGGGCACCATGGATCTCTCCGACGCCGCGCTCCTGCTCGCCGCCGGTCTCGCCGCGGGCACGGTGAACGCGGTGGCCGGCGGTGGTTCGCTGATCACCTTTCCCGCGCTGATCGCGGTCGGGCTCCCACCCGTCCCGGCGAACGTCAGCAACTCCGTGTCGGTCTGCCCCGGCTACCTGTCGAGCGTGGCAGGCAGCCGGGCCGACCTGCCGCCGGCGGGGAAGCTGGCCGTGCTGATGCCGACCGCCGTGGTGGGCACGCTGCTGGGCTGCCTGCTGCTGCTGGCCACCCCGGCCCGGGCGTTCGAGCTGGTCGTGCCGTTCCTGGTGCTCGGCGCGACCGCGGTGCTGGCCTTCCAGGTGCCGCTGCGCCGGCTGGTCGGGCATCCGCGCGACCTGTCGCCGCGTCGCCGTACCGTCGCCGTGCAGGTCATGGTCGCCGTCGGCGCGGTGTACGGCGGCTACTTCGGCGCGGCGCTGGGGGTGATGCTGGTCGCCGGCCTGGGCCTGGTGCTGGACGCGACGCTGGCCCGGGTGACCGCGGTGAAGAACCTGCTCTCGGCGGTGGTCGGGGTGACCACGGTGGCGGTGTTCGCGCTGTTCGGGCCGGTGAACTGGGCGGCGGTCGCGGTGATCGCGCCGGCCACCCTGATCGGCGGGTACGCGGGCGCCCGGCTGGTCCGCCGGCTGCCGTCGGTGGTGCTCAGGACGCTGATCGTGATCTTCGGCACGGTGATCGGCCTCTACCTGCTCGGGCGCGCGCTGCGCTGAGCAGCCGCCCGCCCGGGCGGCGTGGAACAGGTGCCGCCCGGGCGGATGCGGACCGGTCAGGCGACCGGTTCCGGGGCGGCGTCGGCGTCCCGGGTGGAGCCGGGGGTGACCCGCGGGTCGCCCTCGTCGGCGAAGTAGTCGTCGGACGCGGTGCCGTCGACCCCGTCGGCGACCTTCGCCGCCCGCAGTGCCAGCGTCACCAGTGCCGCGACCGCCAGGTTCACCAGTACGGCCACGATGCCCACGTAGATCGTCTTCTTGGTGTCGAAGCCGAACTCCGACAGCGGGAAGGCCGAGCCGGCGAAGTGTTTGCGGCCGGTCACCGGGTTGCCGATCTGGTAGAGCATCCACATGCCCGTGCTCATCCCGGCCACCCAGCCGGCGACCAGCGCGCCCCGATGGAACCACCGGGTGTAGAGGCCCAGCGCCACCGCCGGCAGCGTCTGCAGGATGATCACGCCGCCGATGAGCTGGAGGTCGATGGAGAACTGCGGGTCGAGGAAGACGATGCAGGCCACCGCGCCGACCTTGACCACCAGTGAGGTGATCTTCGAGACGTTCGCCTCCTGCGCCGGGCTCGCGTCGCGCTTCAGGTACTCCTTGTAGATGTTGCGGGTGAACAGGTTCGCCGCCGCGATCGACATGATCGCCGCCGGCACCAGCGCGCCGATGCCGATGGCCGCGTACGCCACCCCGGCGAACCAGTCGGGGAACTGCTGGTCGAAGAGGACCGGCACGATGGTGTTGCCGTCGGAGCTGCCGGCCGTCGCCCCGGGCAGCGGCTTCACGTCGGCCGCGATGGCCATGTAGCCGAGCAGCGCGATCAACCCGAGCAGCAGGCTGTACGCGGGCAGCGCCGACATGTTCCGCTTGATCACGTCCCGGTTCCGGCTGGCCAGCACGCCGGTGATGCTGTGCGGGTAGAGGAAGAGCGCCAGCGCCGAGCCGAACGCCAGGGTGACGTACTGGAGCTGGTTGTTGGCGTTGAGCAGGATCCCGTCGTTCGGGTTCGGCGACGCGGCGAACTTCGCCTCGGCGGAGTCGAAGATCGCACCCCAGCCGCCCAGCTTGTACGGCAGCCAGAGCACCGCCACCAGGATCACGATGTAGATCAGGGTGTCCTTGACGAACGCGATCAGCGCCGGCGCCCGCAGCCCCGACTGGTACGTGTACGCGGCGAGGATCGCGAAGGCGATGATGATCGGCAGGTGCCGGGCGAGGGCGCTCTCCCCGGTCACGCCCATCGTCTTGAGCACCGCCTCGATGCCGACCAGTTGCAGCGCGATGTACGGCATGGTCGCGACGATGCCGGTGATCGCCACCAGCAGCGCCAGCACGGGCGAGTCGAACCGGCGACGGACGAAGTCCGCCGGGGTGACGAAACCGTGCCGGTGCGAGACCGACCAGAGTCGGCAGAGCACCAGGAAGACCAGCGGGTAGATGACGATCGTGTACGGCACCGCGAAGAAGCCCATCGCGCCCGCGCCGAACACCAACGCCGGCACCGCCACGAAGGTGTACGCGGTGTAGAGGTCACCGCCGACCAGGAACCAGGTGATCCAGCCGCCGAAGTTGCGCCCGCCCAGCCCCCACTCGTCCAGGTGGGCCATGTCGCGCGGCGCCCGCCACCGGGCCGCCACGAAACCCATGGCGCTGACCAGCAGGAAGAGCGCCGTGAAGACGATGATCTCGGTCAGATGGTCGCGCCACATCAGCGGACCTCCTTCGTTCGCGACTGCGGGGCTCGCAGACCCGGCTCACTCCTCGCGCTCACCGGTCACCCCGCTTCTTTGTCATCTGGTACACCAGCGTCGTGGTGGCCACGCCGAGCAGGATGTAGGCCAGTTGCAGCCAGTAGAAGCGCGGAAAGCCGAGGATCCGGGGCGAGTCCGCGTTGAAGAGGGCCGTGATCAGCGGTAGCACGATCGGGATGAAGAGCAACCAGTTCCAGGGGCTGTGGTCCTTCGCCCTGGACGACGCCGTCTGCGGCGCCTCCGGGTCCGGTGCAGCCATACACACCTCCGGTAAGTCGTGACTCGCCATGTGACGGCCGGAGGCTACGACCGGGTGAGCGCGGTCACGTTCAGTCGGAGGAGCCCGGTGCGCCGAACGGCCGCCGGCCTGCGCCGAACGGCACAGGTCGACGGCCGGGCGGCCGGGCGGTCAGCGGGCGGCGAGATGGGCGGTGTCGTTGACCGAGCGGACCGCGACCCCGCCGTCGGGCCACATGTCGAACACGGAGATACCGGCCGCGTCCAGGTAGAGCCGGTGCAGGAAGTCGTCGCCGGCCGCGAGGGCGTCGCGCAACGCCAGCTTGATCGGCGAGACGTGCGAGACGACGACCACGGTCTCCCCGGGGTACGCCTCCCGCAGCCCCGCCACCGCCCGGGCGGTCCGCTCGGCGACGGTGGCGAACGACTCCCCGCCAGGCGGGGCGATCCGGGTCGAGGCGAGCCAGGCGTCAAGTTCACCCGGCCAGCCCTCGCGCACCTCGGCGAAGGTCCTGCCGTCCCAGTCGCCGAAGTCGCACTCGATCCAGTCGTCCTGCCGGCGTACCGGGATGTTGCCGAGCGCCGCGGCGATCGCCGCGGCGGTGGCCGTACACCGGGACAGCGGTGAGCTGAGCACGGCCGCGACGGACGGGGCGAGCTGGGCCACCCGGACGGCCGTGGCCCGGGCCTGGGCCCGGCCGGCGTCGGAGAGGGGCACATCGGCGCGGCCGGCGTAGCGCTGCTGGACGGTCCACTCGGTCTCGCCGTGCCGGACCAGGATCAGCCGGGTGGCGGTGAAGCTCGGCCGCGGCTCCCAGGAGGGCTTGACGGTCGCCGGGTCGCTGGCGGCGGTACGGGTCGCGGCGCGGGCGGCCGCCTCGCGGGCGGCGGTACGGGCCGGCGAGTCGGGGGCGGCCACCTCGCGCGGCGCCTGCGCCTCGACCCGCTTGACCGCCTTGCCGGCGGCGGCGTCCATCGCCGCGTTGGCCAGGGCGTCGGCGTGCTTGTTGCGCTCCCGGGGGATCCAGCTGAACCGGACCGAGTCGAAACGGTCGACCAGCGTGGCGGCCTGCGCGGCCAGCGGGCGCAGCCCCGGGTGTTTGATCTGCCAGCGCCCGCACATCTGCTCGACCACCAGCTTGGAGTCCATCCGCGCCTCGACCTCGGACGCGCCCAGCTCGGCGGCGGCCTCCAGGCCGGCGATCAGCCCTCGGTACTCGGCGACGTTGTTGGTGGCCGTCCCGATCGCCTCGGAACGTTCCGCCAGCACCTCGCCGGAGTCCCGGTCCCGGACCACCGCGCCGTAGCCGGCCGGCCCCGGGTTGCCCCGGGACCCGCCGTCGGCCTCGACGACGACCGCGCGCACCGCCACCGGCTACAGACCCGACTCGTTGGTGCGGACCATGATCCGGCGGCACTCCTCGCAGCGGACCACGTCGTCCGGGGCCGCCTTGCGGATCCGGGCCAGGTCCGCGCCGGAGAGCTCCAGTCGGCAGCCGCCGCAGCGCCCGGCGGCGAGCAGCGCCGCGCCCAGGCCGGTGTCCGCACGGATCTTGTCGTAGAGGGTGACCAGGTCACCGGGGAGGTCGGCGGCGAGCGGCTTGCGCGCCGTCTTCTTGAACTCCTCCTCCTTGGCGATCTCGGCCAGGCTGTCGTCGCGGAGCTGCTCCGCCGCCGCGCGCCGCTCGCGTGCGTCGGCCAGCTTGGCCTCGATCCCGTCGAGTACGCCCTGCGCGGTCTCCCGCTGCTCCATCAGCTCCAGCTCGGCGTCCTCCAGGTCGCCCTGCCGGCGGTTGAGCGAGACCAGCTCGTGCTGGAGCGCCTCCAGCTCACGGGCCGGGCCGGTGCCGACGGCGAGCCGCGCCTCGTCCTTGCTCTTGCGGGCGCGGACCTGGTCGATGTCCTTCTCCAGCCGGGCGATGTCGCGGTCCAGGTCGTCGACGGCGACCTGGGCACGGACCCGCTCGTCCTCCAGCGCGGACAGCTCACGCGCGAGGGCCTCCAGCACGGCCCGCTCGGGCAGCGCCCGACGGCGGTGGGCGAGCTGGGCCAGGGAGGTGTCGATCGCCTGCAGGTCGAGCAGGCGGCGCTGGACCTGGGGTTCAGCCTTCACGGTGGGGCTCCTTGTCGTCGCGTGCGGGCGCGGCGGCGTGCACGGTCCAGGGGTCGGTGTCCAGGTCGGACACCATGGTCTCCACGCCGAGGTCGGCCCGGAGGTGGGCGGCCAGGTCGTCCAGCCAGGGTCGTTCGGTCGCCCAGTGGGCGGCGTCCAGCAGGGCGGGACCACCGGCGGCGAGGTGCTCGCCGGCCGGGTGGTGCCGCAGGTCGGCGGTGAGGAAGGCGTCCACCCCGGCGGCGGTCGCGTCGGCGAGGAAGGAGTCGCCGGAGCCGCCGCTGACCGCGAGCGTCCGCACCACCCGCTCCGGGTCGCCGGCGGCGCGGACGCCCCAGGCGGTGGCGGGGAGCACGGCGGCGGCGTGCCGGGTCAGCTCGGCCAGGGTCATCGGGGCGGGCAGCTCACCGATCCGGCCGGTCCCCCGGCCCGGCCCGTCGGCCGCCGAGCCCGGGGCGGGGCGGTGCAGCGGGCGCAGCCCGGTCAGCCCGAACCGGGCGGCGAGGGCGTCGGAGACGCCCGGGGCCGCCACGTCGGCGTTGGTGTGCGCCACGTACAGGGCCACGTCGGCGCGGATCAGGTCGTGCACGATCCGCCCCTTGTACGTCGTCGGGGCGACCGAGGAGACCCCACGCAGCAGCAGCGGGTGGTGCGCCACGATCATGTCCGCCCCGGCGGCGAGCGCCTCGGCGACCGTTTCCGGCACCACGTCGACCACACAGGCGACCCGGCGTACGGCGGTGGTGGGCTCGCCGAGCACCAGGCCGACCCGGTCCCACTCCTCGGCCCAGGCCCGTGGGTACCGGCGCTCCAGCGCCGCCACCACGTCGGCCACGGTCGGTGGGGCTGCGGTTGTGCTCACGGCCGGTCAGCTTACCGGCGCGGACCGGGAAGCACGGCCACGGCCACCGTCCGTGTTCCCCGGCACAGCCGACCCGGCTCGGGATCCGCCTCGGGTTCCGGCCACGGTTCCGGCCGTCCACCCACGGTCGCGCCCGCCCCGCACGCCGATGATCGACTCCGTGTCGGCGATGCGGCGGGGTGCACGGTGGCAGGACACCGCCATGTCGCCGACACGGAGTCGATCAGCCGGACGGCTCGCCCCGGCCAGCGGCGCGGGCAGGCCAGCGTCCGCGGGACGGCGGCGCGGGACGGCGGCGCGGGAAGGCCACCCGCGACGGCGGCGCGGGACGGCGGCGCGGGACGGCGGCGCGGGACGGCGGCGCGGGACGGCGGCGCGGGACGGCTCGCCCCGGCCCCGGTCAGGCGGCCGAGGAGGCGCGGCACCGGTCGGGCAGCGCGGCCACCGCCGCCTCCCACGGGAAGGCGTGCAGGTGGCGCTCCCCCGTGCCCGGTGGATGCAGCGGTACGACGTGCTCGCCGTAGAGCACCGTGGTCCCCCACTCCCGCAGCCGGGCCAGGCCGGCCTGGAACGCCGGGTGCGCGGCCATCGCGGCGTTGGTGAACGGGACCGCCACCACCGGCAGCCCCTTGCCCTGCCCCTCGATCAGCAGGCCCAGCGCGAGCGTGTCGGTGATACCCGCCGCCCACTTGTTGACGGTGTTGACCGTCGCCGGGCAGACGATCATCGCGTCGGCCGGCGGCAGCAGGTCCGGATCACCCGCGTTCTTGTAGTGGGTGCGTACCGGGTGGCCGGTCTGCCGGGCCAGCGCGGCCCGGTCGACGAACTTCGCCCCGTCGGGCGTGGCGACCACGCAGACGTCCCAGCCGTCCCGCTGGGCCAGCTCGACGAGGCGACCGATGTGACGTGCCAGCGGTGAACCGCAGGCGATGACGTAGAGCACCTCACGGCGCTCGCTGACGGAGTGCGGACCACTCATCCGGCCGGCACCGCGCTCATACTCCGACTCCCATGTGCTCAGCCAGCTCCGCAATCGGCGGAGGCGGCGTACCCCGTGTGCGACGCAGCACGTCCGACATCACCTCGTGGGCGATCGGCCGGCAGCGGATCTCCGAGGGAGCGAGCCGGTCGCCGCGCAGCAGCATCTCCCCGGCGTTGGCGACGTCGCCGATCTGGGCGTACCCCCGGGCGATGTCGAGCAGGTGGTGCGCGCGGCGCTCGGGCAGCAGCGCGTTGAACGCCGGCTCCGGGATGCGCTGGTGGATGTCCACGGCCCGGCCGCCGTCACCCAGCTCGACCGCGGCGGCGGCGCGGTGCAGCTCCAGGTTGGTCGGGCCGAACGAGGTCCAGTAGTGGTTCTGGTCGCTGCCGAGCATGGTGGCCGCCTCGTGCGCGCCGTTGAACAGGTCGTCGACGGTCGCCGAGTCACCGATCCGGGCGGCGGCCATCGCGCCTTGGAGCAGCAGCATCCCGTAGACGGAGAGCCGGTCCGGCTCGGCGTCGTTCATGCCGCCCGGGGCGAGCCGGTTGGCGATGGTGACGTTCAGCTCCAGCGCGGGGCGGGCCCGGCCCATGGCGACCAGGGCGTTGCAGACCCGGGTGGTGGCCACCCCGGCCAGCAGCTGGTCGTCGGCGCGCTGGGCGACCGCCATCGACCGGTCGGCGGCGAGCCACGCCAGGTCGCACTCGCCGAGCTTGCGCAGCACCGAGGAGGCGATCTGGTAGACCTGCCCGAGCAGGTGGGCGGCCTCCTTCGCCTGGTCGCCGCCGTAGCCGGCGTCGGCCGCCTGGGCGTCGCGCAGCAGCTTCGGCAGGGCCCGGGTGAGCATCCCGTAGCGGCCGTACTGGTAGGTGAGCCAGGCGTGGTTGACGGCCTTGCGCATGTCGGCCAGCGGCGGCGGGTACGGCGCGGCGTCGAAGTACGCGCTCATCGAGTCGTACCGCTCCAGGGCGGCCCGGATCTCCTGCACCTCGATCTGGTCGATGCAGTTGAGCGCGTCGGTGCGCCGCTCCGGGTCCTTGCCGAGCAGCAGCTGCACGTCGACCTGGAGGATGTCGGCGATCTCGTAGAGGACGGAGAACTTGTCGAGCCGGCGTACCCCCCGCTCGACCTTGTCGACCCAGCTCTTGGACTTGCCCAGCCGGTCGGCGAATACCTGCTGGGACATCTTGCGCCGCCCGCGCCAGTAGGCGACCCGTCGCCCTATGGGTAGCTCATCCATCCCCTGCTCCTCCCCCTCGTCAGCCGTCCGGTGGATCAGCCGGCCGACCACCCGCAGCCGCGGCGGCCCGTCCGAATCAGGTTTTCGCCGGTCGCACAGGTTGTGCGTCAGCCGTACGGCCAGTTCTCGTACTTTTCGTGCAAGTTGCACGAGCCGTTCGACAGCTCAACGATCGCGGGTTACGGCAGTGACGGCGCTCGACATGTTGCCAGACGGGACGCTCATTCGGGGTGAGGGGAGATCACGGGAATGTGGGGGAACGTCGGACCGCGGGTCGCTCAGCTGTCGTCGATCGAACGGGTCCGGCTGCGCCGGATCGCCGTGCGGTACGCCGTGCACGGCTGGGAGGTGACTCCCGGCGCATGTCTGGCCCGCAGCCGCTTCGTCTGCGGCCGGGCCGGCTGCCCGACCGTCGGCTGCCACCCCGCCCTGGAGGACTGGGAGCACGCCGCCAGCGCCGACCCGGCCCGGGTGGCGACCTGGTGGCGTAGCCGTCCGCACGGGGTGCTGCTCCCCACCGGACGCACCTTCGACGTGCTGGAGGTGGCGGCCCACTTCGGCCGGCACGTCCTCGACGCGATCCCGTCGCATCCGGCCGGCCCGGGCGTACGCGGCCCGGTGCTGGTGACCCCGACCGGCCGCTGGATGTTCCTGGTCCGCCCCGGCGATCCGCTCCGACCCGAGCTGGAGCACTGTTTCCACGTCGTACGCCACGGGCCCGGCTCGTGGGTGGCGGCCCCGCCGACCCGGCTGCCGGAGGGCCCGGTGCGGTGGGCGGTCGCCCCGGAGCAGGCGCACTGGCGGCTGCCCGACTCGTACCTGGTGCAGAACACCGTCGTCGACGCGCTGCGGGCCACCGGGGTGACGCTCACCCCGGAACTGCTCCCCGGCCAGCTCCCGCTGCCCCGCCGGGGTCACTGATCCGACTCCACGGGTGTCCGAGAGCGACCCGTCCGGCAGCAGGGTCGTTGAACCCGTGACGGCGCGCTCGCGCCAGGAGCGGGGGTATGGGATGTCCAGGGACGACGCGGCACGGCACCCCGGCGGCGCCGAGCCACCACCGCACCACCGCCGGCCGTACCGCTGGTCGGGCACCCGCCCGGGCGGGTCGCGCCCGGAACGTGCCCGGCCCGCCGCCACCCACCCCGCCGGCACCCGCCGCCCCGCCCGCTGACCCCGCCCCGCCCACCACCACCCGGCCCCGCGCACCTGCTGAAGGTGGCGCTGTTTCGCCGTCGACAGCCACTCCTTCTCCGAAGTGCGGCGGGAGGGGCGGGGGCGGAGCGGGGGTCAGGAGGCGAGGGGGAGGGTGGTGGAGTGCAGGAGGCGGGCGTCGTCGGTGACGACCGCGTGCAGGTGATCGTCGAGGCGGTCGAGCCAACCGACGCCGGACTCCCCCATCGCCATCGCGGCGGTCGCGTACGCGTCGGCCAGGCCCAGGTCCGCCCCGACCACGGTGACCGAGCGCAGCCCGCGGGCCGGCACCCCCCGGCGCGGGTCACGTACGTGGTGGCCCCGGTGCTGGACGCCCGAGGTGGCGACCGCCAGGTCGGTGCCGGCGAGCACCAGGCAGGTGGCCGTCGGGTCCCAGGGATGCGCGACGCCGATCCGCCACGGCCGTCCCGTCGGGGACAGCCCGCGCACCACCACGTCGCCGCCGGCGTTGAGACAGTGGTTGCCCGCTCCGGCGGCGACCAGCCGGTCCGAGGCGACCTGCGCCGACCAGCCCTTCACGTAGCCGGACGGGTCGAGCCGGCCGGTGGCGTACGCGTCGAAGAACCCGTCGGTGGCCCGCCACAGGTCGGCGCAGCGTGCCAGCACCGCCCGCAGGTCCGCCGACGCCTCGGCCGGCGGCAGCTCGCCCCGGTCGAGGCGGCACACCTCGCTGTCGTCGCGCCAGGTGCTGAACCGGGCGTCGACCTCGCGCAGCCAGTCGAAGGTCTGCCCGGCCAGCTCGTGCAGGGTCGCGGCGGGCAGGTCGTCGGCCAGGTCCAGGCTGATCGCCGTACCCATGATCTGCTCGACCCGGCGCAGACCGGGCCGGGCCGGTGCCACCGGCACCTCAGCGGGCTCGGTCGATGGCGGCCCGCAGCGACCGCTGGTACGCCTCGCTGGTGGCGGTGGCGTCGGAGACGGTGTCCAGGTCGGCGCTCTGCTTGCGCACCACCTCGCCGGAGGTCCCGCTGTAGGTGGCCTGCACGTCGTCGCTGCGCCGCCCCGACTGCCCGCTCTGCGGCATCCCGATGCCGGTGGCGTTGACGATCCGGGTGCCGGAGAGGGTGATCTGGACGGACAGGGTGCCGTACTCGTAGGTCACCTGCGGGCCGCTGACGGTGCGCAGGGTGGACCTCGGCGCGCTGGTGGTGGGGGCGGGGGCCGCCGGTCGCGGCGCGTCGGCGCCGGCCCGGCCGGTCGGGCTCTGCCGGCCACCGGGGGTGGCCCGGGCGGAAAGGGCCGGGTCGGAGGGGTCCGGGGTGGGGGCGACCCCGGGGAGCGCGGCCGGATCGGAGCCGGCGGGGACGACCGGTGACCGCTCGCCGGTGGCGACCTGGCTGGCTCCCGGGGAGCCCTTGAGCACCACCAGCGCGGTGGTGCCGGCGGCCAGGCCGGTGATCGCGAGGAGCGCGCGACGCATCTGGTGTGCCTCTCTCACAGCTCGAACGTGGCGAGGTGGATCTGCCGGCGCGGTATGCCCGCGGCGCGCAGCGCCCGTACCGACTCCTCGACCAGGCCGGCCGGACCGCAGAGGTAGACGTCGCGGCGGGCCACGTCCGGCACCAGGCGGCGCAGCCCGTCCGGGCTCATCACCTGCCGGGGGCCGGGGTCGTCGCGGGAGCCGATCACGTACCAGACGGAGGTGTGCCGGGCCTGGGCCAGCCAGTCCAGCTCGGGGTGCATCAGCACGTCGGCGGGGGTGCGGGCGCGGTAGATCAGCGCAGCGCCGGGCGGCAGTTCCTCCAGCATCGCGCGCAGCGGCGCGATGCCGCTGCCACCGGCGATCAGCAGCGCCCGTTCCTTCGTACGGTGGGCGGCGGTGAAGGTGCCGGACGGGCCCTCCGCCCAGACCCGGGTGCCGGGGTCGAGGTCGCGCAGGTCGGCGGTGTGCCTGCCGACGACCTTGACGGTCAACCGCAGCCAGCGGCCGTTGGCCGCGGCGGAGAGCGAGAACGGGTGCGACTGCCACCAGCAGCCGCGGGCGAGGAAGCGCCAGCGGAAGTACTGCCCGCCGAGCATGTCGATCTGGTTCAGCCGCCGGCCGGTCAGGTAGATCGAGATGGTGTCCGGGCTCTCCGCCACCACGTCGGCCACCCGCAGCCGGTGCCGCAGGTTGAAGTGCAGCGGGGCGACCACCCGCCCCCAGAGCAGGGCGGCGAGCACCAGCAGGTAGGCCGCGATCCAGCCGGTGCGCACCGGCCCCGGCGAGTGGAGCTGCGCGCCGTTGCTGAACTGGTGGCCGAAGCCGAGCAGCAGCGCGGCGTAGCTGGCCAGGTGCAGGTGGTACCAGAGTTCGTAGGGCATGACGGTGCGGATCGCCCGGATGCCGGTGAGGCCGACCAGCACCATGATGCCCGCGGCGACGAACGCGGAGAGCAGGTCCTCGTAGTCGCGCAGCAGCACGCCCACCTCGCCGAGGACGGACTGCTCGTCGGCCTCGGCGTAGGCGACCAGCAGCAGCGACAGGTGGGCGAGGACCGCGACCAGCAGGGTGGCGCCGACATCCCGGTGCAGGCGGGATATCCGTTCGCCGCCGACCCAGCGTTCCAGCGCGCCGAGGCGGCTCATCATCAGCACCTGGACCAGCAGCAGGTAGCCGGCGACCAGCCCGGTGATCCGCCCGGCGGCGGTGAGCAGATCGCCGGTGTCCTTCATCGACCCGGCGGGGGTGTCCAGCCACCATGGCAGCACGGCGGCCACCAGGCCCGCCCAGAAGAGCAGGGCCAGGGCCCGCCGGCCGCCGGGCCCGCGCCGCGGCGGCGCCGGGGTCGGGGATACGGGGGCAGCCGGACGGCCGCCGTGCCGGGGGGTTGTCCCGGTACGGCGGCCGGCGGCCCAGGTGTCCTGGTATGTCACGCGTACAGCTTCATGGGGGTGTACTTCCGCCTCGGGAAGATCCTGTCCACCTCGGCGTTGGTCAGGCCGAACCGCCCCTGCGCCACGCTTCCGTAGACGTTGAACATGTTGTTGTACTCGGGTACGTCGCCGGAGTCCAGATCGTTCAAGCCGTTCCAGGTGCCGAGCAGCGAGCCGGCGAGCTTGCGGCCGGACAGGACGGTGACCACCCCGCCGTGGCCGTGGTCGGTGCCGCCGCCGTTGGAGGCGACCCGCCGGCCGAACTCGCTGGACACCATGACCGTGACGTCGGCGGCGGAGTCACCGAGATCGGTGAAGAACGCGGCCAGCGCCGTGGCGAGTTCGTTGAGCCGCCGGTGCAGCTGTCCGCCGGGGCGGGTGCCCTGGTTCTCGTGGGTGTCGTAGCCGCCCATGCCGACCGTGGCCACCCGGACGTTCGCCCCGCCCTTGATCAGTTGGGCGAGCTGTTGGAAGGCGGAGCCGACGCCCTTGTACTCCACACCCTCGGCCGGCTGGTACGGCCGGGCCGACAGCTTCTGCGCGGTGGTCAGCGCGGCCATGCCGTCGATCACCGCCTCCTGGACCGGGTGGTTGATCCCGGTGAACAGGCCGCGGATCGCCTTCTCGGTGGCCGCCCGGTACTTCTCCTCACCGTTGAGTTTCAGCGACCCGACGTTGTTGATCGAGAGCGCGCCGTTGTTGCCGACCAGCGACCGGGGCAGCGTGCTGCCGATGCCGACGCTGCGGAACGCGGTGCCCTTGCCGAGCGCGTCGACCAGGCTGTCCAGCCAGCCCCGGCCGCCGGTCTCGCCGGGCAGGCCGCCCAGGTTGCAGGCGTCGGCGGCCTGGAAGTGGCTGCGGGACAGCCGCTCGTCGGAGACCGCCAGGACGAACCCGAGCTGCCCGGCCCGGAGCCACTTCTCCAACGGCGCGAACGCGCTGGTCAGTTTGAAGCCGCGGCCCAGCGCCAGCGAGTCGTCGCCGAGCAGCAGGTCGGGGCGGGCCTTGGCCAGCACCGGATCCTCGGCGGGGGCGACCAGGCTCAGCCCGTCCAGCCCGCCGTAGAGGAAGACGTGGATCAGGGTGCCGGTCCTCGTCGCGGCGAACGACGCGGAGGTGGTGACGAACTGGGCGGTGGCCAGCGCGGTGGCGGTGGCGGCGGCGCCGGCGACGAAGGTCCGCCGGGTCACCCCCCGCCCGTCCTGCTGGGCCTCCTCCAGGTCCTCCAGCCGGCGGTACCGGTCCCGTTCGGCGGCGCTCTCGGCGGCGACGACGTCGGCCTCCGCGCGCAGCAGCGCCTCGGCCGGGTCGTCGGCCAGCCGCCGCACGTCGGGGCATTCGGGGTGCAGGGGGAACGAGTGCACAGTCTTCTCCATCGGGTGCCTCACCGGAGGTGGTGCTGGGGGGAAGCGAGGATCGCCCGCGCGACGGCGGTGACGGCCCCGTTGAACGTCGCGTCGACCTTGGCGCCCGCCGGGACGCCGGCCACGCCCAGGATCAGCGCCTTCTCCTTGGCGCTCAGCTTCTGGTGCACCAGCCGCTGGGCGAGCGCGTCCACGTACGCCCCGGCGGTGGCCGGCGGCCGGGCCACCAGGGCATCGGCGGGCGTGAACGTGAACTCGGTGCGGTAGCCGGCGAGCAGGTCCCCGGCCTCGTTCCAGCCGCTGACCATCGTCCCGGCGGAGGTCCAGGCGACGTAGACGTCGGGATAGCCGTCCGGGGTGGGCTGGCCCATCGGGTACTGGCCGAGCTGGCGCAGCTTGTCGTGGACCTGCCGCAGGCCACGGGCGAAGGCGGGTCGCCCGCCGTCCTGCTTGAAGGCGGGCGAGGCCTCCGGCCGGACGTTCAGGGTGCGGTACGTGGCGATCAGGTACTCCATCGGCCGGCGCACCTTCTGCCCCACCGCGGCCCAGAACTCCGAGGAGCTGAAGAGCGTCATCAGCAGCGGCTTCACCATGCCCTTGTTCACCGTGTACGTCTGGCCAGCCGGTCCACCAGCGACTTCGGCGGGGTGTCCGAGACGAACCGGGTGGCTAGGCTGCGCGCCACGTACCGGGCGGTCGACGGGTGCAGGGCGATGTAGCGCAGGTAGGAGTCGATGGCCGCGTCGGCCTGCTTCGGGTCGCTTGAGGCGTTGGCGTGGGTGAAGCCGAGGATCTTCACCTTGCCCAGGTAGTGCTGGTTGGCGCGGAAGACGTACCTGCCGTCCTGGACGCCCCGCCCGGTCTGCAGCAGCGCCGCCTGCCGCACGTCCTTCTCGGTGTATCCGCCGTCGACGCCGACCGAGTAGAGCTCCAGGTTCTCCCGGGCCAGGTTCTCGTTGACCGCGTCCTTGCGCGAGTCGTTCTGGTTCAGGTAGAGCAGCAGCGCCGGGTGCCTGTTCGCGGCGACCAGCATGTCCGGGTAGCTGCCCAGGGCATGGGCCCGGACGACGTCGCGGTCGAAGGAGTTGCGGTAGACCTCGCCGCCGTCGAAGTCGGCGGCGACGTGCAGGAAGTCGTTCCAGAAGTCGACCATCACCTCGAAGAGCTGGCGCTCCGACCAGATCTGCCGGGCCAGCGTGGCGTCCACCATCTCCTTCTCCGGCTGCACGCCCCGCTCGTTGAGCTGGTCGCGCTGCTCGCGGAGCTGCTGCGGGCTCAGCTTGAGGCTGGGCAGCTCGGCCAGCTTCAGCTCGGCCGGGCTCGGCGCGATCTTCTCCGGGTCGAGCTGCCAGCGGATCCAGCCGTCGATGCCCATCCGCCGGATGTCGGCGAGCACCTTCGGCGTGGCGCCGAAGGTGGCCCGGCTGGCCAGGTGCCGGGCCGGGTCCTTGGCCAGGACGGTCCTCACCGTCACCGGGGTCTCCGCGGCGGCGGAGGCCGGGCCGGAGAAGAGCCGGCCGCCGGTCGGGTTGTTCTTCTTCAGCACCGCCCCGGCCCGGGAGCCCATGTAGCTCTCGTTCTGCTCGGTGTAGGTGCGTACCCTGCTCGGCTGCTGGCCGCTGGGGCGGGCGGCGGTGCCGTCGGTGACGGTGGTGCCGGTGGCGTCGCCGGCCACCGCGCCGTCGTCGAAGAACCCGCGTACCGCCGGGGCGAGGGCCGCGCCGCCGGCGACGACCGCGGCGACACCGCCGATGGCGGCCAGGGCACGACGCCGGCCGGTGCGGCGGCCCGGCTCGTCGTCATCGTCCAGAGTGGGCAACCCGGCCCCGGCCGGCTGGTGGAAGCTCTGTCGGCCCAGCCCTTCCGGACCCACCCACTGCGGGGCGTACGGACCCGGGTGTTGCCCGGGGTTCCCACCGCGGTCGTCCCACGGTCCACGCGGTGGCACATTCTGGTCGGCCATGCACCAATCCGATTTCTTGAAAGCGCCGACACGCTGCGACCGGAGCGGGGCGAAGGGTGCGGCGACTGTTGCCTGAGGGGGTTGCTACGGGAAAGTAACCAAGCGGTTGACCGGCCTCAAGGCGGCTGGAGAGGCCCGCGCGGCGCACTTAAGGCACCGCTCAACAGCGGCGAAGGTGAGGCGGTTGCACCCCGGCTGGGCATCGCCGTCCCGAGCAGGGGCGACACGCCCACCGACGACCCGGACGTAACGTTTCCGGTGCGCGCGACGCTTGAAGCGCCGTTCATCGGCACAGCGAAACTTAAGGAAGGGATAACCCTGTGCTGAGCCGCCCCCCTGAGCAGGCCCGGCCCGGTCGCGAAAGTAGCAGCGGCACAGGTGCGTGAGTCGCCGCCGCAGCGGGTAAGCCGCCGAACCGCTGAAGCCGTGAGGGGAAGGCACCGCCATGCTCAGCAAAGAGGATCAGCGCAGATTCGAACAGATCACCCGGCATCTCCGGGAGAGCGACCCGAAGTTCTTCGCGAGACTCGATCATCGGGCGCGGGCCCGGCGCGGGCGTTGGCTGATGCTGCTGACGATCGTGCTCTGGGCGTCGCTGCCGGCGATGACCGTACTGGCCGGACGGTTGGCGGGCGCGATCTGTGCGGTCGCGTTGGCGGTCAACGCCGCGCTGATGTGGCGCTTCCGCCGCCGCTGGCTATGACCATGTCGTCCGGGCGCCGCAGGTCACTCCACCCGGACACCGAGATCTTGGACAGTTGGCGTCCGAGCAGGACGGTAACTGTCCAAGATCCGGTGTGCTCCGCTCGTGGGGCCGACGGCCACCGCGTTACGACCGACCGAAGGTCCGGTACCCGCGTCGCAGCCGCTCCAGCAGACCGGGGCCACCGATCGCCGGAGCGGGCGCGCCGAGCTGCCGCAGCAGCAGTTCCGGGCCGGTCGCCAGGGTGGGCGGGCGGTCCGGCAGCGGCACCGGCGGCAGCCAGAACCGGTCCACCGCGTCGTCCAGCGGGGCCGCGGGCAGACCCGCCAGCACCCGCGCCGCACCGGCCGCCGGAGCGCCGTCGTCGCGAAGCGGGCCACCAGGGGTGGCTGTCAGCACGGGCCCGTCCGCTCCGGACGGAGCGACAGCCCCGTCCACCTCGGACGCCCCGGCGCGCAGCGTACGCAGGCGGTCGAGCAGGTCGGCCCGGCTGCGGCCCCGCCAGTGCAGCAGCTGGAACGGGTCCGCGTCGAACGCCTCGGCGAGCAGGTAGAACGTCGCGGCGAGGTGCTTGCAGGGCACCGCGAAGTCGGGGCAGCTGCACCGCTGGGTCAACTCACCGACCCCGCCCGGGAAGAGCGGGGCGCCCGCGTCGGCGAACACCTGCTCCAGCTCGGCCGGGAGGTCACCGGCGAGCAGCCGGGCGCTGAAGAACGCCTGCCCGGCGAGGTCCCGTTCGAGGAGTTCCCAGAGCGCCGCCGGGAAGGGCGCGAGCGCGATGCCGACCTGGTACGGCTCGGCCCGGGAACCCTGCACGGTCGCCGTCACCCGGCCGGGTGTCACGTCGAGCCGGAGCACCTGGCCCCGCCGCGCGTACGAACGGCCACGGGTGAGCCGGGTGCCGAGCGCGAACGACTCCAGCACCTCCAGGAAGCGCCGCGACCACCAGGACACGCCGATCGCACCCCGGGTGCTGCGCGCCCTGATCCCGCCGTCGACCCGGCGCGGGCGGCCGAAGTCGGCGAACCGGCCGGCACCCTCCGGGCCGCCGACCCCGGCGGTCGCGGCGTCGTCCGGGCGGGGCGTGGCGTCCATGCCGCTCACTCGACCACCGCCCCGGCCTCCAGGGTGAACAGTTCGCGCAGCTGGGCGGTGGAGAGCTCGGTGACCCACTGCTCGCCGCTGCCCACCACCGAGGCGGCCAGGCTGCGCTTGTCGGCGATCATCGCGGCCACCTTCTCCTCCACGGTGCCGGCGCAGACGAACTTGCGGACCTGCACCCGTCGGCGCTGGCCGATCCGGAACGCCCGGTCGGTGGCCTGGTCCTCCACCGCCGGGTTCCACCAGCGGTCCACGTGCACCACGTGGTTGGCGGCGGTGAGGGTGAGCCCGGTGCCGCCGGCCTTGAGCGACAACACGAAGACCGACGGGCCGTCCGGCGACTGGAAACGGGTGACCATGGCGTCGCGGTCGGCCTTGCCGACCCCACCGTGCAGGAAGAGCACCTCCCGGCCGAAGCGGGCCGACAGGTGACCGCGCAGCATCCCGCCGAACTCGGCGTACTGGGTGAAGAGCAAAGCCTTCTCTCCGGCCGCGAGCACCTCGTCGAGGATCTCCTCCAGCCGTTCCAGCTTGCCCGAGCGCCCGGGCAGGGCGGAGCCGTCGCGCAGCAGCTGGGCCGGGTGGTTGCAGACCTGCTTGAGCCGGGTCATGGTGGCCAGCACCAGGCCGCGCCGCTCCATCCCGTCGCTGGACTCGATCCTCGCCAGCATGTCGTCGACGATCGCCCGGTAGAGCGAGGCCTGCTCGGTGGTCAGGTTGCAGACCACCTCCATCTCCAGCTTCTCCGGCAGGTCGGAGATGATCGAGGAGTCGGTCTTGAGCCGCCGTAGCACGAAGGGTCCGGTCATCCGGCGCAGCCGGGCGGCCGTCTCGGCGTCGGAGTGCCGCTCGATCGGCACCGCGTACGACTGTTTGAAGCTGGACGCGGGGCCGAGCAGCCCCGGATTGGCGAACTGCATGATCGACCAGAGGTCGGCGAGGCGGTTCTCCACCGGCGTACCGGTGACCGCGACCCGGTGCCGGGCGGGCAGCGACCGGACCGCCTCGGCCTGCCGGGTCGAGGCGTTCTTGATCGCCTGTGCCTCGTCCACGACGACCCGGTGCCAGGCCAGCGAGGCGAGCGCGACCGCGTCCCGGGCGGCCACCGAGTACGTGGTGAGCACGAGGTCGGCGGCGTGCACCGCCTCCTCGAACTGCGCGCCCCGGGCCCGGTCCGCGCCGTGGTGCACGTGCACCCGCAGCCCCGGGGTGAACCTCGCCGCCTCCCGTTGCCAGTTGCCGACCAGCGACATCGGGCAGACCAGCAGGGTCGGCCCGGCGCCGGGCGGGTCCCCGGCGAGCAGGGCGAGCAGCTGCACCGTCTTGCCCAGCCCCATGTCGTCGGCGAGGATCCCGCCGAGACCGAGCGACTGCAGGAAGGCCAGCCAGGCCAACCCCCGCCGCTGGTACGGCCGGAGCGTGCCCTTGAACGCGGGCGGCGGGTCGAGCGGGGTGAGCCGCCGCTCGGCGTCCCCGGCGAGCAGGTCACCCAACGGCCCGTCGGCGCTCACCTCCAGCACCGGCAACGCCTCGGCCCGGTCGCCCTCGGCAAGGCCGAGCCGGAGCAGGTCCGCGACGGTCAGCTCCCCGGCGGAGCGCAGCAGACGCAGCCCGGCGGCGAGCCGCTTCGGGTCCAGCTCCACCCACCGGCCGCGCAGCCGGACCAGTGGCGTCTTCAGCGCGGCGAGGGCGGCCAACTCGTCGGCGTCGACGGTCTCGTCGCCGAGCGCCACCTCCCACCGGTAGTCGACCAGGGCGTCCAGGCCGAGCCCGCCGGCGGCGTCGGCCACCGTGCCGGGGGCGGTCCGCCCGCGTGCCCGCAGCCGGGCGCCGAGCCGCGCCGACGGGCGCTGCCACCAGGAGGGCAGCAGCACCCCGAAGCCGGCGGCGTGCAGCACCGGCGCGCCGTCGCGCAGGAACCGGTGGGCACCCTCGGCGTCCAGCTCCAACTCCTCCGGCGACGCGGTGCGCAGCGCCGCGTCCAGCTCCGGCCAGAGCCGCCCGGCCCGGCCCAACTCAGCCAGGAGCGTCTCCTGCGGGCTCTCCAGCGGCCCGGCCAGCGCGGGTACGGTCTCCGGCGCCCGCCAGACCTGCCCGGCCCCGACGTGCAGGCCGGGCTCGTCGGCGGCCTGGAGACCGAACTCGACCCGCCAGGGACCGTCGCGGCGGACCACGGTGGCCGGGTCCGCCGGCACCACCACGAGCGGGTCGACGATCTCCTCGGCCTCCGGCTCGACCAGGCGGAAGCTGGCCCGTACCGCACCGCCGGCGGCGTCGCGCTGCCAGGCGTCCAGCTCGGTGCGCAGGGTGCGCAGCGCGTCGGGCTCGGCGGTGAACTCCCGGCGCGGGCCGGTCAGCGCCGTCAGCCAGCCGCCGACCACGCCGTCGCGCCGGCCGCCCCGAGCCAGGTCGACGTCGGCGAGGTCGAGCCGGGCGGCGGCGTCGGTCAGGGCGTCCAGCGCGTCGGCGACCAGCGCCCCGGCGCCGAAGGGCCCGGCACCGGCGGCGTCCCGGGCGGCCCGGCCACCGTCGCCGGCCGCCCCGGCGGCCCGGGACGGGACCGGAAGGGTGGCGGCACGCGCGGCCGGGGGCAGGGCCAGCGCCAGTGACCGGGCCCATCCCGCGTCGACGCCGGTGAGCAGGGGTCGCCACACCGCCCACGCCGGCCGGTGACCGTCGGCCACGCCCGGCCGGCGCCACCGGCCGGCCGGCGCATCCGCACCACCGGCCGGGGGCGGTGCGGCGGCCTTCGCGTCCGCGCCTCGGGTCGGGGGCGGTGCGGCGGCGGCCGCGCCGACCAGGGCGGCCAGCGACACCGACGGCGGGTCGGCGAGGCCGGGCAGCACCCGGCCCCGGGCCACCAGGTCGACCGCGAAGTCGGCCAGCCCGACGAGGTGACGCAGGGTGGCGCCGGGCACGGCCGGGCAGCCGTCGAGGGTACGCAGCAGGGCGAGCGCGTCGTCCGGGTCGTACGACAGCACGGGAACGCGCCACCCGGCGAGGGTGACCGGACCGCGCACCGGCTCGGTGACGGTGGTCCGGACCAGCTCGGGCGAGTCCAGTGGCGAGCCGGCGCGGGTGGGCAGGGTGAGCGGCACGGAGCCGGCCACGGCCGGGACGTCGCCGAGCGCGGCGGCCAGCGTGGCGTGGTCGGCGGCGAACGGGTGCGGACGTTCCCGCGGCGCCCGGCCGGGCCGGCGCGGCGCGCGGGCCGGCAGCGCGCTGTCCTCGGCCCAGACGGCAAGGCCGGCACCGACCAGCCACACCCCGTGGATGACCAGCACACTGCCCCCTCGTCGACGCCCGGGCCCAGGATAGGCGGCGCGGTCAGGCTACCGTCGGCGCCATGTTCGACCTGCTCGTGATCGGCGGCCTGGGAGTGGACCTGCGGGTCCGCGTGCCGGCGCTCCCGCTGCCCGCCGCCGACTCGCTGACCGTCCCTCCGGTCCAGGCCCGGATCGGCAACACCGGCGCCGGGGTGGCCCTGGCCGCGCACGCCCTCGGGCTGCGGGTGGCCCTGGTCGACGTGCTCGGCGCCGACCCGGCCGGCGAGGTGGTCCGCGCGGCGCTGGCCCGGACCTCGGTGCACACCGTGCTCGCGGAGAGCCCCGGCGGCACCCGGCAGTCGGTGAACCTGGTGGACCCGGCGGGGCGGCGGATGTCGCTGTACGACCCGGCCCCCTGGACGGGCCCGGACGCCCCGTTCGGCGACGACCGGCTCGCCGCGCTGGTCCGGGACGCCGCCCACGTACACGTCTCGATCATGGACTGGGCGCGGGACCGGCTGCCGGTGCTGCGCGCGGCCCTGCCCGGCGGGGTGGCGCTCTCCACCGACCTGCACGACTGGGACGGGCAGAACCCCTACCACCGCCCGTTCGCCGAGACGGCGGACCTGGTCTTCGTCAGCGGCGTACGGCTGGGCGCGGACGCGGACGCGCTCGCCGCCACGCTGGCGCCCCGGACGGTGCTGGTGACCCGGGGCGCGGACGGTGCCGACCTGTACCCGGGCGACGGCGGGCGGCGCCAGGTGCCGGCCACCGTGCCGCCCGCCCCGGTGGTCGACAGCAACGGCGCCGGGGACGCCTTCGCCGCCGCGCTGATCGCCGGCCGGCTGGCCGGCGGGGCGTTGCCGGACGCGGCCGCGTACGCCGCCCAGGTCGCCGCCGCCGCCTGCACCCACGACGGCATGGAGTACCCGCCGGGCCTGCTGCCGCGCCGCTGACCCGCCGTTTCGCGGCCCCGCCCCGTCCCGCGCGCCCGGTGCGGACGGGCGGGCCTCAGACCGCGCCGGTCTCGCCGTCGGTCAGTTCGCGGAGGATGTCGGCGTGCCCGGCGTGCCGGGCGGTCTCCTCGATCATGTGCACCAGGATCCAGCGCAACGACACCTCGCCGAGTTGCGGCTGCCCGACGACGTGGTCCAGCGGGAACCGGGCGGCCACCTCGCGGGAGCGCGCGCAGGCCGCCTCGTACGCCTCGACGACGGACTCCAGGGTCTCCCCCTCGGCCAGGGCGAAACTCGCGGCCGCATCCTCCTCGGAGGTGGGGAACCGGTCGCCCGGGGCGGGGTCGAGCAGGATCGGGAACCAGTTGCGTTCGATGACGGCCAGGTGCTTCACCAGGCCGGCGAGGGTGGTCGCGGAGGGCACCAGGCGGCGGGTGGCGTCGGCGTCGGTCAGCCCGCGCGCCTTGCGCAGCACGACGGAGCGGTGGAAGTCGAGGAACGCTTCGAGGATGGCGCGTTCGTCACCGGTGCGGGCCACCACCGGCCCGAGGGTGGGATCGATCTGAATGTCCGCCATTCGGCGGACCCTAGTCGGCGGGTGGGCGGGCCCGCTGCCCCGGCAAACCCTGCGGAGCCGCGATCTTCCGGGCAGGATGGGCACATGGCATCAACGGTGAGGATTCCCCTGGTGGACGGCCCGGCCGACGGCGAGACGATCGACGCCGAGCTGGACAGCAACGACCGTCCCCCGCTGACCCACCACCACCTGGGCGCGGAAGGGCTGGCCGACGCCCAGATCTACGAGCTGGAGTCCGTCGGCGAGCAGTGGTGCTACCGCTGGCGGGGCCCGGCGGTCTGAGCACCCGAGCATGTCGGGCGTCGGGCCGGGTCACGCCGGTGCGGTCAGGCGGCCATCCGGGCCAGGGTCCGGTTGCGCAGGCTCTCCAGCACCGCGCGGGTGACCTGGGAGGTGCCCTTGGCCTGGTCGCAGACGTCGGCGACGCGCCGGGCGGTCTCGTCCGCGCGGGACTCCCGCTCGTCCCAGAGCCGGTCCACCTCCGCGAGCAGCGGACCCTCCACCTCGCGCTCCACGCCGCGCAGCGCCGGCACCCCGAGCCGCTGGGCGAGGTCGAAGACCTTCCCGGCGTACGGCAGGGGCAGGAACGGGGTGCCCACCATCGCGGCGAAGATCAGGAAGTGCAGCCGCATGCCCACAGCCAGGTCGAAGTGCTTCATCAGGCCGAGCACCTGCCGAGGTGAGTAGTCGCCGTGCAGGATCCGGCCCCGGTCGGCGGCGACCATGTGCGACAGCACGCCGTGCGAGTGCCGGATGTCGTCACGCTCCATCGGCACGAAGAGCACGTACGCGTCGATCCGCTGCACCAGGAAGTCCCCGATCTGGGCGATCAGCCGGTGGTACCCGTCGACGTCGAGCCGCTCGGCGGCCCGGCCGGGCTCGCGGACGCTCAGTCCGACCAGCCGACGGCCGGCCGGAACGCCCTCCTCCCGTAGCAGCCGGGCGGGGAACTCCTCCGGTTCCAGCAGGAACGCCGGGTCGGCGGTGACGGTGATCGGGTTGAGCAGACCGGCCTCCTCCAGCACCATCCGGGACTCCTGGTCCCGCACGGTCACCTCGGTCGCCCCGGCCAGCGTCTCCCGGACCATGCCGGTGTCCACCCCGTCGTTGAGCGGCCCGACGCCGACCGCGTACGTCAGCAGGGGCAGCCCGCGTTCCTGGGCGACCCGGACGACCCGGAGGTAGCGGCGGGCCTCCCGGTCGTAGAGGATGCCGCCGCCACCCAGGATCAACAGGTCGAGCTGGGCCAGCACCTCGGCGGAGTCGACCCGGCTGACGCCTTCCCAGGGCACCGCCTCCACGTCGGGATGGGCGAGGGCGGTGTGGGCGGGATTGCGGGAGAAGACGATGATCCGGGCGTTCGGCTCCTGCTGGCGCAGGTCGGCCAGGAGGCCGGTGAGGATCGCCTCGTCGCCGAGGTTCCGGCCGCCGTACGAACCGAGCACACCGATGGTCAGTCCGGTGTCGTCTCTCATCCGTCACTCCTCCCCCGGGATACGTCCGGGGCGGTTTCCCGCTGCGGGCCGGGCCATGCCTCGGCGCGCGGCGACGCGCCGGGTGGTCGCCGGCTCCTGGTCACCGGGGACGCTCAGCCGCGCCTCGGCACTGCGTCGCGCGGGGCGACGCCCCGGTGCAGCCGTCGCGGCGGCGGGTGCAGAGCTGCTCTGCACCCGGATGCGCGACGCTCAGCCGGGGCGGCCGAGCAGCCGGGACACCAGGGCCGAGACCACCTCGTCGGGGTCGAACCCGGCGTCGATGGAGGTGCTGAGCAGGTCGAGCAGGAGCCCGTCCACCGCGTAGTGCAGCAGGGCCACCTCGAAGGCCCCGCCGGGCAGCCCGGCCGCGACGTGGAAGGCGACGTCGTCGCGGTAACCGCGGCGCAGGGTCTCTCCGAGGACGCGGGCCAGCCCGGGGCGGCGTACGGCCTCCAGTCGCAGTTCGATCAGCGCGCGGGTCAGCTCGGGCTGGGCGGTGGTCCGCTCGACGATGTAGCGCACGTAGTCGGTGAGCAGTTCCGGCGAGGGCTCGCGGGCGGCCAGCTCGGCGAGCCGGTGCTCGTCCGGGGCGAACCGTTCCATGATCCGCTCGCCGAGCGCGCCGAGCAGCGCGTCCCGGGAGCGGAAGTAGTTCGACGCGGTGCCGACCGGCACGCCGGCCTCGGCGTCGACGGCGCGGTGGGTCAGCCCCCGCGCCCCGGTCGCTGCCAGCACCCGCAACCCCGCGTCGGCCAACGCCGCCCGCCGCTCCACGTTCCTCGCCACGAAAATCACCCTAGCGCAACCACAACAGATGTTGTAGTTTCTCAACCACGACAGCAGTAGTGATTGAGGAGTTCGGGTGCGCAAGCTCGTGTACTACATCGCCAGCACTCTCGACGGCTTCATCGCCGCCCCCGACGGGTCGTACGACTTCTTCCCGCTCGACGACGACGTGCGGGAGCACCTGGTGGCGCACTGGCCCCAGACGTTCCCCGGCGTCGCCCACGGGCACTTCGGCATCGACCGGCCGCAGGGGCGGTTCGACGCGGTGGTGATGGGCCGACACACCTACGACCCGGCCCTGGCGCTCGGCGTCACCAGCCCGTACGCCCACCTGAAGCAGTACGTCTTCTCCCGCTCCCTGGCCCCGGCCGACTATCCGGACGTGGAGATCGTCGACGGCGACCCGGTCGCCTTCGTCCAGGAGCTGAAGCGGCGCGACGGTGGGGACATCTGGCTCTGCGGCGGCGGCAGGCTCGCCGGGCAGCTGCTCCCCGAGGTGGACGAGCTGGTCGTCAAGCTCAACCCGTTCCTGCTCGGCAGCGGCGTGCCGATCGTCGACCGGGAGTTCGACCCGCGCCGACTCCGCCTGGTGGAGACCCGCCCCTTCGACAGTGGAGTGGTCGTCCTGCGCTACCTCGCCGGGTGAGCCGGTTATCCGGTTGTCCCGCACCGGCGACGTCCACCACCGTGGACGGATGGGTGAGCCCACGAGGACCCGGATCGGCTGGCGGGACCTGCCCGAGCACGTCCGGTCCGCCGTGCAGGAGATCCTCGGCGACCGGGTGGTCGCCGCGGTCTCCCAGCCCGGCGGATACTCCCCCGGCACCGCCGACCGGGTCCGCACCGCGGGTGGCGGGCGGGCGTTCGTCAAGGCGGTCTGCCCCGCGTTGAACGCGCACAGCGTCGCGCTGCACCGCGCGGAGGCGGCCGTCGCGGCCGGGCTGCCCGGGTACGCTCCGGCACCCCGGCTGCTGGGCCACCACGACGACGGCGAGTGGGTCGCGCTGGTCTTCACCGACGTGGCCGGGCGGCACCCGCGGACCCCGTGGCGGGACGACGAACTGGCCACCGTGCTGCGGACGCTGGAGGAGCTGGCGGTCACCCTCACCCCCAACCCGGTCCCGCACGCCCCGGCCGCCGCCGAACGGCTGGCAACGGACTTCACCGGCTGGCACCGGATCGCCGCCGACCCACCCGCCGACCTCGACCCGTGGGCCCGGGCGCACCTGCCCGAGCTGTGCGCCGCCGCCGAACGGGGCCTGACCGCCCTCGACGGTGACACCCTCTGCCACGTCGACCTGCGGGCCGACAACCTGCTGCTCGACCCGGCCGGCGCGGTCACCGTGGTCGACTGGCCGCACGCCTGCCGGGGCCCGGCCTGGCTCGACACCGCCCTGCTGCTGGTCAACGTCCTGCTGCACGGCGGGCACGACATCGAGGCGCTGCTGCGCCGGCTGCCGCTCACCGCCGCCGTCGACCCCGACACCCTGACCGGTGTCCACGCCGGCCTGGCCGGGTTCTTCCTCGACGGCGCCCGGCGACCGCCGCCGCCCGGCATCCCGACCGTCCGGGCGTTCCAGCGGGCCCAGGGCGACGCGCTGCTGCCCTGGATACGGCACCGGCTGCGCTGAGCGGACCGGCGGCCCGTGACTGGTGGGAGCGCGCGCCGGACGAGGCGTCCGATGACCGCCAGACCCGCCGGCCGCCGCCGACGAGGCTGAATGCCATGACGACGACACTTCTCGACGGCAAGGTGGCCCTCGTGACCGGCGGCAGCCGGGGCATCGGGGCGGCGACCGCGCTGCGGCTGGCCGCCGACGGCGCCGACGTGGCCGTGACCTGGCGGCAGGACGCCGAACAGGCGGCCACGGTGGTGAAGCGGATCGAGGCGACCGGCCGCCGGTCGCTCGCATCGGTCACTGCGGCGCCCGGACCTCATGCGTGAGGAAGGGCAGGACGGCGGCAGGCAGGGCCGGCGAGGCGACGATGTCGTAGTGGGTCAGGCCGGGCAGCACGGCCAGCCGGGAGGCGGGCCGGTCGGTGCCGTCCCAGCCGGCGTCGCGGTGCCCGCCACCGAGCAGCCCGTAGAAGTGCGCCATGTGGGTCACCGGGATCGCGTCGGCGTCGGCGTAGACCAGCAGGGTGGGGGTGGCGAGCGCGGCCACCTCCGCCGACCAGTCGTACTCGCGGCGCAGCAGCTCACCGGTGCGGGCCCACAGTCGCGGCCAGTCCTCGGGGCGGGGGGCGATCCGGGCGTACAACTCGTGCGGGGGTGTGCCGCGCATCTGCTCGCCGACCCGCTCGTCCTGGGCGGCCATCGCGGCCAGCACCTCCGGGTACCAGCCCTGTCGCCGACAGGGCGTGGAGACCAGCACCAGCCGGCGGACCAGCCCGGGATGCTGGATCGCGGTACGCAGCGCGACCCCGCCGCCGAGCGAGTAGCCGAGCACGTCGGCCTCGGGCAGGTCGAGGTGGCGCAGCAGTGCGGCGACGTCGTCGGCCAGCGACTCGTACCGCAGTGGACGGTCGACGTCGGCGGTGCGGCCGTGGCCCTGGAGATCGACGGCGATCACCTGCCGCCGGGCGGTGAGGGCGGGCAGGACCGGGGCGAACATCTCCACCGCGCCGTACCCGCCGTGCAGCAGCACCAGGGGTCGGCCGTTGCCGTGGACCTCGTACCAGAGGCGCAGGCCGTTGACGTCCGCGTAGCCCACCGTCGCCTCCCGTCGGTCCCCGTCAGGTGATTCTGGTACGCCCCGAAGACCCCGCGCGGGCGGCGCGCGGGTCCCCACCGCCGGGGCGTACCCGGGGGCGACGCCGCGCCGGCACGTCGCAGCCGGCCCGGTCATCCCGGTCGGACGCACGGGTCGGTGACCGTGTAGGTCGGGCTCTGCGCCGTACGGCCGTCGGCGGCGGTGGCCCGCACCGACCAGGTCAGCGTCGACGCGCTCAGGGACCCGATGGTGGCCTGTGCGGCCGATCCGTCCACGGTCGCGGCCCGGGCCGACGTCCTGCCCCCGGAAGGTGTCCAGCGGACCTCGGCGTTCCGGAGCGTGGCGCTGCCGGTGGCCCGTACGGCGAGGCTGTAGGTCTGCGCGCCGCACCGCACCGCGCCGGTGGCGGAGACCGTGAACGGCGCGGTGACCCGTGGCGGGCCGGTCGGTCGGGGCGCGGTCGGCACCGGGGTCGGCGTCGGCGGGGTGCCGTCCGGCACGACTTCGGGCGCGGTCGGCGCGGCGGGCGTACCCGGCCGGGCCGCACCGGCTGCGTCCGCCGGCCCGGTGCCGGTCCCGGGCGTCGCGCCGGCGGGGTCGGCCGACGCCGTCGTGCCGGGTGCCTGGTTGCCGGCCGCCGTGGCCGCCCCGGACGGCAGCGGCGCGGCGGCGGGTGCCACCGGCTCACCGGCCCGTGACCCGATCGTCCCGGCCACCGGTCGACCGGAGCCGTCCTGCGCGGTCGGGCGACCGGGCGCCAACGCCCAGGCGCCGAGCACGGCGAGCAGGATCAGCGGAGCCGCCGTCGCGGCTACCCGGCGACGTCGGCGGCGGCGCTCCGGCGAGGTGGTCCGCACGGGGTGCGGCGTATCGCGCGGCACCGCCGTCGGGTCCGCCGACCCCGCCGCGCGATCCGGGAGTACCGCCCCACCGTCCGCGGGCACGGCCGGCATCGCCGCCTGCTGCGCGGGCTCCGCCAGGTGCTCGGGGGCCACGGCCGCATCACCCGGCGACACGGCCACACGGTCCGGCGCCGCCGCACCGTCCGGATGCACCGCCGCACGATCCGAGGACGCCGCCTCGGCCGTCGCCGGCGGGGGCGCGTCGACCGGGCCGTCCACCGGACCGGCGGGCTCGTCGGCCGCCGGCGTCAGGTCGGTCGCCGGCTCGAACCGCACCGCACCCGCCTCGACCGCCGGCTCGGCCACGTCGATCGCGTCGGCCGGCACGTCGATCGCCTCGATGAGTCGCGGCCACACGCTCTCGGCGACGACCAGGAAGGCCGGTGCCGTGTACGCAGACAGCAGCACCGCCGGGCTGAGCTGCTCCTGCCGCAGCGATCCGCACACCACGCAGCTCTCGATGTGCCGCGAGACCCGCTTGCGCAGGATCGGGGTGAGCCGGCCCTGCCAGCCGTCGATCAGGCCGGCGAGGGCGGGGCAGTCCCGGGCCCCGGTGCGGGCCACCAGCAGCGCCCCCAGCGCCCGTTCGAGCTGCGAGCGGGCGCGGGACAGTCGGGCGTGCGCGTGGTTGGCGGGCACCCCGAGGGCCGCGCCGATGTCGGCGGACGACAGGTCGTGGCGGATGGCCAGGTGGACCACCTCGCGGTCGCCCGGGTTCAGCGCGTCGGCCGCGGCATGCACCAGGTGGCGTACCTGCGCGGCGTTGACGCCGGTGGCCGGGTCGGCGATGTCGGCCACCGGCTCGCCGGCCTCCTCCAGCGGCAGGGATCGGGACCGGTCCCGCAGCTGTCGGAGGCATTCGTTACGCACGATCGCGTACAGCCAGGGGCGCAACCGGGCGGGCTCACGGAGCTGGCCGATGCGCTGCCCGGCGGTGAGGAACGCGTCGTGGACGGCGTCCGCGGCGGCCTCCGGCTCCCGCAGCACGGTCCGGGCGTACGTGTACAGCCGGTCGGCGTACCGCCGGTACATGCCCTCCAGGCCGGCCCGCTCACCGCGGCGCACCGCCTCCACCAGGGCGATGTCGTCCTGTGCCGCCGTGTCCATCCGTGTCCCCCGCTGCTCGTCGACCGTCCCAGTAGAACCGCCGAATTTTTTCTTCGGAACTTTCTGTTGGCATCCCGACCCGGGCGCGCTCCTACCGGTGTCGCACCGAACATCCGTAGGAGAGGAAGACACCATGCGAGAAGGATCGAACCGTATCCGGTGGTCGCGTCGCACCCCCGCCCTCGTCGGGTCCGCGCTGAGCGCGCTCGTGCTCGGCCAGTTGGCCCTCACCGGCCCGGTGGCGGCGGTGCCCGGCCTGAGCATCAAGACCACGACCGGTCCCAGCAACAGCTTCGCGAAGTCGCAGAACGCGACCTGCCCGGCCGGCACCGTGGTCATTGGCGGTGGTGGCGCGATCACCGGTTCGGGGCTCGGGCAGGTCGGCATGGACATCATGAAGCCACTGATCGGCGGGACCACGTTCTCGGTGACCGGACGCGAGGACGAGAACGGCGTCGCCGGCAACTGGGCGGTCACGGCGAGCGCGGTGTGCGCCCCGGCGCCCAAGGGCCTGGTGACCGTGTCCGGCAGTTCGGCGACCAGCTTCGGCTCGTCCAACTGGTTCGAGAAGTCCTGCCCGCTCGGCAAGCATGCCATCGGGGTCGGTGGCGCGGTCGTCGGGGCGTCGAACAGCGAGGTCGTCCTCGAGGATCTGCGCATCCACCAGAGCAGCGTCGTGGTGGCCGGCGCCGAGGACGGCACCGGCTTCGACAAGACGTGGTGGCTGGACGCCACCGCGATCTGCGCGGACCCGCTGCCCGGCGAGAAGCGTGTCACCAACGACAGCGTCTACAGCTCCGCCGCGACCCGGTCGGTCACGGCCACCTGCCCCAGCGGTACCCGGGTGCACGGTGTGGGCGGCGAGATCCTCGGCGGTGACGGCCAGGTCCGCCTGACCGAGATGCGGCCCACGACCTCGACCACGGTCAGGGTCGCTGCCGCCGAGGACGAGAACGGCTTCAGCAGCAACTGGAAGGTCCGCGCGTACGCCGTCTGCGCGAGCTGACCCGCCGGTGTGGTGGTCCGCGTCGGACGTCCGATGCGGACCACCCACGCTCGGCCGCTCCACGGTCCGGGGCGGTGACGTCGCGCCGGTCCCTGGCCGTCGTGCCGGCGAGCCAGGATGGCTCCGCCGCTGCGTACCCGGTGGCATGTGATCAGGCAGGTGTCCGGGCGAGGCCGGCCGGACCGCCACGGGGCGACGGCGGTCCGGCCGGCGTGGCGCAGCATCGCCCTGACCACCAGTGGGTGCACCAGGCGTACGGCGGCGAGGTAGGCGCGGCCGGACCGGGACCGGCTCGCCGCCAGGGTGGCCACGGTGACCGTCGTGCCGTCGCAGTCCGGCTCGACCAGGACGCCGGCTCGGAAGTCCAAATGGCCGGCCGCGGGGCTTCTGGTGACCGGGCCTGCCTCCGGCCTCGGATCGGCACCGCTTCCGGGATGACGGACCGAGACGACGACTGAGACGACTTGGCCGCCCGTCATCCGGCGGCCCGATTCTGTCCGCTGGTCGTTGTGTGGGCGCGACAGGTTTGAGCCTATGCCCCCTACGACGGCAGCAGTTCCACAGCTGTTTCCCAGACGGCGTACGGGAAGGCCACCAACAGCAGCAGGCCGCTGCCGACGAGCCTCCACATGCTCACCGGGTGGCCGCCGCGACGCGAAGATCGAACATCCCGCACATTGATCAAGAACACCAGAGCGATGAACGCGACCATGATCCACACCCAAAGCAGGGACTCGTCCATGGCCTGCGATTGTCCGTCGGTTGCCATCCCGAGCCAACTCGGTCACTTGCACGGCCCTGTGACCGCCGACGAAACACACACTCGGTGACCCCCTGCCGTCGGTATGCCAAGTCGATGGCAGGCGGGACGGCCTACCGCAACCACCCACGGACCGCGAGCCGCCGACGCAGCCCCGGCCGTCCTGGAGCCGGAGCGCCCGGCGCAGCAGCGGTATCGCGCCCGTGCGGGCTGGTGGTCAAGTGCCACCGATCAGCGCCGAGGTCTCCACACCCGAACACCCTCCGAACACCTCGATCGACGCGTTCCTCGCAGCGGCGCACACGGACCCTGCATCGATCTCGTGGGACACCTGCTGGCCGAGCGAACACGACCGGAGCGGATTCGAACTCGCCATCAACGGGTGCGAACTGTGGCACGCTCCGGCGCCGCCCGGCCACAGTCTCTACGTACACGTCCATCCGGCCAGACCCGAGCTCGCAGACGACCTCGCGGCAGCAGTAGGAGGACAGGTCACGGGCGAGCCCGCACTGGGCTGGTGAACGCCGGACACATCCGCACAGGCATGGAGAACAGACATCGCCGACAGCCGGCGGCGCTCGCCTCGGATGGAGTCGGGCGTCCCGCCGCACGTCGTCCAGGCCATCGCCCGCCACGCCGACGTGAAGATCACCCTGATGTCTGGCGGCGTCCTTGCCCGTGCTGGCTTTCAGGTCAACGTACGTCGGCGGCTTCCCCTGGCTCCTGGCGTTTGGCGCTGTTGCGGTCACTGTTGCTGTCAGTATGGTCGGCCACGATCTGGATGCTTATCTGATCTCCGAGCTAGCAGAACCCGAGTCGGCGAGCGAGCCGTCGTGAAGGCTCGGGGCGCGCCCGCCACTGCGGTAGTAGTTCGTTCCGTAGCGCCTCGGCCACCGCTGCGGAGGCCACCGCGCCGGCCAACCCTCGGCCCCGACAGTCGGAGCTAGTCAGCACACCCAGGTGAGCGACCGAGCTTGGCCACCGGCGGTAACCAGCCGCTGCCACCACCCGCCCACCGTCCCGAATCACGAAAAACAGACGACGTGACATCGTCGATACCGCTCTCCGCGGCCTCGCCCTCGGAGACGCCTGCCAATAGTGCACCGAGATCGGGATGCCCGGGGAGCATCCGCTCGATGTCAGCAGCCGCCATCGCCGGCCTGAAGTCCTTCTCGTCCAAGTACGCCAGAGCGGCGGGACCGAGCACGTCGACGACTCCGGGCTCACCGCTCCATCGCTCCTCGGCAACGGCACAACGCACCGGCCGGTCAGCGAGCGCTTCCCGCAAGAACCGGGCGGTCAGAGCGTCCGGCGCGGTGGCAATACCGGCATCGCCCAGCACCACGATGCCCGCCCACTTCGAGCGAACTAGGGTTGGCGAGGTGCCTCGCTACGCTGTCGGTCTGCCGAATGTCGGACCTTTCGCTGACCCCGGATACTCGTCGATCTGGCCGTCGCGGCTGAGGAGCAGGGCTGGGATGGCGTCTCGGCGGGCGACTCCCACATGCACCACTGCTGTCACCGCCCCGGGAAGTGATCTTCTCGGGGCGGTGAAGGGTGGGCGCGGCAGGTTTCGAACCTGCGACCCCTCGCTTGTAAGGCGAGTGCTCTCCCACTGAGCTACGCGCCCGGAACGCCCCGTACGGCGGGCCGGAGGTTGGCAAGCTTACCTGCCGGCCTCCGGCCCGGTCGAACGGTGTGCCCGGTGGGGCGTCAGGCGGCGACGGCCTCCGCGAGGGCCTTGCGCCAGCCCTGCTGGTCGCGCGCCTCCCCCGGCATGTTCATCTCGGCGAACCGGACGACGCCGGCCTTGTCGATCACGAACGTGCCCCGGTTGGCGATGCCCGCCACGTCGTTGAAGACGCCGTACGCCTGGGCGACCGCCCCGTGCGGCCAGAAGTCGGCCAGCAGCGGGAACTGGTAGCCCTCCTTGTCGGCCCAGATCTTGTGGGCGTAGACCGAGTCGACGCTGACGGTGAGGACCTGGACGTCGTCGTTGACGTACTCGTTGAGGTTGTCCCGCACCTCGCAGAGTTCACCCTGGCAGATGCCGGTGAAGGCGAGCGGATAGAAGACCAGCAGCACGGTGCGCCTACCCCGGTAGTCCGAGAGCCGGACCTCCTGGTTGTTCTGGTCCTTGAGCACGAAGTCCGGCGCCTCGGCGCCAACCTCGATCGGCATGCGAGCTCCTTGGGTCGATTCTGGAGGTGACATCAGCCTGCCACACCCGGCGGCGGCTGCCGCCGGGTGACGGCGCTCGGGCTACTTCTTGCCCTTGGAGCCGCGCCGCAGCACGAGGCGGGCGCCGCTCCAGTCCCGTCCGGCGTTGACGGTGGAGGTCTGCTGGAGGCCGGCGGTCTGCGCCGACTCGGCGACCTCGCTCGGCTCGACGTGCCCGTCGCGGCCGGCCTTCGGGGTCAGCAGCCACACGACACCGGCGTCGGCCAGCGGGCCGAGGGCGTCGACGAGGAGTTCGAAGAGGTCACCGTCGCCGTCGCGGTACCACACCAGCACCGCGTCGACCACCTCGTCGGTGTCCTCGTCGACCAGATCTCCACAGCGGTCGGTCAGGGCGTCGCGGAGATCGGCGTCGACGTCGTCGTCGTACCCCATCTCCATGACGACCATCCCCGGCTCGATCCCGAACCGGTCCGCCAGGCTGCGTACCCCGTCGGCGGCCTGACCAGCGGTCGCGCTCACTGTCGCGTGCCTCCTCATCTCATCCTCGCCCGACGGCGTCGTCGACGCCGTCGGGCCAAGTCCACACAGTTGCGGCCCTCCGCGCAAGTGGCGCACCGGGTGGAACGGAATTTACCGTGCCAGCAGGGCGCGGGCACCCTGGGTGATGGCTTCCTCGGAGACCAGAACCTGACGTGCCGCCGGGCCTAATGGTACAAACGAGTCAATTGCGGCTACTCGCCGCGCGGCTCCGACATACCCGGCGTCCACCAGGGCCGCGATGATCCCCTCGCCCACCCCGCCGGAGCGGCGCGTCTCGTCCACCACCAGCACCCGGCCGGTCGCCGACGCCTCCCGGATGATGTCCGCCACGGGCAGCGGGGCCAGCCAGCGCAGGTCCACCACCCGGGTGCCGATCCCCTCGTCGGCGAGGGTGGCCGCCGCCCGCAGCGACATCCGCACCCCGTTACCGAAGGTGAGGATCGTGACGTCCTCGGCGGAGCCGACGCCGTAGACCCGGGCCCGGCCGATCGGCACGTGCCCGGCCGCCCACGCGCCAGGTTCGGCGTACTGCCCCAGCCACTCGCCGTCGCCCGGCTCGTACAGGTCACGGACGTGGTAGAGGGCGATGGGCTCCAGCAGGACGCTCACCGTGCCGTCCACCGCCGCGGCGGCCAGGCAGGTCCGCAGCAGGGGCGCGGCGTCGTCCGGCCGCGCCGGCACCGCGATCACCAGACCGGGCACGTCCCGGAGTACGGCCACCGAGTTGTCGTTGTGGAAGTGCCCGCCGAAGCCCTCCTGGTACGCCAGCCCCGGCACCCGCACCACCATCGGGTTGCGGAACGCACCCTGCGAGAAGAACTGCATGGTGGCCGCCTCGCCGCGCACCTGGTCCTCCGCGTTGTGCAGGTACGCCAGGTACTGGATCTCCGGCACCGGCAGCATCCCGGCCAGCCCGGCGCCCAGGCCGAGCCCGAGCACCGACGTCTCGTCGAGCAGCGTGTCGAAGACCCGGGCCGCGCCGAACTTCTCCCGCAGCCCCTTCGTCACCCCGTACACCCCGCCCTTGGCGGCGACGTCCTCGCCGAAGACCGCCATGCCGGGGTGGGCGAGCATGGCGTCGGCGAGCGCCGCGTTGACGCTCTGCGCGAGGGTGAGCGGGCCGGCCAGCTCCGGCGGCTTCCCGCCGAACAGTTCGGCGCGCATCCCCGCGCCCGGCCCGGCGGCCCGGGCGGCCAGTTCGGCCACCGTGGCGGCGACCCGGGCCGGCCGGCGCGGCGCCAACGGGGCCACCACCTCGGCGACGCTGCCCAGCTTCGGCTCCTCCAGCACCTCCTCGGCGATCCGGCGGACCTGCCAGCCGCGTTCGTCGTACCGGGTGAGCAGTTCCTCGCCGGTGGCCATCCCCGCCTCCACCAGCATCCGGGCGGTGGCCAGCAGCGGGTCGCGCGCCTCGTCGGCGGCGATCTCGGCGGTGCTGCGGTACGCGGTCTCGGCGTCGGCTCCCGCGTGTCCCATCAGCCGTACCGTGCGCAGGTGCAGCACCGCCGGCCGACGGTGCCGCCGCACCCAGGCCGCGGCCTCGGCCGCCACCGCGTACGTCCCGACCGGGTCCTCGCCGTCGGCGGCGAAGTACCGCACCCCGGGACGTGCCCGCAACGCCCGCTCGACCCAGCCCTCCGGCGAGCGGACGCTGATGCCGAGGCCGTTGTCCTCGCAGAGGAAGAGCACCGGGATACGCAGTCCGGTGTGGTCGTACCAGCCGGCGGTGTTCAGCGCGGCGGTGGCGCTGGCGTGGTTGACCGAGGCGTCGCCGAAGGAGCAGACCACGATGGCGTCCCGGGGCCAGGGCGAGCGCAGCGGGGTGTCGCCGCCACGCCGGCCGGCGCTCTCGACCCGGCGCAGCCGTTCCAGGGCGAGTCCGAGGCCGACCGCCCGGGGCAGGTGCGAGGCGATCGTCGAGGTGGTCGGCACGACGGCCAGGTCGGCCCGACCGAAGACCTTGTGCCGACCCCCGGCGATCGGCTCCTGCGCCGAGGCCACCATGCCGCGCAGCACGTCCCGCGCCGCGGCCGCGTACGCGTCGTCGCCGGGCCCGCCCGGTCCGCGGTCGGCCACGGCGGGCTCGGCGGTGGCCTCTCCACGCTGCCCCGGGTCCGCGCCGGCTGTGGGGCGCGCAACCGCCGCGTCGTCGGCGGCTGCCGCACCGGCCGACAGTTCGACGGTCACCGCCTCGGCGGTGCCGTCCGCCCCGACCCGGTACCCGGCCGTCACGGCGGCCTCGGTGACGGCGGGAACGGCGGGCCCGGAACCGGCGGTCGGCTCCGGCCCGCCGCCTGTCGGGTCCGCCACGTTGTCGTCGGGGCCGTCGTCGGCCGCGTCGTCGGGGCCGTCGGCAGCGGCGGAGCCACTGGCCGCGGGCGCACCGTCGGCGGGGCCGTCGGCAGCGGCGGAGCCGCTGGAGGTGGGCGTGCCGTCGGCGGGGCCCGGGGCGGGGAACTCGCCGGCGGCCTGGGCGGCACGGGTGCAGTAGAACGCTCCCGAGCGGTAGTGCAGCAGCGCCGGGTCGGTGGGGCGCAGCGCGGCGGCGACCACCGCGTTGGCCTCGTGACCGGCCGAGCCGATGGTGTAGTAGCCCTCGTCGAAGCTGCGCAGCCAGCGTCCGGCCAGGTCGAGCTGGCGGCTGGTGACCTGGGCGTCGAAGAGGGCGAGCAGGTGCCGCCCGGTCAGCGCGGCGCCGGCGCGCACCGGCTCGGCCGGGTCACGCCGCCGCTCGGGCTCGGGCAGCGCGCCCAGGGTCTCCCGGAACCGGTCGTCGAGATCTTGCGGGGTGGTCACGCGATCAGCATTACCGACGGAGGCCAGAGTCGCCCACTCAGACACGGTCCGCCGGACGGGCTCACACCGCCGTGCACCACAGCCACCTGGCGCGAGGCTCCTGTCCGCCCGTCAGGTGGCCACGGCGACGCCCAGGAGCAGCGCGAGGCCGGCGCAGAACCCGATGGTGTGGATGGCCTTGTCGTGTGCGGCCGGTTTCGTGGTCAGTTCGGGGACCAGGTCCGCCAGGGCGATGTAGATGAAGTTGCCGGCGGCGAACGGGATCAGCACCGCGACGTCGAGGTGGCCGGACAGGGCGTAGGCGGCGAGGGCGCCGAGCAGCACCGTGGAGGCGGACACCACGTTCCAGACCAGCGCGCGTCCCCTGCTCCAGCCGCTGTGCACCAGGATGCCGAAGTCACCCATCTCCTGCGGTATCTCGTGGGCTGCGGCGACCAGCCAGGTGACGATCCCCAACCGGATGTCGGTGACGAAGGCCGCGCCGATGGCCAACCCGCCGATGAGGTTGTGCAGGGCGTCCGCGACCAGGATCAGATATCCCACGGGACGGTGCGCGGAGACCGGCCGGTGGCAGTGGTGCCAGTGCAGGTACTGCTCGAGGATCAGGAAGGCCAGCAGCCCGGCGGCCAGCCAGACGTAGACGCCCAGGGAGTTGCCGAGCGCCGAGACCGATTCGGGCAGCATGTGGAACAGCGCGCCGCCGACCAATGAACCGGCGGCCAGCGCCACCAGGGGAAGGACGATCCGGTCGAAGATCCGGTCGGGGAGGATGAACGTCAGGCTGCCCGACAGCGCCAGCGCGGTCATCGCCGAGCCGGCCAGGACGATCCACACGAGTGTCGGCAACGCCCACCTCCCGTCCTCGATCCGGGTGCTGCCGGCCCTCTCCCGAGCGAGGACTGCAAGGCTGATCGGACCGGCCCGGGTCGACACCCGTCTCCATACCTACCGCAGCGACACGGTCACCGTGGTGAGACTCCGTCCTCGGACGGCAACCGCCGCCTGCACCGCCCTGCCGAACTGCCTCACCGTTGCCGGTCGGACGGCTCCGGGCAGCCGCCGTCGGAGACCTTCCACACCAGCTCGCGCAGGACGGCCAACTCCTCGGTGCTGAGCGGGGCGAGCAGCCGGGAGTCGGACATCACCCGGTGCACCCGCTCCCGCATCCGGCGGCCCGCCTCGGTGACGACCAGCGTCTTCTGCCGCCGGTCGGCGGGGTCGACCCGGCGTTCGACGAGGCCGGCCTGCTCCAGCTTGTCGACCAGGGCGGTCACGTTGGACCGGTCGCAGCGCAGCTGCTCGGCGAGGTCGCGGGCGGGCGACGGACGGTCCGGGTCGAGCTGGTGCAGGGCGCGCGCGGCGGCCGGTGTCAGCCCCAGCCCGGCGATGTCGACGTCCTGGTAGTGCCGGATGGCGGCGGCGATGTGCATGATCCGCCGGACCGCGTCGCCGGCCAGTTCGGCGCGGTCACCCGGGTCGACCCCGACGCTGCCTGTCATGCCGACAATGGTACGCAGGCCGCAACAGTTGACCTGCTCCACTGTCTAATGGGTCAACCAGCCTTGCCGATCATGAAGCCCACGGGTCGTCATCGACAGGCCGACGGCGAGCCGGGGCCAGGGTTCCCGCCCCTCACGCCCCGACGGCCGCGCAGCCTCCTGGAAAGAGTGGCTGTGCAGTGGTCGCGTGGCCACTCTTTCCAGGAAGGAGAGGTCACGGCGCGCGGCCCGGGATTCATGCCTGCCGGTCGCCCCCGGGGCGGACGTCAGCCGGGAAGGAAGGAGAAGCGGACCTGGCGGCTCGGGTTGTCGCCGTTGGTGTCGACCAGGCAGACCGACTGCCAGGTGCCGAGTTGGAGCCGCCCACCGAGCACCGGCAGCGTCGCGTACGGCGGGACGAACGCGGGCAGCACGTGGTCGCGCCCGTGCCCGGGCGAGCCGTGCCGGTGCCGCCAGCGGTCGTCGGTGGGGAGCAGGTCGTCCAGGGCCCGCAGCAGGTCGTCGTCGGAGCCCGCGCCGGTCTCGATGATCGCCAGGCCGGCGGTGGCGTGCGGCACGAAGACGTGCAGCAGCCCGTCTCCCTGCCCGGAGACGAACCGCTCGGCCTCGGCGGTGATGTCCAGGACGGTGGGCCGGGAACCGGTCCGGACGTTGATCACCTCACTACGCATACGGCGCATTCTGCCCCACCGCTCAGGAGTTGCCGTCGTCCGAGTCTCCCCGGTTCCGCCGACGGGCGCCGCGGACGCGGGACGCCGGGCGGCGCAGCCCTCGGTCGCACAAAGTTACTGGTGGGTACCTGTGTCGAGCGTCGCGTCTCCGGGCGGTGGGCGTGACGACGGGTGCCAACAGGGGGCAGGATGGCGCTAGAGACCTATCCCACACACACAACCGAGGGAACGCCTGTGGCTACGGAACGCAAGCGCCCGGTGATCACCGCTGGTCTGCCGAGCCAGCTTCCGGACATCGACCCTGAAGAGACCGGCGAATGGGTCGAGTCGCTCGACGGTGTCATCGACGAGCGCGGGGCCAAACGCGCCCGCTACGTCATGCTGCGCCTGCTGGAGCGGGCCCGCGAGCGCCGGGTCGGGGTGCCGTCGCTGACCACCACCGACTACATCAACACCATCCCGCCGGAGCGGGAGCCGTGGTTCCCGGGCGACGAGCACGTCGAGCGGCGGATCCGGGCGTACGTGCGGTGGAACGCGGCGATGCTGGTGCACCGGGCGCAGCGCCCGGAGATCGGCGTCGGCGGGCACATCTCCACCTTCGCCAGCTCCGCCTCGCTCTACGAGGTCGGCTTCAACCACTTCTTCCGGGGCAAGAACCACCCCGGCGGCGGTGACCACATCTTCTACCAGGGCCACGCCTCCCCCGGCATGTACGCGCGCGCGTACCTGGAGGGCCGGCTCAGCGAGCACCAGCTCGACGGGTTCCGCCAGGAGCTGTCCCACCCGGGCGGCGGGCTGCCGTCGTACCCGCACCCGCGGCTGATGCCGGACTTCTGGGAGTTCCCCACCGTGTCCATGGGCCTGGGCGGCCTGAATGCGATCTACCAGGCGCGGTTCAACCGCTACCTGCATCACCGGGGCATCAAGGACACCTCCGACCAGCACGTCTGGGCGTTCCTCGGCGACGGCGAGATGGACGAGCCGGAGACCCTCGGCGCGATCGGCGTGGCCGCCCGCGAGGAGCTGGACAACCTCACCTTCGTGATCAACTGCAACCTCCAGCGCCTGGACGGTCCGGTCCGCGGCAACGGCAAGGTCATGCAGGAGCTGGAGGCGTTCTTCCGGGGCGCCGGCTGGAACGTCATCAAGGTGGTCTGGGGCCGGGAGTGGGACCCGCTGCTCGCGGCGGACACCGACGGCGCGCTGGTCAACCTGATGAACACCACGCCCGACGGCGACTACCAGACCTACAAGGCGGAGTCCGGGGCGTACGTGCGGGAGCACTTCTTCGGCCGCGACCAGCGGACCCGCAAGATGGTCGAGCACCTGAGCGACGACGAGATCTGGAACCTCAAGCGGGGCGGCCACGACTACCGCAAGCTCTACGCGGCGTACAAGGCGGCGACCGAGCACACCGGGCAGCCGACGGTCATCCTGGCCAAGACGATCAAGGGTTGGACGCTCGGCTCGCACTTCGAGGGCCGAAACGCCACCCACCAGATGAAGAAGCTGACGCTGGAGGACCTCAAGCTCTTCCGCGACCGGCTCTACCTGGACGTCCCGGACAAGGTCCTGGAGGAGAACCCGTACCTCCCGCCGTACCTGAACCCGGGTGAGTCCTCCGACGAGATGGCGTACCTCAAGGAGCGGCGTCAGCAGCTCGGCGGTTACCTGCCGTCGCGGCGGACCACGTTCAAGTCGCTGGCGATTCCGGGCCCGGAGCGGTTCTCCGACATCAAGCGCGGCTCGGGCAAGCAGAAGGTGGCCACCACGATGGCCTTCGTCCGCCTGCTCAAGGACGTGATGAAGGACAAGGAGTTCGGCAAGCGCTGGGTGCCGATCATCCCGGACGAGGCGCGCACCTTCGGCCTGGACTCGATCTTCCCGACCGCCAAGATCTACTCGCCGCACGGCCAGCGGTACACCTCGGTCGACCGGGAGTTGTTCCTGTCGTACAAGGAGTCCACCGCCGGGCAGATCCTGCACGAGGGGATCAACGAGGCCGGCTCGGTGGCCTCGTTCACCGCCGCCGGCACCTCGTACGCCACGCACGACGAGCCGATGATCCCGATGTACATCTTCTACTCGATGTTCGGGTTCCAGCGCACCGGCGACGGCTTCTGGGCGGCGGCGGACCAGATGACCCGCGGTTTCGTGCTCGGCGCGACGGCCGGCCGGACCACGCTCAACGGTGAGGGCCTCCAGCACGAGGACGGCCACTCGCTGCTGCTCGCCGCCACCAACCCGGCGGTGGTCGCGTACGACCCGGCGTTCGCGTTCGAGATCGCGCACATCGTGGAGAACGGCCTGCACCGGATGTACGGCGAGCAGCAGGAGAACGTCTTCTACTACCTCACCGTCTACAACGAGCCGATCCACCAGCCGGCCGAGCCGGCCGAGGTGGACGTCGAGGGGCTGCTCAAGGGCATCTACCGGTACTCGCCGGCCCCGCAGGTGGACGGTCCGAAGGCCAACATCCTGGCCTCCGGCACGGGCATGCAGTGGGCGCTGAAGGCTCAGCAGCTGCTCGCCCAGGACTGGGGGGTGGCCGCCGACGTCTGGTCGGTGACCTCGTGGACGGAGCTGCGCCGCGACGCGGTGCTGTGCGAGGAGCACAACCTGCTCCACCCCGGCGACGAGCCGCGGGTGCCGTACGTGCAGCAGAAGCTGGCCGACGCCGACGGGCCGAAGGTCGCGGTCAGCGACTGGATGCGCGCGGTGCCGGACCTGATCGCCCGCTGGGTGCCCGGTGACTACACCTCGCTCGGCACCGACGGCTTCGGCATGTCGGACACCCGGCACGCGCTGCGCCGGCACTTCCACGTCGACGCCGAGTCGGTGGCGGTGGCGACGCTGCGGCAGCTCGCGCTGCGCGGCACGGTGCCGGCGAACGTGCCGGCCGAGGCGGCCAAGAAGTACGCCATCGAGGACGTGAACGCGGCCCCGGTCGGCGAGACCGGCGGCGACACCTGACGCACGCGTACCCGCAGGGGCCCGGCGCACCGCGCGCCGGGCCCCTTCGCGTGCGCGGCGGTATGACGCAACCGGTATCCACCACGCTGCTTGCCCACACCGACCCATCGCATCCACAATTCTCGATAAATGTCGGCGCGTCCGGGACGCCACGCGATGCCGCGTCGCCCCGGGCCGGTCCGGTGGACCTCCCCGTCGCGCCCGTCCACCCACCGCTCGGGACCCCGACGCCACGCCGGGCGCGACGGTGGGGAGACGGCATGAGAGTCGTCCGGATCGGAATGGCCCTGGCGGTCGGCACCCTGGCGGTGTCGATGCTCGGGTCGGGGACGCCCACGGTGGCGCACTCGCCGGACACGCCCGCCGGGCGTGCCTCGGCCCAGGAGTTCATGGCGCAGCGCGAACCGACCCAGCAGTTGGCCGCCGCCGCGGCCGCGACCTGCACCAACGGGCAGGCGGCGGGGTATCCCTGCCGCAACGTCGACCTGCTGTCGTTCATGCCGCTGAGCACCATCGGGGGCAGCCAGGCCAACGACATCTGGGGCTGGACGGACAGCCAGACCGGCAAGGAGTACGCGCTGGTCGGGCGTCGCAACGGCACCTCGTTCGTGGACGTGTCCAACCCCACCGCGCCGGTCTACCTGGGCAACCTGCCCGCGTACCAGAACCGGACGGCGATCTGGCGGGACATCAAGGTCTACCGGAACCACGCGTACGTGGTGGCCGACGTGTCGGGCCACGGGATGCAGGTCTTCGACCTGACCCGGCTGCGGGGCGTCACCACCCCGAAGACCTGGACGTCGGACGCGCAGTACAACCGGTTCGGCAACTCGCACAACATCGCGATCAACGAGGAGACCGGGTACGCGTACGCGGTGGGGTCGAACACCTGCTCCGGCGGGCTGCACATGGTCGACATCCGCAACCCGAAGTCCCCGGTGCAGGCCGGCTGCGTCAGCACCGACGGGTACACCCACGACACCCAGTGCGTCGTCTACCGCGGCCCGGACACCACCTACACCGGCCGGGAGATCTGCGTCAGCTCCAACGAGGACACCGTCACCGTGGCGGACGTGACCACCAAGTCGGCGCCCCGCCAGCTCGCCCGGATCGGCTACACCGGCCGCGCGTACACCCACCAGGGCTGGTTCACCGGGGACCAGCGGTACTTCCTGCTCGACGACGAGCTGGACGAGTCCCGGCGCGGGGTGAACACCCAGACTTACATCTGGGACCTGGCCGACCTGGACGCGCCCCGGCACATCGGCACCTACAGCGCCCCGACCGGGGTCCGGGCCACCGACCACAACCAGTACGTCAAGGGCAACTACAGCTACCAGGCCAACTACCGGGCCGGGCTGCGCATCCTGGACCTGCGGGACGTGGCGGCCGGGCGCGCGACGGAGGCCGGGTACTTCGACGTCTACCCGTCCAGCAACAGCAGCTCGATGAACGGGGCGTGGAGCGTCTACCCGTACTTCCCGAGCGGAACCGTGGTGGTCAGCGGCATCGAACAGGGGCTCTTCGTCCTCCAGCCCCGGTTGTCGTGACCGCGACCAGTGACCGGCCGGTGCTGCCGGCCCTCGACCGAGCCGAGGGGGCGTCCCAGTGGCGCCCCCGCCCGGACGGCGGCCGGGTGCACCGGTACCTGGCCGCCGCCCTGGTCCTCGGGCTGACCCTGGCGCTCGGCTTCGTGGCGGGACGGCTCGGCGCCACGCCGGCGCCGGTCCGGTCCGCGACGCCGGGCCCGGCCGCCCACGCCGACCACGGCCCGGCCGGGTTGCAGGTCTCCCACGACGGCTGGACCCTCGTGCTGGACACCCCCGCCCTGACCGCCGGCCGCCCGGGTGAGCTGGTCTTCCGTATCACCGACGCGGCCGGCGCGCCGGTGACCCGGTTCCAGCTCAACCACGAGCGGCTGATGCACCTGGTCCTGGTGGGGCGGGACCTGACCGGCTACCGGCACGTGCACCCGGAGATGGCCGCCGACGGGACCTGGCGGGCCCCGGTCACCCCGGAGGCGCCCGGGCCGCTGCGGGCGATCGCCGACTTCTGGCCGCAGGGCGCCGCCCGGCAGGTCACCCTGGGCGTCGACGTGCCGGTGCCCGGCCGGTACGCGCCCCGCCCGGCGGCCGAGCCGCAGGAGACCATCCTCGTCGACGGTTACACGGTCACCCTGGACGGCGGCCTGCGTCCCGGCGAGTCGAACCAGGTGCTGGTGTGGCTCGGCCGCGACGGTCGGCCGGTCGACGACCTGCAACCGCACCTCGGCGCGTACGGGCACCTGGTGGCGTTGCGCCACGGTGACCTGGCCTACCTGCACGTGCACCCGGCGGCGGCGAGCCGGCCCGAGTCGGTGGTGGCGTTCGGCGTGACGGTGCCGTCGGCGGGCACCTACCGACTGTTCTTCGAGTTCCGGCACCGTGACGTCGTCCACGTCGCGGCGTTCACCGTCACCGCGTGACTCCGGCACCCGGACGCAAGCCGGCGGTGGTCCGGACGTCCCTGGCGGGGACGCCGGGCCACCGCCGTCGCGGGTGACGCCGTAGGACGTGGCCTGGTCAGCCGACGGCGGCCAGATCGGTGAGCCGGGCCAACGAGTCCTCCAGGTCGGCGCCGACCCGACGCAGCCCGAGCCGGAGCAGGGCTGCCTTGACCGGTCCGGCCGGCCACCGTACGACGATGAGCCGCACGACCGTCCCGCCCTCCTCCTCGTCGGGAGTGAGCTGGACGTAGATCTCGGTGCGCGCCTCGGCCCGGGCGCCGGCGCCCCTGGCCCGTTCCCGCCAGCCGATCAGGGTCGGCTCCTGGTAGGCGATCACCTCGGCCTCGTGCGCCGCGCCGCGTCCGGCCTGGACCAGCTGCCGCCGGCCGAAGCCCTCACCCGAGAGGACCTCGGCCGCGCGGACGCCCGCCAGCCAGGCCGGCAACTGCTCGGCCCGCTGCACGACGTCCCAGACCGCTTCCACCGGCGCCATCACGTGCGCACTGCGTTCCACGAGGATCATTTCTGTCTTCCCCCACTGAGGACATCCGCGATATTCGGCACTCTATGCGCAAAATCGGACGTAAGTGGACGGGTTCGGAAAAGACACGCCGAAGACCCTTGCGCCCCGCATTGTCGAGGACCTATGGCGCAACGGGCCCGGCAGCCCCTAGAGTCGCGAACACAATTCGCGTTCCCGGGAGGGGTCCATGACGACCGCGCCGCTGCCCCCGTTCCCCGCCGGCTTCCGCTGGGGAGTGTCCACCTCGGCGTACCAGATCGAGGGCGGCGCCGACGCCGACGGGCGCGGACCGTCCATCTGGGACACCTTCGCGCACACCCCCGGGCGGATCGTCGACGGCAGCACCGGCGACGTGGCCTGCGACCACTACCACCGGCACGCCGAGGACGTCGCGCTGATGGCCGGGCTCGGCGTCTCGGCGTACCGGTTCTCGATCTCCTGGCCCCGGGTCCAGCCCGGCGGCGGCGGCCCGGCCAACCCCGCCGGCCTGGACTTCTACGAACGCCTCGTCGACGACCTGCTCGCCACCGGCATCGACCCGGTCGCCACCCTCTTCCACTGGGACCTGCCGCAGCCGTTGGAGGACGCCGGCGGTTGGCTGCACCGGGACACCGCCGGCCGCTTCGCCGAGTACGCCGACCTCGTCGCCGCCCGCCTCGGCGACCGGGTGAAGCTCTGGATCACCCTCAACGAGCCGTTCATCCACATGAGCCTCGGACACGGCACCGGCGTGCACGCCCCCGGCCGCTTCCTGCTCTTCGACGCCTTCCCGGTGGCCCACCACCAGCTCCTCGCCCACGGGCTCGCGGTCGCCGCGCTGCGCGCCCGCAGCAGCAGCCCGGTGGCGATCGCCAACAACTACTCACCGGTGGTGCCGCGCGGCGACACCGACGCCGACCGGGCGGCCGGGCTCGCGTACGACGCGCTGCACAACCGGCTCTTCACCGACCCGCTGCTCGGGCTCGGCTACCCGCCCGGGATCGCACCGGCCGGGGTACGCGACGGCGACCTCGACGTGATCGCCGCCCCGCTCGACGTGCTCGGGGTGAACTACTACAACCCCACCGGCATCCGGGCGGCCGAGGAGGACTCGCCGCTCCCCTTCGAGCTGGTGCCGCTGGAGGGCCACCCGCGCACCGCCTTCGACTGGCCGGTCGTCCCCGACGGGCTGCGCGACCTGCTCACCGGACTGAAAGAGCGCTACGGCGACGCGCTCCCGCCGATCCAGGTCACCGAGAGCGGCTGCGCGTACGACGACGCGCCGGACGCCGAGGGCCGGGTGCACGACCCGGAGCGGATCGCGTACCTCGACGGGCACCTGCGGGCCGTCCGCGAGGCGATCGACGCCGGGGTCGACGTCACCGGATACTTCGTCTGGTCCCTGCTCGACAACTGGGAGTGGGCGGAGGGCTTCACCAAACGCTTCGGCCTGGTGCACGTCGACTTCGCCACCGGAGCCCGCACGCCGAAGTCCTCGTACGCCTGGTACCGCGACCTCGTCACCCGGCGATGACCACCGTCGACCCGACACCGACGTCGCTGCCGGCGGCGCTGGCCGAGCCGGTGGTCCCGGTCCGGCGGGACTGGATCGCCCTGATCTTCGCGGCCAACCTGGGCGTCTGGATGGCGTTCTTCACCCCGATCCAGGTGCTGCTGCCGCAGCAGGTGGAACGGATCGCCCCGGCCGACAAGGAGGCCATGCTGGCCGTGGTGACCGGCCTCGGCGCGCTGGCGGCGGTGCTGGCCAACCCGCTCGCGGGGGCGCTGTCGGACCGCACCTGCCTGCGGGTGGCCGGACGGGAGTTCGGCCGGCGGCACGTCTGGACGGCCGGCGGGGCGCTGCTCGGCGCGCTCGCCCTGGTGCTGCTGGCCCGGCAGGAGACCATCGCCGGGGTGGCGCTCGGCTGGGTCGCCGCCCAGGTGTGCTTCAACGCGATGCTGGCCAGCCTGACCGCCGCCATCCCGGACCGGGTGCCGGTCGCCCAGCGGGGCGGCGTCTCCGGCTGGGTCGGCATCCCGCAGGCCCTCGGCCTGGTGGTCGGTGCGGTGCTGGTCACCGCCGTGGTCACCGGCAACGCCGCCGGGTACGCCGCGATCGCCGTCGCGGTGCTGGTGCTGTCGCTGCCGTTCGCCCTGCTCACCCGGGACGACCCGCTGCCCCGCGCGCACCGGCCGCCACTGCGGCTGCGGGCCCTGGCGGCCTCGATGTGGATCAGCCCGCGCCGGCACCCGGACTTCGCCTGGGCCTGGATCACCCGGTTCCTGGTCCAGATCGGCAACGCCCTGGGCACCCTCTACCTGCTGTACTTCCTCACCGACGGGGTGCGCCACCCCGACCCCGAAGGTGCCCTGCTGGTGCTGATCCTGCTCTACACGGCCGGGATGATGCTCACCGCCGTGGTCGCCGGTCGGCTCTCCGACCGGTCCGGACGGCGCAAGGTCTTCGTCATCGCCTCCGGGGTGGTGATGGCGGTGGCCGCGCTGCTGCTCGCCGCCGCCCCGCGCTGGTCCACGGCGATCGTCGCCGCGCTGCTGCTCGGCGCCGGCTACGGGGTCTACCTGTCGGTGGACGCGGCGCTGATCACCGAGGTGCTGCCCCGCGCCACCGACCGGGCCAAGGACCTCGGCGTGATCAACATCGCGAACTCCGCGCCGCAGGTGCTCGGCCCGGCCCTCTCCGCCCCGATCGTGGTGCACCTGGGCGGCTACCCCGCGCTCTACGCGGTCACCGCGGCGGTCACCCTGCTCGGCAGCGCCCTCGTCCTCAAGATCCGCGCCGTCCGCTGACGGCCGCGCCCACCACCGGTGGCCGGTGGCCGATGGCCGATGGCCGATGGCCGATGGCCGATGGCCGATGGCCGCACTTACCCGGAAAGTGTGGCTATCCGACGCCGGATTGCCACACTTTCCGGGAAGGTGCGCGGATCCTGGGAGGGGCGTGGGGTGGTGGGTCGGCCCCCTGGGGGAATGCGGTGGCGGCCGGCCGTAGGCTGGAGGACGTGACGGTACGTGTGCGCTTCGCCCCTTCCCCGACCGGTATGTTCCACGTCGGCGGTGCCCGCTCGGCGCTGCAGAACTGGATCTTCGCCAAGCAGCAGGGCGGGGTCTTCGTCCTGCGCATCGAGGACACCGACGCGGCGCGCAACAAGCCCGAGTGGACCGAGGGCATCCTGTCCGCGCTGGACTGGATCGGCATCGCGCGCGGCAGCTACGAGGGTCCGTACTTCCAGTCCTCGTACGCCGGTGAGCACCGCGCCGCCGCCCAGCGGCTGCACGATTCCGGCCGGGCCTACTACTGCGACTGCACCAGGGATGCCGTGCAGGCGCGCACCGGCTCGCAGTACCAGGGGTACGACGGCCACTGCCGGGACCGGGGCCTGGCGGCGGGCGAGGGGCGCGCGCTGCGCTTCCGTACGCCGGACTCCGGCGAGACCGTGGTGGTCGACCTGATCCGCGGCGAGCCGACCTTCGAGAACAAGCTCATCGAGGACTTCGTCATCGCCCGTGGCGACGGCTCCCCGGTCTTCCTGCTGGCCAACGTCGTGGACGACATGACGATGGGGATCACCCACGTCATCCGGGCCGAGGAACACCTGCCCAACACCCCGAAGCAGCAGCTGCTCTGGGACGCCCTCGGGGTCAAGCCGCCGGTCTGGGCGCACGTGCCGGTGGTGGTCAACGAGAAGCGGCAGAAGCTCTCCAAGCGCCGCGACAAGGTCGCCCTGGAGGCGTACAAGGACGAGGGCTACCTCGCCGACGCGATGCGCAACTACCTGATGCTGCTCGGCTGGGCCCCGTCCGGGGACCGGGAGATCGTGCCGTGGTCGGTCATCGAGGAGGAGTTCCGGCTGGAGGAGGTCAACCCCTCCCCCGCCTTCTTCGACGAGAAGAAGCTGCGCGCGTTCAACGGCGAGTACATCCGCGCGCTGCCGGTGGACGAGTTCGTCGCCGCCTGCCAGCCGTGGCTGACCGGCACCGACACCATCGCCCCGCCGCCGTGGCAGCCGGCGGAGTTCGACGCGGACGCGTTCGCGACGGTCGCCCCGCTGGCGCAGACCCGGATCGCGGTGCTCAGCGAGATCGTGCCGAACGTCGACTTCCTCTTCGTGGCCGACCCGCTGATCGACGAGGCCGCCTGGGCGAAGGCGATGAAGGAGGGCGCGGCCGAGCTGCTCGACGCGGCGATCGCCGGGTACGAGGGGTTGGCCTCGTGGGACGCCGACTCGCTGAAGTCGACGCTGGAGGCGGTCGGCGCGGAGCGTGGGCTGAAGCTGGGCAAGGCGCAGGCGCCGGTCCGGGTCGCGGTCACCGGCCGCACCGTCGGGCTGCCGCTGTTCGAGTCGCTGGAGGTGCTCGGTCGGGAGCGCACGCTGGCCCGGTTGCGCGCCGCCCGGGCCCGCCTGGTCTGAGGGGTACCCGAGCGAGGGCCCGCCGGTCTCCGGCGGGCCCTCGCGTCGTACCGGGTCAGGCGCGCGGGGCGCGGCGGCGCAGCAGCAGGGCGGCGCCCGCGGCGACGAGCACCCCGGCGCCGAGCAGCCACGGCCAGACCGGTGCGCCGCCGTCGCCGGAGTCCGACGCGGCGGTCGGGACCGCAGCGGTCGGGGCGGCGCTGGTGACCGGGGCGGTGGGCGGGACGGACGCCGTCGGGGTCCCGCCCGCGCTCGGGGCGGTCGACGCGCCGGTGGTGAGGGTGAACGTGACCGTCCCCTTCACCAGGTGGCCATCGCTGGAGGCGAGCTGGTAGCCGATGGTGTACTCGCCGGCCGGGCCGGCGGCGAAGGGGACGTTCACCCGGCTGCCGGTGAAACTCGGCGCGTCACCGGCGGCCGGCACCCCGCCCGGTCCGACCACTGTGATCTTCGTCGTAGCCGGATCCGGCTTCGACAGGAACCGCAGCTCGATCCGGGCCGGCGCCTTCGCCACCCGGGCCCCGTCGGCGGGGTTGCTGCCGGTCAGCGAGTTGTGCGCGACCGCAGGCGTCGCCGGCATCAGCAATGACACACCGAGCGCCACGCCCATGACGACTGGCGCGGTGCGCGCCGCCCGTGGGACCCTGCCCCCCATGAACCCTCCCGCAAAGGTACGATCCGCCCGCTGATCAACGGCTGACCATTAGTCGGGTCCGGATCGCGATTAGTTCCACATACTGGTTCAGCAGCTGCAACCGAACGCCGATCTGCGGAGTCTCTGAGGTGGGAACCCGGCCTGCGGGCATGGTCACCGCCGTCGACCATCCAACGCGTGACCTGCAGCACAGCCATCCATCGAACGGGGCGAGGAGGCGGCGATGGTCGTACGGATGAGGCGGTTGCTCGGTACGGTCGCGGCAGCCGCGCTGGCCGCGGCGCTCGGCCTGGCGGCGGGTGCCCCGGCACGGGCCGCCGGTCCCGCGCAGACCGCGCCGAAGCCGCCACCCGCCGGGGTGGACATCACCGGCGACGGGCTCAGCGAGCCGCTGCGGCTGCGCTCGGAGACCGAGCCGGCCCTCGTGCTCGCGGTGATCGACCAGGTCAACTGGTTCGGCCGCACCGGCGCGTCCACCGGGCCCAAGGCCGCCAACCTCGGTCCGAAGTACACGGTCGTGGTGCTCGCCGGGGAGACGCCGAAGCAGACCTACGACCTCTACCCGCTGGCCAAGGGCGGGCCGCGGGCGTACCGGCCGGCGAAGCAGCCCGACGCGCGCAAGACCAGCGCCGGCTGGTTCCTCGGCCGGCTCAACATGTCCGAGACCCTGCGCCACGCCGGGGTTCCGCTGGAGCGGCAGTTCGACACGCTCAGCGGCGGGGTCGGCGGCGGAGAGCGGGTCATCCCGGAGGAAGCCCTCAACCCGGCCAAGGACATCGACACCGCGATCGGCGAGCTCCAGCGCCTGCTGCTGCTCAACCTCGGCGTGGTACTGGTGATCACCTCCGGGCTGGCCGGGATCGCCCTGCTGGTCCGCCGCCGTACCCGCTGAGCCACGCCGGCGGCCGGCGGGGCTCGTCCACTGCCGAACCGGCCGCCGGTCGGACCTCCCGCGCGCCCTCGCCACGAACCTGTCCGGTGTCGGCCGGGACGCGCGCGTCCGCCGTGGACGGCTCGACGACGACGGAGCTACCGCCTCCGGGGTGGCGCAGCCCAGGTGGTCAGCACCAGCGGTGCGGCGGCCGCTCCCGGCGGACCGGACGGCGGCTGGGGCGGACCGGACCGTGCCGGTGCGCGCCGGCCCAGCCGGCCAACTCGCTGCGGCAGCCGTGCGACACGCCCCGCTCGGGCTCGCCGGAGGCGGCCGGCTCGGCGGGCCGCGGCCGGGGCGCCGGCTCGACGGCGCGGGGACGCGCGGGCGTGGCCTCCGACCCGGACGGCTCGGCCGCCCGCTGACGCGGGACCGGCACCTCGTCGTCGACCCGCTCGGCCGCCCGACCGGCCTGCTCCGTGGGGCAGGGCAGCGCGGCCAGCCGACGGTGGGGTCGGACCTGCCCCGGCTGGTCGTGGTGGCCCGGCCGGCAGGGCTCCCCCTGGGCGCAGCCGTGTTCGGCCTCCCCGTGCGCCATCCCGGTCTCCTCACGCTCGCGTCGCGCGCCGGGAGGTCGCCCCGACGGCAGTGCCACCGTACTGTCCGGCACCGACGACCCGTGCAGCGCGTACCCCGGTGTCAGGACTTCGGCCGGCGCGGGAAGATCGTCTCCCAGACCGGGAAGGCGACCAACCAGATCACGATGGCGACGGTGAGCTTCTGGATCCAGTTCCCCAGCTCGCGGGTGCGCTCCGGATCGTCGACGTAGAGGATCGCCGCGCCGAGCAGGGCGCAGGCGACGGCCCAGCCGAGCAGCCCCTTGCCCCACTCGCGCCACTCGTGCCGGGTCCGCGCCCAGCCGTGCCGGGGCGGCTTCACCGGGGGCGGTCCGCCCACGAAACGGTGGGCGAACCGCTGGTCCGCCCAGCGGACCATGGAGTGCCCGAAGGCCACCGAGAAGCCGAGGTAGGCGGCGGCGAGCCCGTGGCCGGTGTTCGCCACCGCGCCCCGGCGCAGGTCGACCACGGTCGCCACGAGCAGTACGAGATCCACCAGTGGGACGCAGAACAGCAGCGCCGCGCCCAGCCGTGGCCGGCGCAGCGGGTACCGGGCGACCAGCCCGGCGGCGAGCACCACCCAGAACCCGATCTCACACCCGACGATGACCGCCAGCAACATCCCCGACCCTCCCCGTTCGTCCGCCTTCAGCGTTTCCGGCGGCGACCGGCGGCACCTCGACGGCGGGAACGAGATCGGCGTACCTCCTTCGGCGGACCCCCGGGTCGGCGTACCTCCTTCGGCGGAGGTCGCGGCCGGCGGCCTCCTCCGGCGGGCGGAGAGTGGGCGGCGCGGCGTGTGGTGGGATCGGGCCATGCGGACCCCGGCCTGGATCGGCCCCGGCTCGCCGGCACGGGACCCGGCGCTGGCCGTGGCCTCGCTCGCCGGCGGGCTGGTCCTCTACGGCGTGGGGTTGCAGCCGCAGTTCCCCTGGGACCCGGACGTGCCGGAGCAGCTCTTCCTGGCGCCGCTGCTGGTGGCCTGCGTCGCCGTCGGCCTGCGCCGGGCGGCCACCCGGACCAGCCTGGCGCTCGGCACCGCCGCCGTGCTGGCCGACACGGCGCTCGGCGTGTCGCTGGGCACGGCCCTGGTCTACACCCAGGTGCTCTACGACGCCTGCGTCTACGGCCCGCCCCCGGTCCGGCGTTGGCTGCTGCGGGTCACGGTCGGGCTCAGCGTGGCCGGCGTGGTGGTCGGCACCGTGCTGTGGGGCTGGCGCGGCGCGGCGGCCGGGGTGCCGTTCGTGCTGGGCGGGGTGCTGCCGGTGCTGACCGGTGTGAGCGTGCGCCAGTACCGGGACCAGGCCGCGGCCGAGCGGACCCGGGCCGAGCAGACCGCCCGGTTGGCCGAGCTGGACCGCCGCCGGGCGGTGCTCGCCGAACGCGCCCGGATGGCCCGGGAGCTGCACGACGTGGTGGCCAACCACCTGAGCGCGGTGGCCCTGCACGCCACCGCCGTGCTCTCCGCGCCCGAGCTGGACCGGGCCCGGGTCGACTCGGCGCTGCGGGTGATCCGGGAGAGCAGCGTGCAGGGCATGGCGGAGATGCGCCGGCTGATCGGCCTGCTCCGGGAGCCGGACGGCGGGGCCGAGGAGCCGACCCGGGTACGCCTCGACGAACTGGACCGCCTGCTCGACCGGGTCGGCGCGGCCGGGCTGGCGGTACGCGCCACCGTCACCGGGCAGCCCCGCCCACTCCCGGTCGGGGTGGACCTGGCCGCGTACCGGATCGTGCAGGAGTCGCTGACCAACGCGCTGCGGTACGGCACCGGCACGGCGGAGCTGTGCGTCGCGTACGAGCCGACGGAGGTGGTGGTGACGGTGGAGAACCCGGTACGCGAGGGCGGCGGCCCGTTGGCCGGGGCGGGCGCCGGGCTGATCGGCATGCGGGAACGGGCCGCGCTGCTGGACGGTCGGTTCTCCGCCGGTCCGGTGTACGGCCGGTGGCGGGTGCACGCGGCGCTGCCCACCGGGGTGGCCCGGTGACCGCCCCGGTACGGGTCGTCCTCGCCGACGACCAGGCCGCCGTGCGGGCCGGGCTCGTCCTGATCCTCGCCGGCGATCCGGGCATCGAGGTGGTGGGCGAGGCCGGTGACGGCGAGGCGGCCGTACGGCTCTGCCGGGAGCTGCGCCCCGACGTCGCCGTCCTGGACATCCGGATGCCCCGGCTCGACGGCGTCTCGGCCACCCGGGAGATCGTCGCCGAGCACCTGGCCGACGTCCTGGTGCTCACCACCTTCGACCTCGACGAGTACGTCTTCGGCGCGCTGCGGGCCGGCGCGGCCGGGTTCCTGCTCAAGGACACCGACGCGGCGGGCCTGGTGGCGGCGGTGCGCACGGTCGCGCGCGGTGAGGGCGTCATCGCCCCGGCGGTGACCCGCCGGCTGATCAGCGCCTTCGCGGCGGCCCCGCCCGCCGCCCCGGCGGCGACCCGGGCGGCGGTGGCGACGCTGACCCCCCGGGAACGTGACGTGTTGGCCTGCCTCGGCGCCGGCCTGTCCAACCAGCAGATCGGCGGGCGGCTGGCGATGGCGGAGAGCACCGCCAAGACCCACGTCAGCCGGATCCTGGCCAAGCTGGAGCTGCGCAGCCGGGTGCAGGCCGCCATCCTCGCCCAGGAGCTGGGCCTGACCGCGCCCCCGACGCCGTGACCGCACCCGCCGGCCCGCCGTCGGGCCCTCGGACTCGTCACCGGCCGGCTCCTCGGACGGGCCGCCGTCCCGGTGGCCGTCGTGCCGGCGACGCCGGGCGGGACCGGCCGGCCGGAGGCCGACGTGGTTGCCCTGGTCAGCACATGTCAGGCTGGACCGGTGAGTGAGCCGGGAGGTACCGAGCTGTCGGCCACGCTGCGCCGGATCGAGCGGGCGGCGGGGGCGCTGGCCACGGCCAGCGTCTCCCGGATGGACGAGACCCTGCCCTGGTTCCGCGAGCTGCCGGCCGACCAGCGCTCCTGGGTCATGCTGGTGGCGCAGGCCGGCGTCCGGTCCCTGGTGCAGTGGCTGCACGGCGGCGGGGGCACGACGGACAGCACCCAGGAGGTCTCCGACGAGGTCTTCGCCACCGCACCGCAGGCCCTGGCGCGTTCGATCACCCTCCAGCAGACCGTGGCGCTGATCAAGGTGACCATCGACGTGGTCGAGGAGCAGGTGTCGCACCTGGCCGTCAAGGGTGAGGAGCAGCAGCTCCGCGAGGCCGTGCTGCGCTTCTCCCGGGAGATCGCCTTCGCCGCCGCCCGGGTGTACGCCCGCGCCGCCGAGTCGCGCGGCTCGTGGGACGCCCGGTTGCAGGCGCTGCTGGTGGACGCGCTGCTGCGGGGCGACTCCCGCGACGTGCTGGCCAGCCGGGCGGCGGCGCTGGGCTGGGCGGACGCCCCACCGGTCTCGGTGGCGGTGGGTCGCTCCCCCGGCGGTGAGGTGGCCGCCGTGCTGCACACCGTCTACCGCCAGGCCCGCCGGATCGGGGTGGAGGTGATCGGCGGCGTGCACGGCGACCGGCTGGTGATCGTCCTCGGCGGTGCCGCCGACCCGGTCGCCGCCACCGAGAAGCTGCTGCCCGCGTTCGGCGACGGTCCGGTGGTGGTCGGGCCGGGCGTACCCAGCCTGGACGAGGCGACGGAGTCGGCGCGGGCCGCGCTCGCCGGGTTCCGCGCGGCGCCGGCCTGGCCGACCGCACCGCGCCCGGTCTCCGCGGCGGACCTGCTGCCCGAGCGGGCCCTGGCCGGCGACGCGGAGGCCCGCCGCCGGCTGCGCCACGACGTGTACGCGACGCTGGTGCGCGCGAGCGGCGAGTTGCTGGAGACGCTGGACGCCTTCTTCGCCGCCGGCGGTACGCTGGAGAGCGCGGCCCGGTCCCTCTTCGTGCACCCGAACACGGTCCGCTACCGGCTGCGCCGGATCTCCGAGGTGACCGGCTTCTCCCCACTTGCCGCGCGGGACGCGTTCGCCCTTCAGGTGGCGCTGACGGTGGGCCGGCTCGACCCGGTCGTCCCGGCCGTCCCGACCCAGACAATGACCCCAGGCGTCAGGAAAACTTCACAGACAGGTGATGAGCGCCGTTGATTTTTGTAGATTCCCTCCAAAGGTCCTAGTGCGGTTTGGTTGGTGCCGACACAGCGTTACCCACGCGTATCCGGGAGAGTCATAGACGTGCTCGCCGTACTCTCTCCCGGCCAGGGTTCCCAGAAACCCGGCTTCCTGACCCCCTGGCTCGACCTGGCCGGTGCCGAGGCGCGGCTGCGCTGGTGGTCCGCGCTCGCCGGGGTCGACCTGGCGCACCTCGGCACGAAGGCCGACGCCGACGAGATCAAGGACACCGCCCGCACCCAGCCGCTGCTGGTGGCTGCCGCCCTGCTGGCCGCCGAGCACCTGCCGATGTACGACGTCTCGGTCACCGCCGGGCACAGCGTCGGCGAGCTTGGCGCCGCCACCCTGGCCGGGGTCCTCCCGGCCGAGGCGGCGATCACCCTCGCCGGGGTGCGCGGACGCGAGATGGCCGCCGCCTGCGCGCTGGAGCAGACCGGCATGGCCGCGGTGCTCGGCGGCGACTCCGACGAGGTCCTCGCCGCGCTCGACACGCACGGGCTGCACCCGGCCAACCGTAACGGCGCCGGCCAGATCGTCGCCGCCGGCAGCCTGGACGCGCTGGACAAGCTCGCCGCCGAGCCGCCCGCGAAGAGCCGGGTGATCCGACTCAAGGTGGCCGGGGCGTTCCACACCCCGTACATGGCGCCGGCCGAGGCCGCGCTGGCCGCGGTGGCCGCCGGCATCACCACCGCCGACCCGCGCCGGATCCTGCTGTCCAACCTGGACGGCGCGGCGGTCAACCACGGCCGGGAGACGGTACAGCGGCTGGTCCGTCAGGTCACCTCCCCGGTCCGCTGGGACCTGTGCATGCGCACCCTGGCCGACCTCGGCGTCACCGGCGTGATCGAACTGCCCCCGGCCGGCACCCTGGCCGGTCTGGTCAAGCGGGAGCTCAAGAAGACCGGCGTTCCGGAGATCGTCTCCCTGAACACCCCCGACGACCTGCCCGCCGCCCGCGACCTGATCGCCCGGCACAGCGGCCTGCGCGGCCACGAGCCGGTGATCCAGTTCCGGGTGGTCGTCTCGCCCGTCGCGGGCACCTTCGAACCGGACGCGGAGCTCGCCGAGGGCGCCGACCTCCGTACCGGCCAGGTGATCGGCCACATCGCCACCCGACAGGGGTCGGTCGAGGTGACCGCGCACGACAGCGGGCTGCTCACCGAGTGGCTCGCCCACCACGACGACCCGGTCGCACCGGGTCAGCCCCTCGCCCGCATCGGAGGCCACGCATGAGCGAGCGCATCATCAGGCACAGCGCCGTCACGCCTGATGCCGAGGCCGACCGCAGGGAGGCATCGGCATGAGCAGTCCCGTCACCGGCAGTCGGATCCTCGCGCTCGGCCACTACCAGCCCGCGCGGGTGGTGACCAACGACGACCTCGCCCAGCTCGTCGACACCAACGACGAGTGGATCCGGGACCGGGTCGGCATCGTCTCCCGGCGGATCGCCGACGGCGAGACGGTGGCCGACATGGCGACCGCCGCCGCCGGCAAGGCCCTGGCCAACTCCGGCCTGACCGCCGCCGACATCGACCTGGTCGTCGTCGCCACCTGCACGTCGATCGACCGCAGCCCGAACGTGGCCTGCCGGGTCGCCGCGAAGCTGGGCATCGCCGCCCCCGGGGCGTACGACATCAACACGGCCTGTTCGGGCTTCGCGTACGCGCTCGGCACGGTGGACCACGCGATCCGGGCCGGGGCGGCGCGCAACGCGATCGTCGTCGGCGCGGAGAAGCTCTCCGACTTCACCGACTGGACCGACCGCTCGACCTGCATCATCTTCGGTGACGGCGCCGGCGCGGCGGTGGTCACCGCCACCGGTGAGGGCGAGCCCGCCGGGGTCGGCCCGGTGGTCTGGGGATCGGTGCCGGAGAAGAGCGACGCGGTACGGATCGAGGGCTGGCGCCCGTACATCGCGCAGGAGGGGCAGGCGGTCTTCCGCTGGGCCACCACCGCGCTGGCCCCGCTGGCCCTGCAGGCCTGCGAGCGGGCCGGGGTCGCCCCGTCGGAGCTGGCCGCGTTCGTGCCGCACCAGGCCAACGGACGGATCATCGACGGCATCGCCAAGCGGCTGGGCATCTCGCAGGCCATCGTCGCCAAGGACATCGTCGAGTCCGGCAACACCTCGGCGGCGAGCGTGCCGCTGGCCCTGTCCAAGCTGGTCGAGCGGCGGGAGGTGCCCTCGGGCGCCCCGGTGCTGCTCTTCGGCTTCGGCGGCGGCCTGACCTACGCCGGTCAGGTCGTCCGCTGCCCCTGAAGACCCGGCCCGGTCCTGCCGTGCCGTCCCGCCGTCCGGCGGAGAACTACCCCCTATGGAGAGGAAACCCAACCGCAATGACCCGTGACGAGATCACCACCGGCCTCGCCGAGATCCTCGAAGAGGTTGCCGGGGTGAACCCGGACGACGTGGCCGAGGGGAAGTCCTTCACCGACGACCTCGACGTCGACTCGCTCTCCATGGTGGAGGTCGTGGTGGCGGCCGAGGAGAAGTTCGGCGTCAAGATCCCGGACAACGAGGTGCAGAACCTGAAGACCGTCGGGGACGCCGTCAGCTACATCGAGGCGCAGTCCTGATATGAGTCGTCCCGACGTCGTCGTCACCGGGCTCGGCGCGACCACCCCGCTGGGCGGGGACGTCGCGTCGACCTGGGACGCCATGCTCGCCGGCCGCTCCGGGGTGGGTCCGCTCACCCAGGAGTGGGCCGGGCAGCTCCCCGTCCGGATCGCCGCCCAGCTGGCGGTCGATCCCGCCGAGGTGCTGGAGCGGGTCAAGCTTCGCCGACTGGACCGCTCCGAGGCGATCGCCCTGATCGCCGCCCACCAGGCGTGGGCCGACGCCGGCCTGGCCGACTCCGGGCTGGACCCGGAGCGGTTGGCCGTCAGCATCGGCTCCGGCATCGGCGGCGCCACCACCATGCTCGCCCAGGACGACATCCTGGAGGCGTCCGGCCCGCGGCGGGTCTCCCCGCACACGGTGCCGATGCTGATGCCCAACGGTCCGGCCGCCTGGGTCGGGCTGGAACTGGGCGCCAAGGCCGGTGTGCACTCGGTGGCCAGCGCCTGCGCCACCGGCGCCGAGGCCATCGCGCTCGGTCTGGACATCATCCGCGCCGGCCGGGCCGACGTGGTGGTGGCCGGCGGCACCGAGGCGGTCATCCACCCGCTGCCGATCGCCGGGTTCGCCTCGATGCGGGCCATGTCGACCCGCAACGACGAGCCGGAGCGGGCCTCCCGCCCGTGGGACAAGGGCCGCGACGGCTTCGTCCTCGGTGAGGGTGCCGGCATCGTGGTGCTGGAACGCGCCGACCACGCCGCCGCGCGCGGTGCCCGGGTGTACGCGCGCCTCGCCGGCGCCGGCATCACCTCCGACGCGTACGACATGGTGCAGCCGCACGCCGAGGGCGAGGGCGCCATCAGGGCAATTCGGAAGGCGATCGCGGACGCCGACATCGCCAAGATGGACATCATGCACGTCAACGCGCACGCGACGTCGACGCCGGTGGGCGACATGCTGGAGATCGGGGCGCTGCACCAGGCGCTCGGGGACCACCCGGTGCTGACGGCGACCAAGTCCATGACCGGTCACCTGCTCGGCGCGGCCGGGGCGTTGGAGTCGATCGCCACCATCCTGGCCATCCGCGACGGTGTCGTGCCTCCGACGATCAACCTGGACGACGCCGACGACGGGCTGACCATGGACGTGGCCGCACGCGAGCCGCGCCGCATGGAGATCCCCGCCGCGCTGAACAACGCGTTCGGCTTCGGCGGCCACAACGTGGCTCTCGTCTTCACGCGGGCCTGAGACCACAGCCTGGGAGGCTCAAGTGACCACGACCGCCGTCAGCGCGGACACCTCGACAGCCGACCACCGCGATCCCGAGGTTCGGCTTCGGGCGCTGTTCGATGCTGGTTCGTTGCGGTTGTGTGTGCCACGGGACGCGTCGGGGGTGTTGTGGGCGCGCGGTGAGGTCGCTGGTGTGCCGGTGGTGGGGTACGCCACGGATGCCACTCGGATGGGTGGGGCGATGGGCACCGAGGGGTGTCGGCGCGTGGTGGATGCGATCGACACGGCGGTGCGTGAGCGGGTGCCGGTGGTGGGGTTGTGGCATTCGGGTGGGGCGCGGCTGGCTGAGGGTGTGGTCGCGCTGGATGCGGTGGGTCAGGTGTTCGCCGCGATGGTGCGGGCGTCGGGGCGGGTGCCGCAGATTTCGGTGGTGCTGGGTCCGGCTGCGGGTGGTGCGGCGTACGGGCCGGCGTTGACCGACATCGTGGTGATGAGTGGGGCGGGGCGGATCTTCGTCACGGGGCCGGAGGTGGTGCGGTCGGTCACCGGTGAGCAGGTGGACATGGAGCGCCTGGGTGGGCCGGAGCCGCACGGGCGTCGGTCCGGAGTGGTGCATGTGACGTGTGCCGATGACGAGGCGGCGTTGGGTCAGGCGCGGACGTTGGCCGCGTTGCTGGGGCGTCAGGGGCGGCTGTCGCCGGACGATGTGCCGGTCGGTGACGCCGGTCATGACCTCGCGGCGAGGATGCCGGCCGAGACGAATCGCGCCTACGACGTCAAGCCGGTGGTCAAGGCGCTGCTGGACGCCCCGGGTGTGGAGTTGCACGCCAAGTGGGCGCCGAACGTGGTCACGACTCTCGGTCGGTTCGCCGGGCGCACCGTCGGGGTCGTGGCGAACAATCCGCTGCGGCTGGGGGGCTGTCTCGACGCCTCGTCGGCGGAGAAGGCGGCCCGGTTCGTGCGCATGTGCGACAGCCTCGGGGTGCCGTTGATCGTGCTGGTCGACGTGCCCGGCTACCTGCCCGGCCTCGGTCAGGAATGGGACGGCGTGGTGCGGCGCGGCGCGAAGCTGCTGCACGCGTTCGCCGAAGCGGTCGTGCCGCGGGTCACCCTGGTCACCCGCAAGGCCTACGGCGGCGCGTACATCGCGATGAACTCCCGCAGCCTCGGCGCGACCGCCGTGTTCGCCTGGCCCGACGCCGAAGTCGCCGTCATGGGCGCCAGCGCCGCGGTCAACATCCTGCACCGCAAGAAACTCGCCGCCGCTCCCGCCGAGGAACGCGAAACCCTCCGCGCCCACCTGATCGACGAACAGATCCGCATCGCCGGTGGCGTCAACCGGGCCCTCGAGATCGGCGTCGTCGACGACGTCATCACACCCGCCGAGACCCGCCGCCGCATCGCCGAAGCCCTCGCCACCGCACCCGCCGCCCGAGGCGCGCACGGCAACATTCCGCTGTGACACCGGACGTACCCCTGGGTCCGCGCTCGACGAGCGCGGACCCGACGTCGTCTCAGCCCCGGTTGCGGGGGTGCTGGCGGGCGGTCCGTTCGTTGCCCCGGCGGTAGTTGCCCGTCCAGCGGGCCATCACCAGTTGCGGTTCCTCGCCGACCTCGGCGAGGAACTCCGCCGCCCGGCCGCCCCGCAGCGTGCCGGCCGCCCGGCCGTGGTGGGTGATCACCACCGAGCCGTCCGCCCGCTCCACGTATGCGAAACCCCGCGCGTCCTGTCCCATGCCCGGCAGAGTGCCAGCGCCGGGCGGGTGTCGCATCCGGATTTCGGCCCCGGGACCGGGGCGGGTGTCCGGATCTCCACGGCAGCCGCCCTCCCGTCGGCGGTGGAGTGGCCGGCCGCCGCCCACACGGGCCAGCACGGGGCACCGCGCGTCGGCTAGCATCCGTCGGCCGCCGTATCGGCGGCGGGAACTTCGACGGGGAACGTGACACATGAAGCGACAGGTGGCCGTGCTGGCCGCACTCACCCTGGCCGTGTCGACCGGCTGCGCCGAGACGAAGGAGCAGCCGGTCGCCGTGCCCGCACCGTCGGCGGCGACCTCCACCGGCGAACCGTGGTACGACGAGATCACCGCTGCCCCGGCGGGCGGGAACGTCGGTGGCGTGGGCAGCCCCTGCCCGCTGCCGATCTCCTTCTCGTTGCCGGAGAAGTGGACACCGAAGCCGATCGAGATCCCCGAGGGGGAGCTGGCGGAGCTCCTCGGTGAGGCGTTCACCGCGCGGGGCGGCGCCACCGCCCGGTGCGAGGTGGACGGCCGGCGCGCCGGCGGCGGCTTCCTGCGGGTGTGGACGGCCGACGACCCGACCGTCGAGGCGCGACCGGCGCTGGAGGCGTTCGTCGCCGGTGGGGAGAAGGTCAGCGGTCAGGAGTACCGGTCGGTGAAGGCCGGCAGCATCGACGCGGTCGAGGCGACCTGGGTGTCCACCAGCGAGCTGACCGAGGACACCAACCGGTCCTGGGCCTTCGCGGTACGGGCGGGTGGGCGGACGGTGCTGGTCACGGTGAGCGAGAGTCTCCTCGCCGAGGCCACGGACCTTCTGCCCGGGTACCGGCTGGCCAGGTCGAGCGCCGGCCTGCCGAAGTGACCGGTGTGCCCCGGCCGCCGGTGGTGTGGCCGGGGCACGGGTCGGCGGGCGTGGGCGCCCCGCTCCCGCTGGGCCGGCATCCCGACGAGTGAGAGCCCTGGCCCCGTACCGGCGGGGTTCCTCGCTCGGCGTGCCGCCGTCAGGCGCAGCTGGTGGCGGGCAGTCCCGGCACCGGCACCGGCGAACGACCGCCCGGCTCCGCCTTGCCGGCGAGCACCCGGGCGAGCGCGGTCATCGAGGTACGGCTGGAGGAGTAGGTGGCCAGCAGCATCGGCGACGTCGCCTTCTCCAGCACGTACGGGGTGTCCATCGCGACGGTCACCGCCGCGCCGGCGCTGAGGTCACCGGCTGAGTCGCCGTAGCCGACCAGGTGCACCCTGGTGCCGCCGCTGGGGACCACCCGCACCCCCGCCTCGGTCAGCGCCTCCGTCAGCGCGGCGCGGGTGCGGTCCCGGCCGGCGGAGGAGGTCACCGTCACCGGGCCGCGTACCGGCGCGCCGCAGGTGCCGCGCAGCATGGTGACCGCCGCGGCGGCGAGGGCGTCGGCCGCCCTGCGGTGCTCGGGGCTGTTCAGGGTGGACATCGCCGGGGCGGGGCGGTCGGCGAGCTGGAACTTCATGGTCAGCACCCGGGTGGCCGCCTCGACCAGCCGGGCCCGGGGCAGCGACCCGTCGCGCAGCGCGACGAGCAGGCCGTCGTACGCCTGGCCGACGTGCGGCGGCATCAGGATCAGGTCGTTGCCGGCCAGCAGCGCCTTCACCGCGGCTTCGCCCGGCGGGTACCGCTTGGCCGGCGCCATGTTCATCCCGTCGGTGATCACCACGCCGGTGAAGCCGAGCTGCCCGCGCAGCACGTCGGTGAGCAGCTTGCGGGAGAAGGTGGCCGGGGTGCCCGGGTCGACCGCCTTGACGTCCAGGTGGGCCGACATCACCGCCATCGCGCCGGCGCCGATGCCGCCGGTGAACGGCGGGAAGGCGGTGCGGTCCAGTTGGGTGCGGGACTGGGCGATGACCGGCAGGTCCTTGTGCGAGTCGGCGGCGCTCAGGCCGTGCCCGGGGAAGTGCTTGACGCTGGCCGCGACCCCGGCGCTCTGCAGCCCCCGCACCGCGCCGGCGACCTGCTCGGAGGCCCGCTTCGGGTCGGCGCCGAAGGAGCGGGAGCCGATCACCCTGCTGCGGGTGGCGAGCACGTCGGCCACCGGTGCGAAGTCCAGGTTGATCCCCATGGCGGCCAGCTCCTGGCCGGCGGCCCGCCAGGCGGCCTCGGTGAGCGCCGGGTCGCCGGCCGCTCCGGCGGCCAGGGCGCTGGGCAGCGTGGTCACCCCGTCGGTGATCCGGGTGACCACGCCGTACTCCTGGTCGGTGCCGATCAGGAAGGGCGCACTGCCGGCGGGGAGCCTGGCGGCGGCCTCGCGCAGCCCGCCGGTGAGTTCCCGGACCTGCCGGGGGTTGTCGACGTTGGTGGTGGCCTGGTTGCCGGAGGTGGGGTCGTCGGCGCTGAAGCCGACCAGGATCACGCCGCCGAGGCGGTACTTCGCCACCATCTCGGCGGGAGTGTCGACCCCGGCCAGGGCGCGGTTGCCGGCGGCCGAGGCGGGCGTGACCTTCGTCGCCGCACTGCCGTACGCGTAGGGCATCAGCACCTGGCCGGCCAGGTCCTCGTCGGTGAGCGTGCCGACCAGCGCGGCGGCGCGGGCGGCCGGGTCACCGGCGGGGGTGGGCGCGGGGCTGGGCGCGGTGGTCGAGGCCGACGGGCTCGGCCCGGGTCGCGGCGTGTCCGGCCTCGCCGAGCAGCCGGAGACGAGCAGCGCGGTCAGGGCGGCGAGGGCGACGCCGGCACGTCGCGGGGAAGTCGGCACGCGGCCCATCAAACCCGGCGTCGCGTCGCTGCGGCAACCCGACCGGCCGGTCGCCCACACGGGGCGTGCCGGTCCGCACCCGGCTGTCCGGGTACGGCTCCGGCCTCAGCCGACGCGGGTGAGCAGGGTCACCGGGGCGCCGTCGCCGGCGTACCGGTAGGGCTCCAGCTCCGCGTCCCAGGCGGTGCCGAGCGCCTTGTCCAGGGCGTGCGCCAGCGCCTCCGGCGCGCGGGCGGCGGCCATGATGCCGCGCAGACGGTCCTCGCCGAGCTGGATGTCACCGGCGGCGCCGACGGTCGCCCGGAACAGCCCTCGGCCGGGGACGTACATGAAGCGCTCACCGTCGACACCCGCGCTGGGCTCCTCGGTCACCTCGAAACGGATCATGGGCCACTGCCGGAGGGCAGCAGCCAGCTCGGCGCCCGTTCCCGGACGACCGGTCCACCCGCATTCGGCCCGGCGGGCGCCGGGATCGACGGGCTGAGCCGTCCACTGCAGGTTGACCGGCGCGGCGAGGACGCGCGCGATCGCCCACTCGACGTGTGAGCACACGGCGAGCGGGGTCGAGTGGACGTATACGACGCCACGCGTTGGCACGGTGACCTCCCGGAGAGCGAGGTGCGTCTTCCCCTACGACCTCGGCCACCCGGGTGGCTTCTGCAACACATGATGACTGCTGGGACGGATGGTACGCCAGGGAATCGGAAAATTCGCCGGGTGGAATACCCGGACCGGTGACCTGGGTTGTGCTCCCCGACAGGCGCGGTGGCCAGCCAGGCATCGTGGTCGTGTACAGTTCTCCGGGCGGTTCTGTGCCGCCGTACATCTTCGCGGGCCGAGGCTCATCCCGGGCGTCACCCGCTACAGCCCCCGGACGTTCCCGCGTCCTCCCGTACGTCTTGCAAGGAGTACCTCCGTGGCGAGCAACACCTCTAAGACCGCGCGCGCGTCAGTCCGGGCCGGCCAGGCTGGCCAGGGTGGCGCCCTCAGCGTGCTGGGCGAGTTCAAGTACCTCATTCCGCTCAACGGCGGCAAGCACGCCTACGTGCGGAACCTGACCAACGGCAAGACCGCGCACCTGCGCACCGACTCCGACGCCTTCGTCGAGGAGATCCGGGTGCTGGCCGCCGCCGGCCACGCCGCCAAGATCCGCGCCGAGATCAACAACCTCGCCGCGGCGCACCCGGGCGACGGCTGGGACAAGACCGAGAAGCGTCTCGTCGAGGCCGGCGTCTTCGAGGGCTGAGCCCTCCCCCGAGCCACACCGGAACCGCCCGTCGGGTCACCCCGACGGGCGGTTCCGTCTTTTCCGGGCACGCCCACCCGCCGACCGTGATCCGCCACGCTCCCGGGCCACGACGCGCCCATCACGCACGATCCCGGATGTATTGGCCTCACGGCCTGGTCGAGGCCACTACATCCAGGATCGAGCACGATCTGCGGAGGGTCGGCGCGGACAGGGCGGCGCGTCGGTGGCAGCAGAGCACCCGTGAGGCGTGAGGCCGGGCCGGCGGGCGGGGTCAGCGGTCCAGCAGGGCGACCTCGCCGGTGGCCAGGTCGTACAGGGCGCCGACGACGTCGACCTCGCCCGCCGCGACCGGCCCGGTCAGCAGGTCGTCGGCGCGCAGCGCGGCCACCGTGCGCAACACGTGCCGGCGTACCGCCATCGGGTGGGCGGCCGGGTCGTCCGGGCCCACCTCGGTCACCGCCGGGGCGATCTGGTCGACGACGTACGCCAGTGAGCCGCCCGGCGGCCGGCCGGTGCGCAGGGTCTGCACCGCCGAGGCGACCGCACCGCACCGCTCGTGCCCGAGCACCATCACCAGCGGCACCCCGAGCTGGCCCACCACGTACTCGATCGAGCCGCAGACCGCCCGGTCGAGCACGTGCGCGCCGGTGCGGATCACACAGATCGACCCGAACGTCTGGTCGAAGATCGCCTCCAGCGGCACCCGGGAGTCGATGCAGCCGAGCAGCACGGCGTACGGCTGCTGGTCACCGGAGGCCACGGCCGCCGCGGCGGTGACGTCGTGGCCGTGCACCGGCTGGCCGCTGACGAACCGCCGGTTGCCGGCGAGCAGCGCGGCCAGCGCGGCGCGGGGCGTTCGGGCAGCTCCGGGGCTTGCAGAGGTCATACGTCCCAGCCTGGCCATCGATCAGATCCTGCGGGGCCGGCTTGCGAATCTTCTCACCGGCACGGTTGGCGTGGTCTCATGTCGGGTAGCCGGTGTTACCGCCGGGTTACACCGGTGGATCGATCCCGGTCGGCCTGGGGAGGTGGCGATGCCGGAGAAGCGGGAGGTACGACTCCCCGACGACGTACGCCTGCACGTCGAGGTGACCGGGCCGGCGGGCGCGGAGGTCACCGCGATCCTGCTGCACGGCTGGACGCTGGACGGGCGGGCCTGGCACCGGCAGCTCGCCGACCTGACCGCACGCTTCGGTGAGCGGGTACGCGTGGTCACCTACGACGCCCGTGGGCACGGCCGGTCGAGCTGCATGGCGCTGCGGACGGCCACCCTGGCCCAGCTCGGCGACGACCTGGCCGCCGTGGTGGACGAGGTGTCCCCCACCGGCCGGGTGGTGCTCGTCGGGCACTCGATGGGCGGGATGACCGTGATGGAGTACGCCCACCGCCACCCCGAGCACTTCGCCACCCGTACCGCCGGGCTGGTCTTCGTCTCCACCACCGCCGAGGGGCACACCCACACCGTCTACGGCCTGTCGCCCCGGATCGCCCGGTTGATCCGGATCGCCGAGACCACCGGCGCCGGGGTGCTGGCCCGGTGCGGCTCCTGGCGTCCGCCGCGGGCGCTGCTGCGGGCGTTGCAGCCCAGCATCCGCTGGATGCTCTTCGGCGACCGCTGCGACCCGACCGACATCCGCCTGGTCACCTCGGCGGCGGCCCGCGCCTCGCTCCGCTCGATCGGCGGGTTCCGCGCCTCGATCGGCGCCCAGCACCGGCTGGAGACCCTGGCCGAGCTGGCCCACCTGCCGGCGGCGGCCCTGGTCGGCGACCGGGACCGGTTGACCCCGCCGCCGTGCGCGGAGTCGATCGCGGCCGCGTTGCCGGTGACCGAGCTGACCGTCTGCCCCGGCGCGGGGCACATGCTGATGATGGAACGCCCCGACGAGGTGAACGCCGCGCTGGCCGGGGTACTCCAGCGGGTGCTGACCGGCCCGACCGAGCCGACGCCGGCCGGCCCGCCCGTACCTGCCTGATCGGGCCGGGAGGTCGCGGCGACCCGCACGGGCGCAGAGCGCGACGCCGGTGGGACCGCACCCGCACTGCCGGACCGGGCACCGCGTCCGGACAGCGCGGTGCGGGGAGGACCGGAACGGGTCGTGGCCGGGGGCCGGGACCGTCGGCCGGACGTGGCCGAGGTCGCGGGAGGCGGCATGGCCTCGACACGGTCCGGCGTGCGGCCCGTACCCTCATTCCGCCTGGCGTGCGCCCGCGTCCGGCGCCGCCGTCGCACAGGAGCCCTCGCCTTGACCGACCACACCACCCTGGAACGGGAGATCGCCGCCGAGCAGCGGCATCTCGACCGGGTGTACGCCCGGCTGGCCGAACTGCGCCGCTCGGCCGCGCAGGCCGAGAAGGACGGCTACCGACTGGCCCGGGTCGGCAACTTCGGTGCGCTGGTCGAACGGGACGCGATGGTCTTCCACGCCGCGCAGCGGCGGTACGTGCTGGACGCCGAGCACGAGGGGCTGGTCTTCGGCCGGCTCGACCTGCGTACCGGCCAGGTGCTGCACGTGGGGCGGCTCGGGGTCCGCGGCGAGGAGGCCGAGACGTTGGTGGTCGACTGGCGGGCCCCGGCCGCCGCCGCCTTCTACCAGGCCACGCCCGCCGAGCCGCTGGGCGTGGTGCGGCGGCGCACCATCCAGTCCTCGGGTGAGAAGGTGACCCGGATCGAGGACGACCTGCTCGACCCGGAGGCAGTGCCGGCGGACCTGGCGGTGGTCGGCGACGGGGCGCTGCTGGCCACCCTGTCCCGGGCCACCGGCCGGGGAATGCGGGACATCGTGGCGACCATCCAGCGGGAGCAGGACGAGGCGATCCGCTCCCCCGGCTCCGGTGTCACGATCGTCTCGGGCGGCCCGGGGACCGGCAAGACGGCCGTCGCCCTGCACCGTGCCGCGTACCTGCTCTACTCCGACCGCGCCCGGTACGCCGGCGGCGGCATCCTGGTGCTCGGCCCGTCGTCGGTCTTCGTCGAGTACATCGCCTCGGTGCTCCCCTCGCTCGGTGAGGAGACCGCCACCCTGCACTCGCTCGGCTCGCTCTTCCCCGGCATGTCGGCGACCCGCACCGACCCGCCGGAGGTGGCGGCGGTGAAGGGTTCGCTGCGGATGCGGCGGGTGTTGGAGCGCGCGGTACGCGACGCGGTGCCGGACGGCCCCGAGGAGCTGCGCCTGCTCTACCGTGGCCAGCTGCTGCGGCTGGAGCGGCGGGAGCTGGACGGCGTCCGGGACCGGACGCTGTCGCGGGGCGCGCGCCGCAACGAGGTCCGCCGGGCCGCCTTCGACGCCGTCCTCGCCGCGCTGTACGCCCAGGCGCGCCGGCTGGCCGTCCCGCGCCTGCCGGAGCAGCCCGCCTTCGAGGACGAGATCATCGAACGGCCGGAGTTCCGGGAGTTCCTCAAGGCGTGGTGGCCGCGGCTGCACCCCCGGCACGTGCTGGACTGGCTGGCCCGGCCGGCGCGGCTGCGCCGGTACGCCGCCGGTGTCCTGTCCCGGGCCGAGACCACGCTGCTGTCCGGGGCGTACCGGACGTTGGGGTCGCAGGGGCTGACGGTGGCCGACATCGCCCTGCTCGACGAGTTGGACGCGCTGCTGGGCCAGCCGGTGCGGCCGAAGCGGCCGAAGCGCGACCCGTTCCAGCTGGCCGGCGGGGTACGCGAGCTGAGCACCTTCGCCGACCGGCAGCGGGCCGCGCGGGCAGCGGCGCGGGAGCGCCCGGAGGACTACCGCGACTACGCGCACGTGGTGGTGGACGAGGCGCAGGACGTCTCGCCGATGCAGTGGCGGATGGTCGGCCGGCGCGGACGGCTGGCCTCCTGGACGGTGGTGGGCGACCCGGCGCAGACCGCGTGGACGGGTGACCCGCAGGAGCTGGACCGGGCCCGGGAGCAGGCGCTGGGCCGGCGTCGGCGGCACCGGTTCAACCTCACCACCAACTACCGCAACTCGGCGGAGATCTTCGCGGTGGCGGCGGCGGAGATCCGCCGGCTCCACCCCGACCTGGAGCTGCCGGTCGCGGTCCGGTCCACCGGTGTCGAGCCGGTGGCGCTGACCGTCCCGGCGGCGGAGTTGGCCGCCACGACGGTGGAGGCCGTCCAGACGCTGCTCGGCGAGGTGGAGGGCACCGTCGGCGTGATCACGCCGGTGCCGCGCCGCGACGAGGTGGCCGGCTGGCTGGACGGGCGCGGCGGCCCCCGGCTCCAGGTGGTGACCAGCCTCCAGGCCAAGGGCATGGAGTACGACGGGGTGGTGCTGGTCCACCCGGACGAGATCCGGGCCGAGCCCTCCGGCGCCCGAACCCTCTACGTGGCACTCTCCCGCGCCACCCAACGCCTCACCACCATCACCCCCACCCCGGTTGATCATGAAGTTGTTGCCCCGCACGCCGTGTCGTGGCAATAACTTGATGATCATCGGCGGGGGCGGGGGTCACTTGCACATATAGCGATGTGAGCATAGGTTGGGTGCCGGGTCGGGGCGGCGACGGAGGGTGTGGGCGTGGGCGCAGGTCATGACCACCACGGGTCGGTCGCGAACGCCGCGCACCGCCACCGGGGCCGACTCTGGACGGCCTTCGCGCTGCTCGCCGCCCTGATGCTGGTCGAGGCGGCGACGGCCGTCGTCACCGGCTCACTGGCCCTGCTCTCCGACGCCGGGCACATGTTCACCGACGTGCTCGGCATCGGGATGGCCCTGGCGGCGATCACCGCCGCCCGGCGGGCGGACCGGGACCCGCAGCGCACCTTCGGCCTCTACCGGCTGGAGGTGCTCGCCGCGCTCGCCAACGCGGTGCTGCTCAGTGGCGTCGCCGTCTACGTCCTGATCGAGGCGGTACGCCGGTTCGGCGACCCGCCGGAGGTCAGCACCGGGCCGATGCTGGTGGTGGCCGTGCTCGGCCTGCTCGCCAACGTCGTCGCCTTCGCCCTGCTCCGCGAGGGCGCGCAGGAGAGCATCAACCTGCGCGGGGCGTACCTGGAGGTGCTCGGCGACCTGCTCGGCTCACTCGGCGTGATCGGCGCCGCGCTGCTGATCGCCGGCACCGGCTGGTGGTGGGCCGACCCGGCGGTGGCGGTCGCGATCGCCCTGTTCATCCTTCCCCGCACCTGGCGGCTCGGCCGGGCGGCCGTCCGGATCCTGGTGCAGGCCGCCCCGGAGCATCTTCAGGTGACCGCGGTGCACGACCGGCTGGTCGCCGTCCCGGGCGTGGCCGAGGTGCACGACCTGCACGTCTGGACGCTCACCTCCGGCATGGAGGTGGCCTCGGCACACCTGACCATGCACCCCGGGGCCGAGGTGGGCACGGTGCTGGCCGCCGCCCGCAGCGCGCTGCACGAGGACTTCCACATCGAGCACGCCACCCTCCAGATCGAGCCTGGAGCGGCACCGGGGGCCTGCGGCGCGATCGAGTGGTAACACCAATTATCCACTTATGCACCTTTTGGCAGACTTACCTCCCGTACCCTCAGTCACGAACCGGGCATCAGCCACACCAGTACCGGTAGTCTCGGTTCCGGCCTCCGCCAGGCGGCACCCGACGGTGCCGGCGGTGGCCGCCGCCTAAACGCCCGCCAGGGCGTACCGGGGAACCAGGTACGTGGGGTGCATCCGCGCCAGCGGTAGGGATCTTCCGTCCCGAACCCGTCAGCTAACCCGGTCGGCGGCTGACGGAAGGATTGTGCATGCACGTACGACGTACCACTGTCCGACTGGTGGCCGCGGTCGCCGCCGCCCTCGCCCTCGGGGTGTCGTCGGCGCCACCGCCCGTGACCGCCGCCCCGCCCACCACCCGGCTCGCCGCACCCGGCGACGACGACGAGGGCGGCACCCCGGCCCTGCGCGCCCAACTCGACGCCGCCAGCAAGGGCTGGATCGACGCCAAGGCCGCGCTGGAGCGCTCCACCCGCCGCCAGCAGGAACTCAACAACCAGCTCAAGACCATCGAGTCGGAGCTGACCCTGCGCAACGGCAAGGTCGGCGAGATCGCCGGGGTCGCGTACCGCACCGGCCGGCTCGGCCCCGTGTCGGCGCTGCTCAACAGCACCTCCCCCGAGGGCTTCCTGGACCGGGCCGCCGAGCTGGAGACGGTCGCCAGCAACGAGGACCGCGAACTGCGCAACCTGCTGCGCACCAAGGAGGAGGCCACCCGCACCCGGGTCGCGCTCGACACGGAGATCGTCGAGCAACGCAAGCAGATCGCGGTGATGGCCAAGCGCAAGCAGCAGGCCGAACGGGCGCTGGCGGTGGCCGCCGCCGACAAGCCCGCCCCGCGCGCCGACAGCGGCGCCAGCCGGGGCACCTCCACCGCGAACGCCCGACCGGCGCCGCGCAACTCGGACGGCTCCTGGCCGCGAGAGTCGTGCAGCGTCAACGACCCCACCCCGGCCAACGGGTGCATCACGCCCCGCATGCTGAACGCGCTCCAGCAGAGCCAGGCGGCCGGCTTCACCCGGTACGTCTCCTGCTACCGCCCCGGCGGCTCCGGCGAGCATCCCAAGGGCCGGGCCTGCGACTTCGCCGCGCAGAAGGGCGGCTTCGGCGGGGACGCGACCGGTGGCGACCGGACGTACGGCAACAACCTGGCCGCGTACCACGTCCGCAACGCCGACCGGCTCGGCGTGCTCTACGTGATCTGGTACCGGCAGATCTGGCTGCCCAGCAGCGGCTGGAAGTCGTACAGCGGGGCGGGTGGGGACCCGTCCAGCGACCACACCAACCACGTGCACCTGTCGGTGTACTGACCCACACCGTGTGCGGGGCCCGTCCGTGCGGAGGGGCCCCGCACACGTACGCCGGTTCAGGCGCGGGCGTCAGCCGGCGACCGGGCCGCCGTCGGAGAGCCGGTCCAGCACCGCGCCGAGCCGATCCGCCAGCGCCAGGTGCGCGGCGCGGGCCTGGCGGAAGGCGTACCCGAACAGCGGCGCCGGGGCGGCCAGGGTGATCTCCACGTCCACCCGCAGCACGCCGTCCTCCTCACGGAGCCGGGTGCGGTTGCGCACGGTCGTGCCGGGCTGCTGCCGAGCCACCGTGACGATCTCGTCGTCGGTGACCACCAGGACGTCCGCCTGGTACGTGACCGGAAAGCTCAGCGGCCCCAGCTCCAGCCGGTCGGTGATCGCGTAGCTGGCCCGCGCGCCCGGCCGCGGCGGCAGCTCGCGGACCCGGACGATCAGCGGATGCACCTCACCGTGCCTGGCGAGATCGCTCAACAGCGCCACCGCGTCCGCCCGTGAGCAGCGCGCCTGCACCGTGTAGCTGAACGTCTCCCGCCGGACCACTGCCCCTCCACTCCTCGTCGGTCGCACGATCGTCCCGTACCCGGGACGGGCTGGCAACGCCGACGCCGCCCGGCCGCGCATGACGGGGACGGGACGTCTTCGAGGTGGAGATGCCGAAGCTGGAAACGGCCGTCAACCGGGACGCCGGGCGGTGCCGGCCGAGGCGTACGCGTCGGTCACCGCCGCCCGGGCGGTCGTGTGGGCGGCCGACGTCGACCTCTCCGGCCTCGCCGCAGAGTGTCGGGCGGCGGCTCAGGCGCCGGGCAGGACCTCGGGGGTGGCCGCACCGGCGAAGTACGGCTCCGGGGCGCCGAAGAGGCCGAGCAGGCCGGTCACCCAGAGCTGCCGGTGCACGAACCGGCTCGGCTCGGTGACCACCAGCTTGACGCCGCTGACCTCGGCGGTCTGGAACCCGGCGACCATCGCGCTGATGCCGACCGAGTCGATGAAGGTGACGAGTCGCATGTTGAGCTCGATCCGGGACGGACGGCCCTTCGCGAGCACCTCGGCGATCGCCTCACGCACCTCGTACGCGGTGTCGACGTCGATCTCCCCTCGCGGAGCGATCTCGATGACACCACCCGACAGAACCGACTTCACGATCGACAGGCTCACGCGAGCACCTCCACTCGCCCGTTCACGGGCGCCTCATCAGTACGCGGGCCGCGACCGAGAGTATTCCTCTCACGGCCTCGGTCGCCACCCCTCGGGATGAGCAATTCGCGGATCCGGACGGTTCGGGCCGCCCTTCGCCGCATTTTTCCTGGTCCTGAACACTCCAACGAGCGACCCGGCGAGGCCGCTCCCAACCGCCCCAGGGTAGCCGTTCCGGTCCACTGCGGCCCGCACCCCGGCCCGGCGGCGGGTCCCGCCGGCCGGCCGCCGGAGCCGTGACCGGCGCGCCGCAGGTCGCGCCCGTGCGACACGCGCCCGATGAGCCGCGGGTCACCTGCCTGGTTGTCCGGGCCGCCTAGCCTCGGCGGCGAGAGGTCCACCACGACGGAAGGACGATCGATGCTCAGGAGACTGCTCGGGCTGGCCGGTGTCGGCGCGCTGCTCGCCCTCGTACTGGCCTGCGGCTTCGGCGGCGGCGGGGACGACGACGATGACGACGACGGCGACGACTTCGCCCGTGGCGTCGCGGTGGTCGCGGTCCGCTGACGGCGCGGGCCTGATCCACGACGCGGGTCCGCCGCGCCGACCCGGACGCTGGTTTGACGCCCGGTCGCACTGGGCACTGGCCTGGCAGGCGGACCGTGCCGCGCCGCAGACGTCGACGTGCGACGTGCCCGCAGACTTCGGCACCCCGAGGAGGTAACCCAGATGTTCGGCAGCAACCTGCTGGAGCGCCGCAGCAAGCCGGAACGGATCGCCGACCAGGCCTGGCAGCAGCTCGTCACGACGGTCGGCTCCGCCGGCGACAGCGTCCGCGACGCCACCCGGTCGGTACGCGGCGGCGGCCCGCTGACCGACGCGGGCGACCTCGTCGGTTCGGCGGCGGACGAGGCCCGACGCCGGGCCACCCTGGCCTTCGACGCGCTCGCCGGGCGCCGCCCGGCGCTGCCGTGGGCCCTGCTGATCAGCGCCGCGCTGGTCGGTGCCGCGATCGGCTGGGCCGCCGGCACGGCCGCGCGGGCCGCCGGCAGCCGGGACGGCCGGCGGGTGGACGACATCGAGTTCGTCGACGTGGACCGGCCCAACTCCCCCGCCGGCCTCGACGGCTGACCGGCCCCGTCAACGACGTGGTCCAGCCCGTCGGCGCTCACCCGGAGCGGGCGAAGGTGACTCACCCCGGACGGCGACAGGATCGCGGTCGGCGGGCCGTACGGCCGCCGGAGTGCCCCAATCCTGCGGAGGAGTGAGCGCATGGCCACCGCGACCACCGTCACGCGTACCGACCAGGACATCCAGACCGACGTGCTCGACGAGCTGACCTGGGATCCCCGGGTCAGCCCGACCGAGGTGGGGGTGACCGTCACCGAAGGGGTGGTGACGCTGACCGGCTGGGTGGACAGCTACGCCGCCAAGTGGGCCGCCGAGCGGGCCGCGCACCGGGTGGCCCGGGTCCGGGCCGTCGCCAACGACCTGACCGTCCGGATCGGCCCGTCGGCCGAGCGCACCGACCCGGAGATCGCCTCGGCCGCCGAGCGGGCCCTGGCCTGGGACGCCTTCGTGCCCGTGGAGAACCTGGAGGTCACGGTGGCCGGCGGCTGGGTGACGCTGCGCGGCACCGTCGAGTGGGAGTACCAGCGCCGGGCCGCCGAGCGGGTGGTGGGCCGGCTGACCGGCGTACGCGGGGTGAGCAACGGCGTCAGCGTGCGGCCGGCGACCCGGCCGTCCGGGGCCGACCTGCCCGACCGGATCGTCGACGCGCTGGCCCGCAGCGGCGCCACCGAGCCGGACCGGATCAGCGTCCGGGTGTACGGCGACACCGTGGTCGTCGACGGGCTGGTCCACTCGGTGACCGAGCGGGACGAGGTGGAGCGGGTCGTCTGGTCCGCCCCCGGCATCCGGGAGGTGCACAACCACGTCACGGTGGCCCGCTGAGACCACCCGGGCCGGGTGATCCGCCCTCACCCGGCCCGACGGCAGGGTGGGAGTCATGACTGATTCCGACGGGCTGATCCGACCCGGGAGCCTGGCCCCCGACTTCTCCCTGCCGGCCACCCCGGACGGGCGGCGTACGGGTCCCGGACAGTTGCGCGGCCGGCCGGTGGTGCTGGCCTTCTACCCCGCCGACTGGACCCCGGTCTGCGGCGACCAGATGGCGCTCTACCAGGCGGCGATGCCGGAGTTCGACCGCTACGACGCGGCCGTGCTCGGCATCTCGGTGGACAGCCTCTGGTCGCACCGGGCGTTCGCCGAGGCCAAGGGCATCCGGTTCCCGCTGCTGGCGGACTTCGAGCCCAAGGGCGAGGTGTCCCGCCGGTACGGGGCGTACACCGCGCAGGGGCAGTCGGCCCGGGCGCTGGTGGTGCTCGACCGGGACCAGACGGTGGCCTGGAGCCACCTCTCCCCGCCCGAGGTGAACCCGGGTGCCGACGGCATCCTCGACGCGCTGGAACAGCTCGGCGCGCAGCGGCGGGTGGTGATCCGGTGAGTAGCACGCCGTTGCAGGTCAACGCCCGGCTGCGGGTGCCGGTGGACGGCACCGACCACGTTCGTGGGCCGGTGGACGCGCCGGTGACCGTGGTGCAGTACGGCGACTTCCAGTGCCACTTCTGCGGGGCGGCGTACCCGGACCTGGCCGAGGTGCTGCGCCAGCGGGGCGACACGGTCCGGCTGGTCTACCGGCACTTCCCGATCGCCAACGTGCACCCGTACGCGGAGGCCGCGGCCGAGGTCGCCGAGGCGGCCGGGCGGCGGGACCGGTTCTGGGAGATGCACGACTGGCTCTACGAGCACCAGGACCAGCTGGACCCGGTGCACCTGTCACTCGGCGTCGAACAACTCGGGCTGCCGCCCGACGAGGTCGACGCGGAGATCGGGCGGCAGGCGTACGCGGACCGGGTGCGGCGGGACTTCGTCGGCGGGATCCGCAGCGGGGTGAACGGCACCCCCACCCTCTTCGTCAACGACGTCCGCCACGAGGGCGGGTACGACCTGCCGGAGCTGCTCGCCGCGGTGGACGCGGCCGCCGGCGCCTGACCCGCTCTCCTGCCGTCCGCCGCCGGGATCGCACCGCCCGGCGGCGGGCGGCACCACGTCGGGGCCGGGCGGTCACAGCAGCCGCAGCTCGCGGGCCCGGCGGACCGCCTCGCGGCGGCGGGTCGCGTCGAGCTTGCGGTAGATGTTGCGTACGTGCGTCTTGACGGTGTTGACCGACAGCGACAGTTCACTGGCGATCTCCACGTTGGACAGGATGCTCTGCAGGTACCGCAGGATGGTCAGCTCCCGTTCGGTCAGCGGCTCGTCCAGCGCCCGTTCCGCCCCGACCGGCCCCCGCACGGCCGGCTCCTCGGCGCCCCGGACCAGGTCGCTCACCGTCGGCCAGTGCGCGGTGCCGGAGTCCAGGTGGGCGGCGAGCAGGTCGCGTACCGCCGGCTCGGCGCGGGTGAACACCCGCCGGTAGCCCTCCGGCGCGGCCAGGTCGAGCACCCGTTCCAGCAGCCGGCCGGCCCGCCGGTCGTCGCCGCCGCGCCGGGCCAGCACCGCGTCCAGCACCCCGGCGGCGAGGCGTACCGGCAGCGGCCAGCCCTCGGCGACCGGGGTGTCCCACTCCGGCAGGGCGTACCCGGCGGCGCGCACGTCACCGGCCCGCAGCTCCACCCGGGCCAGCGCCACCGCCAGCGCCGGCGCCGGGTCGGGTTCCCGCGCCCGGTCGGCGATCAGGCCCCGGGCGGTGTCCACGTCTCCCTGCTCCCCGCGCAGGTCGGCCTCCAGGGCGAGCAACCGGTCCGCGAGTTCCCCGTCCGGCCACCCCTCGGCCCGCGCCGCGGCTGCCAGCCGGGCCGCCGCGGCGGCCTCACCGGCGTCGCGCAGCAGCAAGGCCCGGCAGAGCGCCGCCGCGGCCGCGCCGGTGCTCTCCGCACCGGCGGCGCCGGTGAGGCAGAGCTGCGCGGTCGCCTCCTCGGGCTGGTCACGGTGCAACGCCACCAGCGCCAACGCCAGATGCAGGTGGGCGCACTCGACCCGACTCGACCAGCCCTGGCAGGGCGGCATCTCCAGCGCCGCCCGGGCGGTCCGCTCGGCCGCACGCAACTCGCCGGCCAGGGCGCGCAGCAGGGCCAGCCGGGCCGCGCAGACCAGCGCGGTACGCGGCCGTCCGGCCTCCCGGGCGGCGTCGTACGCGCCACCCAGCCGGGCCGCCGCCGCCCGCAGGTCACCCTCGGCGAGGTCGACCAGGCCGAGCGCCGCCCCGGCCACCGCCCGCACGTCGGCGTCCTCCCCGGCACCGGTACGCGGGTCCGCGTCCACGGTGGAGCCGGCCGGGGCACGGGTGCCCAGCAGCCGGGCGGCGGCGGCGCGTACCTCCCGGTGGTCGCCGGCCAGCCGGGCCAGGCTGAGCTCCACGGCGGTGGCCAGCCGGCGGAACCGGTCCCGGCGCGGGACGGGCAGGGACTGCGCCGCCGCCACCGCGTCGCGCAGCCGGGCCCCGGCCGCCTCGGCGTCCCCGGCGTACGCCCGCTCGGCGGCGCAGGCCAGCGCCAGCTCCGGGTCACGGCGGAGCGCCTCCACCGGGGGCGGTGGGGGTGGCGAGGTGGCCGGGGCCCGGTGGTCGTACGGGGCGAGTTCCGGCCAGCCGGTGAGCAGCAGCTCGCTCGCCCGGTCCCACTCCCGCGCGGCGAGCGCGTGCCGCAGCGCCTCGGCGGGGCGGTCGTGCGCGGCGTACCAGCCGGCGGCGCGCAGGTGCAGTTCCCGCCGGTCCCGCTCGTCCAGCCCGCCGAACTCGTCGCGCAGCAGGTCGGCCAGGAGCGGGTGGGCCCGGTACCACGGCGGGTCGCTGTCGTCGGCGTGCAGGAAACCGCCGTCGCGGGCCAGCCCGGCGAGCACCTGCCCACCGTCGTCGCGGCCGGTCAGCACGTCGGCGAGGTCGGCCCGCACGACCGGGCTGACCGCGGTACGCCGCAGCAGCTCCCGCGCCTGCGGCGGCAGCCCGCCCAGCACCTCCGTGCGCAGGTACGCGGCGATCTCCGGCTGGTCGCCGCCGAACCGCTCCGCCCAGCGTTCCGGGTCCGGGCGCTCCCGGGCGGCCAGCGCGGCGAACCGCAGGCCGGCGGGCCAGCCGCCGGTGCGCTCCCGCAGCCGGGTGACCGCCGCCGCGGGCAGTGGGGTGCCGTGCGCGACGAGCAGGTCGGCGACCTCGTCGACGGTGAAGGCCAGCTCGTCCGGGCCGATCTCGGTCAGCTCGCCGGCCAGGCGCAGCCGGTGCAGCGGCAGCGGCAGCTCGCCCCGGGCCCCGGCGACCAGCCGCAACCGCCCGTCGGTGTGCCGCAGCAGGAACTCCAGCCCGGTCAGCGCGGCCGGATCAGCCACCCGGTGCAGGTCGTCCAGGACCAGCACCACCGGCTGCTCCCGGGCGGCCAGCGCGGCGGCGAGCAGTTCCAGCTGGTCGGGGCGGGGCGTGGTGGCCGGCACGGGCGGCCCGGGCTCGTGCCCGGCCACGCCGTGCAGCGCCGCCGCCAGGTACGCCCAGAGCCGTTCCCCGGTGTCGCCCTCCTCGGCCTGCACCCAGGCCGGCGCGGGCTCCGACGTGCCGCGCGCCCAGGTCGCCAGCAGCGTGGTCTTGCCCCAGCCGGCGGGCGCGCGGACCAGGGTGACCGGGCCGGCGGTCCCGGTGTCCAGGCGGGCGGTCAGCCGGGGCCGCAGCAGCAACGGCTCGGGCGGGGCGGGCGGCGTCAGCCGGGAGGCGAGCAGGGGCGGGCCGGCGGACGCCTCGGCCATCCCGTTGGTGCTGCGCTGTTGCGGCATCCGTGCCACCCCCGTCGGACGCGGTCCTCCCCCGGTCGGCGGCGGTTACCCGGCCCGGGGCGGTTCACCCCTTCGGGGGGAGCCGGGTTCACCCGGGCCGCGCCGACCATGGGCCTACGCGGGCGACCGGTCGCGCGTGACCGGTCGCCCGTACCGAGAGCGGCGGGAGGGACAGGTGGTACGGATGGGACGGCAGGCCCTGGCGGCGCTGCGCACGCTGGTCGTACCCCGGCGGAGGAGCCGGCCGGACGCCGATCCGCGACCGGGCCGCTGGCAGGTGGTGACCGTGGACCGGCCGGCGGCCGAGGTGCTGCCCGGCGGGCGGTGGCCCGAGCCGCTGCGCCCGCTGGACGGCGCGGTGGAGCTGTGGCTGCGCCCGGCTCCGGGCGGGCGCGGCACCGAACTGGCCGCCCGCCCGCTGGGCGGCGTGGCCACCCTGCCGGGGATGGCCGCCCACCTGGTCGGCGACGATCCCGGCCTGTTCCTGCGGGACACCCTGCGCCGGGTCAAGCAGCTCGTGGAGACCGGCGAGGTGCTGCGTGCGGACCGCTCGCCGATGGACCGGCCGGCGGTGCCCGGGTGAGGGCGCTGTGCTGGGAGGGCGCGAACTCCCTCGCGGTACGCCAGGTGCCCGACCCGGAGCTGCGCAACGCCCACGACATGATCGTCCGGGTGCGCCGCAGCGCCACCTGCGGGGCGGACCTGCCGCTGCTCGCCGGGCGCTCGCCCTTCCTCGCCGCCGGGGACGTGCTGGGGCACGAGTTCCTCGGCGAGGTCACGGAGGTGGGACCGCAGGTACGCCGGCACCGGGTGGGCGACCGGGTGGTGGTCTGCGCCGCGGTCGCCTGCGGGAGCTGCTGGTACTGCCGGCAGGGGCTGTACTCCTGCTGCGACAACGGCGGCGCCTCGACGGCGGCGGCCGAGGCGGCCTGGGGGCAGCCCACCGGCGGCTGCTACGGCCACCCCCGCGCCACGGGCGGCTTCGCCGGCAGCCACGCGGAGTACGTCCGGGTGCCGTACGCCGACGTCGGGGCGTTCACCGTGCCCGAGACGGTCAGCGACGACCGGGCGGTCTTCGCCTCGGACGCCGCCCCGGCCGGCTGGATGGGCGCTGAACTGGGCGAGGTGGGCCCCGGCGACGTGGTGGCGGTCTGGGGGGCGGGCGCGGTCGGCCAGTTGACCGCGCAGGCGGCGACCCTGCTCGGCGCGGACCGGGTGATCGTCATCGACCGGCACCCGGATCGGCTGCGGATGGCCGAGGCGCACACCGGGGCCGAGACGCTCAACTTCGAGCTGACCGACGTCCCCGCCGAGTTGCGCGAGCGCAGCGGGGGCCGGGGCCCGGACGTCTGCGTGGAGGCCGTCGGGGCGGCCGACGGCGGTGGCCGGCCGGCCTCGCTGGCCGAGCGGTTCACCGGCCGGCGGGACGGCCCGGTGGAGGACCCGCTCGCCGTGCGGGAGGCGGTGCACGCCTGCCGCAAGGGCGGCACGGTCTTCGTCTCCGGCACCTTCACCGGCTTCGTCGACACCTTCCCCCTGGGTGCGGTGATGAACAAGGGGCTGACCCTGCGCAGCGCCCGGCAGCACGGACAACGCTGGATCCCGATGCTGCTGGACCGGATGGCCCGGGACGAGCTGCGCACCGAGCACCTGGCCACCCACCGGCTCCCGCTGGATCAGGGCCCGGCCGGGTACGCGCTGTTCCGGGACCGGGCGGACGGCTGCGTGCGGGCGGTCTTCACGCCGGAGGGGTGAAGACCGGCTCGCGAGTGGCACACTCGGCGGATGCGCGACGACCGCCCGTACGACCTCGTCCTGTTCGGCGCGACCGGCTTCACCGGCGGCCTGACCGCCGAGTACCTGGCCCGGCACGCCCCCACCGGGCTGCGTTGGGCGCTCGCCGGGCGCAACCCGGCGAAGCTGGCGGCGGTCCGCGACCGGGTGGCCGACATCGACCCGGGCCTGGCCGAGCTGCCGCTGCTCGCCGCCGACGTCACCGACGCCGCGTCGGTGCGGGCGGTCGCGGAGAGCGCCCGGGTGGTCGCGACCACCGTCGGGCCGTACGTCCACCACGGGGAGCCGCTCGTCGCCGCCTGCGCCGCGGCCGGCACCGACTATGTCGACATCACCGGCGAGCCGGAGTTCGTCGACCTGATGTACCTGCGACACCACGCCGAGGCGGTGCGTACCGGGGCCCGGCTGGTGCACACCTGCGGGTTCGACTCGATCCCGCACGACCTGGGCGTCTGGTACACGCTCAAGCACCTGCCGACGGACGGGCCGGTCACCGTGGACGGGTTCGTCCGGGCCGGCGGGAAGTTCTCCGCCGGGACGTACCACTCGGCGTTGACCGCGTTCTCCCGGTCCGGGGAGATGAGCCGGGCGGCGAAGGCGCGCCGGGCGGTCGAGCCCCGCCCGCAGGGGCGGCGGATCCGCGCCGTACCGGGGAAGGTGAGCCGGCCGGCGGAGATCGGCCGTTGGGCGGTGCCGCTGCCGACCATCGATCCGCAGGTGGTCCGCCGGTCCGCGGCGGCCTGCCCGGAGTACGGCCCGGACTTCCGTTACCGGCACTTCGCGGCGGTGAAGCGGCTGCCGACGATCCTGGCCGCCGGGGTGGGGATGGCCGGCCTGGTCGGCCTGGTCAAGTTGCCGCCAGCCCGGCGTTGGCTGCTCGGTCGGCTCTCCTCCGGCCAGGGGCCGAGCGCCGAGGACCGGGCGAAGTCGTGGTTCACGGTCCGGTTCGTCGGCGAGGGCGGGGGCCGCAAGGTGCTCACCGAGGTGGCCGGCGGCGACCCCGGGTACGACGAGACCGCGAAGATGCTCGCCGAGTCGGCGCTCTGCCTGGCGCTGGACGACCTGCCGGTCACCTCGGGTCAGGTCACCCCGGTCACCGCGATGGGTGACGCGCTGCTGGACCGCCTCGTCACGGCGGGGATGACCTTCCGGGTGCTGGACGGGGCGCGCTGAGCCGGCGCGCTTGACCCTCAACCTGGTGGAGGCCACAGGATCCTCGGTGTGGAGAGCGAGCTGCGCAGCATCGGCGAGCTGGCCCGGGCCAGCGGCCTGACGGTCAGCGCCCTGCGGTTCTACGACCGCACCGGGGTGCTCGCCCCGGCGCTGGTCGATCCGGTGACCGGCTACCGCTGGTACACCGACGAGCAGGTGATCCCGGCCCGGCTGGTGGCCGGGCTGCGCCGGGTGGGCCTGCCGCTGACCGAGATCGGTGTCGCGCTGCGGCACCGGCACGAGCCGGCGGTGGTCGGGCGGCTGCTCGACGCGCACCTGCGCCGGCTGGAGGACGGCCTCGCCGACGCCCGCCGTGAACTCTCCCGCGTCCGCGCCCTGCTCGCACCCGAGGAGAACCTGATGACCACCAGACTGTTCCTGTCCCGCGCCGACCTGGCCGCCGCCGTCGACGCCGTCCGTTTCGCGGTGGGCGCCGACCCGGACCTGCCGGTGCTGGCCGGCGTGCTGCTCGACGTCGAGCCGGACGGCCTACGGCTGGTCGCCACCGACCGGCACCGGCTGGCGGTGGCCCGGGCCGCCGGCAGGGTCGACGGCCCGCCCGTGCGGGCGCTGCTGCCGGTCGACGCGGTGGACGAACTGCGGACCCTGCTGGACACCGGCGAAGGAGCGACCCCGGAGGTGGGCGTGATGCTGACCGACGGTCGGGTCACCGCCTCGGTCGCCGGCCGGGAGGTCACCGCCACCGCCCTGCCGTACGACTTCCCCGACTACCGGCGGCTGCTGCGTCGGACGGCCGACGACGGGCCGACCCGGCGGGTCCCGGTCGACGCGGCGGCGCTGCGCGACGACACCGCGCCCACCGTCACCCGGGAGCATGACGGCGTGCCGCTGGCGGTGACCGTGCTCGGTGTCCGCGACGCCGACGGGCTGCGTCTGGTCGGCGCGGACGAGCCGGCCGGGGACGACCCCGACGAGCTGCGTGTCGGGGTGAACGGGGGTTACCTGCTCGACGCGCTGGACGCCGCCGGGGCGCCGCAGCTGGTGCTGGAGCTGGACGGCCCGATCGCACCGCTGGCGATCCGTCGTCCGGACGACGCGGACGCCTTCTCCATCCTGATGCCGATCCGCCTCTGACAGCCCGCCCGGACCGCTCCGGCTCGCCCTGGCCTCCCCGCCCTGGCCCCGGTGTGCGGGCTGTTCGGGCTCGACTCACCAGTCACGGTGAGTGGTTGCACTGCCCGCTCCGGCCCCCTCGCTCGCACGCTTTGCTCTGCACCCACCCACGCACCGGCGACGCAGCGTGGCTGGCGCGTGGAGGTAAGCAGAGCAAAGCGTGTGAGGAGGGTGGTCGAGCCCGGACAGGCCGGTCCGCAAAGCACCTGGTAGGAGAGGTCGAGCCGACGACGCATCCGGCAGGGGCCGGCCCAGCCGCCGCAGCCAACCACGCAGCGTCACCAGATCGCGCAGCCGACGACCGCGTCACACACCGTCATCGGCTGCGCGGGCCGACGACATCCGGCACGGAGGACAGCGGCGAGCTGGACGAGCAGTGGTGAACGAGGGCGGGTCGACGGGCGACGACGACGGGTGGGCGGCGACAGGGTCGGCTCCTCCGGGCCGTCCCGGGCGCAGCGGGCCGCGACGGTAGCATCGGGGGGTTACCACCTGACTTCCCGGACGGAGGCGTACGGAGCAGCATGCTCGACATGGAGTTGATCCGGAAGGATCGCGAGGCGGTGGCCACCGCACTCGCGAAGCGTCTGGATCCCGCCGAGGTCAATCGGGTCCTGGACGAGGTCCAGCGGCTCGACCAGGAACGCCGTGCCCTGATCACCGAGATCGACGCCGAGCGGCAGCGCCGCAAGGCCGAGGCGCGGGCGTACGCGGCGGCCAAGCGCGCCGGCGCCGAGCCGGAGGTCTCCGCGCCGGAGGCCGGCCGGAAGCAGCTCGCGGAGCTGGAGTCCGAGCTGGACGAGGTGCAGTCCCGGCTGCGTACCACGATGAGCGAGCTGCCCAACCTGCCCGCCGACGACGTCGTCCCCGGCGGCAAGGAGGCCAACCGGGTGGTCCGGACCTTCGGTGCGCCGCCGGCCATCGAGAAGGTCCGCGACCACGTCGAGCTGAGCCGCGCGCTGGGCCTGGTCGACCACGAGCGGGGGGTCAAGCTCGGCGGCTCCGGCTTCTGGATGTACACCGGCCTCGGCGCCCGGCTGGAGTGGGCGCTGCTCAACTGGCTGATCGAGCAGAACATCGAGGCCGGCTACGAGTTCCTGCTCCCGCCGCATCTGCTGCTGGACAGCGCCGGCTTCGCCGCCGGGCAGTTCCCGAAGTTCTACGACGACGTCTACCACCTGGACCGGGAGTCCGCGCCGCGTGGGCAGTTCCTGCTGCCCACCGCGGAGACGGCGATCCTCGGGGCGTACCAGGACGAGATCCTGGACACCGCGGCACTGCCGCTGAAGCGGTTCGCTTACACCCCCTGCTACCGCCGTGAGGCGGCCGGTTCGCACTCCGACGAGCGCGGCACCGTACGGGGCCACCAGTTCAACAAGGTGGAGATCTTCCAGTTCACCCTGCCGGAGCAGGCGGACGCCGCGCTGGAGGCGATGGTCGGCCACGTGGAGAGCCTGGTCCAGAGGCTGGGCCTGCACCACCAGACCAGCCTGCTCGCGGCCGGCGACGCCAGCGCCGCGATGCGCAAGACGCTCGACATCGAGGTCTGGATGCCGAGCACCGGCAAGTACAAGGAGGTGTCGTCGGTCTCCTGGGGCGGCGACTACCAGGCTCGCCGGGCGGCCATCCGCTACCGCGAGCCGGGCGGCAAGCAGACCCGCTTCGTGCACACCCTCAACGGCTCGGCGCTGGCGACCAGCCGGCTCTTCCCGGCCATCCTGGAGCAGTTCCAGCAGCCCGACGGGTCGGTGCTGCTGCCCGAGGTGCTCCGCGACCGGCTGGGCACCGACCGGCTCACCCCGGTCCGCTGACCCACTGACCGAACGACGACGGCGGGGGTCGGGCCACCCGATCCCCCGCCGTCCGTCCGGCGCCACCGCGAACAGCCGCGCCGGAGGTCAGCCGGCCAGTGCCGCGACCCGGCGGGTGAGGTCCTCGCCGTCGAGGAATCCCTGGTGGACCACCCTGCCGTCCAGAGCACCACCGGCTTCCCGGCCAGCTCCGCGGCGGAGAACGCCGTACCGTCGAGGGTCTTCGCGCTGAACCGCAGCGTGTCCGGCACCTGCACCGGGGCCGCCGGGGCGCCGCTCGCCGGGACGCCGGACGACAGCGGCGCGGCGGTGCCCACCGGAACCACGGCCTCGGTGGCCGACCGCGCCGGGTCGTCGCCGGCCGCGCAGCCGGCGGCGGCGAACAGGACACCGACCAGCACGGCGGCGGCGAGCCGCCCGGGCGGTCGTCGGTCCGGCCGCTTCCTCCGGTACGACCGCATCGGCGTCTCCTCTCGCTGGTGACTACTTGGCGTCGACGAGTCGCAACGCCAGCTCGGGGCAGACCTTGACGGCCTTCATCGCGCCCTCCTTGAGCCAGGTCGGCACGGGGGTGGCGGGGAAGGCGGGGTATCCGTTGTGGTCGAGCCGGATGAAGTCGGGCACGACGTGCGCGCAGAGTCCGTGCCCGTCGCAGCGGGACCAGTCCAGGGTCAGCTTCTGCGGGTTGGCGTCGGGCGCGCCGGGCAGACCCATCACGCCCTTGACCCGCTTGCCGCAGCCCTCACCGGTGGTGTGCAGGCGCAGGTCCTCGGCGAACACCTCCATCGCGGACAGCGCGAACCGGGACGTACCGTCGGGGTGGCTGCACGCGCCGCGACCCTTGACGTCGCCGGCGGCGGCCCGCACGACCTCCACCGGCGCGCTGCCGGAGACCGCCAGGTCGACGGCGCGGGCCAGGTCGGGCAGGCCCCGCTTGCACGGCCCGCACTGGCCGGCGGACTCCCCGGCCAGGTAGCGGACCACCTGCGCGGCCTCGCCGAGCGGGCAGGTGTCCCTGCCGAGCGGGAGGATGATGCCGGCGCCGAGGGTGCCGCCGACCATGGTCAGGCTCTTGCGGGAGACCTCCGCCCGGTCCGCCGCCTCCGGGGTGATCCAGCAGCCGTGGTAGCCGCCCAGCAGGATGCCCGGCCCGTCCGGCACCTCGCACAGGTCGAGGATCTCGCGCAGCGGGGTGCCGGCGGCGCACTCCACGACCGCCGGGCGCTCGGCCGCGCCGGTCACGGTGAGCAGCACGGTCCCGGGCTCGTCGTCGGTGCCGAGCGCCGCGTACTCGTACGGGCCGAGCCGGGCGGCGATGGCGACCTGGGCGTACGTCTCGGCGTTGGAGAGCAGGGTCGGCAGGTTCCGGACGCCGGAGTCGCTGGAGCGCTTCTTGGTGCCGGGCGGGATGTGCGGCAGCCCGTTGATGCCGTTGACCAGCGCGCCGCCCTCACCGGAGATGAACCGGTGCGGCACGGTGACGATGCTGGTCTCGACGGGCATCCGACGCTCGGCGAGGGCCTCGGTGAGCGAGTCCCGGCCGATCAGGTCGTCGGCGACGCAGAGCACGATCTCGTCGGCGTCCAGCGCGTACGCGGCCAGCGCCGCGCCGTCGAGGATCAGGTGCGGCGCGCGGGTGAGCAGCACCTTGTCCTTCCAGCTGGCCGGCTCGCCCTCGGAGGCGTTGACCACCACCACGGCGGGCAGGTCCTGCCGCTCACAGGACTCCAGCACCGCCTTGATCTTGCGGAAGAACGGGAACCCCGCGCCACCCTTGCCCTTGAGCTGGATGCTCTCGGCCAGCCGGAGCAGGTTGGCCGGTTCCATCGGGCCGATCGGGCCGTGCACCATCTCGTGCGCGACCAGGTCGAGCCGGCCGAACTCGGCGAACCCGGCGGTGAGCCGGGGCTCGCCGATGCAGGCCACCGGGGGGACCTTGGTCCGGCTCACTTGGCCTCACCCCGCAGCCCCGCCCAGTACGCCCCGTCCACCTCGGCCGCGTTGGCCCGGCGTCCCCGCCGGCCCCGGCCCTCGCCGGAGGACCGCATCTTCCGGCGGGAGGCCAGGTCGACCAGGGTGGGGGTGTCGTCGACGGGCAGGTCGTCCCCGGCGTACCGGGCCGGCGGGCGCCAGTAGTCCGGCTCCTCCGGCACGTCGTCGTCGACGCTGTGCCGGCCGGCGCCGCTGCGCGGGGTCGCGGAGATCGGCTCGGCCGAGACCGGCGAGGTGGCCTCCCAGCGGCGCGGACTGTCCCAGGGCTCCTCGGGCTCGTCGGTGCGCGAGCGGGGCGGCGCGGAGTAGCGGACGACAAGGTCGTCGTCGCGCCGCGCGCGCCGACCGGTCGACACCGGACGCACGTCCTCGTCGTCGCGCCGCGCCCGCCGGCCCGTGGACACCGGACGCACGTCCTCGTCGTCGCGCCGCGCCCGCCGACCCGTGGACACCGGACGCACGTCCTCCTCGTAGCGGGACCGCCGGCCGCCGGAGACGGGGGCGACGTCCTCCTCGCCCCGGCGGCGGCCGGAACGCTCCTCGTCCCGCCGACGCTCGGTGCGGTCGCCGGAGCGGCGGGCGGCCGGTTCCAGGCCGCGCTCCCGGCGCCGCGGCTCCGGCTCCTCGACCTCGCGGCGGAACCGGCCGGCGCGGACCGGCTCGCGCAGGGTGCCCGGCTCGGGCACCACCGGCACGGTGAACCGGTCGGGGTCGCGCCGCCGGGCAGCCGCGCCCGACGGACCCCACGAGCCGGCGGCGGTGGTCTCCGCCCAGCCGCCCCGGGCACCCCGGCTCTCCTCCTCCGCCTCGCCCTTCCTGCGGCCGAGCCCGCCGAGCAGCGTGCGGGCCGTGCCGTCCTCGCTGCCCTTGCCGGTCATCGCCGCGTTCAGGGCGGCGGCCTGGTGCTGTTCCCGGCTGCGCCTGCCGAGGTACAGCGAGAACCGGACCAGCAGCGCGATCACCACGAGCAGCACGCAGGCCAGGTAGCTGAGGGTCACCCAGGACTTGGCGGCACGACCGGCGTTGAGGCCGTGGACCAGCGCGAAGGGCCAGGACACGTACGCCATCGAGTGCAGTGCGCGCCAGAACCACTTCGGCCCGGCCCCGGCGAAGCGGACCCGGACGATGCCCGTCCACAGCACGCTGACCATGAGGAACGCCGCGACGGTGCCGAGGCCGACGTAGAGGCCGGAGCCGCCGATGAACGGCACCACGGCGTCGGTGGGGCCGGCCCGGCCGATCGAGATCTTGGTGATGATGTGGAAGCCCAGTCCGGCGACGCCGAGGATGCCGGTGGCCCGGTGCGCGGACTGCAGCAGCACCCGGTGCGGGATCTGCAGCACGAGCCGGTCGGTGGCGAGCAGTCCCATCATGACGGTGAGGCTGAGCGAGACCAGGGCCACCACTCCGGCGAAGAACTCCGTGAAGACGAAGCCGTAGGCGTACATGGCGCCGCCGTTGCCGGACATCTCGACACCCGCCCACAGCATGCCGAGGGCGGAGGCGGCCATCAGTGCCATCGCGGACTTCGACACGGTGCGGACACCACGGCTGCTGGTGGTGGTCCGGACGGTCGCCGCCTTCTGGTTCTGCCTTGCCCGGGCCATCTGCTCCTCGATCATGTCTCACGGCGACGCCGCCACCGGCCGACCTGCTCCTTCATCCAGTACGGACGTCCGGCGCGTACGGATCAGTGCGGGTGTCGAATTTCTCGCGGGATTCTTCGAACCACCGCGGCCCGGAGCGCGTGTAGCGCCCTGCGCAACGACACATGTCCATCCGTTGACAGTTCTTGCAACACGCTTGTAACCTTGCCGAAAATTTCAGCACGGCTCGCAAGAAGTCGTCAGCTGAGCCCTCCCCCGCGCTGCCACCATCCCCCGACCCCCAGGAGCACCGATGCATCGTCGTCGATACCGATCGGCGCTTGTCGCCCTCGGCGCGCTCGCCAGCCTGCTCGTACCCACCGTCGTCGCGGCACCCCCGGCCGCCGCGGCGCCGTCCGGCACGAAGACCGTCATCGCCAACCTCTTCGAGTGGAACTGGCCCTCGGTGGCCAGCGAGTGCACCAACGTGCTCGGCCCGAAGGGCTACGGCTACGTCCAGGTGTCACCGCCCCAGGAGCACGTCCGGGGCAACCAGTGGTGGGTGGCGTACCAGCCGGTCAGCTACCGGATCGAGTCCCGCAAGGGCACCCGGGCGCAGTTCCAGTCCATGGTGAACACCTGCCACGCCGCAGGTGTGAAGGTCATCGTCGACACGGTGATCAACCACATGTCCGGCCAGGACGCGGGCGGCACCGGCTGGGCCGGCTCGTCGTACGGGCACTACAACTACCCGGGCATCTACCAGTCGCAGGACTTCCACTACTGCGGCACCTCCGGCAACGAGATCACCAGCTACTACGACCGCTGGCAGGTGCAGAACTGCGAGCTGGTCAACCTCTCCGACCTCAAGACCGAGTCGGACTACGTGCGGTCGCGGATCGCGGCGTACATGAACGACCTGCTCTCCCTCGGCGTGGACGGCTTCCGGCTGGACGCCAGCAAGCACATGCCGGCCGCCGACATCGCCGCCATCAAGGGCAAGCTCTCCCGGTCGGCGTACATCGTGCAGGAGGTCATCTACGGCGCCGGCGAGCCGATCGGCCCGGGTGAGTACACCGGCAACGGCGACGTGCACGAGTTCCGGTACGGCAAGGACCTCGCCCGGATGTTCAACAACGAGCGCCTGGCGTACCTGAGGAACTTCGGCGAGGCGTGGGGCTACCTGCCCAACAGCAAGGCGGCCGTCTTCGTGGACAACCACGACACCCAGCGCGACGTGGGCGGGGTGCTGACGTACAAGAACGGCCGCACCTACGCCCTGGCCAACGCCTTCATGCTGGCCTGGCCGTACGGCTCCAAGACGGTCCAGTCCAGCTACACCTTCAGCAACCGGGACGCCGGCCCGCCCTCGGACGCCAACAACAAGACCTTGAACACCACCTGCTTCTCCGGCTGGGAGTGCGAGCACCGCTGGCAGGTCATCGCCAACATGGTCGGCTTCCACAACGCCACCCAGGGCGCCGGCGTCAGCAACTGGTACGACAACGGCTACCAGCACATCGCCTTCAGCCGGACCGGCAAGGGCTACCTGAGCGTCAACGACGAGAACTTCGCGATCAACGGCCGGTCCTACTACGCCGGGCTGCCGGCGGGCCGTTACTGCGACGTCATCCACGGCACCTTCAGCAACGGCTCGTGCAGCGGACCGGTGATCACCGTGGACTCCGCCGGCTGGTTCGCCGCCAACATCCCGGCGCACGACGCGGTCGCCATCCACGTGGGCGCCAAGCTGTCCTGACCCAGCCGGCACCCGCACCAGGGGCCTCGTCCGACGGATTCTCCTCGGGCGGGGCCCCTGGCCCTTTCGGTGCTCTAGAGTAGTTTTGTGCTGTTTGACCGTTTGACCTCCCGCTTCGGCGTCGGCCCGCTGGCCACCGCGTTCGGCGTACCGGCGCTGCTCGCGCTCGCCCTGCTGGTCAACTCGGCGCTGCACCACGACGGCGTGTCCCCGCCGGCCGCCCTCGCCCTGCCACCGACGGCCGCACCGCCCACTGCGACCACCCCGACGACCGCACCACCGGCCGACGAGCCGGTGCCGGTGGCCGGTCCGGTGCCCGCCGGGCTCCCCGTGGTCGACTACGACCCCGCCCCCGCCGGATTCCCCGCCGACCCGCACCCGCACGACACCACGCCGCTGACCGAGGGCCTGTCACCGGCCCGGCGGATCGCCGCGTACGACGCACCGGGCGGGCGGCCGATCGCCCTGCTCGCCCCGACCATCAGCGGCGTCGAACTCACCATGCCGGTGGTCCAGCGCCGCGCCGGTTGGACGGCGGTGCTGCTCCCCTCGGCCAACCGGCGCATCGCCTGGCTCCCCGAGGGCGGCTGGAGCACCGTGGTGTTACGCGACCAGATCGTGGTGGAACGCCGGCCGCACCGGCTGACCTGGTACCGGCACGGCGAGCCGGTGCACTCCTGGCCGGTCGCCCTCGGCAAGCCGGGGCAGCTCACGCCGCTGGGCCGTACCTTCGTCCTCGGTCGCACTCCCCCGCCCCAGGACGTCTACGGCGGGGTCGACATCTTCGCCCTCGGCGCGATCCCCGACGACCCGGAGGCGGTGCCGACCGGCCTGCGCGGCGCGCACATCGGCCTGCACAGCTGGTACGACGACGCCACCCTCGGCCGGAACGTCACCAACGGCTGCATCCGGCTGACCCGCAGCGCCCAGCGCAAGCTCCTCGACGAGGTCCCGTCGGGCACCCCGCTGGTCGTCGTCGACCAGCTACCCACCCCGCCCGCCACTGCCTGAGCACGCGCGGTCACCGCCAGCGGAAACGTCGGGAACAGCCGCCGTCGTGCTCGGGTCGCAGCAGGCAGCGCAGGCCCCCGGGCATCATCCGGTCGCAGAAGGCCCAGTGGCGTACGTTCTGGTCGTCCTCGGCCGAGACGGTGGTGCCGCCGGGCTCGGTCTGCGGCAGGACGTGCGTCCAGTGCGCGACCACCCGGGCCAGCCGCTGGGCGGAGAGCAGGTCGTTGGCGACCACCGGCAGGTGGATGACCCAACGTTCGCTCACCGGTCGCACCCCCGCTCGTTGCGGGCCCGGGCCTGCTCGGACTGCCAGCGGCGCAGCGCGTCCTTGACCCGCTCGGTCTCCCGGCGACTCTGGGCGAGCGCGTCGTAGACGACGGCCAGGTCCCCGGCCACCCGGTCGAGGAACTCCTCCACCTCACCCGGGTCGAGCCCACGCCGGCCGAGCGGGGTCGGCCGGAACCGGCGCTCGCGCACCTGCCAGGGCCGCAACGGATGGTAGGACGCCGAGCGGTAGCAGGTCGGCCCGAGGACCGACCGCTGGCGACGCCGGGCACGCCGGAAGAACACGCGCATGACAGGACCTGCCTCTCACCGTCGAGATCGAACTGTGGAAGGGGCGGGCCCACCGACCCGCCCCCGCACCGACGGACCCACCCCGGCACCTACCACCGCAGCCTTCGATCGGCGGTACGGCAGCAGGGCACACATGGCCGCTGAGCAGTACGAACTCCACAGTGGCCGCAGAGGCAGTCAAGCACCGCATCTAGTCAAATGCAACGTCTAAGAAACGCTGACGTATATGGGGCTAGCACTCGTGATAGAACTCAGCGTGACGTGTCTATTGTTTCTGATACGACCGAGGCGTTTAATTGGACAGTCGCGTGCCCACCACGACCTGACCATCGGAGGCAGGGGTGTCACAGGCTGTAACGGGATCGACCATGCTTCGGCGGCAACTCGGCAGGAAGCTCGAAGCGCTTCGCAAAGCAGCCGGGCTGACCATGGAGAAGGCAGCCGAGGAACTGGATCGAGCGAGGGCAACTCTGTACCGAATCGAGAGCGGTGCCGAGAACGTCCGCTTCCGGGCGGCCGACGTCAAGGAGATGCTCAAGCTCTACGGCGCCTCCGATGAGGACACCGAATTGGTCCTCGCGATGGCGGCGGCCACCCGCGAGAACAAGAACTGGTGGCACGACTACGTCGGCTCAGGCCTGCCCCGCTGGTTTCAGCTCTACATCGGACTCGAAGCCGCCGCCTCCGACATTCGCAAGTACCAACCCGAGCTGATCCCTGGCCTCTTCCAGACCCGCGCCTACGCCGAGCAGGTCTTCAACATGCCCGGCGGTTCGATCGACGCCCAGGACAGCGACGAGCGGCAGCGAGCCGTCCAACTCCGGATTGAACGGCAAGGGCTTCTCACCCGATTCGCAGCCCCGCAACTGAGCGTAATAATGAACGAGGCGGTGTTGCGTCGGCCGGTTGGCAGCGCCACGCTCATGGCAGAGCAGTTGCACCAGATCCTGAAGGCCTCCGAACTACCCAACGTAACCGTCCGAGTGCTGCCATTTTCTTCCGGGCTGCACGCCGGGGCGATGGCCGGAGCATTCTCGATCATGGCGTTCCCTCGGGACAGCAGCGGGAAGGAGATGGAACCGCCGGTGGCGTACCTTGAGGCCGCAACGGGGGCGATCTATCTCGACAAGCCGCACGAGATCGCCGCCTACGAGGCCATCTGGGCTGACATGGCGGGCCGCGCTCTCAACGAGTCCCGATCGAAGAATCTGATCCAGCAAGTCGCAGAGGAGTACTCCCGTGCCTGACCTGACCGGTGCCGTCTGGCGCAAGTCGACCCGCAGCAACAACGGCGGCGACTGCGTCGAGGTCACCGACAACCTCCCCGGCGTCGTCGGGCTCCGCGACAGCAAGGACCCGTCCGGTCCAGTCCTCGCCTACGAGCCGAACAGTTGGGCTGCCTTCATCCGGGCCGTGAAGCACGAGACGCTGAGCTGCTGACCTGATTGCCTGCGCCGCCTCCGAAATCCCGGAGAGGCGGCGCAGGCATCGTCTGCGTACTGACACTGCGGTGCGCGGTCCCTCGGCGCGGGTGCCGATACCGTGCCTCCATGAGCCCTTCGCATGAGATCACGACGAACACCGGCGCCGTCTGGCGCAAGTCCAGCCGCAGCAACAACGGCGGCAACTGCGTCGAGGTCGCCGACAACCTCCCCGGCGTCGTCGGGCTCCGCGACAGCAAGGACCCGTCCGGCCCGATCCTCACCTTCGGCCCGAGTGAGTGGTCGCACTTCGTCGCGGACGTCAAGCACGGGACGTTCACGCGCTGAGCGGACGAAGGCCGCCTCCCGCACGCTATGCGAGGAGGCGGCCTTCGGACTACTGCCCGACAGGGCGGGTCAACGCCCGACCGGAGGGGTCAGAGCGGCGCCACCCAGTACGGTGCCACGTCCATCCAGCCGTTGGCGCCCGCGCCGTACTTCCGACCACTGCTGGTGGTGCTCAGGGTGTACCAGGCGTCCACGAAGTCCGGGTCGTCGGTGTACCAGGAGGTCGGGATGGCGTCCAGGATCGCGTTGACCAGCGGGGCGTAAGCGCCGCCGTCCACGATCACCAGCAGTGCGTTGGCGATCGCCTTGACCAGCGCCGAGTAGTTGGTGTCACCGTCGTCCTCCATCATGACCACGTCGGCGAGGTTGTACTTGTACGCCGAGAAGTGCACCAGGAGCTGGTTCGGGTAGTACGTCGTGTCGTCGTGGTCCAGGTACGGCATCTGCACCAGGTCGACCTTGGCCTTGCCGTCCAGCCCGAACCCGGCCACGACGTTGTAGATCTCGGCCGCGCCCTTGATCCAGGGCTCCTTGTCGTCGCTGAGTCGGACGGCCTTGACCTTGGTGGCCCAGTAGCCGGATGCGGCGGTGACCCCGGCGGCGGTGGTACGGGACGCGGGCCCCGTCGAGTCAGCTTGACCGATGCCCCGCTGGCTCAGCCCTTCGCGCATCAGCTTCAGGCCGGCGGAGAGCGCCCGCTCGACGTCCACCTCGACCAGCAGCACCGGCCGCTGCGGCACCTGTGCGGCGTCCAGCACCACCGTGGCACCGGAGCGGTCGTAGGCGGTCACGCTCGTCGCCGAATCGTCGGTCGAGGCGGCGGCCACCAGCGGCGCCTCGCCGCGGGCCAGCGCCGCGCGCATGTCCGGGTGACCCAACCGCAGCCGGAGCAGCGAGCCGGTGTCGGCCGGCAGCCCCTTGGCGATCAGCAGCCGCTGGTTGGCGGCACGCAGGTCACCGGCGAGCCGGCCGTTCACCTTGGCGGCGAGCAGGTCAACCGGGCCGCTCGCGGCAGTGGCGCTCAGGCGGTCGCCGGTGAGCCGGTCGGCGACCGCCACCTGGCGAGCCACACCGTCGATGATGGCGAGCACCGGGCTGGTGGTGACGGCCGCCGGTTCCGGGGTGACGTGGTCGGGACGGGCGTACGCCGGGCTGGCAACCAGTACGGCCAGGGTGGTGGCCGCGATGCCGAACGACCGGACGGCGCGATGGAAGGTACGTGGATTCACGTGGGCTCCTCTGCGTGTCCCGGCCACCCGCTTGTCGGCGGATGATCGGGAGTGTGACGGCGCGGAACTCATAGATATATGCAGATGATTTTGCACGTCAAGGGCCTGGCGGTGAACGCGACGCGAATCGACCGCTGGGCACCGTTTCCAGCCTGTCCACACCAGTCGGATCCGCCGCCTTGCCGGCGAACTTCAGGCGCTGGCCCGATCGACCGCCTCACCCGGCGGGACCTGACGCGGCACAGTGGAGAACGGCCCGGTCAGTTTCCGCCACAGGAACTCCAGCGTCAGCGCCCACACGAAGGCGCGCTGCTCGCTGTTCGCCGCCGCGCCGTGGCCACCATCGACGTTCTCGTGGTACGCCACCTCGTGGCCGTGCTCGTGCAGCCGGGCCGCCATCTTGCGGGCATGCGCCGGATGCACCCGGTCGTCGCGGGTCGAGGTGACGAGCAGCATCGGCGGGTACGGCCGTCCGCGCCGAACGCTGTGGTAGGGCGAGTACCGGCGCAGGTAGGACCAGTCGGCTTCCCGGTCCGGGTCACCGTACTCGGCCATCCACGAGGCACCGGCCAGCAGGCGGTGGTAGCGCCGCATGTCCAGCACCGGCACATGAGCGACGACCGCGCCGAACAAATCCGGGTAGTGGGTCAGCATCACCCCCATCAGCAGCCCGCCGTTGCTGCCGCCCTCGATGCCCAGCCGCTGCGGCGTGGTGATTCCACGCGTCACCAGGTCGGCGGCCACCGCCGCGAAGTCCTCGTACGCCCGGGGCCGGTTCTCCCGCAGCGCGGCGCGGTGCCACCGGGGGCCGTACTCGCCGCCGCCCCGGATGTTCGCCACCACGTAGGTGCCGCCCCGCGCCAGCCAACCCCGGCCGATGACCCCGTTGTGGTGTGGGGTCAGGGAGATCTCGTAGCCGCCGTACCCGGTGAGCAGCGTCGGCCCGCCGGTCACGTCCGGATCCCCCACCACGAAGTACGGCACCCGCGTGCCGTCGGCCGAGGTGGCGAAGAACTGGCGCGCCGTCAGGCCGTCCGGGTCGAAGAACGCCGGCTCGCGCTTGAGCGTCTCCACCGGGCCGCCGACCTGCCCGAGGCGGAGCATCGCCGGTTGCAGGAATCCTTCCGAGCCGAGCAGGTAGGCGTCGCTGTGCTCGGAGTCGGTCTCCACGATCTGGCTGTGCTCGTCCGCCGGCACACCCGCGAGCGGCTCACGCCGCCAGCGCGGCCCGTCGGGCGTCAGCACCTCCAGCCGGCTCCGTACGTCGACGAGGGTGGCCAGGATCAGATGATGTCGGGTCCACGCGTAGCCGCTCAGCGCGGTACGGTCGTCCGGCCGGAACAGCACCGTCAACTCCCGCCCGCCGGCGAGGAACGCGTCGAACCGGGCCGCCAGCAGCGCACCCGCCGGATGCGTGACCCCGTCGACCGTCCACGGCGAGCGCAGCCGGATCAGCAGCCACTCCCGGTGCGCGTCCCACTGGGCGTCCTCCGGCACGTCAATCCGGATCCGCTCGCCCGCGCCGGTCAGCAGATGGTTCTCGGTGCGGTAGAAGTCCAGGCAGCGGCCCACGAAGTCGCGCTCGAAGCCGGGTGTCGGGTCGTGCGAGGCGTAGACGGCGACGTCGTCGGGGCGCCCCTCGTGCACGACGGCGGCCTCGGAGAGCGGGGTGCCCCGCCGCCAGCGCTTGACCACGCGCGGATGCCCGGACACGGTCAGCGACCCGGGCCCGAAGTCGGTGCCGACGAAGACGTGGTCGGCGTCGATCCAGCAGACATCGGTCTTCGCCTCGGGGAGCGTGAAGCCGTCCTCGACGAAGGCCCGCCGCACCAGGTCGAACTCCCGCACCACGACCGCGTCGGCGCCACCCCGGGACAGGCTGATCAGGCAGCGCTGGTAGCCGGGGCGCAGCACCGTCGCCTGCTGCCAGACCCAGTTCTCGCCTTCGTCGGCGGCGAGGGCGTCCAGGTCGAGCAGCACGTCCCACTCCGGCTCGGACCGGCGGTACTGCTCCAGGGTGGTGCGCCGCCAGATCCCGCGCGGGTGCGTCGCATCGGTCCAGTAGTTGTAGTAGAAGCCGTCCCCACGCCAGCCGGGGTAGGGGATACGGTCGTCCGCGTCGAGCACCTGCCGGAGCTCCGCCCGCAGGGCGGCGAACGTCTCGCCCCCGGTCAGCGCGGCGACGGTTTCCGCGTTCCGCTCCCGCACCCACCCGGCGGCGCGCTCACCGTCAAGATCCTCCAGCCAGAGGTACGGGTCGTCACCTTCATCGATCAGCGCCCCCACCCTCGCCACTATCCCGTTGAGTGCCCGGGATCCAGGTCCAGCTGTCAGCATGGCGACTCAACGGGCCTGCTTCCCAGGACGCGCCATACCGGCCCACGAGCGGCGGCCTGCCCGACTCGACTGTCAGTCCCAGGTTTCACTGATGTCGAGAATCTCCATCCCGGGCGGCGCCGCCGGTGCCAGGGCCTTGGGGTCCCGGGTGACCAGGCAGCAGCGGTAGAGCACTGCGGTCGCGACGGCACGGGAAACGGTCATCCGTCGGATGAGGTGACCTTTCGCTCTGGCATGGGACGCCGCTCCGGGGGTATGACGGACCCATGAGGGCTAGCTTCCGGATTGGCCGGATCGCGGGCGTACCCGTCGGGGTCAACTGGAGCGTCCTGGTCATCTTCATACTGATCGCCTGGGGGCTGTCGGCCAACCATTTCCCCCGGGCGTACCCGGACCGGCCGGTCGCCGCGTACGTCGCGGCCGGGCTCGCCGCGGCGGTGGTGTTCTTCCTCGGACTGCTCGCCCACGAGGTCTCCCACGCGGTCGTCGCCAAACGCAACGGCCTCCAGGTCGAGGGGATCACCCTGTGGCTGTTCGGCGGCGTCGCCGAGCTGCGCGGCGAGGCGCCCAACCCGGGCGCGGAGCTGCGCATCGCCGGGGTCGGTCCGCTGGTCAGCCTGCTGCTCGGGTTCTTCTTCGGCGGCATCGCCCTGGTGCTCACCCTGGCCGGGGTGGGCGGGCTGCTGCTCGGGTCGCTGGCCTGGCTGGCCGGGATCAACGTGCTGCTGGCGGTCTTCAACGTCCTGCCGGCCGCGCCGCTGGACGGCGGCCGGCTGCTGCGGGCCGCCGTGTGGAAGGCGACCGGGGACCGGACGAAGGCGTCGGTGGTGGCCGCCCGCGCCGGCTGGGTGCTCGGCGCGCTGCTGATCGGCCTCGGGCTCTTCCAGTTCCTGGTCGGCTTCGGGGTGGGCGGGCTCTGGCTGGCGCTGATCGGCTGGTTCCTGATCGGGGCGGCCGGCGTGGAGGAACGCCAGGCCCGGATGGGCAGCGCGCTGGCCGGCGTCCGGGTCGCCGACGTGATGACCCCGCAGCCGCAGACCGCCTCGGCGGAGATGACGGTCGCCGACTTCGTCGACCACTACCTCTTCGCGTACCGGCACTCGGCGCTGCCGTTGACCGAGAACGACCGGCCGGTCGGCCTGGTCACCCTCGACCGGGTACGCGGCATCCCCGCCGACCGGCGGGCCACCACCACCCTCGCCGAGGTCTCCTGCCGGGCCGAGGACCTGGTGCTGGCCCGGCCGGAGGAGCAGCTCAACGACCTGTTGCCCCGGCTCAGTGAGTGCGCCGACGGCCGGGCGCTGGTCGTGGTCGACCAGCGGCTGGTCGGCATCGTCTCGCCCAGCGACATCAGCCGGGCCGTGCAGCGCGGCAGCCTCCGCCACCAGTCGACCACCGACCGGCGCTGACCGCCCCGCCGGGCCTGCCCCCGCTCAGGCGGGCGGTGTGCGTACCCCGTACACCCGTAGGACGCTGGCTCGCAGCGCGGCGAGGGCGTCGGGGGCGGGCATCCGGCCGGCGGCGGCCTCGGTCCCGGCGGCGTGCCCGAGCGCGACGGTGGCCGCGATCAGCCAGCCCGGCGACAGCTCCGGGTCGAACTCGCCGGCCTGCTGCCCGCGCCGGATCAGTCGTTCCAGCCGGTCGAACACCGGCCGGTGCAGATCGTCGTCGGCGGCCTCGGGGACGGCGCTGAGCAGTGGGAACCGGTCGAAGATCGACCAGCTCACCTCGACCACCCGCAGCAGCGCCCCGGCGGCGGGACCCTGATCGAGATCGGCGGCGTCCATCGCCGCCACGGCCTCGTCGGTGAGCCGGTGCGCCACCGCGCCGAGCAGTGCGTCCCGGGACGGGAAGTGGGCGTAGACGGTCTGCCGGGAGACGCCGGCCGCGGCGGCCACCTCGTCCATGCTGGCCTGCGGCCGGTCACCGAGGACCCGCAGCGCCGCGTCGAGGATGGCGGCGACGCTGCGCCGTCCCTCGGAGCGCATCCGCCGCGGCCGTCCCGCCTTCATCTCTGACACGGTTGTCAACGCTACCTCCATCCCTTAGCCTTGACAGCACTGTCAAGGTTAAGGAGGCGACATGACCACGCTGCCCGGCAGCGACCTCGCCGGCTACCTACGGTCCTACGTCCAGGAGATGGGCTTCGGCACCGAGGATCCCGAGGTCGTCCTGGACCGCTACCACACCCCGGATCTCGTCTGGCACAACGACGGGATCGTGCTCGACCGGCACCGGCTGATCGCCCACGCCCGACCGGTCCGCCGCACCGCGACCGAGGGGCACCTCGACATCCACGACACGCTGACCTGCGGCGACCGGGTCGCGGCCCGGTACACCCTGCACGCCGTGTCCCGTGGCCGCCCACTCGCGACCGACATCCACCTCTTCGGCCGGCTCGCGCCCGACGGCCGGCTGTGCCGCATCGACCAGCTCACCCGGATCGTGCCCGCCGGTGCGGCGTCGTGACCGACCACCCCCGGCTGCTCCCCGTCGCACGCGGGCTCGCACTGCTCTTCACCGGCCTGCTCGCCGGGGCCTTCGGATACGGCGCGGTCAACGTCGTCCAGACCTTCAAGGCCGTGCCGCTGGACGTCCGGCTCGCCTTCCACACCGCGCTGATGCGGATGAACGGCCCGGTCATCCAGTCCACGATGGCGCTGGCGTTCCTCAGCTCACTGGTGCTGGCCGTGCTGATGCACGGCTTCGCCCGCCGGGTGGCCGCCACCGCGTCCGTGCTGGTGGCGACCTCGTTCCTGGTGACCCGGCTCGGCAACGTGCCGATCAACGGTCGGATCAAGGTCTGGGCCGTCACCGGCGCGCCGCCCGACCACGCGGCGATCCTGCGCCGCTGGGAGCTGTTCAACGACGTACGGACCGTCGCCGCCCTGGTGGCGTTCCTGCTGCTGCTCACCCTGGTCACCCCGCTGGCGCGGCAGCGACGCTGAGGACCGGCCGCGTCGCTGCCGGGTCCGCCGGCAGCGACGCGGGGGCGAATCAGGCCGCCGTGCGCTCCACCGGGATCCACAGCTCGGCGTCCGCCTGCGTGCCGTCCGCCGAGAGCCGGGTACGGGAGATCTCCGGCCCCGGCCGGCTGCGGTACGGGTTGGCCGGGAACCACTGGGTGAACACGTCCCGCCACAGGTGCTGCACCGCCGCCGGGAACTCACCCGAGGTCTCGAAGACCGCCCACGTCCCGGCCGGCACGGTCACCTGCTCCAGCCCTTCCGGCACCTCGGCACCGGTCACCACGGCGTACCAGTAGTCCAGCTCGGCGCCCTCCTCACGGTCGTCGCCCAGCTTGTCGCTGGCGTGCACGATCCCCGCCGGCTCCTGGTCGGACAGGGCCTCGATCCGGGCCACCGTCTCCGGGGCGATGCTCCGGACGAACGCCACGATCGCCGGGTTCATCCCCTCGTGGACCAGGGGCACCCGGGCCCGCCTCCCCACCAGCCTGAACTCCGGCTTCTCCACCACGTGGTACCGCATGCTGCCACTCCCTTCGACGACGAGACGGAAGGAGAGCCGCTGCTGCGAGCGCAGGACCGCGCCCGTGCGCCGGGCCTCGCCGGGCCCGACCCCGTGCATCGCACGGAACGCCCGGTTGAACGCCTCGGTCGAGCCGTACCCGTGCCGGACCGCGATGTCCAGCAGGGTCCGCTCGCCCGCCGTCACCTCGGCCGCGGCGATGGTGAGCCGCCGCCGGCGGACGTACTCGGACAGCGGCATCCCAGCCAGCGCGGAGAACATCCGCCGGAAGTGGTACTCCGACGTCAACGCGATCCGTGCCAGCTCTGCGACGTCGATCCGCTGGTCCAGGTGACACTCGACGTGCGCCATGGCCTCGTTCAACCGCTCCAGCACCGGGTCTCCCTCCTGTTTCCGGGATCCACGCTAGGGATCCGGCCGGTCGGCGGACCCGACATCCGGTGCCCGCTGCGGTCGGGTCAGCGGCGGGGGAACCAGTGGTCCAGCAGGTCGGTGCGGAACTTCCCGGCCGGGTCCCGCTCGGCCAGCAGGTCGAGAAAGTCGGCGTACCGGGGGAAGGTGGCGGCCACCGCCGACGGGTCGAGGGCGAAGACCTTGCCCCAGTGCGGGCGGGGCGCGAACGGGGCGAGCCGCCGTTCCACCTCGGCCACCACCGGCAGCACCGCCGCCGCGTCGTCGACCCAGGTGAAGTGGACGGCGAGGGTGTCCCGGCCCTGGTTCGGGCTCAGCCACAGCCCGTCGGCGGCCACCGTACGCAGCTCGCAGACCTGGAGCACCGGGGCGATCCGGTCGCGCATCCCGGCCAGCGCGGCCAGCGCGTCGGGCCCGGCCGCCCGGGGCAGGTGGTACTCGGACTGGAGTTCGTCGCCGCTGCTCGGGGTGAAGCCGAGCCGGAAGTGCGGCAGCCGCTCGTGCCACGGGCCGGGCTCGCCGAGCTGCCCGGTGCAGTTGACCGGGTCCATGCCGGGCACCGGGTGGGCGGCTTCCGTGGCCGCCGTGGCACCGAGCCAGTCGGCGGGTGGGGGCGGCTGGTCGGCGAGCTGCTTGCGCCACACCATGTCGATCCGCGACGACCGCCAGGAGGTGAACGCGCTGACGCTGTACGCCGAGGCGAACGCCGCGTCGAGGGCGTCGGCGGGCAGGTCGCGGTGCACGTACTGCCGGACGGCGAAGGTGGGCGTCACGTCCAGGGTGACCCGGGTGACCACGCCCAGCGCGCCGAGCGAGACGACGTGGCCGGCGAACCGGTCGCCGTCGGCCCGGCTCACCGTGACCAGTTCCCCGTCGGCGGTGACCAGTTCGAGGCCGGCCACCGCCGCGGCCAGGTTGCGGTTGCCGTCACCGGAGCCGTGGGTGCCGGTGGCCACCGCGCCGGCCACCGAGATGTGCGGCAGCGAGGCGAGGTTGGCCAGGGCCAGCCCTTCGGCGTGCAGCCGCCTCGCCAGGTCGCCGTAGCGCAGGGCGGCGGCAACGGTGACCGTGCCGCGCTCCCGGTCGATCTCGACGGTCGGCGGCAGCCCGGCGAGGGAGACCAGGTCGCCGGTGGTGTCGCCGAGGCGGTTGAAGGAGTGGCCGGTGCCGACCGCCCGGATCCGGTCACTGCCGGCGACCAGCCTGCGCAGCTCGTCCACGGTGGTGGGCCGGTGGAAGGCCCGGGCGGCGTACGCGACGTTGCCGGCCCAGTTGCGGCGCGGGAGGTCGGTCACCATGTCACCCCGGTTCCTCGGTGAGGGCGGCGACGAGGGCGTCCAGCGCCTCGTCGACCTGGAGCACACTGTAGCCGCGGTTGGCGCGGGCCAGACCGGTCGCCCGGGCCCGGTCGATCTCGGCGCGGGCCGCCCGGCACAGCTCCGGATCGCCGGAGGCGAGCGCGTCGCGCCCCTGGCGGACCAGCGCGTCGACCGCCTCGGTCCGGTAGCCGCGCAGCGCGACGGTGAAGTCCGGGTCGGCGAACGTGCTCCGGCGTCGCGCCCGGGCGTCGAGGAAGCGGTCGCCCGCGTGGCGGGCCAGCGCCGCCGCGAGCTGGTCGGGCGACTCGCGGATCCCGGCGAGGTCGAGCAGGTCCACCGCCGGCCGGTCGTCGAACGGGTGGCGGGCCCGCGCCGGGCCGAGGCGGGCGCCGGGGGCGGGCACGGCGAGCAGGCGCGGCGCGGCGGGGACGCCGGAGCGGGGCGCGGGCTGGTCGAGCACCACCGCGTCCAGCTCCGTCCAGCCGACGCGGCGGCGCAGGCCGGGCCGCCGGACGGTCAGCCCGTCGGCGTCGACGACGAACCGGAAGGGGCGCAGGGCACCGGCGAGCACCGTGCCGCCGAGCGCGATGCCGCCCAGGGCCACCAGCGTCCGCAGCAGCCCGTGGCCGATCGTCAGCAGCACGACGCCGGCCAGGACGCAGATCAGCGGCAGCACCAGCCGGCCCGGTCGCCGGTGCAGCTCCACGTCGCACCCCCGTCCGTCCGCTGCATCATCCGACACGCGGTTGTCCGCGACGTCCACGGGGCACCATGGACCGATGAGCAGCTACCGCGATCCCATCCTGCACGGCGACGTCCACCCCTCCGAGGAGGAGATGGACCCGACCGGCGTCGGTCTGGAGCCGGAGGACGCGCCGTCGGCGGCGTACCCGACGACCGCGCCGACGCCGGCCCCCACGCCCGAGCCGGAGCCGCCGGCGCCGGGGCCCAAGCCGGCCCCGCGCGCGGGCGACCGGCGTGCGGGCCGACCGGCCTGGATGGCCATGGTCGACTTCATGTCGGCGACATGGTGGCGTCGGGGCCGACCGGATACCGCGATGCCGCTGACATGGTGCCCGGCCTGACCGGCGCACGCCCGGCCGTCCGGCGTGCGCGTCGGGTACCGCCCGCGCGGGCCGGACGGCTCAGAGCTGCGGGACGACCTCGGCGGCGACCAGCTCCAGGTGGTCCAGGTCGGCCAGGTCGAGCAGCTGGAGGTAGATCCGCTCGGTGCCCGCCTGCGCGTACCGGCCGATCTTGTCGACCAGCTCGGCGGGGGTGCCGGCCAGGCCGTTCTCGCGCAGCTCGGCGGGTTCCCGGCCGATCGCCGCGGCCCGGCGGGCGATCTCGGCCTCGTCCCGCCCGCAGCACAGCACCAGGGCGTTGGACCAGCGCATCGTGGCGGGGTCGCGGCCGATCTCCGCGCACGCCTCGCGGACCCGACCGAACTGGGCCACGGTGTCGTCGATGGAGACGAAGGGGAGGTTGAACTCGTCGGCGTAGCGGGCGGCCAGCCGCGGGGTGCGCTTCGGGCCCATGCCGCCGAGCAGGATCGGCGGGCGGGGCTGCTGCACCGGCTTGGGCAGCGCGGGCGAGTCGGCCACCGGGTAGTACCTGCCGTCGAAGTCGAACGTCTTGCCGGCCGGGGTCTCCCAGAGCCCGGTGACGACCGCGAGCTGCTCCTCCAGCCGGGCGAACCGCTCCCCCAGCGCCGGGAACGGGATGCCGTACGCGGTGTGCTCCTCGGCGTACCAGCCGGTGCCGATGCCGAGTTCGACCCGGCCGCCGCTCATCTGGTCGACCTGCGCCACGGTGATGGCGAGCGGGCCGGGCAGGCGGAAGGTGGCCGCCGTCATGAGCGTGCCGAGGCGGATCCGGGAGGTGTCCCGGGCCAGCCCGGCCAGGGTGGTCCAGGCGTCGGTCGGCCCCGGCTCCCCGCTCACCGCGCCCATCTTCAGGTAGTGGTCGGAGCGGAAGAAGGCTCCGTACCCGGCGTCCTCGGCGGCGCGGGCCACGGCGAGCAGCTGGTCGTAGCTGGCGCCCTGCTGAGGTTCGGTGAAGATCCGCAGTTCCATGGTCCGAGCATATGGAGTGGACGGCTCCGTCGCTTCCGGACGTCGAGGCGCGGGGAGTCGAAAAGTCTTGCACGCATTTCATATGCCCGCAGGCGACTTTACGCCACGCGGAGACGGGGAAATCCACGGTTCACAATCAGCCTCGCCACTGTTACCGTCTCGGGAACCCGAAACTTCTTGCGTAACTTGCAGGAAACTCCACCCCGCGTGGCAACGCTCCCACTCCGTCCCCCCGAGGAGAGCTCCATGAGGTTCCCCCGATCGCGTGCCGCCGTACCGGCGGCCGCGCTGGCCGTCGGCCTCGCCGCGACCACCCTCACCACCGTCGCGGCGGCCGACCCGCAACCGGCCGCCGCCGCCCCCACCGTCCGCGCCAACGGCGACGCCATCGTCCACCTGTTCCAGTGGCGGTGGGACTCCATCGCCGACGAGTGCGAATCCACCCTCGGCCCCGACGGCTGGGGTGGCGTGCAGGTCTCGCCACCGCAGGAGCATGTGGTGATCGCCAACGCCGAGGGCGCCACCCACCCCTGGTGGCAGGACTACCAGCCGGTGTCGTACCGGCTGGACAAGACCCGCCGGGGCACCAGGGCCGACTTCGTCGACATGGTCGAGCGGTGTCGGGACCAGGGCGTCAAGGTCTACGTCGACATGGTGCTCAACCACATGAGCGGCAGCGGCTCGCAGGGCAACGGCCCGGGCAGCGCCGGCACCGTCTACTCGAAGTACAGCTACCCCAACCTCTTCGACGACGGCTCCGGCGACAGCTACGGCTACGCCGACTTCGCCTCCTGCTACCGGCGGATCAGCAACTGGGGCAGCAAGAACGAGGTGCAGGACTGCGAACTGCTCGACCTCGCCGACCTGGACACCGCCAACCCCGAGGTACGCCGCAAGATCGCCAAGTACATGAACGCGGTGATCGACCTCGGCGTGGCCGGCTTCCGGGTGGACGCCGCCAAGCACGTGGCCGAGCCGGAGCTGGCCGACATCTACCAGCGGCTGCACGACGTGCCGGGCTTCGGCGGCCGGCCGGACATCTTCCAGGAGGTGTACGGCGACGCCACCACCCCGTACACCTCGTACGCGGGCCTCGGCGCGGTGACCAACTTCGACTACCAGCAGTCGGTCGCCTCGGCCTTCCGCAACGGCACCATCTCCGGGCTGGCCTCGATGCCGAACCACGGCGGGCTGACCGGCGCGCAGTCGATCACCTTCATCGACAACCACGACACCCAGCGGGCCACCCCGACGCTGACGTACAAGAACGGCGCGCGCTACTACCTGGCCGACGCGTTCATGCTGGCCCACCCGTACGGCCGGCCACAGCTGATGTCCAGCTACGCGTTCGACTCCGTCACCGCGCAAGGGCCGCCGAGCAGCGCCGACGGCACCACGAACGCGACCGACTGCGCCCGCGCCGAGTGGATCTGCGAACACCGCGACGAGCAGGTCGCCGGGATGCCCTCGTTCCGCAACGCGGTGGCCGGCACCGGGATCGACGACGTGGTCACCGACGGCTCCGGCCGGCTCGGCTTCGCCCGGGGCGACAAGGGGTACGCCGCCTTCAACGCCACCGGCAGCGCGTGGAGCCGTACCTTCACCACCGCCCTGCCGAACGGCACCTACTGCAACGTGGCCCGCGGCACCTTCGACCGGAGGACCGGCGTCTGCGCCGACGGCACGGTGACCGTCGCCGGCGGCGCCTTCACCACCAGCATTCCCGCCGACCGCGCGGTGGCGCTGCACGTCGACGCCCGGATCGACGGCGCCTCGCCGTCCCCGACCGCCTCGCCGTCGCCCAGCGCGTCGCCCTCGCCGAACCCGAACGAGACCCCGACCCCGACCCCGACGACGACCGCGCCGGCCGGGCAGACCCGCATTACGGCCACCGTGCAGACCGACCCCGGCCAGGAGGTGTACGTCGTCGGCTCACTGCCGCAGCTCGGCGCCTGGAACCCGGCCGACGGGGTGAAGCTCTCCACCTCCGCCGCCGACTACCCCTCCTGGACCGGTTCGGTGGACCTGCCCGCCGGCACCCCGTTCGAGTGGAAGCTGGTCAAGGTCGGCAACGGCGGCGTGGTCTGGGAGAACGACCCGAACCGCAGCGGCTCGGGCGGCACCGCGCTCAACGTCACCTGGAACCAGCAGACCGCGAGCACCCCGGCCACCGCGCCGGTGAGCTTCCGGGCAACCGTGTCGACCGTGCCGGGGCAGAACGTCGTCGTGGTGGGTGACATCCCGGCCCTGGGCGGCTGGGACCCGGCCCGTGGCCTGCCGCTGTCGGCGGCGAGCTACCCGACCTGGACGGGGAGCCTGACCCTGCCGGCCGGCACCGGCTTCTCCTACAAGTACGTCAAGCGCGCCGACGACGGCACCGTGGTCTGGGAGTCCGGCGCGAACCGTACGGTCACCGCGACCGGTGCGGTGACGCTCACCGACACCTGGCGCTGACGACGAGGGGCGGTCCCGCGTGGGACCGCCCCCGCATTCCTTGCAGGCGGATGAACAGCGGGGCCTATCGTGATGGTGTCCGTCGACGCCTTCGCCGTCCTGGCCGAGCCGACCCGGCGGCGGATCCTCGACACGCTCCGGCACGCGGAGCACAGCGTCGGCGAACTCGTCGACGCGCTGGGCATGAGCCAGCCGGCCGTCTCCAAGCACCTCAAGGTGCTCCGCGAGGCCGGCTTCGTCTCCTGCCGCACGGCGGCGCAGCAGCGCATCTACCGCATCGACCCGAGCCCGCTGCGCGCCGTGGACGGCTGGCTGGAACCGTACCGCGAGCTGTGGGCGGAACACCCGGACTGATCCGGGCCGGGTTGCGGCGAGGCCGCGGCCCGGCCCGGCCGCACGGCTGAGCGAGCCGGTCAGCGCGGCCCGCTCAGCCGTACGGCTTCGTCGCGTACGCCGCCCGCAGCGCGGCCAGCCCGGTCGCCTTCGGCGAGAGGGTCCCCCAGCCGGAGTTGAAGTAGTTGGTCCGCACGATCCGGGGACCCCGCTCGGCGTTGAGCTGGGCGATGGCCGGGGGCACCGTGGCGATCCAGGCGGCCTGATCGGGGAACTCGGCCACCCGCACCCCCCACTCGGCGATGATCACCGGGCGGGCGAGCGCCACCGGCCCGAGGTCGGCGACCGCCCAGTCCTTCGTCCGGCGGAACCGGGCCAGCGCGGTGTGGCCCGGGTCGGTGGCGTAGACGTTCCACTGCAGGAAGTCCAGCCGGGACATCAACGACTCCGGGTGGGTACGCCGGAAGCAGGCCCGGTCGAAGCCCCCCGAACCGACGGAGAAGGTGGTGCCGGCCGGAAGCGGGCGGGCCTTGAACCAGTTCACGATGTAGGTCATCGCCTGCACCGCACGGGCGTCGGAGTCCGCCCAGTCGTACGCCACCCCCGACTCGGTGGTGCCGAACTCGTGGTCGGTGTCCAACTCGGAGGCGAGTTGGATGGTCACCGGGAAGCCCATGGTGCGGTACTGCGACAGCGCCCGGGCGAAGAGCCCGTCGCAGAGGCCGGCGAGCACCTGGCCGTACCCGTACGCCTTCGGCCAGGTCGTCCCCGGACGCTGCTGGATGGTCATCGCGGGCGCCGGGACGGTGTAGCCGACGCCGTCCACGGTGAAGGTCTGCGGGCCGGTGTTGGCGGCCCCGTAGTGCTTCAGCTCCAGCACCATGTTGATCGCGAACCCGTTGCGGCCGAGGGTGAGCAGCCAGGGCTTGTTCCAGCCGGGGAAGAGGTAGCCGTCGGCGAAGCTGCGGTACTGGGTGAGCGAGCGGAAGTTGCCGCCGGCCATGTCGGCCGTCGGGTCGCCGTTGCCGGAGAGGTAGTAGCCGCCCAGCACCGGCGGGGCGATGGCGTAGTCGGCGGTCGCGGTCGCGGTCCGCCCGCCGGAGTCCCGGACGGTGACAGTGACCCGGGGCATCACGCCACCGCCCGGTAGACGGCCACCGCACCGGTGTCGGAGATCCGGGTCCAGGTCCGCCCGGAGTCGTCGCTGACGGTGACGGTGAGCGGGTCGATGACGGCGGTGACGCTGACCGGGGCGCTGCTGTTGCCCTGGGCGTCGGTCACCACGATCGTGACGGTGACGGGCCGGGTGTCCGGGTCGCCGTAGCTGAGGGTGAGCGTCATCGGATCGCCCGGGGAGTAGGTCGAGGCGTTGAGGCTGGCACTGACGGTGGGAGCGGCCATCTCCGCCCCCTCCTTCCTTGCTCGTGCGCGCGGGCAGCCGCCGGCGCGTCCGGTCATCCCGGCAGGGACCGCCGTCGTTCGGTACGGCGTCGACCGGAGGTGGGATGACGTCCTTGTCCTGACGGGGCGACGCCGCCGGCGGGTGCCGGGGGCGTCGGCCGGGCCACGGCCGGGTCGCGCATGCGGTCGGACCGGCGGGGACCGGGTCCGCCGACGGCGTCGGGGCCGGGCTCGGCGGTGCGGCGTCCGGCGGCGGCACGGGGCCGCCACCGGGGCCGGAGGGATGGGACGTGGCCCGCCGTCGCAGCCTCTCCACCTGCATAAACAATGCTCCGACGAGGGGTACGACGTCTTGTCGGCCATCCGACTGCCGGACTGTCAGCCACCTGGTTGCGCCGCCGACGGAGGCGGCCGATTGCGGGTCAGCCGGCCCGGTGTCGGCGTGCCAGGCGGGCGAGGACGCTCACCAGGGCGGTCCCGGTGGCCGTGCCGACCAGGACGAGCGCCGCCCCCACCGCCCAGAGCCCGCTGTCGTCGGTGGCCGCGGCGTGCCCCGCCCAGGCACTGGTGAACGCCACCGTCATCACCGGGACCACCAGCCACGGGCTGAGCCGCCACCCGGCGACGGCGGCGACCACGGCCAGGGTGAGCACACAGCCGGCCACCTGCCACCACGAGTACGGGCCACTGGTCGCGCCGGTCTCCGGGTCCGTCGTGTAGCCGGTGTCCCAGCTCAGCCAGGCCGCCCAGGTCGCGACCGTCACGGCCGCGAGGATCAGTCCACCGAGGAGGGTACGGGTGCGCATGGTGTCGTTCACGCCTCGATCCTTCCCGCTGCGGCCGCCGGATGGTTGAGCACCCGTACTCACGACCGGCCCGGCGGTCGGCGGCCCGCCTCGCCCGGGCTCACCGCCGGGCGGCCGGCAACGTCGCCATCAGCTCGACCTCGGCGGTCCGTGACTGCTCGATCCGCCGGGCCAGGTCACGCACCCGCTCGCTGACGCCGGCCCGCACCTGCGCCCGGGCCAGGTCCGCCGCCGTCCGCTGGTGCGCGCCGAGCACGTCGAGCAGCACCCGGTCCACCTGGCCGGCCGGGGCCTTGCGGAGGCGGGCCAGTCCGGCCGGTGCGTCGCTGTGCCCGGAGTGGTCGTGCCGGGCGGCGGCGGCCTGCGCCGAGGGACCGGCGTCGGACAGCCAGCCCCGCATCGTGGCCAGCTCGTCGGTCTCGGTCACCTCGATCGCGGCGACCAGGGTACGCAGGTCGGCGTCCGTCGCCCGGGCCCGACCGAGCCGGACGATCTCCAGGGTCTCTGCGGTGTGCGCCACCATCATGGTCAGGAACAGCACATCGATGCCGCTGGTCGGGACGTCGGCGGCCGGGACGGATCCCGAGGCGGTCGCCGGCTGCGCCGACGGCGCGGGCCCGTCGGCGCAGCCGGCGGTGGCGAGCAGGGTCACGAGCAGGGCGGTGGCGATCAGGCGCTGCATGCCGTCCTCCGTCACAGGGAGCCGGGATCGGGTCCGGGTGCGGCACACCGGGCGCGTGGGCCGCACCCGGACGGTCAGACCTGGGTCCAGAGCGCCGGCACGTTCGGCGGCTCCCAGCCGGCGATGGCGGTGTGCGCCTGCCGGCAGCGGTACGTCAGGCCGTTGTAGGTGACCTGGTCGCCGACCTGGTAGGACCGGCCCGCGGTCCAGGTGCCGCCCGGTGCCGGCGTGCTGGTCGGGCTGGCCGTCGGGGTCGGGCTGGGCGACGGGCTGGTCGGGGTCGGCGTGGGTGTCGGGCCACCGCCGCCGATCTGGAGGTCCACGCAGGAGTAGAAGGCGTTGGCGGTGTCGGCGATGTTCCAGATCGCGAGGAGCTTCTGCCGGCCGGAGAACCCGCCCAGGTTGACGGTGTGCGAGACGGTCGCGCCGGGCTGCTGACCGCCCCCGTTGACGACCGCGACCCGGGTGCCGCCGATCCAGTACTCCCAGTTGCTGGTGGCGTGCCGGGCGGTGTTGACCCAGGTGAAGGTGACCGAACTGCCGACGGAGGTGGCCGGCCAGCCTCGACTGTCGTCGTTGAGCACGGCGAACTGGGGGATCCCGGCGTGGCAGCTGCGCAGGCCCTTGGGACCTTCGACGCTCTGCGGCTCGTACTTGATCTGGCCGCAGTCGGGCACCCGGTTCTGCGCGCAGAGCGCCTGCCGGCTGGGCGGGGACGAGACATAGCCGTGCGCCTGGGCGGGCGCGGCGACGGCCAGGGTGGACGCGACGACGCCGGTCGTCACGAGCGGGATGGTGATCCTTCGACGCATGGTGGCAGCTCCTTCGGGGGACGGCTGGCTGCGGGAGATGCCCACCAAGTTAAATTAAACCTTGTTAACAGTAAAGACCCCCGTCGATGATGTCCCGCCATCCGGCGGGCAAGAGCGGTGCGGGGCACGGCGGGTCGACCCGCCGTGCCCCGCACCGGTGCCTGATGAGGTCAGGTGGAAGTCTGGTAGTAGCAGGCGTTCCTGGCCCAACGGATGGGGCCGACCCGGGTGCCCCAGGAACTCCAACCGTCGGCGGTTGCGGTGTGCCAGTACCTCGCCAGGTAGCTGCCCGTCGCCGTCCGCAGTTCGGTGTGGTCGAGGCCGTCGTCGTACTGGATCTTGTGCTGGGCGCTCATGGCGATGCCGGACGCGGCGTCCACGTCTCCGTCGTCGAATGACGAGACCACCGTCCAGTCGGTCCCCATCGCCGACTGCGGACGGGCCGCCAGCCCGTTCAGGAAGCTGCTGCCGGCCTGCATCTCCTTGCACTGGAGCCAGAGCGTGAGGCTGCACCATCCGGCGAACTTCGCACCACCGTGCGGGGTGCCCAGCGTCACGACGTCCTCGACGTAGACATAGGGCGGGTAGCCGGTGGTCCCCTTGGCCACCTCGGTGAGAGCGGAGCGGATCACCAGCCCACCCATGGAGTGCCCGACCACGTCGACCTTCACGCCCTTGGCCGAGTAGCGGTTGTAGATCTCGTTGGCCAGCGCTCTTCCCACCGTCTTGATCGACGTCGTGGTGGTGTCACCGTTGTACTTGATGTCGCAGTTCGTGTTACCCGAGTAGTAGCCGAACGTCGTCAGTTCCCCCGTCCAGCCCGTGTTCGTGAACACGGGCGTCACGGCCGACCAGTATGCGTCGCAGTCCGCGTTGCCGTCGGGACTCCAGCCATGGATGAAGATGACCGGGTTCGCCACGCCGTTGACCCGCGCCGGGGCGGCGAGCGCCGGCGTCTGCGCCACGAGCGTGAACCCTCCGGTGAGCACCAGAGTGGCGAGCAGCGCCAGCGTTCTTCGCATCTGTCCGTCCTTGTTCATGTGAGCCGGGGGGATCCGCACACACGGCGAGCCCGCCGTGAACGGTGATCGGCATTGTGGCACCCCGCTGCATGAGCCACGACCGCTGCCGGCAGCACCCGATCAATCCCGGCAGATGTCATCATGCGTGGTGACCAGTTCCGTGACCACGACTGGGCGGGCTGCCTCGACGTCCGCGACCCGCGACCTCGGTGACCTCCGGCTCACCAACGGCGGCCAGACCCGGCGCGGGGCGGTGGTCCGGGCCGACCACCCAGCTCGCGCCGTCGCCGCTTGCGGGGCTCACTGAAGACGACTTCGTGACGCTGCGCAACCGGCTCCTCGGCTGCTCGACCACCGCCGCCTGATTCGCATTCCCGTCAACCGTTGCCGATACGGCTTTCATTGACACCCGAACTGATGGCGGGGAAGGGCCAGCCCCTCCCCCACCCTCGAGTTCGCCTGGTCGGACGGGCTACTTGGCGACGAGCAGGAGCAGCCCTCGTGCGCGCAGCAGGTAGCCGGTGGAGGCTCCGCCGATCAGAGCCTCGTTGCCCGGGTTGGCCACCTGGTCGGGTCCCTCGGCCCAGGTGGAGGTGTCGGTGACACGGAACCACTGCCTGCCGGCGGGCGGCGCGGGCAGGGTGAAGCTGACGTCGCCGGACCAACCGTTGTAGGCGACGTAGATCGCGGAGGCGCTGTCGCCGAACTCGCTTCCGTCTATGCGCCACGCCAGCGCATGGTTGTTCGCGTTACCCCAGTAGGTGCTGTCCGGGGCCGTGCCCGCCGGGGTGAACCATTCGAGCTGGCCGAGGCCGTTGCCGTTGGTGTCGGTGGCGGTGTAGAAGTTCACCGGTCGCAGGGCGGGGTGCGCCTTGCGGAAGGCGATCAGCCGCTTGGTGAAGGTGTGGAAGGTCGTCTGGTCGGCGTCAGGGGCCCAGCCCAGCCAGTTGGCGCTGGAGTCGAGGTTGTACGGGTTGTTGTTGCAGTTCATGCTGCGCAGGTACTCGTCGCCGCCGGTCATCATCGGGGTGCCGGCCGACAGCATGAGGAACGCCTGCCCGTTGCGGGCCGCCCTGCGCTGGTCGGCGGCCACACCGCCCTGGTTCCAGGAGATGTTGTCGTCGGAGCCACCGTCGGACGGGCCGTACGGCCACGGCTGGTTGTTGTTCTTGCTGCCACAGGAGTACAGGTCCTTCAGGGTGAACCCGTCGTGGGCGACCATGAAGTTGACCGAGTTCCACGGCCGCCTGCCGTCGTCGCCGTAGAGGTCGGACGAGCCGGCGAAGCGGTTCGCGAGGTCGCCCGGGGTGACCTGGTCGACGCCCATCTTGTTCTGGTCCCGGCGGAGCGTGTCGCGGTAGATGCCGTTCCACTCCGACCAGCCGGCGGGGAAGTTGCCGACCTGGTAGCTGTTGCCGCCGATGGCCCACGGTTCGGCGATCCAGTCGACACCGGACCCGCCGCCGGCCGGCCGCGCCGGCATCTCCGCCACGAGGCGGTTGAGCGCGGTGCCGGAGTTGGTCCGACTGTAGTTGAAGCACCCGTGCTGGCAGGTGTTGCCCAGCACGGACGCCAGGTCGAACCGGAAGCCGTCGACGCCCAGCGTGTTCTTCCAGTACGCGACGGAGTCGACGATGAGGTTCTGCGCGACGGGGTTGAAGGTGTTGTAGTTGCCGCCGACGCCGGTGTTGTCCCACGGGCTCTGCCGGTCGCCGGTCAGCGAGTAGTAGGTGGGGTTGTCCAGGCCGCGCCAGGAGAACAGGTTGTAGGTGTTCTTGTCGCCCTGCGGCCCGTCCTCGCCGGTGTGGTTGTACACCACGTCGACGAGCACCTTGATCCCGACGTCGTGGAAGGCCTTGACCATGGCCTTGAACTCGGCGGTGGGTCCGCCGGGAGACTTGTCGTAGGCGTAGCGCCGGTCGGGGGCGAAGTAGTTGAGCGTCATGTACCCCCAGTAGTTGTCACCGGCGGTACTGGTGGGGTCGACGTCGTTGGCGTCGTTCTGCGTCTCCTGCAACGGCAGGAACTCCACCGCCGTCACGCCCAACGACGCCAGGTGGGCGGCCTTGAGGCCGGCGCCCTTGTAGGTGCCCCGGTAGGCCGACGCGATGGTGGTGTCGTTCCTGGTCAGCCCGCGTACGTGCACCTCGTACACGATGTCGTCCTTGAGTGGACGGGTGGGCTTCGTGCCGAACCCGCCGGCGGTCGCGGTGAGGGCGATGCCCTTGGGGGCGAACGTGCCGGTGTCGACCGCCCGGTTCGCGCCGGAGCGGTAGCTGCTCAGGTCGGTGTGGCCCGGCGTCCGCGGATCGTGGCTGATCTCCCGGGCGTACGGGTCGAGCAGCAGCTTGTTGGGGTTGAACCGGTTGCCGGCGGAGTCGACGTCGGAGACGAACCCGGCGGTCGAGCCCTTCGTCCAACTGGTGTGGTAGGGCCAGTTCGGGCCCCAGGCGCGGTAGCCGTAGTAGACGGTGCCGGTGATGCCGCGGCTGTTCAGTTCGGTCACGTTGACCGTCCTGGAGAAGACGTTGCCGTTCTCGGTCAGCACGTAGCTGACCTTCTCCTGGGCGCCGGTGGCGGCGCTGTAGAGGTAGACGGCGATCCGGGTGGCCGTGGCGGAGTAGACGCGGAACGTGATGGTGCTGGCCGTGCCGTCGTAGCGGGCGCCCAGGGCCTGGGCGTCGATCGCGGCCCGTGCCGGCGGTGCGGTGACCAGGCCGGCGGACGGTATGCCGGTCAGGCCGAGCAGCATGGCGAGGGCCAGGGCGAGGCGTCGGGGCGTGCGTCGGGTCGTCATCGCAGGTTCCTCAGCTTGGCCGGTGGGGTGGGGGGACGGCCGCCGCGACCCACGGGACAGTGGCGCGGCCGGGCACGAAGCCGGCAGCCAGGGCGGCAGCGGGCAGCATGGAGCACACGACGGGGTTCATGGGGAAGACCTCCTCGCTGACGGGGGGTGGTGCGAGGAAGGTTGGCTGATGGGCCCATCCGTCAACCGTTGATCAATGCAAGAACTTGCAATGTTTCCGAGACGCTACCATCTAAATACATCGAAGTGAACGGCCACGTGAGCGATCATCAGGGCGGACCAGCCGTCCAGGTCGGAGGCGTGCGGTGCAAGCAGCAGAAACCTGTTGCAGGCATGGCAAGGGCTGTCACGCCTGCCGTCCGCCAGTGGGTGCTGACGACGGGCGTCAGCACCCGAGGGCTTGTTGCGGAGGCCGACCTGGTCGAGTAGTTTTCCGGGCACGCCGACGAGCTGGGAGGAGGTCAGAACAATGTCCGATGTTCTGCGCCTCGCCCGCGTCCCGGCGTTCACGCGGGTCTGAGCCGGGGCGTTCGCTTTCCGGAGGATCAACCCATGACCGACCTGGTCATCCGTCCGCTCGTCGCGGGCGAGGAGAATCTCTTCGAGTCCATGCCCGATCCGCTGCCTCAACTGCGGCAGGTCAGTTACGCCGACGGAATCGCCGGTGGCGGTTACCGGCCCGAGAACACCTGGGTCGCCCTGCGAGCCGGTCGCGTCATCGGCCGGGCGGCCTGGCTCCTCCCACCGGGGGCGGTCGGCGCCCCCTGGCTGGAACGGTTCGACTTGGACGCCGAGCCAGAGGTGGGTGCCGCGCTGCTGCGCGCCGCCCACGAGGCACTCGGCGGTCCCCACAGGTACTACGCCGCCATGCCGGCACACTGGCGGCGCCGGCCGGAGGTACTCGCCGTGGTCGAGGCGCCGATGGCGGCGGCCCGCCTTGCCGGGCTGGTCGAGCGCGGCGAGCGGGTGAGGCTCTCCTGGACGGGCACACCGCTGCCGACGACTTCCGGGCGTTACACCTTCCGTTCGGCCGCCGACGCGGCGGAGATCAACGCGATGGTCGCCCGAATCAGCGAACCGGACGTGCTCACCGGCAAGGAGATCGCGCTGGCGGTCGGCGGAGTGGACCTGGCGACCGACCCACTGGCCTGGCTGAACGGCCCGACCGAAGCTTGGCGCATCGCGACAGACGCCGGGGAGCCGGTCGGCCTGGTCGGCACGGCCGGGGATGCGTGCTACCCGCTCATTGCCTACCTCGGCCTGCTCGACGAAGCCGTCCGAGGCGAGCTGCTGGCCGAGGTGGTGCGGGTACTGGCCACCGGCGGCGCCCGAGAGGTGCTGGCCGACGTGGACGCCCACCGGGTGGTGGTGCTGGCGGAACTGGAACGGACCGGGTTCCGACGGTTGCGGTCCCGGGTCCTCTTCGAACCCGCCGCCGGTACGCCGTCCGGTTCCGTCGTCACGCCCGGCTGAGCATCGGCGTGCCGACCAGCGTGGACGCTGGTCGGCACGCCGGACCGGTCCTGACCGGTAGGTAAGGTCGTCCGCATGGCTGACGCTGTCGTGATTCCCGGTGCCTGGTTCGGACCGGGTGCTCCCCTGCTGATGTATGCCGGCGACGTGGCGGCGCAGCGGGGCGCGACAGTGCACCGCTACTCGTGGTCCCGGGAGTTTCCGAAGCTTGATCAGCCGGGAATCGAGGGCTGGGTCGGCGGGGAGATCGCTCCGTTGATCGACACCACTGACGGTCGCCCATTGCTGATCGGCAAGTCGCTCGGCACGAACGCGGCAGCGGTCGCCGCCGAACGATCCTTGCCCGCCGTGTGGCTCACGCCCCTGCTCACCCTGCCGTGGGTGGCGGACGCCCTGGGCCGCGCGACCGCGCCGTTCCTGCTCGTGGGTGGCACCGCCGACAAACTCTGGGACGGTGACCTGGCCCGCCGGCTGTCACCCCACGTGCTGGAGGTGGAAGGCGCCGATCACGGCATGTACGTACCCGGCCCACTCACCGAGTCGATCGCAGTGCTCAGTCGGGTCGTGGTCGCCGTACAGGAGTTCCTCGACGCGATTGGCTGGCCGAGCCAGCCGTAGCCGCGTCGTTGCCGGCACCAGGAAGCGGATCTCCCCGTCGGGCGGTCGTAGACCGTCCAGCCTCCCCGGAAGGGATGGCAGAACTGCGCAGGGAACAGCGCCGCATCCGTGCGGATGCGGCGCTGTCCCCTGCGATCGGCTAGCTGATCTTTCTTCGGTAGATCGCTGTCGCGGCGGCGTAGGCGGCCACGAGGATGCCGGCGCACCAGGCGAGGGCGATCCAGATGTCGTTGCCGACGGGTTGCTGCGCGAACAGCGCGCGGAGAGTGTTCACGATGGACGTCACCGGCTGGTTCTCGGCGAACCACGCGACCGGGCCAGGCATCGAGTCGGTGGGGACGAAGGCCGAGCTGATGAAGGGCAGAAAGATCAGCGGGTAGCTGAAGGCGCTCGCACCGTCGACGGTCCTGGCGGACAGGCCCGCTATCACGGCGATCCAGGTGAGGGCGAGGGTGAACAGGATCAGGATGCCGGCGACGGCGAGCCAGTCGGCCACGGATGCGCCGGTGCGGAACCCCATGATCAGCGCGACGCCTGTGACGATCACGATCGAGGCCAGGTTGGCGACGAGTGAGGTCAGGACATGCGCCCAGAGCACCGAGGGCCGTGGGATCGGCATCGACTGGAAGCGCTCGAAGATGCCGCCCTGCATGTCGAGGAACAGGCGGTACGCCGTGTAGGCGATGCCGGATGCGATCGTGATGAGCAGGATGCCCGGGAGCATGTAGTTGATGTACGACTCGTCGGATCCGGTGTTGATGGCTCCGCCCAGCACGTACACGAAGAGCAGCATCAGCGCGACCGGGGTGACCGCTGTGGTGATGATGGTGTCCGGGCTGCGGAGGATGTGACGCAGGGAGCGGCCGGTGAGGGTTCCGGTGTCGCTGAGGACGTGGGCGGTCATCGGGATTCCCCTCCTACGGACATGGCGGCCTTGTCGACGGTGTCACTGGTGTCGCCGACGAGGGCGAGGAAGACGTCCTCAAGGGTCGGCTGCTTCTCGACGTACTCGACCTTGGCGGACGGGAGGAGCTGCTTCAGCTCGGCGAGGGTGCCGTTCTGGATGATCGTGCCTTTGTGCAGGATCGCGATCCGGTCGGCGAGTTGCTCGGCCTCGTCGAGGTACTGGGTGGTCAGCAGGATGGTCGTGCCGTCCTTGGCGAGCTGCTTCACCGTCTGCCAGACCTCGATGCGGGCCTGCGGGTCGAGGCCGGTGGTCGGCTCGTCGAGGAACACGACCGGCGGGTTGCCGACAAGGCTCATCGCGATGTCCAGCCGCCGACGCATGCCGCCCGAGTACGTCGCCGCCCGGCGGTTCCCGGCATCAGCGAGCGAGAAACGGGCGAGCATGTCGTCGGCGATCGCACCCGGGTTCTTCAGGTGGCGGAGCTTCGCGACCAGGACCAGATTCTCCCGGCCGGTGAGCACTTCGTCGACTGCGGCGAACTGGCCGGTCAGGCTGATCGACCTGCGCACGTCGCCCGGGGCCGAGGAGACGTCGAAGCCGTGGACGGTCGCGGTGCCGGTGTTCGCCTTCAGCAACGTCGACAGGATCCGCACCAGCGTGGTCTTTCCGGCGCCGTTCGAGCCGAGCAGAGCGAAGATGCTCCCGGCTGCCACGTCGAAGTCGACGCCCCGCAGCACATGCAGGTCCTTGTAGGACTTCGTGATGGCCCGCACCCTGATCGCGGGGTCGCGCATCATGGTGGTCATGCGCCCGATTCCTCGCCGTTGGCGCCGGCGGCGATGTCGATCGCCTTTCGGAGGCGCTCGCGTTCCTTGTCTATCCACTGCCTGCCGGAGTACGCCTGCAGGAACGTCTCGGCGAACTCGACCGGGTCGTCGCCGACGATTGCGCGGACCGGCGTTCCGTCGGCGACCGCACGCTCCCAGAGGTCGACGAAGTCACCGAGCATCGTGATGAGCGTGTCGCCGTCGAGGAGCCCTCCGCGGTACATGAAGTACCGCTGAAGAGCCTTGGCCGCGCTGCGACAGGGCTCCGGCAGGGCCTCGATCCGGGCCATGTGGTGCTTGTACTGCTTCTTCTGCTCGAGCGACCCGACGATCGTCTCGATCCACTTCGCGGCCATGCTCATGCTCCTTCGTCGTGGTGGTCGTCGTTGCGGTGAAGTTGCTCGATGCGTTCCGCGAGGACGCTCCACGTCCTCCAGAACTCGGCGAGTTGGTCCCGCCCCTTCGCGTTGAGCGAATACACCTTCCGCGGGGGCCCCTTTTCGGAGGGAACCTTCTCCACGTCCACGAACCCGCGCTGCTCGACGCGGACGAGCAGGGCGTAGATGGTGCCTTCCGCGATGTCCGAGAACCCACGGTCGCGCAGCCACGCGGTGATCTCGTAGCCGTATGCGGATCTGCGGGCCAGGATCGCCAGGACGATGCCTTCGAGAGTGCCCTTCAGCATCTCTGTCATCTGGTTGCCCATGCCATCACCCCTCAGTACCAAGCGACGCTGACTACTGGTAGACAGTAACACTAGGTACCGGTAGACAGCAACGCTGAATACCGTCCGCCCGGCCAGTCAGTGGGAGCCGGCTTGGAGGGCTGCCGAGATTCCGCCCGTAGTTCGGAGACGCAGACGTGCGGTGGCCGCAGGCATCAACCGACCGCCTGACGGTACGGATGGCCGCGCTCGGGACCGAGGTCAACCAGGGAAAGGCCGGTGGGCCGGAGGTGCCACCATGCGAACCACACCGCCACGATCCCCGGCAAATCCGTTACCGATGAGTTTGCCCAGCTCACTCGGTACACCGGTGACGACATCGGGTCCAGTTGGCTAAGCTACTAGCTAACGAGGAGGTCGAATGATGTCGGCTGAAGCCGCGCACTACAACATGCATGAGGCCAAGACCCACCTGTCGCGCATCATCGAACGGGTGGAACGCGGCGAAGAGATCATCATCGACCGGGCGGGCACCCCGGTGGCGAAGGTGGTGCCGCTTGTGCGACGGGCCAACCGCACCGCAGTCGGCTCCCTCGCCGGGCAACTGGACCTCTCAGGCGACTGGGACTCCCCCCAGACCAACGCCGAGATCGCCGCCGACTTCGGCATCGGCGCATGACCCTGCTACTGGACACCCACGTCGCGCTCTGGGCCATCACCGGCGATGCGACCCTCGACACCGAGTTTCTCGACCAGCTACGCCACGAGCCAGACATCTTTCTCTCCCCGGTCAGTCTGTGGGAGATCACCATCAAACAGAGCGTGGGGAAGCTTGCGGGACCCCCTGACCTCGCCGAGCGGGTAAGGGACATGGGCTTCCGTGAGCTCCCGGTGACCCATGCCCACGCCATCGCCGCCGGCCGCCTGCCACCCCACCACCGCGATCCCTTCGACCGCATCCTCGTGGCACAGGCGATCACCGAGAGTCTGACCCTGGCCACTCGCGACGCGTCGATAGCGCTGTACGACGTGGACGTCCTCAAGGTGTGATCGGACGGCTCGTCCCGGCACGCGCCCGGAATCCGTCCGGAGACCTGCGTCGCCCGTCGCCGAACTGCATGCAGTGGGGGTCAGGCTCGGGCCGTGCGGTGCTGCCGGAGTACCGGCCACCGCCTGCGACTACCCGGACCTCGAACTCCTCCGTCTGGGTATCCGTTTCGAGTGGGGCGGGCGGGACTCGAACCCGCGACCGAGGGATTATGAGTCCCCTGCTCTAACCGGCTGAGCTACCGCCCCGATGCCGCGCCGGATCGTAACCCGCGCGACGGATCACCGGCCACCACCGAACCGGCACGAACGATCACCCGTGTGCCAGCACGATGGGCTACGCGAGGATAACAGTCAGCAGCCGCCGGGGGCGCCTCGCGATCACCCCGGCGCGCGTAGCTGCGCGATCACCGCTGCGGCCGTACGCCAGCCGCTGGCCAGCGCGCCCTGGATCGACGGGCTGTCCCGGTGGTCGCCGGCCACGAAGAGGCCGTCGCCGAGGGCCACCGGCTTGCGCAGCCGCCCCTGCGGGGGCGGCGCGGCGGGCAGCGCGTCGGGGACTGCGACGGTGGTGAGGTGTTCCCAGTCCGCGGTGGAGCGTGCGTAGAGCCGTTCCAGCTCACGCCGGATCACCGGCTCGGGCGGGGCGGACGGGCCGACCACCGAGGTGGCGATCAGGTGCCGCCCGGCGGGCGCGTAGCCGGGCGCGGCGTTGCTGACGACCACGGTGTTGGCGACGAGTTCCCGGCGGTCCCCGTCGAGCAGCAGGATCGACTCGTCCAGCGGCGCCTGCGGCGCCGAGTGGTAGTAGGTGGTGTAGCTGTGCATGCGTACCCCGGCCAGGGTCGGCAGCAGGGTGCCCGCCGCCGGCGGGTCGACGGCGACCACGACGGCGCGGCAGGCGATGTCACCGGCCCGGGTGCGGACCCGACGGGGCGCGACCTCGGCGACCGGGGTGTTCAGGGTGATCAGTTCGGCCGGCAGCGGGGCGGCGACGGCGGCGGGCAGCGCACCCATGCCCCGCGCCGGCAGACCGATCCGGCCGCGCGCGAAGGAGCGCAGGATCATCGCCAGCACACGGCTGGAGGTTTCCAGCTCCCGGTCGATGAGGACGCCGGAGAGGAACGGCCGCAGCAGTTCCTCGACGATGGTGTCGGAGAGTCCGGCCCGGCGCAGCGCGGCTTCGCTGGTGGTCTCCGGGGCGGTGAGCAGCCGGCTCTTCGGCAGGGTGGCGCAGCCGGCGGCGAGGGTGGCGAAGCGCAGCCGGTCGAGCAGCGAGCCGACGCCGGCCAGCGCGGTGCCGGGTGCGCCGCCGGGTTCGCGCAGCGGGTTGACCAGCCGGTCGAGCCGGTCGCCGCGCCGCAGCAGCACCCCGGAGGTGAACCAGCCCAGGTCGAGGGTGTCCAGGTCGAGCAGGGTGCCCAGCCGAGGGTAGGCGGTGTTGAGCACCTGGAAGCCGCGGTCGAGCAGGTAGCCGTCGACGGCGTCGGTGGCGACCCGGCCACCGAGCCGGTCGCCGGCCTCCAGCAGCCGCCAGGGCACGCCGGCGCGGTGCAGTCGGCGGGCGGCGGCGAGCCCGGCGAGGCCGCCGCCGACGATGACGACGTCCGTCTCAGCGAGCATCGCCGGCCTCCGTCGGGGTCCGGGCCGCGCGGGACAGCCGACTGGGCCACCAGACCTTCGGCCCGATGTCGTACGACAGCGCGGGCACCAGCAGCGAGCGGACCACGATGGTGTCCAGCAGTACGCCGACCGCCACCGCCACCCCGAGCTCCACCAGCACCACCAGCGGCAGTACGGCGAGCGCGGAGAAGGTCGCGGCGAGCACGATGCCGGCGGAGGTGATCACGCCGCCGGTGACGGCGAGGCCGGCCAGCACCCCGGCCCGGGTGCCCCGCTTGACCGTCTCCTCGCGGACCCGGCTCATCAGGAAGATGTTGTAGTCGATGCCGAGGGCGACCAGGAAGACGAACGCGAAGAGCGGGAAGGACGCGTCGACCCCGGGGAAGTCGAAGACGTACCGGAAGATCAGCGCGCAGAGCCCGAGCGTGGCCAGGAAGGACAGCACCACGGTCGCGATGAGCAGCACCGGGGCGACCACGGCGCGTAGCAGCAGGGCCAGGATGACGGCGATCACCACCAGCACCACCGGGATGATCACGTTGCGGTCCCGGGTGGACGCGTCGGAGGTGTCCACGTTGATCGCGGTGAACCCGCCGACGACCGGGTCTGCGCCGGGCACCCGGTGCACCGCCTCGCGCAGCTCCCGGATGGTGCGCTCCGCGCCGTCGCTGTCCGGCGGGTCGGCCAGGGTCGCCTCCAGCTGCACCAGGCCGTCGACGACCTTCGGTGGCGCGTCCGGGTCCGGCGGCCCGGTCCGGTCGCCCTGGCTGACCGGGCGGACGGCGGCGACCCCGGGGACGCCCTGCGCTGCCCGGGCCACCTCCTGCGCGGTCTCCTGCCGGGTGAAGATGGTGGCCGGGCTGCCGGTGCCGGCCGGATAGTGCCGGGCGATCACCTCCTGCCCGGCGACGGAGTCGGTGCGGGTGGTGAACAGGTCGGACTGGCCGAGGGTGGTGGCGCCGAGCTGGGTGACGCCGAGGGTGAGCAGGGCCAGCGCCACCGTGGTCACGATCCAGACCGGGCGGGCGCGGTGGGCGACGAAGCGGGCGATCCGGCTCCAGATGCCGTGTTCGGTCCGCGGGTCGGCCCGGTCGGCCTCGGGCCGGCGCGGCCAGAACGCCCACCGACCGCCGAGCACCAGCAGCGCCGGCAGGAAGGTGAGCATGACCAGCAGGGTGGCGGCGATGCCGATGGCGGCGACCGGGCCGAGCGCCCGGTTGGAGTTCAGGCTGGACAGCAGCAGGCAGAGCAGGCTGACGATGACGGTGGCCCCGGAGGCGACGATCGCCGGGGCGGCGCCCTTCCAGGCGGTCCTCATCGCGTCCCAGGGGCGCTCGTGCCGGTGCAGCTCCTCCCGGTACCGGGCGATCAGCAGCAGCGCGTAGTCGGTGCCCGCGCCGAAGACCAGCACGGTGAGGATGCCCTGCGCCTGCCCGTTCAGCTTGATCACGTCGTTGCGCGCGAGGTGGTGCACGAAGACCGACGCCAACGCGTACGACGTTCCCGCGGCGAGCAGCGGGAAGATCCAGAGCACCGGGCTGCGGTAGACGACGAGCAGGATGACCAGCACCACGACGAGGGTGACCAGCAGCAGCGGCCCGTCGATCGCGGTGAACACCTCGATCAGGTCGGCGAGCAGCCCGGCCGGGCCGGTGACGTCGACGGTGAGCCCGTCCCGGTCGTCGCCGGCGACGCCGCGCAGTTCCTCGACCACCCGGCTGATCTGTTCGCCCTCGGAGTCGTCGATCGGGACGACCACCTGGAGTGCCTGGCCGTCCTGGCTGGGGATCGGCGGTGGCAGCGGGCCGACCACCCCCCGCACCTGGGCGAACCGGGCAGCGTCGGCGGCGACCCGCTGCCGGTCGGCCTCGGTGATGCCGGTGGGGCGCTCGTAGACCACCAGGGCGGGTGTGGTCGGCTTCTCGACGAAGCCGGCGGCGAGGTCCTGGGCCCGGGTCGCCCCGGCGTCGGTGGGCAGGAACGAGGCGTTGTCGTTGGTCGCGACCTCGCCCAGCCTGCCGGAGTACGGCCCCGCGATCCCGCCGACGACCAGCCAGCCCAGCACGACCGCCACCGCGACCAGCGTGGCCGTCCAACGGCTCCGTCCTCCGGCCATCTCCACCCGTCCCTTGAATCGACGCATCAATCGACGCAGCGGGAGTCCAAGTCGACATCGACCATCCTGCCGGCCGAGGACGCCCGGCGGGGCGGAAACCACCCAGCCGACCCCTGGCCGGAGACGGGTGGACGGAACCCGCGGGTGGCCGCCGACCGCTGCGGGCCGACACCTCCGGGTGAACCTGCCGGCGCGGCGGAGCGGATCGGCGGTGGAAGGCCGGACACGAGAAACGCCCGCCGGCGTGGGCCGGCGGGCGCGCTGTGGAGCTGAGCTCCCCCGTTTGGACTCGAACCAAAAACCTGCCGGTTAACAGCCGGCTGCTCTGCCAATTGAGCTACGGGGGACCGCTTGCCACCTCGCTGGCGGATCTCTCCGGCGCTCGGCGACGGCATAAGAGTACAGGACTCCCCGGGGGTTCGGTCCAGGGGGTTCCCCACGACATTCCGCCGTCGCCACGATCGGCGAAACGTCGCCGCCGCATCGCCGCCACACGGAATAATACGGACAATTCGCCATCCCGGCACAACCAGGTATGAGCGCGGAGCAGGATGGGTAGTTAGCTGCCGACAGAGGACGCAGGCGCGAACAGGTCGGACCGGTCCGGGACCTCCGGACGGGAACGGCGGAGCGTCAGGTACGGAAGGAGCCGCCATGCGCGGAAAGATCATGTTTCTTGGCGGGCTGGCTGCGGGCTTCGTCCTGGGCGCCCGTGCCGGCCGGGAGAAGTACGAGGAGCTGGTCGTCCGGGGCCGTAAGGTGCTCGACCACCCGACCGTCCAGGAGGCGGCGGGTGTCGCGCAGGCCCAGGCGACCCGGCTCTACTCGGAGGGCAAGGACAAGCTCGGCCAGTCCAAGCTGGGCGAGAAGCTGGGTGGCAACGGCAGCAAGCCGGGTCTGACCGCGGCGGACGACGCCTTCGCGGGCACCCCGGCCACCGTCGGCGCCAAGACCAGCAGCACCGGTTCGACCAGCTCCAGCAGCTCGTCGGCCAGCACCCCGAAGCCCAAGGCGCCCGGAACGGGCACCAACGGCAGCACCATCTGATCGTCCGTACACCGCTCGGGCCGGTCGCCGTCTGGCGACCGGCCCGACGCGTTTCTCAGGCGTCGGGCAGCTCCTCGGGTGCGGGCAGTTGCGCGCGGACCAGCCAGCCTCCGTCGGGGCGCGGACCGGCGGCGAAGGTGCCGCCGACCGCCTCGACACGCTCCCGCATCCCGACGACGCCGAGCCCGGCGCCCGACCGGATGCCGGCGGCCGTGGCGGCGGCGGGTCGTGCCCCGCCGTCCGTGGCGGCGGCGTCCGCCTGCGCCGCAGCGGGTGCGCCGTCGTCGCGTACCTCGACGGTGACGCCGTCGGGGTCGTAGCGCAGGCGGACCGCGACGGCCGCGCCCGGTGCGTGCCGGTACGCGTTGGTCAGCGACTCCTGGATGATCCGGTACGCCGTGACGTCCACCGCCGTGGGCAACGGCCGGGGCTGGCCGGAGACGGTCCACCGCACCGACTGCCCGGCGCCACAACCCTCCACCAGCGCGTCCAGCCGGTTGAGGCTGGGGACCGGCGCGGTCGGGACGGCAGGCTCCTCCGCGCGGCGTGGCGCCTTCCCGGTTCCGCTCCGCTCGGCCGCCGCCGCGCTCCGGGTGCCGAGGGTGTACGCGGCGACCGCCACGGCGATCACGAGAGGGCCACGCGCCAGACCGGTGAACTGCGCCAGCACCACGGTGACGGTCGCCACGGCGAGCACCGGCAGCGGGTGACGCCGGCGCAGCGTCAACGCCCCGCAGCCGAGGGCGGCGAGCAGCACCGCGCCGGCCGTGAGCGAGGTCCGGGGCGGCCCACCGGGCGGGCTCAGCGGCAGCAGGCTCGCCACGAACAGCACGACGGCGAGCAGCACGTCTGCCACTGCCGGGTGCGCCCGCGCGACCCGACGCCACTGTGCGAGGCGTCCCATGCGGCCCAACGTACGGCAGCCACCGGGCGAGCGGCCCGGCGCACCGCCGGCCCGCCGCCCGCCCATCGGGTCACCGGCGCCGGGAACCGGTCCGGCAGGTGGCCAGGACTTCGCGGCGCGGTGGCCGCCCGGACACACGTCCGCCCCGCCGCGAGGTGAGCGACGGGGCGGTTGCGTGAGCGGGCCGGTCAGCGCCTGCCCGCGGCGTTGCGCTTCTTCCTGAGCTTGCGGTCGTCGCGCAGCTCGACGTACGGCTCCTCCTCCGGGGAGTGGCCGGCGGAGATCGCCCGGCCGCGCTCCAGCTCCGCGTCGAACTCGGCGCCGAGCAGGATGGCGATGTTGCTCAGCCAGAGCCAGATCAGGAAGATGATCACGCCGGCCAGGGCACCGTAGGTCTTGTTGTACGACCCGAAGTTGCTGACGTACAGCGCGAAGAGGCCGGAGATGACCAGCCAGATCACCACGGCCAGGATGCCGCCCGGGCTCACCCAGCGGAAGCCGCCGTGGCGGGCGTTCGGCGAGGCCCAGTAGAGGATCGCGAACATCAGGCTGACCAGGAGCAGCAGCACCGGCCACTTGGCGATGTTCCACACCGTCACCGCGGTCGAGCCGACCCCGATCGCGCTGCCGACCTGCTCGGCGAAGCCGCCGGTGAAGACCACGATCACCGCGCAGGCCAGCAGCATCACGCCGATCACGGCGGTCACCCCGAGCCGGATCGGCAGGGTCTTCCAGATCGGCCGGCCCTCCGGCACGTCGTAGATGGTGTTCGAGGCGCGCATGAAGGCGGCGATGTATCCGGACGCGGACCAGAAGGCGGCCAGCAGACCGATGATCGCCGCGAGGCTGGCCAGCCCGCCGGAGGCGCCCGCCTGGTCGATCGCCCCCTCGATGATCCTGCGGATGTTCTCCTCCGGGACCGCCTGGTTGACGGTGTCCTTGACGCCGGTGGTGGCCCGGTCACCGAGCAGGCCGAGCAGGGAGATCAGCACCAGCAGGCCGGGAAAGATGGAGAGCACGCCGTAGTAGGTCAGCGCGGCGGCCCAGTCGGTCAGGCTGTCGTCCTGGAACTCCTTGACCGTACGCTTCAACGCCGCCTTCCAGCCGGATCCGGGCAGGTCGGTCGGGCTGTCCGGGCCGTCGTCGGGGCCGACCGGCCGCCGGCGTACGTCCCGGTCCGACCGCACGGCCTCGGCCCGGTCGTCCGGCCCGGGCCGGCCGGGCGCGGTGCCCAGGTTGTCGCGGTCGCGCCCGCTGCGGGCGGATGTCTCGTCGGAGGCCATGCGCCCCTCCTCGTGATCGGCGGTGTCCCCTCGACATGCCCCGACCGGGCCGGACGTTAACCCGTCACCTGTAGAGCAGGCCCACCATCCGCCGGGAAGCCACCGTCAGCCCGAGTGCGGTCAGCGCCAGCAGGTAGAGCACGTCGGCCAGCCCCCACCAGCCGCCCCCGCCGACGCAGACGTCCCGCAGCAGGTGCACCGAGCGGTAGAGCGGGGTCACCTCGACCAGCCAGCGCAGCGCCGCAGGATACACCTCGGCGGGGATGAAGGTGCCGCTGAAGAGGAAGAGGGTGAACTGCGCCGAGGCCATCAGGTCGAAGTCCTGCCAGCTGCGCATGAAGGTGGAGAGCGCCATGCCGGCGGAGCCGAAGGCGAACCCGGTCAGCACCGCCGCCGGGAACGCGAGCAGCGCCCGACCGCCGGTGGTCAGGCCCATCGTCACCATCACCGCGAGGAAGGCCGCCGAGTACGCCGAGCCGCGCACCATCGCCCAGGACAGCTCCCCCAACGCGATCTCGAACGGGCGCACCGGCGTGGCGATGATCCCGTCGTAGAGCTTCTGGTACTTGAACTTGCCGAAGAAGTTGAAGGTGGTCTCGGCCAGCGCGCCGGTCATCGCGGACGCGGCGAGCATGGCCGGGGCGACGAACACGGCGTACTCCACCACCCGGCCGTCGGGCAGGGCGATGCCGTCGATCAGCCGACCCACCCCGAAGCCGATCGAGAGGAGGTAGAGCACCGGCTCGACGAACCCGGAGATGAGCAGCAGCCAGTAGACCGACTTGAGCGCGGCCACGTTGCGCTCCACCATCGAGGCGGAACGGCGGGTCGTGCCGGCGGTGTCGAGCAGCCGGGGCAGGACGAGAGTGACCATGTGCGGCTCCTTCTAGACCACGAGCCGGCGGCGGAAGAGGCGCACGGCCAGCACCCAGCCGAGAGCCGCCCAGGCGGCCAGGTAGAGCAGGTGGCCGACGGCGGAGGACTGCGGGGGCACGCCCAGCGTCGCCGCCCGGCACAGGTCGACCGCGTGCCAGAGCGGCGTCGCGTACGCCAGCGGGCGCAGCCCGTCGGGCAGTGACTCGACCGGGAAGAAGACCCCCGCGAAGAGCGTCATCGGGATGAGCGCGAAGCGGAACAGCATGGCCAGCCAGCTGTCGCTCGACACGGCGGCGGCGTACGCGAAGGTGGGCGCGGCCACCGCCAGGCAGAGCAGCGCCACCACCGGCAGGGTGAGCACCGCCCAGGGTGAGGCCAGCGCCCCGAACAGCGCCGTCACCAGCAGGAACGCGGTGCTGGCGGTGAGCGCCCGGAACAGCACGAAGCCCAGGTGGCCGGCGAGGATGTCGCCGACGCGCAACGGCGCCGAACTCTGCGCGAAGTACGTCCTGGTCCACTGGAAGTTGCTGAACACCGGCCAGGTCGACTCGGCGATGGCCACCTGCACGGCGGTGGAGGCGAGCAGCCCGGGCACGATCCAGTCGAGGTAGGGCACCCCGTCGACGCCCTGTTCGACGTACGCCCCGACGCCCAGGCCGAAGCCGACCACGGTGAGCGTCGGCAGCAGGAAGGACGAGAAGATCCCGGCACGCCAGGTGCGCCGGTAGCCGGTCAGGTGGTGCGCGAGGACCGCCAGCGCAGGCACCGCCGGCCGCGACCGCTGCACCACGCTCACCTCGACCCCCGTCCCACCGCCGTCCACCACCCCCCTTCCTACCCGAGGGGTACGACAGGCCGGACCCACCCTACGGTCGGCGGGTCGGGGTGTCGCGCCGTTCACCGGTCCGCGACGCGGGCGGCGCGCAGCAGCGCGAGCAGCGCGTACCCCCAGAGCACCAGGCCCGCGCCGGTGCCGACGACCAGCCCCGCCGAGGCCGACGAGGTGAGCCCGACCACCAGCCCGGCCAGGGCCACCAGGCACATCGCCACCGCGAGTGGCACCAGCAGCCGGTCGCGCAGCACGGGGGCGAGCGGCACGAAGTGCACGCCGACCACCCCGCAGACCAGCACCGGGACGAACTCGACCCGTCCGGCGACGGAGAGCAGCACGGCGCCGAGCGCCGCCGCGGCGAACTCGACGGCGACGATGAGGCCGTACCGCCGGTCGGCGCGACGGTCCCGCGGCATGGCAGCCGCCGCACGGCCGGCCCGCAGCACGACCGCCGCCCCGCCGAGGGCGGTCAGCAACGCCGCGCCGCTGGCGACCACGAGCAGGGTCCGCAGCGGCGGATCGGCCGCCGGCACGCTGAACCAGATCGTCGCGAAGACACCGAGACAGAGCGCGGTCAGGCCCGCCTGACGACGTGAACGCGCAGCCACAGTGGCCCTCCCCCGGTCCGGCCGCCGATGCTACGCCGCCCCACCGCACGGGCCGGACCCGGTCAGTCGACCAGGGTGCGGCCGGTGAGGTGCAGGAAGACGTCCTCCAGGCTGCTGCGCCGGACCAGCACGGCAGCCGGCGTGAGGCCGCGCGCCTCCACCTGCGCCAACGCCGCGTCCCCGTCGGTGACGTAGAGCAGGACCCGGTCGGGCAGCACCTCCACCCGCTCCCCGAGGCCGTCCAGCTTGCCGGCGAACGCCTCCTGCGACTCGGCCGCGAAGCGCAGCTCCAGCACCTCGCGGGTGGAGTGCTGCTCGATCAGGGCGCGGGGCGATCCCTCGGCCACGATCCGGCCGCCGTCCATCACCACCAGCCGGTCGCAGAGCTGCTCGGCCTCGTCCATGTAGTGGGTGGTCAGCACCAGCGTGACCCCCTGCTGCTTGAGCCGGAACAGCCGTTCCCAGACGAGGTGCCGGGCCTGTGGGTCGAGGCCGGTGGTCGGCTCGTCGAGCAGTACGATCTCCGGCTCGTTGACCAGCGCGCGGGCGATGGTCAAGCGGCGTTTCATCCCGCCGGAGAGCGGCTCGACCCGGCTGTCGGCCCGCTCCGTGAGCTGCACGAAGTCGAGCAGCTCGGCGGCCCGCCGGCGGGCCGTGGAGCGCGGGACGCCGAAGTAGCGGGCGTAGGTGGTGAGGTTCTCCTGGACGGTCAGCTCGGGGTCGAGGTTGTCCAGTTGGGGGCAGACGCCGAGGCGGGCCCGGATGGCGGGGCCGTCGCGGACCGGGTCCATGCCGAGGATGCGCAGCTCGCCACCGCTGGGTGGGGAGATGCACCCGATCATGCGCATGGTGGAGGACTTGCCGGCGCCGTTGGGGCCGAGGAAGCCGAAGGCTTCGCCGGGGCGTACCTCCACGTCGATGCCGTCGACGGCGGTGAAGTCGCCGAACCGCTTCACCAGCCCCCGGGCCCGGATGAGTGGTGCCGCACTGGTCACCGGCCGACCGTACCGGTGGCCTCCGACAACCACGAGGCATTTCGACATCCGCGACAAGAGGCAGGGACATCACCACGCACGGTAGCGGACACTACGCAACGTGATTGGTGTGATCCAATTGAGACAATAGACTTTCGGCGCAGTGGTATCGCTCCACCGCGAGGCAAAAGCAGCTAAAGAGGACGGATCTTTTTCGGCCTCCGCCTGACATCCCCCTATTGTCAACCATTACGCACCACACCACCTGCCAGAACTCCGCCGAATAGCCCTCTCACAGAGTAATTGACTAGCCTTCCTCATCACTGACCGCAATCACAAACAGCAATATTCCATGGTGTACACCATTCGCGTATCGTCCCCCCTCGTGTCATCCGTACGTTCCTCCGACGATCCCATCCCGCAATCGCCGCACCCCGGCCCCGGCGGTACGGGCGCCACGGTGGACGACGCCCCGGTGCCGCTGCCCGCCGAGGACGCGCCGGTCGATCCGGCCCGCCCGGCGACCCCGGATCCGCGTGAACTCGCCGCGCAATTCGAGGACGAGAAACCCGGACGCACACTCACCGGCCCGATCGGACTGTTGCTCACCGGCGCCACCGTGGCGGTCGCGCTGCTCGCGCTCGCACAGGTCTTCGCCCCGCTCTCCCAGGGCAGCAAGTACTACCTGATCATTTTCCTGGCCGGTGTGCTGCCCATGGTCTTCCTGGCGTACCCGGCGGAGCTGCGGCTGCCGTGGCGGCGCACGGCGACCGGCGGGGAACAGCCCGGCGCGGGCCGGACCCGCCCCACCGCGCCGGACTGGGTGCTGGCCGGCGCGGCGCTGGTCAGCTGCCTCTACCCGGTGCTGCCGGTCACCATCGGGGGCGCCGGCGGCGGATACGACGCCTTCCTGGACCGGCAGGGCCTGCTGACGCCGCTCGACGTGGCGATGGGCACCGTACTGCTGCTCCTGCTGCTGGAGGCGTGCCGGCGCACCACGGGCTGGATCCTGCCGGCGGTCTGTCTGCTCTTCCTCGGCTACGGCTACTACGGCGGGCTGCTGCCGCAGTCCCTGCCGGTGGCCCACGCCGGGCTCGACTTCGGCCAACTGGTCGACGCGTTCTACAACTCCGACAGCGGCTTCTACGGCACCCCGCTCGACGTCGCGGCCACGTACATCGTGCTCTTCACCATCTACGGCGCGGTGCTCGACCTCTCCGGCGCGGGCCGGTTCTTCGTGGAACTCTCCGCCGCCGCCTTCCGCCGCTCCCGCACCGCCGCCGGGCGCACCGCGGTCGCCTCCGGCTTCCTGCTCGGCACCGTCTCCGGCTCGGGCGCCGCGACGACGGTCAGCATCGGCGCGGTCACCTGGCCCGTGCTGCGCAAGGCCGGCTACCCGGCCGAACGCGCCGGCGGGATGCTCGCCGCCGCCGGCGTCGGGGCGATCCTCTCCCCGCCCACCCTCGGCGCGGCCGCCTTCATCATCGCCGAGTACCTGGGCGTGTCGTACCTGCAGGTGCTCGGCTGGGCGACCGTCCCGACGGTCCTGTACTACCTCGGCATCCTGCTCTCGGTGGAGATCGACGCCCGGCGCTCCGGGGTACGGCCGGTGGTCATCGACACCACCTCCCCGTGGCGGTTGCTCGGCCGGTTCGGCTACCACTTCCTCTCCCTGCTGGTGATCACCGGGCTGCTCGCCCTCGGCCTCTCCGCGACGAAGGCCGTCGTCGGCGCCACCGTCCTGGCCGCCGCGCTCTCCTTCCTGGACCGCCGGCACCGGCTCACCCCGGCCCGACTGGTCCAGGCGCTCAGCTCCGGGGTGCGCGGGGTGCTGGCGGTCAGCGCGGTCTGCGCCGCCGCCGGCATCATCACCGCGACCACCACCAAGACCGGCCTCGGCCCGCAGGCGGCGGCGCTGCTGATCAGCGGGGCGCAGGCGGTCAGCTCGGACCCGGCCGTGGTGCTGGCGCTGACCGCGCTGCTCGCCGCCGTCGCGCTCACCCTGCTGGGGCTGGCGGTGCCGGTCACCGCCTCCTTCGTCATCGGCTGGGTGATCATCGGCCCGGCCCTGCTCGACCTCGGCGTCGCCGCACCCGCCGCGGCGATGTTCGTCTTCTACTTCGCGGTGCTGTCCGAGGTCTCCCCGCCGACCGCGCTCGCCGCCGTGGCCGCCGCCGCGGTCACCGGCGGGCGGCTGGTGCCGACCATGTGGCAGACCCTGCGGTACGCCCTGCCGGCCTACCTCATCCCGCTCGCCTTCGTGATCACCCCGACCGGGCTCGGGCTGCTCGGCATCGGCGGGCCGGAACGGATCGCGGTCGCCGGGCTGGTCTGCGCGCTCAGCGTGGCCGTACTGGCCGTGGCGGCGGGCGGCTGGCTGCCCGGCGTCGGCCCGGCCGGCACGCCGGAGCGGCTCGTCGGCGCGCTCGCCGGGCTGACGCTGCTCTGGCTCGAACCCGTACCCGTCACGGTCGGCGCGGTCCTGACCGCCCTGATGGTGGCCGGTGCGCTCGTACGACGCGGCACCGCCGGCCGGACCGGCGCACCGCGGGCAGTTCCATCCGGACACCCTGGGGAGGACATTCAGTGAGACGGATCAACGTGCGGATCGCCGCCGGAGTGGGGGCGCTCGCCCTGGTCGCGGCGGGCGCCGCCGGCTGCGGGGGCCGCCAGGACGGCGCGGCGAAGGACGACACGGCCAGCGAGGTCACCTGCAAGGTGACCGACAGCACCCGGGTCGGCATCGCCACCGGCAACGCCACCGGGGTCTACTACGTGGTCGGCAACGCCCTCGCGGGCCAGCTCTCCGCCAACACCGACGGCAAGCTCACCGGCACCGCCGCCGAGACCGGCGCCTCCGTGCAGAACATCGAGCAGCTCGTCGCCGGCCAGTACGACGTCGCCTTCTCCCTCTTCGACACCGCCGTCAACGCGGTGCAGGGCAAGGCCACCTTCACCTCCCCGCAACCGGTCGAGGCGCTGGCCCGGATCTACGACAACTACACCCAGGTGGTCGTCCGGGCCGACTCCGGCATCAACTCGGTCGCCGACATGAAGGGCAAGAAGATCTCCACCGGCTCCCCGAAGTCCGGCACCGAGGTCATCGCCAACCGCCTGCTCACCGCCGCCGGGCTGGACCCGGAGAAGGACGTCCAGGCGCAGCGCCTCGACCTGACCAAGACCGTCGAGGGGGTCAAGGACGGCAGCGTCGACGGGTTCTTCTGGTCCGGCGGCGTGCCCACCGGCGGCGTGACCGACCTCTTCACCACCGCCGGGGACAAGGTGAAGTTCATCGACATCACCCCGCTGCTGCCGAAGATGACCGAACTCAACCCGGCGTACCAGGCCGGCACCATCTCCGCGGACGTCTACAAGACCGCGGCGGACACCCCGACCATCGTGGTGCCGAACGTGCTGCTGGTCCGCAAGGACCTCGACGCCAACGTCGCCTGCGCGATCACCCGCACGGTCTTCGAGAAGAAGGACGCCCTGGCCCAGGCCAACCCGGCGGCCAAGGGCATCGACCTGAACAACGCCCGCAAGACCGACCCCGTCCCGATGCACCGCGGCGCGGCCAAGGCCCTGCAGGACCTCGGCGCGAACTGACCCGCGACGCCGGGTCCGGGCCCATCCGCCCGGACCCGGCGCCCCCGACCACCACCGGGAGACCCCGTGCCGCTCCCCCGCCCCGCCCGTGTACGCCGGCACAACCGGCCCACCGACCACACCGACCAGCTCTGGTCGGTCCGTACCCAACTCCTCGCGCCCATCCTGGTGGCCACCCTCGGCCTGGTGGTGCTCGGCGCCACCCAGACCGGAACCGCGTTGGACGCCTCCACCGACGCCGACCGCGCCCGGGTCCTCGCCGGCACCGCCACCGCCACCGTGCGCCTGGTGCACGAACTCGAACGGGAACTCGGCGAGACGGCCGCCCTGCGCCAGCGCGGCGGCACCAGCGGCCGCCCCCTCGTCGACGCGCAGCGGCGGCGGGTGGACACCGCCGTCGAGCGGTACCGATCCGCCAGCCGGGAGGCCCGCCGGGCCGCCCCGGACCTCGGTGGCGCGCTCGACGCCACCGACGACCATCTCTACCGGCTCGATCCGGCCCGCCGCGCGGTGACCGAGTCCGGGGCCGTCGACTCGACCTACGTGGCGCTGGTCGAGTCCCTGCTCTCCGTCGCCGACGCCCTGCCGGCCCAGCTGCGCGACACCGACCTGGCCAACGCGGCCCGGGAGGTGGCGGCGGTCGCCGCCCAGGAGCACCTGGCCTCGTTGGAACGCGACCTGCTCCGGGCGGTCTTCGTCCGCGGCGAACTGGCGCCGGGCGAGCTGGTCCGGCTCGGCCAGCTGCGGGGCGCGCAGGAGCAGCGCCAGGCCGAGTTCTCCCGGATCGCCGGCAGCGAGGCACAGGCCGCGTACGCCCGGCTGGTGTCCGGCTCGGACGTGTCGACCGCGCAGCGGATGCGCGACAGCGCCGTCAACGGCGAGACCCTCCCGGACGCGCTGAAGGTCGACGGCGACGCCTGGTTCGTGGCGCAGAGCGGGGTGATCCGCCGGTACAACCTCCTCGGCCGGGAACTCTCCGAAGACCTGGACCGGCAGGCCGCGACCCTGGCCGGGAACGCCCGACAGCAGGCCCTGCTCACCGGCGGCGCGACCACCGCCGTGGCCACCGCCGCGCTGCTCGCCGCCGCGCTGCTGGCGGTACGCACCAGCCGCCGGCTGCGTCGGCTGCGGATCGCGGCGCTGACCATGGCCCACACCGAGCTGCCCGAGCGGATCACCGCGATCGCGTCCGGCAACGGCACGCCCACCGAAGGCGCGGCCACCCGGCTCACCGCCGGCATCCGGCAGGGACGCGACGAGGTCGCCCAGGTGGCCGAGGCGTTCGACACGGTGAACCGGGCGGCGCTGCGGCTCGCCGGCGAGCAGGCCGAGCTGCGGCTGGACGTGACCCGGATGGCCGAGGCGCTGGCCCGGCGGATCCGGACGCTGATCACCCGGCAGCTCCGGCTGCTCGACGAGTTCGAACGTGAGGAGACCGACCCGGACGCGCTGGCCCGGCTGTTCGCCCTCGACCACCTCGCCGCCCGGATGCGCCGCAACGGGGAGAACCTGCTGATCCTCGCCGGGGGTGAGCCCGGCCGCGCGCAGGAGGGCGACCACCTGCTGGCCGACGTGGTCCGCGCCGCCGCCTCGGAGATCGAGGACTACGCCCGGGTCGAGATCGACGTGCCGCCCGCCGCGGTGCACGGCTCCGCGGTGGGCTACCTGGTCCACCTCCTCGCCGAACTGCTGGAGAACGCCACCAACTACTCGCCGCCGCACGCCCCGGTGCACGTGGACGGCCGCCGTACCGTCGACGGGCTCACCCTGCGCGTGCACGACCAGGGCATCGGCATCAGCGAGAGCCGACTCGTCGAGATCAACGAGCGGCTGCTCGCCCCGGCCGTGCTCTCCAGCGCCGCGGCCGGCAGCATGGGCCTGCACGTGGTGGCCCACCTGGCGGCCCGGCACGGGATCCGGGTCCAGCTGCACAACACCGGCCACGGCACGATCGCACAGGTCGAGGTGCCGGAGAGCGCGCTGACCCGACTGGAGGCGGTCTCCCGCCGGCCCGTTCCGAACCGTCAGCCGGCCCCGTCGGCCGCCTGGTTCCGGCCCCGGACCGGCACGCCGGCCACCGCGACCGCGGTGCCGACCGGGATGTCCGGGGCACGGACGGCCGAGACGCCGTACAACGGCCATGCCCTCGCCGAGGCGGTCGGCGCGCACCATGCGCCCACGGTCTCGCTACCGGTCATCGGACCTGGCGGCCGGGGTGCCGCGCCGACCCGGCCGCCGGCCGGCCGGGGAGCCGCGGCACCGCCGCCCGGCCCGGCGGCGACCACCGGGACGGGTCTGCCCCGGCGTACCCGGGGCGGCGCGATGCCCACCGGGCTGCACCACGTCCCGCCGCCCCGGAAGGCGGACGACCCGCTGGACCCGGAGGTGGTGCGGGCCCGGCTCTCCGCCCTCGCCGAGGGTGTGGCCAGCGCGATGCGACGTAACCAGCACAACGGACCGATTGGGAGACAGCAATGACCTCACCCGTGAGCCCGGGCCTCGACTGGCTCCTGGCGAACTTCGCCGAGCAGGTGCCGGACGTCTCCCACGCCCTGGCGGTCTCCGAGGACGGGCTGCGACTGGCCGCCTCGCCCCACCTCGCCACCGATCAGGTGGACCAGCTCGCCGCCGTGATCAGCGGGCTGGCCAGCCTCACCGTCGGCGCGGCACGGCTGATGTCCGCCGGGCGGGTACGGCAGCAGATCGTCGACATGGACGGTGGCGTGATGCTGGTGATGGCGGTCGGGGAGCGGGCGCTGCTCGGGGTGCTCGCCGCGCCGGGCTGCGACCTCGGCCAGGTCGGCTTCGAGACGGCGACGTTGGTGCAGCGGGTGGCCGAGGCGCTGGAACCGGCGGTCCGGGGATGACCCGCCGGTCGCTACGGTGGCTGGCCGCCCTGCTGGTCACCGTGCTCGCCGCCGGTTGCGGGCAGGCCGAGCCCGCGCCGGAGGCCTGGCACGGCGGGCGGATCTTCCTGGCCACCGGCAACACCACCGGCGTGTACTACCAGCTCGGCGGCGGCTACGCCGACGTGATCAGCCGGCACCTGCCCGGGTACGAGGCGCGGGCCGAGCCGACCGGTGCCTCGGTGGAGAACATCAACCGGTTGGCCAGCGGGGACATGGAGGTCGCCTTCAGCCTCGCCGACACCGCCGCCGACGCGGTCACCGGCCGGGGTGCCTTCAGCCAGCCCCAGCCGGTCCGGGCGTTGGCCCGGGTCTACAGCAACTACACCCATGTGATCGTCCGGACCGACGCGAAGATCAAGGACTTCGCGGGGCTGCGCGGGAAGCGGGTCTCCACCGGTTCGCCGAAGTCCGGCACGGACATCATCGCCGGGCGGCTGCTGACCGCCGGGGGGATGGACCCGGACCGGGACGTCCGCCGGTTCACCCTGTCCCTGCCGGAGACGGTCAAGCGGATGCGGGCGGGCAGCCTCGACGCGATGTTCTTCTCCGGCGGCCTGCCCACCCCGGGCATCGCCGACCTGCTCTCCAGATCGTCGGGAAGGTTCGCGCTGCTGCCGATCGCCAACCTGATCGAGCCGCTGAACGCCAGGTACGGCTCGGTGTACACCACCGCAGAGCTGCCGAAGGACGTCTACCGCACCCCCACCGGCACCCCCACCGTGACGGTGGCGAACATGATGCTGGTCGGCGCGGACATGCCGGACCAACTCGCGTACGACCTGACCCGGCTGCTCTTCACGTACCAGGGTGACCTGATCGGGGTGCACCCGGAGGCGGGCAACTTCACCCGGCAGAGCGCCGCCGGCACCGATCCGATCCCCCTGCACCCCGGCGCGGCCCGCTTCTACCAGGGCAACTGAGCCCGGGCGGACTCTGCCGGCGCTCGTCCGTGCTCCGCCGGGCGGCGTCCACCCGGCGCAGGCGGTCGGGTTCACCCTCGACGGCGGCTGTCGGCTGTCCCGGACGCAACCGGGGGACGGGTCAGACGTCCGTCGGGGACGTGGCGACCCGGGCGGCGGCGACCAGCCGGTCGGTCTCGGCCAGCACCGCGTCGTCGTCGGCCGGGGTGCCCGGATCGAACCGGACCGTCCAGGCCAGGCCGTCCACACCGGCCACCCGCCGGGCCGCGATCCGCCCGGCGCCGCCGGGCACCGGGTGGTGCGCGGTGTACGCCACCGATCGGGTGACCCGGGCCCGCACCTGGTGCGGCAGGTCGCCCGGTTCGAGCAGCAGGTACGTCTCGGCGGGACAGTCGGCGACCACCTGGTAGCCGTCCCGCTCGGTCAGCGGCTCGGCCGGGGTGACGGTCAGCTCACGACCGGACCAGACGGCCTTGAGGATGTCGTGCCAGCCCAGCCGGTGCCCCCGGCCGGGCAGCCAGAGCCCGAGGTTGCTGGCGACCACCACGCCGTCGCCCTCGCCGTTGCCGGCGGTGGCCCAGGCCAGCACCCGCTCGTCGGCGGCGAGCGGGGGCCGGGCGGCGGGCGGCAGCTTCGGCTTACGGCTGAACAGTCCCATCACAGTCCTCCCGCGGCCTGCTCACGCAGTGCCCGCGCGTGCTGCTCCAGCGAGAGCAGTTCCCCGAAGAGGGCGAAGTACTCGTCCTTGTTGTTCACCGGGTTGATTCGCTGGATCTTGGATTTCAGGTCTCGGATCCGGGCGGTGACCGAGCCCCACTGGAGCCGGGCCATGGTCACCGACACGTAGCGCGGGTCGGGCTCCCCGGCGATGCGCAGCGGCTCCACGGCCAGTTCGCCGACGAGCGCCCGGGCGGCCAGGTCCTCGCAGGCGTCGCGGACCGACTCGATCCACACCGCGCCCCCGGCCGCCGCCGACGCCCCGCCGGCCGCCGCGATCGCCGCCCGCACCGCCTGGTGCACCGGATGCCGGTACTCCGGCGCCTCGACGGCGTCGAACATCGGCCCGGCCAGCACCGGCTCCTGGAGGGCGAGCTTCAACGCCTCCCGCTCGACCATCGAGCTGGGGCTGTCCACGGCCGGCTCGGACGCGGCGGCCCGGGACCGGGCCGGGGCACCGGCGCCCCGGTCACCGGTCGGAGCGTTGCCGGCGGCGAGCACCGCCCGCTGCACCGGCTCGATCTCCATGCCGAGGTCGCCGGCGAGCTTGCGGACGTACTCCGGGCGCTTCTCCCGGTCCTTGATCTTGGCGACCAGGGGGGCGGCGCGGCGCATCGCCTCCACCCGGCCGTCGACCGTGTCGAGGTCGTACCGGTTGATCACATGGCGCAGCGCGAAGTCCACCAGCGGCTCGCGGCGGGCGACCAGGTCGCGGACCGCGAGGTCGCCCTTGGCCAGGCGCAGCTCGCACGGGTCCATGTTGTCGGGGCTGACCGCGATGAAGGTACGACCCACGAAGCGCTGGTCGTCCTCGAACGCGCGCAGCGCGGCCTTCTGACCGGCGGCGTCCCCGTCGAAGGTGAAGATGATCTCGCCGGCCACCGCGTCGGTGTCCAGCAGGAGCCGTCGCAGCACGCCGATGTGATCGGCGCCGAAGGCGGTGCCGCAGGTGGCGACCGCCGTCGGCACGCCGGCCAGGTGACAGGCCATCACATCGGTGTAGCCCTCGACGACGACCACCTTGCCCTGCTTGGCGATCTCCCGCTTGGCCTGGTCGATGCCGTAGAGCACGTGCGACTTCTTGTAGATCGGCGTCTCGGGGGTGTTGAGGTACTTCGGACCGTCGTCGTCGTCGAAGAGCTTGCGGGCGCCGAAGCCGATCACGTCGCCGGCCAGGTCGCGGATCGGCCAGAGCAGCCGGCGGCGGAACCGGTCGATCAGCGAGCCCGAGCGGGCCGGGCGGGACAGCCCCGCCGTGACCAGCTCGTCGTGGCTGAAGCCCTGCTGGCGCAGGTGCTTGGTGAGCAGATCCCAGGCCTCGGGGGCGAACCCGCAGCCGTAGCGCTCGGCGGCGGCCCGGTCGAAGCCGCGCTGGGCCAGGAACTCCCGCGCCGGCCGCGCACCGGCCGTGGTGAGCTGTGCCTGGTAGAACTCCACCGCGGCGGCGTGCGCGGCCACCAGCCGCTGCCGCTGCCCCTGCTGGGGGCGGTTGCGCGGGGCGGCCTGGTCGCCCTCCACGTAACGCAACTGCAGGCCGGCCCGGGCGGCGAGCCGCTCGACGGACTCGACGAAGCTGAGGTGCTCGGCGTCCATCAGGAACTTGATCGCGTCGCCGCCGACCCCGCAGCCGAAGCAGTAGAAGACGTTGCGGGCGGGCGAGACGTTGAACGACGGGCTCTTCTCGTCGTGGAACGGGCAGAGCCCCTTGAGGTTGCCGCCGCCGGCCGACCGGAGGGTCACCGTGTCCGAGATGACCTCGGCGATGGAGGTGCGCTCCCGGACCAGCGCGATGTCCTCGTCCCGGATCCGCCCAGCCATTCAGTGCCACCCCCTCGGCCCTACATCCTGCCCTGCCGGACCGGCGATCCGTAGGGCGGGGGACGGGCGTGTGGCGAGCGCCCCGGGGTCAGCGGGGGCGGCGGTGGAGCCAGCGGGTGACCGGCGGCGGGTCCTCCTCGTCGTACGACCGGGCGGCCCACACGGCGGCGGCCAGGCCGGACCGGCGGCCCCGGGCCAGCTGCGGGTTGGCCGCCGGATCCCGGCCCATGTCGCGCAGCAGCGCCACGGCCAGCCCGAGCATCACCACCACGAACGGCAGCGCCACCATGATCGTCGCTTGTTGCAGGGCGGCCAGGCCGCCGGCGAGCAGCAGCGCGGCGGCGACCGCCCCGATCAGCACACCCCAGAGCACCACGAGCACACGGTGCGGGCGCAGCGCGCCGCCGGAGGTGAGCGAACCCAGCACCAGCGACGCCGAGTCGGCGCTGGTCACGAAGTAGACCGCGATGAGGACCATGGCCAGCACGCTGGTGACGGTCGCCAGCGGCAGCGCCCCCAGCAGGCCGAACAGCGCCTGCTCGCTGCCCGCCCCGACGTCCGCCACCAGGTCGCGGGCGCCGGTGGCCTGGGCGCGCAACGCGCTGCCCCCCAGCACGGCGAACCAGATGGCGCTGGCCCCGCTGGGCACCAGCAGCACCCCCACCAGGAACTGGCGCACGGTCCGCCCGCGCGAGATGCGGGCGATGAAGGTGCCGACGAACGGCGCCCAGGAGATCCACCACGCCCAGTAGAAGATCGTCCAGCCCCCGAGCCAGGCCGGGTCGGAGAAGGCGCCGGTACGGGTGGACATGAACACCAGGTTGCTCAGGTAGTCGCCGACCGAGGCGGGCAGCACCTCCAGCGTGTAGATCGTCGGCCCCACCACGAACACGAAGACCATCAGCAGCACGGCCAGCAGGACGTTGGTGGTGGAGAGCCACTTGACGCCCCGGTGCAGCCCGGAGAAGGCCGAGACGACGAAGGCCAGGGTGAGCGCGCCGATCACGATCAGCTCCACCGCCCGGGTGTCCGGTACGCCGGCCACCAGGTCCAGACCGGCGGCCACCTGGAGCGCGCCGAGACCGAGGCTGGTGGCCGAGCCGAAGACCGTGGCGAAGACGGCGAGCAGATCGACGGCCCGACCGGCAGCCCCGTCGGCCCGCCCGCCGAGCAGCGGTCGGAACGCGGCCGAGATCCGGTTGTCCCGCCCCTTGCGGAAGGTCGAGTAGGCCAGCGCGAGCGCGGTGACGGCGTAGATCCCCCACGGGTGCAGCGTCCAGTGGAAGAGCGTGTACTGCATGGCCGCCGCGCCGGCCGCCGGGGTCTGCGCCTCGACGCCGGTGGCCGGCGGCGGCGTGGCGTAGTGCTGGATCGGCTCGGCCACCGCGAAGAAGACGAGGCCGATCCCCATCCCGGCGCTGAACATCATGGCGATCCAGGCCAGCGTGCTGAACTCCGGCTCGTCGTCGTCGGCGCCCAACCGGATCCGGCCGTACCGGGACGCCGCGATGACCACCGCGAGCACCAGGAAGGCGTCCGCCGCGACGACGAAGAACCAGCCGAAGGTGTCGATCACCCAGGCCAGCCCGGACTCGCCGAAGTCGGCCAGCGAGCTGCGGGCGGCCACGCCCCAGAGCACGACCGCCAGCACCCCACCCACGCCCAGCGCGAGCAGCACCGGATCAGGGCTCCTGGTCGCTGCCGTACCCGCGTCCTCCACCTGCTCCGCCATGGTCACATCGTGCCGGTGACCGACCCCGCCAGCAGGCGATATCCACCCATCTCACCCACCTCCCCACCCACCCCCACCCGACCCCGAGCGCGCGATCTTGCACTTGCGGTCCCGACGAAACGGGCATGTCGGGGCGAAGGGTCGACCCCAACTGCAAGATCGGCGCGGGGACGAGGGCCGTGGCGGGGGTGGGTGGGGTGGGTGGGGTGGGTGGGGTGGGGGGG
>NZ_FMDN01000028.1 GCF_900090245.1 Micromonospora halophytica
TGAGAAGGGTGTTGAGGTCTGTCGTCACAAACGGATCATCAACACCCTTCGCTGCGTTCGCAGCCCCGGACCGACTTAGGAATTACTCGTCTAGGGGGCGGGCAACCGGCCCGCCTCGGGGTCGGGGCGGTCGACCGGGCCGGGCTCCCCGGCCATGGTATGAGGAATGCGTTATTGGACCGATCAACATCGATATGATTAGCATTCATCATCATCATCTATCGATGGGAGGTCGGATGATCCGACGACGACAACTCGCGCGTACCGCCGCAGCTCTGCTCGCGGCGGTGCTGGGCGCCACCGGTCTGGTGGCGGTCGAGACCACGGCGGCCTCCGCCGCCGTGCGCACCGTCTACTACGACGCCAGCCGGGCCGGCGAGTTCCGCACCAACTTCGACCAGGCCGCCAGCATCTGGAACAGCTCCGTCAGCTCCGTCCGGCTCGCCCCCCGCACGCCGGGCAACATCACCATCTACGTCGACACCGGCTGGCCCCGCGCCCAGACGACGAGCCTGGGCAACGGTCGGGTGTGGATGGGCTGGCAGGCCGTCGACATGGGGTACGACCGTACTCGGATCGCCACCCACGAGATCGGCCACATCCTCGGCCTGCCCGACCGGCGCACCGGGCTCTGCTCCGACCTGATGTCGGGCAGCAGCGCCCCGGTCTCCTGCAAGAACGCGTATCCGAGCGCGGCCGAGGCGTACCGGGTCAACCAGCTCTTCGGCGGCACCCTGGCCGCGCCGGCCACGGCCAGCTACAGCTGGTCCGACGAGGGCGACGTCACCCCGATGGTGGTCGGTGGCCGCCCGGCCACCGAGAACTACCCGTGGATGGTGTACACCTCGGGCTGCACCGGCACCCTGATCAAGGCGAACTGGGCGGTCACCGCGAGGCACTGCCCGACGCCCACCTCGGTGCGGGTGGGCAGCATCAACCGCACCAGCGGTGGCACGGTGGTCCGGGTGACCCGCGGGGTCAACCACCCGACCATCGACGTGAAGCTGCTCCAACTGGCCAGCTCGGTCGGCTACGCCCCCGCCCCGATCCCGACCACCTCCGGCGCCGTCGGCACGGCGACCCGGATCATCGGCTGGGGGCAGACCTGCCCGCAGCGGGGTTGCGGCTCCGCGCCGACCATCGCGCACGAGCTCGACACCTCGATCGTCTCGGACAGCCGGTGCCTCGGCATCAACGGTCCGTACGAGATCTGCACCAACAACACCAACGGCAACTCCGGCGCCTGCTACGGCGACTCGGGTGGCCCGCAGGTGCGCAAGATCAACGGGGTGTGGAACCTGATCGGCGCGACCAGCCGGGCCGGCAACAACAACTCCACCTGCGCCACCGGCCCGTCCATCTACGGAGACCTGCCGTCGATCCGTACCTGGATCAACACCCAGGTCGGCGGCCTGCCCGTCGCCTGAGCACCAGCCGGGACCGGCCTCGGCCGGGATCAGGCGAACACACGCACCACCGGGGCGTCCGTACCAGCCGCAACGTGGCACGGGCGCCCCGCCCGCGTGCCGGGCCGCCGAAATCCGCTGGGCGTCGGGCCGGTGGCCGTGGTGGGCTCGGGACCGTGGAGCGGATCAGGACGGCGACGGCTGACGAACTCAGCGAACTGCAAGCGATCGAGGTGGCCTCCGGCGCGCCGTTCCGCGAGATCGGCATGGTCGACATAGCCGACGCGCCGCCGCTCGACCTCGACACGCTCGGCGCATGCCAGCGCGAGGGCCGGGCCTGGGTGGCGGTGGACGCCGACGACCGGCCGATCGCCTTCGCCGTGGTACGCCTCGTCGACGGCTGCGCCCACGTGCAGCAGCTCAGCGTCCATCCCGGCCACGCCCGGCGGGGTGTGGGCCGGCGGTTGCTCGACCACGTCGCCGGCTGGGCCGCAGGGAGGGGGCGGCCGGCGCTGACGCTGACCACCTTCCGCAGCGTGCCGTGGAACGCGCCCTACTACGCCCGGTGCGGCTTCGTGGCGTTGCCGCCGACCCGGACCGGGCCGGGCCTGGCGGAGGTGCTGGCGGCCGAGGCGGCGCTGGGCCTGGACATGAGCGACCGGGTCGCCATGCGGCGGCCGGTCTGACGGCTCACCCGCCGTAGAGCGGGCCAGGGTCAGGACGACGGTGGCAGCCGACCGCGCTCGCCCACTCCCGCGCCGCCGCGAGCAGGGCCGCGCCGACGCCCCGGCCGCGGTGCCCCGGCAGCACCACCGTGTGTACGGCGGCGGACGCTTCCGGTCGCAGGATCTGGTGCGCGGGCGGATCGGCCTGGCGCAGCACCTCGACCATGCCCACGACCTGCCCGTCGGCGGCTTCGGCCACGAGGATCGCGTCCCGGTCGGCGGCCAGGGTGTCCCGGAAGTGGCCGGCGACGACCGCCGGATCAGGTACCCGGTACGCCGTCGGGTCGAGGGCGAGGTGCGCCTCGGCGTTGGCGATCCGGGGGGCGACCAGGGCCGGGAGGTCGGCGGGGCCGGCGGGGCCGGCCGGCCGTACGGTCACCGGTTCGATCGGGCGCTGCCATGGACGAAGGCGCGCCACGCCGCCGGGGTGAAGGTGAGCGTGCCGCCGTCGCGGTCCTTGGAGTCGCGCACCAGCACGACGCCGGGAAGGTTGTCGGCGACCTCGACGCAGTTGCCGCCGTTGGAGCTGCTGCGGGTGCTGGTGCGCCACCGGGCGCCGGTCATCTCAGCCATTCTCGCGCCTTCAGGAGCTGGATCGACTGGTCGCGCGGCAGCGCCACCGACCTGACAGTGTCCCAGACCCGCCACAGGGGAGCAACGTCGTTGGTGAGCCGACCGGCCGCCTGGTCGTCGATATAGCCGATGTCCTCGGTGTCGTCGAGGCTGGCGATGACGAAGGCCCCGGCCTGCCCGGGGTGGAAGCCGGCGCGCAGCGGCACCACGTGCAGCAGCAGGCAGGAGCGCCGGGCCATCACCTCCAGGTGGTCGAGCTGCGGGTGCATGATCTCCGGCTCGCCCCGGCGCAGCGCCGCCTCGTCGATGACGAAGACGGTCAGCGGCGGGCGCGGCCGGTCGAAGACCGCCGCCTGCCGGGCCAGCCGCGCGGCGACGTACCCCTCGATCTCGTCGTCGGCGAGCGGGCCGCTGCTGAGCACCGCGTGCGCGTACTCCGGGGTCTGGAGCAGGCCGGGGATCACCGACGGTTCGAACGACCGCAGCGAGGTGGCGTCCTGCTCGACGTCGGTCCAGGGTCGGAACCAGGCCGGCTCCCGGCGGCGGACCACCTCCGGCCACAGCTCGCCGATCTCCCGGCCCAGCGCCCTCGCCACCGCCGCACGGTGCCGGGGATGCGGCAGCCGCCCCGGTGACACCCACCGGGCGGCGGTCTTCGGATCCACCCCGGCCTGCTCGGCCAGGGACTCGGCGGTCTCGCCCGCCTCGGCCATCGCCACCCGCAACACGTCGTTCACGCCAGCCTCCACGAAGGACGTCCGGAACGTCTGTGCACGCTACCGATACGCAGTGTGGCCGTCCCGCGACGCGCGGAAGGCTTTCGGTATCGGAACCGCCGCCGTGGCCCGAACCGTCGGCGGAACCGTCGGGCCGCCCCGCCGACGACGCCGGGGCGGCCCGGTCCACCCACGACGTGAGGAGCATCCCCGTGCGCTTCCGGTTCTGGCGCAGCCGCCACGAGTCCACCCCGTCCACCCCGGCCGTCGCACTGCCGAGGCCCCGCCCCTCGTGGGAGAACGCGCCCACCCGGCTCTTCCCGACCATGGGGCCGGGGCGTACCGGCAACCTGACCCCCGCCCAGCGCTGGCGGGCCGGCGGGTGGCGACGCCCGGAGCAGCGGTGAGCCGTCCGCCCCGGCCGCACGAGCCGATGCGTCCGCTGTGGCGGTGCCGGGCCTGCGGTGCGCAGTGGCCCTGCCAGCCGGCCCGGCTGTCGCTGCTGGTGCAGTACCGCCACGACCGGGCGGGGCTGCTGGTGTACCTGGCGACGGTGATGAGCGAGGCGGCGGCGCAGCTCGGCCAACTCGGCGGGCCGGTCCGCCCGGCGGAGCTGACCGAACGCTTCCTCACCTGGGCGAGAGCGCGGGACTGACCGGGCGTCAGGTGCTTCGCCCGGTCGCGATTTGCGGCGTGTCGCGGCATCCCGGCGCGGGGACACCGCGACACGCTGCAAACGGCGGACCGTCGCCCCCAGGGGACAGGGGGCGACGGCCGAGGTTCCCGCCCGGGCGCGGTGCCCCGGGCGGGAAGGGTGGATCAGGACAGGGCGCAGGAGGAGCCGTTGACGGTGATCAGGTTCGGCGCCGGGTTGGCGAGCGTGCCGGGCTTGGCCAGCAGGCCGAACGTCACGCTTTCACCCGGCGCGATCGTCGCGTTCCAGGACAGGTTCTTCGCGGTGACCGTGGCCCCGGTCTGGCTCACCTGGGCCGACCAGCCCTGGGTGACCTGCTGGTCGCCGGTGTAGGCGTACCGCAGCGTCCAGCCGTTCACCGGCGTCGTGCCGGTGTTGCGGATGGTGACCTGGGTGTTGGAGCCGTCCGGCCAGACGCCGTGGACCTGGTACGCGACGGCGCAGGTCTGCGCCGGCACCGCCTTCGCGTCACCCTGGTCGGCCAGGAACGAGGCGAACCAGGCCAGCGCCGAGTTCCAGTTGATCGCCACCTCGTTGGTCGCGTACGAGTTGATGTCGTCGACGTAGCAGAACATCGGCTCGCAGCCGGCGAGCAGGTTCGCCGCGAACGGGTCCTGCAGGTCGGCGTTCGGGCCGCCGGCCAGCGAACCGGCCGGCGGGTTCGGCATCGACGGGTCGAGCTGGTGGCCGAAGATCCGGCTGTGCTGGTTGCGGGCGTGCTGCTCGCCCCAGCCCGTCACGTACGACATGTTCAGCGCGTTGCGGCCGAACAGGTAGTCCGCCGCCTGCACCGCCCCGTCGCGGTACTTCGCGTCCCGGCTGAGGTCGAACGCGGTGGCCAGCACGACAGCGTTGTTGATCACGTTGCTGGTGCCGCCCCAGAAGTAGCCGTTGGCGGGCATCGGCAGCCCGTACGCCTGGGCCCGCAGGGTCGCCAGGTGGTTGTCGGCCGCGTCGGTGACCGAGGCGCGGATGCGGGTCTTCTCGGCGGCCGGCAGCCCGTTGGGCACGGTGGCCAGGTCGAGCCGGCCCAGCGCCGCCACGCTCTGCCAGCCGAAGCCGGCGGCGGCGAAGACGTCGCCGGTGTGGTGCTTCGACGCGGTCACGTCGGCCAGGTACGCCTTCGTGCCGTAGGTCAGGTACAGCTCGACCGCCGCCCAGTAGAACTCGTCGGTGACGTCGGTGTCGTCGTAGGGGCCGCCGCCGACGCCGCTGCTCGGGGCGTACCGCTCGGGGTGGGCCTTCGCCGCCGCGTAGGCGGTCTTCGCGGCGGTGCCGCAGCGGGCCGCGAAGGCCGCGTCGTAGGGGGCGAACAGCCGGGCGCACTGGGCGGCGACGGCGGCCAGGTTGAGGGTGGCCGCGGTCGACGGCGGGTGCAGCTCGCGCGGCTGAGGGTCGTCCTCGGGCGCGAGCGGCAGCCCGGTCCACGCCTTGTCGTGGATCTTGTGGTGGGCCATCCCGGCGAGCGGCTCGCCGGCCGGCACCTGCATGCGCAGCAGGAACTCGATCTCCCAGCGGGCCTCGTCGAGCACGTCGGGGACCTCGTTGCCCCGCTCGGGCAGCCGAAGGGTGGAGTCGCCCAGTGCCGCGCCGCCGGCGGCGGTCTCCGCGGTCTTCGTCCGCTCGAACGTGCTCAGCAGCTGGTACGCGGCGATACCGCCGTTGACCACGTACTTGCCGTGGTCGCCGGCGTCGTACCAGCCGCCGCGCACGTCGAGGGAGTAGTCGCAGGTGCCGGGGACGCAGGGCACCTCGATGTCGCCCTGGTTGGGGGCGACGCCGAGGTGCCCGGCCGGGCGGGCGTACTCCTCGCCGATCAGGTCGCCGTCGATGGCGATGCCGCTGCGCTGGGCGTAGAAGAACTGCATCGAGTCGGCGCGCAGCCGGTCGTAGAGGTCACCGGAGATGTCGAACGGGTGGCTGGTCTCGCCGTCGGCGACCAGCGTGTAGCCGGCGCCGGGGGTCTGCACCGAGGAGAAGTCGATGGTCTGCACGTTCTGTCCGGACGCCTCGTCCACCCCGCGCGGGGTGCTCTCGCCGTCGGCCACCACCGTGCCGGCTGCGGAGCGCAGCTCCCAGCGCAGCGGGTCGGTCGCCTCGGTGACCACGGTGGCGTTCTTCGGCCCGCCGGGCAGGTAGCCGACCTGGTTGACGCGGACCCGTGGCCCGGTGTCCGGCACGTACGGCGGGGCGGCCTCGCCGCCGCGCAGCGAGACGTTGTCCAGGCAGAGCCGCTGCTCGGCGGCGGCCCCGCCGACCTGGAAGACGAGCTGGGCGTTGGGGTTGTCGTCGGGTACGACGACGGTCTGCTCGACCCGCTTCGTCTCCGTGCCGGCGACGGCGTCCACCGCCGCGTACGTGGTGTAGGGGGCGCTGCCGAGCTGGAGGATGGCCTTGACCGACATGCCGGGGGTGGCGGAGATGTCGAAGCCGAGGACGTACTCCGCGCCGGCGTTGAGCTTGACCCCGTCGTGGCCGATGCCGGCGTCCCACGGGTTGGCCAGCCCGCCGGCCACCGTGGTGCACAGCCGGCCGTCGGACACGTCGGGGGTGCCCGTGCCGTAGGTGAACCACGGGGCGAGACCCTCGCTGAAGTCGCCGTTGCTGATCTGTTCGGGCGCGTCCGGTGGCACCTCGGCGTACGCCACGCCGGCACCTGCGGCGGAGAGCGCGAGGGTGGTCGCTGCCAGCAGCGCGAGGCGCCGGCGGCGTCGGATCAGGATCACGGGGATTCCTTTCCGGGGACGGGGGAGGTGGGCGCGCTCTTGGGAGCGCTCCCAGTATCAGCCAGATGTTTCCAGCGCGTCTCGCCCGTGTCAATCGATTCGACTGGATGAGTTGGGGTCGTGCGGTGCCGGTGGGGCGTCGGAACGCGAACGACAGTGAGATTCACCGCGCCACGCCCCGTCCTACTGATCTCCTAGAGACAACACCGGCCTCCGCCTGGCAGGCTGCCTCCCATGACCCTGAAGCTTCGTTCCGTCGGGACGAGCGACCGTGGGCTGATCCGCAGCGGAAACCAGGACGCCCTGCACGCCGGTGCCTGGCTCGTCGCCGTCGCCGACGGCATGGGCGGGATGGCGGCCGGCGACCTGGCCAGCCGGATCGCCATGGACGCGATCGCCCCCCTGGACGTGGAGACCCCCGAGGACGCCCTGGTGGCCGCGTTGCAGAGTGGCATCGAGCTGGCCACCGAGCGGATCCGGCAGGCGGTCGTCGAGGATCCGGACCGGCAGGGCATGGGCACCACACTGACCGCCCTGCTCTTCGCCCGGACCGGCAGTTGCCTGGCCCTGGCGCACGTCGGGGACTCCCGGGCCTACCTGTTCCGGGAGGGGACGCTGAAGCAGATCACCCGGGACGACACCTTCGTGCAGATGCTCGTCGACCAAGGGCTGATCAGCCCCGACGAGGCGGCCAGCCACCCCCGTCGGGCCGTGGTCACCCAGGCGTTGCAGGGCGAGGAGGTCTCCCCGTCGTACGCGACGATGGTGCCCTGGGCCGGCGACCGTTGGCTGCTGTGCAGCGACGGGCTCTCCAACGTCGTCCGCCCGGACACCCTGGCCGAGGTGCTCGCCGAGACCCCCGACCGGGAACTCTGCGCCCGTCGCCTGATCGACCTGGCGCTGCGGGCCGGCGGCCCGGACAACGTCACCGTGCTGATCGCCGACATCATCGAGGAGTGAGCCGGCTCAGCGCCGCCGGGGAGCGGCGTGCCGGGTCGGCGCGGCGGTCGTCGGGTCCTCCGGCCACGGATGACGCGGGTAGCGGCCCCGCAACTCGGCCCGCACCTGCCGGTACCCGCCGGACCAGAAGGAGGCCAGGTCGGCGGTGACCGCCACCGGGCGACCGGCGGGAGAGAGCAGGTGCAGCAGCACCGGCACCCGACCGTCGGCGATCCTCGGCGCGTCCCGCCAGCCGAAGGTCTCCTGGAGCTTCACCGCCAGCACCGGCGCGGCCGGGTCGGCGTAGTCCACCCGGATCCGCGAGCCGCTGGGCACCTCGACGCGCTCCGGGGCCAGCTCGTCCAGCCGGGCGGCCTCCCGCCAGGGCAGCAGCCGGCGCAGCGCCGCCGTCACGTCGATCCGGGCCAGGTCGGCCCGGCGGCGGGCGGCGACCAGCTCCGGGCCGAGCCAGTCGTCGGCGGCGGCGAGCAGCGCGTCGTCGCCGACGTCGGGCCACTGCCCGCCGAGCGCGCGGTGGCAGAACGCCAGCCGCTGCCGCAGCGCCCGCGCCGACGGCGTCCAGTCCAGCAGCGCCAGCCCCTCCCGGCGCAGCCCGTCGCGCAGCGCGGCAGCCAGCAGCTCCGGGCCCGGCCGGGTCAGCGAACGGCTGACCAGCTCGATCGCGCCGAGCCGGACCACCTCCCGGGCCACCACGTCGCCGTCGCCCCAGCGGACCTCCCGCTCCTCGCACAGCAACGGACCGCCCGCCTCCCGCGCGGTCGGCTCGTCGACGGCCGCCGCGAGCCGGATCCGCGCGGCCGGCGCGCCGGGGGAACGGTCGGCCACCGCCACGGCGAGCCAGTCGACGCCCGCCAGCGCCGTCCCCGCCGCCAGCTCCGCCTCGGTCCCACCGGCCATCAGGTACGCCGTCCCGCCGGCCCGGCGCACCCGGGCGACCCGCTCCGGGTACGCCAGACCGACCAGCAGTCCCGCGGCCAGATCGTCCGGCAGCCTCCCTCCCGCCCCTGCCCCGCTGCTGCCCGCCGCCCCGCCGGAGCCGGTCCCGGCTCCGGCCGTTCCGGCGTCGTCGCGAGGGCGCTTCGCGCCGCTCGTGGGGGTGCGCTCCGGAGATCTTGGCGAGTTGCGGTTCGCCACGAACGGCAACTCGCCAAGATCTGTGAGCGCTTGAGCCGAAGCCTGCTCTTCGGGCTCGGTGACGGGGGGCGGGGTGGGCAGGGCGGCGCGCAACCGACGCACCTCCGAGCGCCAGCGGGTACTCGCGCCCGGGTCGACCCCGGTGCGCAGCCGCCGCCAGGCGGCGGTCAGGTCGTCGCCCCGGCCGGTCAGTCCCTCCTCGGCCAGCAGCGCGACCAGTTCGGCGGCCCGGTCCGCGCCGACCCGCCGCGCGCCGTCGAGCAGGGCGCGGGCCAGCCGGGGATGCGCGCCGACGGCGGCGATCGTCCGGCCACGCGGCGTGATCCGGCCGTCCGCGTCGACCGCGCCGAGGGTGGTCAGGGTCTCCCGGGCCACCGCCAGCGCCGCCGGTGGCGGCGGGTCGGGCAGGGCCAGTCCGGCGCCGTCCGGGCTGCCCCAGGCGGCCAGCTCCAGGGCGAAGCCGGTCAGGTCGGCGGTGGCGATCTCCGGCTCCGGCTGCGCGGCCAACCGCTCGTGCGTGCCGGCGGACCAGCACCGGTAGACCGCGCCCGGGGCCTCCCGACCGGCCCGACCGGCCCGCTGGGTGGCCGCCGCCCGGGAGACCGGGACCGTGACCAGGGCGCCGAGCCCGCGGGACAGGTCGGTACGGGCCACCCGGCTCAGCCCGGCGTCCACCACCACCCGGACGCCGGGCACGGTCAGGCTGCTCTCCGCCACCGCCGTGGCCAGGACCACCCGGCGGTGCTCCGCCGGCCGCAGCGCGGCGTCCTGCTCTGCGCCGGGCAGCCGCCCGTGCAGCGGCAGCACGGCCACCCGGTCGGCCAGCCCCGCCAGCCGCCGGGTCACCGCGGTGATCTCACCCGCCCCCGGCAGGAAGACCAGCAGGTCCCCGTCCCGTTCGTCCAGTGCCCGGCGGACGGTGGCCGCGACGTGGTCGAGCAGGACCGGGTCGACCCGGCCGGCGCCGGGCGGCGCGACCGGCCGGGGCGGCGGCGCCCAGATCCGGGTCACCGGGTGCAGTGCCGCCTCGGCCCGCACCACCGGGGCCGGCCGGTCCCCGCCGAGCAGCGCGGCGAACCGGTCCGCCTCCGGGGTCGCCGACATCGCCAGCAGCCACAGGTCGGGGCGGAGCGTGGTGCGGGCCTCCACCGCGAAGGCCAGTGCCAGGTCGGCGTCGAGCTGCCGCTCGTGGACCTCGTCGAGCAGCACCGCGCCCACCCCGGGCAGCTCCGGGTCGTGGTGCAGGCGGCGGACCAGCAGTCCGGTGGTGACCACCTCGACCCGGGTGTCCGGGCCGACCCGCCGGTCGCCGCGTACGGCGTACCCGACCCGCCCGCCGACCCGTTCGCCGAGCAGGTGCGCCATCCGGCGGGCCGCCGCGCGGGCGGCCACCCTGCGGGGCTGGGCGATCACCACCCGCCCGTCGACCCGGTCGGCCACCGCGAGCGGGGCCAGCGTGGTCTTGCCGGTGCCCGGGGGCGCCACCAGGACGGCGCAGCCGTCGGCGGTCAGGGCCGAGACCAGCGCGGGGAGTACCGGGCTGACCGGCAGTTCGAGGGAGACGTCGGAGAGCACGGTGCCCACTGTGGCACCCCGGCGGTCAGCCGGGGCGTACCACGTCGATCCCGGTGACGAATGCGGCCCACGCCGGGGCGGGGAAGACCAGCACCGGCCCCGGCCGGTCCTTGCTGTCGCGTACGGCGACCCGACCGTCGACGGTGGCGACCTCGACGCAGTTGCCGTTGCCGACGCTGCGGGTGCTCGTGCGCCACTGCGCACCGGACAGGTCGAGCATGGTCATCCCCGTACCTCACGTTCTCCGGCGAGCGCGCCGCGAAGCGGTCACGCAAAGTGACGAGAAGCCTCCTCCAGGCGGGCCACGGAGTCCGCCGGAGGCAGCGCCAGACGGCACAGCTCCTCGTGCACCAGGCTATACCCGCAGACGTGCGCGGCCTCCTCCAGAGCCAGCCCCAGCGTGAGATTGTCCAGGTAGACCACGGATGCGTCGGCGGCGTCGGCGAAGTTGAGGATGACGTACGGCGCGCTCATCGCCGGGTGTCCACCCGCCGAGAAGGGAAGTACGTGGATAGTCACGTTGGGTGACTGGGCGACCCGAGCCATGTGCGCCAACTGCTCCGCCATCACCGCCGGGCCGCCCACCGGCCGCAGCAGCACCGCCTCGTTCAGCACCACCGACAACTCGACCGGGTTCTCGCGGCGCAGCACCTCCTGCCGGCGCAGCCGGGCGGCCACCTTGCGTTCCAGGCCCTCCTCCCCGGCGGTACGCCGGTAGACCTCGCGGGCGTACGCCTCGGTCTGCAGCAGTCCGGGCACCGCCTCCGCCTCGTACGTCCGCAGCCGCGCGGCCTCGGCCTCCAGCCCGACGTAGAACTCGAACCACTCCGGCAGCACGTCGCTGTAGGTCTGCCACCAGCCGCGCTGCTGCGCGCCCCGGGCGATCTCGATCAGCGCCTCCGCGTCCGCGCCGGTGACCTCGTAGAGGGCGAGCGCGGCCCGCACGTCGCGGGGCTTGATGCCGATCTGGGCGTTCTCGATGCGGGAGAGGTTGCTCTTGGACATGTCGAGCTGGCGGGCCGCCACGTCGAGGGTCATGCCGGCGCGCTCGCGCAGCTGGCGCAGTTCCCGGGCGATACGACGACGGCGGACAGTGGGGCTGGCGGTCACCCTCCGAGTCTGGCACGGCAAAATCCGCAGGTCGCCCGGACACGGAGTGCAACCGTCGAATCCGGGAGTTGCAAAGGTGCAAGGGTGCGGGCATCCTGTCACCCGGCGTCGATCACTTGTGGACTTACCGCGTTGGAGGCTCGTTGCTCATCGCCGACGAGTTCTTCCTCATCGCCCACAACGACAGTCGGGGCAAGGCCAGACTGCACCCCGCCGCGACCGGGCTGGGGCTCGCCGGCGCACTCCTCGGCGAGCTCGTCCTCTTCGGACATGTGACCGTGGCCAACGGCCTGGTCACCGTCATCGACCGGCGTCCACCGGCCGACGCGCTCTCGCACACCGTGCTCGACCAGTTGATCGGGGAGCCCCAGCACCAGGAGATCCGCACCTGGCTGGCCTTCCTGGCCCGGTCGTCGACGACCAGCGTGGGGGAGCGGCTGACCCGGGCGGGCGTGCTGCGCCGCCAGGAGAGCCGGCGGTTGCTGCGCACCACCGTCAGCTTCGTCCCGGTCGACCTCAACGCGGTCGCCTGGCCGGCCACCCGGTTGCGTGCCCTGCTGGAACGGCCGGATCCCCCCGCCGTCCCGGACGCCGTCCTGCTCGGGCTGGTCACCGCCGCAGGGCTCTCCCGCGAGGTGCTGTGGAGCGCCGGTCCCCGCGCCCAGCACCGGCTCGGCGTGCTCGTCCCCGCGCTGCCACCCCCGCTGCGGGAGCTGGTGGCGCACACCGAGGCGGCCGTCGGCGCGGCCGTGCTGCGCGGCATCCCCTGATCCCCGCCACCCCCGACCCCTCCCCTCATCGAACCCGGAGCAGTCCCCATGCCCCCGACAAGCAGGCTGGAACGACCCAGCAACGTGTCCGACGCCCTGGCCAGCGGCCGGCTCGGCGTCCCCTCGGTCATCTTCTTCGTCCTCTCCGCCGCCGCGCCGCTCACCGTGGTCGCCGGTGTGGTCACCACCGGGTACGCGGTCACCGGCGTCACCGGCATGCCGCTGGCCTTCCTCGCGGTCGCCGCCGTCCTGGCGCTCTTCTCCGTCGGCTACGTGGCGATGGCCCGCCGGGTCGAGAACGCGGGCGCCTTCTACGCGTACGTCTCCCGGGGGATCGGCCGTCCGGCCGGAGTCGGTGCGGCCTGGGTCGCCCTCATCGCCTACAACGCCCTGCAGGTGGGCCTCTACGGCGCGATCGGCGCCGCGGCGGCCCCGGTCTTCGGCACGCTGTTCGGCGTCGAGCCGCACTGGGCCCTGGTGGCCCTGGTGGCCTGGGCGCTGGTCGCCCTGCTCGGCCTGCTCCGCGTCGACGTCAACGGCCTGGTGCTGGCGGTGCTGCTGATCGCCGAGATCGTGGTGATCGTCGTCTTCGACCTGGGTCAGCTCACCAACCCGGCCGGCGGTTCGGTCAGCCTCGACGCGCTGTCCCCGGCCAACCTGGTGGCGCCGGGGGCCGGGGCGCTGCTCGTGCTCGCCATGACCGGCTTCGTCGGCTTCGAGTCCGCGGTGGTGTTCAGCGAGGAGAGCAAGGACCCGAAGCGGACCGTGCCGTTGGCGACCTACCTCTCCGTCGTGATCATCGCCGGCCTCTACGCGCTGTCGTCCTGGACGATGACCGTGGCCACCGGCCCGGAGAACGTGTCGCAGCAGGCCGGCGAGCAGAGCGTCGCGCTCATCTTCAACCTGGCCGCCGCGCACTTCGGCGACACCGTCGTCACCATCGGCCAGGCGCTCTTCATGACCTCGGTGCTGGCCGCGATGATCTCGTTCCACAACACCACGGCCCGGTACGCGTTCGCGCTCGGCCGGGAACGGGTGCTGCCGGCCGCGTTCGGGCAGACCTCGCCGCGCACCGGCTCGCCCCGGGTCGCGTCGCTGGCGCAGAGCGTGCTCGGGCTGGTGGTGATCGTGCTCTACACGGTGAACGGCTGGGACCCGGTGCTCCAGCTCTTCTACTGGGCGGGCGCGGGCGGCGGCTTCGGGGTGCTGCTGCTGATCGCCACCACCAGCGTCGCCGTGATCGCCTTCTTCGCCCGTACCGCCACCCCGGAGAACCTGTGGCGGCGGGCGGTCGCGCCCGGCCTGGCGTCCGTCGCGCTGGTCGCGGTCATCTCGGTGGCGGTGGCCAACTTCGCCACCCTGCTCGGTGTGGCGCCGGACTCCCCGCTGCGCTGGGCCGTCCCGGCGGTCTACCCGGTCGCCGCGCTGCTCGGCGTGCTGTGGGGCGTCCTGCTGCGGCGCAACCGACCCGAGGTGTACGCCCGCATCGGTCTCGGCGCGCAGAGCGCGGCGGCGGCCGTGCTGCCGGGCCCGGGCCAGCCGGCCCCGGTTCGGGCGGGGGCGGGCCGGTGAGCGGCCCGACCGTCGAGCGGCTCGGCGCGGCGCAGACCCGGGTGGTCGCCGAGCGGATCGCCAACTCCTTCCTGGTGCTGGCGGCGACCCGGTGGCTGGTGCCGGACGCGGCGCGGCGCGAAGCGGTGCTCGCCGACCACTTCGAGATCATGGTGGATCACGCGATGCGGCACGGCCTGGTCCACGGCACCGCGGACCGCTCCGGGGTGGCCGTCTGGCTGCCGCAGGTGGGCCAGCCCGGGCCGGAACCGGTCGACTACGACCAGCGGCTGGCCGACGCCTGCGGCGAGTGGACCGACCGGTTCCGTCATCTCGACGACCTCTTCGCGGCCAGCCACCCGCACGACGACCACCATCACCTGGCGTTCCTCGCGGTGGCTCCGCAGCGGCAGGGGCAGGGTATCGGCACGGCGCTGCTGCGGCACCACCACGCGGTGCTCGACGCCGAGGGGGTGCCGGCGTACCTCGAGGCGAGCAGCGAGAGCAGCCGCGACCTGTACGCCCGGCACGGGTACCGGGGCAGTGAGCCGTTCCGGCTGCCGGACGGTACCCCGTTCTATCCGATGTGGCGGGATCCGGCGGGGCGCTGAGCAGGCGGTGACGGCCCTGGGCGACCTGCCCGGGGCCGTTGCGCGTACGGTCACCCTGCGCGAGCGGTCGGTCACCTCACTGTTGTGGGGATCACCTTGACGGTGGTCGACGGATCGCGTGGGGTGTATCCATGGCGCGCATCGCGTACGACGAGCGGGCGGCGGTCGCCTTCGCCGCGACCCGGCACCTGGACGAGGGCGGCATCGCGCGGTGGCAGGCGGCGGTCGGCCGGCACCTGCGCCCCCGCCCCGACCTGCGGCTGCTCGACCTCGGCGCCGGCACCGGCACCTGGTCGGTCGCCTTCCGGGACTGGTACGGCGCGCAGGTGGTGGCCGTCGAGCCGTCGGCGGCGATGCGGACGCGGGCGGTGTGCCCGGGGCTGGTGGCCGGTCGGGCGGAGGCACTGCCGTTCGCGGCGGCCAGCCTGGACGCGGCGTGGCTCTCCACGGTGATCCACCACCTGCCGGACCTGCCCGCGGTGGCCGCGGGGCTGCGCCGGGTGCTGCGGCCGGGCGCGCCGGTGCTGGTCCGCTCGGTCTTCGCCGGGCGCAGCGACGGGATCAGTCTGTTCCGGTGGTTCCCGGAGGCAGCGCGGGTGCTGGACAGCTATCCGTCGGTGACCCAGGTCCGCGCGGCGTTCGCGGCGGCCGGTTTCCCGACGGCGAGCCTGGAGCGGGTGTCGCAGGTCAGCGCGGCCTCCCTGGCGGAGGCCGCGGCCGGGCTGCGCCGGGAGGCGCACAGCCCGCTGCTCCTGCTCGACGACGACGCCTTCGCGCGCGGGCTGGACCGGTTGCGGCGGGCGGCGGTGCGTACCCCGGACGCGCCTGTGGTGGACCGGATGGACCTGCTGGTGCTGCGGTGACCCGGGGCGGCAGCGGCCCGGCCGGCGAATCGCCGACCGGGCCTGCGAGGACGTGACGGTGACCGGGCCCGTCGACCCCGTCACCTAGTACGTGCCGTCGAGCTGACCCCGCAGCTTGGTCAACGCCCGGGCGAGCAGCCGCGAGACGTGCATCTGCGAGACGCCGATCTGCTCGGCGATCTGCGACTGGGTCAGGTTGCCGTAGAAGCGCAGGGTGAGGATCTTCTGCTCGCGCTCGTCGAGCGTGGCGAGCGCCGGGCCGATGGCGACCCGCAGTTCGGCCAGTTCGAACTCGCTGTCCTCGCCGCCGAGCATGTCGCCCAGTTCGGTCGCCCGGTCGCCGTCGCCGGTGGGGGTGGACAGCGAGACCGCGTTGTACGCGCGGGCGCCCTCCAGGCCCTCCAGGACCTCTTCCTCGGTGAGTTTGAGGTGGGCGGCGATGTCGGCGACCGTCGGCGAGCGGCCGAGGGTCTGCAGCAGCGAGCTGTTGGCGTCGGAGATGGCCAGCCGCAGCTCCTGGAGCCGGCGGGGGACCCGGATGTCCCAGGTGCGGTCCCGGAAGTGCCGCTTCAGCTCGCCGATGATGGTCGGGATGGCGTAGCCGGCGAAGTCGACACCGCGGGACGGGTCGAACTTGTCGATCGCCTTGATGAGGCCGATGGCGGCGGTCTGGGCCAGGTCGTCGGTGGGCTCGCCCCGCCCGCTGTAGCGGTGGGCGAGGTGGTTGGCCAGGGGCAGCCAGGCCTCGATGGCCCGGTCCCGCATGGCGGCGCGGGACGGGTGGCTGGCCGGCAGTGCGGCCATCGCGTTGAGCAGGTCCGTGGCGCTGTCGGTGAGCGCGCGCGGGTCCAGCTTCTCGGTGGTCTGGGTTGTCGCCGTCTGCTCGGTGGTCGCTGGCGCGGTCATGGGTGGTCCTCCCTGCACCTCGTCTGCGGGAAAAAGACGTGACGCTTCGGTTTAGCTTCAGATGGTCCGTTCGGGAGTCACCTTAGCCCGATAGTCCCGATCAAATCTAGCCGAAAGTACGATGTACTTAAGGGATCCCAAGTGGCAAAAGCCGTAGAGCGGGCATAAACCCGGCGGTTTGTGATCACGGTTACCGGGCCGGGTCGTCCGCAGGCTGTCCGAACGGCCGTCCCACCCGCCCCTCCGGACAGGTGCGTGCGGCTGACCGACCGGTCAATCGGGCATGCGACATACGTCGCAGACTGTCGGCTTTCCGTCGTTGTCCCGCCGACGGGACTGCCCGTAGCGTCGCGGTGTAACCCCCCAGGTACGGAGGCACCGTGCTCGATCCCGCCGATCCGCAGCTCGTCGTCGACAGCCGCACGCTGCACTTCAGCTGGCTGCCGGCGGATCCGGACGGCGTCGCGGCGCTCGTGCCGCCGGGCCTGCGCCCCCGGGCGGACCGGCAGGTCTTCATGAACCAGTACGTGGTCGACGACGCCGCCCAGACCTCCGGCTTCGGCGCCTACTCGCTGACCTACCTCGGGGTGTCCCTGGTCGGGATGGACGCCCCCGACGGGGTGACCCCCGGCGGGTGGTGGACCCACTACGTCACCTCCAGCCCTCGGGTGCGCGGGTACGCCGCCGCCCGGGGCGCCCCCGCCGTGCTCGGCCGCACCAGGATCGACGTCCGGGGTGACCTGCTCGTCGCCGAGACGGTGGCCGACGGGGTGCCGGTGATCCGCGCCCGGGCCCGGGTGGGCGCCACCGGCCACGAGGTGCGCCGGGGGCACCACCGCTACCTCACGATGCGCGACGGCGAACTGCTCAGCGGGGTCTACCCGTTCATCTCCGAGCCGGTCACCCCGTTCGAGGTCGAATCGGTGGAGTTCCTCGCGCCCGACCACCCGACCTACGTGCTGCGGCCGGAGAACCCGCTGCTGATCCCCTGGGGCTTCTACGCCCCCCGCACCTCGTTCGCCTACCCCGGCGGGCTGACCCGGTACCCGCTCGAGACCCCGGCCCGCGCGGACGGCGCGGCGGGTCACCAGGTGCCGGCGCGTCGGTCCCGCAGCGGCCTGCCGTCCGGGTCGTAGACCAGCCGGTACGCCGGCAGCGCCCAGAGCCGGGTCAGCCAGGGCAGCCGCTCCGGGCGGTGCGGACGCAGCCGACCCGGGGGTCGGGGTCCCCGGCGGCCCGAGTCGTGCCACCGCTGGAGGGCGTCCGCCGCCGCCGTGATCGCCCGTACCGCCGAGGCCGGGTCGAGCAGGTCGTCGTCCTGTGCGCCGTCCGGGTCGCGGTCCAGGTGCTCGCGCCACAGCCGCAGCCGCAGCTCCCGGGCGAAGACCCGCGCCCCGTCGCCCTGCCCGCCCGGGTCGGTGGGCGCCCGGTCGTCCCGGGTGTCGTCCAGCACCGCGCAGGACAACTCGCTGTCGTGCGTCCAGGAGCGCCGGTTGAAGTTGTCACTGCCCACGCTCGCCCAGACGTCGTCGACCACGCAGACCTTCGCGTGCACGTAGACCGGCTGGCCCTCCCGGTTCTCCACGTCGAAGACGTGCACCCGGTCCGGGGCGGCCCGCCCGCAGAGCGAGAGCGCCTGCTCCCGGCTCACGGTGTTCGGCGGCAGCGCCAGCCGGCCGTCCACGTCCGGGTACCGGGGGACCACCGCCACCAGGTGCAGGTCGGGGTTGTCGCGCAGCGCCCCGGCGAACAGTTCGGCCACCTCGGCGGACCACAGGTACTGGTCCTCCAGGTAGATCAGCCGGCGGGCCCGGCGTACCGCCTTGGTGTAGCCACGGGCCACCGTGCGCTCGCCGTCCGGGGCGAAGGAGTAGCGGGGGCGTACGGCGGGGTAGGTGCGCAGCACCTGGACGTGGTGGGGCCCGCAGGGCGGCGGGTCCGGCGGCCGCGCCGGCAGCGGGTCGGGGCTGAGGTCGGCGCCGCGCAGCCGGTCACGCAGGTACGCCAGCGGGTTCTCCGAGTCCAGTGGCATCGGGTCCGTCCAGCGTTCCCGGAACGTGGTGTCCAGCGCGCCGACCGCCGGCCCGCGGACCGCGAGCTGCACGTCGTGCCAGGGCGGGTGGGGGCCGTACTTCGGCGACATCTGCACGGTCTGCGGGTCGCCACGGTGGCCGGCGTCGTCGCGCCGGCTGTGGCACAGGTCGATCCCGCCGGCGAAGGCGACGTCCCGCTCCGGCGCGCCGGGATGCCGCAGCACCACCAGTTTCTGGTGGTGCGAGCCACCCCGGCGGACCCGCTGGTCGAGCAGGACCTCGCCGCCGGCCGCGCAGATCGCCTCGCTGAGGCTGCGGTTCTCCGCCTCGCTGTAGGCGAGGGCGTCGAGGTGGGAGCGCCAGAGCAGCCCCTTGACCACCACGCCGCGCTGGGCGGCCCGGGCGAAGAGCTGCACCACCGTGGGGCCGTCCCAGCGCATCCGTTCGTCCGGGTCGCCCCGCCAGTCGGTGAAGAAGAGGTGGTCACCCGGGCCGAGCGCCTCCACCTCGGTGACCAGCCGGTCGAAGTACGCCGCTCCGTGAATCAACGGCTCGGCGAGGTTTCCCGTCGTCCAGGCGGGTAATTCCGAGACCGGGTTGGCGCGTTCCGCAGCGGTCAGGAACCAGTCCTCGATCGCCATGCTCCAGCCCCCCGAGGTCGACAACGTCCTCACGGTAGGTCCCCCGCCGAGGGCCCGCACGTCGGAAGGCCCGGTCGTGCCCCCGGTGGTGACCTGCCGCACCCCTGACGACGACGAACACCGAGGAGGCCGCAGCATGCCCGCCGAGACCACGAACTCCGTGACCGAGTACTCGCCGCAGGCGGTGGAGAGTGAACGGGGCGCGATCCTGGCGGTGTTGCTGATGGTGATCCTGGGGGTCGCCGGGATCTTCGCCGTCTCCTGAGGCGGGGCCCGGCCCGGGCACCCCGGTGTACCGGGGCGCCCGTCCTCGGGTCAGGGCCGCTCGCCCTGGCCGCCGGTGTGCGGCAGCCGCTCGGCGGGGACCACTCCGAGCTTGCCGGCCTGGAAGTCCTCGAAGGCCTGGATCAGCTCGGCCCGGGTGTTCATCACGAACGGCCCGTAGTGCGCCACCGGCTCCCGGATGGGCTGGCCGCCCATGAGGTAGAGGTCCAGCGCCGGGGTGCGGGACTCCTGCCGCTCGTCGGCGGTGACCCGCAGCGCTTCGCCCGGGCCGTGCACGGCGAGCTGGCCGGTGTGCACCGGCCGCCGGTCGGTGCCGATCGTGCCCCGGCCGCCGAGCACGTAGACCAGCGCGTTGAAGTCCGGCCGCCAGGGCAGGCTCAGCTCGGCGCCGGGCTGCACCGTCACGTGCGCGATGGTGATCGGGGTGTGGGTCGAGCCCGGCCCCTGGTGCCCGGCGACCTCGCCGGCGATCACCCGGATCAGCGCGCCGCCGTCCGGCGTGGTGAGCAGCGCCGCCTCCCGGCCCCGGATGTCCTGGTAGCGCGGGGGCTTCATCTTCGCCACCTTGGGCAGGTTGACCCAGAGCTGGAGGCCGTGGAAGAGGCCGCCGCTCATCACCAGGTGCTCCGGCGGCGCCTCGATGTGCAGCAGGCCGCTGCCGGCCGTCATCCACTGGGTGTCGCCGTTGGTGATGGTGCCCCCACCACCCTGCGAGTCCTGGTGGTCCATGATCCCGTCGATCATGTACGTCACCGTCTCGAAGCCGCGGTGCGGGTGCCAGCTCGTCCCGCGGGGCTCGCCCGGGGCGTAGTCCACCTCGCCCATCTGGTCGAGGTGGACGAACGGGTCCAGCTCGCTCATCGGTACCCCGGCGAAGGCCCTGCGGACCGGGAAGCCCTCGCCCTCGTACCCGCTCGGAGCGGTGATCAGGCGGCGCACCGGCCGGTATGCGGTGGTCTCGTCGAGCCGGGGCAGGCGCGGCAGGACGAGGACGTCGTCGACGGTGATGGCGGGCATCGCGAACTCCTTAGTCGCTGTGGGTGGACGACGCGTCGCGGTCGGCGCGCAGGCGCCGGCCGAGCCGTGCGAAGACCCGGGTCAGGGTGGCCACCTCGACGTCGTCGAGGTCGTCCATCAGGTGCCGGCGCACCGAGGCGAGGTGCCCCGGCGCGGCCTCACGCAGGGCGAGCAGCCCGGCGGCGGTGAGCACCGCCTCGTTGCCCCGGCGGTCGGCCGGGCAGGACTCCCGGGCGACCAGGCCGCGTCGCCGCATGGAGGAGATCTGGTACGTCAGCCGGCTGGGGGAGAAGACCAGCCGGTCGGCCAGCTCGCCCATCCGCAGCCGTTGCCCCGGCGCCTCGGAGAGCAGGACCAGGACGTGGTAGTCGGCGAAGCTCAGCCCGCTGTCGGCGCGCAGGTCGTCCTCCAGTTGGGTGAACAGCCGCTGGCTGGCTTCGATGTACGCGCGCCAGCCGGCCATCCGCGCGCTGTCCAGACTCTCGGTCACGTCCCCGAGAGTAGCACTACTTAAAATTTCAACAACTATCGTTGTCGCCCGGTGATAGAGGCAACACGGCACATGATCAGTGTGATGGTTTGACTTTGAAGCACTGCTCCCTCGGAAATCCGGTGGGCGTCCCCGGGCCCGCGCTGGCACACTGCCGCGTCGTGGACCACGTCGAGATCACCGCCCCCGGCCTGCTGCTGCGTCCCTGGCGCGTCGCCGACGCCGACGCCGTCCTCGACGCGCTGCGGGAACCGGCGATCGCCCGGTGGAACCCGGCCCGCGGGGCCGGCGACGACCTGGCCGGGGCCACCGACTGGGTCCGGCGCCGGGCGGACTGGTCCGGCGGCGACCACGTCAGCCTCGCGGTGACCTCGGCGGCCGACGGCTCCCTGCTCGGCTCGGTCTCGCTGCACCAGATCCGCGGCGAGGACGCCTCGATCGGCTACTGGACGGTCGCCGCCGCCCGCGGCGCGGGAGTCGCCTCCCGGGCCGTCGTCGCGCTCACCGCCTGGGCCTTCGCCGAGCTGCGGCTGCACCGCATCGAGCTCTGCCACGCGGTGGCCAACCCCGCCTCCTGCCGGGTCGCCGAACGCGCCGGCTACCGGGCCGAGGGCACCCTGCGCGAGGCGTACCGGTACGGCGACGGCCGGCGGCACGACGAACACCTGCACGCCCGGCTGTCCACCGACGGCTGAGTCACCCGACGAACGACCGGACGCGCGGCACCCCGGCGCACGGGGCGTCGGGGTGCCGTCGGGGTCCGCTCAGCGGGCGGTCGCGCCGGTCGGCGTCAGGTGCATCCGGCCCAGCATCTGCCGCGCCTGGTCGGCCAGGTTGGCGTCCACGGTCACCGCGTACTGGCCGGCCCGCAGCGAGCTGGCCGAGGTGAAGTCGCGCTGACCGCCGGACATCGCGTGTGCCACCGCGCCGAAGACGGCGCCCCAGATCGCGCCGATGACCAGCCCGACCAGGATCACCGCCAACCAGTTGCCGACGGTGAAGATGCCGAACAACAAACCGATGAAGAGCCCGAACCAGGCTCCGGTGCCCGCGCCCAGCAACGCGGCACGTCCGGTGGTGAGCCGGCCGAGCACCGTCTCCACCAACGTCAGGTTGGTGCCCACGATCGCGGTGTGTTCCACCGGGAACCGGTTGTCCGCCAGGTAGTCCACCACCCGCTGCGCGGACGGATAGTCCGGGTACGACCCGATCGTGATGGTGGGCGCGCCCGCCTGCGGTCCGTGTCCGTCACCGCTGGGCGTGGCCGGCCGCCCGGCCGGACCGGACGGGAGGTTGTCGCCGCCCGGCAGCCCGGGACGCCAGGTGGCGCTCGGGGTCGAGGGTCTGGTCATAGCATCCTCCTTCGTCGACGGGCCGCGTTCCCTCCCGGGGCGGTGCGCTAACGCCGACGGTCAGGATTGGCGGTGCGCCGCCCCGGGTAGACCCCGCCGTGCGCAGCGGACGGATCAGCGACCACGGCTTTCTCGCCGACGGCCGGAGCGCCGCCCTGGTGGACCGGACCGGCTCGATCAACTGGTGGTGTCCGTCCCGGTTCGACGGGCCGGCGGTCTTCGGGCGACTGCTCGACGACCGGGCGGGGCACTGGTCGATCGGCCCGGAGGGCGGGCACACCGTCGAGCGGTCCTACCTGGAGGACACGCTCGTGCTGCGGACCGTCTTCACCACGCCCGACGGGGTGCTGGCGGTCACCGACGCGCTGGCCCTGGAGCCGGGCGCGCGGGGGCACGACATCGGCCTGCGCTCGCCGCGCGCGCTGGGCCGGGTGGTCGAGGGCCTGCACGGGGAGGTGCCGGTCCGGGTCCACTACCGGCCCCGCTTCGAGTACGGGCAGGTGAGCCCGTACCTGATCGACTCCGGCGGGGTCGTCGACGCCCGGGCCGGCGGCTGCCGGCTGAGCCTGCGCACCGACGTCCCGATGGAGTGCGGGCGCGGCGACGCCACCGCCCGGATCACCGTCCGGGCCGGGGAGACCTGCCGCTTCACCCTCGGGTACGCCCCGATCTACGACGGCGGGGAACCGGCGCTGCCCGACGCCGACCGGCTGGTGGCCGACGCGGTCGCCGGCTGGCGGTCCTGGGCCGGACTGCACGAGTACCGGGGCCTGCACCCCGGGGCGGTACGGCGCAGCGCGATGGTGGTGCAGGGCATGACGTACCAGCCCAGCGGCGCGATCGTCGCGGCGGCGACCACCTCGTTGCCGGAGCGGCTCGGCGGCGACCGCAACTACGACTACCGCTTCGTCTGGCTGCGCGACTTCAGCCTCACCCTCCAGGCGCTCTGGCTGGCCGCCTGCCCTGACGAGGCCGACCGGCAGTTCTCCTGGGTGACCCGGGCGATGGGCCGGATCGACGACGGCCGGGTGCCGATCATGTACGGCGTGGAGGGCGAGCGGGACCTCAGCGAGCACACCCTCGACCACCTCGTCGGGTACGCCGGCAGCCGCCCCGTCAACGTCGGCAACGACGCCTGGAAGCAGCGGCAGACCGACGTGCTCGGCGAGATCCTCGACGCCGCCTGGCTGATGCGCCACTACCTGGACCCGATGTCGCCGGACGTCCGGCACCTGCTGCACGCCCTGGCCGACCAGGCGGTGCGGGACTGGCGCCGCCCCGACTCCGGCATGTGGGAGGCCCGGGACGCCGAGCGGCACTACGTCTCGTCCAAGGTGCAGTGCTGGACGGCGCTGGACCGGGCCGTCCGCTTCGGTGACCGCATCGGCGACCCGGCCGACGTGGCCCGCTGGGCGGTGGCCAGGGACGCCGTCCGTGCGGCGGTGCTCACCCGGGGCTGGAACGACCGGCTCGGCGCGTACACCGGGGCGTTCGACTCCGACGAACTGGACGCCTCGGTGCTGATCATGCCGCTGGTCGGCTTCCTGCCCGCCGGCCACCCGCGGATGCGCTCCACGATGGACGTGGTGGAGCGTGAACTGTCCCGCGACGGCCTGCTGCGCCGCTGGGACGGTGACCCGGCCGGCTTCGTCATCTGCTCGTTCTGGCTGGTCGGCTGCCTCGCCCAGGCCGGCGAACTGGACCGGGCGGACCGACTGTTCGGGCAGCTCGCCGCCCGGGTCAACGACCTCGGCCTGTACGCCGAGCAGATCGACGCGGCCACCGGCGAGCAGCTGGGCAACTTCCCGCAGGCCTTCTCGCACATCGGCCTGATCAACGCCGCCGGCTGCCTCACCGAGGCCGCCGAGCGGGCCCGTGACACTGCGGACCGCCACCGACAGCCTGTGCCGACCGGTGCGGGGCGCACGGAGGGAGTACGCGCATGACCGGACGACTCACCGGCCGAAAGGCCCTGATCACCGGCTCGGACTCGGGCATCGGCCAGGCCACCGCTATCGAGTTCGCCCGGGAGGGCGCGGACGTGGTGGTGCACTACCTGCACGACCACGCCGGGGCGAACCACACGAAGGCCGAGGTCGAGAGGGCCGGCGGCCGGGCCGTGGTGGTGCAGGGCGACATCAGCGTCGAGCACCAGGTCGAGGCGATGTTCGACGAGGCCCTCGCGGAGTTCGGCACCCTCGACGTGCTGATGAACGACGCCGGGGTGGACGCCTCCGGCATTCCGGTCGCCGACCTGGACACCGAGACCTGGGACCGAGCCATCCGCACCAACCTCTACGGGATGTTCTTCTGCTGCCGCCGGTTCGTCCGGCACCGCCGGGACCAGGGCGGACACGGGAAGATCATCAACATCACCTCGATCCACCAGGAGGTGGCCCGGGCCGGTGGCGCGGACTACGACGCCAGCAAGGGCGGCATGCTGGAGCTGGCCAAGAGCCTTGCGCTGGAAGTCGCCCCGATGCACATGAACGTCAACAACATCGGGCCCGGGATGGTGCTCACCCCGTTCAACCAGCGGGCCATCGACGATCCGGCGTACCTGGAGGAGCAGGTGCAGTCGATTCCGTGGAAGCGGGCCGCCGAGCCGCAGGAGATCGCCAAGCTCGCCGTCTTCCTGGCCAGCGACGACGCCGACTATGTGACCGGGTCGACGTACTTCATGGACGGCGGGCTGATGCAGAACCAGGGCCAGGGCGCCTGAGCGCCGCGCCGGCCCGGCGCGCGGGCGCGGCAGCCGGCCGGCGGTGGACCGGACCCGGTGCGGGCCCGGTCCACCGCCGGCCGGCGACGCCGGTCAGGAGCAGGCGGCGCCGTTGAGCTGGAAGCCGGCGGGCGTGGGCAGTGACGTGCCGGTGAAGGTCCCCTGCCAGCCGACGCTCACCGTGCCACCGGCGGGCAGGCTGCCGTTCCAGGTGGCGTTGCGGACGGTGACCTGGTCGCCGTTCTGGCTCCACTCGCCGTTCCAGCCGTTGGTCAGCCGGACGCCGGTCCCGGGCCGGAAGGTGAGCGTCCAGCCGTTGACCGCGGCACCGGAGTTGGTGATCCGCACGTCGGCGGTGAAGCCACCGGTCCAGGAGTTCGGGGTGTAGGTGACCACGCAGCCGCCGGCCGGCGGCGTGGTGGGCGGCGTGGTCGTCGGCGGCGCGGTGGTCGGGGGAGCGGTGGTCGGGGGAGCGGTGGTGGGCGGTGTGGTGGTGGGGGGAGCGGTGGTCGGCAGCGGGCCGGCGGCGACGGCGAGGTCGTACGCGCGCTGCGGGACGAACTGCCCCGCCGCGGCGATGCAACCGTCGGCCTCGCCGGGCAGCTTCACCCAGAGCAGCGCGTCGATCATCGGGTCGCCGGTGGCGGTGGTGCTCGGCGTGCCGATCGCCCGGCCGGCCGGGTCGCACCACTCCGAGCCGGCCGGCCCGTTGCCGTTGCGGCTGGTGTCGACGACCGCCCGCAGCCGGGACACCCCGGTGGCGGCGATGATCTGCTTGGCGTACGGGACGGCCTCGGCGGTGCTGCGGTAGTTCGACACGTTGACCGAGATGCCGTCGGCGCTGTTGGCGATGTCCGCGCCGACCAGCCGGGAGGCGATTTCGGCGGGGGAGAGCCAGGCCGAGTGGCCGGCGTCGAAGTAGACCTTCGCCGCGGCCGAGCCTGCCTTGAGCTTCTTGCCCGCGTACGCCATGGAGGCCTTCGTCTCGGCCTGCTGGCCGGCGTTCTGGCAGCTCGTCATCAGGGGCAGCACGTCGGGTTCGAGCACGATGGTGGCCGGCCGGCCGTTCAGGCCGGCGGCGACCTGGTCGACCCAGGCCCGGTAGCTGGCGTGGTCCGGGGCGCCGCCGCTGCTGGCGCCGGCGCAGTCCCGGTTGGGGATGTTGTAGACCACCAGGATCGGCGTCTTCCCGGCTGCTGCGGCGGCTCCGACCAGGGCGTCCACCTCGGCGCGTACGGTCGAGGTGTTGGTCCGGGTGAACCAGCGGGCCTGCGGGACGGCGGCGATCCGGTCGCGGATCACCGCGGCGCGCGGGTCCTGCGGGTTCGCCGCGACCCAGGCCGCCGCCGCGGTCTGCGGGTCGACGTAGAAGGCGGAGTCGGCCGCCGCGGCCGGTGCCGGCCGGAGTGCCCCCACGCCCACCGTGGCGGCGACGGCGAATGCGGTGGCCGCCGCGCCGACGGCGGCGATGGTTCTGCTGTCTCTCATGACCAGCCCCTCAAAGGTATCGACAAAGGTGCGTGGAAGCGCTCCCATATGCAGCACAAAATACGGGCATGTTGCCGGGATGTGAAGACCTCGAAAGTTACGGACCCGGCGGACCGGAGAAGAATGAGGGCATGCGCCTGGTGATCCTCGCCGACACCCACCTGCCGAAACGCGCGCGGGACCTGCCCGCGCCCCTGTGGTCGGCGGTCGAGTCCGCCGACGTGGTCCTGCACGCCGGTGACTGGGTCGACGTGACGCTGCTCGACGCGCTGGAGGCCCGCGCCCGCCGGCTCGTCGGGGTGTACGGCAACAACGACGGCCCCGACCTGCGGGCCCGGCTGCCCGAGGTGGCCCGGGTGGAACTCGACGGACTGCGGGTGGCCGTCGTGCACGAGACCGGGCCGAAGGCCGGGCGGGAGGAACGCTGCGCCGCCCGCTTCCCCGACCGCGACCTGCTGGTCTTCGGCCACTCGCACATCCCGTGGGACAGCGTCGCCCCGGGCGGGCTGCGGCTGCTCAACCCCGGCTCGCCGACCGACCGGCGTTCGCAGCCGTACGCCACCTATCTCACCGCGCGGGTGGCGGCGGGGCGACTCGACGCCGTCGAGCTGCACCGCCTGCCCCCGCGTCGGGGCTGACCGCCCAGCGGTCACCGGCGCCGGCGTCCGCCGATTGCGGTCGGTCATCGTGTCCACCTCTCTTCGAACAGGTGTGCCCCTACCCCGTCATCGGCCCTTCATGCCGGCCACGCGGCACATACGATCACCGGATGGACTCGGGCGTGATCGTGGTGGGAGCCGGCATCGCCGGGGTGGCCTGCGCCGCCGAGCTGGTCCGGGCGGGTGTCCCGGTGCGGATCCGGGAGCGCGGCCGGGTGCCCGGGGGCCGGATGGCCAGCCGGCGCTTCGACGGCCGGCCCGCCGACACCGGCGCGGCGTACCTCACCGTCGACGACCCGGACTTCGCCGCCGTGCTCGACCGGTGGCGGGCCGCCGGCCTGGTCCGCGAGTGGACCGACACCTTCGTCGCGTACGACCGGGCGGGCCGGCGGGAGGTGACCGGGCCGGTCCGCTGGGCGGCCCCGCACGGGCTGCGCTCCCTGGTCGAGGAGCTGGCCCGGGACCTGCCGGCGACCGTCGACCGGCTGGTGATGACCGTCGAGCCGGGCCCGGCGGTGGACGGCACCCGGTGTGCCGCCGTGGCGTTGTGCATGCCCGGACCACAGGCGGCCCTGCTGCTCGACCCGGCGCTGGCCGCGGCCACCCGCGCCGCTGGGGAACAGCGCTGGTCACCGACGCTCGCCGCCGTGCTGCGCTTCCCGGCCCGCCGCTGGCCGGACTTCCACGGCGCGTTCGTCAACGACGACCCGCTGCTCGCGCTGGTCTGCGACGACGGCGACCGGCGCGGCGACGGCGCCCCGGTGCTCGTCGCGCACACCACCGCCGAGTTCGCCGCCGGGCACCTGGCCCAGCCCACCGCCGCCGGCCCGGCGATCGAGCAGGCCGTCCGCGACCTGCTCGGGCTGCCTGAGCCGGCCGAGCTGGTGCACGTGCACCGCTGGACGTACGCCAAGCCGAACTCCGGCGCGGACACCGCGTACCACCTCGACGACGACGGGATCGGGCTCGCCGGGGACGCCTTCGGTCGGCCCCGGGTGCAGAGCGCCTGGCGCTCCGGGCGGGACCTGGGCCGGGCCCTGGCCGAGCGGCTGCCCGCCGTGCGCGGCTGAGCGGTGCCGCCGGACGACCGGCGGTGACGGTGCCCGCCCCGAGGTCAGCCCCGGGCGCCGTCCAGTGCGGGCTCGCCCCGCTCCGACGGCTCGCGGGTCCGCTTGCCCTCGCGGTCCAGCAGCTGCATGACCGGGGTCGCGGCGATGCCGTGCACCACCGCCGAGACGATCACCACCAGGCCGACCGTGGCCCAGATCAGGTCCGCCTGCGGGAAGTCGGCCTTGGTGGTGGCGTACGCCAGGTAGTAGAACGAGCCGACGCCCCGGATGCCGAACATCGCGATCACCCAGTGCTCCGCCGGCCGCCCCGGCGCCCCGCGCAGCGACAGCCAGCCGACCAGCGGCCGGATCACGAAGACCAGGGCCAGGCCGACCACCGCCGCCTGCCAGGTCAGCGGGGCGAGCAGGCCGCCGATCACCGCGCCGCCGAAGAGCAGCAGCAACATGACGGTGAGCAGCCGCTCGACCTGCTCGGCGAAGTCGTGCAGCACGGAGTGGAACTCGTGGGTCCGCTCGGCGGCCCGGATCGCCCGGGCGGCCACGAACACCGCCAGGAAGCCGTATCCGCCCACCACCTCCACCAACCCGTACGCGAGGAAGGTGGCGGCCAGCGCGAGGAAGCCCTCCGCGTGCCGGGCCAGCCGCAGCTCGCTCGGGGCGCGGAAGAACAGCCTGCCGAGCAGCCAGCCGATCAGCAGCCCGCCGCCGACCCCGACGGACAGCTTGTAGAGCACGTCGACGTTGAACCAGTCGGCCAACCACGCCGACGGGGCGAGACCGGCGGTGGCGATGGCGATGGCCGCGTACACGAAGGGGAAGGCCAACCCGTCGTTGAGACCGGCCTCCGAGGTGAGCGCGAAGCGCACCTCGTCCTCCGAGTCCTCCACGTCGGTCGGCTCGCCCACCTGCACGTCCGCGGCCAGCACCGGGTCGGTCGGGGCCAGGGCCGCGCCGAGCAGCAGCGCCGCGGCCGGCACCAGCCCGGCCCACCACCAGCCGAGCAGCGCCACCGCCGCGATGCACACCGGCATGGCGATCGCCAGCAACCGCCAGGTGGACGACCAGCTCTTCCAGCTCAGCGGACGGTCGATCTTCAACCCGGCGCCCATCAGGGCGACGATCACCCCGATCTCGGTCAGATGGGTGGTGATGTCCGGCCAGCGCAGCGGATCCGGTGAGGGCAGGCCGGTGGGCAGCAGGAAGACCAGCATGCCCAGGCCGAGGAACGCGATCGGCATGGACAGCGGGCGGTGCTCGAGCATCCGGGGGAGGATCCCGGCCAGCAGGGCTCCGACACCCACCAGCGCGAACGCGACATCGACCGGCTCCACGGCACCACCTCTCGCCCACCCGCCCACGGCACGTGGGCGGGTGGGACTGTGCCCCGTGGTCCCGTGGGCTAAGCCTGGGTGTCCGTCTTGTCCGTCGGTGACTTCCGCCTCCGCGACACGAGCGGGGAGTCGGCCAGACCGCTCAGCAGCGCCGCCGGGTCGTCGTAGACCGCCACCGCCCCGGCCCCGGCCAGCTCGCCCCGGCCGGTGCCGCCGCAGGTGAGCCCGACACAGGGGATGTCGAGCCCGGCCGCCGCGGCGACGTCCCACACCGAGTCGCCGACGAAGACGACCCGCCCGGCGTCCAGGCCGGACTGCTCCAGGGCGGCGACCAGGATGTCCGGGGCCGGCTTGCTCTCCTCGGCGTCGGCGGAGCAGGTGACGGTGTGGATCACGTCGTCGGCGTCCAGGGCGGCGCGCAGCGCGGCGACCTCGTGCGCGGCGGCGGAGGTGGCCAGCACCACCCGCAGGCCCCGGGCGGCGCAGGCCCGCAGCAGTTCGGCGGCGCCGGGGAGCGGAGCGAGCCGCTCCCAGTACTCGCCGAAGAACCCGTCGTGGGCGGTGCGCAGCCTGTCGTCCTCGCCGCGGTCCCGCTCCGGGCCGAGCAGATGGTCCAGCAGCTTGTCCGAGCCCATCCCGATGGACCGGTGGATGGTCGCCATCGGCACCCGGTGCTCCGCCTGGCGCAGCGCCTCCCACCAGCTCACCGTGTGCAGGTACGTGGTGTCGACGAGGGTGCCGTCGACGTCGAAGAGGACCCCGTCGGGCCGGTCCGCGCTCATGCACCCCTCCTACCCGGCCGGGTCACGCCGACGCGCCCCGGATCACTGCGGGGGGAGGAGGATCTCGAACCAGACCGTCGAGCCGCGGACCGTCGGGTCCGTCCCCCAGGCGTCGCTGAGCTGCTCGATCAGGCCGAGCCCCCGGCCCCGACTGCTCAACGTGTCGGTCTGCGTCCGGGTCACCGCCCCCCGGGTGCCGGAGTCGGCGACCGACACCAGCAGACGTTCGGCGCTGAGGTCGATCACCACCCGGGCGGCCGTGCCGGCGTGCAGCAGGGCGTTGGTGGTGAGCTCGCTGGTGCACAGCACCGCCGCCCCGATCACCGCCTCCGGCACCTGCCAGTCGGTCAGCTTCGCGGTCATCCAGTGCCGGACCCGGCTCGGCGCGGTCGGCTCCGCCGGCATCTCCATGCTCGCCGAGCGGCTCGGCCGCAGCGCGTACTCCACCGCCAGCACCGCCACGTCGTCCTCGGTCGCGCCGGAGACCGCCCCGGTGGCGACCGCGCAGAGCGCCCGGGGATCACCGCTGGCCGCCCCGGCCACCGCCACCGCCAGCCCGTCCAGCCCCGCGGTGAGGCTCTGCCGCCGCCGCTCCACCACCCCGTCGCTGTAGAGCAGCAGGGTGTCACCGGGCAGGAACGCCACGGTGGTGGTACGCGGCCGGCAGCCCAGGCCCAGCGGGGCGCCGGCCGGCAGCTCCACGTACTCGGCGGTGGCCGAGCCGTCAGGGGCGCAGCGACGGATCAACGGCGGCGGGTGCCCCGCGCTGGCCAGGGTGATCTGCCCGCGACCGGAGTCCACCACGCCGAAGGCCACGGTGACGAAGAGCTCCTGGGTGCCGGTCTCGGTGCCGAGGCTGGCCACCAGCCGGTCCAGCCCGGCGAGGACGGCGTCCGGACGCGGGTCGGCCAGTGCCAGGGCACGCAGCGCCGCGCGGACCTGCCCCATCCGGGCGGCCGCCTGCACGTCGTGGCCGGCGACGTCGCCGAGCACCACGCCCAGCTCGCCGGTGGGCAGCAGGAACGCGTCGTAGAAGTCCCCACCGGCGGCGTTGCCGTCGACGCCGGGGTCGTACCGGGCGGCGACGCGCAGCCGGGGCAGTGTCGGCAGCTGCTCCGGCAGCATGCTGCGCTGCAACAGTTGGGCCGTGCCGTGCTGGGTCTCGAACCGGCGGGCCCGTTCGGCGGCCTGCCCGACCAGCTCGGCCGAGGCGGCGAGCAGCGCCCGTTCCGCAGCCGACCAGCCGTGCGGGGCCTGGTAGCTGACGCTGAGACCACCCCGGATCACCGAGGAACGCAGCGGCAGCGCGGCGAGTGCACGGATCTTCTGGTCGTGCCGGTCCACCGCGTTGTCGCGCAGCGGCTGCCCGTCGCCGACGAAGTACGGCACCCCGCTGCGAGCGGTCCGCACCGCCGGGGCGGGGGAGTCCGCGCCGGTGGGCCGCCACAGCGGGGGCAGCCGCTCGTCGGCCTCGTCGAGCAGTTCGCCCCGCAGCCGGCGGACCATCCGCCAGGCCGGCCCGTCGTCGACCGCGAGGACCACCCGGTCGGCGTCGAACGAGTGCAGCATGTACCGCAGGGTGACCCGGGCCACGTCGTCCAGGGTGAGGGTGCCGGAGAGCGCGGCGGCGAAGTCGCTGAGGCTCTGCAACTGCTGGGTGAACTGGGTGGTCTGCGCGGCGACGGTGAGCACGCCGATGATCCGCCCGGCGCTGTCGCGTGCCGGGGAGTGGCCCCGGGTGAAGACGGCGTGGTCGCCGGTGACGGCGAGGTGCCGGTCGATCGGAAGCACCGACTCCCGCTGGAGGAAGGACTCCCCACGTCGGTAGACCCGCTCGATCACGTCCCCCACGCCGGGGGTGTGCCACAGGTCGGCGAAGACCTCGGGAGCGGGCTGGCCGATCGCATCGGGGTGCCGGTCACCGATCAGCTCCGAGTAGCCCTGGTTGTAGAGCATCACGAACTGGTCGCCGTAGTAGAGCGCCATCGGCACCGGAGAGGAGAGGACCACGTCCACCAGTGCGCGCACCGCCGGGTCCCACTGCTGCGACGGCCCCAGCACCGTGTCCGCCCACGGGTGGCCGAGCATGGCCGCCGTCACCTGCGAGACCGGGGACGGTCCGGGGGCGGTGGGTGGTGTGGGGACTCGCCCGACCGTGCCTGGCATGTCTCGCAGCCTAACCGGCCGGTGCCGCGCGCGTTTCGATCATGCCGCCGGGGTTCTCCGAGGCCCTCCGGTGGCACGACGTTGATGCAGGTCAAGGCCGGTATCAGAAGACATGTCGGGAAATTGGGGCGGGGTCTCGCGGCGTGCTGCCGGGACGACCGGGTATGCGCCCGGCGCAGTCCATGCGACAGGAGGGACATCATGCCGGAAACCCTCGCGGTCAGGCAGGTCGACATCGGCGACGCCGTGGCCGACATGTGGAGGTCGGTGCTGCTCTTCATCCCGAGGGCGATCGCGTTCATCGCGATCCTCGTGGTGGGCTGGCTCATCGCCCGAGCGGTACTCAAGATCGTGGACGCGGCACTGGAACGGGTGGGTTTCGACCGGGCGGTCGAACGCGGCGGGATCAAACGCGCGCTCGAACGCACCAGGTACGACGCCAGCGACATCCTGGCGAAGCTCGCGTACTACGCGGTGCTGCTGTTCACCCTGCAGTTCGCCTTCGGAGTGTGGGGACCCAACGCGATCAGTGACCTGATCCGGGGCGTGGTGGCCTGGCTGCCGCGCGCGTTCGTGGCGATCGTCATCGTGGTCGTGGCCGCCGCCATCGCCAACGCCGTCAAGGACCTGGTCACCGGGGCGCTGGGCGGCCTCTCGTACGGCAAGGTCCTGGCCAACGTGGTCGCGGTCTTCGTCCTGGCGCTCGGTGTGATCGCCGCGCTCAACCAGGTGGGCATCGCCACCACGGTCACCACGCCGGTGCTGATCGCGGTCCTGGCCACGGTGGCCGGCATCCTGATCGTCGGCGTCGGCGGTGGTCTGGTGAAGCCGATGCAGAGCCGCTGGGACGGCTGGCTGAACCGCGCGGCCGAGGAGTCGCGCACCATCCAGGAGAGCCGTCGCGCGCAGACGGCCGGACGGGGCGACATGAACCGCGAGATGGCCGACCGGGGTGGCACGCGGACCATGCCGCGCGCCGAGGAGGCCGGGACGATGTCGGGCCGGGGGACGTACCAGTCCGGCGCCATGGGCGACGAGACCCAGCAGTTCCGACGTCCGGGCAGCTGAGTCGGGGCGTACCGGGGGAGGGTGTCCTGCGCGTGGCGCGGACGCCCTCCCCGTCGCCGGTCAGGCCGGTTCGAGGTGGCGCGGGTCGAGCGTGCGGGCGAGCGCGCAGACCGCCAGCAGGCGGGTGAGCAGCCAGCTCGGCGCCGACCAGTCGACCGGCCCGGCGGGCGGGACCAGGCCGTGCTCCAGGGCCGCCGCGCGTACTCCCTCGGCGTACCCGGCGAGCGCGGCCGGGGTCAGCGGCCGGCGGTCCCCGTCGAGGCTGTCCCGCACGGCTGCGGCGTGCTGGTCGACCATCGCGAGCAGGCCGGGGTCGGCGGCGGCCGCGGCGAGGCCGGTGGCCCCGACGGAGGCGGAGAGCAGGGCGAGGGCGGAGCGCGCCGAACTCGCGGCGGTCCGGGTCGCGACCTGGTGGTACGGCACACGCATGGGGACCGAGGTTAACCACCCGGTAACCGCGACGGTCTCGGCCGGTCGGACGGTCCGGGATCCCCCTCCGGTCGGCGGAGTTCCCCCGCGCGGATTGAGCCGGCCCAGCCCGGGCAGAAGGGGAACGGCGCGCGATCGGGCGCAGCCGGCACCGGGGAGGGACGGATGGGACAGCACGAGGACGGCCCGGACCAGGCGCACCGCCGGCCCGCAGGGGTGACCGACGAGACGGTGGCGGCGCTGGGCAAGCTCAGCGAGGCCCTGGAGACGGTGGAGCGGGCCCGGGGCCGCCTCTACGACCTGCACCAGCTGATCGGGCACGCCGACCTGATGCTGGACGACGCGGTCGCGCAGTTCCGGGCCGCCGGGCACCACGAGATCGCCGACCGGATAGGCACCGACCTGCTCGGCCGCAACGTGATCGCCGGCCGGTGGACGTTCCAGATCGTCGAGGACTTCGACGACGGGTACTACGCGCTCTTCCGCGACCTGGACCGCCGCGCGCGCGACGAGTTGGCCGGCGGGCGTCGCCACCTGTACGAGGCGGAGATGAAGGAACGTCGGCGCAGCCGGGGGCGGCCCGGGCACGAAGCGTGCCCGGGTGGCGACGACTAGTCGACCGGCGCGTCGGCCGGCCGCCGCCGGCCGGCGTCGTCCGCGATGATCACCGTGGCGACCATCAGGGCGACGCAGAGGCTGAACAGCCAGGAGTCGTCGGCGACCAGCTTGGCCGAGACGGGAGCCTGGACGGCGGCGAGCAGGAAGCCGAGCCAGGCCAGGCGACGCTGACGTGGGGTGAGGAAGCCGGAGCCCTGTTGCATTCCGAAAGTCTTGCGCGACGATCCCGGATTGCCGTCACCCGATCGGCCGATTCTGGACGGGCTGTCCGCGTTCCTGCCCGTCCGGGCGTCGCATTCTGCCGGTTCGGGGGAGGACGACACCGCCGGCCACCTCACCCCCCAGCGTGCTCGCCGGAGACCGCCGCCTCCGGCCCCGTGGGCCGCGGCCGCTGGGCGGGCACGGCGCGCTGCCAGGGCGGAGGGACACGCACGGAGGCCATGCCCGCCGCGGTCGCCGCCTGGATGCCCAGGTCCGTGTCCTCGAAGACCAGGCAGGACTCCGGAGGTACGCCGAGCAGGCGGGCGGCGAGCAGGAAGCACTCCGGGTCCGGCTTGGCCCGGACGTAGTCACCGGCACAGACCAGCAGGTCGAACCGGTCGAGCAGGTCGAGGGTGGCCAGGGAGGCCGTCACCGCCTCCCGGTTGCCGCCGGAGACCACGGCGAACGGAACGCTGCCGTGCGCCTGATCGATGTGCCACCGTACCTCCGGCACGGCGGTCAGGGTGGGCAGCAGCTCGCGGTAGAGCGCCTCCTGGCGGCGGATGACGTCCCACACCGGCAGCGCGACGCCGTGCCGGTCGCCGAGGTCGTTGACGATGTCGACCAGCGTCCGGCCGCCCCAGGCGTAGAAGAGGTCCTCGGGGATGTCGCAGCCCCAGTCCCGCAGCGCCTGCCGCCAGGCGACGTGGTGCAGGGGCATCGAGTCGACGACGGTGCCGTCACAGTCGAAGAGGTAGGCCCGGAACTCACCGGGCGGCAGGGGCAGCACCCGTCCCAGGGTAGGGCCCCGGCGCCCGCTCGTACGCCCCGGACGGCGTCCCGCCCGGGGCGTGCCACGTCACATCGTGTCGGGGCCGGTCCGTCCCGTGGTGGACGGACGGTACGCCCGTTCCGTGTCGGTCATCTCCCGCCGTTCCGTCTCCGGCCCGGCACCCCGGTCCACCGCCTCCGGCCCGTGCCCGAAAGCGGCCTCCTCGCCGGCGGCACTCCCGGTGACGTCGTCGGCCTGCCCGTCGATGGTCGACCGGGCGATCGCCCGGTCCAACTCCTCCAGCGGGGTCTTCTGCTCGTCCCGCCACGCCCTGTCGTCGTTCTGCGTCATCCCATCGCGGTACCCGGGTCCGGTGATCGCAAACGGTCCCCGGACCCGGCGATGGCCGCCGGGTCACCGGCGGCCATCGGAGGTCGTGTCGCGGGGGAGGGATCAGGGCTGGGGACGGTCGACCTGGCCCCGCCACGCGCCGGTCTCCAGACCGCGCCGCTCGATGAACTGCTTGAACCGCGCCAGGTCGCCCTTGACGCGACGGTCCACCACGCCCAGCTTGTCGCCGGCCTGCTCGACCACACCGTGCGGCTCGAAGTCCATCTGCAGGGTCACCCGGGTCTGCCCCTCGTCGAGGCGGTGGAAGGTCACCACGCCGGCGTGCTGGGTGCCGCCGGTGGACTTCCAGGCCACCCGCTCGTCGGGGAGCTGCTCGGTGATCTCGGCGTCGAACTCGCGCTTGACCCCGGCGATCTCCACCGTCCAGTGGGTCATCGTGTCCGACAGCTGCCGGACCTCCTCGACCCCCTCCATGAAGTGGGGGAACTCCTCGAACTGGGTCCACTGGTCGTACGCCGTCCGGATCGGGACGGCCACCTCGACATGCTCGATAACGCCGCTCATGAAAGCGTTCCTCCTCTGCCGCTGGCGCGTTCGGCGAACCGTGGGCCGGTCCGTCTCACCAGCGCGTCGTCTCGTTCGTGTGCCCGAGAGCCGCCCACACCTCGGAAACCGTCTGGTACCGCGTGCCGTCGGGCAGTCGTTCCAGCGCGGCGACGATGTCGGCCGGCGCGTCGTTGTCCCGGGCGTTGGCCACCAACGCCTCGCGGTCGCCCGGCAGGGCGGACAGGGTGATGAACCGCCCGAGCCGGCTGCGCGCCTCCACGTCCTCGGAGCTCATCCCCTGCGGGGCGCCGGTACGCAGCTCACCCGCCGGGGCCGTGGTGGCTCCCGGCTGGTCCTCGCCGGCCGGCTCCGCCTCGCGGAACTCCTCGACGCGCGAGCCCCCGGTGCCCGGCCCCTGCACGAGGCCGGCGACCTCCTGGCTCATCTGCTCGTCGATCCTCGGTCCGTGCTTGCTGCTGCCACGTTCCATGCCGTGTGTGCTACCCCGGGGGACCGGCGGGAAACGCCGAACCCGGCACCGGGTCACGAATCGGCGGCGGCCTTCGGCGGCAGCACCGGCTCACCCGGGTCGTCCGCCCCGGTCTGCAACACCCGCCCGCGCTGGAGCTCGGCGTTGATCTGCACCCCGAACATCAGCGCGCAGTTGGACAGGTAGAGCCAGACCAGGAAGGCGATGACCGCGCCGAGGCTGCCGTACGTGACGTCGTACGAGCCGAAGTTGGCGACGTACAGGCCGAAACCGGAGGAGGCGAGCACCCAGACGAGCAGGGCCACCGCCCCGCCCGGGGTGAGCCAGCGGAACCGTGGCTGCCGGACGTTCGGGGCGATCCAGAACAGCAGCGACAGCAGCGTCATCATCACCAGCGCCAGCACCGGCCACTTGACCACGCTCCACACCGCGCGGGCCAGCCCGCCCGCGCCGACCAGGTCGCCGACCGCGTCGGTCACCGGTCCGCTGACGATCAGGCCGAGCGCCACCACCGCGAGCAGCACCAGCGAGATCCCGGCCAACCCGATCTGCATCGGACGCAGTCGCCAGAACGGCCGGCCCTCCTCGACGCCGTAGATGGCGTTGGAGGCCCGGGTGAACGCCCCGATGAAGCCGGAGGCCGACCAGAGTGCGCCGAGCAGACCGAAACTCAACAGCACCTTCGCCCCGCTCTGCTGGTCGACCACGGTGCGCACCACCGACACGAAGCCGTCGTTGGCGACCACCGCGCCGGCCCCGACGTCCCGGGCCAGGTCGAGCACCGTGTCGACGGTCCGTTCCCCGTCGGAGACCAGCCCCACCAGGGCGACCACCACGACCGTGGACGGAAAGAGCGCCAGCACGCCGTAGTAGGTGAGCGCGGCGGCCCAGTCCGCGCAGTTGTCCTTCACGAAGTTGCGACCGCTGCGGACCAACGCGCCGCGCCAGGTGGCCCACCTCAACTGGCGTACCCGGCGGGGGACCGGCCGGCCCTGCCGTCCGGCGGTCGCGGTCGACTCCGTCGTCGCTGCCATGCCCGCTCCCTGTGTCGCCCGACGGCCGGAGGTCACCCGGCTCCCAGTTGGCCCCGCCGGTACCCCCGGGCGGAAATCGACAAACCCGACGCCGGAGTTTGCCCCGGTGGGCCCGGGGAACCGTCAACCAGAGCGAAACCGACGCGGAGGAGGACGAGATGCCCGGGCGCGAGGTACTGCCCAGCACGCTGCGGCGCTCCCCGGAGAAGGCGCAGCGCACCTGGGAGAAGACACACGATTCGGCGGTCGAGACGTACGGCGAGGGAGAGCGGGCGCACCGCACCGCCTTCGCCGCGGTCAAGCACGAGTTCGAGAAGGTCGGCGACCACTGGGAGCCGAAGGGACGCAGGGGCCCCAGCGACCGGCAGGCGGCCGGTGGCGGCCCGGCCCGGCGGGCGCCCACCGCCGGCGGCGTGGACGCCAACGCCACCAAGGACCACCTGATGGCGGTGGCGAGGAAGCTGGACGTGCCCGGCCGGTCCCGGATGACCAAGCCGGAACTGGTCAGGGCGATCGAGAAGGCGAACACCCGGCAGACCACGAAGACCCGGGAGAAGGCCAAGGCCCGCGCTCGCTGACCGGTGACCGCGACAGCTCCGGGAGCCCGGGACCGGGCGGTTCCGGGCTCCCGCGCGTGCGTTCACCAGTGGCCGCCGCCCGGGGCCTCGATGTGCACGGTCTTCACCGTGCTGAACTCGTCCAGCAGCTCCGGGCCGTACCCGAAGCCCTGGCCGCTGCCGCGGCGCGGCTGCGCGGCGCCGCCCGGCGCGCCGCCGAAGACCGCGTTGACCTTGACGGTGCCCACCGGCAGTTCCCGCCAGGCCCGCTGGGCGTGGCTCATCGACGGGGTCAGCACCGTGGCGGCCAGCCCGTACGGCGAGTCGGCGGCACACTTCAGCGCCTCGCTGAACGAGTCCACCACGACCACCGCCGCGACCGGGCCGAACGTCTCCTCGCGGACCAGCGTCATCTCCTGCCGGCAGTCGGTGAGCACCGTGGCCGGGTAGAACGCCCCCGGCCCGTCCGGCAGCGTGCCGCCGACCCGCAGCGTCGCGCCCTCCGCGACCGCTGCGGTGACCTGGCCGTGCACGTGGTCGCGGTGCCGCCGGTCCACCAGCGGCCCCAGCTCGGTGCCCGGGTCGCGGCCCGGCCCGACCCTCAGCGCCCGCGCCCGCTCGACCAGCGCGTCGACGAAGTCCTCGGCGACGTCCCGGTGCGCGTAGATCCGCTCGACCGCCACGCAGATCTGGCCGGCGTTGGCGAACGCGCCGATCGCCGCCTGCGTCGCGGCCCAGACCGGGTCCACCCCGGCGTCGACGATCAGCGGGTCGCTGCCGCCGTTCTCCAGCAGCGCCTTCGCGCCGGTGCGGGCACAGGCCGCCGCGATGGCCCGTCCGGTCGCCGTCGAGCCGACGTGGGCGACCACGTCGACCTCCTGCGCCGCGAGGGCCGCACCCACCTCGGCGCCGCCGGTGAGCAGGGAGAGCACCCCGGCCGGCAGCGTGCTGTCGAGGATCTTCGTCAGCAGCCACCCGGTGGCCGGGGTCCGCTCGCTGGGCTTGAAGAGCACCACGTTGCCGGTGACCAGGGCCGCGCCGAGCAGCCCGCAGGAGACCGCCACCGGATCGTTCCACGGGGTGATGGCGGCGACCACGCCGCGCGGCTCCGGTGCCATGAAGTCGATCGCGGCGGCACCGCCGTGCAGGGTGCGGCCACCGCGCACCGGACCGAGTTCGGCGTACTGTCGCAACGTGCCGATGCCCGCCTCGACGCCGCCCCGCGCGTCGCCCAGCGGCTTGCCCATCTCCGCCGTGGTCGCCGCCGCCAGTTCTTCGGCCGTCGAGGCCAGGGCGTCCGCCGCCCGGTGCAGCGCCGCCGCCCGCTCCGCCGGGGGCGTCGCCGTCCACTCCGCGGCCGCGCCCCGGGCCGCCTCGACCGCCTTGGCCACCTCGTCCGCCGTGGCCACCGGGACGGTGGCGACCGGGGAGCCGTCGGCCGGATCGTGGACCGTCAGCTCACCACCCTCGCCGCCCGCGCCCCACACTCCACCGATGACCTGTTCAACCCTGTACATGCGGCAGCGCATGCCCCGCTCCCGGCGAGGCAAACGCGTTTCGCCCGGTTGCCGGCCGGGTAGCCGGATCGGATGATCGACAGCGGGACGGAGACCGCGGACGCCGTCGTCGTCGGGGCGGGGCACAACGGGCTGGTGGCCGCGAACCTGCTCGCCGACGCCGGCTGGGACGTGCTGGTGCTGGAGGCGACCGGCGTCCCCGGCGGGGCGGTCCGTTCCGCCGAGGTGACCGCCCCCGGCTACCTCAGCGACCTCTACAGCTCCTTCTACCCCCTCGGGTACGCCTCGCCGGTGCTGCGCCGGCTCGGCCTCGACGCGCACGGCCTGACCTGGACCCACGCCCCGGACGTCCTGGCACACGTGCTGCCCGACGGGCGCGCGGCGGTGCTCAACCGCGACCCGGCGCACAGCGCCGCCTCGATGGAGGCGTTCGCCCCCGGCGACGGGCAGCGCTGGATCGACACGTACGACGACTGGCGCACCGTCTCCCGCCCACTGCTGGACGCCCTGTTCACCCCGTTCCCGCCGGTACGCAACGGCCTCGAGCTGCTCGGTCGGCTGCGGGCGGCCGGAGCCCTGCGACTGGCCCGCCGGCTGGTGCTGCCGAGCCGCCAACTCGGCCGCGAGCTGTTCCGGGGCGAGGGCGCCCCCGCCCTGATGGCGAGCTGCGCCCTGCACACCGACCTGTCTCCGGACGACGCCGGCTCCGGGATCTACGGCTGGCTGCTGGCCATGCTCGGCCAGGAGGTCGGCTGGCCGGTCCCGGTCGGCGGGGCGCAGAAGATCACCGACGCGCTGATGGACCGGCTGCTGGCCCGGGGCGGGCGGATCAGCTACTCCGCCCCGGTCGACCGGGTGCTGGTGGCCCGGGGCCGGGCGATGGGCGTACGCACGGCCGGCGGCACGCTCTGGCGGGCCCGCCGGGCGGTGTTGGCCGACGTGCCCGCCCCCGTGCTCTACCTGGACCTGGTCGGCGCGGCCGCGCTGCCGCCCCGGCTGGTGGAGGACCTGGCGCACTTCCGCTGGGACGGCTCGACCGTCAAGGTCGACTGGGCGCTGGACGGGCCGATGCCGTGGACCAACCCGCAGCTGCGCGGAGCCGGGACGCTGCACCTGGCCACCGACCTCGACGGCCTCACCCGGTACGCCGCCGACCTGGCCTGCGGCCAGGTCCCGGAGGAGCCGTTCCTGCTGGTCGGCCAGATGACCACCGCCGACGCCCGACGGTCACCGGCGGGCACCGAGTCGCTCTGGTCGTACACCCACCTGCCGTTCCGGCGGGACTGGCGGGTCGAGGACGTGACCCGGCACGTCGACCGGATGGAGGCGGTGCTCCAGCGGTACGCCCCCGGCTTCAAGGCCCTGGTCCGAGGCCGGTTCGTGGCCGGTCCGGCGGACCTGGAGGAGCGCAACCCGGGCCTGGTCGGTGGGGCGGTCGGTGGCGGCACCGCCGCCGCGTACCAGCAGCTCTTCCTGCGGCCGGTGCCCGGGCTGGGCCGGCCCGACACCCCGGTCGACCGGCTCTACCTGGCCAACGCCTCGGCGCACCCGGGCGGCGGTGTGCACGGCGCGCCGGGCGCGAACGCGGCCCGGGCGGCGCTGCACCGCGACCGCGCGCTGACCGGCGGACTGTACGCCCGGGTGATCGGCGCGGCGCACCGCGCCGTCTACCGCTGACGGCCCGGTGGCATGGCACGACCGGGCCGGGTGACCCGCCGGGAGGGGTCAGCGCTCCAGGTTCCGGTGCCGGGTACGCAGCTTGAACGGCATCAGGGCGCTCTCCACCTTGGTGGCGGTGGTCATCTTCGAGTCGCCGTCGCGCCGCTCCTCGAAGCGGATCGGCACCTCCAGGATGGTGTGCCCGAGCTTGGTGGCCAGGTAGTGCATCTCGACCTGGAAGCTGTAGCCGTTGGACTGCACCCGTTCCAGCCCGATGTCGCGCAGCGCGTCGGCCCGCCAGATCTTGAAGCCGGCGGTGAGGTCGCGGATGCGCACCCGCAGCAGGGTGTGCACGTACAGGTTGGCCCAGCCGCTGAGCGCGCGACGGTAGAGCGGCCAGTTCTCGTCCAACTCGCCGCCGGGGACGTAACGGGAGCCGATCACCACGCTGGCCTGCGTGGAGAGCAGCGCGCCGAGCATGCCGGGCAGCGCCTCCGGCGGGTGCGACAGGTCGGCGTCCATCTGCGCGACGTACTCCGCGCCACCGTCGAGGGCCCGGCTGATCCCGTCGACGTACGCCCGGCCCAGCCCCTCCTTGCCGGCGCGGTGCACGACCTGGACCCGGTCCGGGTGCTCGACGGCGAGCTTGTCGGCGACCTCGCCGGTGCCGTCCGGGGAGTTGTCGTCGGCGACCAGCACCGTCAGGCCCGGCAGCGGCAGGGTGAGGAGCCGCTCGACCAGTACCGGGAGGTTGCCCGCCTCGTTGTAGGTGGGGACCACGACGGTCAGGCGTGCGTCCCGCCAGGGCGAGGGCAGCTCCACGGGTTCGATCATGACGGACATCCTCTGGTTGCCGACGGTTTTCCCCCAAAGGGTAGCCAGTGCCGTGCCGGTGCCCGTCGAGGCTCCCCGCCCGCGCCGCCGACACCGGGGCCGACCGTCAGCGCCGCGCGCGTTCGTCCGCCTTCTGCCGGGTGGCGATGTCCGACAGCCGGCGCAGGGTCTCCTTGTTGCGCTGGTGCAGCACCAGGTCGTTGAGCTTGTTGCGGACCCAGCGCAGCGGTCCGGCGGCGAAGTCCTCGCCGATGCGCACCCGGGTGCCGAAGCCGTCACCGACCGGTTCCAGGGTGAACACGACGACCGCCTCGCCGGCCGGCCAGAGGCCGGCCTTGATGACCAGCTTGTGCGGCGGCTCGCAGGCCAGCACGGTGGAGGAGTCCTCCAGGGAGAACGGCCAGGGCCCGGCCCGGTGGTGCAGCCGGGTGCCCGCCCGGGGCCAGTCGGCGTCCACGTCGCGTACGTGTGCCGTGCCGACCACCCAGTCGCTGTACGTCCACCCGTCGGCGAGCACGTCGAAGACCTGCTGCGGGGGAGCGTCGATCACCTTCTCCACAATCGCCACCGCGACCCTGTACCCCGGCCGCCGCGGGATCTAACGGGACGGCGTTAGCTTCTCCGGGGCGGTGGGTAAGGCCCGACCGGCGACCGTGCGGACTCCGGCGACGGCGACGAGCCGTAGCGCCGGGTAGATGATGTTTACTCCCCGGGGCTCCGGGAACCCGCCGCCCGTGCGACGGGACCAGGTGGAGCCGGATCAGCGCAGGTCAGGCCGGGTGGAACCGGCCGGGCGGGGCGCGCCGCAGCCGGTCCTGTTCGACGCGGTGCTGCTGGACCGCGACGGCACCCTGATCGAGGACGTGCCGTACAACGGCGACCCGGACAAGGTGCGCCCGGTGCCGGGCGCCCGGGAGGCGCTGGACCGGTTGCGTGCCGCCGGGCTGCGCCTGGGCGTGGTCACCAACCAGTCGGGCCTGGCCCGGGGGCTGTTCACCGCCGGGCAGATGCGGGCGGTGCACGCGCGGGTCGAGGAACTGCTCGGCCCGTTCGACACCTGGCAGGTCTGCCCGCACGACGAGCGGGCCGGCTGCGACTGCCGCAAGCCGGCCCCCGGCATGGTGCGTGCCGCCGCCCACGCCCTCGGCACCACCCCGGACCGGTGCGTCGTGGTCGGCGACATCGGCGCGGACATGACCGCGGCCGGCGCGGCCGGCGCCACCGGCATCATGGTGCCCACCGCCACCACCCGCCCGGCCGAGGTGGCCGCCGCGCCCGCCGTGGTGGCCGACCTGCCGGCGGCGGTCACCGCCGTCCTCGCCCGGGCCGCCCTGGTCACCGGCCCGGCACCGGGCCCGCGCCGGGGCACCGTGCTGGTGGCGCGCAGCGACTCCGCCGGGGACGTGCTGGTCACCGGCCCGGCCGTCCGGGCCGTCGCCGCCGGCGCCGAGCGGGTCGTGCTGCTCTGCGGGTCGCGTGGCCGGGAGGCCGCCGCCCTGCTGCCCGGCGTCGACGAGCTGATCGAGTGGCCACTGCCCTGGATCGACGGCGACCCCGCCCCCGTCGACCCCGACGACGTCCACGCGCTGACCGCCCGCCTGGCCGCGGTCGGCGCGGACGAGGCGGTCGTCTTCACCTCCTTCCACCAGTCGCCGCTGCCCCTGGCGCTGCTGCTGCGGATGGCCGGGGTGCCGAGGATCAGCGCGATCAGCGACGACTACCCGGGCAGTCTGCTCGACGTCCGGCACCGGGTGCCGGACGGCGTGCCGGAACCCGAGCGGGCCCTCTCGCTGGCCGCCGCGGCCGGCTTCGCGCTGCCGCCGGAGGACCAGCCGACCCTGCGGGTACGCACCGACGGGCTGCCCCCGCCGCCGGACCGGCTCGGCCGAGCGGGCTACGTGGTGGTGCACCCCGGCTCCGCGGTGCCGACCCGGGCCTGCCCGCCCGAGCTGGCGGCCCGGATCGTCCGGGTGCTCGCCGCCGCCGGACACCGGGTCGTGGTCACCGGCGGCCCGGAGGAGACGACGCTGACCGCCCAGGTGGCCGGGGACGTCGGCCTTGACCTCGGCGGGCGCACCGGGCTGGCCGAGCTGGCCGCCGTACTCGCCGGCGCCGGGGCGCTCGTCGTCGGCAACACCGGCCCCGCCCACCTCGCCGCCGCGCTGGGTGTCCCGGTGGTGAGCCTCTTCGCCCCCACCGTCCCGTACGGACAGTGGGGGCCCTACCGGGTGCCGGCCGTACGCCTCGGCGACGCCGCCGCGCCGTGCCGGGACACCCGGGCCACCCGCTGCCCGGTGCCCGGACACCCCTGCCTCGCCGCGGTCGAGCCGGGCCGGGTCCTCGATGCCGTACGGCTGCTCGGCGTGCCCGCCGACGCCCCCGCCGCCGCGACGGTCACCGCCGCGCCGGGACCGGGCGCACCGGTGGTGGTCACCGGCGGCGGGAGCCCCCGATGAACGTCCTGGTGTGGCACGTGCACGGCTCCTGGACCACCTCCTTCGTGCACGGCAAGCACCGCTACCTGGTGCCGGTCACCCCCGACCGCGGCCCGTACGGGCTGGGCCGGGCGCGCACCTACCCGTGGCCGGACAGCGCCGTCGAGGTCACCCCGCAGCAGTTGCGCCGCGAGGAGGTCGACGTGGTGCTGCTGCAACGCCCCGAGGAGTTCGACCTGGCCTGCGACTGGCTCGGCCGGCGGGTCGGCCGGGACGTGCCGGCCATCTACGTCGAGCACAACACCCCCAAGGGCGACGTGCCGAACACCCGCCACCCGATGGCCGACCGCGACGACCTGCTGCTCACCCACGTCACGCACTTCAACGAGCTGTTCTACGACAACGGCGGCACCCGCACCGCCGTCGTCGAGCACGGCGTGGTGCCGCCCGCCGTCGGCTGGACCGGGGAGCTGGACCGGCTCGCCGTGGTCGTCAACGAGCCGGTGCGCCGGTGGCGGGTCACCGGCACCGACCTGCTGACCCGCTTCGCCGAGATCGCCCCGCTGGACGTCTTCGGCATGAAGGTGGCCGGGCTCGCCGACCACCTGGGTCTCCCCGCCGACCGGCTGACCAGCCACGACGACGTGCCACAGCACCGGATGCACGCCGAGCTGGCCCGGCGGCGGGCGTACCTGCACCTGTGCCGGTGGACCTCGCTGGGGCTGAGCCTGATCGAGGCGATGAGCATGGGCATGCCGGTGGTCGCGCTCGCCACCACCGAAGCCGTCGAAGCCGTGCCACCGGCTGCCGGCGCGCTCTCCACCCGGGTGGACGTGCTGGTGGGGGCCGCGCGGCGGTTCGTCACCGAGCCCGCCGAGGCCCGCCGGGCGGGCGAGCAGGCCCGCGCCGCCGCCCTCGGCCGCTACGGCCTGGACCGTTTCCTCGCCGACTGGGACCGCCTGCTGGAGGAGGAAGTATGCGCATCGCGATGATCTCCGAGCACGCCAGCCCGCTCGCCGTGCTGGGCGGTGAGGACGCCGGCGGGCAGAACACGCATGTCGCGGAACTCTCCGCCGCGCTGGCGGCCGCCGGGCACGACGTGAAGGTCTACACCCGCCGCGACGCCGTCGACCTGCCGGTCACCGTCCGCGCCCCCGACGGGTACGACGTGGTGCACGTACCGGCCGGGCCGGCCGAGCCGGTGGCCAAGGATGCCCTGCTGCCGCACATGAAGGAATTCAGCGGATGGCTGGTGGAGCACTGGCGCGGCGGGGACTGGACACCCGAGGTGATCCACGCGCACTTCTGGATGAGCGGGCTCGCCGCGCTGGCCGCCAGCCGGCAGACCGGGGTGCCGGTGGTGCAGACGTACCACGCGCTGGGCACGGTCAAGAAACGCCACCAGGGGGTGCAGGACACCAGCCCGGCCCGCCGGATCTCCTACGAACGGGAACTGGGCCGCGCGGTGGACCGGGTGGTCGCCCAGTGCCAGGACGAGGTGGGCGAACTGGTCCGCCTCGGCGTCCCCCGCTCCCGGATGACGGTGGTTCCCTCCGGGGTCAACCTGACCACCTTCGCCCCGCTCGGCCCCGCCGCCGACCGGGAGCCCGACCGGCCCCGCGTGCTCACCGTCGGCCGGCTGGTGGAACGCAAGGGCTTCCAGACCGTCGTGCGGGCCATGGAGCTGGTGCCGCAGGCGGAGTGCGTCATCGTCGGCGGGCCGCCCGCCGGGCTGCTGGAGACCGACCCGTACGCCCGCCGGCTGCGGGCGCTGGCCGAGACGTGCGGGGTGGCCGACCGGGTGAAGCTGGTCGGCGCGGTGCCCCGCGAGGAGATGGGCCGCTGGTACCGCTCGGCCGACCTGCTGGTCGCCGCCCCCTGGTACGAGCCGTTCGGCCTCACCCCGCTGGAGGCGATGGCGTGCGGCGTGCCCGTGGTCGGCACCGCCGTCGGCGGGATCAAGGACACCGTCGTGGACGGGGTCACCGGCGACCTGCTGCCGGCCCGTGACCCGCAGGCGTTGGGCACCGCGATCCAGCGCCTGCTCGACGACCGGATCCGCCGTTTCGGGTACGCCACCGAGGCGCTGCGACGCGCCCGCCGCAGCTACTCCTGGGGCACCGCCGCGGAACGGCTGGCGGAGCTGTACGGCGAGGTGGTCGCGGTGCGCCGGCCGACCCGGGTGGTCGCCTGATGACGGCGGGGCTGCTCGACGCGCATCTGACCCTGCTGGCGGAGGCGCTGCTGCCGTACCGCGAGTCGGAGGGGCTGCTGTCCCGGTGGGGGGCCGCGCTGGCCGCGACCCTGGCCGGCGGGGGCCGGCTGCTCGTCGCCGGCAACGGCGGCAGCGCCGCCGAGGCCCAGCACCTCACCGCCGAGCTGGTCGGCAAGCTGCGCGACGACCGGCAGCCGCTGTCGGCCATCGCCCTGCACGCGGAGACCTCGGCGATGACCGCGATCGGCAACGACTACGGCTACGACGAGGTCTTCGCCCGTCAGGTCCGCGCCCACGGTCGCCCCGGCGACGTGCTGCTGCTGATGTCCACCAGCGGAGCCAGCGCCAACCTGCTGGCCGCCGCGCGTGCCGGGCGGGACACCGGACTGCGCTGCTGGGCGTTCACCGGCCCCGCCCCGAACCCGCTCGCCGACGCCTGCCACGAGGTGCTCGCCGTGGCGTCGTCGGACAGTCAGGTGGTGCAGGAGCTGCACCTGGTCTCCACCCATGTGCTCTGCGAGTACGTCGACCGGGAGCTGCCGGCCGCGCTGGCGACGGCCGGGCGTCCGGCGTCGGTGGACGCGGCGGCGCAGGTGGAGCCGGTCCGCACCGGGGTCGAGGTGGTGCTCGACGACGGCCACCGGCAGGTCGAGGCGGGATGAGGGAGGCGAACGTGCGGGGACCGTTGGTGGTCGTCGGCGACACCCTGCTGGACCGTGACGTCGAGGGCCTGGTGAACCGGCTCTGCCCGGACTCCCCGGTCCCCGTGCTGGACGAGACGGCGCACGCCGACCGGCCCGGCGGGGCCGGCCTGGCCGCGGTCTTCGCCGCCGCGCAGGGCGCCGAGGTGGCGCTGGTGACCGCGCTGGCCGACGACGCCGCCGGGGCCCGGCTCAGCTCGCTGCTGACCGCCGCCGGCGTGCGGGTGTACGCGCTGCCGCTGCCCGGGGCCACCCCGGAGAAGATCCGGTTGCGGGCGCGCGGCCGGGTGCTGCTGCGGCACGACCGGGGTGGCGCCGGTGCCGAACCGGGGGCACCGCACGAGGCGGTGCTCCGGCTGATCGCCGAGGCGTCCGCGGTGCTGGTCAGCGACTACGGTCGGGGTGTGGCCCGGCAGCCGGCGCTGCGTGCCGCCCTGGCCGCCACCCGCGCCCCGGTGGTCTGGGACCCGCATCCCCGGGGGCCGGCGGCGGTGCCCGGGGTCGCCCTGGCCACCCCGAACGAGCCGGAGGCACGCGAGCTGACCAAGGTGCCGCCGGGGCAGTCCCGGCTGGCCACCGCCGCCCGGGGCGCGCAGGGGCTGCGCGAGCGGTGGCGGGCCGGTGCGGTGGCGGTGACCCTCGGCGGCGACGGCGCGCTGCTCTGCCACGCCGGGTCCACCCCGCTGGTCGTCTCGGCCCCGGTCAACGCCGAGGGGGACACCTGCGGCGCCGGGGACCGGTTCGCCTCCGCCGCCACCCTCGCCCTGGCTCGCGGCGCGCTGGTCTCCGAGGCGGTGCAGGAGGCGGTGGCGGAGGCGTCGGCGTACGTGGCCGGCGGGGGAGTCGCCGCCGCGCTGCCGGTGGAGGTGCGGGCCGCCCCGCCGGCGGTGCTCAGCGGCGGCGGGGAGCGGATCGGGGCCGCGGCGGCCGGCGCGGTGGTGGCCGAGGTACGCGCCGCGGGCGGCACCGTGGTCGCCACCGGCGGCTGCTTCGACCTGCTGCACGCCGGGCACGTGGCGACGTTGCAGGCCGCCCGGCAGCTCGGTGACTGCCTGGTCGTCTGCCTCAACTCCGACACCAGCGTCGCCGGGCTGAAGGGGCCGGACCGCCCGGTGATGTCCCAGGGCGACCGCAGCCGACTGCTCGCCGCGCTGAGCTGTGTCGACGCGGTGGTGGTATTCGACGAGCCGACCCCGCACGCGGCGCTGAGCTGGCTGCGTCCGGACATCTGGGTCAAGGGCGGCGACTACGCCACCGGTGGCGGTGACACCTCCGCCCTGCCGGAGGCCGAGGTGCTGCGCCGCTGGGGCGGGCAGACCGTGGTGGTGCCGTACCTGGACGGGCGTTCCACCACCGACATGATCGCGGCGGCCCGCGGCGAGCGGCCGGCCGTCGCCCCCACCGGCGCGGCCCGCGCCGGGTGTCCCACGGCGGAGGGAGCACGATGACCAGTAGCGCACCCGGCACCGGTCCGACCGTCCTGGTCACCGGTGGATCGAGCGGCCTCGGCGCGGCCGTGGTGACCGCCGTGGCCCGGGCCGGCGGGCGGCCGCTCGTGCTCGACCGGCACCGTCCCGGCGACGGGGTGCCGTGGGTCGAGTGCGACCTCGCCGACACCCGGGCCGCGGAGGAGGCCACCCGGGAGCTGGCCGAGCGTAACGGCGGCCTGGACGCGGTGGTGACCGCGGCCGGCACGGACGTGCCCGGCAAGCTCGCCGACCTGTCCCGGGAGACCTGGGAGCGGATCGTGGCGGTCGACCTGCTCGCCACGGTCGCGGTGGTCCGCGCGGCGCTGCCCTACCTGGAGGCGGCCCGGGGCAACGTCGTCACGGTCGCCTCGACACTGGGGATCAAGGCGGTCAGCGACGCCACCGCGTACTGCGCGGCGAAGTTCGGGGTGGTCGGCTTCACCCGCGCGCTCGCCGCCGAACTCGCCGGCCGGATCGGCGTGACCCTGCTGATCCCGGGCGGCATGCGCACCGCCTTCTTCGACGAGCGTGACCCGCAGTACAAGCCGGGACCGGACGCCAACCTCAACGACCCGGCCGACACCGCAGCCGCGATCATGTTCGCCCTCTCCCAACCGCCCGGCTGCGCGGTACGGGAGATGGTGGTCTGCGCCGAGCGGGAGACGTCCTGGCCGTGATCCTCGTGCTGCGCGCCCTGGGCGTCGGTGACCTGGCCACGGCGGTGCCCGCGCTGCGCGCGCTGCGGGCCGTGTACCCCGGGGAGGAGCTGGCGCTGGCGGCGCCGGCCTGGCTCGCGCCCCTGGTCGACCTGGTCGGCGCGGTGGACCGGTTGCTGCCCACCGACGGGCTCGGCCCGCCGCCATGGCCGCCGGTGTCCCTGGCGGTCAACCTGCACGGGCGGGGTCCGCAGTCGCACCGGATGCTGGCCGGGGCGGGGCGGCTGCTCGCCTTCCGCTGCCCGGAGGTCGGGCATCTCGACGGCCCGCCCTGGCGGCCCGGGGAGCACGAGGTGGCGCGCTGGTGCCGGCTGCTCGCCTGGTACGGCATCCCCGCCGACCGCACCGACCTGGCGCTGCGCCGGCCTGCGCCGGGCGGGGCGCCGGCCGGTGCGACGATCGTGCACCCGGGCAGCAAGGTCGAACGGAAACGCTGGCCGGCGGGGCGGTTCGCCGCGCTGGCGCGGGAACTGGCCGGTCGGGGCCACCGCGTCGTGGTGACCGGCTCGGCGGACGAGCGCGACCTGGCCGGGCGGGTCGCCGCCGGGGCCGGGTTGCCCGCCGACGCGGTGCTGGCCGGTGGCACCGACCTCGGCGAGCTGGCCGCCCTGGTCGCCGGGGCCCGGCTGGTGGTCAGCGGCGACACCGGCGTCGGCCACCTGGCCACCGCGTACGGCGTCCCCTCGGTGCTGCTCTTCGGGCCCGTCCCGCCGGCCGAGTGGGGCCCGCCGGCGGACCGCCCCCGGCACCGGGTGCTCTGGGCCGGCGCCCGGGACTGGCCCGGTTCGTCCGGGGTGGGAACCCACCCGACGTTGGCGGCCCTGCCGGTGGACCGGGTGTTGGCCGCCGTGGACGAGGCCGAAGAGGCGGTGCGGGTCTCCGGTGCGGTTGCGGCGTAGTGATCCGGGCCGGGCGGGCTACGGGCGCCGCCGGGCCGGCAGGGGCTGGGTGTTCCTCGGTCCGGACGGCGAGCCGGTCCGCGATCGCAACGAGCTGGGCCGGCTGCGGGACCTGGTCATCCCGCCCGCCTGGCGGGACGTCTGGATCTCGCCGTACCCGAACGGGCACATCCAGGCCGTCGGCGTCGACGCGGCCGGGCGCCGGCAGTACCTGTACCACCCGCAGTGGCGGCGCAAGCGCGACGAGGCGAAGTTCGACCACGTGCTGGAGGTGGCCCACCGGCTGCCGACGCTGCGCGAGCGGATCGCCCGGGACCTGGACGGGCGTGGACTCAGCCGGGACCGGGTGCTGGCCACCGTCGCCCGGCTGCTGGACATGGGGATGTTCCGGGTCGGCAACGACCAGTACGCCGTCGGTGAGGATGCCACCTTCGGTGTCTCCACCCTGCGTCCCGAGCACGCCCGCTCCCGGGCCGGCTGCGTGGTGTTCGAGTTCCCCGCCAAGGGCGGCCTCGACCAGGTACGCCGGATCGAGGACCCGGAGCTGTGCCGGGTGCTGACCAACCTGCGCCGCCGGCGGCGGGCCGAGGAGCGCCTCTTCGGCTACTGGGACGGCCGGACCTGGCGCGACGTGCGCAGCGACGAGGTCAACGGCTACCTGCGTGACGCCAGCGGTGGGGAGATGACGGCGAAGGACTTCCGGACCTGGCACGCCACCGTGCTCGCCGCCACCGAGCTGGCCACGGTCGGCGTGCGGTGCTCCGTCACCGCCCGGCGCAGGGCGGTCGCCGGGGTGATGAAGGACGTCGCGCAGCTGCTCGGCAACACCCCGACCGTGGCGCGCACGTCCTACGTGGACCCGCGGGTGGTGGACCTGTACCACGACGGGGTGGTGGCTCCGGTGCGTTCCGACTCCCCGCAGGACGAGGCCGAACGGTCGGTGCTGGAACTGCTCGAAGAGGCATGACCGGCCCCGCCGTCGGTCCTCGGGAAGAGCGACGGGGCCGGGAACCCTGCGGCCCCGGAGGCCGGTCGGCGTCGTCGACCGCACGGAAGGCGCGGCTGAAGTGCGCCCTGTCGCGGAAGCCCCGACGGGCGGCGGCTCGCCCGACGCGGAGCCGCCGCCGGTGCGCCGTCAGTCGTTGAGCACGTGCGAGAGCCGGTCCCGGAAGCGTCGCTCGGAGTCGCTGACCTGGTCGCCGCCGAGGCCGAGGATGCCGCCGGTGGCGGCGGCGCCGACCACCTGCTCGGCGATCTCCACCAGCCAGTGCCGGTACGCTCCGGCCTCGCCCTCGTCGACCTTGGCCGCCAGCAGGGCCGAGGCCTGGCCGGCCCGGGCCAGCACGTCGTCGATCATGCCCTGCGGGTCGGCCGGCTCGATGACCGGCAGTTCCTCGCCGGCCTCCGGGTCGCCGACGCGGGACACGATCTCTCCGGCGATCGCCGCGACCAGTGGGCTGGCCGACTCGCGGCCGGCGGAGATGGTCTCCAGGCCCGCGGCGTTCTCCGCGCGGGTGCGCCGGGTGCCGTCGGACTCGGCGGCGCTGGCCGCGGTGAGGACCGCCTGCGGCAGGCCGACCAGCAGCCCCCACTCCTCGTCGGAGAACCCGAACCCGGTGTACGCCGGCTGTTCGATCACGACTGAGCCCCTCTCGCTCGTTGGGTGTTGCGCACCGTGCGCCGCGGCTGCCCGGGTCAGGCTAGTCGAGCGTCAGCAGACCCTGTTCGGACACCACGGGCACGGAGAGCGTCTTGTAGCCGACCTCGTCGAAGAGCACGGTCATCCGGTCGTCCTCGTAGTTGAGCACCAGACCCGAGCCCCACTCGGGGTGGCGGACCTGGCTGTGCACCGGGAACGGGCCGACCGCGCCGTCGTCGGCGGTGCTGGTGCCGGCGTGGCAGTTGTCGCAGTGTCCGCAGACCTCGGACATCTGCTCGCCGAAGTAGGCCAGCAGGGTCTGGCCCCGGCAGGCGGTGGTCTCGGCGAAGGCGCGCATCATGTCGGTCCGGGAACGGGTGACGGTCTGCTGGCGTTCCGCCTCGGCCAGCGCCGCCGCGGCGGCGTCGACCGGGGTGGGGGAGTAGCGCGGCGCGCCGATCTTCTGCCTCGCGCGGGGCTGCGCCGCCCCGATCTGCTCCAGCAGCGCCAGGTACCGGCCGAGCTTGCGCGCGCCGAGGCCGGTCAGCTCGCGCAGTTCCTTCCTGGTCCGGGCCTGCTTGCGCAGCAGCGCGGCCAGGTCCCGCAGTTCGGTGGCGTCCGGCAGGCCGCCGCTGAAGTAGCGCTGGAGCCCGACGTCCTCCGCGCGCCAGAGCAGCAGCACCCGGGCGGGCTCGCCGTCCCGGCCGGCGCGGCCGATCTCCTGGAAGTAGCTGTCCGGGGAGTCCGGCAGCGCCATGTGGACGACCCAGGCGATGTTCGGCTTGTCGATGCCCATGCCGAACGCGGAGGTGGCCACCATGATCGGCACCTGGTCGGCGAGGAACGCCTCGTGCAGTTCGTTGCGGGCGCCGGTGGGCATCCCGCCGTGGTAGTACTGCGACGGGAAGCCGGCCTCGGTCAGCCGGGCGGCCAGGTCCTCGGCGGCCCGCCGGGTGGGCACGTAGATGATGCCGGGGCGCCCGTCGTCGCGCAGCAGCGCGGCCAGCCGCCGCCACCGGTAGTCGTCGGTGGGGCAGTGGGCGACCTCGAGGAAGATGTTGGGCCGGTCCAGCCCGGAGACCACCACCTCCGGGTCGCGCAGCCGCAGCCGGGCGATGATGTCGTCGCGTACCGGGGGCGAGGCGGTGGCGGTCAGGGCGACCACCGGGGGACGGCCGATGCCGTCGATGAGGTGCCCCAGCGCCAGGTAGTCGGGGCGGAAGTCGTGGCCCCAGGCCGAGATGCAGTGCGCCTCGTCGATCGCGACCAGGGCCGGCCTCAGTGACTTCACCTCGGCCGTCCGGTCGGGGTTGCTGAGCTGCTCCGGGGTGATGAAAAGGAACTCCGCCCGCCCCTCGCGGATCTCGGTGATCGCCTCGGCCTGCTGGGCCGGGCTCTCGTCGGAGCTGATCCGCACCGCCCGCAGCTCCGGGCGTCGCCGCTCGTTGAGCGCGGCGATCTGGTCCTGCTGCAGGGCCAGCAGGGGAGAGATCACCACGGTCGGGCCGGGGATCAGACTGGCCGGGATCTGGTAGATCGCCGACTTGCCGGCGCCGGTGGGCAGCACCACCAGGGCGTCGCGTCGCTTCATCACCGCACGCATGGCGGCGAGCTGGTTGGGCCTGAGCGCGGTCCAGCCGAACAGGCTGCGCGCCGCGCGGCGCAACGTCGTGGAGTTCGTGGGCAGCTTCATCGAGGGCCGGAGGTACCCGAGGCGATCACCGGCGAAACCGTTGACAGGACGTGGCCCGCCCGAACATTATGAATGAGCGTTCATGAACAAGCGTTCTTTATTGGAGGGCCGGATGGGGATCATCGTCAACACCCACCAGGAACAGGCGTGGAACGGCTACGAGGGGCAGCACTGGGCCGACCACCACGACCGCTACGACGCGGTCAACGCCGGCTTCAACGCCCCGCTGCTGGCGTACGTCGGGCCGGGCGACCGGGTGCTCGACGTCGGCTGCGGCAACGGGCAGCTCACCCGGCTGGCCGCCCGCCGGGCCGGCGACGGGCACGCCGTCGGCCTCGACCTGTCCGCGCCGATGCTCGACCGGGCCCGTTCGAGCGCCGCCGAGGAGGGGGTGGACAACGTCCGCTTCGTCCAGGGCGACGCCCAGGTGCACCCGCTGCCCGACGCCGGCTTCGACGTGGTGCTCAGCCGCTTCGGGGTGATGTTCTTCGCCGATCCGGTCGCCGCCTTCGGCAACCTCGCCCGGGCCCTGCGTCCCGGCGGCCGGCTCGCCTTCGTCTGCCTCGACGACCTGCGCGACAGCGACCTCGGTCGGGCGTTCGGCGCGCTCGCCGCCCACCTGCCCGACCCGGGCACCGACTACGCCGGGCCCGCCGAACCGCTCTCCCTGGCCGACCCGGCGACGGTGCGTCGGGTGCTCACCGACGCCGGCCTGGCCGAGGTGGAGTGCGCCCCGGCCGAGGCGCCTCAGCTCTGGGGGGCCGACGCCGCCGACGCGGCCGGCTTCCTGGCCGGCTGGGGGCCGGTTCGCCACCAGTTCGACCGGGTCGACCCGGCCACCGTCGTGCGGGCGCGCGCCGCGCTGACCGACACGCTCCGCGCCCACGAGCGACCCGACGGGGTACGCCTGCGCGGCACCGCCTGGCTGGTCACCGCCCGTCGTCCGGGCTGACCCGACACCGGCGGCCACGAGCACGGGACGGGGCACGGGGCCCGTCCCGCCGCGGGCCGTGCCGGCCTGACCCGGCGGCGGACCTAGGCCGTGTTTCAGAAGTGGGCAGGGTTGACTGTCCGGGCTTGATCGATCCGGCGTGTCGGTGATCGATAGTCGGTGAGGTCTCCGGTAGATG